>NZ_CP173614.1:5580000-6927963 GCF_045037875.1 Pseudomonas petroselini
TGAATCGCCAGAAAAAACTCCAGCAGCTCTTCAAGGCCAAAGCCAAAAAAGCCAGCGCCAAATTGGCGCCGAAGAAAAAAGATACGTACATCAGCAAAGCGGACCGGGAAAAGCTGGCGGCTGAAGCCGCTCAGGCGCCAGACATTTCTCCGCAGAGCTGACTCAGCAACCGCTCAACGCGACCTGCGGCCGCTCGCCGGCAAAGAAAAACGGCCGTAACCGCACGCCCACGCCATTGCCGATAAACGCCGCCACCAGCCACACCCAACCATGCAGGCTGCCCGAGGCGATGCCGCTGAAGTACGCGCCGATATTGCAGCCGTAGGCCAGACGCGAGCCATAACCGAGCAACAGGCCGCCGATCACCGCCGCCACCAGCGAGCGCGCCGGGATGTTCAGCCTGGGGGCGAAACGCCCGGCCAGGCCTGCGGCCAACAACGCGCCGAGGACAATGCCGATGTCCATGACGCTGGTGATGTCTTCCCATACCGGCGCGGCGAGGGCCTTGGCATTGCCCGGCATTTGCCAGAACGCCCAGCTGGCTACGTCCACACCCACACCGCTTGCCACCTTGGCGCCCCACAAGGCGAACGCAGAAGTAATACCCCATGGCCGCCCCGCCAATGCCAGGGTGGCGTAGTTGAGCAGGGCCAGGCCGATGGCGCCCCACACCAGTGGCCACGGCCCACGCAGGAAGCGGCGCACGCCTTGGTGCTCGCTTTTTACGCCCTCTTCCAGCTGACCATGACGGCCCTTCTCCAGGCGCACGGTGATAACCGCAATGAGCGCAAACACAGTCAGGCTCAAGCCCAGCGCCGGCAGCACGCCGAAGCTCTTGACGATGGACACCGCCGGGAACGCAGGCAGCGCAAACCACCAGTCAACGTGGTGTGTGGCAATCAACGAACCGCAGATAAAGAAAAATAGCGTCACCAGCATGCGCGCATTACCGCCGCCCACGGTGAACAACGTGCCCGACGCACAACCGCCGCCCAGCTGCATGCCGATCCCGAAGATAAACGCCCCGAACACCACCGACACCCCGGCCGGCGCCACCAGCCCGACCACCGGCTGGCCGAACAAGGTGCCCGCCCCCAACGCGGGGAAGAACAGCAGCACCGCCACCGCCAGCATCACCATCTGCGCACGCAAGCCGGCGCCACGGCGATCATTGATAAACACACGCCAGGCCGAGGTAAAACCGAAGGCAGCATGGTAAAGGGTCAAGCCCAGTGCAGCGCCGACCACCAGCAACAGCACCTGGCGTGAGCCGACGCTGTTTTGCAGGAACAGGGCGCCAAGCACCAGGATGATAAAAGCCACCAAAGGCGCGACAGGCTTGCGCGCAGGGATGAGAGGGAGAGAGGTGCTCATGGGGTATCCCGGGTTGATTGAATGGGTTGATTGCGAGGGGGCGAGTATAACGCCGTGGGGTGATATTCAGTGTGGGAGCTGTCGAGCTTCAGCGAGGCTGCGATGGCGGTGGGTCAGGCAAAGAAAATGCCAGCAATACCGCCGCCTTCGTAGCCTCGCTGGGGCTCGACAACTCCCACCTTTGAGCTTCACTGCTGTCGGGAACTGCAATCGCCGTGCGGGCCTTGTGAACCGCAACCCAACCGCCACCGCCAATCCCCTGTGGGAGCTGTCGAGCGTCAGCGAGGCTGCGATGGCGGTGGGTCAGGCAAAGAAAATGCCAGCAATACCGCCGCCTTCGTAGCCTCGCTGGGGCTCGACAACTCCCACCTTTGAGCCTCACTGCTGCCGGGCACTGCAATCGCCGTGCGGGCCTTGTGAACAGCAACCCAACCGCCACCGCCAATCCCCTGTGGGAGCTGTCGAGCTTCAGCGAGGCTGCGATGGCGGTGGGTCAGGCAAAGAAAATGCCAGCAATACCGCCGCCTTCGTAGCCTCGCTGGGGCTCGACAACTCCCACATTGATCTTCACTGTGGTTGTGAACTGCGCCTGCCGCGTCATACACCCAGGCGCTGTTTAGATGATCCCGCCTTGAGGAGTAAAAAATACCGCCATGAGTTTCCTCGGCACCTTCCGCTCGCTGCGCAGCCCCAATTACCGCATCTGGGCCGCGGGTGCGTTGGTGTCCAATATCGGCACTTGGATGCAACGCACCGCCCAGGACTGGCTGGTACTCACTCAGCTTACCCCGCACAACGCCGCCGCTGTCGGCATCGTCATGTCGTTGCAGTTCGGGCCGCAGTTGCTGCTGTTGCCGTGGACCGGGTTTGCCGCCGACCACTATGACCAGCGCAAGCTGCTGATCGTCACCCAAGCGGTCATGGGCTTGCTGGCGCTGACGCTGGGGGTGTTCACCATCACCGGGTTTGTCGAGCTGTGGCACGTGTATGTGTTCGCGTTCCTGTCCGGCTGCGCGTCGGCGTTCGATGCGCCGGTGCGGCAGATTTTCGTCGCGGAGCTGGTGGCCGAGAAGGACTTGTCCAACGCCATCGCGCTCAACTCCACCTCGTTCAATATGGCGCGCATGATCGGCCCGGCGGTGGCCGGCCTGACCATCGCGTCGGTGGGCACCGGCTGGGCATTCCTGCTCAACGGCAGCAGTTTTTTTGCGGTGCTGGCGTCGTTGTTTTTCCTGCGGGTGTCGGGGCAGCACGCCAAGGTTCGCGCCCTGCGCACCAAGGGCAGCCTCACCGAGGGCTTGCGCTATGTGTGGGCGCGGCCGGACTTGAAGGCGATCCTGCTGATGCTGTTTCTGATCGGCACCTTCGGCATGAACTTCCCGATTTTCATCTCGACCATGGCGGTCCGCGTGTTCGATACCGATGCGCGCGGCTATGGCCTGTTGTCTTCGACGTTGGCCATCGGCACCCTCGCCGGCGCCCTGATCGCGGCTGGCCGTGAACGACCGCAGTTCAGGTCACTGCTCAACGGCGCGGCGATCTTCGGGATCGGCTGCACGTTGGCGGCCCTGGCGCCGAACTACTGGCTGTTTGCCGTGGCGCTGGTGATCATCGGCGTGGGCGCCATGACCTTCAGCAACACCACCAACAGCCTGATGCAACTCACCACCGAGCTGGCCATGCGCGGCCGGGTGATCGCCCTGCGTGTCGGCGTGGCCCTGGGCGGCACGCCGATCGGCGCGCCTATCGTCGGCTGGGTGGCCGACCACCTCGGGCCGCGCTGGGCGCTGGGGGTCGGCGCCGTGTCGGGCATCCTGGCGGTGGGTGTGGCGCTCTATACCCTCAAGCGCCAGATGGATCGGCCCGCGTCGATCACGTCCGCCCCACCGACCCGGAAACCGGAAGATTCCCCAACAACTTGAGCCCGGTGCTCTTCACGAAGGTGTCGTAGTCCATCGGCTTCTGGATGCGCGTCTCAGCATTGGGCAGCACATACGCCCAGGCGCGCCGGGACGAGGCGTCATACACCAGCTTGAACAGGCGCGTCGGCACCCAGACCTTGTTTTTACCGATGGTGCTGTAGCCGGCGTCGAACAGCGGGCCGGTAAACACGTACACATCGCCGCCGGAGCGCTGGGCAAACTTGCGCACGTCGGCCTCGACCTTGCTCCAGATCTTGCGGTTGTTGGTGGGGTCTTGCGGCACCATGTTCGACAGCGCGAAGGATTGGGCCATGGCATGGGCGTTGGGTGCATCGGCGGCCGGGGCCTGGTGGCCACGGTCCACGGCCGGGTGCTGGCTGCGGTAGTCGCTCAGCTCGGCGCGCCCGGCCTTGGGGATGCGTGGGTCGGGGTAGAACTGGTTGGTGCGCTCCTCGCCTTTGGCGTCTTTCAACTGCGTGGCATTCAGGCGTTCAACCACCACCAGCGGGGTCTTGCTGGTTTGCGAGTACAGCACCGCGAAGGTGTCGGAGCACAGGGCCAAGGGCTTCATCGACGCCGGGACGGTGGCCATGTTGATCGGGGTGGTGGCGGGAAAGAGTTGGGCGCAACCGTCAAACGAACTGCGTTGCTGCGTGGGGGTGTAGGGATTGGCCAGGCTGCGTGCGTCTACAGCGGTGGAGAGTAAAACGAGGGCCGACAGCCCGACTGCAATCTTGCGTAGGTACATGCGTTAGATCTTATGGTGAGGGTAAACGGACGAGCGCGAATGTTCGTGCGGGGTGTATGGACCCTGATAGGCCGGTTTGGTGCCGCAAGGCCACGGATAAGGTTGAACCTCTCCTACACGCCAGGGCTCAGAACCCTACATCCTAGGGAGAATTGTATGACCCAGACCGCACTCGTCGTGGGCGCCAGCGGCATCGTTGGCAGCGCCACCACCCAGTTACTGCTCGATAACCAGTGGCAGGTTGCCGCGCTGTCGCGTAGCCCGTCCCAGATACCTGGCGTGATCCCGGTAGCCGCCGACTTGCAAGACCCGGCCTCAGTACAGCAGGCACTGGCCGAGTTGAAACCCACCCATGTGTTCATCACCACCTGGTCGCGCCAGGCCACGGAAGCCGAGAACATCCGCGTCAACGCCGCCATGGTGCGCAACGTGCTGGACGCCGTGCGCCCCGCCGGCACGGTGCAGCATGTGGCCCTGGTGACCGGTTTGAAGCACTACCTCGGCCCGTTCGAAAACTATGGCAAGGGCAGCCTGCCGCAGACCCCGTTCCGCGAAGAACAAGGCCGCCTGGACGTGGAGAATTTCTACTACGCCCAGGAAGACGAAGTGTTCGCTGCGGCCGAGAAAGACGGCTTCACCTGGAGCGTGCACCGCCCGCACACCGTCACGGGCGTCGCCGTGGGCAATGCGATGAACATGGCGACCACCCTCGCCGTCTACGCCAGCGTGTGCAAACACACCGGGCGCCCGTTTGTGTTCCCAGGTTCGCGTGTGCAGTGGGACAGCCTCACCGACATGACCGATGCACGGCAACTGGCCCAACAACAGCTATGGGCGGCGACCACACCGGCGGCGGCGAACCAGGCGTTCAACATCACCAATGGCGATGTGTTCCGCTGGCAATGGATGTGGGGGCAAATCGCCGATTACTTTGGCCTCACCCCGGCAGACTTCCCCGCCCAGCCCTGCCCGCTTGAGCAGCAGATGGCCGATGACCAGTCCGCCTGGAGCCAGATGGTTGCGCAGCATGGGTTGAAAGAAGCCGACATCAGCCGGCTCGTCTCGCCGTGGCACACCGATGCCGACCTGGGGCGGCCGATCGAGGTGGTCACGGACATGTCCAAGAGCCGCCAGCTGGGTTTCACCGCTTATCAGGCCAGCGACCAGGCGTTTTTCGCGGTGTTCGATCAGTTGCGCGCCGCGCGGTTGATCCCTTAACCCGGCAGGGGTTGGGTGGGTGCTGCAGCGCCAGCCCGGCGACCGGGCTTGAAACCATGGGCGCTGGCACCCCAGGCAATCGCCAGGGACACGCCCACCAACACCAGCATCGCCCACGGAAACGACGCCACGCCCCAGGTATCCAGCAATACCCCGCCGACCACGCCGCTGCCGGCAATGGCGCTGTTCCAGGCCACCACGTTCAGCGACAGCGCCACATCCGCGCCATCCCCCGCTGCATCGGCCAGCGCGGTTTGCAGCAAGGTTGCAGCGCCGCCAAAACTCAGGCCCCAGACCGCCACACCGAGGTAAACCACTTCAGGCACGCCGCCAAAAAAGCCCAACACCAGCGAGACGCCGCCAAACACCGCCAGGCTGGCGAGGACCGTGTTGCGCAAGAGCGGCTCCACCAACCTGGCCGCGATCCAGATCCCCGCCAACGCGGCCACCCCGAACACCAACAGCACCAGGTCAACCCGGTCCGCCAAGCCAGCAGGCGCCACGAACGGTGCAATGTAGGTGTACAGAATGTTGTGCGCCAGCATCCACGTCATCACCACCGCCAGCACCGGCCGTACGCCCGGCGTCGTCAACACCTTGCCCAACGACACGCGTTGATGCGCAGGCTGGGGCGCGTAGTCCGGGACTTTCACCAGCACCCACGCAATCAGTACCAGGCTCACGGCCGACATCAGGCCGAAGGTGGTGCGCCACCCCACCCACCCGCCCAGCCAGGTACCCAGCGGCACACCCAACGACAGCGCAATCGGCGTGCCGACCATCGCCAACGCCAGCGCCCTACCCTGTTGATGGGGCGCGACCATACGCCGTGCGTAACCGGCCAGCAGGCTCCAGGCCAACCCCGCCGCGACACCGGCAAAGAAGCGTGCCACCAGGGTCACGCCATAGTGTGACGACAGCGCCGTGATGGAGTTGAACAGCAAAAAGCCGACGATGGTCAGCAGCAGCACATTACGCCGGCGCCAGCTCCGGGTGGCGATGGTCAGGGGGATCACTGCCAGCACCGAGCCCAAGGCATACGCGGTGACCATCTGCCCGGCCATGGATGGGGAAATCGCCAGGCCGTCGCTGATCAACGGCAAGAGGCCGGCGGGCAGGGTTTCGGTGACGATGCAGATAAAGCCGGTCATCGCCAGGGCGAGCAAGGCGCCGATGGGCAGACGGTCGGATGACGCCGATAAGGTCAATGAGGGGGTCACGGGAAACTCCTTGATTGGGACTTAAATACTGATCGATACAGATGTTGCGGGCGTACGCCATGCGTTGTCAACGACTTATGTATCGACTAGTATTTATCTCGCTTTCCACCGGAGATCTCTCATGGCACAAATGGGCCGCCCCCGCACCTTCGACCGTGAACACGCCGTGGAACAGGCCATGCACCTGTTCTGGCAGCACGGCTACGACGCCACGTCACTGGCGCAGCTCAAGGCCGGCCTGGGCGGCGGGATCTCCGCGCCGAGTTTCTACGCGGCCTTCGGTTCCAAAGAAGCGTTGTTCGACGAATGCGTGCAGCGCTACCTGGCGACCTACGCCCAGGTCACTGAATGCCTGTGGGACGAAAACCTGCCACCGCGCCGTGCCGTTGAAACCGCACTGCGCCAATCCGCGCGCATGCAGTGTGAAGACGGACACCCCAAGGGCTGCATGGTGGCGCTGGGCGTAATGAGCGCGCCGAGCCCGGAGAATGCGCGGGTGGCGGACGGGTTGACGCAGTCGCGGCTGCGTACGCGGGCGGGGATTGTGGCGTGTGTGGAACGGGCGATTCGTCTGGGGCAGTTGCCGCCCACGGTTAACCCGGCAGTGATGGCGTCGGTGTTTGATAGTTTCCTGCAGGGCGTTTCGATTCTGGCGCGCGATAACGTCCCGCACGCCACCCTCGACGCAGCGATCAGCCAACTCATGCTGACTTGGGACATTGCAGCCTCCCTCGCCTCCCCTGTGGCGAGGGAGCTTGCTCCCGTTGGGACGCGCAGCGTCCCCACATCGGCTGATACAGGTGCGTCAGGGACGGCGCGTTCCTGAGGGCTGCGGCTGCTGCGCAGCCCAACGGGAGCAAGCGCCCTCGCCACAGGCTCACGTGAGGCTGAACGCATGGATCTTGTCGACAATCTGCCGTGAAGCCCTACGGATCGCCGTCGTCGTGTTGCCTGCGATATGCGGTGTGAGTTGGGCATTGCCGACGCCTGCCAGGGGCGAGTTGAAGCGGTCTTTTTCCAGCGCGAAGGTATCGATGGCGACCGCTTTGATGTGCCTGGGAAACGCGGTCATGAAGCTTGCCAACTGGGCTTCATCGACGATGCCGCCGCGAGCGGTGTTGATCAGCACCGACCCTCGGCGCATTTGCCTGAACTGGGCAAGCCCGAACAGGCCTCGGGTGAGCGGTGTCAGCGGGACGTGGATAGAGACCACGTCGGCCTCCCCCAGCACGTGCTCGAGGGTTGGTCGTCGCTCAAGCCCAAGGCTGCGCGCGGCCTGCTCGGTAAAACGTTCGGAACCGGTGGCGATGACCTTGATACCGAGCGATCCCGCTTTGCGTGCGACCTCTTGAGCAATGCTGCCCGTGCCGACCAACCCTAGCGTGAGTTCGCTGAATTCGCGGCTTGGCGCCAAGGTGCCCTTGGACCAGCGACCGCAGTGCGTTTCGGCGTTGTAGTGGTCCAGGTCTCTGGATAAAAACAACGCCTGGGCCACCACATAATCGGCGACCGCCGTCGCGTTGGAGCCCGGCGTGTTCAGCAAGGTCACACCACACCGCTGCGCCTCTTGCTGGTCGATATGGTTGAGGCCTGCACCGGCTTGGGCGATAGCGCGCAGCGGCGTGGGCAAGGCCGGTGATACGGCGGCGCGGATCAGTTCGCCGTCCATGGGAATATTCAGGCGCGTCTTGAACACGCTGTACCCCCCGGCCTGAGTCACGACGTCGATGAACGCTTGCCTGTCGTGGCCGTTGATCTCGGTGTACCGCAGGCGCTCGCCATAGTGTTGGCGAATGCTGTGTTTATCCGCGAAATAATAGAGATTGAGGGTGACCACCAGGCCCAACTCAAGGAAGCGGTCAACTTCCTCAAATAACAATGGAGGGCCGGGTGCATCCAGTATCAGGGTGGTAAACGCCATGCGCTTGGACCTCTTGCTAGAGAGAGGAGCGGGTCGATGCATCGTCAAGAACGTTGAACTTACGCCATCACGATACCGAGACACAGGCATACCCACTGGCCTGGCCACGTTCCACGTGCGCTAAAACAACAGACGCGAAAAATTGCAGCACGCCTGCGCCATCCGCGCCACGTCCTGGTTCAAGCCAAATTGCCGATCCACCCGGTGCAGCGCCACATACTGAATAGTCGGCAATTCCGGCTGCGTGACCAACGCGCGCAACGCCCCTTGCTCGATCAGGTGGGACAGACACGCCTTGGGCAAATAGCTCACACCGATCCCCGACAACGCCAACCCCACCTGCACCAGCAGGTTATGGCTAGTGAGTGTGCGTGGCATCTGCACGTTGTGCGCGGCCAGCCAGCGCTCGTAGATCAAGCCGGTGCCCGACTGTGAACCCTGGGTCAACACCGTGTAGTTGGCCAGGGTTTCAAGGCTGACAGGGTCTGCGTCAGGGATAAGACCCGGCGAACAGATCCAGGCGTTTTCCACGCATTGCAGCGCGGTGCTGTGGAAACGCGGATCGCTGTACACGTCGGGCACGATCACCAGGTCCAGTTGGTCGCTTTCCAGTTTGCGGAACAGCTCGCTGCTGAGCTCCACCGACGGCTCGATTTGCACCTTGGGGTAGGCCTGGCGCAGCGCTTCCACCAACGCCGGCAACCAGGTGAGCGCGGTGAGTTCAGTGACGCCCAGGCGAAACCTGCGCACCAGCACGTCACGGGCGCTGACCCGTTCCAGCAATTGGTCGCGGCTGTTGAGCAGGTCACGGGCGTAGTCGAGCAGCTCGCCGCCCTTTTCCGTCAGCCGGGCATTGCGCTTGCTGCGGTCGAAAATTTCGACGTCGAAGGTGTCTTCCAGCTCCTGGATACGCTTGGAGATGGCCGACTGCGACATGTTCAGCTTGTTGGCCGCCGCTTCGAAGCTGCCCAGTTCAGCGATCCAGTACAGCGCGTCGATTTGCTTGAAGGTGATCATGGCGGACCGCTCATGAAAAAAAGCGATGCTAACACATCATAAAATATCGCTAAAACTCTCCGATTATCACTCCTAAGATCTGGCCATAGCCCGTTGCTATCCAACGATTCTGGAGATTTGCCATGTCCTTGCCCGGTTCACGCATCCTTCCCAACGCCCCCATGGCCTCGGCCGAACTGGTCGAGGCCTTCGCCCAGGTGGTCACCCCGCACATCAGCGACAACCTCGGCCGACACATCGGCGCCCGCGGCCTCACGCGCTACAACCGCACCGGCAAATTGGTCGGCACGGCTATCACGGTAAAAACCCGCCCCGGCGACAACCTGCTGATCTACAAAGCCTTGAGCCTGCTGCAACCCGGCCATGTGCTGGTGGTGGATGGCCAGGGCGATACCAACAACGCGGTGATCGGCGAGCTGGTCAAGCTCTACGCCCAGCAACGCGGCTGCGTGGGGTTTGTGATTGATGGGGCGATCCGCGATGTCGCCAGCTTCGAGGACACCCCGTGCTATGCCCGCGCCGTTGTGCACACCGGCCCGTACAAAACCGGCCCCGGCGAAGTGAACGTGCCGGTGTCGATCGGCGGTATGATCATCAACCCCGGCGACCTGCTGGTAGGCGATGAAGACGGCCTGGTCGCGTTCTCCCAGGTAGACGCCGCCGAAGTGCTGCGCCGCGCCGCGCAGCATGCCGAACATGAAGAGGCTGTCAAAGCCGAGATCGCCAGCGGTGCCGTGCGCCAGAGCTGGATCGACAAGGTCCTGGACACTGCAGGGTTGGCGCCATGAAGCACTTTTTGTCTGACCGCGTCCTGGGCATCGCGCCCTCCCCCAGCATTGCCGCCAACGCGCTGGTGACCGAGTTGCGCGCCCAGGGCCGCGATATCGTCAACTTCACCGTGGGCGAGCCGGACTTCGACACCCCGGCGCATATCCTTGCCGCCGCCGGCCAGGCGATGCACAGCGGCGACACCCATTACACACCGACCACCGGCACCCTCGCCCTGCGCCAGGCCATCTGCCTCAAGCTGCAACGGGACAACGACCTGGTCTACGGGCTGGATGAAGTGGTGGCCGGTTGCGGCGGCAAGCACATCATCTATCACGCGCTGGCCGCCACGCTGAATCGGGGTGATGAAGTCATCGTGCACACGCCTTACTGGGTGTCATACCCCGATATCGCACGGCTCAACGATGCAACGCCGGTGATCATTCCCGGCGACGAAAGCCTGGGGTTCAAGCTGTCGCCCGACGCCTTGGAACAGGCGATCACCCCGCGCACCAAATGGGTGATCCTCAACAGCCCGAACAACCCCAGCGGCGCGGTCTACAGTGAAGCCGACCTGCTGGCGCTGGCACAGGTGCTGCGGCGTCATCCTCATGTGCTGATCATGGCCGACGAAATCTACGAGCACTTCGTGTATGGCGAAGCCCGGCACGTGCCATTGACGCGCCTGGCGCCCGACCTCAAGCCGCGCACGCTGATCGTCAACGGTGCCTCCAAAGGCTACGCCATGACCGGCTGGCGCCTGGGTTTTGGTGCCGGCCCCGCCTGGCTGATCGCGGCCATCGCCAAGCTGCTGTCGCAAACCACCACGTGCCCCAGTTCGTTGAGCCAAGCGGCTGCCGTGGCTGCGTTTGCCGGAGACCAGGCGCCCATCGCCGCGATGCGCGAGGAATACCAGCAACGCCGCGCACGCATGCTGGCCCTGCTGGCGGGCATCCCCGGCGTGAGCTGCACCCCGCCGGACGGCGCGTTCTACGTGTTCGCCAACGTCAGCGCACTGATGGGCAAGCTCACCCCACAAGGCGATCGCCTCGACAGCGACACCCAACTGGTGGACTACCTGCTGCGTGACTACGGCCTGGCCACCGTGAGCGGCGCAGCGTATGGCATGTCGCCCTATGTGCGCCTGTCCTTCGCAAGCTCGTTAGAAGTGATCGAAGAAGGGTGCCGTCGTCTCAAGGACGCCTGCCGCGACCTGCGCTGACGGTTTCCCGCTGCACCCGGCGACCCACGGACGGCCGCTGTTTTGACTGCCTAGAACAACAACTTAAAATCATTGATCTCAAATGAGGCATTCCTATGCACACGCCCCGTATCGCGCTGGTCTGGCAAATCATGATCGGCTTGCTCGCCGGCATCGCCCTGGGTGCCCTGTTGCACCGCTTTCCCGAATCCCGGCCGTGGCTGGTGGACAATCTGTTGCAACCGGCGGGCGACATCTTTATCAAGCTGATGAAGATGATCGTGGTGCCTATCGTATTCTCCTGCATGGTGGTGGGCATTGCGGGCCACGGTGACGGCAAATCCCTGGGCCGGATCGGGGCGCGCTCACTGGGGTATTTTTTCTGCATCACCACCTTGGCGATCATCGTCGGGCTGGTGCTGGGCAACCTGCTCAAGCCGGGCGCCGGCACGGAATTGTCCAGCCTGCACGCGGCGACTATCACCCTGCCCACCAGCAATGGTGGCGGCCACAGCCTGGGGCAAATCATCGTCGGCATCATCCCGGACAACGTGATCAACGCCATGGCCCAGGGCAGCCTGTTGTCGGTGCTGTTTTTTGCGGTGATGTTCGGGTTGGGTGTGGCGCGCTTGCCCGCCGAGCGCAAAGACCCGGTGATTGCCCTGCTACGGGGCGTCTCGGATGCGATGTTCAAGGTCACCTCGATGATCATGGCCTACTCGCCCATCGGCGTGTTCGGCATGATCGCGGTGACCGTGGCCAACTTCGGCTTCGGCTCACTGATGCCGCTGGCCAAGTTGATCATGGTCAGCTACGTGGCCATCGCCTTTTTTGTACTGGTGGTGCTGAACCTGGTGGCACGCCTGTGCGGCATCAACTTGTTCGCGCTGATGCGGCATATCAAGGATGAACTGGTATTGGCCTTCTCCACCGCCAGCTCGGCGGCTGTGATGCCGCAACTGATGAAGAAGCTCGAAACCTACGGCGTACCGCCTTCACTGGTGAGCTTTGTGGTACCGGTGGGGTATTCGTTTAACCTCGACGGTGCCTCGCTGTTCCTCGGCATCGGCACCTTGTTCGTGGCGCAGTTGTACGGTATCGACCTGAGCTTTGGGGACCAGGCGCTGCTGGTGGTGACGATGGTGCTCACCTCGAAAGGCGCTGCCGGGGTGCCAGGGTTTATGTTCGTGATTCTGTCGGCGACCCTGGCCAGTGCCGGGTTGCCATTGGAAGGGATCGCGTTCATCGCGGGGGTGTATCGCTTGATGGAAATGCCGACGACCGCCCTGAACGTGTTGGGCAATGCGCTGGCGCCGTTGGTGATTGCCAAGTGGGAGAGACGGGAGGCACGGGCTGCGCAGCAGCAAACAGCCCAAACACTCCCGGATTGTGGTGTGCAGAACAAGCCCTGATCCATTCAGCTAAGGGAGAACACTGTGCCAGTGGCGAGGGAGCTTGCTCCCGTTGGACTGCGCAGCAGCCCCAGGTCTGTCATGCAACAACGGGGGCCGCTTCGCGCCCCAACGGGAGCAAGCTCCCTCGCCACAGGTTACTTTGCACCGTTTGGGCACCGCGACATCGTGTATGAAGACCACGAATAAAGGCGCTCCAAAGAGCGCCTTTATTCATTTCACTCACTGCTCGCTGATGGACTTCACATCCGCCTTCGCGGCACCACCAATCGCAATACGCTTAGGCTTGGCTTCCTCCGGTACGACCCTGAGCAGGTCAATGCTCAGCAAACCATTGGAGAGCTGCGCGCCCTGCACTTCAATGTGGTCGACTAGGCGGAACGACAGGCGAAACGCGCGCTGGGCGATGCCCTGGTGCAGGTAGGTGATGCTTTCATTGTGCTCGCGCTTGCCGCCGGCGACGGTCAGCACACCTTTTTCCACCTGGATATCCAGGTCATCCTCCACCAGGCCTGCGGCCGCGATGACGATTCGGTAGTGGTCATCGCCGTGCTTTTCGACGTTGTGAGGTGGATAGGTGGTACCGGCCTCGCTGCGAAGCGCCGATTCGAAAAGGTCATTGAACCGGTCAAAGCCGACGGAGTGGCGGAACAGTGGGGCCAACGAAAGAGTAGTAGCCATTGCAAAATCTCCTGAGTTTTCTCCAAGTGATTAAGTACGCGACCCGGATTC
Source organism: Pseudomonas petroselini (assembly GCF_045037875.1). Lineage (NCBI taxonomy): Bacteria > Pseudomonadati > Pseudomonadota > Gammaproteobacteria > Pseudomonadales > Pseudomonadaceae > Pseudomonas > Pseudomonas petroselini. The sequence continues at coordinate 5,593,534 of NZ_CP173614.1, forward strand.
GGCATCGCGTAAAGCCTAAGTAGGTTCAGGCGGAAAAATTTCAAGCGGGGTCCGTAAAATTTTTTATCCGGGGTCATGATCCCCCGAAGAAAGGCTGACGCACCGGCGCGCAAGGATCGTTGTGGGATCGACCAAAGCGACACTGTGAGCCCCTATCTCAAACATTTCAGGTTGATGCGCATGGCTATCGAGGGCTATGGCGTTGCCTGGTTGCCGCAGAGTGCGGTGGTGGATGAACTGGAGCGCGGCGTGCTGGTGCGCGCCGGGGGGTGATAATCACGCAAGACGTAGTGCTCGGACACTTACTCCCCTCCTCCTAACCCTAAGTTACGCAGGGCTGCTTCAAGCAGCCGCACTGCGTTCTGAGCCTCAGCGTTGGCGGTAAGCGTTGCGTTCGAAACATAGCCGCCGTTAGCAGCACCTTCTGCGTTCACCGCTGAAGCCGTCTGGACCGCCGTAGACCTGGCCTGAACCAAGTTTTGCTGCAACTCTCGTCTAAGAGTGGCTTGTTGTGTCACTCTCGGATCTTCCTTGCCGCCCTTCAAACCGACATCCCTCTGCCAGCCTCCATTCCCATCGGATACGACGCGCTTGGCGCTCTGCTTATAGACCCCCTTCCTGGTATCCAGAAGATAGAGCGAGTGCGATTGACGGGGGTTGGCAGAGTCTTTGAGGTAGTAGTTGGAAGCATCGCCCGTTAAGACGAAGGGCTTGTACACAGGTGTTTGTGATTCATTCAGTGATGGGACGGTAGGTGGGTGCGACGCCATTGGCGAAGTGGTGGGTTGCTCTCGCTGCAAAAAGGGTAGAGGTGCGGAATAAGGCAATGCGGTGCTGGCTATCACGGTTGTTGGATTCCTGAACAATAAATGGGTGGTGACGGATGAATAACTGCTGGGATGACGTTTGCCAGCAGACAAGCCAGTGGTGGGTTGGCAGATAAGGCCAGTTCCACGGCATCCAAGATGGATCCATGACTTTATTTTTCAGGAGTCGGACAAACGCCCGCTTTACTGACTCAGCGCTATGGCATTGAGGATCGTTGTCTAAGGCAACGACCTGTGCGTTGGCCAGGGAGGGCTGGGTCAAATACAAGGCAAAAAAAAGCCTGCATCTGTGCAGGTTTCTCTTTATGTCGCTATATGGCTCCATGAGCTGGACTCGAACCAGGGACCCAATGATTAACAGTCATTTGCTGGCTGTTAGGCGCACTGGGGCCACGGCGAAATGTGGCGCAGAAAATAGGTTAGCTGCATAGCGTGGTTCGCATGAATGCGTCACTCCAGGAAAGTTAGTCGGGTTGGGTGGGCTTGTCAAAGCAGGACATTTCAATGACCTGTAGGAAAAGGAGTCGTGCGCTGTCAGCTACTGAGTAACCTTTATGCATTACTTAATTTTCTGACTAACGTAGCCGCCATTAGCTTCAACGTTCTGCTCTCTACCTCAAACCCCTCATCTAGAGCACGTATGACCTGCGCCCTGTCAAGAATATGGCCAGCCAAAAAAACTGATTCAATTGACTCGATTGCATGAATGACAACCGACTCATCTTCAGTTTTTAGAAGCGACAGCAAAACGCGCAACGCCCGCTCATCATCCGAGTCTCCGAGAGACTCCGCACACCGACCTCGCCAGACTTCAGACTTTGCCAGAAGAGTAGATTCAAGTTCGTTCCAGCTTGAATTATCAAACTGAGAGACCTTGGAGGTCGCGATATCCATTCCTACATCCGACCGATAATCTTCTGACCCTATTGAATCCAATAACAACTCATAGTCTTTAAACACATTTCGCCTATCAGAATTTTACTCCTCAGGGTCAGACCCCATTTACAGCTTCATTTACTGCTCTCAACCCACCCGAAGCCCCCCATCAAGAGAGGGACTTTCCCAAAGCCAGCACCGGCGGAAAGTATCGTATCCGCCCCTCGGTAACCCAATGGGCCATCGCCTCCTGCCAACCCTGCCGGGATCCCTCAGGGTCTGACCCCGTTTACACTCTCAGCGCCATAACTATACAAACCTTTCTTAGCCATCTAAATAAACGACTGCAGAAAGCACTCACGCGTTGCTGGACAATCAAAAAAACTTCAAATCACTCCCCTTCAATATCGCAATCATAAGCCTCTGTTAACGAATAAAAAACCATACAACAATTCATAATTTGAAATCGAAACGCGGAGCACGTCGGGGACAACACCATGCCCCCGCAAGCACCCAGTCCTGGTTCGTAGCAAACCAAACCAGATCATTTACCTCTAGAAGCTCGTCATCCGTCTGCGTTATTCCAGATAATAGGACAGGTCAATCGGCATCAGACGTCAAACTTGGTTTTAACCTCTCCTCCACGCGCATAAGTCATCACAAACGAATTCCAATTTTCACCACGCTTGGTGGCGCACTCTCTCAACTCTTTCACCAAACGATAGATAATTGCTCCATTGTAATCCGTTTCTGCATCCGTCACACGATCCCCTTCTTTCTCGACAGTAAGAACCGTCTCCATATACCCCACACTCACTCTTACCTCATAACAAAAAGAGTCATAGCCATCCACGACACCAGCATCTAGCAACTCAAAAATCCGCTTCACCGACTGTAGGTCTTGAGTAACCACTATATAATCTCCGGAATCTTATGGGCTTCATTTTCAAACATAACTTTTTCGGCCTTTCCATTTATCGTATAGGTCACTTCCATGCTGTCAGGACGTGGCGACCGCGGATCCTCACGATAAAAATTTATAAACTAATTGGGGTCAGACCCTGAGGGATCCCCACAAATTTACTCCAAGCTCTGCGCCTGATGATGCACCTCATCACGCAGAGCATGCTCCAATATTTCTAATTGCTTTCGGTCTCCGAGACCTGTGCAACTGCGCCAATACTCCAGGCCTAAACGCCACAGAGAAAGTACTCGCCGCTCCTTGAGGCTGTTGCTTTGATAACGCCGCTCCAATTGGTTCTCTCGTGCCTGCAACCCTGTTAAGAAGATCAGGTAGTTGGCCAAAGCGGCAATCAGCAACAACACTTCAATGCGCCTTGGACAGTGGCTTCGATGCAGGTTCAAGCCCCATCCCAGGTGCTCACTTTTGACATCCCGGAAGCCTTCTTCGATCTGCATACGCCGCTTATAAATCGCGACGATTTTTGCTGGATTCCACTCGCTTTGCGACAAGTTACTGGCAAGCAACCACGGCTCGCGCTCACGTCTAGCGGACTGCCGGCTTAGTTTGCTTCTAGCGACTGAGCCTGTAACACGTTGGTGTTTGCGGCCCTTTGCTGAATGACGGACACAGTACAAATCGATGAAGTGAGGGGCGCTACGTGTCATCTCGACACGGCCTAACGATTTGGCCGATGAGGTGGCCAGAGCGTACAAATTCTTCACTGGTTGCCAGTCATTGTCTTCGCGACGATAAAGCTCACGATTTCGTATACGGGCCACGTAATACCAGCCCTGCGCTGCTACAGCCTTCATCCAGGGGCGCCGGAAACCTGCATCAGTGACCAGGACTGGAACGCATCCATCAGGCAGTAACTCAGCCAACGTTTTGAGCAGACGGCTTTGATATCTTGGGCAACTTTCGCGTTCATGAACGCTTTCATAAATAGGAAATGAACGTCCCGCAAACGGGACCGCAGCTCTTAACAAAAAAGCGTCGCCAGGCGCATCAATTCTCGACCAGTCGACCAAGATTAAAGGGTGCTTCAAGGAGCCCAGCAATGCCCGCAGCATCGCCCAGTAGAACAATGGCCGCTCCGCTCTCAGGTGTTGATTACCCAACAATCGGTCCACTCGCTTGATTGCATGTTTTGGATACGCTTGACCTGGCATAAAACGTCCGAGCGCAGTCAGCGTCAGGCGACGACCTCGTAGTAACGAACTGACACAACTCACCAGCGTTGTCAGACGGCGAGAATGGATTGAAGGCAGTGCTTGAGCGAGTGCTCTGTGTAAAAATCGGATGGCCTGCATGAGTTCGGGGGTCTTGTTTTTGTGTGGTGCAAACCAAGTTGCCGACTCATGCAGGCGTCTTCAATATTCCAACTTCTTGATTTTCGGTAAGAAAAATCGGGGATCCCTCAGGGTCAGACCCCATTTACCCGAAACGGACTGTGCCACAAATCTTTTATTGCCAACAAATTCGGCCCCCCTTTGCCGCGTTACAGCTTGAAACGCGAAACGACAGTACGCAGTTCCCCTGCCAGCAGCGTGAGCTCCTCCGCAGTCACAGCGTTGTCCTCTATGCCCTCCATCAGCGCAACGCTACCGTTACGAATCTCGGTCACATTGCGATTGATATCCTCCGAGACGGCGTGCTGCTGAACCGCCGCGCTGGCTATCTGGGTGTTCATTCCTACGATTTGCTCGACGCCGTCATTGATTGCATCCAGGCTAGTCGAGGCCTGATCAGCGGATTCGATGCATTCCTGCGCGCGCAGTTTGCCCGCTTTCATTTGCTCGACGGCGTCGCCTGTCGCCAGTTGCAGCTCTTGGATAATCCGGCGGATCTCTTCGGTTGAGTTTTGTGTGCGCGAGGCCAGAGTTCTGACCTCGTCGGCGACCACCGCGAATCCTCGACCCTGCTCACCGGCGCGGGCCGCCTCAATGGCCGCGTTCAACGCCAGCAGGTTGGTTTGATCAGCAATGTTACGGATCACCTCAATCACGCCGCCGATCTGCTGGCTGTGTTGCGCGAGTGCCGAAACCTTTTGCGCACTGCGCTCTACCTCATCGGCCAAGGCTTCAATAGTCACGCGGGTTTCCTGCATCTTCGCCAGGCCGGTGTTTGAGGACTGGCTGGCGTGCCCAGCGGCGTGGGCAGCACCCTCGGTGTTTTGCGCCACGTCCGCAACGCTGGTGGTCATCTCGTTGATAGCCGTAGCGACTTGTTCGGTTTCGCTTTGCTGGGCGCTCATCGCGCGTTTAGCCCGGTCAATCGACACCCCAATGCGCTCCGCCGCATCGGAGACCGATTGTGAACTGCGCTCGACCTGGGCAAGCGAGGAGCCAAAGGCTTGCACCATATGGTTAAGGCCGTTGCCCACGTCGGCCATTTCATCTTTGCCGCGCACTTGAACTCGCACGCTCAGGTCGCCCTGAGCAATGAGTTGGGTGGCAATCAAAACATCGTTGATCGTGCGACGCATGGCGCTGTAGATGCCGCTGAACACATACACCAGCAACAGGCCAAGAACGACAAACATACCTAGAATGAATAGTCGTTCCGACGTTTTTTCCTGAACTCGGCGTTCAAGCGCATTCAACAGTGCGTCTTGCAGCGTGTCTTGCGCTTTGTACAACTCAGCCACCACCGCATTGCCCTTAGCCGGCAAGTTCTGCACGCCGCTGATGATGTCGCTTGGCGCGCCAATCAATACTTCGAGGTCGGCGCGGAAGCTGTCGAGGCTCGCAAAAGCACTGGTGATCGGCGCCTGAATACTATCGGTGAGGGCGGGTTCTCTGCGGCGCAAAAGTGCCAGGCTTTGCTGAAGTTCTTTATGGATGAGCAACTCATTTTTAAGCATCGACTTGATGACGCTGCGCTCACCCCCACTCAACGTTCGCCCATCATGTAGCCCGCTGGCCAGCCCGCGCAATTGCCCGACGATATTGATTTGTCGTGGCAGCCTTAAGGTGCTCTGATCGATCATGAACAACGATGCGTAATCTTCATCCAGCACCATGCCCGACGTGGCCGATACGTAGTATACGAAGTTCAACGTCTCGGTGAGCTGATCGTTCCAGTCGTCGAAGATGGCACTCTGGTTGGCATCCGCTTTCGCCCGCTCAATCAAACGCTGCGCCCCAGAGTGCAGACGCTGCACTCGATCACCGGTTTCCAGCTGTGTGTTGAGTTGTCGGTCGGTTGCAGCCAGTTTCGAAAACGCGTCCTCCAACTTCAACTGGTTGGCCGACAGATCGGCTTGAGCGGTTGTATCCCCGCTGAGCAAGCGGTTGGTGAGCGCACGTTGCAACATCGATAGGCGTAGTACAGGTGTTACGTCCAATAGATAGCGCTGGCCTACTTGTTCCGAGCGAATGACCTCAAGGCTTCCGTTGATCTGATGGATCACGCGCGTACCGAGCAGAACCAAAGGGATTAGGACGATGATTGCAAGCACACCGAATTTCGTGGAGAAGCGTAATCGGTCAGCCAGGTGTACGGCAGGAGCAAGGATGTTCATGGAGTTCTCACAGCCCGGAATGGGACGGTTTGTAGTTGATGTGTAGTTGAGAACACTCCATTTTCTCGAATGCCTGGCTCTGTCTGGCTCATTCGGCTAATCACGTTTTATGCAATTAAACGTTTCAGACATCCTGTCGGCATTGAGATTGAAAACTTTATGAAAAGTTGTACAGATATTTATTTTTGTACAACTTGTGAACGCTTTGATAGCAATGATGTCTCCGAGCCATCACTGCTTCAAGGGAGTCTTGTAGGGTAAGCGCTGCGGTCGCTACCGGATTGATCTGTGCTGGAGGCCGTTTGTCTCCCATCGACATGTCTATAGATCTGGACCGTGTTGGTTGGCTTCTGTTGAGGCGCTGCATCCACGACACTAAATGTCAGACTGGTTTTCCCCATAGAAGGACGCGCCGCAATGACGATCAAATCAGCATCTTGAAAGCCGCCTGTGATCTGGCGCATCGCCTCCAAACCACTGGGAATGCCAGTAATGCTCTCGCCCTCATTGAAGTGGTAGTCGATCCTTTCAAGCACCTCATGCGATAGCGCATAAAACGACGACAGCGACGGCTGATTATCCAGATCGATGGGCAGGATGCGGATCCCTGCATCGGCGCAGAACGCACCTAAATTGGCGCCAACCGTGGTCTTACCCGGCCCGCCTTTGGTTGAAACGACTGCAGCGACTTTCACGGAGCTTCCCTCTTAATCGTAGGATTTGAGACGGCTTCATGCTGGTCACGCTGTGCGCTTTGATCACCCTGGAGAAATCCAAGGCAAAAAAAAGCCTGCATCTCTGCAGGCTTCTCTTTTATGTCGCTATCTGGCTCCACGACCTGGACTCGAATAGAAAAATAAGTACCTGTTTTCCAATAAAATTGTGCTGATCTCCAAAATCTTTACCCCTACTATTATCCTAATTAAGCCCGGATTTTATACAAACTCTTTGGATCCCCATGAGCACGGCAATCCGAACTGTTGAGTTGTGACAGGAAACCAATCGGCCAGAAGGACAGTTGAGATTTACCCCGATAAGAACAATTGTTCAATTTGTGCTCGGTTTCAGCATCGATGGACATGGCGATTGGGTCAGGACCTCTCTCCGCGAGCTCCCTTCGACCACAACGCCGCCACCAGGCAGCCGATGCCAGCCCCACCCATCACCAGCGCCATGCCCTTCGGCGTTCCATCCGCCAACCAGCTGACTAATGCTGCGCTGAAAATGCCGCTGCCGTAGTGCATGGCCCCGACGAGCGACGAAGCAGAACCCGCTCTGTGGGGAAAGAAGGCCAACGCGCCCGCGACGGAATTGGCGACGATAAGCCCGTTCATGGACATGTAGAAAAATATGGGGATGACCAAGCCCCAAATCCCACCCCAACCAAACAACACGCAAACACTGAGCACCACACCGAAAAAAGCCAACGTCCATGCGCCGCGATAGAAAAGCTGCTCGCTACTCATGCGGCTCAGCAATCGGCCATTGATGAAATTGGCGATCATCATGCCGACGATATTTACCCCGAACAGCCACCCGTAGGCCTGAGGTGACACCTGGTAGAAGTCGATGTAGGCGAACGGTGTTCCGACGATAAACGCGTAGGCACCGCCGTAAAAAAATCCGCCCGACAACGCGTAGCCGATCAGCCGAGGATCGCGGATTAGCTGCAGATAAGTGGCAAACGTATGCCGCAGTGGCTCACGCGTTCTGTGCTTGGGAGGGAGACTCTCTGGCAGCCTGCCGAACGAAAAGAGCGTCACCAGCCCGACGATAGCCAGTGCCCAAAAGATTGCCGGCCACGACCACAGCAACAGGATCTGGCCGCCAACCAGCGGACCGGCAATCGGAGCTACGCCCATGATCAAAATCAGCGTCGACAGCATCTTCGCCGACTGTTCCCTGCCGTACAGGTCGCGCACCATTGCCCGCGACAGCACCGGCCCCACACAGGCGCCCAGTGCCTGAACCACCCGCCACACCATCATTTCAGTGACTGTCGTCGACAGCGCACAGCCAACCGAGCCGATGATGAAAAGGACCATCCCAATAAGGATCGGAAACTTGCGTCCAAACCGGTCGCTGATTGGCCCCCATATCAACTGGCCAAGGCTGAACCCGATCAGGAAGGCGGAAAACGTCAGCTCAACGCCCGCTGAATCGGTATGCAACGCGCGACTAATGGCGGGCAGGGCAGGCAGATACATATCAGTAGAAATCGAGGCGAACGACATCAACGCACTCAGGTTAAGCATCAACCGCACGTTGTTGGTTGTGCGCGGCACGTCCGATGGGCTGCCAGCGTTGCGTTCTGTCTCGGCAGGGCCAAGAGATGACATGGAATTCGCCTATAGCCGGTAAGTAGCTCGCCAGCGTAAGTGTTACTGAATGTTCGATTAACCCCTTAATCCCGCAAGGGGAAATGAGCACTGCTCATGAATGCCCCGGTGCATCAGCGCTTGCAGCGACGGAGCTTCGGATTGATTAGTTCTCTTCATATGTCCTTGCCGTTTTACCCGGGTAGTCCAATCGCAGGTCATCACTTAACGTCCTCCCATCGAGGTTGCAGCCGAGTGACTGCAACCCTCCCCCACCTTGGCTCAAGGGCCAGGCGGGTTTGCTTACGCCGGGAGAGAACGCAATGCAAAAGCGCTATTTGGGCAACAGTTCGTTAGAAGTCTCGGCCCTTGGCCTGGGCTGCATGGGCCTGAGCCACGGCTATGGTCCGGCCACGGACACCCAGGATGCCGTGTCCCTGATCCGCGCCGCCGTGGACCTGGGCGTTACCTTCTTTGACACCGCAGAGGTGTACGGCCCCTACTTGAACGAAGACGTGGTAGGGCAGGCCTTGGCGCCCGTGCGCGATCAAGTGGTGATCGCCACCAAGTTTGGTTTCACCTTTGGCGCGGACAACAAACAGCAGATTCTCAACAGCCGCCCGGAGCATATTCGCGAGGCCGTTGAGGGCTCGCTGCGGCGGCTCAGGACCGATTACATCGATCTTCTTTACCAGCATCGGGTCGATCCGGATGTGCCCATCGAAGACGTTGCCGGCACCGTCAAAGCCTTGATCGCTGAAGGCAAAGTGAAGCACTTCGGCCTCTCGGAAGCAGGCGCACAGACCATCCGCCGAGCGCACGCCGTGCAACCGGTCACGGCGCTGCAAAGTGAATATTCGATGTGGTGGCGAGAGCCCGAGTTGGAGATTTTCCCAACCCTCTCCGAGCTGGGCATCGGCTTCGTACCGTTTAGCCCGTTGGGCAAAGGTTTTCTCACCGGTGCTATTTCAGCCGACGCATCGTTTGGCAGCGATGACTTTCGCAGCGTCGTTCCACGCTTTGGCCAGGAGGCGCTGCAGGCCAATCAGAACCTGGTCATCCGACTGCGCGAGATCGCCGCGCAAAAAGGGGTAACCCCTGCGCAGATCGCCCTCGCCTGGCTGCTCGCCCAGGCGCCGTGCATCGTACCGATTCCGGGGACGACCAAGCTGCATCGCCTTCAAGAAAACATCGGCAGTGCGTCGGTCAACCTTACCGAAGCGGAGCTGGAAGCCATCGCCTGCGCCTTATCGCAGATCAGCATTCAAGGTGACCGCTACCCCGAGGCGCTTAAAGCGCGTGTCGGACGCTAAGGGAGGCTGAATGAACGACCACGACTCGCTACGCCGCACGGTAGTTTTTGCGTTGGCCAGCTCGCCGTTTCTGGCGCGGGCCAGCACGGACGCCAGCGACGAGCGCTCTGCACCTTCCGGCTCTCGCACCTTGGTGGCGTACTTCTCTCGTTCCGGCAACACGCGGGTCGTGGCCGGGCTTATCCAGCGCGGCCTGGGTGCTGACCTGTACGAAATTCGCCCTGCCACCGCCTACCCTGAGGACTACCTGCAAACGGTGGAACAGGCGCGCCGGGAGCGCGATAGCGGCTTCGAGCCGGCACTGGAAAGCAGGGTCCACAACTTGGACGCGTACGACACCCTGTTTCTCGGCTTTCCCATCTGGGGTGAAACCATGCCCCCAGTGGTGCGCGCGTTTCTTTCGGCACATGACCTTGCGGGCAAGACCATCATTCCATTCAACACCCATGGCGGCTATGGCTTAGGCAACAGCCGTGCCGTGCTCGACCGTCACGCACCCAAGGCCAAGGTGCTGGTGGGGTTCGTGATGGAGGGCGAGCAAGAGCGCAAAACCATGGAGTGCGTGAACGAATGGATAAGCGACAGCAACTTCAAACGTTAAACGTGCGACGCAAGTCATCGACCCGCTGCGCCCCCCCATTTCCAACTAGGAGACACCAATGAAAACCCGCATTTTGGGCAATGGCCTGGAAGTGTCCGCACTCGGTCTTGGCTGCATGAACATGACTCAGGTCTACGGCCCGGCCGCCGACAAGCAGGACATGATCAAACTGATCCGCACCGCCCACGAACGTGGCGTGAACCTGTTCGACACCGCCGAGGCCTACGGACCGTTCAGCAATGAAGAGCTGCTCGGCGAGGCCCTGCAGCCAATCCGCGACCAGGTGGTGATCGCCACCAAATTCGGTTTCGACATCGACTTGATTTCCGGCGCCCGAGGGGCTGGCCTCAACAGTCGACCGGAGCATATCCGCGCAGTGGCTGACGCCGCGTTGAAGCGCCTGCGCACCGACCGTATCGATCTGTTCTACCAGCACCGTGTCGATCCTGCGGTGCCCATCGAAGAGGTCGCGGGCACAATCAAAGACCTGATCGCTGAAGGCAAGGTAAAACACTTTGGCCTCTCTGAAGCCGGTGTCGAGACTATCCGCCGCGCACACGCGGTGCAGCCGCTGTCTGCGGTGCAGAGCGAGTACTCGTTGTTCTGGCGTGGCCCTGAGCAAGAGCTGCTGCCCGTGCTGGAGGAGTTGGGCATCGGCTTCGTGCCGTTCAGCCCACTTGGCGCCGGTTTTCTCACCGGCAAGATCGATGAGAACACCCAGTTTGATGCATCGGACTTCCGTAACTTCGTACCGCGCTTCTCCGTAGAGGCACGCAAGGCCAACCTGGCGTTGGTCGAGGTGGTGAAAGCAGTCGCACAGCGCAAAAATGCCACGCCTGCCCAAGTGGCCTTGGCTTGGCTGCTGGCACAGAAGCCTTGGATCGTGCCAATCCCCGGCACCACGAAACAGCATCGCCTTGATGAAAACCTTGGCGCTATCGAGCTGGAATTGAGCCGCGATGAGCTGCGTGCGATCCGTGAGCAGATCTCGCAGGTCCAGGTCCTCGGCGAACGCCTGCCTGAGGCCGTACTGAAGATGACTGGGCTTTGATCCCTTCCCTGCCAGGAGTTACGGCTATGAACCCCCTGATCGCCCCACTGGTTGCCCTTTCGCTTATGGCTGGCGAAGCCACAGCCGAGGACACCAAGGAAGTTCGCGTCACCCGTGTTGGCACTAAGCCTTCCGTTCAAGGCCCTGCTGACAACTTCACCGGCACCGTGCGGGTTGATGGCCTATTCAAGGGCGATGCTCCCGCACGCATTGGCGGCGGTACAGTGACCTTCGAGCCTGGAGCACGCACGGCTTGGCATACCCATCCGCTGGGCCAAACGCTCATCGTCACCGCTGGCGTGGGCTATGTGCAGCAGGCAGGCGGCCCCCGCCAGGAAATTCGCCCAGGCGACACCGTATGGATTCCGGCCAACGTGCGTCACTGGCATGGGGCTACCGCTACCACAGCTATGACCCATATCGCGTTGGCAGAATCCCTGGATGGCAGCGCCGTGACCTGGGGCGACAAGGTCTCCGATGCCGAGTACGGAGGCGCGCCAAAATGACTGCATCGATCTTGCGTGCCCTGAGATATCGCGAAACCCGCTCCATTGCCGCTTTCCTGGCATTGTGCCTTGGCTTGGGGGACGTTCCCGGCGTTGTCGCCCAAGAAAGCGTGGCACCGTCTACCCCAGCCAATACAGCACCGCCCTCCGAAGCATTGTCGAGCAGACAACAGGCCATTCCATTGATCGCTGCGTTTATGGCATCCAGCGACATTCCCCGCCTTAACCAGGCGTTGAATCAAGGATTGGATGCGGGCCTGACCATCAGTGAGGCCAAGGAAATTCTGGTGCAGCTCTATGCGTACGCGGGCTTCCCACGCAGCCTGAATGCGCTGGGCGAACTGATGAAGGTCGTTGATGCGCGCAAAGCGCGAGGTATTCAGGATGTAACAGGACGCGAACCCAGTCGGCCCGCCCCAACGGGCCAGGAATTGGTTGAGGTCGGTACTGTTAACCAGACCCGCATATCCGGTGGAGCGGTGAAAAGTCCGGTGTTCGACTTTGCGCCGGTCATCAACCAGTACCTGCAGGCCCATCTGTTCGGCGACATCTTCGAGCGTGACAACCTGGACTGGCAAAGCCGTGAACTGGCCACCGTCGGCGCTTTGGCTGCAACGCCGGGTGCCGAGCCGCAGCTGCGCTCCCATATGCTGGCGAGCATGCGGGTCGGCCTGAGTGCTGGCCAACTGCGCCAGGTGACCGAAATACTCGCCAAACACGCAGACGAAGCAGTCGCCACGCGTGCGAGTGCGGCGCTGACTCAAGCCCTTGCGGCGTCGGGTAGTTGAACATGAAGAGCACAAGGAACGTTCTGACCCTCGCTATCACGTGCCTACTTGCCGCCTGTGCGGCGCCTATCAGCAGCCCTGGCAACACCGCCGCGCCATTGCAGATTCAGGAGCAAGGCAGCTTCGCCGCCGGCGGCACCCTAATCACTGCACCGGGTACGTTCGACCCGCGCAAACCCATGGCGCCCGATGGCCAGACCTACCATGGCGATCACGCCTATGTGTTTTACCAATTGCCGGTCAACGCGCGAAAACTGCCGATCGTCATGTGGCACGGTGCCGGCCAGTTTTCCAAAACCTGGGAAACCACAGCCGATGGCCGCGAAGGCTTCCAGAACATTTTTCTGCGCCGTCAGTTTAGCGTGTACCTGATCGACCAACCCCGCCGCGGTAACGCCGGTCGCAGCATGGTAGAGGCAACGCTCAAGCCCACGCCGGACGAACAGCTGTGGTTTAACCAGTTCCGCATCGGTTTGTGGCCCAACTACTTTGATGGCGTGCAGGTCGCGCGCGATGAGCAAACACGCGACCAGTTCTTTCGCGCCATGACCCCCAACACAGGTCCGTTCGATATGGACGTGGTTTCCGATGGAGTATCCGCTGCGTTCAACCGGATCGGCCCCGGCATTTTATTCACTCACTCCCAAGGCGGCGGCCCCGGCTGGCTCACCGCGATCAAGAACGACAAGGTGAAAGCCATCGTCGCGTTCGAGCCGGGTAGCAGCTTTGTCTTTCCTTCAGGAGAGGTTCCGGCACCGATACCCAGCGCTTTCGACACGGTGCAAGGCGCTGAGGTGCCGATGAGCCAGTTCATGGCATTGACGCGGATTCCGATCCTGATCCTCTACGGTGACAACATTCCTGATCACGCCATCGACCTACCGGCCCAAGACAGCTGGCGGGCCCGACTCGCGATGGCGCGGCTGTGGCGCGACAGCGTTAACAAACATGGCGGTGACGTGAAGCTAATTCATCTTCCGGAAATTGGCATCAAGGGCAACACGCACTTTCCTATGTCAGACCTGAACAACATTCAGATCGCGGACTTGGTGGCCAAGTTCCTTGCCGAGAAACATCTGAATTGATCTGGAATGCAGGCCTGCCGAATCAGAAAAAAACCTGCTACTTCACACTTCAATCGTTTGGAGAAATCGTATGAGAAACACTGTTCTCAAAGCCACTTTTATGGCCGCGATGATCGGCATTTCGGCCGGCAAGAGCATGGCGGCTGACTACAAGAAGAACCCGTTCACGCTGGTCTATGACGGTGCGATTACCAAGAATGAGCCGGGCAAGGTCAACATCCATCCGGTGACCTACAAGCTCAACGGCCTGGACATCGTCGCCAACGTTTACACCCCGGCCAGCTACGACCCGAAAAAGGCCTACCCCACCGTTGTGGTGGCGCACCCTAACGGCGGTGTGAAAGAGCAAGTCGCGGGGCTGTACGCGCAGCGCCTGGCCGAACAGGGCTACATCACTATTACCGCCGATGCGGCCTATCAAGGTGGCAGCGGCGGCCAACCGCGCAGCGTCGACAAACCAGCCAACCGTATCGAAGATATCCACGGCATGGCGGACTTCATTACCCAGTACGCCGGAGTTGATGCTCAGCGTCTGGGCCTGCTCGGCATCTGCGGCGGGGGCGGTTACTCCCTGGCCGCTGCCGAGACCGACAAGCGCTTCAAATCGATTGCCACAATCAGCATGTTCAACTCAGGCCGTGTGCGCCGTAACGGCTACGTCGACTCCCAAATGGACACCATACAGGATCGCCTCAAGCAAGCGTCTGAGGCACGCGCCCTGGAAGCTGCCGGTGGCGAGGTTCGTTACTCGGGCGATGCCAACCTGACCGATGAGCAGATTGCCAAATTGCCGTTTGATCTCTACCGCCAAGGTTACGAGTACTACTGGAAAACCCACGCGCACCCGAACTCGACCTTCAAGTACACCACCAGCAGCTTGCTCGACCTGATGCGCTTCGACGCTACCAACCAAATCGAACTGATTGGCCAACCATTGTTGATGATCGCCGGCACCAAGGCCGATAGCCTGTACATGACTGAGGATGCATTCGCCAAAGCCACTGGCACCAAGGACAAAGAGTTCTTCAAGATTGAAGGCGCAACCCATATCGAAACCTACTGGGTACCCAAATACGTCGACGCCGCACTGAGCAAACTCACGCCGTTTTACGCAAGAACCCTCGCGAAGTAACCATTGATACATGTTGAGAGGATTGCAACTGTCTCGAAGCACTCGAGACATGGTTAGATAGGACAATTCAGCGCACCTTTATGAAGGGTCCTCATCAATGTCCCGCGCCAATCTCAACGATCTGCAAGCCTTCGTGATCATCGCTCGCGAAGGCAGCTTTACCCGCGCTGCTGCTCAGCTAGGCGTTTCGCAATCTGCAATTAGCCACACCATGCGCGCCCTTGAATCGCGCCTTGGTGTGCGCCTGCTGACTCGGACAACGCGCAGTGTATCGCCCACTGAAGCGGGTTTGCGCTTGTACAAGTCCATGGCTCCACGGTTCGAAGAGATCGAATTGGAATTGGCGGCAGTCAGCGAGTTTCGCGATACCCCGTCGGGCACCGTACGCATTTCAGCGTCCGAACATGCAGCCAACAACATTCTCTGGCCAAAGCTGTTGAAGGTGCTTCCTGGCTATCCGGATATCCACGTGGAAATCACCGTGGACTACGCCCTCTCCGACATCGTCGCCCAGCGCTACGATGCTGGCGTACGACTGGGCGACCAAGTGGCAAAGGATATGATCGCCGTACCTATCGGCCCTCGGCTGCACATGGCGGTAGTGGCATCACCCGAATACTTCCGCAAGTACACCCCACCTGAAGCCCCTGCAGATTTAGCGGCACACAACTGCATCAACCTGCGCTTGCCAACCCACGGTAGCCTGCTGCAATGGGACTTTGAAAAGGGCGGCCACGAGCTCAAAGCACGTGTCGAAGGTCAATGGACATTCAATAGCAGCGTGCCGATTTTGCGCGCGGCGGTAGCTGGCTGTGGTTTGGCTTTTTTGCCGGAAGACATGGTAGCGAAGGAAATTGCCGAGGGAGCGTTGGTTCGGGTGATGGAGGATTGGTGTCAGCCATTTCCTGGCTACCATCTCTACTACCCCAACCGGCGTGAGCAGTCGTCAGCGTTCGGCGTCGTGGTTGATGCGCTGCGGCATGAACGCTGAGTTTTCCATTCGTATAGCGATCGGCGGCAGATCGAAAATGTCTGCTTTTGGTGATTTATGACCTTCGCCTAGCGGTTGAACTGCCAGGATTTTCCTAGGCGATAAGTGAGTAATTGCATGGTCAGCAAATAGTAATAGCGCGTCGATTCAGTGCGCTGGTTTAGGTGGTGAGTCAAAAACCACGCAAGGTGTTTTCTCTGCCAAGTCCATGGATTGTCGCGTTGCCAGCGCTCAGCGACTGCTGTTTGGATAGTCTTCGCCTGACGCAGGTGGCGTTGGCGTGTGGTATGTGACCCAGTCAAGACGCTCGCCAGGAAGAGTTCCATATCGAATGCCGTGCTCATGCTCGACCACCAATATACGCCGATACCACGCCGATGCGGCCGTGCCCCAGCTCATAGCTGATTTGTAAACGTGCCTCTCGATCAAGGCGCGGATCGAGGTGCCTGCACCTGCCACCGTTGATGGGCGCTAGGTAATGGGTGATCTGCTCATAGCGTTCGCACGCATAGGCCGCCCGTAATTCGTGGAAGCCATTGAGGTTGTGCTGATGGAGGATGTCCCGGGCAGGGCGGACGATTTCCCGTTGAAAATCGAGGTAGCTCTCGTTTTGTGCAAGCAGGTTGTGGCTACCGCCAGGCGAGACCTGTTCGGCAAATCTCAGCGCATCACGAATATGATCATCTACTGTGATCCAGCGGGGTGCCGACGCACCTGAACGGCCACCCTTAGTGCCATTCTGGATGTTGATTTTTCCGTATTGTTCGGCCTCACGTTTGAGGCGCGGAAGGTCGGCCAAGATGGTCTCGCGCAAGCGCATACCGGTTGCTCGCGCCAACTGAGCGATGGCCGCGGCGCGCGGCATTTGGTGTTCGCAGAGCACGTCGACGATCCGCTTCACGTGTTCGCGGTCTTGGCCTTGCGGCACCGAACGACGAACACTGGTGCGCCGCATTCCCAGGGCCTTGCTCGGACTCGGCACCTTCACATACTGATCACCGCGAAGCGCGGCCATGGTTCGGTTCACGCTGGACAACCGATTTTGCGCGGTGGCGATGCAGATAGCCCCTTGTTCAACTTGCTGCCGCAGATGTCCAGCGTAGTTTAGCAAGGTCTGCCGATCAATTTTTCGCGCATCGTTAAACCCGGGACCATCCTCCGACCGACACCAGCGTACAAACGCCTGCCACCGATCACTGTGCGCTTTGACCGTGCCATAATGACCGCCGCCAAAAAGATCACGCAGTGCCTGCGGCCCGGCATAGCTCAGCTGCCGGCCATAGCCGAAATTGCGCCCATCCCGTCTACCGACCAATGCCATGATCAAACTCCTCTCGAAGCCAAACCCTTAAAACCTTCCCCACGTCATCCCGCCACGGAAGTTGAGTGTTATCAGGGATCAAGGCCCCTGCGACCTGTGAGGGTTGTCCACTAACGCGGGACTGGCGGCTCCTTACGACCGGGAGCATGGGCATCTCATGATCTGGCCTCCTGAGCACTTCCGAAGAAGTGGGCGGGTGGAGGCTGCACTGACTGACGAGACCAAGCGCCGCGAGATCCTGAGTCGGGTGAAGGCAGTGGTGCGATGACCGGGGCATGCCTGACTGTCAGTCAGGTGCAGTCCATTCCGTGGGCTGCGGCACCATCATCTGCATCGCTGTTGCTGGTGACTTCTGTGTTTGTCACGCCGATTGTCACGAGGGGGAATGCCGCAAAGCCTTGTACGAGTTGGGCTGCAGCAGCGGTAGGAGCGTTCGTCTCTTCCAGGAAGTAAGAGACGAACGCAGGTTGGCGCAGTGAAATGGCCAAGCGGATAGGTTGCTGCAGGGCAGGAATGTAGAGGTATGAGTTGCCGCAGTGGGCACTCTGGTAGAAGTAGGCATCCATCACATCGCTGTGACTGTGCGAGCCGCCGGACGCTAATCGCACTTGGGGGAGAACCACCACTGAGTGGCGTAGCCTCAAAGGTTCTGGCTACCTGGGTTGCTGTCAACGACAGCACTTGTACGATCTTTTCTACGCCCACGGATAGACAGGGTCAAGGCTCGATTTTCCGAGAACTCTGCGGCTGAAAATGACATTAGCCGTCTATGGAAGTTCGTGGTTTCCAAAAGACGATTGCGGGAGTTTTAAGATTTTTTAAGTGAGGTCCATCCAAAGAGGGCGGCTTTGCAGCCCTCTTTGGATGGACCTGCGTGGACAAGCGGATCACCGAGATATGAAGACCGATCGCTTACTCGGTTGCGCCATGTTTTGCTTTTAGTCGAGTGACGTTCACACCCGTCTGATTGGCGAATTCGCGTGGGCTGACATGCTCCTGCTGATTAGCCTCAAGGTAGCGACTCCACCAGTTCATGATCAGCCTGCGCTCCTCGATGAACTCGGCCTTGTGGATGTAGGCCGCTCGGACGTTGTTGCGCTCCTTGTGGCTCATCTGCCGCTCGATGGCTGTATCCGTCCACAAACCCGACTCGATCAGTGCGCTGCAGGCCATCGAACGAAAGCCATGGCCGCAGATCTCAGTTTTGGTGTCGTAACCCATCTTCCGAAGCGCGCTGTTCACAGTGTTTTCGGACATCGGTTTCCAAGACTTGGTATCGCCTGCGAACACCAAGTCAAATTTGCCTGTGATTGCGTGGATCTGCTCGAGTAGGGCGACCGCTTGCGGTGATAAGGGTACAAGGTGGATGTCCCCGGCCATCTTCGTACCCCTTGTGGAAAAGGGTACGCCTTCCAACGCTGGTCGCGTGTCGGGTATTTCCCAGACGCCACGCTTGAGGTCGAACTCGCTCCAGCGGGCGAAGCGCAGCTCGCTGGAGCGTACAAACACGTGCAGCGAGAGTAAGACCGTCAGCCGGGTAAGTGCGCGGCCTTTATAGGTGTCGATCCGTTCCTGCAATTCAGGCAAGCGCGATAAGGATAAAGCGGGGCGGTGGACGACTCGCGAGGCTTTGATCGAGCCTACGAGGTCATACGCAGGGTTCACGGTGATAAGCCGGAGGCGCTTTGCTTCGCGCATGATGCTCTGCAGGTAGTTTTGTACCCTTAAAGCAATGTCTATCGTTCCGCGCTTCTTGATCGCTTCCAAGGGCTGCATAAGGTCGTGGGTGTCTAGGTCGACAATGGCGCGGGCGCCGATTAGCGGGAAGAGATGGGTTTTGAGGCGGCTCATCACTGTCTTGGAATAGTCTGGTGCCCACTTGGCTGACATTTCCGTGTGCCAGCCGAGGGCAACGCTTTCAAAGGTGCGGCCTTTGATCAGGGCTTGCGTCTTGGCTTGGTTCTTGGCTCCTATGGGATCAATGCCATCCGCCAGCATTCGCTTGACCTCCAAGCGCTTGCGGCGCGCATCTGCGAAGCTAACGATGGGATAGTTGCCGAATGAGGTCAGTCCTTCCCGGCCATCAGGTTTAACGTATCTGAGACGCCAGCCTTTGCGGCCATTGGGTTGGACGAGAAGGTAAAGGCCGTCGCCGTCGAAAAGCTTGTAGGCGCGGTCTGTGGGCTTGGCCGTACGGCAAGCGGAATCGGAGAGTGGAGCAGTGGTGCGCGACATAAGGGTACTCCCTATTATCGAACTGACCTTTATCCCAAACTCTACCCTTAAAACGGCTGGTACCCACCGGAATCCGACGGAACGCCAAAACGAAAAAACCCGCCAGAAGGCGGGTTTTTCGGGTGGTTCAGAGATTTTGGAAGCCTTCTCTGGAACCTTGTCTGGCTCCACGACCTGGACTCGAACCAGGGACCCAATGATTAACAGTCATTTGCTCTACCAACTGAGCTATCGCGGAATGCGCCGTATGTTACTGATTAAAAAGGAGAAGTCAAGCCTTGCCTGGCATTCGGTGGCATTAAACCGGATAGCCGGTTGAATCGGCGTGTTCCTTGGCCAACTCCAGCCAGGCCAAGGCGGCGGGTGGCAGGTGGGCGCTGGCGCGCCAGGCCAGGGCGATGTGCCAGTCGGTGTGGGGTTCGTCCAAGGGGACCAGGGCGATGCCGGCGTGTTGATGTTTGTGCGCCAGCATCCGCGGCAGGAAGGCCACGCCCAGGCCGGCGGCGACCAGGTCGACGATAAAGTCGATCTGCCCGCTGCGGGCGGTCACCTTTGGGGTGACGCCTTTGTGCTCGCAGGCGGCGAGGATCTTGGCGTTCAGGGCGAAGCCCGCTTCGAACAAGATGAACGGCGAGTCCGCCAGGTCGGTGAAGTCGATGCGCGTGTGCGAAGCCAGTGGATGGCTGATGGGCAGCACGGCCATCAGCGGTTCATTGCGCACCGGTTGGTAGTTAAAGTCTTCGTCGACCGGCAACAGCAGGGCCGCCAGGTCGACCTCTCCTGCTTCCAGGCACTCGCGCAGTTTTTTGCTGCCGTATTCGGTGAGTTCGATGTCGATGTCCGGGTAGCGGCTGCGGTAGGTGGCGAACATCGTCGCGAACAGCACACCGCAGCCAACCGGTGGCAAACCGATACGCAGCACGCCACGCTTGAGACCACGCAGGTCGTTGATCTCGGCCACCAGGTTGTTGTGCTCGGCGAGCAGCACCAAGGCACGGCGGTAGGCAATTTCGCCAGCGGCGGTGAGTTCGTTACGGTGGCCAAGACGATTGAGCAGCGGCGCGCCCAATTCCTCTTCCAGGGTCTTGACCGCCTTACTCACGGTGGATTGGGTCAGGGACACCACCTCGGCGGCCTGGGAGAAACCACCCTGGCGCACCACTTCGACAAAGGCACGCAATGTTCTCAAGTTCATCAGTATTCCCTTGGCGACTGGATACCAGTGATAAAAGTTGTTTTTATCATGACAGAAATTTACCTATCCTGATCCGCCCTGCCTCGTGGAGACACCGTTCATGATCATCTCGTCCGCCTCCGACTACCGCGCAGCCGCCCAGCGCAAGCTGCCGCGCTTCCTGTTCGACTACATCGACGGCGGCGCCTACGCCGAACACACGATGCGTGCGAACAGTTCGGACCTGGCCGAGATCAGCCTGCGCCAGCGCATCCTGCGCAACGTGGATAACCTGAGCCTGAAAACCACCGTGTTCGGCCAGGAACTGGACATGCCGGTGATCCTCAGCCCGGTGGGCCTGACCGGCATGTATGCGCGGCGTGGTGAAGTTCAGGCGGCTAAAGCGGCGGCGAACAAAGGCGTTCCGTTCTGCCTGTCGACGGTGTCGGTGTGCCCGATTGAAGAAGTCTCGTCACAAAGCGCGCGGGCGATCTGGTTCCAACTCTATGTGCTCAAGGACCGAGGTTTTATGCGCAACGCGCTGGAGCGCGCACAAGCCGCGGGGGTCACCACACTGGTCTTTACCGTGGACATGCCCACGCCCGGCGCGCGCTATCGCGATGCTCACTCGGGCATGTCCGGCCCGTTCGCCGCGCAGCGACGTATGCTGCAGGCCATGACCAAGCCGCAGTGGGCTTTCGACGTCGGCTTGATGGGCCGCCCGCACGACCTGGGCAATATCTCCAAGTACCTGGGCAAACCCACGCATCTGGAAGACTACATCGGCTGGCTCGCCAACAACTTCGACCCGTCGATCAGTTGGAAAGACCTGGAGTGGATCCGCGAATTCTGGAAAGGCCCGATGATCATCAAAGGCATCCTCGACCCCCAGGACGCCAAGGACGCGGTGAGTTTCGGCGCCGATGGCATCGTGGTGTCCAACCATGGCGGCCGCCAACTGGACGGCGTGCTGTCCACCGCCAAGGCCCTGCCACCGATTGCCGATGCGGTGGGCGATGACCTCACGGTGCTGGTGGACTCCGGCATCCGTTCCGGGCTGGACGTGGTGCGCATGCTTGCCCTGGGGGCCAAGGCGTGCCTGCTGGGTCGCGCCAGCGCCTATGCCCTGGCTGCCGATGGCCAAAACGGCGTGGAAAACCTGCTGGACATTTTCGCCAAAGAAATGCGCGTGGCGATGACCTTGACCGGCGTAACGTCGATTGACCAGATTGACCACACCACCCTGGTAGGCCAGCGGCATTAAGTCGGACATCAGCCAAATAACCGGCGCGCTGATTCAACGACTGCTTTCTGATTAGGGAGTAGTCGTTGTTTTATAAGAACATTTAATAATGTTAAACAAATTGGCATGAATATCGCTCTAACCAATCCCAAGCAGGTTAAGCGATGACAAGACGTGCGGCGGTGCCCAGGGGTTATAACCCACTGCAAAGCGGTCTAAACTGTTACTAATGTTTTACGGAACTGAAGGAACAGTAAGACGCTTGGCACTTGCCACTCTCATCGAGCCTGTAAGACAGCTTAGTGCTTAGAGGCCGATCGCTTATGAAAACACCTACCCAGACCAACGCAATTGACTTCGACAGTGCCAAATTGCAACGCCTGGGGTTTGGTCAGCCATCCCTCCTTCCACGCCGCCCCACGACCCTTGCGCAACTTCGCCAACAGCTCGGCCAGCAATTGCAAACCAGCCTGGAGCCGGAGCGCATCCTCGGCGTGTTCTTCCGCGAGATCCAGCGCCTGGTACCCCTGGACGCCCTGCAATACCGTCATCAAGCCAGCGACCTGCGCCTGGAATTCGGCCATCGCGGCCACCATTCGGTGAGCTACAGCCTGAGCCATGAAGGCGAACACCTGGGCGAGCTGATCTTTCGGCGTAACCAACGGCTGTCGGAAGAGGAGCTCGGCCAGCTCGAATCGCTGCTGGCCCCCCTGCTCTACCCGATGCGCAACGCCCTGCTGTATCGCGCCGCCACCCGCAGTGCCCTGCGCGACCCGTTGACCGAGACCGGCAACCGCATCGCCATGGACCAGACCCTGCAACGGGAAATCGACATGGCGCGCCGGCACCTGAACCCGCTGTCCTTGTTGATGATCGACATCGATCACTTCAAGCGCATCAACGACACCCATGGCCACGCCGCGGGCGATAATGTATTGCGCGCCGTCGCCGCGGCGATCAAGGGCCAGTTGCGTAACGTGGACATGGTGTTCCGGTTTGGCGGGGAAGAGTTTCTGATCCTGCTGTCCAACACCGGCCGAGACGCGGCGGCGATGGTCGGGGAGCGCCTGCGCCAGGCGGCACAGGCCCAAGACTACTGGGCGGATGACACGCGGATCGAATTGACGGTAAGCCTCGGTTGTTCGACCTTACTGGCCGCCGAGTCTGCCGAAAGCCTGCTGCGCCGAGCCGACACCGCGTTGTACGTGGCCAAGCGCGAAGGCCGTAACCGCCTGGCGATGGCGGGGTAACCCCGCCAACGCGCGACACTTCAAGGGTGGCGAGGGAGCAAGCTCCCTCACCACAGGTCAAGCTTCGCTGGCCACCCGCGCCTGGCGCTCACGCATCACTGCGGGGGCTTTCTCTTTCTCCAGGCGCATGCAGCTTTCCAGGAACAGGAACATGTAGTCGTAGCTCTTGCACACGGCTTGGCGCAGTTCTGCCTGCAGTTCCTTGGTCGGGTTCATGCCGGCCAGGGTGCAGATGATTTCCAGCGCTTCCCACGGGTGGGCATCATCGTACTGGGCGTGCATTTTCAGCCACTTCATCGCACGTTTGCGCTCTTCCTCGGGAAAAGCCGCCGCATAGACGCCGGTGGAACACACCACGGCGGACCATTCCCCGGTCGCCCCTTCGATCGCGTAGTTGGTCGCGGCGATGGCCACGATCAGCGAATCGGCGGAGCTGGTGTGCCAGCACCAATGGCTCAGTGCATGCAACTCCGGCGGTACGTTCTGGGCCTGCAACTCCTCCAGGCTCACACCATGGGCACGGGCCCAGTGCACCCAATAGTCGGCGTGGTTGAGTTCCACGCGAATATTGCGCATCAGCCAGCGGCGCGCCATGTCTTCCCCAGGATGGCGGGCAAATTTGGTCTTGGTGAGGTTCTGTGCCATGTACAAGGCAAACTGTTCCACCACTGGCCAGCCACCGATCAGGTAATGGCGCATGGTTTTGGCGCTGAGCGTGTTATCGCGCATGCGCTGGTACAGTTCGTGTTCGACAACTCGACGCTTGCTCTCGCTACAGTCCAGGATCAGTTTCTGAGCCCAGGCGGGGTAACTCGAGGCTTCCATAAGCGGGCCGGTTCTGTTGAATGTGTCGATCACTGTTAAGGCTCCTTTTTAAGTGTGATTGTACAGACCAGCAAATGTTTCAGCGGAATGTGCCGGGCGCCTTGAATAACAGAGGCTGCGGCCGCACAGGTCGACACTGCAAGCTATCAAAGGTAAACAATTGCGGTCGTTCAATCAGGTAGCCCTGAGCGTAATCCACACCAATTTCGAGTAACGCCTGTTCGATTTGCGGTGTCTCGACAAACTCTGCAATTGTGCGCTTACCCATGACGTGGCCGATGTGGTTGATCACTTCGACCATCGCGCGGTTAATCGGGTCGTCCAGCATATCCTTTACGAAACTTCCATCGATCTTCAGGAAGTCTACAGGTAAATGTTTGAGATAGGCGAATGAGGACATTCCGGCACAAAAGTCATCCAACGAGAACTGACAGCCTAAGGCTTTGAGTTCATTAATAAAGCGGATCGCACTGCCCAAGTTTGCAATAGCGCTGGTTTCGGTTATTTCAAAACAGATCATGCCGGGCGGAATTGCGTAAGTATGAAATTTCTCACGCAAAAATCCGAGAAAGTCATCATCACCAATAGTTATGCCTGACAGATTGATCGCACACATGGCCATAGGGCGACCCGGACGCTCGTGCAGGCAACGGGCGATGATCTTGAACACATTCTCCACCACCCAACGGTCCAGGGATGTCATCAGACCGTAGCGCTCGGCGGCCGGGATAAAGCTGTCGGGCAAGATGATGCGCCCGGCTTCGTCGTGCAGGCGCAGCAGGATCTCGATATGCCCATCACCACCGTCGGTCTGCCCCAGGGGTGAGATTTCCTGGGCATACAGGCAGAACCGGTTCTCTTCCAAGGCCATGTGCAGACGCTGCACCCAGGCCATTTCGCCAAAGCGCAGCGACAGTTCCGAGTCGTCGGCGTGGTACACCTGCACACGGTTGCGGCCCTTTTCCTTGGCCATGTAGCACGCCATGTCGGCAGCGCGCAGTGAGGTTTCCAGGGTGGTCGGGGTGTGCCCCAAGTGCACCAGGCCGATGCTGACGGTGGTCATGAACGGCCGGCCTTTCCACACAAAGTGCAGGCTTTGCACGGTATGGCGCAGGCTCTCGGCGATTTTTTCCGCCACCGCCGCCGGACAATTCTCCAGCAGGATGCCGAATTCATCCCCGCCCAGGCGCGCCAGGGTGTCGCCTTCGCGCAGGTCCGATTGCAGCAGCGCGCAGATATGCCGCAGCAGCTCATCACCCGCCGCGTGGCCACAGGTGTCGTTGACCAGCTTGAACTGGTCCAGGTCAAGAAACATCAAGGCATGTCGCCCGCCGTACTGCTGAGCGGCAGGATGCAGCACCTGTTCCAGGCGGAACTCGAATTCACGACGGTTGGCCAGCCCGGTCAGGGCGTCGTGAGTCGCCTGCCAGGACAGGTTGGCAATGTATTGACGCTCCTGGGTCATATCATGCAACACCAGCACCGCCCCGGTGACTTTACCCCCGCTGCGGATCGGCGCGCCCACCAGGGTCACCGACACCGTACTGCCATCCAGGCGTTGGATGGTTTTCGAATGCTCGCTGCCGCCGCTCAATTGGCCCTTAACGATATGTTCGATCAGGGTAAAGCCATCGGGCTGGGCATTGTCATCCAGCAAGTTGAACAGCGCTGCCAGGGGTAACCCTTGCGCCTGGGCCGAATTCCAGTGGGTCAGCGCCTCGGCCGCCGGGTTCATATAGCTGATGGCGCCGTCGACGTCGGTCGTGATCACGCCATCGCCAATCGACTCCAGGGTGATCTGCGCCCGCTCCTTCTCCTGTTGCAGGGCATCGGCAAAGGCGTGGCGCTGAGCCAGTAACTTATGCGTACGCAACAACGCCAGCACAATCAGGCCGAGCGCCGTGGCCAGGTTGGTGATCAGCAGCAACCCCAGGATCATCCGCGAGCCTTCGCCCAACGCATCACTAAAGGCCTTGGCAGCGGGCGTCACGCCTTCGTTGATGGCGATGATATGCGCCTTCCATTGCTGCACATCGTTGGCGCTGACCTGGTCGCGGGTGATCGAGCTGTGCATCTCACGCGCCAGTTCATCCAATTGCACCAGGTAGCCATCGCCGACGGTCCACAGCTCGATGGCTTTTTCCAGGTAACTGAAATGGCGAAAATTGAGGTACAACCAGATCAGGCTGGAAACGTCATCCGGGTGGTTGCCGCCTTTGAGAATGCCCAGTCGTGCAGCGCTCAGGTCGGGCGTGGGACGGTCCAGGGCAATGCGCAGTTCATGCCCGCCCTGAGGCACGGCAATGGCCTGCTGGTACTTGAGGTAAGTAGTTTCGTCGCGGTTATCGGCGTACAGCGTCAGGTAATAGATGGCGTCTTTCTGGCCCTTGGACCACAGGCTTTCGCCAGCCACATAGCCGCGTACTGCCGAAAGCACGTAAAGACTGACGCAGCCTAACAATGCCTGGAACAGTACGACGGCGATAAAGGGCCAGACAATGCCCAACAGCCTTGGCGTTCCGAGAGTCCGCTTTTGCTTCATGAAGTCCCTTGCACATGCACTGCTGGATACGCACGCGAAAATCCGCTTCTGATAGCTCAGCCTAGGCTAAATCAACGCACTTGTTGCAGGTGTCCATAGAGTTTGGCGTACAGGCCGCCGTCGGCAATCAACTGTTGATGATCACCATCTTCAGCAATGTGACCGCCGTCGAAGACTAATACTCGATCGGCCTGCTTAACCGCCGACAGGCGGTGGGCAATAATCAGTGTAGTACGCCCGCTGAGGAAGCGCGCGAGCGCCTGGTGCAGGTTGTACTCGGTGGCGGCGTCCAGGGCGGAAGTCGCTTCGTCGAGGATCACCACTTTCGGCTCGGCCAACACCATGCGCGCAATCGCCAGGCGCTGACGCTGCCCGCCGGAAAACCGCACCCCGGAACGCCCCACCACACTGTCCAGGCCCATGGGCAATGCCTTGACGGTAGCCTCCAACTGCGCAATTTCCAGTGCCTGCCAGCAGGCTTGGTCACTGCGCTCGCGGCCCATGGTCAGGTTGGCGCGCACGGTGTCGTTGAACAGCGCCGGGTGTTGCAGCACCACGGCGACGTGCTCGCGAATGGTCTCCAGGCCAATTTCCTGCTGGGTGGCGCCGCCAAATCGGATCGTCCCGGCCTGGGGCGTGTAAAGCCCGAGCAGCAGCTGCACCAGGGTGCTTTTGCCGCCACCGCTGGCGCCGACGATCGCCACCTTTTCACCGGGCGCGATGGCCAGGTTCAACTGGTCGAGCACCCGGTCTTCGCCATAGCCGAAACTGAGGCCGCGCACCTCGATGCCCACGGTTTCACGCCCGGTAAACGGGTCTTGGCCCCCGGCGTACTGCGGCTCATCGGCACGCGCCAGCAGTTCGTTGATCCGCGTCAGCGCCCCGCCCGCCGCGTAGTAGGCGTATTGCAGGTTCAGCAGCTGTTCCACCGGGCCGATCATGAACCACAGGTAACTGAACACCGCGAGCATCTGGCCAATGGACAGGTCGGAGAACAGCACCGTGAGCATCGCGGCGGCGCGGAAGATGTCGATACCAAACTGGAACAGCAAACCGCTGGCGCGGCTGGAAGCGTCGGTTTTCCACTGGGAATGGATCGCGTAGTCACGCACCTCCTGGGCACGCTGGCCGAGGCGCCCGAGGAAGAAACCCTGGCGGTTGCCGGCGCGCACTTCCTGAATGGCGTCCAGGGTTTCGGTCAGTGCCTGGGTAAAGCGCGCGGTGCTGTCGTTCTCCAGCTTCTTAAGGTGTTTGACGCGCTTGCCCAACTGCACCGTGGCGTAGATCACCAGCGGGTTGAACAGCAGGATCAGCAAGGCCAGTTGCCAATGCATCCACACCAGAATGGCCGAGGTGCCCACCAGTGTCAGCATCGCCACCAGGAAGCGGCTGAGGGTTTCACCGACGAATTTATCCAGGGTGTCCAGGTCGGTGACCAGGTGCGTGGTGACCGTGCCGCTGCCCAGGCTTTCATATTCGCCCAGGGAAATACGCTTGAGCCGTTCGATCAGGCGCACGCGGATGCGGTACACGATGTCCTTGGCCAGCCGCGCAAACAGCCGCGCCTGCACCACGTTGAATACCAGCGCACCGCAGCGCAGCAGCAGGGTCACCAGCAGCATCAGGCCGATATAGCCCGCCGCCTTCTGCCAACCCAGAGGCAGCGCGTGGTTCATCACGTTCAGGGCCGCATCGCCGTGGCCCAGCAGCACTTCGTCCACCAATAACGGCAGCAGCAAAGGGATAGGAACGCTGCAAAGGGTCGCCAGCACGGCAACGCCGTTGGCGATCCACAGGGATTTCTTGTGGCGCAGGGCCAGCCGGCGGATTTCTGCCCAGGTCAGGCGATCGGTGCGTTGAGGGCGTTCATGCACAGGTTGCCCGCTCCAGCCATCGGCCCAATAACGGCGACAGGTCGGACAACGGCTGGTAACCATTGGTCAGCAGGGCCAACTGGCCATTGCGCTCGGCCAGCAGCGTCGGGAAACCGGCGATGCCCAGATCCTGCACCCACGTAAAGTCGGCAGCGGTGGCGGCGTGTTGCTCGGCACGGTCGAAGGCGCCCGCAAACTCGATACGCGGGATGCCCGCTTGCTCTGCCAACTCCACCAGCACACTGGCCAAGGTCACGTCGCGACCCTCGACATAAAATGCGCGCTGGATCAGCCCCAGCAGCGTCCAGGCACAGTCCGGCGCCAGGCTGCGGGCGGTGACGATGGCGCGGCACGCCGGCTCGGTGTCGTAGACAAAACCATCGGGCAACGCGCCTTCACGCTTGAACGGCTGGCCGGTGGCCTCGGTGACCGCCTGCCAGTGCTCCAGGATGTAGCGCCGGGTGGTTGGCTCCAGCGCCGCACCGCTGCCGGTGCGCAAGCCGCCCACCACCAGGTGCAGTTCCACGCCGGCCGCCTGGGCCTGCTCCACCAACGCCTCGGCCACCGGGGCAAAGCCCCAGCACCAGGAACACATCGGGTCCATTACGTAGAGCAGGCGCGCGGACATGGCTCAGGCCTCGGAAGGGGTTTGCTTGTAGTTGAAACCAATCGGGTGCGGCATGTTGCGGGCCTTGGCCAGCTCGATCTGCTTTTGCCGGTCGATCGCGCTGCGACGGGTTTTCTCCGGCAGCTTATCCCAGCAATGCGGGCAACTGATGCCAGCCACGTAGTGCTCGGAGGCGCGGTCTTCAACGCTCACCGGTGTGCGGCAAGCATGACATTGATCGTAGTCGCCTTCGCTCAAGTCGTGGCGTACGGTCACGCGATTATCGAAAACAAAGCAGTCGCCCTGCCACTTGGTTTCCTCCTGGGGCACCTCTTCGAGGTACTTCAGGATGCCGCCCTTGAGATGATAAACCTCATCGAAGCCTTCGCTGAGCATGTAGCTCGAGGCCTTCTCACAGCGAATGCCACCGGTGCAGAACATGGCGACTTTCTTATGCTTGGCGGGGTCGAAGTTGGCTTTAATGTAGTCGGGAAATTCGCGAAAGCTGGTGGTTTTCGGGTCGATCGCGCCCTCAAACGTGCCGATGGACACTTCGTAGTCGTTACGGGTGTCGATCAACAGCACTTCCGGGTCGCTGATCAGCGCGTTCCAGTCCTGCGGCTCGACGTAGGTGCCAACTTTCTTGTTCGGGTCGACGCCATCGACGCCCAGGGTCACGATCTCTTTCTTGAGCTTGACCTTGGTGCGGTAGAACGGCTGGTCGTCGCAGTAGGATTCTTTATGGTCGATGTCGACCATGCGGGGGTCGGTCTTCAGCCAGGCCATCAGGCCATCAATGCCTTCACGGCTGCCGGAAACGGTGCCGTTGATGCCTTCTTCGGCGATCAGCAAGGTGCCTTTGATGCCGTTGTCGACCATCGCCTGCAACAGTGGCTCGCGCAGTGCGACGTAATCTTCGAGAGTGACGAACTTATACAGTGCCGCCACGACGATCGGTTGAGTCATGGGTGTTCTCTCCAGGTGGCTACCCTCGTAAGGGGTGAACCGGATGCAAAAAAAACGCGCCGACTAAGCGGCGCGTTGCGGATTCTAACAAAATTGGCGACGTTTATGGACCGCCTCTTTACTGTGGCGAGGGAGCTTGCTCCCGCTGGGCGGCGAAGCAGCCCCAACAAGCACATGCGCCAGAGTGTCAGTGCCCGCCGGCGCAGGTCGGCGAGGCCGGGGCTGCGTCGATTTTCGCCCATTCATCAGGCGTGTAGGTATGCAGCGCCAGCGCATGAAACTCGCTCATCAGGTCACCCAGGGTGGCGTAGACCTTCTGGTGGCGCTTGACGCGGTTGAGCCCCTCGAACTGCGGGCTGACCAGCACGGCCTTGAAGTGGGTCTGCAACCCACGGCTGTGCATATGGCTTTCATCCAGCACGCTCAAGTGGTCGGTGCCCAGGGCGGCAAGTGCCGTTTCGATACGCTGTTGCATGGTCATTCCTGCTTACTTCTTCTTGGCCGGTGCGGCAGCTTTTGGCGTCAGCTCGTTGGTCATGTCTTCCAACAGCTTGTTCACCACTGGCACGGCGCTTTCCAGCTTTTGCTGGGTCATCTGGGCCGATTGCTGGGTCAGTTGCGGCATTTTTTCCAGGACTTTCTTGCCCAGTGGCGACTGGTAGAAGGCAACCAGGTCCTTGAGTTCGGATTCGCTGAAGTTGGTGGTGTAGAGCTTGACCATGTCAGGCTTCAGTTTTGGCCAGCCGATAGCCTGGTCCAGGGCGGCGTTGGCCTTGGCCTGGTAGCTGTCCAGTACGGACTGCTTGGCGGCAGGCGCCTTGGTCTGTTCGAAACGCTGGGCGAACATTTGCTGCACTTGCATGTACACCGGGGTACCCAGCTTGTCGGCATGGGCCAGGGTAAGGAAGGCTTCGGCACTGGCGTTGTGGCTGGCGGTATCGGCAAAAACCTGGCCGCTGGCGCAAACCAGAGCAACCGCGGTACAGATGGCACGAAGACGAGTCATCGAGTTTCCTTTTCTAGCAGGCGAGGTAAGACCCCAAGGGCGCCCATTCTGCGCCTAAAAAACGCCATGGCTCAACCCCACGCCTTGTAGGGCCTGGATTTGCGGCGCCCAATCCGATGAAAAGTCTTTTAGGGGAACCCCCAGGGCTCATCACAGCCTAAACTGCGCAAACGAACCTGAAGGAGTGTGCCCGATGAGCCGTATCGAAACCGACAGCCTGGGAGAAGTCCATGTCCCGGATGACGCTTACTGGGGCGCGCAGACCCAACGCTCGCTGGTGAACTTCGCCATCGGCGAACAACGCATGCCCCTCGCGGTACTGCACGCCCTGGCCCTGGTCAAGAAAGCCGCGGCACGCGTCAACGACCGCAATGGCGACCTGCCTGCCGACATCGCCCGCCTGATCGAACAGGCCGCCGACGAAGTGCTGGCGGGTCAACACGACGACCAGTTCCCCCTGGTGGTCTGGCAGACCGGCAGCGGCACCCAGAGCAACATGAACGCCAACGAAGTGATCGCCGGCCGCGCCAATGAGCTGGCGGGCAACCCGCGCGGCGGCAAGAGCCCGGTGCACCCCAACGATCATGTCAACCGCTCCCAGAGTTCCAATGACTGCTTCCCGACCGCCATGAGCATTGCGACCGTACAAGCAGTGCATCAGCGCTTGTTGCCGGCGATCGCGACACTGTCCGGCGGGCTGGCCGAGTTGGCCGCGCGGCATATGAAGCTGGTGAAGACCGGTCGCACCCACATGATGGATGCCACGCCGATCACCTTTGGCCAGGAACTCTCAGCCTTTATCGCCCAGCTCGATTACGCCGAACGCGCGATTCGCAGCGCCCTGCCCGCCGTGTGCGAGCTGGCCCAGGGCGGCACCGCTGTCGGCACCGGGCTGAATGCGCCCCATGGGTTTGGCGAGGCGATTGCCGCCGAACTGGCGGCGCTGTCGGGACTGCCGTTTGTCACGGCGCCGAACAAATTCGCCGCCCTCTCCGGCCACGAGCCGCTGGTGACCCTGCATGGCGCGCTGAAAACCCTGGCCGTGGCCCTGATGAAAATCGCCAACGACCTGCGCCTGCTGGGCTCCGGCCCGCGCGCCGGGCTGGCGGAGGTGAAGTTGCCGGCCAACGAACCGGGCAGCTCGATCATGCCCGGCAAGGTCAACCCTACCCAGTGCGAAGCGCTGTCGATGCTGGCCTGCCAGGTCTTGGGCAACGACGTGACCATCGGCATCGCCGCCAGCCAAGGGCACTTGCAGTTGAACGTGTACAAGCCGGTGATCATTCACAACCTGCTGGAATCGATCCGCCTGCTGGCCGACGGCTGTAATAACTTCCAGGAACACTGCGTGGCCGGGCTCGAACCCGACCCCGTGCAGATGGCCGCACACCTGGAACGTGGATTGATGCTGGTCACAGCGCTCAACCCGCACATCGGCTACGACAAGTCCGCAGAGATCGCCAAGAAGGCTTACGCCGAAGGGTTGACGCTTCGGGAGGCGGCGCTGGACCTGGGCTACCTCACCGATGCGGAATTCGACCAATGGGTTCGACCGCAAGACATGCTGGGCACCTAGCCTAGGACGTCACCCGCAACCGCCGGGCCTTGAGCCCGGCGAGCAACGACGGCGCCAGCGCCACGGTCGCCGAGCCCAGTACCACCACCAACGCCCCGGCATACCCCAGGGCGTTGATTTCTTCGGCCTGCACATATTCGGGCCACAGCCAGGCCGCCAAGGCCACCGCCACAAACGTCACCAGCGGCGTGAGCGACAGCGTCGCACTGACCCGCGAGGCTTCCCAGTGGGCGAGCGCTTCGGCAAAGGCGCCATAGGCCACCAGGGTATTCATGCAGCACGCCAGCAACAGCCAGCCTTGCAGCGGGCTCAGGTCCAGTGCCTCCAAGGGATGTGCCCAGGGCGTGAGCAACAACGCGCAGGTAAGGTAGATCACCATCATGACCTGCAACGAATTCCACGCCGTCAGCAGCTGTTTCTGACCCAGGGCGTAGAACACCCAAATAGAGGTGGCGAGCAGGATCGTCAGTACCCCGGCCGTGTAGGCGCCGAGGGACGTCAGCAACTCTTCCAGGCGCTGATTGAAGAACAGGCCAAAGCCTGCGATCAACACAAACAACCCCAGCACCTGTCCGCGACTGAAGCGCTCCTTGAACACAAACACACTGGCGATCATCAAAAAGATCGGCCCCATCTGCACCACCAACTGCGCGGTGCCGGGGCTGAGCATTTTCAGGCCCACCAGGTACAACACATAGTTGCCCACCAGGCCACACACCGCCATTCCCACCAGCCAGCCGCCCTTGGGGCCTAGCACCTTGCGGCTGGGCAGGCGTTTGGTAAGCGCCAGGTAGATGAACAGGCAACCACCGGCCACGGTCAGGCGAAACCAGGTGACGGTGATCGGGTCCATCACCTGCAGGACCTGTTTGAGTTTGATCGGCAGAATGCCCCAGAGCAGCGCGGTCAGCAGGGTCAGGAGAAAACCATAGACCCAGCGGCCGGAAGAGATGTGCATGAGCGCCCCAAAAGCCAGAGGAAGTGGAGCGGGCATTCTAGGGGCAAGCGCACGGATTGGGCTATGACGCGTTTTAAATGTGGGAGTGGGAGCAGGCTTGGTGTGGTGAGCAGGCTTGCCCTGCGCTGGGGCGCGAAGCGGCCCCAAAACCTACCAATCAGTTCTGCCTGAAAGAACGCGGCGCCTGGGTCAGGGCCGCTTCGCAGCCCAGCGCAGGGCAAGCCTGCTCACCACACCAAGCCTGCTCACTACACAAATCCGCTTCCGGGTCTAGCGCACGGCTTCGAAGAGCCCCGTCGCGCCCATGCCGCCGCCCACGCACATGGTGACGATGCCGTAGCGCAGATTACGCCGCTGCAACTCACGCACCAAATGCCCGACCTGCCGTGAACCGGTCATGCCGAACGGGTGCCCGATGGAGATCGAGCCGCCGTTGACGTTGTACCGGGCATTGTCGATTTCCAGGCGATTGCGCGCATACAGGCACTGGGAGGCGAACGCTTCGTTGAGTTCCCACAGGTCGATATCGGCCACCTGCAACCCCTTGGCCTTGAGCAGCTTAGGCACCGAGAACACCGGGCCGATGCCCATCTCGTCCGGTTCGCAGCCCGCCACGGTAAACCCACGGAAAAACGCCTTGGGCTTGAGCCCCAGGGCCAGGGCTTTTTCCAGGCTCATCACCAGGGTCATCGACGCACCGTCGGAGAGCTGCGAGGAGTTGCCCGCCGTCACCGAGCCGTCTTCGGCGAACACCGGTTTCAAGCCCTGCAAGCTAGCCAGCGTAGTGTCGGGACGGTTGCAGTCATCGCGATCAACGACGCCGTCAAGCACCTGTACTTCGCCGGTGTTCTTGTCCTCGACCTTGTACTTGACCGCCATCGGCACGATTTCATCGTTGAACAGCCCATCGGCCTGAGCCTGGGCGGTGCGCTGCTGGCTTTGCAGGGCATACAGGTCCTGTTCTTCGCGGCTGACGTTGTAGCGACGCGCGACGATCTCGGCGGTCTGGCCCATGGGGAAGTAGAGCCCCGGCACCTGCTCTTTCAACAGCGGGTTGATCAGGTTGTCGGTGTTGACGCTTTTCATTGTCAGGCTGATGGATTCGACACCCCCGGCGACGATGATCTCGCTGCAGCCCGAGGCGATCTGGTTGGCGGCGATAGCAATCGCCTGCAACCCCGACGAGCAGAAACGGTTGAGGGTCATGCCCGCCGTCCCCGTGCCCAGTTGCGAGAGCACCGCCACGTTGCGGCCGATGTTGTAGCCCTGCGCGCCTTCGTTGGAACCGGCACCGACGATGCAATCTTCCACCGTGGCCGGGTCGATGCCGTTGCGGGCGAGCAGCGCATTGACGCAATGGGCCGCCATATCATCCGGGCGGGTCTGGTTGAACTTACCGCGAAAGGATTTGGCCAGGCCGGTTCGCACGCTGTCGACAATCACTACTTCACGCATGGGCTACCTCGATCGTGTGGTGGTTGGATCGAGCATAGAGCCAGCCCTGCGCAACCGCGACGATCATTCACCCGGCGTATACAAAAGCATGGCCAGCGTGCTCGCCCTGCGGTGATCATGGCTGTTGTGGTGATTGAGGCTGTTGTAGTGAGCAGGCTTGCCCTGCGCTGGGCTGCGAAGCGGCCCCAAAACCTGCCAATCAGGTTTGTCTGAAAGGGCGCGGGGCCTGGGTTGGGGCTGCTCCGCAGCCCAGCGCGGGGCAAGCCCGCTCACTACAATAGGCAAGCCTGGCGGCCATTATTTCTTTTTCTTTTTATCGTGCTTGTCGGACTTGGCGAACGCCTCCTCCAAGGCCAGGTTGATGGTGCGCAACACCTTGACGCGCGCCCAGCGCTTATCGTTGGCTTCCACCAGGGTCCAGGGCGCGACTTCGGTGCTGGTGCGGTCGACCATATCGCCC
This sequence comes from Pseudomonas petroselini, assembly GCF_045037875.1. Taxonomy (NCBI): domain Bacteria; kingdom Pseudomonadati; phylum Pseudomonadota; class Gammaproteobacteria; order Pseudomonadales; family Pseudomonadaceae; genus Pseudomonas; species Pseudomonas petroselini. The sequence continues at coordinate 5,629,001 of NZ_CP173614.1, forward strand.
ACGGCGGCGCGGTAGTCATCCCACTTGTCGCGGTTGCGCCAGTCGTCTTCGGTGATTTTGAAGCGCTTGAACGGGATCTCTTCACGCGCCTGGAAGCGTTCCAGTTGGGTCTGTTTGTCGATGGCCAGCCAGAACTTGACCACGATCACCCCTGCGTCGCGCAGTTGCTCTTCAAAGTCATTGATCTCGCCATAGGCGCGCAGCCAGTCGGCCGGGGTACAGAAGCCCTCGATCCGCTCCACCAGTACGCGGCCGTACCAGGAGCGGTCAAACACAGTGAACTTGCCCCGTGCCGGGATTTTCTGCCAGAACCGCCACAGGTAAGGCTGGGCACGTTCGTCTTCAGTGGGCGCAGCGATCGGCACGATATGGTACTGGCGTGGGTCAAGCGCCGCCGCCACCCGGCGAATCGCCCCGCCCTTGCCCGCCGCATCGTTGCCTTCGAACACCGTGACCAGAGCGTGCTTGCGCATACGTTTGTCGCGCATCAGGCCGGAGAACCGCGCCTGCTCGGTGATCAGCTGTTCTTCGTAATCGTCCTTGTCGAGGTGCAGCGTCATGTCGAGGCTGTTGAGCAGGCTCATCTGGTCGACAGCCGACGGCAACGGTGCCGGGTTCATGCCGCTCGCCTTGCCTTTGGGCAGTTTCAAGGCGTTTTGCAGGCCTTCGAGCAGGATCTTGCCCACGGTGAGGCTGCGATAGTTGCTGTCAACGCCTTCGATCACATGCCACGGCGCGTAGTCGCGACTGGTACGCCGCAGCACGCGCTCGCCGAAATGCACGAACTTGTCGTAGGTCTCGGACTGCTGCCAGTCCAACGGGCTGATGCGCCAGCTGTGTAACGGGTCATCGGCCAGGGCCTTGAGCCGCGCCTTCATCTGCTTCTTGGACAGGTGGAACCAGAACTTGAAGATCAGCGCGCCTTCGTCGCAGAGCATTTTTTCCAGGCGTTCGGCGCCGGCAATGGCCTGGTCAAGCCGCGCGTCCTTGATCTGCCCATGCACCCGGCCTTGCAGCATCTGGCTGTACCAGTTGCCGAAGAAAATCCCCATGCGCCCTTTGGCCGGCAGTTGGCGCCAGTAGCGCCAGGCCGGTGGCCGGGCGAGTTCTTCGTCGGTCTGCTGGTCGAAAGTGCGCACTTCAATCAGGCGCGGGTCCATCCATTCATTCAGCAGCTTGACCGTCTCGCCCTTGCCGGCGCCTTCGATGCCGTTGATCAGGATGATCACCGGGAAGCGCTTCTGCTGCTGCAGTTCGTACTGCACCTCCAGCAAGGCTTCGCGCAGGGCCGGCACCTCGGCCTCAAAGGTGTCTTTGTCGATGGCGTGACCGATTTCGGCGGATTCGAACATGGGCAGCTCCGTTTCAAGATGGCTCAAGACTAGCGGATTGGGCAACGCCGTGCGGGAGGAAATTCCACGCGTGCTTGCCGTAGGTCAATTCAACGCCTGTTGATCAGCTAGAATGGCCGCCTTGCCTTTGCCTGCTTCTATTGCCTATGAGTCGCCCATGAACCCCGTTACCCACGCCCAGCTCGACTGGGATGAGCAAGGTCGCCCACACTCGCGGGTCTTCGACGATGTGTACTTCTCCGACAAGTCGGGCCTTGAAGAAACGCGCTACGTGTTCCTCGAACAGAACCGTTTGCAGGAGCGCTTCGCCGCCCTGCCGGCCCAGGGCCACTTGGTAATTGGCGAAACCGGTTTCGGCACGGGGTTGAATTTTCTCTGCGCCTGGCAGTTGTTCGAGCAACACGCCGTGGCCGGTGCCCGCCTGCATTTTGTCAGCGTGGAAAAGTACCCGCTGAGCCACGCCGACCTGCAGCGCGCCCTCGCCCTTTGGCCGGAACTGCAGCCGTTTGCCGATCAGTTGCTGGCGCAGTACATCGCCATTCATCAAGGCTTCCAACGGCTGGTGTTGGCTCACGGCCGCGTGACGCTGACGCTGCTGATCGGCGACGCCCTGGAACAATTGCCCCAACTGGACGCCCAGGTCGACGCCTGGTTTCTCGACGGGTTTGCCCCGGCCAAGAACCCCGACATGTGGACCGCCGAGCTGTTTGCCGAACTGGCGCGGCTGGCGGCCCCCGGCTCGACCATCAGCACCTTTACCAGTACCGGCTGGGTGCGCCGCTTGATCAACGCCGCCGGCTTCAAGATGAAGCGCACGCCGGGCATCGGCCACAAGTGGGAAATCCTGCGCGGCGAGTTTCTCGGCTGGCCCGCCGAAACGCCCGCGCCGGAGGCTATCAAACCCTGGTTTGCCCGCCCCGCGCCGCTGCCCGGCGCGCGCACGGCCCTGGTGATCGGCGGCGGCCTGGCCGGCTGCACGAGCGCCGCCAGCCTGGCGGCGCGCGGCTGGCAGGTGACGCTGCTGGAGCGTCACGCGGCGCTGGCGCAGGAAGCCTCGGGTAACCCGCAGGGCGTGCTGTACCTCAAGCTTTCGGCGCATGGCACGGCGCTGTCGCAATTGATCCTCAGCGGCTTCGGCCATACCCGCCGGCTGCTCGAACACCTGCACCGTGGCGTCGACTGGGACGGTTGCGGCGTGCTGCAACTGGCGTTCAATGCCAAGGAGGCCGAACGCCAGGCGCAGCTGGCCCAAGCCTTCGCGCCGGAGCTTTTGCACGTGCTGGATCAGGCGCAGGCCCAGGCGCGCGCCGGCGTGGCCTTGGAACACGGCGGGCTGTTTTTCCCCGAAGGCGGCTGGGTGCATCCGCCGGCACTGTGTGAGTGGCAAGCGTCACATCCGCTGATCACGCTGTTGCAGCATCGCGAGGCCCTTGAGTTGCGCCAAGTCGAAGGCCAATGGCACGCCCACGACGGCCACACCCTGCTGGCCAGCGCCAGCGTGGTGGTGCTGGCCGGCGCCGCCGAGATCAACCGCTTCCCGGTCAGCGCCGAGCTGCCCCTCAAACGCATTCGCGGGCAAATCAGCCGCCTGCCGCAAACCCCGCAAAGCCAGGCACTGGCCACGGTGGTGTGCGCCGAAGGCTACGTCGCGCCTGCGCGCCTGGGGGAACATACGCTCGGCGCCAGCTTCAACTTCGCCAGCGATGACCTCACGCCCAGCACCGCCGAACACCTCGGTAACCTGCAGATGTTGCGGGAAATCTCCATAGACCTGCTGCAACGCCTACACGCCGACACCCTTGACCCCGAGCACCTGCAAGGCCGTGCGGCCTTTCGCTGCACCAGCCCCGACTATCTACCGATTGTCGGGCCACTGGCCGACCGCGAGGCGTTCCACCTGGCCTACGCGGCGCTGCGCAAGGATGCTCGGCAAGTCCCGGACATTGCCTGCCCCTGGCTCGATGGCCTGTATATCAACAGCGGGCACGGCTCACGGGGCCTCATCACCGCCCCGCTGGCGGCAGAGCTGCTGGCCGCCTGGCTGAATGACGAACCGCTGCCCGTCCCCGCCAGCGTCGCCCACGCCTGCCACCCCAACCGTTTTGCCCTGCGGGGATTGATCCGGGGCACGTCCTGAGGGTTTTACACACTGCACGCCTGGGCAAGTCGCCGGTCAGTTGAAGAAGGGCCGCCAGCTTCATCTCGGAACTCAAGGATTGGGGGTGTTTCAGAGGGTACGACAGGCATGGCAATTGTCCGTATGGCAGGTGTTTCGCCAAACCTTATCAACGGGCTTGAGGCTGTTGCGCCTACCTATCTAACCCCCCTCGACTGACGCATCACCGCACTGATGCCCAATCGCCTTATAACCGATCGTTCTAAAACTCCCATCCACCACACGGGTCAGTTTCTCAACGCCCGCCCTTTTTGGCGCACGGCATTTCAACCCTCCCCAACGGAAAAACCGGTAAGGAATTTATGTGCGGATTAGCTGGAGAGTTACGTTTCGATGCCCAACCTGCCGACCTGGCAGCTATTGAGCGCATCACCCATCACCTGGCCCCGCGTGGGCCTGACGCCTGGGGGTTTCATGCCCAGGGGCCTGTCGCGCTGGGCCATCGGCGCTTGAAAATCATGGACCTGTCGGATGGCTCTGCACAACCGATGGTCGACTGCCAACTGGGGCTGTCCCTGGCGTTCAACGGCGCGATCTATAACTTCCCCGAACTGAGAGAAGAGCTGGAAGCCCTCGGCTACGCCTTCTACTCCGGCGGCGACACCGAAGTGCTGCTCAAGGGTTATCACGCCTGGGGCGAAGCGCTGCTGCCCAAGCTCAATGGCATGTTCGCGTTCGCCATCTGGGAACGTGATGCCCAACGCCTGTTTATTGCCCGTGACCGTCTGGGTGTGAAGCCGCTGTACCTGTCGCGCACCGGCCAGCGCCTGCGCTTCGCGTCGGCCTTGCCGGCGCTGCTCAAAGGCGGGGATATCAACCCAATCCTCGATCCGGTGGCACTCAATCACTACTTGAACTTCCACGCCGTGGTGCCTGCGCCGCGTACCTTGCTGGCAGGCGTCGAAAAACTGCCGCCGGCGAGCTGGATGCGCATCGACGCCAACGGCAAGACCGAGCAAAAAACCTGGTGGACCCTGCCCTACGGCCCGCATGACGACGAACGCAACCTGAGCCTGGAAGACTGGACTGACCGCGTACTCGACAGCACCCGCGAAGCCGTGGCCATCCGCCAACGCGCCGCCGTGGATGTCGGCGTGCTGCTGTCCGGCGGCGTCGATTCGAGCATGCTCGTGGGCTTGCTGCGTGAAGTCGGCGTGCAAGACCTGTCGACCTTCTCCATCGGCTTTGAAGACGCCGGTGGCGAGCGTGGCGACGAGTTCCAGTACTCGGACCTGATCGCCAAGCACTACGGCACCCGTCATCATCAATTGCGCATTGCCGAAAGCGAGATCATCGAGCAACTCCCGGCGGCGTTCCGTGCCATGAGCGAGCCGATGGTCAGCCATGACTGCATCGCCTTCTACCTGTTGTCACGGGAAGTGGCCAAGCATTGCAAGGTGGTGCAGAGCGGCCAGGGCGCCGACGAACTGTTTGCCGGTTACCACTGGTACCCGCAGGTGGACGGCGCCGCCGATCCCTACGCCGCGTATCGCGATGCGTTTTTCGACCGCAGCTACGACGACTACGCAGCCACCGTCGCGCCAAAATGGCTGACCGCCAATGACGCCGCCGGTGATTTCGTCCGCGAGCACTTCGCCATGCCCGGCGCGGATGCGGCAGTGGACAAGGCCCTGCGCCTGGACAGCACGGTCATGCTGGTGGACGACCCGGTCAAACGCGTCGACAACATGACCATGGCCTGGGGCCTGGAAGCGCGTACGCCGTTCCTCGACTACCGCTTGGTTGAGCTGTCGGCCCGTGTACCCGGCAAGTTCAAGTTGCCCGACGGTGGCAAGCAGGTGTTGAAAGAGGCCGCGCGCCGGGTGATCCCGAGCGAAGTGATCGACCGCAAGAAAGGTTACTTCCCCGTGCCAGGCCTCAAACACTTGCAGGGCGATACCCTGAACTGGGTGCGTGAATTGTTGCTGGACCCGAGCCAGGATCGCGGCCTGTTCAATCCCGCCATGCTCGACCGCTTGCTGACCGACCCGCAAGGCCAATTGACCCCGCTGCGCGGCTCCAAGCTGTGGCAACTGGCGGCGCTGAACCTGTGGCTCAGCGAACAAGGAATCTGAGTAATGAAACCTCTCGCAGCGGCTTACAGCCAACGCTTGTTGAAGGGCCAGGCGCCAACCTATGAGCGCTTGCAGGCCCGCCTGGCGGAAGATGGCAGCCCCTTGGCCGCCGAGCCGATTGCCGTGCACTGTGGATGGGGCCGCTTGTTGATCGGGCACACCTTTCCCGACCCGGCGACCCTGGCCCAGGAACTGCTGAATGAACAGCCGGGCGAGCGCGACATCGCACTCTATGTGGCTGCACCGCAGCAGATCCTCGGGATCGATCCGCAGCAACTGTTCCTCGACCCGTCAGACACGCTGCGCCTGTGGTTCACCGACTATCGGCCGGCCACCCGGGTATTTCGTGGTTTCCGCATTCGTCGGGTGCAGACCGAAGCCGATTGGCTGGCCGTCAACCAGCTCTATCAAGGACGCGGCATGTTGCCCGTCGACGCCGAACGCCTTACGCCGCGCCATGCCGGTGGGCCTGTCTACTGGCTGGCGGAAGATGAAGACAGCGGCGCGGTGATCGGCAGCGTCATGGGCCTCAACCACCAGAAAGCCTTTCATGACCCGGAAAACGGCTGCAGCCTGTGGTGCCTGGCCGTGGACCCGCAGTGCACCCGCCCTGGCGTGGGTGAGGTGCTGGTCCGCCATTTGGTGGAACACTTCATGAGCCGTGGCCTGAGCTACCTGGACCTGTCCGTGCTGCACGATAACCGCCAGGCCAAGAACCTTTACGCCAAGCTGGGGTTCAGGGCGCTGACCACCTTTGCGATCAAACGTAAGAACGGCATCAACCAGCCGCTGTTTCTCGGCCCGGGTCCGCAGGCAGGCTTTAACCCTTATGCCCGGATCATCGTCGAAGAAGCGCATCGGCGCGGTATCGATGTACAGGTGGATGACGCCGACGCGGGCTTATTCACCCTCAGTCACGGAGGGCGCCGTGTGCGTTGCCGTGAGTCGTTGAGCGACCTGACCAGCGCCATCAGCATGACCTTGTGCCAGGACAAGAGCCTGACCCACAAAGTGCTCAAGGCGGCCGGTTTGAAACTGCCGTCGCAACAACTAGCGGGCAGCGCCGATGACAACCTGGAGTTCCTCGACGAGCACCAGCGCGTCGTCGTCAAGCCGCTGGACGGTGAGCAAGGCCAGGGCGTGGCGGTGGATTTGCAGAGCATCGAAGAGGTGCAGCAGGCGATTGAAGCGGCGCGCCAGTTTGACAGCCGTGTGCTGCTGGAAAGCTTTCATGAAGGCCTGGACCTGCGCATCCTGGTGATCGGTTTCGAGGTGGTTGCGGCTGCGATTCGTCGTCCTGCGGAAGTGACCGGTGACGGTCAACATTCCATCGGCGCGTTGATCGAAGCCCAGAGCCGTCGCCGCCAGGCGGCAACTGATGGCGAAAGCAAAATCCCTGTCGACGCCGAAACCGAACGCACCCTGCACGCCGCCGGCTACGACTACAGCAGCATCCTGCCACGTGGCAAAACCCTGGCCGTGCGCCGTACCGCCAACCTGCACACCGGCGGTTGCCTGGAAGACGTCACCGCGATCCTGCACCCCACGTTGGTAGACGCCGCCGTACGCGCCGCCCGCGCCCTGGACATCCCCATGGTCGGCCTGGACCTGATGGTGCCTGCCGCCGACCAACCCGAGTACGTGTTTATCGAAGCTAACGAACGGGCCGGCCTGGCCAATCATGAACCGCAGCCTACCGCGGAAAAATTTGTGGATTTGCTGTTTCCCCATAGCTGAACGATCCGAACCCCAGGAGTCTTTATGAGCCGAACCATCCCAGAACCGGATCTGAATTACCTGCAAAAAGTCCTACTGGAAATGCTCGCCATTCCCAGCCCCACCGGGTTTACCGACACCATCGTGCGGTATGTCGCCGAGCGCCTGGAAGAACTGGGCATCCCCTTCGAGATGACCCGGCGCGGCACCATCCGCGCCACCCTCAAGGGCCAGAAAAACAGCCCTGACCGTGCGGTCTCCGCCCACTTGGACACCATCGGCGCCGCCGTGCGTGCGATCAAGGACAACGGCCGCCTGAGCCTGGCGCCCGTAGGTTGCTGGTCGAGCCGGTTTGCCGAAGGCAGCCGCGTCAGCCTGTTTACCGATAATGGCGTGATCCGCGGCAGCGTGTTGCCGTTGATGGCCTCCGGGCACGCGTTCAACACCGCCGTGGATGAAATGCCGGTGAGTTGGGACCACGTCGAGTTGCGCCTCGACGCCTACTGCGCGACCCGTGCCGATTGCGACTCCCTGGGCATTGGTATCGGTGACTATGTGGCCTTCGACCCGCTGCCGGAATTCACCGAGAGCGGGCACATCAGCGCCCGCCACCTGGACGACAAGGCCGGCGTCGCCGCCCTGCTCGCCGCGCTCAAGGCCATCGTCGACAGTGGCGAGCCCTTGCTGATCGACTGCCACCCGCTGTTCACCATCACCGAGGAAACCGGCAGTGGCGCAGCGGCCGCCCTGCCCTGGGACGTGAGTGAATTTGTCGGCATCGATATCGCTCCGGTCGCTCCCGGCCAGCACTCCAGCGAGCATGCGGTGAGCGTGGCCATGCAGGATTCCGGCGGGCCGTATGACTATCACCTGTCCCGTCACTTGCTACGTTTGGCGTCGGACCACGAACTGCCGGTGCGCCGCGACCTGTTCCGCTATTACTTCAGCGATGCGCACTCGGCCGTGACCGCCGGGCACGACATCCGCACCGCGTTGCTGGCGTTTGGTTGCGATGCGACCCACGGCTACGAGCGCACCCATATCGACAGCCTCGCGGCGCTGAGTCGCCTGTTGGGCGCCTACATTCTCAGCCCACCGGTGTTCGCCAGCGATGCGCAACCGGCCCAGGGCTCGCTGGATCGGTTCAGTCATCAGATCGAACACGAGACGCAGATGGAGAGCGACACCCGCGTGCCCTCGGTGGACAGCCTGGTCGGCAACAAGTCCTGACGCTGGCAACTCTGATCCCGGCGCAGTAGGATCGCCGGGATCCATCACCCGAGGCTTGTATGCTGATTCCCTACGATGCACTTGAAGTCGACACGCTGACGCGCCTGATCGAAGACTTCGTCACCCGTGACGGCACCGACAATGGTGACGACACGCCCCTGGAGACCCGCGTGCTGCGCGTACGCCAGGCGCTCACCAAGGGGCAGGCGCTGATCGTGTTCGACCCGGACAGCGAGCAGTGCCAGTTGATGCTCAAGCACGACGTGCCCAAGCATCTGTTCGACTGAGATCAGAGATTGGGCACCGGCACTGGATGGGTCGTGGCGCCCAGCCGATCGCGGATCTTCTGGTAGACCTCGGCACGATGTACATGCACCCCGTTCGGCGCCTCCACACCGAATTTCACTTGGCTGCCGTTCAATTCAAGAATGTGTACGGCGATGTCATCACCGATAGAGATGACTTCGCCTACGGCGCGGCTTAAGACCAGCATGGCGGATGTCCTTATTAGCAATGAAAGGACCTCGACCATGCGCGCTCGGTGTCGGAGCATCAATGGCTTGCGACGAAATCAGGCAGGCCCTACATACGCAGGTAAATTGCCTGACAGACCGCTACCGGCTCAGGCCTTGGCAGCCTGAGCCTTGGCGCGCATCTTGTCGGCCATGCTGGTCATTTCGTCATAGAGCAACTGCGGGTTCTTCTGCTTCAACGCCCAGGCCATGCGCCCCTGTTCGTGGGGCAGGATCATGAACTCACCCGCCGCGACGCGTTGATAGATGTAATCGGCGATATCCGCCGCCGAGATCGGCGAACTCTCCAGCAGCTTGCCCACTTGGGCCTTCATCGCAGGGGTCGGTCCACGGAACGAGTCGAGCAGGTTGGTCTGGAAGAACGATGGGCAGACCACATGCACGCCGACCTCCTGTTGCTTGAGTTCCACCAGCAGGCTTTCCGACAGCGCTACCACGCCAGCCTTGGCCACGTTGTAGTTGCTCATCGCCGGACCCTGCATCAGCGCGGCCATGGACGCGATGTTGATGATACGGCCCTTGCTCTTTTCCAGCAGCGGCAGGAACGCCTTGCACCCCTTGACCACACCCATCAGGTTGATTGCGATCTGCCAGTCCCAGTCCTCCAGGGACAGTTCGGCAAAGAAGCCTCCCGAGGCGACGCCGGCATTGTTGACGATCACATCAACCCCGCCGAGCTTTACCTCGCAGGCTTGGGCGAATGCAGTGAGCTGGCTGTAGTCGCGCACGTCGCAACGCTGGACGAAGCCATCCCCCCCGGCTTCACGCACCAATTTGAGGGTTTCCTGCAGGCCCGGCTCGCTGACATCCGACAAGGCCAACTGCCAACCCTCGCGGGCCCAACGCAGCGCGATTTCACGACCCAGGCCGGACCCGGCGCCAGTGATCATCATGCGATTTTGCATAGAAAGTAGCCTTGTGGTTCACGGAAGAAGTGACCGGCAGTGTAGCGAAGGTTTTTCCAGCACCCACCCACCATCAGATTGATGAATGCCCCTGGCAAACCAGCGGCTGGGTCGGAGGGTTGCGTATAGCCTAAGTTCAATATTTTTCAACTAATGCAGCGCAGTTGCGAACGCATTAAAAGAAATAAGCAAGTGTGCGAAATGCTTTAAAAAAATACTGAATTTTCCACCATGGACACCAGTCGGAGTTGTTAAGGCGTTCGTTAATAAACTGCGGGCCTATCGTTAAATAACCGGTCTTTGCAGAAGGCCAATAAGGAAAAAAACCATGAGCCTCATTCTGATCATTATCTTGATCCTCCTGCTGGTCGGTGGTCTGCCAGTGTTCCCTCACTCGCGTAACTGGGGTTATGGCCCGTCGGGTATCCTGGGTGTGGTACTGGTGGTCCTGCTGGTGCTGTTGTTGCTCGGTCGGATATAACGCCGGGCAAAAAAAAGAGGCCTTTTAAAGGCCTCTTTTTTATTGCCGGTTAATTAATCCGGCTTGCCGTCTACCACACCGGCGGTGTTATCCAACAGGCTCTTGGTAGCCGTCTGCAGGAACGACTCGAGTTTCTGCCTCAGCGCCGCCTCGTCCGGCGATTCAGCAATCACTTTACCGGTCGGGTTGGCGCCCAGTTCGTATTCCCACAGCTTCGGTGGCATTTCCTTGGGCAGTACCAGCACACGGTCGCCGGTGAGCAATGCCACGGTCTGGTCGCTGCCCGATGGCTTGATCACGCCGAAACCTTTATCGCCTTCCGGCAGGTTCAACAGGTCGCGGCCCCAGCACTGGTGCAGGGTCTCGCCGCCCAGGCGCCCCATGATGGTCGGCACGATGTCGATCTGAGTACCGACGGTATGGTTGCGCTCGCCGAACTTCTCCTGCATGCCCGGCGCGATCATGAGCATCGGCACGTTGAAGCGGCCCAGGTCCATTTCGGTGATTTGTTGTTCGTTGCCAAAGCCGTGGTCGCCGACGATCACGAACAGGGTTTCCTTGAAATACGGCTCTTTGCGGGCTTTCTCAAAGAACTGACCCAGGGCCCAGTCGGAGTAGCGCATCGCGGTCAAATGCTCGTCGAGGCTGCCACGGCCAGTGACTTTATCCACCGGCAACGGGGTCGGCAAGGCGTACGGCGTGTGGTTGGACAGGGTTTGCAGCAACGCGTAGAACGGCTTGCCACCTTCACGGGCTTTCAACTCTTCCAGGCCACGGTTGAACATGTCCTGATCGGACACGCCCCAGGTAGGGTCAGAGAACACCGGGTCGACAAAGTCGTTGCGACCGATGAAATTGGTCATGCCCTGGTTGCTGAAGAAGCCCGACTGGTTGTCCCAGGCGAAGTCACCGTTGTAGACATACACGTCGTCAAACTTGCGTGCGCTGAGCAACTGCGGCAGGCCCGACAGCTTGTGGCTGCCTTCCGGGGTCTGCATCAGGTATTCGAAGGCCGGCAGGTTCGGGAAGCACGCCATGGTCGCGAACATACCTTGGTGGGTATGGGTGCCGTTGGAGAAGAAGCGGTCGAACAGCAGGCCTTCCTTGGACAGTTTGTCGAAGTACGGCGTGATATTGCCCGGACGACCCAGCGCCCCCACCGAGTGACCGGCGAAGCTTTCCATCAGGATCACCACGACGTTTTTGATCGGCAGGGTTTTCTCGGCCGGTGGCGTGAACTCGCGGCGCACGGCGGCGGTGTCGGTATCCACCAGTTTTTCCGTCGGCAGCACCAGCATGTCGCGCACGGTCTGGGTTGCCAGCGGCTGCTCCAGCGTGGCTTTCCAGGTGTTATCCCGATGTTCCGAGAAGCGGGCCTTGGCCGCGCCGATCAGCGACAGCGTGCCATTGAGGCCCAACTGGTTGGCGAAGTTCGAGTCGGTGGTGTACACGTCACCCCAACGCAGCGGCGGGCCCTGGCGCAGGGTGCCACGGGCGGCGACCACGGCGATCAGCAGGCAGACCACGAACACCGCGATGCGCGAGTACCACGGCGCGACCTGGCGGGTGCCGATGCTGCCACCGCTGAAGGGGCCGCGCGGGCGTGTCGCACGGTCGGCACCTTTGAACGCCATGCTGAGGATCAGCGTGCCCACGGCCCAGGCCAGCAGGTAGCGCACCACCGGGAAACCGTACCAGAGCATGCTCATCACGGTTTTCGGGTCTTCCTTCACGTACTGGAAGACCAGGCCGTTGAGGCGCTGGTGGAACTCGCGGTAGAAGTCCATTTCCATCAGGCCCAGGAACAGGGCGATGCTGGACGCCACGGTCAGCCAGAAACGAAAGAACCCGCGGGCTGCCATTGCCCGTACGCTGAACAGTGCCAGCAGCAACGGAATGATCAGGTACACCACCAGACGCAGGTCCAGGCGCAGGCCGTTGGCGAACGCTTCAAGGAAGGTCGAGGCCGGCGTATCGAGGATCATCTCGCGGTTGTAGACCAGCAGCGCCAGGCGCAACAGGGAGAACATCACCATCATGACCAGTGCGCAGAGCAGCGTGTATGCCAGATGGGATTTGACGGTCGGTTGCAGCAGGCGATTAGAAGCTCGCTGCTGACTCAGGGCGTCCGGGTTTGCCATGTCGTTTCAGGACCCATTGGAAGTTTAAGTGACGAAGTGGTGCAGTGGCGCGAATGGTGCCCGATCAATCACAGCAAGGCTATTAATTACTGAACGAGCAGCGCCGTCCCGCGTTTAAGACACCTTGAGGCAGGGCCTTGGCAGGGAGATTCAACCGGCGAATTGTCTTGGATAAGATGTGAAAATTGTGTGCAGCGAATATTTCGATACACAAATCTCAGGGGTGTGGTGAGAGGGTTCACCGGAGATCGGATGGGGCTGCTTCGCAGCCCAGCGCGGGGCAAGCCCGCTCACCACAACAAGAGCGGTCATCACAGCGAGCCCGCTCCTGCATGGATTGTGCTCACTCTAGAGCCGCACATTTCCCCGTGGCCCGGCGATCGCCCAGATGATCAGGCCCAGCACCGGCAGCAGGAGGATCAACAGGATCCACAGCACCTTGGCGCCCGTGCTCGCGCCGCTTTTGAATACGTTGATGATCGCCCAGATATCCAGCGCCAGGATGATCAGCCCGATCAAGCCATTAAAAGTGGAACCCATGGTGTTGCTCCTAAAGTGAGGGCATGCACCTTTAGGATAGCCAGCCCTGGCCGGGGTTCCGTTTTATTTCAGACGTGGACGGCAACTTTCAGCGCTTCCAGGGAGGGTTCGGCCTTGATGCCGACTTCGGCACACAGCTCGAGCACGCGCGGCAGGTCGTTACCGTAGACCAACACGGCCTGGATCTCGTCATCCAACGGTTGGCTGAAGTTGAGCAGCACATAGCCGCCGTCTTCCGGGCTGAGCGCGCTCATCTGGATCTGGATACGGTTCAGGGCCGTCAGGGCTTCGGTCTTGGCCAGTTGCTTGGGCGTGAGATTGAACGCCACGCCTGGGCCGAACGACGCGACGATCTGCGCGAACAGGTCACCGTAGGTGTCGGCCTGGAACACCACGGTGTCCGGCAGGCTGCCAACCACGACCCACTCCCCCAACGGAATGGGGAATGTGTCGTCGTAGTTGATATCCGGGTTGGCCGCCAGAAACGCCACCGGGTCCGCGTAGGCCTGCGCCGCTTCATCGGCGATACGCGCCACCTCGTCCTTGCCCATGACGCCGGCGCTGATGTTGCTGATAAGTTCGACGAGGGCGGCTTTCATGGGGTGATCCTGTAGCGGGCTGGTTTTCGAGGGCGCAAAGCCTACACCAGTTTTTGCAATTGCGCCGCCGTATCCACCGCGCCCATGGTTTGCGCGGCGGCCAATGCCGTCGCGCCCTGGGCATCGGTGGCCTTGGGGTTGGCGCCCTGGCCGAGCAGGTAGTCGACCATTTCAACGCGATTGAACATCGCTGCCATCATCAATGCGGTACGGCCATCGGAAGAGGCCGCCTCGACCGGTGTACCGCCTTCGATCAGCGCCTTGACCACTGGCAGATTGCCCTTGAACGCCGCACCGGCGATCGGCAATTGGTTCTTGTCATTGGCGATCAGCGGATCGGCCTTGAATTCCAGCAGCACTTTTACCGCCTCGGCATGGCCGTGGTAGGCCGCGAGCATCAGCAAGGTGTCGCCATTGTGGTTACGAAAGTTGGCCGGCAAGCCTTTGGCCAGCAACGCGGCGAGCATGGCGGCGTCGCCTTTGCGGGCAACGTCAAACACCTGCTCGGCAAATTCTGCGGCTTCGTCGTCGGTCATCTGTTTGGCGTGGTCTGACATGTGGGACGGCTCCGTGTGTGGTCCTTTATAGGCGCCCAGTGTCGCGATGGAGTTCCCACCTGTCATGGCTTTTTTGTCAAAAGCCCCCATAGGCATATTCAATAGCGCTGCCTTTAATAACGAAAGTGCCCACCCTGAATCTGCGCCAACAACTGGCCGGTCACTGGCACGTAGCAGTCCGACCCCGGCAGCCAGGCGTAGACCGGATCATTGCCCGCCTTGTCCGGGTCGAACGCTTCCTCCTTGAGCCGCACCTTCTGGTACTTGAAGGTCCCCGTGGTTTCCATCTTCACCTTGATCCGCAGAAACAGCGGCACCGCGTAGTGCGGCAACTGACCGTGGGCAAATTGCAGCAACTCACGCATGTCCAGCGCGGCCAGGGATTCGCTCGGGGTGATGGCAACCATCCCGGCGCGACCGTTGGTGTTTTCGATTTCCACCCCATAGGCCACTGCTTCGGCGATCTGCGGGTGCTGCAACAGGACGTTTTCCACTTCGGTGGTGGAGACGTTTTCGCCCTTCCAGCGGTAGGTATCCCCCAAGCGGTCGACAAATTGCGCGTGGCCGAAGCCAATACTGCGCACCAGATCGCCGGTGTTGAAATAGCGGTCGCCCTTCTCAAACACGTCAGTGAGGATCACCTTGCGGTTTTTTTCCGGGTCGGTGTAGCCGTCATAAGGGGATTTTTCATCGATTCTCGCCAACAACAGCCCCTGCCCGCCCTTCTTTACTTTATGCATGAAACCATCGCTGCCACGCAGCGGCTCACCGGTGTCGTGGCCGTAGTCCACCAGCGCCCAGTGCTGCAGGCAAAAGCCGACGGTGTTGTCAAAATTCAATACGTTGGTGAAGCCGATATTGCCGTCGCTGGCGGCATACAACTCGCACACATGCTCGACGCCATAACGCGCCTTGAACTGCGCCCACACGCCAGGACGCAAGCCATTGCCGACCATCTTGGTCGCGCGGTGATCACGGTCGTTTTCGCTGGCTGGCTGATCGAGCAAGTACCGGCACAACTCGCCGACATAACCGAGGGTGGTCGCCTCGAATCTGCGGACATCGCCCCAGAACTGGCTGGCACTGAATTTACGCCGAATGGCGAAGCCCGACGCCCCGACCACTGCCGAGCCCCAGCACACGCATAGGCCGGTGGCATGGTAGAGCGGCAAGGTGCAATAGAGGACGTCGTCCGGCCCCATGTCCAGGGCGATGCGGCCGAAGCTGATGGCGGTCTTGGTCCAGCGGCCATGTTTCATGATGCCGGCCTTGGGCAATCCCGTCGTGCCGGAAGTGTAGATATAGAAGCAGGGATCGTTAAAGAAGATCTGCGCTGCGCTGGCGAGGTTCTCCACCGGACATTCAGCGCTGGCGGCCATCAGGTCGCTGTACCCCTCGGGCACCGCCGCGCCCTGCTGCTCGGCGACGAACCAGCTGCGCTGCGCAGGGATCGCCACTTGATCGCGCACCGCCTCATAGGCGGCCACCAATTCCGCCCCCACCACAATCGCCGCCGGGCTCACCAGCGTCAGGCTGTGCACCAGCGCCCCGTGGGTTTGCGCGGTATTGAGCATGGCGCAGACACCGCCCAGCTTGGCCACGGCCAGCACGCTCAACAATAATTCGGGACGGTTTTCAATAAACATCGCCACCACATCGCCCTTGCTGATGCCTTTTTCTTGCAGGTGGCGGGCGATGCGATTGGCGTGCTGGTTGGCTTCGGTGTAACTGATCACACGGTCGCCATACAGCAAGGCGGTTCCCTGCGGGTTACGCAGGGTGGCTTGTTCGAAGTGCCAGCCCAGTCCGCAGGGCTGCTCGGGGTCGGTGACATTGGCAGCACGCATCCCTCGCACCACGCGCGGCAGGGCACGCACAATCGCGGGCACCTTACGCAACATCATGCGCCAGGTGATCATGTCATTTTGCGAGTGGCTCATGGAGGAACGTCCTTTTTCTTATTCTTCGAATGATCCTGTAACACCCGTGCGCCCATAGGCGAGAGACCGAGTGCCTTGCAGGAAAATACGTCAGCCTTTCTTCGGCTGTACACGCGGGATTTGAAAAGTTTTGTATCCCAAGGGGCGACCGCTGATAAAAGGAATTTCGCGGTGCTGGCGCAGTCATTTAAGAATGAGGCGCGCCCGCTCAACCCGGCTGAGCCACGCAAAATGCAGGATGCATGATGGCCATTCATGCAAATTGCACGAAATCGAAAATTTGTTATTTTTTTAAGTGATTGTTTTATAAAGATATTTTAGCTAACCGCTAGATGGCACAATCACTGCACCTATCACTCCATGCTTGCCAACTTGAGCCAACGGAGCTGATAGACATGAGCCTGATCCAAGATAAATTCGCTTCAGTATTCTCCAACTACGACGTCACCACCCAGCCTCGCCCAGACGGCGGTATCCTGCTGACGCTGCGCAACAGCGAAGGTAAACAGGTCAAGCGTTCGATTTCCTATCAGCAGTTGCACACTGCCGATCAGCTGACCTGGGTGATCAGCGCCATTCGCCGGGACCTGGCGGAACAAGCCAGCGAGCTGCCGCAGATTTCCATGCTGCAAAGCCAGAACCGCTTTGCCCTGCCGACTTATCATTCGGCTTAAACACCAGGCAGTAAAAAGGGCCGTGACACCGTTGAGTGTCGCGGCCCTTTTTTTGCCTTCAGCAAAGTCCCTGACGCGCCGCTTCGTTCATCGCCTGCACACGGTTACTGACTTCCAGCTTGCCGTAGATATTGCGCAGGTGAAATTTCACCGTGGCTTCGGACGTGGTGCGAATCTGGCTGATCTCCCAGACGGTCTTGCCTTCCGAGGCCCAGCGCAGGATCTCTAACTCCGCCGGGGTCAGCGGTTTTCCCGCCAGGTTCAGACGTCGTCTGACCGCATTGGGCACCGTATACGGTGGTATCAATAATTCCGTTGGGGCGCTCATTCAATCCTCTCCTTATTTTCTGTCTCTGCCGCGCCACATTCGGATTCCTCCTATTGACAGGCGACATAAACGTTGATGCCGGAGAGAGTTACATAACGAGTGGTATTAAGGCGCAGGGCCCAGAATAAACAGCCGAGCCTTACAGAAGTTTAAGTTTCTTCCCACAGAAACTTCCAACCTATAGGGATTGTAGTTTCTGATAAATCTCGGTTAGTCGTCTAAGCCAGGGAAGTGCCGGGCGATAGTGTCGCCCGTCAATAGGGGCACCTGCCCTTGTGCGGTATTGAAACACCGCAAGGCAACACAATGCGGGTTCTCGCCCATATCGAACCAGTGCTTGATACCGGCCGGGATCACCAACAGGTCATTTTTCTCACAGCGCACGGCGTACACGTAGTCGCCAATGTGCAGGGAAAACAAACCCTGCCCCGCGATGAAAAAACGCACCTCATCTTCGCTGTAGCAGCGCTCTTCAAGAAACTGCGCACGCAGTTCAGCCTTCTGCGGGTGATCGCCGGTCACGCGTACCACCTCAATAGCCTCGTAGCCAAGGGCATCAATGTGCATCTGGTACGCCGCAATCATTTCAGCGTCACTGGCCCCTTGCCCTATCGGGCTCGGCTGCCAGCGTTCAAAGCGCACGCCGTGCTCCGCCAGGGTCGCGGCGATATCGTCAAAATGGGTCAGGACCTTGTTCGGCGTGTCCGGTGAAGCGGCGGAGTAAACGGCGACATAGCTCATTGAAGGGTTCCTTGATTCTGCTCTTGCAATCGAAGACCGATGATAGCGGCAGCGGCCAGGGCCGCGACGCTGGCGATGCTGAAGGTCAGGGTCGGCCCCAACAGGTTCCAGCTGTAACCGGAATAAAGGGCACCCAGCGCACCGCCGGTACCCGCCAAGGCGGCGTACAACGCCTGGCCCTGGCCTTGTTGCTTATCGCCAAAACTGCGTTGCACGAAGGCAATCGCCGCGGCATGGAAACTGCCGAAAGTGGCGGCGTGCATCACCTGCGCCACTAACAGCACCCAGAAAAACTCGGCAAACGAGCCCAACAGCAACCAACGCAGCGCCGCCAACAGGAAACTGGCCAGCAGCACCCGGCGCACCGAAAAGCGCGAGAGGATGCGGCTCATCGCCAGGAACATTAGCACTTCCGCCACCACGCCCAAGGCCCACAGCAGGCCGATTACGCCACGGGTGTAGCCCAGGTGTTCGAGGTGCAGGGTCAGGAAGGTGTAATACGGGCCATGGCTCATTTGCATCAACGCCACACAGGCATAAAACGCCAGCACGCCAGGGCTGCGCAATTGTTTCAGGAAGCCATCGCCAGCCGGGCGATTGCCGTGGGTGGTGGGCTGCGCATTCGGCACCCACAGGCTGGCGCCAATGATGCCGGCCATGATCACCACGACGACGACCGGGTAGATGTCCAGGCTCAGCCAATCGAACAGGCGACCCATGATAACCACGGTGAGGATGAAACCGATGGAGCCCCACAGGCGGACCTGGCTGTAGCGGGAGGTCTGTTTTTGCAGGTGCGCGAGGGTGATCACTTCAAACTGCGGCAACACCGCATGCCAGAAGAACGCATGCAAAGCCATCACCAGGGCCAGCCAGGCGTAGGTGTGGCTGATGAAGATCAGCGAAAAACTTGCCAGGGTGCACACCGCGCCAAAGCGTACGATCGCCAGGCGCCGACCGGTGTAGTCGCCCAGCCAGCCCCACAGGTTGGGCGCCACGCAGCGCATTAGCATGGGGATGGCCACCAGCTCGCCGATGCGCGCGCTGGAGAACCCCAGGTGATCGAAGTACAGCGCCAGGAAAGGCGCGGTCGCCCCGAGGAGGGCGAAGTAGAAGAGGTAGAAGCTGGAGAGGCGCCAGTAGGGAAGTGGGGGCGTCATGTCGATTTTTGGGGCTGCTTCGCAGCCCAGCGCGAGCAAGCTCGCTCACTACAACGACAGCAAGCGCGCCTGCCACGACAGGCTGTCACAGCTGGCCCAATACCGGCGTACTCACGCGTACATCGGCGTTTTGCCCACGGTTGCGCAGCAGGTGGTCCATCAGCACGATGGCCATCATTGCTTCGGCAATCGGCGTGGCACGGATGCCGACGCACGGGTCGTGGCGGCCCTTGGTGATCACGTCCACCGGGTTGCCGTGCACATCGATCGAACGGCCCGGCGTGGTGATGCTGGAAGTCGCCTTGAGCGCGAGGTGCGCCACGATCGGCTGGCCGGAGGAAATACCGCCGAGGATGCCGCCTGCGTTGTTGCTGAGAAAACCTTCCGGGGTCAGCTCATCGCGGTGCTCGGTGCCGCGCTGGGACACGCAGGCAAAGCCGGCGCCGATCTCTACACCCTTGACCGCGTTGATGCTCATCAGCGCGTGAGCCAGTTCAGCGTCGAGGCGGTCGAAGATAGGCTCGCCCAGGCCGGGTTTAACGCCTTCGGCCACCACCGTGATTCGGGCACCGACGGAATCCTGGTCGCGGCGCAGCTGGTCCATATAGGCCTCAAGCTCCGGTACTTTGTCCGGGTCGGGGCTGAAGAAAGCATTGTCTTCGACGCTGTCCCAGGTCTTGAACGGGATTTCGATCGGGCCCAACTGGCTCATGTAGCCGCGAATAATGATGCCCTGGGTGGCCAGGTATTTCTTGGCGATGGCACCCGCGGCCACACGCATGGCCGTTTCGCGGGCCGAGCTGCGGCCGCCGCCACGGTAGTCGCGCTCACCGTATTTATGGTGGTAGGTGTAGTCGGCGTGAGCCGGGCGGAACAGGTCCTTGATCGCCGAGTAGTCCTTGGACTTCTGGTCGGTGTTGCGAATCAGCAGGCCGATGGCGCAACCGGTGGTGCGGCCTTCGAACACGCCAGAGAGGATTTCGACTTCGTCGGGTTCCTGGCGTTGGGTGGTGTGGCGGCTGGTGCCAGGCTTGCGGCGGTCGAGGTCACGCTGCAAGTCCTCCAGGGACAGCTCGAGGCCGGGCGGGCAGCCGTCGACAATGGCGACCAACGCCGGGCCATGGCTTTCGCCCGCGGTGGTGACAGTGAACAGCTTGCCGAAGGTATTGCCGGACATGCAGGGCGCTCCGTGAAATCAGTTGAATCAAGTCAACCGTAATAACTTAAGGCGGCCAGTATACGCAGGCTAACCGACTAGTTCATCCTCGAAACCTTACCGGTAGACCTTGGTCCAACCGGCACCTTCCTCATGATGGCGCGATGATGCTTCGAGTTCTGCTTTTGACCCTCACTCTGTTTTCCAGCCTTGGCTTCGCCGCCTCCCCTGTTGTGCTGCAACGGCCCATCAGCCTGGACACCGGCAGTGGCGAGCTGTTTGGCTCGCTGTTGCTGCCCCAGTCCGACACCCCCGTGCCGGTGGTGCTGATCATCGCCGGTTCCGGCCCCACCGACCGCAATGGCAACAGCGCCGACGGCGCGCGCAACGACAGCCTTAAGCGCCTGGCCTGGGTACTGGCGCGGCATAACATCGCCAGCGTGCGCTACGACAAGCGCGGTGTGGCCGCGAGCCTGGCCGCCACGCCGGATGAACGCAACCTGACCCTGGACGCCTATGTGTCCGATGCAGTGGCCTGGGGCAAACTGCTCAAGGCCGACAAACGCATGGGCCCGCTGATTGTGCTGGGCCATAGCGAAGGCGCCCTGGTGGCCGCCCTTGCCGCGCCGCAACTTGATCCCGCAGGCGTTATTTCATTGTCCGGCAGCGCTCGCCCCGTGGACCAGGTGATCCGCCAGCAACTGGCCGATCACTTGCCCCCGGCCCTGTTGCTGCGCAGTAATGAGATCCTCGATCACCTCAAGGCCGGCCAGGTGGACGCCGATGTGCCTGGCCCGCTGGAAGGTATTTTCCGACCCAGTGTGCAGCCCTACCTGATCAGCCTGTTTCGCGCCGATCCCTCGGCAGCCTTCGCCAAGCTGCGTATGCCCGCGCTGATCATCCAGGGCACCAACGACATCCAGGTGGGCGTCGGCGACGCCCAGCAGCTGAAAAAAGCCAAGCCCGACGCCCAGTTGACGGTGATCGAAGGCATGAACCACGTGATGCGCATCGTGCCCAACGACGTAAAGCAACAATTGGCCTCCTACAATGACCCGCAACTGCCTCTCGCCGCCGAGCTGGGCAGTCGCCTGGTGCGCTTTATCGACGGACTTCAGCCCCGTTAAACGACAAATTGCCTCCAGTCCTGACAAAAATGGCCGATAAGCCCAGGGTCGACAGTAAAAAGACTGTCGACTGGCTGGGTTTGGACAGGATCGCACGCATGACAACCACTGAAGCAACACCGGAACCGACTGCCGAGAGCCCGGCTGAAAAAACCGAGGCCGTCGACACGGCGCCCCTGCCGTGGGCGGAGGTTCAGGCCGAGCATTTCAAGATGCTGCGGTTGGCGCCCCTGGCCATCGACCGCGCCACCGGCGTGCGGCCGTTGCGGTTCGTGCAGTTCGGCTATGCCGAGCGCAATGACAAACACCACAGCCTGTTGCGCATGGTCATCCAACTGCCGGGCCAGCGGGTGCGCCGTGAGCAGAACCACCTGGACATTTGGGTCGATCACGACAAACACCGCGTGCACTTCGGCCCCGGCAACAGCCTGGAAATCGAACCGGCCAATCGAGGCATCGGGCGCTTCCTGGTCGCTCAAGGCGCCGCCTGGGCGAAGAAGAAGTGGTCACATTACCGCGTCGACGGTGTCGACCTGGCCAACAAAGACGCGTTGAACGAAGCCACCCGCCTGCGCCGCGATCATTTCCTGCGTGTCCAGGGTTTTGATGTGGCCTACGCCGATGTGCAGCACCTGAAGGGCAACGTGCAGCCCGGCAAGGTCAGCGATGTGCTGGATAGCTGGAACACCGAAAAAGTGCAGTTCGTGGAGATTCTCGAAGCGGCGCAGATGCTGCAACAGGCCGAGCATAACCTGATGGAGCAGGAAGTGAAGCTGCGCAAGGAAGAGGAAAAGGTCACCAAGTTCAAGCGTGAAGACAGCGGGCTGCGCTTTACCATCACGTGCCTGGTGGCGTTCACGGTGTTTCAGGCCGGGCTGTTGATCTGGATTGCCACGCACAGGTAAGTCGGTGGGAGGGGGCTTGCTCCCGATGATGGCGTGTCAGTCACCGAATGCAGTGACTGATGCACCGCTATCGGGAGCAAGCCCCCTCCCACATTGACCGGTTTAAACGCGGGCGGCGAAGACGGCCTGATGCTGGCGGCACTGCTCCGCCGTCAACATGAACACCCCGTGCCCACCGCGCTGGAAGTCCAGCCAGGCGAAGTCCACTTCCGGGTACAGCGCCTCGACATGCACCTGGCTGTTGCCCACTTCAACAATCAGCAAACCCTTCTCGGTCAAGTGGTCCGCCGCCTCGGCCAACATGCGCCGCACCAGGTTCAAGCCATCATCGCCGCAGGCCAGGCCCAGTTCAGGTTCGTGCTGGTATTCATCCGGCATGTCGGCGAAGTCTTCGGCATCCACATACGGCGGGTTGGACACAATCAGGTCAAAGCGCTGGCCCGGCAGACCGTCGAAACCATCACCCTGCACGGTGTACACGCGCTCGTCGACGCCATGGCGCTCGATGTTCTGGTTGGCCACTTCCAGGGCTTCGAAGGACAAGTCCCCCAGCACCACTTCGGCGTCCTGGAACTCATAGGCGCAAGCGATGCCGATGCACCCGGAGCCTGTGCACAGGTCGAGGATGCGTGCCGGCGGTTGGGCCAGCCAGGGTTCGAAGCGGTTTTCGATCAGCTCGCCGATCGGCGAACGCGGGATCAGCACGCGCTCATCAACGATAAACGACATGCCGCAGAACCAGGCCTCTTTCAGCAGGTAAGCGGTGGGCACGCGCTCATGGATGCGGCGATGCAGCAAACGCTGAACGTGGGAAATCTCTTCTTCTTCCAGGTTGCAATCCAGGTAGCTGTCGGCAATTTCCCACGGCAGGTGCAAGGCGCCGAGCACCAATTGCCGGGCTTCGTCCCAGGCATTGTCGGTACCATGCCCGAAAAACAGCTCTTCCCCATGGAAACGGCTGACAGCCCATCGGATGTGGTCGCGCAAGGTGCGCAGGCGGGAAGTGATCACGGGGGCAAACTCCTGGAAAAAACGACTGGCGATTCTAACAGTCTTCACCGGTACCTACGATGTACGAAACCCCTTCGCCATCCGTCGGAATTCATCCAAATTGCCATCATTGGGTTAAACACGCACACCTCTTGACACGGCTGCACGCCAACAACGGCGTACCTTACGATGGTAGCGATTCACAGAACCGCTCAGCCAGTGGACAATGTCACAAAAGCCCCCCTCACAGGAGCCCCAGAATGTCCGTTCCAAAGACGATGTTTCAACTCAGCGGTCGTGGTTACGCAGCAGCGAACCTCAGCCATGCGACCCTCGTGATCATCGACGCCCAGAAGGAATACCTCAGCGGTCCACTCGCCCTCTCGGGCATGGACGCAGCGGTTGGCAATATCAAGCAACTGGTCGCCGCAGCCCGCAACGCCGGGCGCCCGATCGTGCATGTGCGCCACCTGGGCACCGTTGGCGGCCTATTTGACCCGCAGGGCGAGCGCGGCGAGTTCATCCCGGGGCTCGCGCCTGAAGGCGACGAAACCATCATCGGCAAGCTGCTGCCCAGCGCGTTCCATGGCACCGGGCTGGAAAAGCACCTGCAGGACCTCGGCTCGCTGGACCTGATCGTCTGCGGTTTCATGAGCCACTCCAGCGTCAGCACCACCGTGCGCGCCGCCAAGAACCTGGGCTTTCGCTGCACCCTCGTGGAAGACGCCTGCGCCACCCGTGACCTGCCTTACAAAGGCGGCATCCTGAGCGCCGAACATGTGCAACAGACCGAAATGGCCATCATGGCCGACAACTTCGCCACCCTGGCGCTGACCAAAGATCTGATCTGATCGTCCTTCTGATGAGCGGCGCGGCCTGTTTATGTCTCCGCTCATCAGCAAATGCCTGTCATTTGCTGCAATTGCCTCGGGTACAGGAACAACCTGTGTATTGTCCGGTCGAAGGGCCGATACCCTGGAGGAAAGGTCGGAATGAAGATATCCGATGGTTTTGATGCTCGTCGCTTGCGCCCCAAGGGCCCGAGCAACTGGCGTCTGCGCCTGGTGGCCGGCATTGCCGCGCTGCTGGCGATTGTAGGTGTGCTGTTGGCCGGCGCTGGTGGCGCCGGTCTGTTCGGTCACTCGCCGGCCCTTGGCGAATTGAATGCCAGCCCAGGCGGCTCGGCCATTCTGTTGGTGATCGGGCTGCTGGTGCTGTGGTTGGGCGTGTGGTTGTGGCGCCGTAGCCGTCGGAAAATGCGTCAGCCGTTGTCGCTGAACATCGCTTCACACCTGATGAAAAAGCACGACTGATGGCGCTTGGATAGCGTTTCCTGCGCCCTGGCCGCCGCGATTTAGGTAAACTGCCCGCCCTTCGCGGAGGCTGACATGCAAGACGACGATTTTTCCCTGTTCAAAAATGAGCTGCGCGGCGTCAAGCCGATCAAACACGACCGCGCCGACACGGGCAAACCCAAGGCTGACCGTGCGCAGATCGCCAAGCTGCGCCAGGCCGCGACCGTACGCACCGATGCCACCACGGTGGACGGGCTGTCGGACCAGTTCGTGATCGACGTCGGCCCCGAAGACGAGCTGATGTGGGCCCGCGACGGCGTGCAGGAAAGCCAGATGCGCAAGCTCAAGGTCGGCCAGATCCCGTTCGAGGGCAGCCTCGACCTGCACGGCATGACCGTGGAGAAAGCCCGGGAAACCCTGTGGGCCTTCCTCGCCGAAGCAACCAAGTTCGAAATCCGCTGCGTACGCGTCACCCACGGCAAGGCGGTGCGGCTGGACGGCAAACGCCCCATGATCAAGAGCCACGTCAACACCTGGTTGCGCCAGCACACGCAGGTGCTCGGCTTTACCTCGTGCCAGGCCCGCCACGGCGGCGCGGGTGCGGTGTATGTGATGCTCAAGCGCACCATGATGGAAGGGCGCGACGAGTAACAAGTGCCATCGTCAGGCTTGCAGCGATGTGTCCGCCACCGTAACCTTGCGCTTTGCGAAAATCCCACAGGTAGTTTCATGTCCCTGGAACAGAATTACACCGCGATCCTCGGCCAACTCGGCGAGGACGTTTCCCGCGAGGGCCTGCTCGACACGCCAAAACGTGCCGCCAAGGCCATGCAGTACCTCTGCCGCGGTTATGAGCAGACACTGGAAGAAGTCACCAACGGTGCCTTGTTCAGCTCCGACAACAGCGAAATGGTGCTGGTCAAGGACATCGAGTTGTACTCGCTGTGCGAACACCACCTGCTGCCGTTTATCGGCAAGGCTCATGTCGCCTATATCCCGAGCGGCAAAGTGTTGGGCCTGTCGAAGGTCGCGCGGATTGTCGACATGTATGCGCGCCGCCTGCAGATCCAGGAAAACCTCAGCCGCCAGATCGCCGACGCGGTGATGCAAGTGACCGGTGCACTGGGCGTGGCCGTGGTGATTGAAGCCAAGCATATGTGCATGATGATGCGCGGCGTGGAAAAACAGAATTCGTCGATGATCACCTCGGTGATGCTGGGTGAGTTCCGCGAAAACGCGGCCACCCGTAGCGAATTCCTCAGCCTGATCAAGTAACAGGCTGCGTAGGAAAAGACCGGCGTTCATCGCCGGTTTTTTTTCGCCTGCAGAATTAAGGTAAGCTGCGGCCCCATCTGTCATGGGCAAGAGGTTTCAGCCATGTTCGTCAAAGCACTTCGAGTCGGCCTCGGCCACGTCATCATCGCGGGCGACTACCTGACCCGCCCGCGCAAAAAACAGCGCCCCGCCGAACAGCAGGCGCAGGTGAACGCAGCGGCCAAGGAATTGACCCTCTACCAGTTCCACGCCTGCCCGTTCTGCGTGAAGACCCGCCGCACCCTGCACCGCCTGAACGTACCGGTGGCCTTGAAGGATGCGAAGAATAATGAGCAAGACCGCCAGACCCTGCTGGAGCAAGGTGGCAAGATCAAGGTGCCATGCCTGCGCATTGAAGAAAATGGCCAGACCACCTGGATGTATGACTCCAAGGTGATCATTGATTACCTGGACAAACGTTTCGCGGCGGTCTGACAGACACTGGATAACCAATGTGGGAGGGGGCTTGCCCCCGATAGCAGAGTGTCAGTCACACATAAGTTGACTGATACACCGCCATCGGGGGCAAGCCCCCTCCCACAGTTACGGTATTTACAGGTCGAGATCCAATAATGCAGAGCCCAGGCACTTGCCATGGGCATCCAGCGCCAGCGAACGCGTGACGCCAC
Organism: Pseudomonas petroselini; assembly: GCF_045037875.1. NCBI lineage: Bacteria > Pseudomonadati > Pseudomonadota > Gammaproteobacteria > Pseudomonadales > Pseudomonadaceae > Pseudomonas > Pseudomonas petroselini. The sequence continues at coordinate 5,655,565 of NZ_CP173614.1, forward strand.
CCCGCAAGATCCCCGGCAGCACGAAGTTCAGTGCCTGCACGTTAGGCAATTCATAACGCCGCACCGGTGCAGCGCCGGGCTCCAGCTGGTCCGCAAAAAACTCTGCCACGCGCTCGGCGGTCAGCGTTTCGCACAGCAGAGGATAATCCTCGGCACGGTACGCAATAATCGAGATGTTCGACGTATCGCCCTTATCCCCGGTCCGGGAATGGGCCAGCGTGTGCAGCTTCATGCTTCGATCCTCGGGTTGACCACGTTACGCGGCAGCAGCAACGATGCCACTGCCACCACCTGGCGTACGCTTTTGCTGGCGCCGCCGCCACCAGACGGGCCGTTGGTGTAGAGCGTTTCCACTTCATTACCCACACGCACTGCTTCGCTGCGTGCTTCACAGCGGGCCGCCACGCGCAGGCGCACTTCCCAGGGCTCGACCGTGCTGCGCGGCCCGTGGAGCGCGTCCATGCCGATCAGTTCGGCACGCACGTCCTGCATCTTCACGCCCGTCAACTCAAGACGCTTGAGGACGACGTCCCGCGCCAGCTGCGCTCGTGCGACAGCACCGGGGCCACCGTAGGACATCTGCCCTTCGCCGATCCAACCGTCCAGATAACCGACGCTGACCTTTAACTGCTCGGGTCGCGCACGGCCACCCGCACCCACGGCGCGAACGCGATCAGCGCTTTCTTCGACAAATCCCACGTGGGAAAAATCAGCGGTCACGTCAGGCGTGAGGTACGCCGCCGGGTCGTGCACTTCGTAGATCAGTTGCTCCGTGCACGTGGCGCGGCTGACCCGGCCACCGGAGCCGGCGACCTTGGTGATCAGCGCTTCACCCTCGGCATCGATCTCGGCCAAGGGGAAGCCCAGGCGGGCCAGGTCATCCACCGCCTTGCGACCAGGGTCGGCAAAATAGCCGCCACTGACTTGCCCGGCGCACTCGAGCAAATGCCCCACCAACGTACCGCGTCCCAGGCGCTGCCAATCGTCCGCTGCCCAGCCGAACTCAAACATCTGCGGCGCCAGGAACAAGGAGGGGTCGGCCACACGCCCGGTGATCACCACATCCGCATCCGCGCGCAACGCCTCCAGAATGCCATCGACGCCCAGGTAGGCATTCGCGGAAATGATCCGCTCGCCCAGGGAACCGACCGTCTGGCCGTTATCCAGCAGAAACTCGGGCTGCAGCACCGCCAACACGTCGTCGCCGACCACGGCAACCACCTTGAGATCAAGGCCCAGCTCGCCGGCAATCCGCCGCACTTCAACAGCCGCCGACAGCGGGTTGGCCGCGCCCATATTGGTGATCACCCGCAGACGGCGACGCCCGGCGCTTATCCCCACGAAGGGCAGCACACGACGCATGCGTTCACTCAACAACGGGTCATAACCGCCAGCGGGGTCAGTGATCCGCGCCTGCTGCGCCAGGGCGATGGTGCGTTCGGCCAGGCACTCGAAGACCAGGTAATCCAGGTCGCCCTGCTCGGCCAGTTCCACGGCAGGTTCGATACGGTCGCCGGAGTAGCCGGCGCCGGAACCGATGCGCAAGGTTTTCATCTCAAATCACTCCCAGGAGCAACGCGGTCAGGGTCATCAACACCGACGCGGCAAACAGAAAAGGGATGGTAAAGCGCTGGTGATCGGCCAATTCGACCTTGCACAAGCCCACCAACAGAAAGGTCGCGGGGGTCAGCGGGCTGACCGGGAAGCCGGTGGTGTGTACGCCCAGCAACGAGGCCTGGGCCACTTGCAGCGGGTCGACGCCGAGGGCCTTGCCGACTTCGGCGATCACCGGCATTACGCCGAAATAGTAGGAATCGGGGTCGAATAGCATGCTCAGGGGCATGGAAATAAAGCCCACCACGGCCGGGATCAGCTTGCCGTGGCCGGCGGGAATCTGTGCCACTGCCACTTCGGCAATCGCCTTGAGCATCCCGGTGCCTTGCATGATCCCGGTAAACACCCCGGCGGCGAGCAGGATACTGGCCATGGTCAGGGCGGTTTTTGCATGGGCGTCGATGCGGGCGCGCTGGGCATCAACGTTCGGGTAGTTGATACACAGTGCCAGCACCGTGCCGAGCATGAACATCACCACCGGGTCGACCCAGCCGGCGATCATCACCACCATGACCAGCACAGTCAGGATCAGGTTGACCCAGAACAGCCGAGGGCGACGCAGCTTGATGTCATCGTCGCTGAGTACCCGTTGCGGCACCGCATCGACGGTTGAACCGGCGCCCAGGCCCAGGCGTTTTTCTTCGCGACGGCCGAGCCACCAGGCACAGGCGAAGACGAAGACCAGGCCGACGATCTGCACCGGAATCAGCGGTTGGAACAGGTCGGCTACCGGCACATGCAGCGCCGCCGACGAGCGCAACACCGGACCGGTCCATGGCAGAAAGTTGACCCCGGCCGCCATCGCGCAGACGCAGGCGAGGATACGTTTGTCGATGCCCAGCCGGGTATACAGCGGCAACATCGCCGGCACTGTCACCAGGAAGGTCACCGCACCGGAGCCATCCAGGTGCACCAACAGCGCCAGGGTCGCGGTACCGACGACAATCCGCGTAGGACGCGTGCCTACCGTACGCAGGATGCGGTCAATGATGGGGTCGAGCATGCCGGCATCGGTCATGATCCCGAAAAACAGGATCGCAAACACAAACATGCCCACCACGGGGGCGACGTTCTTGATACCGGTGATGATGAAGGCGCTGGTCTGCAGGCCGAACCCACCAAGCAGCGCGGCGATGATCGGTAAAGCGATCAGCGCCACCAGCGGTGAAAGGCGTTTGCTCATGACAGCAGCGAGCAGGCACAGGATGGTGATGACACCCAGGGTAGCGAGCATGGGTTACTCCAGAGCGGCCTTGGTGGCCGGTTATTGTTTTCCCTGGAGTATTGGAAGCGAGGTAGTCTTTGTAAATTGGAATATTCACCAGCTAGTGTTCGGAAAAACAAAATGAAGAACAGTATCCAACACATTCAAGCGTTTCTTGCGGTGGCTCGCACAGGCAGCTTCACCAAGGCGGCCAATGAACTGCATCTGTCGCCTTCCGCACTGACGGTGCAGGTCCAGCAACTGGAAGACTGGCTCGGCGTTGCCCTGCTCGACCGCAGCCCGCGCCATGTGAGCATCACCGCCGCCGGCCAGGAAGCCCGCGGCCCCATGGAAAAACTGCTGCTGGACCTGGACAACATCGTCACCGGCTCCCGCGATTTGGCCGCCCTGCGCCGGGGCGTGGTCACCATCGCCGCCCTGCCCTCGGTCTGCGCCGGCACCCTGCCGCCGGCGCTGCGCCTGTTTCGCGAGCGTTTTGCCGGGATCGAAGTGCGCCTGCATGACCTGGTGGCCCACCGTATTCATGCCCAGGTGCGTTCCGGCGAGGTGGATTTCGGCATCGGCGTGCGCGCACGGCTCAGCCATGGCCTGGCGTTCGTGCCGGTATTGAATGATCGCTTGTGTGCATTCGTGCCGGTGGATCATCCCCTCACTCGCCACCGTCAACTGAGCCTGGAACAGTTGGCGGACCAGCCGATCATCCTCACGGGCCGTGACAGCAGCGTGCGGGAGCAAGTGGATGCGCTATTCGATGAGACACGCCTGACGATGAACGCCGGCATGGAAGCCAACTACATGTCGACGGTGCTGGCGTTGGTGCGCCAGGGATTGGGCATCAGTGTGCTGCCGGAATCGGCGGCGGACAGCCTGGAAGGGTTGAAGCGCATCAGCATCGATCACCCCGGCGTGAACCGGGAGATCGGGTTGATCAGCCGCAGCGGGATGGGGTTGAGCCCGGCGGCGCAACGCTGCTTTGACCTGTTGAAAGAACAACTCTCTGACACACCACATTTTGACCGAGTGAATCAGTCCAGCATCGCCACATGCTTAGGATGACTGGCAACACGTTTCAACCACGCCTGCACACCCGGATAAGCGTCCAGCTCAAAACCACCCTCATGGGCCACATGGGTATAGGCATACAAGGCCACGTCCGCGATGGAGAACTGATCACCCACCAGGTACGGCGTCAGTTGCAGTTGGCGCTCCATGACCTTGAGCGCCTTGTAGCCACCCTTGTGCAGCTTCTTGTATTCCTCCAGGCGCTCCTCGGGCAGCCCCAGGTAGAACTGGATAAACCGCGCCACCGCAATGTACGGCTCGTGGCTGTACTGCTCGAAGAACTGCCACTGCAACACCTGGGTACGCAGGCGCGGTTCGGTCGGCAGGAACTCGCTGCCATCGGCGAGGAAGTTGAGGATCGCATTGGACTCCCACAGGCAGGTGCCGTCTTCCAGTTCCAGTACCGGGATCTTGCCGTTGGGGTTCTTGGCCAGGAATTCGGCGGTCTGGGTGTCGCCCTTGAGGATATCGACATCGATCCATTGGTACGGGATGCCCAGCAGGCTGAGCATCAATTTGACCTTGTAGCAGTTGCCCGACTTGTAATCGCCATAAACTTTGTACATGGGGCTCCCCTTATGCCGCTTGCGCGTGCTGTGCTTGACGGACCACCGCGGCCAGGCGCTTGAGACCTTCGTCCAGGCGGGCCGGGTCGATATGGCTGAAATTGAGCCGCAGCGAACCCAGGTGTTGGTCCGGCTCGGAAAAGAACGGTTCACCGGGCATGAACGCGACGTTCTGTTCTAACGCTTGCGCCAACAAGGTGCGGGTGTCGAGCGGCTGTTTCAAGGTCAGCCAGAAGAATAATCCACCCTGGGGCACCTGCCAGTCGGCCAGGTCAGCGAAGTGATGCGCCAGCGCCACTTGGAATGCGTCACGGCGCTCGCGGTAAAAGCTGCGCAGTTCCACCAAGTGCTGTTGGTATTTTTCCGTGCCGACCCATTGCATCGCCTGCCATTGGCCGACGCGGTTGGTGTGCAGGTCCGCCGATTGCTTGAGCTTGAGCAAGTGCGGGAACAGGTCCGGGCTGGCGATAAGGTAACCCACGCGCAAACCTGGCAACAACGTCTTGGACACAGTGCCGGTGTAGATCCAGCTGGCTTTTTTCAGGCGGCCAACAATGGGCTTGGCACTGCCGCCGTCGAAGGCCAGTTCGCGGTAGGGCTCGTCTTCGATCAGCGTCACCCCAAACTCGTCGAGCAAGGCGGCGACCGCTGCGCGCTTGGCCTCGCTGTAGCGTACGGCCGACGGGTTCTGGAAGGTTGGAATCAGGTAGATAAACGCCGGGTGGTGACGTTCGAGGTTAGCGCGCAACGCGGCCAGGTCGGGACCGTCGGTTTCCAGTGGCACGGTGAGGCAGTCGGCACCGAAGAGTTGGAAGATCTGTAAAGCAGCCAGGTAGGTCGGGCCTTCCAGCAGGATCTGGGTGCCTTTGTCGATGTACAGTTTGGCGGCCAGGTCCAGGGTTTGCTGGGAGCCGCTGACCACCAGCACCTGGCTGGCCTGGCACGGTACGCCCAAGGCGCGAGCTTGCGCAGCGAGCAATTCGCGCAAGTGAGGTTCGCCTTCGCTCATGCCGTATTGGCCGATAGTGAGCGGCATGTCATCCCAGTCCAGGGCGGGCAGCATGGCTTGCGCGGGTAGGCCACCGGCGAACGACATCACTTCCGGACGCTGGGCCGCCGCGAGGATTTCACGGATCAGGGAGCTTTTGAGGCGCGTAACACGTTCAGAGAAGGCCATTAGGGTCACCGGTAGCGAAGACTGTAGAAAATACGTCAAACTGGTTGACCGAAATTACGACGACTTCAGTGGATACGTCAATATGCTTGACCTTAAAAATCCGACCAGCCAGCAAACAGCCATGGAGGCGTTCTTCTTCGGCTACCAGGCCTTTACCGCCAAGGCCGACGAAATGCTTGAGCGCCGTGGCCTGAGCCGGGTGCACCAGCGCATCGTGTTTTTTATCGCACGCTACCCCGCCCTGAGCGTGAAGGAACTGCTGGAATTGCTCGGGGTGAGCAAACAGGCGCTGAACATGCCGTTGCGTCAATTGCAGGAAATGCACCTGGTGGACAGCGTCGCGTCCGAGACCGACAAGCGCAAACGCCTGCTGGAATTGACAGAGGAAGGTCGGCGTTTCGAGCAGTCATTACGCCGTGAACAGGTGAAGCTGTTACAGCGCGCGTTCAGTGAAGCGGGCGAAGACGCGGTGGCGGGATGGCTGGCGGTGAATCAGGCGTTAAGTGCGGCTAATTAGCCTTTCATCCCCTTTTACCCAGCCAATCGAAAACATTATTTGCTTTATTTGTATACAAAAGCATAATTCGCTTCGTGCGAGTTCCTGACCTATTGGTCAACAAACCCGCCAGTACCTCTCAGCGCCTACGCGCTGGCCATAACAATAAAATGCTTGAGGAGTACTCGCTGTGGATAGCCGCAAATCCGAAGCCTCACCCCTGGACCTCCAACCCACCCACACCGGCTGGCTGGAACGCCTGTTCAAACTGCGCTTGCATGGCACCACAGTGAAGACCGAGCTGATCGCCGGCCTCACCACCTTTATCACCATGGCGTACATCATCTTCGTCAACCCGAACATCATGGCCGACGCCGGCATCGATCATGGCGCGGCGTTCGTCGCCACCTGCATCGCCGCCGCGCTGGGTTGCCTGTTGATGGGCCTGTATGCCAACTGGCCAGTGGGTCTCGCACCGGGCATGGGGTTGAACGCGTTTTTCACCTACACCGTGGTCGGCACCATGGGCTACACCTGGGAAACCGCGCTGGGCGCGGTGTTTATCTCCGGCGTGTTGTTCATGGGCCTGACGCTCTCGCGGGTGCGTGAGTGGTTGCTCAACAGCATTCCGGTCAGCCTGCGCCATGCCATGGGCGCGGGTGTCGGCTTGTTCCTCGGGGTGATCGGTTTGAAAACCGCCGGGATCATCGTCGACAGCCCGGCCACGCTGATCAAGCTCGGCTCGCTGCATGAACCCGCGCCACTGCTCGCGGCCGTGTGTTTCCTGCTCATCGCCATTCTCAGCTACCACCGCGTGTTTGGCGCGATCCTGATAAGCATCATCGCCGTCACCCTGGCAGGATGGGGGCTGGGGCTGGTGCACTACAACGGCATGATCTCCACCCCACCGAGCCTGGCGCCGACCTGGATGGCCATGGACGTGAAAGGTGTGTTCAATGTCAGCATGATCAGCGTTGTATTTGCCTTTCTTTTTGTACACATGTTCGACACCGCAGGTACACTGATGGGCGTCGCGCAACGAGCCGGGCTGGTCAATGCCGATGGCAAGATCGATAACCTGTCCCGCGCGCTGAAGGCCGACAGTGCCTCCAGCGTGTTCGGTGCCATGGTCGGCGTGCCACCGGTGACCAGCTACGTGGAAAGTGCCGCCGGTGTCGCCGCCGGTGGCCGCACCGGGCTGACGGCCGTGACCGTAGGCGTTCTGTTTGTGGCGGCGATGTTCTTCGCGCCGCTGGCCGGCATGATTCCTGCGTACGCCACGGCCGGCGCGTTGATCTATGTCGCGATGCTGATGATGAGCGGCATGGCCCATATCAACTGGGACGACGCCACCGACAGCATCCCGGCGATTGTTACGGCGATCATGATGCCGCTGACCTTCTCGGTTGCCGACGGGATCGCCCTGGGTTTTATCACCTATGTGGCACTGAAGGCCGGTACCGGCAAGCATAGGGAAATTTCTGTCAGCCTGTGGGTGCTCTGCGCGATCTTCATTGCCAAGTTCGCGTTCCTGTAGGGACACCGGTTTGACCCCGCCTCACCCCGTCGGGTGGGGCTTTTGTATGAAGGGAGGAACGCAATGAGTCTGGAAACCTGGCTGCTGTTCAGCGGCGCTGCGCTGGTAGTGATCCTGATCCCAGGACCGCTGTCATTGCTGATGATCAGCAACAGTTTGAATTTCGGTCTGCGCCGCTCCTACCCGGCATTTCTCGGTGGGGTGTCTGCCTCGATCTGCCTGTTGAGCGCATCGGCATTAGGCCTGGGCGCCCTGCTGCTGGCGTCGGAACACCTGTTCAGCGCGTTGAAAATTGTCGGCGCGGTCTACCTGTTTTATCTCGCCTGGCAGAGTTGGCAGCAATCGCGCCAACCGGCCCAAGGTGCCGTGGTACCGCAGGCCGTCGCTACGCCGCGCTTTCGCACGCTGTTTGGCCGCGCCTTTATATTGGGCGCCAGCAACCCCAAGGACATCCTGTTTTTTGCCGCCTTCCTGCCGCAGTTCCTCAGTGCCCAGCAGGCGTTTGTGCCACAGCTGTTGATCATGATCGCCACGTGGACCGTACTCGACCTGCTGTGCAAGCTGGCCTACGGCCTCGGCGCCCATGGCGCAGCGCAGTACCTGCGCAGCGGCAAGGGGCAACGCTGGTTCAACCGCATCAGCGCAGGGTTGTTCAGTGGTGCGGGCGCGGCGTCACTGCTCAGTCGCTGATCGTTACCTAGTCCGTCACCTTGATCATGAACACCGTGAAGTAACCCGCGCTGCGGTTGTGCTGTATGCCCACCAGCATTTTGACCAGGCGTTTGTCCTTCATGGCTTGCTTGACGGGTTCGTACAGCCCCTTCTTGCTGGCAGGGCTATGGGTCAGGGTTCGTCGAAACCAGGTGTCGGACAACTGCAGCACATCCGTGGACTGGATATTCAGGCTGCTCGACTCCGTCCAGCGCGTCATCATGAAGTACACATTGCTGGATTTGGGATGGGTGCAGATAAAGTTGTATTGGTTGCCCATCTTGCGTTTCTCCACTGCCGTGACGGTAAAACCCTGGCGCTCAAGCACTTGCCTGACGGCCTTGCGCACGGTCAAGTTTTTGGTGCGCGTGCTCGCGGTGCCTTTTGGGCCAGACAGTGCAGGAGGCAGTCGAAAAGGCACGATGAAGTCCACGCGGGCAAACCCCATCCCAGTGCTTTCAGTGGCGATGTTGATGCTCGCTCGCTTCTCCAGTCGCAGCGGCTTGAGCATCCTTAACAGGTCATCCGTCTGCCCCAGAACGCGGGGCACCGGCGGCAGCCAATCATCGAGGGTCGCGCGAATATTGAGCAGGCGCGTGGCGGTCATTGAGTTCCCCGTATCGGCCAGTTCTACCAGACGATGGGCTACGGCGTACTGACTCGAGCGGGTCAAGCCAGGAAAAGCCGTAGCCACCGACTCGACCAAGGGCCCAACGAACAGCGGTTGACGCGGCGTCCACAGGCCGTCGGCCCCCAAGGTAAAAGGAATGGGCTGGGAAGCCAGGTCATCGCTGAGCCAGTGGACCAGTTCGTCATAAGGCCCTTCTCCCATGCGTACGCTACGCCTCACGAAAACCAGATCGTCCGGTGCCTTCGCGCCTGCGGGGAGGATCTCGTAATATTTGTTGCCCAACAGCAGTGCGTCGTAAGGTCGGGGGCCAGGCATACGGTACAAGCGCTTGGAAGCGGATATCGCCTGCGGTGGCTCGGCCGGCACTTCCTGCCCCCAGCCCTGCCAGGCATGATCCGCCAGCACGGCGCGGTCCCGATAACCGGTGCGGGGAGGAGCCTGCGGTGCCGACCAGCCGGTGTTCCCCTCCGTTGTATCCCAAGGCCTCCACCGCCCGGAGCTGGGACCGGGCGTCGGTTCCGGGGCGTCGGCCCCCAGTAGCCACTCGGAGGGTTCTTGAATGCGCAGCACCAGTTCGTTCTCACCGGCGGCCTTAGTGTTTTTCATGCGCAGGTCGCGCTCCCCTGGGCGACGATAAACGGCGTAGCGCTCTGCACCGTCGACCACAAACTGTTCGCCGCCTTTCACATAACTGCCCTTGCTGTGGCCACGAAGGGCAATCGCACCGTCGACGGTGGTCGAGGTGCTATAGCCGTCAAGGCCCTTGAGCGAACGCGCGCCGGGCGACGAACGCAAATAAAAGTCGCCGCCATGTGCCATTCGCTGCTGGCGATGCAACTGCTTGAGGGCCTGGCGCAGGGTCGCGGTGCTGAGGCCACGACTGCCCCGCGCCAGGATGCCGGGGCTTAAGGTCATGAGCGCTTCGACCACGGCCATGTGGACACTCGACACCAGGTCGAACACTGCACGTGGCGAGGCGCGTTGATACACCCGCCTGGCAGCCAGCAATACTTCGTACACCTTGACACCCAGGCCCACCCCCGGCACGTAGGACAATAGCCCGCGCCGCCTGGCGTCGACCTGTTCACCCAAGCGCCATTCGCGATAGGCCTGCAACTCTTCACGAGAGTTGGACTCACTGCGCGCCTGGCGCTGGACACCGAGTACCCGAGCATGGGCCACCATGGCCAACAGGTGATAGCCGTTGCTGAGGGTAATCCCCAACCACTGACGCGGTGCTGCGGCCTGTTGCTCACTGATTTCGGCTTCGATCTCCGTCAAGGCTTTGGCCGGCTGTACGCGCCAGGTCATGAACCATCGCCGCACAGCCTTTGCGATGCCCGGCCAACCGTTGCTTGCAAACCCGTGGATGACCCTCAACCAGCTCAATGGTTCGGCGACACGGTGCAGGACTTCCGGGTAACTGCCGAGGGCCTGAGCCTCCCAACCCGGCGCGATTTTGCGGGCAATGTCCAGACAGATGTCCGGTTCAGCCGCAAGGTCGATCAGTGTCTGACGAGCTCGCGCCAGGTTCAGGTGCTCGGTTAACGCCGGATGCCCTGTTGCCTCGGGCCAATACACCAGGCACCGGCCATCGACTTGATCGAGGATCACCACAATGCCGGCCACATGTCGCGGCTGGGGTAACGTCAACGCCTCCAGCCGAACGCAACACAACTGAACCCGATGACCGTTACGTTCCAGGTCAGACACCGAGCGGGCGCTCAGCGCAACGTCAAACAGGCTTTGCGCACGGGCACTCAACCCCGCGTTGACGGCACTGAACAGCTCCCATCGCGCCGCCAACCGAAACGCCCGTAACAGGACCGCCCGCAGGCCAGTCGAACCCTCGCCATCGCCATAAAACGCCTGACTGATCTGGTGGTCGTACTGCCCGCCCAGGTCCAGGGCCGAAATGGTTTCAAGCAAATAGTCAGGGGTCAGGCGAGTCTTCCAGGAGGGTTCCAGGTAACGCGCATGGCGCAACCTCTGTCGTGTCCAGGGCGCCTCGGCATCCAGGTTGCTCAGGGCCAGTTGTAACAGGCTGAACTGGCTGCGTTGCTGGCTGACCACCGTCTTGATCCCCGACCCGCCCGCCGGGCGTTGTGGGTGGCCTTCCCAGTGGGTACTGACATCATCGGGCAACTCCAGCATCGGTTGGTCGATGTTCACCTCGGGATAAAAACCATCGACGGTCAACTGCGCGATCAGCGCTTGGCGAGCAAACGTCGCCAGCGCCGGCAACTGGTGAAACAGGCCGCGCTCGAGGACCTGGCGCGCACTCAGGGCCTGGGTTTGCAGCCGTCCATATTGCCTGCGTTGGGCCACTGCGGCCTGGGCCATCCAGGCGGGCAAACGCTTGACCTGCGCCGCCGCCAGGCGCAAGACCTCGACATTGGCCAACGCCTGGTCCCGCGTATCGTTGGGTGGGATCTGCAAGCTGCTGGCCGCTTCATCGGCCAACAGCATTTTGGCCAAGTCTGTGTCACTGACTTCGCGAAAAATTTGCTCGCCTTTTTCCACGCTCACCCGCAGTTGATTGAAGCCTTCGAGCTGCTCACGAATCGCCAGCATCAGCGCGTGCCCTTCAATCACCGACCAGGTCACCGTCAACGGCTGGTCGGTCGCCAAGGCGTTGACCTCAGCCATGGCCTGTGCGCGCTTCGGACGGTGAACGCTGCGCCACAGGGGTGAGCCGTCCGCGTCTTTAAGACTGGCGTCCAGCGCGGCAGACAGTTGCTCCAGTGAATTGAACCCTTGAAGCCCACCGTGGATACCCGGCAAATAAAACAGCACCGGCTCTTGGCGAATCGGCCGCGCCACAGCCTCGGCAGTGGTGATGACCCATGCTCCGAGCAAGCGATGGCCGCTGCCAATCGAGACACCCAGCCACCGCGTTGTACTGCGTGCATCGGCGGTGGCTGGTTTTTTTTCCAGGGCTTCAAGCCCGACCTTCAGATGGCGGGGCCCGATCAACTTCAACTGGTGTTGCAGGCGCACCTCGGCATCCAAAGCCGTATGACATGCCTTCAGCAGTTGCGAAGCCCGTGAACGCTGCCCTGCGGGGCTATATTTCCAGTATTCGAGGTCTGCCAGGCGCGAGTCAGAGACCAGCGTTTGCGCAGCGGCAAAGGCCTCCTGCCACTGCCGGTGCAGCGCTTGGAAGTCGCTATGCGCGGAGGTCTCATGGTTCAGGTCCGTGGGGTCCAACAGCCCCGACAGCGCTTTCTCATAGCGCAGCAGCTTGGCTTCGCGGGTTTTGATCGCCAGGTCCGAATCCAGGCTGGCAAAATCGATGTGCTGCAACCGACGTAGCCGGTCCCACTCCAGCATTTGCTCCAACGCAGCGTGAAGGTCCGGTCGTGGCTGGATCCACTGCTTGCGCTCCTGCTCAACCCGCTGCAAGCGCTGGATAATACTCCCCTCGCTGCCGCGTGCCGCGTTGCGAGGAAACACCAGGACCAAGTTGATCTGCCGGACACAATCGCGCTCATTTTCCCATTGGACGCGCACCACGCTATCGGCGCTGTGGTGCAGTGCGTTATCCGTCAGCGGTTGCGGGGGCTGGACGGTGAGAGGAACGGCATCCTGTGAGACAACGTCCGGTAATTCGTGTCGACGACTCAGGGGCAAACGTGGCCACACGGCCTCCAAATGCCGATTGATCAACCTCGGCAGTTGCTCTTGCAAGCTGATCAAGGAGCCAAATTCGTGAAACACCTGGGCCAACCCCGGCAGAACAATCACCTGCCGCTGATGGCTGCGCCCCTCGTCCTGATAGATATGCAAGGCGCCGCCCAACAGCACGCGGACCGCTGCCTTGGCCGGCCAAAATAGCGGTGAAACCTGCAAACCGCCCCAAAACCCACCCGCCTGCTGCCGCGCCGCCAAGGTGGGCGCGTCGAGGATGCCCTGGACCATCTCCACGCCATGATCCGACAGCTCCAACACGCCGTGAGCCAGCAACGCCTGGTCGGCTAACCACTCGCTGTAGACCTCACGCCAACGTGCCTGGCGTGACAGCCAGGAGTCGCCCGCCAATCCCGTCCAGTAATCCGTCTGGGCCTCATCAAGCTGCGCGTGGTCCCACTCTCCAAGAGCATCCAACAAGGCCGCCTGGGACCTGTCATCCAGCGTACACGGGGCCACGCCATCATCATCGAGCTCCGACGCCAGCAACCTCAGGCTCGCCTCGATCAAGTCCGGCAGTGAGCATACCTGGCCCTCCGGCATCGGCACTTTGCCCGGCAGGGCTTCAAGGTTCACGCCGAAGGCCTTTTGTAATGCCACGCGCGTAATCCGGCGAATGCGTGGGGCACGGCTCAGTAAGGTGTTCAGGCGTTTGGTCGATGCCCGGGCTCGCAGGCTGGCGGCGTGCAGCTCGTTGATCGTGCGGCTGGGCAAAGCGCTGGAATTGATTCGGCGGGTCAAGCCGTCCTTGATAGGGTCATCGTCGACACGTCCTGCCTGAGAGTCGGGTACCTCGCTCATCTTCGCCTCCGTTGCTCTGAAAAACACGAGGCTACGCAGATCGACGACTGCTCCCGATGTACATAAATAACCTTGGCCTAATAAAAATATCTCGGGCGCTTTCTCTGTTCATCTGCCAGGGAAACCCTAGAAAGCGCCCGTGCCGGATCGCCCTCCTTGAACAGCACTCGAAAAAAAGCCCGCAGTGTGGGCGGGCCAAAACCAACGAAGTCAGTGGTGTACGTTAGTCAGCTACCGCGGTAAGTCGAATAGCTGTAGGGCGAAATCAGCAGCGGGACGTGATAGTGGTCCTGCTCGGCGCTGATGCCGAACAGCAGGACCACCACATCAAGAAACGCAGGCTCCGGCAATTGCAAGCCTCGAGCGCGGTAGTAGTCGCCCGCACTGAACTGCAACTGATAGACACCGCTGCGGTAGTCATCACCTTGCAGCAGGGGGGCATCGCAGCGGCCGTCGCTGTTGGTCTGTGCGGTGGCAACCAGTTCCAGCTGCGCGCCTTCGACGCGATACAGCTCGACCTTGATTGCGCTGCCGGGGCAGCCGTGTGCGGCGTCCAAAACGTGTGTGGTCAAACGTCCCATGGCGTCTGTGCGCCTCCCGTGGTCAGTAATAGAGGAAACCGCACTCTTTCAGGGCATCAAAAAAGCCGGCGATGAACGATTAAGACACTTTTCAAAAAACTTGTACACAATAAATTTAACAAACACCCGGTCCCCGTGAGTGGCGGCCAGGGTGGCGACGGTGGTGCACCTGCTATACCCAGTTAGAATGCTTGCCGGTAAGCTGACGCCTACAGGTGGGCGTCTACCAAAAAGATTTTAGGCTTTAGCTGACCAGTCAGGCAGGTTTCTTGCAGTAACTGAAACGCATGCCATTCGGAAAAAATGCAGAAATGCAGGCTTACAAACTGAGCAATAAGTTGTATACAATCACTCATCGCTACTTCGACGAACAAGAAGGAAGACTGCAGTGAGCGCTGACTACCCACGCGACCTGATCGGTTACGGCAGTAACCCTCCTCACCCCCATTGGCCGGGCAAGGCGCGCATTGCGCTGTCTTTCGTACTCAACTACGAAGAGGGCGGCGAGCGCAATATCTTGCACGGAGACAAGGAATCCGAAGCCTTCCTCTCGGAAATGGTCTCGGCCCAGCCGCTGCAAGGCGCGCGCAACATGAGCATGGAGTCGCTGTACGAATACGGCAGCCGTGCCGGCGTATGGCGCATCCTCAAGCTGTTCAAAGCATTCGATATCCCGCTGACCATCTTCGCCGTGGCCATGGCCGCCCAGCGTCACCCGGATGTGATCCGCGCGATGGTCGAGGCCGGCCACGAAATCTGCAGCCACGGCTACCGCTGGATCGACTACCAGTACATGGACGAGGCCCAGGAGCGCGAGCATATGCTCGAAGCCATCCGCATCCTCACCGAACTGACCGGCGAACGCCCGCTGGGCTGGTACACCGGGCGCACCGGCCCCAACACCCGACGCTTGGTGATGGAGGAAGGCGGCTTCCTCTACGATTGCGACACCTACGACGACGACCTGCCCTACTGGGAACCCAACAACCCCACCGGCAAGCCGCACCTGGTGATCCCCTATACCCTGGACACCAATGACATGCGCTTCACCCAGGTGCAGGGTTTCAACAAGGGCGATGACTTTTTCGAGTACCTCAAGGATGCGTTCGACGTGCTCTACGCCGAAGGCGCCGAGGCACCGAAGATGCTGTCCATCGGCCTGCATTGCCGCCTGATCGGCCGCCCTGCCCGCCTGGCCGCCTTGAAGCGTTTTATCGAATACGCCAAGGGCCATGAACAGGTGTGGTTCACCCGCCGCGTCGACATTGCCCGTCACTGGCACGCGACCCATCCGTACACGGGAGCAGCGAAATGACTGCGTTCCAAACGCTGAAACCGTCGACCCTGAGCCGCGACACCTTCGTCCAGGCCTTCGCCGACATCTACGAACATTCGCCATGGGTGGCCGAAAAGGCCTTCGACCTGGGCCAGGACGCGTCGATCGACCAGATCGAAACCCTGCACCAGCGCATGAGCGACATCCTGTTGAGCGCTGATCATGCAAGCCAGCTGGCCTTGATCAATGCTCACCCGGACCTGGCCGGCAAAGCCGCCGTCCAGGGCCAGCTTACCGTGGCCAGTACTGGAGAACAGGCTGGCGCCGGTATACACCAATGCACGGCCGAAGAGTTCTCGCGCTTCACCGAGCTGAATGATGCCTACAAGGCCAAGTTCAAGTTTCCCTTCATCATGGCGGTAAAAGGCAGCAACCGGCATCAGATCCTCGCCGCGTTCGAAACGCGCATCCACAACGCGGTAGACACCGAGTTCAAGTGCGCGCTGGACGAGATCAACAAGATCGCGTTGTTCCGCTTACTGACCCTCTAAACGACCATCCCCAGCCACTTTATCTAAGGCAGACAAGAAGAATGAAAGCTTACGCCGCACCTTTCGAGAAGTTCGTCAACCTGGCCGACGCCCGCCTGGGCACCAAGATCATCTCTGTCACCGATGACTGGTTCGCCGACGCCAACCGCCTGTTCCAGCCGACCCCGGCCGTGTGGAAGGAGGGCGTTTTCGATGACAACGGCAAGTGGATGGACGGCTGGGAGTCGCGCCGCAAGCGCTTCGAAGGCTACGACAGCGCGGTGATCCGCCTGGGCGTACCGGGCTCGATCAAGGGCGTGGACATCGACACTTCATTCTTCACCGGCAACTACCCGCCGTCGGCCTCCCTGGAAGCCTGCTTCCTGGCCTCGGGCGAGCCTGACGAAACCACCCAGTGGGTGGAAGTGCTGTCGGCCGTCGAGCTGCAAGGCAACAGCCACCACTACCACGAGATCAACAACGACCAGGCGTTCAGCCACCTGCGCTTCAACATCTACCCGGATGGCGGCGTCGCGCGCCTGCGTGTGTACGGCGTGCCGTTCCGCGACTGGTCCTCGGTGGGCGACAACGAACAGGTCGACCTGGCTGCCGCACTCAACGGTGGGCGTGCCCTGGCGTGCTCCGACGAACACTTCGGGCGCATGAGCAACATCCTCAACCCAGGTCGTGGCGTCAACATGGGCGACGGCTGGGAAACCGCGCGTCGTCGTACACCGGGCAATGACTGGGTGATCGTCGCCCTGGGCCACCCGGGCGAGATCGAGAAGATCATCGTCGACACCCTGCACTTCAAGGGCAACTACCCGGACACCTGCTCGATCCAGGGCGCGTTCGTGAAGGGCGGCACCGACAGCCAGATCGAAACCCAATCGCTGTTCTGGCGCGAACTGCTGCCGGCGCAGAAGCTGGAAATGCACGCCGAACACACCTTCGCCGAGCAGATCAAGGCGCTGGGGCCGATTACCCACATCCGCCTGAACGTGTTCCCGGATGGTGGCGTGAGTCGCCTGCGCGTCCTCGGTAAAGTTTCGAAGTAATCGGTGCCCCCTGTAGTGAGCGGGCTTGCCCCGCGCTGGGTGGCGAAGCCGCCCCAATCCAGCCACCGCATTCTGTCAGACAGAACTCAGGCGCCTGGTTTTAGGGCGGCTTCGCCACCCAGCGCGGGGCAAGCCCGCTCACTACAGAAGCAAAACAAACACACAGAATCCGGATAAGAAGACAGCCATGCGCACACTGATGATCGAACCCCTGACCAAAGAAGCCTTCGCCCCTTTCGGAGACGTTATCGAAACCGACGGCAGCGATCACTTCATGATCAACAACGGGTCGACCATGCGCTTTCACAAACTGGCAACGGTCGAAACCGCCAAGCCGGAAGACAACGCCATCATCAGCATCTTCCGCGCCGACGCGCTGGATATGCCATTGACCGTGTGCATGCTGGAGAGACACCCGCTGGGCAGCCAGGCTTTCATTCCGCTGCTCGGCAACCCCTTTCTGATCGTGGTCGCGCCACTTGGCGATGCACCTGTATCGGGCTTGGTCCGCGCCTTCGTCACCAACGGCAGGCAGGGCATTAATTACCATCGCGGCGTCTGGCACCACCCGGTGCTGACGATCGAAAAGCGGGATGACTTCCTGGTGGTTGATCGCAGTGGCACAGGCAATAACTGCGATGAGCATTTTTTTGAAGAGGATGAGCGGTTGATCCTCGCCCCCCACCAATAAGAGAAGGCCGGATCACCCGACAACAAGGGTGACAGGCGAGAGGTAAAGACTGTGGAAGCACATTTGATGGAATGGCTGAACCTGAGCGTGCGCTGGGTTCACATGATCACGGGCGTCGCGTGGATCGGCGCTTCTTTCTACTTCGTCTGGCTGGAAAACAACCTTAATCGCGTCAACCCCAAGAGCGGCCTGGCCGGTGACTTGTGGGCGATCCACGGTGGCGGTATCTACCACCTGGAAAAATACAAACTGGCCCCACCGACCATGCCGGACAATCTGCACTGGTTCAAATGGGAAGCCTATTTCACCTGGATGTCCGGGATAGCGCTGCTGTGTGTGGTGTTCTACTGGAACCCCACGTTGTACCTGCTGGCACCGGGCAGCAGCCTCAGTGGTCCGGAAGGCGTGTTGCTGGGCATTGGCTCATTGTTCGCCGGCTGGTTCATCTACTCCTTCCTCTGCGACTCGGCCCTGGGCAAGCGCCCTGCCCTGCTCGGTTTCATCCTGTTCGTGCTGTTGATTGCCGCCGCGTACGGCTTCAGCAAAGTGTTCAGTGGCCGTGGCGCCTACCTGCACGTGGGTGCGGTGATCGGCACCATCATGGTCGGCAACGTGTTCCGCATCATCATGCCGGCGCAACGCGCACTGGTCGCGGCGATTGCCGAGAACCGCACGCCGGACCCGGCGCTGCCAGCCAAAGGCCTGCTGCGTTCGCGACACAACAACTACTTCACCTTGCCGGTGCTGTTCATCATGATCAGCAACCACTTCCCGAGCACCTACGGCAGCCAATACAACTGGCTGATCCTGGCCGGTATCGCGGTGGCGGCGGTGTTGGTGCGGCACTACTTCAACACGCGGCATAACAGCCAGAAGTATGCGTGGACCTTGCCGGTAGGCGCCTTGGCGATGATTTGCCTGGCGTACGTGACCGGACCGAAACCGGTGTCGACGACCCCGGAAGTGGCCAAGGCGCCGGCGGCCATCGAGTATCAGCCGTTGCCGGAAACGGCGTTGGGCGGAGGTTTGAAACCCGCCGCGCCCGCTGCGCCTGCCGAACCGGCTGCAGCCCCTGCGGCACCTGCCCAGGCGACGATTGATTTCGACAAGGTCCATGGCGTGATCCAGGAACGCTGCGCCGTATGCCATTCGGCCAAACCGACCAGCCCATTGTTCAGCACCGCTCCGGCCGGGGTGATGTTCGACACCCCGGCGCAGATCCAGCAGCAGGCCGCGCGTATTCAAGCGCAGGCCGTGGCGAGCCAGATCATGCCGCTGGGCAACATCACCCAGATGACCCAGCAGGAGCGGGATCTGATCGGCACCTGGATCAACCAAGGAGCGCGTACCAACTGACAGGCTGGCGCAGATCCAAATGTGGGAGGGGGCTTGCCCCCGATGGCAGCGTGTCATTCAACGCATCAGTGACTGAACAACTGCAATCGGGGGCAAGCCACCTCCCACAAGGGTCTCCGGTGTTTTGAAGATTGAGTTACACCCGGCAATTGAATGCCGAACAACACAACAATAAAAAGATCCGAGGTGTTGCATGACCGAGTTAGTCGAACCGCAGATTCCTGCCGCGCCCGCCATGGTGCGGCTGCCCCTCTTGCAACTGATTCTGGTAGGCCTGCAACACGTCTTGCTGATGTACGGCGGCGCCGTCGCCGTGCCCCTGATTATTGGCCAGGCCGCCGGCCTGAGTCGTGAAGAAATCGCCTTTCTGATCAACGCCGACCTGCTGGTGGCCGGCATCGCCACCCTGGTGCAGTCGTTCGGCATCGGTCCGGTGGGCATTCGCATGCCGGTGATGATGGGCGCCAGTTTTGCCGCCGTCGGCAGCATGGTCGCCATGGCCGGCATGCCGGGTATCGGCTTGCAGGGGATCTTCGGCGCAACCATCGCCGCCGGGTTCTTTGGCCTGTTGATCGCGCCGTTCATGTCCAAGGTCGTACGCTTTTTCCCACCGTTGGTGACCGGCACGGTGATCACTGCGATCGGCCTGTCGCTGTTTCCGGTGGCCGTGAACTGGGCCGGTGGCGGCAGTGCCGCTGCGACGTTTGGCTCACCCATCTACCTGGCAATTGCCGCGTTGGTACTGGCCACCATCCTGCTGATCAACCGCTTCATGCGCGGATTCTGGGTGAATATCTCGGTGCTGATCGGCATGGGCCTGGGCTACGCCTTGTGCGGGGCTATCGGCATGGTCGACCTGAGCGGCCTGGCCCAAGCGCCGTGGGTGCAAGTGGTGACGCCGCTGCACTTCGGCATGCCCAAGTTCGAGTTGGCGCCGATCCTGTCGATGTGCCTGGTGGTGGTGATCATCTTTGTCGAGTCCACTGGGATGTTCCTCGCGCTGGGCAAGATCACCGGCCAGGACGTCACGCCAAAGATGCTCCGTCGCGGCCTGCTGTGTGATGCCGGTGCGTCGTTCTTTGCCGGCTTCTTCAATACCTTCACCCACTCCTCGTTCGCCCAGAACATCGGCCTGGTGCAGATGACCGGCGTGCGTTGCCGCTCGGTGACGATGATGGCCGGCGCATTTCTGATCGTACTCAGCCTGCTGCCCAAGGCCGCCTACCTGGTGGCATCGATTCCACCGGCGGTACTGGGGGGCGCGGCGATTGCCATGTTCGGGATGGTGGCGGCCACCGGGATCAAGATCCTCCAGGAAGCCGACATCGCCGACCGTCGCAACCAATTGTTAGTGGCGGTGAGCATCGGCATGGGCCTGATCCCAGTGGTGCGCCCGGAGTTCTTCGCGCAGCTGCCGTTGTGGATGAGCCCGATTACCCACAGCGGCATCGCCATGGCCACCCTCAGCGCGTTGTCGCTGAATATCCTGTTCAACATTCTCGGCGGCGCTGAACGACCTGCCGTTGCTCACACGCATTGATTCCTTTGTTAGTAAAACAATAACAAGACAGGGAACACTCACATGCACACCCTTCACCTGGGGCCGGCCACAAGCCGTGCCCCATTCTCGCCCCACGCGCGCTGTTACAGCGCACTTGAGCCCAAGCTTTGGAGCCAGTATTCTCCGCGCCCGCTCGAATCAACTCAAAAAAAAACAGCGAATGTAAAAGCTGACTGCAAGGCCAACTTATCCCGGCCTTATGTCTGCGGCCAACGTGCGCAAACGTCCTCTGAATTCGACTGCATCCGATGCAGCCGACGGGGATTTTTTGGCTTTTTAAACACCTTGGCGCAGCTCTTGCTAAAAGCACTAAAGCTGACCAAACAGACGATTTTTGCAGCGAAGCCAAAGGCGTCACACCAGAGCGCCTGTGTAGAAGAAAAACCATAAAACTTTAACTCGGGAGCAACCGAATGAAACCTATGTTCCAAGGCCTGATGCTGGCGGGATCCCTGCTGGCCGGTGGCCAAGCCGTGGCCGGTGACCTGTTGCAGTGGCAGAACAACAGCCTGACTTATCTGTGGGGCAAGAGCTTTACCGTCAACCCGCAGATCCAGCAAACCGTCACGTTCGAACATGCCGATGCCTGGAAGTACGGCGACAACTTCCTCTTTGTCGACCGCATCTTTTACAACGGCAAGGAAGACGGCAACGTCGGCCCAAGTACGTATTACGGCGAAATCAGCCCGCGGCTATCATTCGGCAAAATCCTGGACAAAGACTTGTCCTTCGGCCCGATCAAAGATGTGCTGCTGGCACTGACTTACGAGTTCGGCGAAGGCGATAACGAGTCGTATCTGGTCGGCCCCGGCTTTGACTTGAACATCCCCGGTTTCGATTACTTCCAGTTGAACTTCTACCAGCGCCAGACCGAAGGCAATCGCCCGGGTGACGGCGTTTGGCAGATCACCCCGGTCTGGTCGTACACGATTCCGGTCGGCAACTCCGATGTGCTGATCGATGGTTTCATGGACTGGGTGACGGACAACGACAAGAACGCCCGTGGCACTTACCACGCCAACCTGCACTTCAACCCACAGGTCAAATATGACCTGGGTAAAGCGCTGCATTGGGGCGACAAGCAGTTGTATGTGGGCTTTGAGTACGACTACTGGAAGAACAAGTACGGGATCGAAGATTCCGGCGCGTTCAAGACCAACCAGGACACGGCGAGTTTCCTGGTCAAGTACCACTTCTGACAGAACACTGCAGATCTAATGCGGGAGGGGGCTTGCCTCCTCCCACATTTAGTCCTGTTTCAAACCGAGGAACCGAGTGATTTCTTCGCGCTTGGCCAACGCATCCCGCCGCCCCAACTCAATCAACTCGCTGCAATACCCCGCCTCGAACAACAAGTAACTCAACACCCCCGCCCCACTCGTCTTGGTCGCCCCCGGCCCGCGCAAAAACAACCGCAACGCCGCCGGCAATTCCTGGCGATGCCGTGCCGCGATTTCGTCGATGGGCTGGCTGGGCGCAATCACCAGCACTTCCACCGCCGCCACCCCAGGCGAGGCATGGCTGAACTGGTTCAAGCGCTCCAGCAATTCGATATCGCTTTCCAGGCTATCAATGAACGTACTGTTGAGCATGTGCCCACCGATCTGCGCCAGGGTCGGTTCCTGGCCGGTGTAGGTGCGTTGCGTCACCGGCTCAATGCCACGCGGGTTGCCACTGACCCCCACCACCAGCACGCGACTGGCCCCCAGGTGCAAGGCCGGGCTGATCGGCGCCGACTGCCGCACGGCGCCATCGCCGAAATACTCCTGGTCGAGTTTCACCGGGGCAAACAGCAAAGGGATCGCCGAGCTGGCCAGCAGGTGCTCCACCGTCAGTTGGGTCGGCACGCCGATGCGGCGGTGGCGCAACCAGGCGTCGATGGTGCCGCCGCCCTGGTAGAAGGTCACCGCTTGCCCGGACTCATAACCGAAGGCCGTCACCGCCACTGCGTGCAAGTGTTTGTGGCGGATAGCCTCGTCGATGCCGTCGAGGTTCAAGCGCTCCTGCAACAGGTCGCGCAGCGGCGAGCTGTTGAGCAGTGCCACCGGCACCTGAGCGCCGATGCCCAGCAGGCTATGGATGAAAAAGCGGCCCGCCTGGCGAATCACCCCCGGCCAATCGCTGCGCAGCACCAGATGGCTGCGAAAGCCCTGCCAGAACGCGGTCAGGCGTTGGATGGCCGCGGTAAAGTCCATGGCGCCACTGGCCAGGGTCACAGCATTGATCGCGCCAGCCGAGGTGCCGACGATCACCGGGAAAGGATTGGGTGCCCCTGGCGGCAACAGCTCGGCAATGGCCGCCAATACCCCTACCTGATACGCCGCTCGCGCCCCGCCGCCGGAAAGAATCAAGCCAGTAACCGGTTCAGCTGGGCGCATTGCGTCACTCCATGTAGGGAAAGGTCTGTCTTTGTGGCGAGGGAGCTTGCTCCCTCGCCACACGTGCAGTACTTATCCATCTTAATCAGCGGCGTTTTTCGTACAGTTTGGCTTCACCCGGTGGCCGGCTCTTGAAGCGGCGATGGGTCCACAGGTATTGCTCGGGGCATTCACGTACCGAAGCTTCGACCCACTGGTTGATACGCAGGCAGTCAACTTCGTCGCTTTCACCGGGGAAATCGGTCAACGGCGGGTGGATCACCAGGCGGTAGCCGCTGCCATCAGCCAAGCGCTCCTGGGTGAACGGCACCACCAGCGCCTTGCCCAGGCGGGCGAACTTGCTGGTGGCGGTCACGGTCGCCGCCTGGATGCCGAACAGCGGCACGAAGATACTTTGCTTGGCGCCGTAGTCCTGGTCCGGTGCGTACCAGATGGCGCGGCCGGCGCGCAGCAGCTTGAGCATGCCACGCACGTCTTCACGCTCCACGGCCAGGGAATCGAGGTTGTGACGCTCGCGGCCACGGCGCTGGACAAAGTCGAACAGCGGGTTGCCGTGCTCGCGGTACATGCCATCAATGGTGTGCTTCTGCCCCAGCAGCGCTGCGCCGATTTCCAGGGTGGTGAAGTGCAGCGCCATGAGGATCACGCCCTTGCCGTCCAATTGAGCCTGCTTGAGGTGTTCCAGGCCTTCGACGTGGGCCAGGCGCGCCAGGCGCTGACGTGACCACCACCAGCTCATGGCCATTTCAAAGAACGCGATGCCGGTGGAGGCAAAGTTTTCCTTGAGCAACCGTTTACGCTCTTTGGCGGATTTTTCCGGAAAGCACAGTTCCAGGTTGCGCGCGGCGATGCGGCGACGTTCGCCGGCCACGCGGTACATGCCGGCACCCAGCAGGCGACCAATGGTCAGCAGGGCGCGGTACGGCAGTTGGGTAACCAGCCACAGCAGGCCGAGCCCCAGCCATAACAGCCAAAAACGCGGGTGAAAAAATACAGCTCGAAAACGCGGGCGATCCATTACAGATTCCGGTAAAGACAAGGGCCGCGCATTCTACAACGGTTCGACTCGGCTTGCGGCGGGTGAGTGTTCTCGTTATAAGTCTCGACACTTTTCGTGACAAGCCGCTTTTGCCGACCATGAGCCAAACCGAACCGCTAGACCAAGATCCCGTGTTCCAGCTGAAAGGCAGCATGCTCGCCATCACCGTGCTGGAACTTGCCCGCAACGACCTCGATGCCCTGGACCGCCAGCTCGCCGCCAAGGTCGCCCTGGCGCCGAATTTCTTCAACAACGCCCCGCTGGTGCTGGCCTTGGACAAACTGCCCGCCGGCCAAGGGGTGATCGACTTGCCTGGGCTGATGCGCGTGTGCCGCTCCCATGGCCTGCGTACCCTGGCCATCCGCGCCAGTCGAATTGAAGACATTGCCGCCGCCATCGCCATTGAACTGCCAGTACTGCCACCGTCCGGCGCGCGTGAGCGACCGCTTGAACCATTGGTCGGTGAAGAGAAGAAAAAACCGGAAAAACCACCCGAGCCGACGATCAAGCCGACAAAGATCATCACCTCGCCCGTACGTGGTGGGCAGCAGATTTATGCCCAGGGTGGCGACCTTGTCGTGATCTCCTCGGTCAGCCCGGGGGCGGAACTTCTTGCCGATGGCAACATCCATGTATACGGCCCGATGCGCGGACGTGCCCTCGCCGGCATCAAGGGTGATACCAAGGCCCGTATTTTTTGCCAGCAGTTGACCGCTGAGCTAGTGTCCATCGCGGGCCAGTACAAGGTTTCAGAAGATTTGCGTCGCGACCCGCTGTGGGGGGCTTCGGTGCAGGTCAACCTGTCGGGCGATGTGTTGAACATCATCCGTCTTTAACGGATACTGCCGCATTTTCCAAGCATCTCTAGACTCTGATAGCACAGCGAAACCGGCAAGACTTGCGTAGGAATAATTGAAAGTGGCGTTTTTCCTCGGGAAACCCCATCTTTTTCCTACAAAGACTGTCCGCCTGCAGCGAGTTTCAAGAGATGTTTTTCAGGGACTCAAAAGTCCTTTTTCCTTAGGGGTGAAACACCTTGGCCAAGATTCTCGTGGTTACATCCGGCAAGGGTGGTGTGGGTAAGACCACCACCAGCGCCGCTATCGGTACCGGTCTCGCTCTGCGCGGCCACAAGACAGTTATCGTCGACTTCGACGTCGGCTTGCGTAACCTCGACCTGATCATGGGCTGCGAACGCCGCGTGGTGTATGACTTCGTCAACGTGGTCAACGGTGAAGCCAACCTGCAACAGGCCCTGATCAAGGACAAGCGCCTTGAGAACCTGTACGTATTGGCCGCCAGCCAGACCCGTGACAAAGACGCGCTGACCAAAGAAGGCGTAGGCAAAGTCCTGGCTGAGCTGAAGGAAACCTTCGAATACGTAGTCTGCGACTCCCCGGCCGGTATCGAAACCGGTGCTCACCTGGCGATGTACTTCGCCGATGAAGCCATCGTGGTGACCAACCCGGAAGTCTCCTCGGTACGTGACTCGGACCGCATGCTCGGCCTGCTGGCCAGCAAGTCCCAGCGCGCCGAGAAAGGCGAAGACCCGATCAAGGAGCACCTGCTGCTCACCCGCTACAACCCTGAGCGCGTCAGCAACGGCGAAATGCTGGGCGTTGAAGACGTGAAGGACATCCTCGCCGTGACCCTGCTGGGTGTGATCCCGGAATCCCAGGCCGTCCTGAAGGCTTCCAACCAAGGCGTTCCAGTCATTCTTGACGACCAGAGCGACGCCGGCCAGGCGTACAGCGATGCGGTTGATCGCTTGCTGGGCAAGACCGTGGAACATCGCTTCCTCGATGTTAAGAAGAAGGGATTCTTCGAGCGTATCTTTGGAGGCAACTAAACAATGAAATTTCTCGACTTCTTTCGCGCCAACAAAAAGCCAAGTACCGCGTCGGTAGCGAAAGAGCGTCTACAGATCATCGTGGCGCACGAACGCGGCCAACGCAGCACGCCGGACTACCTGCCAGCCTTGCAGAAGGAACTGGTCGAGGTGATCCGCAAATACGTCAATATCGGCAACGATGACGTGCATGTCGCCCTGGAAAATGACGGCAGCTGCTCGATTCTGGAACTCAATATCACCCTGCCTGATCGTTGATCGAACAGGCGGCCGCCACGGCGGCTCGTTCACCCTGATCCCTTTTTGCGGACCGGGTGGGCGAGCCGCCGTTGGCGTTTGTTACGAGGCTGTTTAATGCCGCTGTCCAACATTCATATCCTCTATCAGGACGCTGCCGTCCTGGTGGTGAACAAGCCCACCCTGCTGCTCTCGGTGCCTGGCCGCGCCGACGACAACAAGGACTGCCTGATCACCCGCCTGCAGGAGAACGGCTACCCCGAAGCCCGCATCGTCCATCGCCTGGACTGGGAAACCTCGGGCATCATCCTGCTGGCGCGGGACGCCGATACACACCGCGAACTGTCTCGCCAGTTTCACGACCGAGAAACCGAAAAGGCCTACACCGCCTTGGCCTGGGGCCAGCCGGAACTGGACAGCGGCAGCATCGACCTGCCTCTGCGCTACGACCCGCCCACCAAGCCACGCCACGTGGTCGACCATGAGTTCGGCAAGCATGCACTGACCTTCTGGAAGGTGCTGGAACGCTGTGGTGACTGGTGCCGCGTCGAGCTGACGCCGATCACCGGGCGCTCGCACCAGCTGCGCGTGCACATGCTGTCCATCGGTCATCCGCTGTTGGGTGATGGCCTGTATGCCCATGAACAGGCCCTGGCTGCGTGGCCGCGCCTGTGCCTGCATGCGAGCATGCTGAGCTTCACTCACCCGCAAAGCGGCGAGCGCCTGCGCTTCGAGTGCCCAGCGCCATTTTAAAGCGGTTGTGGGAGGGGGCTTTCCCCCTCCCACATTTGTTCTGTGCACTTCTCACCCTCGAACGGTAAACTCCGCGCATTGCTGTCTGGAGCTATTTATGCGCGAAGCGTTGAATCAAGGCCTGATCGACTTCCTCAAGGCCTCCCCTACTCCTTTTCATGCCACTGCTGCCCTGGCCCAGCGCCTGGAAGCGGCCGGCTATCAGCGTCTCGACGAGCGCGAGACCTGGACCACCGAGGCCAACGGGCGCTATTACGTGACCCGTAACGACTCCTCGATCATCGCCTTCAAGCTCGGCCGCCACTCGCCGCTGCAAGGCGGTATCCGCCTGGTCGGCGCCCACACCGACAGCCCGTGCCTGCGCGTCAAGCCGCAGCCGGAGCTGCAGCGCCAGGGTTTCTGGCAGTTGGGCGTGGAAGTCTACGGCGGCGCGCTGCTGGCACCGTGGTTCGACCGCGACCTGTCCCTGGCCGGCCGCGTGACGTTCCGCCGCGACGGCAAGGTCGAGAGCCAACTGATCGACTTCAAATTGCCCATCGCCATCATCCCCAACCTGGCCATTCACCTGAACCGTGAAGCCAACCAGGGCTGGGCGATCAATGCCCAGACCGAGCTGCCGCCGATCCTCGCGCAGTTTGCCGGTGATGAGCGCGTGGACTTCCGCGCCGTGCTCACCGATCAACTGGCGCGTGAGCATGGGCTGAACGCCGACGTGGTGCTCGACTATGAGTTGAGCTTCTACGACACCCAAAGCGCTGCGGTCATCGGCCTGAACGGCGACTTCATCGCCGGCGCGCGCCTGGATAACCTGCTGTCGTGCTATGCCGGCCTACAAGCTTTGCTCACCAGCGAGACCGATGAAACCTGCGTGCTGGTCTGCAACGACCACGAAGAGGTGGGCTCCTGCTCAGCCTGCGGTGCCGATGGCCCGATGCTTGAACAGACCCTGCGCCGTCTGCTGCCGGAAGGTGATGAGTTCGTACGTACCATTCAGAAATCCCTGTTGGTGTCTGCGGACAACGCCCACGGCGTGCACCCGAACTACGCCGAGAAGCACGACGCCAACCACGGTCCCAAGCTCAACGCCGGCCCGGTGATCAAGGTCAACAGCAACCAGCGCTACGCCACCAACAGCGAAACCGCCGGGTTCTTCCGCCACCTGTGCATGGCCCAGGAAGTACCGGTGCAGAGCTTCGTGGTGCGCAGCGACATGGGCTGCGGTTCGACCATCGGCCCGATCACCGCCAGCCACCTGGGCGTGCGCACCGTGGACATCGGCCTGCCGACATTTGCCATGCACTCCATTCGCGAGCTGTGCGGCAGCCATGACTTGGCGCATTTGGTGAAAGTGCTGGGCGCGTTCTACGCGAGCCACGACTTGCCCTGATAATGTGGGCTGACTCGGTCAAAAATGTGGGAGGGGGCTTGCCCCCGATGGCGGCGGATCAGTGACTCTATTTGTAGTCTGACCCTCTGCAATCGGGGGCAAGCCCCCTCCCACATTAGATCTGCGTACACCTGACCTGCATCACCTGCACTTTCTGCAATCCGACCTAGACTTGTCAGTATTCCCACTCCGACAAGGCCGTCGCACCATGATCTCCATGTCCTCCTTCCACGCCATGCTTATCCCGATTCTGATCGGCATGATCCTGTTGGCTGTAGGCTTCAACTTTCGTGACAAGCCTGTCGGCGTGTTCGGCATGTGGGTCGGCATGCTGCTGATCCTGGGCACCGTGGTGTACAAGATCCTCGCCAAACTGGCCGAATGACGATTGCACTCGTACACTCGCTCAACCCGTCGTTTTCAAGGTTGACCGCCTCGTGCTTTCCCGTCTGTTTGCCCTGCCCTGCTATTGCCTGATTGCCCTGCTCACCCTGCTGCCGCTCACGCCTGCCCAAGCCGTGGGCCTGCCCGGCCTATTGGGTAACAACAGCAAAACCCAGCCCCAGGCCGACGTGCCGCTGGGGCAGTCGTTGGACGAGGTGATCAAGACCCTGGAAAACGACCAGCAGCGCACTCAGTTGCTGAGCGACCTGAAAAAGCTGCGCGCCGCCACGCAAAAAGCCCAGCCCGCCGCCGAGCAAGGCGTACTGGGGCTCATCGGCAGTACGCTGTCGGGCTTTGAGCAGCAGTTCTCCGGCGAAGACAGCCCGGTGGGGCGTTGGTCCAACGAAGTCGACCTGGCCAAGGAAGAACTCAGTGCGCTGATGCTGCCGGCCAACGAATGGCTGCCGATCATTTTCGGGTTTGCCCTGATCCTGGCGGTGTGGAGCCTGCTCGCCGCCGCGCTGATCTGGCTCAGCCACCGCGTCCGCGAACGCTTCGGCCTGCCCGAAGAATTGCCGCAACACCCACGTACCTGGGACATGGTGCGCTTCGCGCTGCGCAAGCTCGGCCCATGGCTGATCGCCCTGGTGATCACGGTCTACCTGAGCTACGCCCTGCCCTCGTCCCTGGGCAAATCCCTGGCGATGGTCTTGGCCTACGCGCTGGTGGTCGGTACCTGCTTCTCTGCCATCTGCGTGATTGCCTTTTCGGTGCTCGACGGCCCGCATCGCCATCGCGCGCTGTACATCCTGCGTCACCAAGCGTTCCGCCCCCTGTGGTGGATCGGCAGCTTTGCCGCCTTCGGTGAGGCCTTGAGCGACCCGCGCCTCGTCCTGGCTCTGGGCCAGCACCTGTCACACACCGCCGCGACGATCGCCAATGTGATGGCAGCGCTGTCGACCGGTGTGTTTATCCTGCGTTTCCGCCGGCCCATCGCCCACCTGATCCGCAACCAGCCGCTGTCCCGTCGCCTGACCCGCAGGGCCCTCAGCGACACCATCGAAATCATCGGCTCCTTCTGGTACATCCCCGCATTGCTGCTGGTGGGCATTTCGCTGTTCGCCACCTTTGTCTCTGCCGGCGATACCAGCACCGCCTTGCGCCAGTCGCTGTTGTGCACCGTGTTGCTGGTGCTGTGCATGGTCATCAACGGCCTGGTCCGCCGTCACGCCCTTAAGCCGCAACGTGGGCACAAGCGCCACGCGCTGTACTCCGAGCGCCTGAAAAGCTTCGTCTACACCCTGGCCCACCTGGTGGTGTGGCTGGTGTTTATCGAATTGGGCCTGCGGGTGTGGGGCCTGTCGCTGATTCGCTTTACCGAAGGCGATGGCCACGAAATCAGCGTCAAGCTGTTCGGCCTGGGCGGCACCTTGCTGTTCGCCTGGCTGATCTGGATCCTCAGCGACACGGCGATCCACCACGCCCTCACCCGCTCGCGCAAAGGCCTGGCCAACGCACGAGCGCAGACCATGATGCCGTTGATCCGCAACGTGCTGTTCGTGACCATCTTTATCATCGCCGCGATTGTCGCCCTGGCGAACATGGGCATGAACGTCACGCCACTGTTGGCGGGTGCCGGTGTGATCGGCCTGGCCATTGGTTTCGGCGCGCAGTCGCTGGTGGCGGACTTGATCACCGGCCTGTTCATCATCATCGAAGACTCCCTGGCCATCGATGACTACGTGGATGTGGGCGGCCACCTGGGGACGGTAGAAGGCTTGACCATCCGCACCGTACGCCTGCGCGACATCGACGGCATCGTGCACACCATCCCGTTCAGCGAAATCAAGAGCATCAAGAACTACTCGCGGGAGTTCGGCTACGCGATCTTCCGGGTGGCGATCCCCTACAACATGGAAATTGACGATGCCATCAAGCTGATGCGCGATGTCGGTCAGAAAATGCGCAACGACCCGCTGCAACGCCGCAATATCTGGTCGCCGCTGGAGATACAGGGGGTCGAAAGTTTCGAGTCGGGCAGCGCGATCCTGCGCGCACGGTTCAAGACCGCGCCGATCAAGCAATGGGAAGTGTCGCGGGCGTTCAACCTGTCGCTCAAGCGTCATCTGGACGAAGCCGGGCTGGACCTGGCCACGCCGCGCTTGAGTGTGCAGGTGGTGACCGCCGGCACGGTGCAGGAGAAAGATCAACAACAATAAACTCAGGAGAGGTCCTTATGCGTTTAACCGGTCTGACACACACGTGGGTTTTCGGCGCGCTGTGCGGCGTTGCCAGCAGTGCCGTGATTGCCGCCAGCAGCGGCCAGGACAGTGCCCGGGAGGAAATCGCCGCCCAGGCAAAAGCGCTTGAACCGGCGTTGCTGGAAACCCGACGCGACCTTCACGCCCACCCTGAACTGGGCAACACTGAAACCCGTACGGCCGAGTTGGTCGCCAAACAACTGCGCGACCTCGGCCTTGAGGTCAAGACCGGCGTAGCCCGCACCGGTGTGGTCGCCGTGCTGAAAGGCGCCCTGCCCGGCCCGACCGTGGCCCTGCGTGCCGACATGGATGCGCTACCGGTGAAGGAAGTCGCCGACCTGCCCTTCGCCTCCAACGCCAAGGGCACCTACCTGGGCAAGGAAGTCGACGTGATGCACGCCTGCGGGCACGACGCCCATGTCGCCATCCTGCTGAGCACGGCGAAGATCCTGACCGGCATGCGCGAGCGCCTGCCCGGCACCGTGGTGTTCTACTTCCAACCGGCCGAGGAAGGCCCGAGTGATTTCATTCCCGACGGCAAAAATACCTGGGGCGCCAAAATGATGGTGCAGGAAGGCGTGATGAAAGCGCCCAAGCCGGACGCGGTATTCGGCCTGCATGTGTGGGCCGGTGTGCCCGCCGGCCAGATTGCCTACCGCCCGGGACCGACCCTGGCCAGCTCGGATGATTTGCGTATCAAGATCCTCGGCAAACAGACCCACGCCGGTCGCCCTTGGGACGGCATCGACCCGATCACCGTGGGTGCGCAGACCATCGTTGGCTTGCAGACCGTGGTCAGCCGCCGCACCGACATTTCCTCGTTCCCCTCGGTGGTGAGCATTGGCACCATCAACGGTGGCACGCGCTACAACATCATCCCTGAGTCGGTGGACATGACCGGCACCATTCGCTCCTATGACTACGGCATCCGTCAGAAGCTGCACGCGGACGTACGGCAGACCGTGGAAAAAATCGCCGAAAGCGGTGGCGCCAAGGCCGAAGTCACCATCATCGAGAAGTACGACCCCACCATCAACAACCCGGCATTGACCGAGAAAATGCTGCCGAGCCTGCGCTGGGCGGCCAAGGATGACGTGGTGCAGGGCCCACTGGTGGGCGGCGCGGAAGACTTCTCGTTTTATGCCAAGGAGGCGCCGGGGCTGTTTGTGTTCCTGGGGGTGACACCGAGGGATCAGGACATGAGCAAGGCAGCGCCGAACCACAATCCGGGGTTCTTTGTGGATGAGTCGGCGTTGGTGGTGGGCGTGCGGACGCTGGCGTCGTTGGCGACGGATTACCTCTACACCCAGTAACCGCCGAAATGCGTTCTTGCGGTTAACAGGGTCATTGTAGTGAGCGAGCTTGCTCGCGCTGGAGTGCGAAGCGCTCCCGGCTTCTTTGGGGCTGCTGCGCAGCCCAGCGCGGGACAAGCCCGCTCACCACAGTAAGCGCACCCTCTTCAACCCAGCGCGGCGCCGTCCATCTTCTGGCGCAGGCTCAACGGACGCATATCGGTCCAGACCTCTTCGATGTACGCCAGGCACTCTTTCTTCATGCCGCTCTTGCCCACGGTGCGCCAGCCTTCCGGCACAGCCTTATAGTCGGGCCAGATGGAATACTGTTCTTCATGGTTGACCACTACCTGAAACAGGATGTCGTCGCGGTCAAATACTGAGGTCATTGCTGTTCTCCATCGCTGAAAGGCTGGCTGCGCAACGCGCGCAGCACTGATACCTGTAGAAACGTACCACGTTGCAAAAAAATTAGAGGCTCGCAACCGCCGCCGCCAACGCACGTCCGAAGATATCCGCCACGCGGTCCACTTCGGTGGCGGTGATCACCAACGGCGGCAAGAAACGCACGACGCTGCCATGACGGCCGCCCAGTTCCAGGATCAGCCCGCGCTTGAGGCATTCGCGCTGCACCAGCGGCGCCAATTGGCGATGCACGGGCGGGTGGCCCTGGATGTCTGGCGGGCCATTGGGGTCTACCAGTTCCACGCCGAGCATCAGCCCACGGCCGCGAATATCCCCCAGGTGCGGGAAGTCGCGCTGCAGGATGCGCAGGTGTTCACCCAGGCGCTCGCCCATGGCCGCCGCGTGGCCGGCCAGGTCGTGGTCCTTGAGGTAGCGCATCACCGCCGAACCCGCCGCCATCGCCATCTGGTTGCCACGGAAGGTCCCAGCGTGTGCGCCCGGCAGCCAAGTGTCGAGCCAGTCGCGGTACACCACCACCGCCAACGGCAGGCTGCCGCCGATGGCCTTGGACATCACCACCACATCCGGGATGATGCCGGCGTGTTCGAAGGCAAACATCTTGCCGGTGCGACCGAAACCGCTCTGGATCTCATCGACGATCAACGCCACACCTGCCTGTTCGGTGATGCGGCGCAGACCGCGCAGCCAGTCCAGGTCAGCCGGAATCACACCGCCCTCGCCCTGCACCACTTCGACAATCACCGCCGCCGGCAGCAAAACGCCAGCCTCTGGGTCATTCAGCAGGTTTTCCAGGTAGTGCAGGTTGACGCGCACCCCTTCCGCGCCGCCCAAGCCGAACGGGCAACGGTAGTCGTAGGGGTACGGCAAGAATTGCACGCCATTGCTGAGCAACGCGCCCAAGGGTTTCTTCGGCCCCAGGCTGCCCATCAGGCTCAAGGCGCCTTGGCTCATGCCGTGGTAACCGCCCTGGAAGGACAACACTGTGCTACGCCCGGTGGCAGTGCGCACCAGCTTCAACGCGGCTTCCACCGCATCGGTGCCGGTGGGGCCACAGAACTGGATTTTCGCTTCGCGCGCCAACGCTGGCGGCAACAGGCCGAACAAGTCCTGCACGAACTGATCCTTGACCGGCGTAGTCAGGTCCAGCGTATGCAACGGCAGTTCATCGGCCAGCACTTGCTGGATCGCCTCGATCACCACCGGGTGGTTATGCCCCAACGCGAGGGTGCCGGCGCCGGCCAGGCAGTCGATGAAACTGCGGCCCTCCACGTCTTCCACGTAAATACCCTTGGCGCGCTTGAGCGCCAAGGGAATGCGCCGAGGGTAGCTGCGGGCGTTGGACTCCTGCTGGCGCTGACGGGCGAGCAGCGGGTTTTCGTCGAACTGGTAGAGCGTTTCATGCACCTGGGCGTCTTCGATACGGCTGGTAGCGACTGACATTTCTCGATCCCTCAATACGCTGATGATGGTGACCAAACTGCCGATCCGCTGGCGTCTGGCCCAAGGGGGCATGCGCACGGATTTCCTGTTCTGGAAACGCACCAGCAGGGGAGGGATTTAGTCACCACCGATCTTTAACTGATGGATGAGGAGCCAAGTATGGGAATGGGCCTGCTCGCTCCCACATTTGACCGAGATCAGCAGCAAGAACCCGGTCGGCTCTAAGGCCGCCGCGCTTTGGCTTTTGAACCCGCTGTAAGAGCGGAACCCATAGCAGCCGTTACCCAAATAACGGATATGTACCCTGTCTGATCCAACATCCAGGTCAGCTGTTAGGCCGCTTTCGCGAGCAAGCCCACACATTTGAACCGCGCCAAGCTTCATAACCCAAGGTATTTTTCATTCAGCGCATACAAAATCGCGCAAGTCTCCGCATCCAGGAACCCACAATAATCCCGCGGCCGAAAGTGCATCTGAAACGCCCGCGTCCTCTGCTCGAATGCCTGCCGATTCTTTGCCGGCGCATACCCATAACGCTGAAACGCCCGCTCCACCTCGACCTCGGGCGGTAACCCAAGGCAAAACCGTCGCTGGTACATGGCCCGCGTCGCCTCATCAAACCAGGCCCCGACCCCCACCTCATGCAAACACTGCCACGGCAGCCGAGGCCCCGGATCGCTCTTGCGCCCGTACGCCACGTCCGAGTGCCCGAGGATGTCGGTGGGGCCGATCTGCGGGTAACGCCCAAGAACGTCGCGAACCAGCGCAATCAACACCTCGATTTGTTCCTCCCCGTAGGCCGGAAACGTAAACGCCCCGCCGTCATCCCGCGCCAGGTTGACGATCTCGATGCCAATCGAGCGGCTATTGAGGTTATCGCGGCCCGCCCAATGGCTCACACCGGCATGCCAGGCACGCTTGCCTTCCTCCACCAGGCGAAAGACACGCAACTCTTCATAGCCAGCAGCCCGGTAACTGGGCTCATCAGGGTCGGGCAGCAAGTAGTGCGCACTGACCCCATCCTGAGTCAGGGTGCGCAGGGAGGAGCCAAAAGGTGCGGCGGTGTAATGCAGGATCACCTGCCGCACCGGCTCGCCGTTACGGTCGTTAAAGCCTTTGGCTGGGAAACTGGTATCGATGACCAACATAAGAACCGTCCTTTTCAATACAGGCCGAGTCGTTCAGCCCGTTCAAGCGCAAAAAAATTACCGCCATCCTGAAGATTTGAACCCCAGGAGGGCGGTAACTATTTGGCACGTGAGAGAAAAGTGATCAGCGCCGCAGCGGCATGCCCAAATCGACGCGCAGGCCGTCGGGCTGGCTGTCGAACTTCAAGGAGCAAGAACAGCGCTGCACAATCGCTTGCACGATCGCCAGGCCCAGGCCGCAGCCTTCGCTGTTGCCATTGCGCCAGAAGCGTTGGGTCAGGTATTGCAGGTCCTCGGTGGAGATCTGCTTGCCGTGGTCACGCACGCGGAACACCACGTTATCGGCAGAGGTGAACACACTGAGCTCCACCCGGGTGTCCGCCGGTGTGTGGCGCAAAGCGTTGTCCAACAGGTTGCGCAAGGCGGCGACCGCCAGGCCCACCGGCATTTCCACCGGGGCGCCGGAAAGGTTATCCGGCAGAATCAGGTCAATGCGCGAGTTGTCGCCGGCGTTCGCATCCTGAATGGCCAACCGCGCCACTTCCTCGGCACTCGACTGCAACCCATCGTCGAAGGACAGGCTGCCTTCCACCCGTGCCAGTAACAGCAATTGCTCAAGGGTCCGGTGCAGGCGGTCGGCGCCCTCCTCGGCATGGGCCAGGGACTGGTCGCGAGCCGCGCCTTCGGTCATGCGCGCCACTTGCAGGTGGGTCTTGATCGCCGTCAGCGGGCTGCGCAGTTCGTGGGCAGCGTCGCCGGTCAGGCGGCGTTCGCGTTCGATGGTCTTGGCGATGCGTTGCAACAGTTGGTTCTGGGTGTCGAGCAGCGGCTTGAGTTCGCTGGGCAACGGGTGGATCTGCAGCGGCTCCAGGGAGTCGGCACTGCGGCGCATCAAGGCGTCACGCATGCGATTGAGCGGCAGCAGGCTCTGGCCGATACCCAGCCACAGCAGGCACAGGCAGCCCAGCATCGCCACGCCCACCGGCACCGACGCCGCCAGCAGGATCGACAGGTTCAGCGCCTCACGTTCCACTTGGCGGTCGGCGGTGGTGATCAACAGATCGCCACGGGACAAGGTAAAACTGCGCCAGCCCACGCCATCGATGACCTGGTCCCGGAAACCGCTCTTGCGCGACTCCAGCCCCTCCTCCGGAGTGGTATGGCTGCGCGCCAGGACTTCGCCACGCAAGGAGCTGACCTGACAGGCCATGCCGCCGGGTACGTGCAGCTGTTCGGCGCTGAAATGCGCACCGCCGCTCACACTGGCCAGCCCCGGCATCTGCTCGGTCAGGCCTGCCACCATGCGCGCCGACGCCACCAGGCGCTGGTCGAGGGAGAACATCATCTGGTTGCGCAGATCGTTGAGCATCCACGCCGCCGCCAGGGCCCAGATCAACACAAAAGCGGCGCCCAGCTTGAACGTCAGGCGCAGGCGCAGGCTTTTCACGATGCGTCCTCGCCCCCGTCAGCCGGGCCCAGGCGGTACCCGAGGCCGCGCACGGTCTCGACGATGCCATTGCCCAATTTGCGCCGCAGGTGGTGGATATGCACGTTGAGGGCGTTGCTTTCCAATTCGTCGTTGAAGCCGTAGACGCTGTCCTTGAGCTGCTCGCTGGACAGCACCCGACCTTTGTTGTGCAGCAGGGCTTGCAGCAGCGCCTGTTCGCGGCGCGACAGGTCCACCGGCTGGCCGCCCAGGAACGTTTCGCGGCTGCTGGGGTTGTAGGCCAGGCGGCCATGCTCGATCAGGTTGACGCTGCGCCCCGCCACCCGACGCAACAGGGTTTGCAGGCGCGCGGCGAGTTCACGCAGGTCGAAGGGCTTGAGCAGGTAGTCGTCGGCGCCGGCCTGCAGGCCGTCGACGCGGTTGGTCACCGAGTCCCGTGCGGTCAGGATCAGCACCGGGATTTCCAGGCCCTGGCTGCGCTGCTGCTGCAACAGCTTGAGGCCGTCTTCATCCGGCAGGCCGAGGTCAAGCACCATGATGTCGAAGGTGGCCGCCTTGAGCATCGCGCGTGCAGCGCCCGCCGTGGCCACGCGCTCGACGGTAAAACCCTGGGCGGTGAGGCCGGCCACAATGCCGCTGGCGATCAGTTCGTCGTCTTCACAGACCAGTACGTGCATGGTGAACCCTTCATGAAAGATGGGGGTGATTAAAAGTGCAGCGGATTAAGCGCAGATTATGCCGCTAAACGATCCACACTCCCTCTAGAATAGCCTGGGTTAATCATCGGTTAATCAACGCCACACATTGTGTGCCTACTTGCAACGAACTAAGGCTTGACGATGCGGTATCTGTTTACCTTCCTGCTGGTTTTTTTCGCGGGGTTCGCCCAGGCCTCGCCGGGCAACCCGTTTGAGACCAAACCCGATTTCCTCCCGGTGGGCAAGGCCTTCACCTTTACCTCCGAACGTCTTGAAAGTGGTGAGACCCAGCTGTATTGGCAGATTGCCGACGGTTATTACCTGTACCAACAACGCATGAAATTCGACGGTCTCGCCGAAAAACCGACGCTGCCCCAGGGCGAAGCCCATAGCGATGAGTTCTTCGGCGAGCAGCAAGTGTATCGCCAGGGCCTGGAAGTGAAGATTCCGGCAGGGGTCACCGGCCAGGTCAAGCTGGGCTGGCAGGGCTGCGCCGATGCGGGCCTGTGCTACCCACCGCAGTCGATCACCGTGGACCTGGGCGGCAACCCGGCAGTCGCCGCTACCGCCCAAGCCCAGGACCAGAGCCTGGCCAGCGGCCTGCAACAACGCAGCCTGGGTTGGAGCTTGTTGGTGTTCTTCGGCCTTGGCCTGTTGTTGGCGTTTGCCCCCTGCTCGTTGCCGATGCTGCCGATCCTGGCCGGTCTGGTGGTGGGCAGTGGGGCCAGCCCGCGTCGCGGCTTCGCCTTGGCCAGCAGCTACGTGGTGTGCATGGCGCTGGTGTATGCCGCGCTGGGTGTATTGGCCGCGTTGCTTGGCAGCAACCTCGCCGCGCTGTTGCAAACCCCCTGGATCCTCGGCAGTTTCGCCGCGTTGTTTGTGATACTGGCCCTGCCGATGTTCGGCTTCTTCGAACTGCAACTGCCGGCGTTCCTGCGTGACCGCCTGGACAACGTCAGCCGCCAGCAAAGCGGCGGCAGCCTGATGGGCGCGGGCGTACTCGGCGCGCTGTCCGGCCTGCTGGTCGGCCCCTGCATGACCGCGCCACTGGCGGGCGTGCTGCTGTATATCGCGCAAAGCGGCAATGCACTGCACGGGGGCTTGATTCTGTTCTACATGGGCATCGGCATGGGTATTCCGCTGTTGCTGCTGGTGACCGTGGGCAATCGCTTCGTGCCCAAACCCGGCACCTGGATGAACGTGCTCAAGGGTATCTTCGGCTTCCTGTTCCTCGGCACCGCTGTGTGGATGATTCGCCCGGTGGTCGGCGAAAACCTGTGGATCGGTTTATGGGGCGCACTCGCGCTGGTGATGGCCTACAGCGGCTGGACCCTGGCCCGCGAGTACGGCCTGGCCGCCAAAGTGTTCGGCGCCGGCTCCCTGGTGCTGGGCCTGTGGGGCGCCGTGCTGGTGGTGGGCGCCGCGGGGGGCAGCGATGACCTGTGGCAACCGCTGAAGGTCTACAGCGGCTCGCGGGCCGCCGCCGCTCCCACCGCCCACGACGCCTTCATGACCCTCAACGACCCGGCCGTGCTACAACGCCAACTCGACAGCGCCAAGGCCCAAGGCCAGTGGGTGCTGGTCGACTATTACGCCGACTGGTGCGTGGCATGCAAGATCATGGAAAAACAGGTATTCGGCAAACCTGAAGTACTCGACGCCCTGAAGGACGTGCGCCTGCTGCGCCTGGACGTCACCGCTGACAACGCCGCCAGCCGCGAGCTGCTCGGCCGCTACAAAGTCCCAGGCCCACCGAGCTTTGTGTGGATCGGCCCGGACGGTGAAGAACGCCGCGCCCACCGCATCACCGGCGAAGTGGATGCCGCCACTTTCCTGCAACGTTGGACGCAAACCCGGGACGCCCTCTGATGCTGACCCTGACCATCGGCACCTTCGCCATCGCCCTGAATCACATCCTGCTGATCAGTGCGCTGATTATCGCCACCCTGGTGGGCTGGCGCGTGGCCAAGCGTGGCGGTGAAAACCCGGAATCGGTGCTGTTCAGCCTGTTCCTGCTGGGCATGCTGGTCGCCCGCGTCAGTTTTGTGCTGATGTACTGGAGCGACTACAGCTACGACTGGCTGCAGATGGTCGACCTGCGCGACGGCGGTTTTCTCGCCTGGCCCGGCGTGATCGCGCTGGTCCTGGGCGCACTGGCCTACGGTTGGCGGCGCCCGGCGCTGCGCAAGCCGATGAGTGCCGGCGTAATCACCGGCCTGGTGTTCTGGGGCATGACCAGCGTGTCCCTGAGCCTGTATGACAAAGGCTCGCAACTGCCGGACATCACCTTGCGCAATGCCAATGGCGACGTGGTGCAACTGGCCGACTACAAGGGTGGCCCGCTGGTGATCAACCTGTGGGCCACCTGGTGCCCGCCGTGCCGCCGCGAAATGCCGGTACTCGAACGCGCCCAGCATCAACGACCCGACGTGACCTTCCTGTTCGTCAACCAGGCCGAAAGCATGCAAAGCGTCAGCACCTTCCTCGCCACCCAAGGCCTGACCCTCGACAACGTGCTGTTCGACGCCAGCGGCCGCCTCGGCCAGGCCGTGGGCTCAATGGCCCTGCCCACCACCTTGTTCTACCGCGCCGATGGACGCCTGATCAACAGCCACCTGGGCGAACTGTCCCAGGCCAGCCTGGCCCGTGCCATGGAACCCTTCGACACCGCTCCTGCCGCCACAAGGAAACCGACATGCCCCGCCTCCGCCACCTGCTGACCCTGCTGCCGCTGACGCTTGCCGCCACCCTGGCCCAGGCCGACGACTGGCCGGCACCGATCAAACAGATCGAGGCCAAAGGCGCCAGGATCCTCGGCACATTCGACGCCCCCAGCGGCCTCACCGGCTACGCCGCCCAATACCAGAACCGGGGCATGGCCCTGTACCTGACCGCCGACGGCAAAAGCGTGATCGCCGGCAACCTGTACGACGCCCAGGGCAATGACCTCAGCAGCGCACCGCTGGAAAAACTGGTGTACGCACCGATGGCCAAGGAAGTCTGGGCCAAGATGGAAAAAAGCAGCTGGATCCAGGACGGCGACGTTAAAGCCCCACGCATCGTCTACTTGTTCAGCGACCCCAACTGCCCTTACTGCAATATGTTCTGGGAACAAGCCCGTCCTTGGGTGAAAGCCGGCAAGGTGCAATTGCGCCACATCATGGTCGGCATCATCCGCGAAGACAGCCCAGGCAAATCCGCCGCGCTGTTCGCGGCCAAAGACCCGCAGAAAGCCCTGGAAGAACACGAAGCCGCCGGCAAGGGCAGCAAGTTGCAGGCGTTGGCCAAGATCCCGGCGGATATCGAGGCCAAGCTCGATGCCAATATGAAGTTGATGGATGAACTGGAATTGTCGGCGACGCCGGCGATTTTCTATCTGGATGAAAAGGGTGGCTTGCAGCAACAGCAGGGGGCGCCTTCGCCGGATAAGTTGGTGAAGATCCTCGGGCCTAAATAAGCCTGCAAAGAAAAGGCCTCCCTAAAATGGAGGCCTGTCCTGATTCCTTCCGCGTTATCTGATCAGACCTCCTCTATGAGAAACGACTCAACGTCGTAATCATTGCCGGGCGCAATCCCCATTCGGCGATTATCAAAACTGAGCCGATTTGAGGTTGACCTGGCGGTGAACACTCCCTCGATGAATTGCCAAGCAAGGCCCGGCTCTACAATCGGGCTAATCTCAGTTCCGTTCGCCAGCAGTACCAAGCGGGGTTTATAAGCAAAGCCGTAACTGTCACGAACTCTGGCCCTGAACGTGTAAGTACGCCCTTGTTCAAGTTCATTGAACACCTTGTACATTTTCTCACTCTGGGTAGCAGGATCCCTCGTGTCGGTATACCCCCAGTCCTTCAGGAAATGTACCGGGTTCGGCCCTGGAGGCAGCCCCGCTTCATGCTCATGTACCAAATCAGCCGGGGAGGCGGCACCCAAGCCTCTTTGCCAGCCGTTCCAACCTTTACCGTCCGGATCAAAATCCGTGTAGTCGTAAAACGCCTTACGAAACGCCAAGTGCAAGAGTGGAAACTCGACCGCGTTCCCGGCATGGCCGCCGACCTTTGTGGTGCACTTGAATACGACGTCCAACGGCGTCCTGTTGCGCAGTTTGTTCAACTCATCGCGTTTGAGCACGCGTGATAACCCAT
Organism: Pseudomonas petroselini; assembly: GCF_045037875.1. NCBI lineage: Bacteria > Pseudomonadati > Pseudomonadota > Gammaproteobacteria > Pseudomonadales > Pseudomonadaceae > Pseudomonas > Pseudomonas petroselini. The sequence goes on from NZ_CP173614.1 coordinate 5,697,009, forward strand.
TGGCCAGATCATTCGCGTTGATCGGCTGGTTGACCATCACATGAATGGTGTAGGAAGAGCCATCTTCCTGGGTGCCCCGGCACTCAAGCCACCCCACCTGCCCTAACAGGATGAACCACCATTTTTGCACGGTGATGCAGGCATCGCCTGCAAAGGTACGCAGGTCCAAAATACCGCCCTGGGTCGCTGGCGGCGTTGCCTGTGGCACCCCAGGCGTGGGCAAACGCACCGGCAGGCTGATGTGCAACGCCAGCCCCTCGGAGGTCGCAAGTTTGCACGCACTCGTTACCGTGTAGTTGATCGTGACCGTTTCACCGGCAGCCTCAATCACCGCCTCACGCGGGATGCTGAAGTCCACATGGCCCAGCGCATGATTACCTGGCTGGGAGGCCAGGGGCAGGCAGGTCCCGTCTGTCCGTTTCCAGCACACGCTGATTTGCTGGTGATCACTGATGCTCGGATATTTCACCCGCACCGTCACGCCCTCTCTGCCGTTGTAAATCGTCAGCTGGTTACCCACGGCTTCGCGCACGGTCGGTGCGACCAGGACCAGGTCTTCCTGCACGATCGTGAAGGTCCTCGACGGGAACTCGATGGCCGTCGCACGCTCGCACCGCCGGTTAAAGCTCGCCGCGAAATGCAGGGTAAACTCACTGCAGTCCGCCAGCTTCTGCAGTTGCGCTCTGGAGATGGGTGTCTCAACGCCATCGGGGAACCACTCTGGCTTAAGTGGCTCATCCTCCAGCACATCAAACCGATAAGCAGCGCCGCCCTCAAGCGTGCCGCTGACCCACATCCAGCAGCATTCTGCCGCCTCCAAGTAGTCACAGTAAGGCACCACGCCAGTGGCGTTACCGCGGAAGTTATTGAGGTCCAAGGTATCGCCCGTTGCCTCTGCGATCTCCGGCACGGTCAGCAAAGGCTCAAGGACCTTGATGACACGTTCGGGGGAGTGCTGCGGATCGTTCCCGTTGAAACTCACGGTGTAGGTCAACGTTAACGTCTGGTTGAACAGCGCAGCGATAATCCACGGCGCGACCTCGAATGCCAGCGAGGTTTCGCCCTTTTTCACGTCCTTGCAGCCAAGCGGCTGCGTCTCCAGCCCCGGGCCGGATGCGTAGGCGCAAACGTGGTCTCCCGGTGCTATCCAGTCGTAGGTAACGTCCGCATGCCCACCGGAAGCACTGTTGACCGGGTTGAGCACCCAGTGACCTGGCGTGCACTCCGTTGATTCACGCAAATGCGGCGGCGGTAAATCCAACCCAGGGTCAACGCGCAACAACGTGGTAGTGCGCAGGTGGAAATCCTGGGCGTTGGTGGGCAATGGGTTTTCCAGATGCGGATCTCCCGGATCCGGCGGCACGGGCTCCGTGCCGTCCCAGATCACCCCAAAGTGGATCGTCAGGGCCGAGTAGTCCTGGCGCTGTGACATCCAGCGGCGCGACAGTTCGAGTTCAAACACATGCTCGGCATGCGCTTCGGCCTCCGTCACCACATGGTCATAGACTACCCAGATAAAGGGGTAAGGCGCCTGATGCTGATCGCCGGCCACGGTAACAAACAAGCGCTGCCCAGGCTGGATCATCGGCCAGGCGTCGATCGTGATCGTCTCATCGCCCTCGAAATCACTCATCCACAGCCACCACGTGCTCCACTCATACTCAGCGTGCACAAACTCCGGTCTTGACCCCGCGAGATGTTCCTCCCTGATGTGCTGAACCTCCAGTTCCAACACCAAGGAGGTCTCCTCCTTCCCTTCTACCCGCGCGGTGTACCACATCAGTACCGTATGCCCGATCATCAAACTGAGGGACGGCGCGGCAATCGGTACTACATCCTCATCGTCATCAACCAAGACGGGATCGAATGCAGGTTCGACCTGGCCCTTGATAGCCATGAAAAATCTGCGGTCAGTCGCACCCTTAGGCAGGGTCAGCGTGGCCCACGTCCCATCAATCGCATCGATGGGATACAGCACACTGTTATTCGCCGCGAACGCGATAATCGGAAAGGGCAATTGCGCCTTAGGCTTTTTTGGCAGACGGGGGGGCGGTTTGACGGGTGGAGTGGATGAAGTTTGCTTAGGAATGGTTTTTTTAGCCACGATAAGACTCCTGTCCAACGTTAGATAACGATCGAAGCGGGCCTGAGCGGCCGGGAACTCCGGTTATCTAACGCAGGGAACAGGAACCTTGCCTACTGTCAGAATCGACAGTTCTGACGGAACGCCAGTCTTTTACTCACCAGCGCCCGTGACGAACATCGCACTGCGCCCCCGGTTCAAACTCGATAACACATTCTGAAGTTGTCAATAAACGAGTAGTCCCTCACCAGAATCGTCATCCAAGCAATAGCCGTCCCCGGTTCCGTTACATGCTCAACCCAGAACCCCCCTCGCCAATCGTCATCGTAATCAAGCTTGGTAATCACACCACCTGCCTGATTATAAAAAGTGACCGTCGCGGGAGCCTGTTTCCACGACCACGCGAACCTGATGGACTCCAGGGCGTGAGGGAAATCAATACGATGTAATTGCGGCGGATCTTGGTCGCCCTCGTTTTCACACATGACAAAATGTTTGCCCGAATAGAACGGGTCATTGCCATACGTGACAATGCCTGCCACACCCGATCCGGACTGAAAGGTTATTTTCATCAACGGGGTCTGCACACTGTTGCCCGCGCCAAAACGCTCCAACGGCAGTGATTCGAAATCTTCTGTCTTACATTCAAGTGGTTTTCTGATAATCACGCGCAGCGTCGGGAAAACAATCGAATCCGCTTCAAGTTCACTGTCATAGAGTGCAGTGACACAGGTGACTATCAGAGGTGTGTCATGTCTTAACGCGTCCAGCTCATGTCGACTCATCCACTCCACAAGCCCGTTCTTGGCCTGTTCGTCCGTCAGCCTTGTGCCTTTCAATACGTAGAAGGTGTGAGCATTCCCATCCTTTCTAATGCCCGAACACTTTAGCCATACTCGCTGGCCCGCCAGGGCAAACCACCATTTTTCCACGGTGATGGACGCATCGCCTGAAAAGGTGGCCAGATCCAGAATGCCACCTTGCACGACCGGTGGCGTGGCCTGTGGGACAACCGGCGTGGGCAGACGCACAGGCTTGCTGATCTTCACATTCAACGGCAGTGATGTCTGCACCTTGCACGCCGTGGTCACGGTGTAGGTGATCGCCACCGTTTTGCCCATGCTCTCGATAACCGCTTCCCGCGGTAGTGAGAAAATGACTGCACCCACAGCACTGCCGGGCTTGGAGGTCAACGGCCAGCAGGTACCCTCCGGTCTCTCCCAACACAGGCTGATACTGTGCTTGGGGTGTTTACCGGTGTAGCTCACTTCGACATGGACGCCTTCGCGCCCATTCCAGGCAGTCAAATCGGTGCCGACCGCTTCCGTCACTTTGGGCGCCGCCAGCACCAGAGGTTCCTGCTCGATGTTGAATGCCTGCGCAGGAAACTCATGGGCGTCCGCCAGGGCGGTGGCTTCACAGAAGCTCGCCGCGAAGTGCAGTTTGAATTCACTGCAATCGGCCAACTGTAGCAATACTTCCCTTGGGATCCGCGCATCCACGCCATGCACCTTCCAGTCTTCGGTGACAGGTGCGTCAGACAAAATGTCGAACCGGTAAGCGCTGCCGTTTTCACGTTCGCCCGTGATCCACATCCAACAAAGATTCGAACACTCGGCATAGTCCCAGACAGGCACAAAAGCCGTCGCGTCCATTGCGAATGTACTGAGATGAAGGGTATCGCCCGTTGCCTGTTCGATCCCAGAGAGGGGAAATCGGGGCAGCAACACGTTAATCACTCGTTCAGGGGATTGCTGTGGGCCATTACTGTGGGGGAACTGAACGGTGTAGGTCAGTGCCATCGGCGTGTTAAAAAAGCAGGCAATGACACAGGGCGATAACTCGGTGGTTGCCAGTTCCCCGTCGTGTTTAATTGTCACGCAGCCAAGCGGCTTGTTCCCATAATCCAACCCGCTCACATAAAAACAGAGTTGGTCGTCTGCATAAGTTTCCAAGTCAGGAATATATACATTCCCACCCCGCGTGGTGAGTTCCGGGTTGAGGTACCACTCATCGTTGAAAAGCACGGATTGCCGCAGATGGGGAGGCGGCGGGTTTTCAAGGCGAGGATCCTCAATCAATCTACTGGAAGGACGAGGAAGGCCTTCAAGAGCGTTCTCTGGGAGACGCGTCTCAAGGGTAGGAACGACTTCAGCCGGAGGCAGTGGGGGGCGACCATCGCAGATCCAGCCCCAATGAATAGTCAGCGATCCCCATGGCCGCCGACGCCCCATCCAACCGCGTGGCAGAGAAAACCTGAACACATGACCCGGCACCGCCTCCTCCGGAGTGACAACGCGAGAAGCAGCCACGATGTTGAAAGCGAAAGGCGTCTTGTCCTGATCACCCGCCACGTTTATGAATAGTTGATCGCCTGCTTTAACGAGAGGGTGGGCAAACGCGAGGATCGTTTCGTTCCCCGTAAATTTGTGCATATCCAACGTGGGCGTACTGTTAACGAGCTCGGAATGGACAAACTTGGGTACATAACCTTCAAGATCTTTTTCATCATAAAACCGAACGCCCACCTCGGCGACCCGGGACTCTGCGACCTGCCCGCCCACCCTCCCTTTATAGGAGAAAAAGAGTGTGTGCCCCATGCCAGATGTTATGTAACTCAGAGGAAAGAAGATGCGCCGGGCGCCGCTGGTTCCACTTTTATCCACAATGTCCTCAAATACCGCTTCGCCCCCATGCTTAAACCTAACTGATACGGTGACGGTAATATCCGAATCGTCCATGTTCGAATCCGTGGTCAGATACGGCCCCTCTTTCACATCCAGCGGATAGAGCGTTCCTCCCTCGCCTTTGTAGATGACCGGAGCGCCAACCTCGACTGCCTTAGGGGTTCGTGCATTGTCTGTATTTGAAGAAGTATTAGACGTAGGTTTTTTTTGCGGCATGGTGAGAACTCCATGTTCCATAGGCTATTAACCTTGACCTGCCTCAGGCCAAGGATTTTCTCCTAGTGAGCGCTTTTGCTACGCCTTCGCCTACTGTCAGAATTGACAGTTATGACTAAAAACCCTGACTTCTCCGACCAACGGCCGCCTCAAAACCCCTCCAACTCCGCCATCAAATCACTCAACCGATCCACCTTCTCGGCACTGATCTCGTTCGCCGCCAACCCCTCGATATACTCAGCCAACTCCGCCACCGTGCTGCACTCGAACATCGCCCGCAGCGGCACATCCCGTTGCAGGGTTTTCTGCACCCGCGAGGCAATCTGCGTGGCCAGCAACGAATGCCCGCCCAGTTCAAAGAAGTTGTCCTGCACCCCTACCCTGTCGACTTTCAGCACCTCGGCCCAGATAGCGGCCAGGGTGGTTTCCAGTTCGTTGCGCGGTGCCAGGTAGTCCTGGCTGTGCAACTGGCCGATCTCCAGCGCCGGCAGGGCCTTGCGGTCGAGTTTGCCGTTGGCGTTGAGCGGCAGGCGGTCGAGCCATAGCCAGTGCAGCGGCACCATGTATTCCGGCAGCTCGGCACGCAGGCGTTGCTTGATGCGGTCCAGGCGCTCGCCTGGGTTCAGCGCCGCATCCACGGCCACCAGATAGCCGACCAGATGCTTGCCGTTGACGCCTTCCTGCACGCCCACCGCCGCATCGCGCACTTCCGGTTGTTCGTGCAGGCGCGCTTCGATTTCACCCAGTTCGATGCGGTAGCCGCGAATCTTCACTTGGTGGTCGACGCGACCAACATACTCCAGCACACCGTCACTGCGGCGGCGTGCCAGGTCACCGGTGCGGTAGAGGCGTTCGCCGGGTGCACCGAACGGGTTCGGCACAAACACCGGCGCGGTGCGTAGCGGGTCGCTGACGTAACCGCGACCGACGCCCGTCCCGGCGACACACAACTCGCCGACAGCACCTTGCGGCACCAACTCCAATGCACCGTCGAGCAGGTACAAACGGTTGTTGTCGGTCGGCGTGCCAATCGGCAGGTAAGTGCCACGGGTCGAGGCCAGGTCGACGCGGTAAAACGCCACATCGTCCGAGCATTCCGCCGGGCCATACGCGTTCACCAAACCTATCTGCGGGTAGCGCAGCAGCCATTGGTGCGCCAGTTCCGGCGGCATGGCTTCACCGGTCGGCAGCATCCAGCGCAGGCCGTCCAGGCTGATACGGTCCTGGGCCAACATACCCTGGATCAGCGACGGTACGCTTTCCAGCACGGTGATGCCCTGGGCCTGCACATGTTCCAGCAGGCCCTGTGGATCGTGGGCGAGGGTGTTCGGCACAATATCCACCCGTGCGCCGAACAGCGGCGCGGCGAGGAATTGCCACACCGAAATATCGAAGCTCTGCGAAGCGGTTTGCGCAATCACATCCGCGTCGCTCAAGGCCAGGTACGGCACCTTGCTCAACTGGTTATTGAGCATGCCGCGCTGTTCCACCATCACACCCTTGGGCAGGCCGGTGGAGCCCGAGGTGTAGATCACATAGGCGAGGTTGTCCGGGCCGCTGTAGAGGCCGGGGTTTTCGCCACGCGCCGGTATTTCTTCCCACACCAGCAGCTGGCAATCGAAACCGTCCAGCAACTCGATGGCCTGCTCGCGGCACGCCTCGGTGCAGACCAGCAACGGCGTGCGGCTCAAGTCGATGATGCTGCGCAAACGCTGGCTCGGCAGGCCCGGGTCGAGCGGCAGGTAGCCGGCACCGGCCTTGAAGCTGCCGATGATCATGCCCAGCAGGTCGAGGTTGCGTTCGGCGAGCAGCGCCACCGGTTGATCGAGGCCGACACCCGCTGCGATGAGCGCGTGGCCGAGGCCGTTGCTGCGACGGTTCAGTTCGTCATAGGTCCATTGCTGGTCGAGGCAACTGGCGGCGATGCGCTGCGGATGCGCGGCCACCTGCTCTTCGAACAGCTCGATGTAGCTGCGCTCCAGCGGATACTGATGTTCGCTCTGGTTACAACCGTCCACCAGGAACTCGCGCTCCTGCTCGCCAATCAGCAGCAGGTCGGCCATGTCGCCGTGGAAGCCCTGCACCAGCGCCAGCAGCAGGCGCTTGAACTCGCCAAGCATGCCTTGCACGGTGGTTTCGTCGAAGTAGCGTTGGTCGTAGGACAGGTGCAAACCGAGGTCATCGCCCGGATAACACACGGCGGTCAGCGGGAAGTTGGTGTGGGTGCGGCCGGAGTCCGAGGTGGCATTCAGGCTGTGTGCGCGGTCCAGCACCGAGACTTCCACCGGGGCATTTTCGAACACGAACAGGCTGTCGAACAGCGGCTGGCCCTTGGGCAGTTCGCTGTGTTCCTGGATCGTCACCAGCGGCAGGTATTCGTACTCGCGCAGTTGCATATTGCTGTCGAGCAGGCCGCTCAACCACTGGCGCACGCTGCAAGGCTGGTCGTCCTCGGGCAGTTTTACCCGCAGCGCGATGCTGTTGATGAACAGGCCGACGGTGCGTTGCATCTCGGGCATCTCCACCGGGCGCCCGGCCACGGTGACGCCGAACAGCACGTCGCGATCACCGCTCAGGCGCCGCAGCACCAGCGCCCACGCCGCCTGGGCGAAGGTATTGACGGTCAGCTGATGGGCCTGGGCCAGTTCGCGCAGTTGGGCTCCATCGCAGGCGTCGAGACGGGTGTAGCAATCGCCCACCACCATGCCGCCGCTGTGACCCGCGTGCTCACGCAGGAACGGCCGGTCGCTCGGGATCGGCGTGGTGCGCTCGAACCCTTGCAGGTTCTGCTGCCACCACTGGCGAGCCTCGTTGAGGTTCTGGCGTTGCAGCCAGGCGATGTAGTCGCGATAACGCGGCGGTGTGGCCAGTTGCGCTTCGCGGCCTTCACCGAGGGCCATGTAGATCTCGAAGAAGTCATTCATCAGCAACGAACGGCACCAGGCATCGATGAGGATGTGGTGGTTGCTCATCATGAACCAGTAGCGTTCGGCGCCAACACGGATCAGGCGCAGGTGGAACGGTGCCTGGTTGAGCAGATCAAAACCGGCCTCGCGCTCTTGCTTGAGCAGCGCCTGCAGGCGCGGTTCCTGTTCGCTTTCCGGGTCAGCACTCCAGTCCAGATACTCGATCGGCGTGCTGCCCGGTTTGTGGATCACTTGCAGCATGTCTTCGCCGACGTTCCAGCAGAACGAGGCACGCAGGGCTTCGTGACGAGCGATCACCGCCTGCCAGGCCTGGGCGAAACGCTCGGGGTCCAGGGCGCTGTTGATGCGGTAGCGGTCCTGCATGTAGTAGAGGCCGGTGCCCGGCTCCAGCAGGGTATGCAGCAGCAAGCCTTCCTGCATCGGGGTCAGCGGGTAGACGTCTTCGATAACGGTGGCCGGTACCGGCAAGCTGTCGAGTTGCACCTGGCTCAGGTGGGCCAGCGGGAAGTCGGACGGCGTAAGGCCACCGGCATCGTCCTGCAGGCAGTGCTGGGTCAGGCTGTGCAGTTCGGCCAGATACGCCTCGGCCAATTCGCGCACGGTAGCGTGATCGAAGCGTTCACGGCTGAAGGTCCAGCGCAGCACCAACTCGCCGCCGTAGACCTGGCTGTCGACGCTCAACTCGTTAGGCAGCGGCGCGTCCGGGTCATGGGCCAGGCCTGCGGATTCATCCAATGGGTGGAACAGCGCATCGGCGCCGAAGCTCTGGTCGAACTGGCCGAGGTAGTTGAAGGTGATCTGCGCGCTCGGCAAGACGGCCATGCTCTGTTGGCACAGATCATCGGCCAGGTAGCGCAGCACGCCGTAGCCCAAGCCTTTATGCGGCACGGAGCGCAGTTGTTCCTTGATCGCCTTGATCGAGTCGCCCTGAGCAGCGTGCGGAGTGAGGCGCAGTGGGTAGGCGCTGGTGAACCAGCCGACGCTGCGGGTCAGGTCGATGTCATCGAACAGGCTTTCGCGGCCGTGGCCTTCCAACTGGATCAGCGCCGACGCGTGGCCGCTCCAGCGGCACAGCACACGGGCCAAGGCCGTCAGCAGCAGATCGTTGACCTGGGTGCGGTAGGCGCTCGGAGCCTGTTGCAATAACTGACGCGTATGCTCGGCATCCAGGCGCACGCTGACGGTGTCGGCATCGCGGTTGCGCAGCGAACCCTGCGGGCGGGCCACCGACAACGCCACATCAGGGCCCGCCAACTGCGCTTGCCAGACGCTCAATTCTTCACGCAGGGATTCGCTGCCGGCGTAGGCCTGCAAACGCGCGGCCCACTCACGCAGGGCGCTGGTCTTGGCCGGCAGGCTGACGGACTGGCCGTCGCTCAACTGGCGATAGACCGTTTGCAAATCTTCCAGCAAGACCCGCCACGACACGCCGTCCACCACCAGGTGATGGATCGCGATCAGCAGGCGTTGCTGCCCCTCGGGCCCGTCCACCAGCAAGGCGCGCAGCAGCGGGCCGTGTTGCAGGTCGAGGCTGCGTTGGGTGTCGGTGAACAGCGCGGTGCATTGCGTCATATCGCGCACTTGCGCCTGCATCAGTACGCCGCCTTGCGGCACGGCCAGGTGCTCGGCGTGCCAGTGCGCGTCACGCTGGGAGAAGCTCAGGCGCAGGGCGTCGTGGTGTTCCAGCACCGCCAGCAAGGCTTGCTCCAGGCGATGCGGCACCAGCAGTTGCAACGGCTTGAGGACCAGCGCCTGGTTCCAGTGTTGGCGCTGTGGGATCTCAGTGTCGAAGAACCAATGCTGGATCGGCGTCAGCCCGGAGGTGCCGGTCAACACACCCTGTTCGGTCGTGACCTGCTCGGAGCGCGTGGCGACTGCCGCCAGGGTTTGCACGGTCTGGTGCTGGAACAGGTCGCGGGGGCTGAAGTGAATCCCGGCCTGCCGCGCACGGCTGACCACTTGGATCGACAGGATCGAGTCGCCGCCCAGCTCAAAGAAGTTATCGTCGAGACCGACTTGCTGCACATTCAACACAGCGCACCAGATGGCGGCCAACGTGCTTTCAAGTTCGTTGCGCGGGGCCACGTATTGTTGGCGGTTGGCTTCCGGGTCCGGCTGCGGCAAGGCGCGACGGTCGAGTTTGCCGTTGGCGGTCAGCGGCATGCTGTCGAGCACAATCACGTGCGCGGGCACCATATAGTCCGGCAGTTGCGCCTTGAGGTGAGCCTTGAGCGCATCTCGTAATGCGCCGTGCTCGGCATCGCTGACCAGGTACGCCACCAGTTGTTTGCCGCTCGGCGCATCCAGCGCCAGCACCACGGCTTCGCGCACGGCCGCATGTTCCAACAGGCGGGTTTCAATCTCGCCCAGTTCAATACGGAAACCGCGAATCTTCACCTGATGGTCGATACGCCCCAGGTACTCCACCAGGCCATCGCCGCGTTGGCGCACCAGGTCGCCGGTGCGGTACAGGCGCCCGCCATTGTGGGCAAACGGATCGGCGACAAACCGCTCGGCGGTCATGCCCGGACGCTGGTGATACCCCTGGGCGAGACCCGCTCCACCGACGTACAACTCGCCGGTCGCGCCTTGCGGCACCAACGCCAGGTCGGCGTCGAGAATATAGGCCACGCGGTCACCGATAATGCTGCCGATCGGCACGCTCGCAACGCCCTCCTCCAACTGCTCGGGCGCGAGGCTGGCCAGCGGCATCACCACCGTTTCCGTCGGGCCGTAGGCATTGAAAAACACCTGCGGCTGGAACGCGGCGCGGATGCGCTGCAGGTGTTCGCCAGTGAGCGCTTCGCCACCGGTGATGCACATGCGCACCGGCAAGGTCTGCTGCTGGGTCGCCAGCCATTGCGCCAACTGGCTGCCATAGCTCGGCGTGAAGCCTAGGATGTTGATGCGATGGGTGCGGATCAGCGCGCAGATTTCTTCTGCATCCCACTGGCCCTGGGCACGCAATACCACCTGCGCGCCGCTGAGCAGCGGCACCAGCAAGCGTTCGGTGGCGGCGTCGAAGTTGATCGAATAGAAGTGCAATTCGCAGTCGTCTGAGCGCATGCCAAAGCGCTCGATCACCGCCGCGCAATGCATGGCGATTTCACCGTGGGACACCACCACGCCTTTCGGCTTGCCGGTGGAGCCGGAGGTGTAGATCAAGTACGCCTGGTGCTGCGGCAGGCTGATAAAGGGCGGCTCATCGGCCGGGTAGTTGGCGAGCACCGGCAGGTCATCTTCAAGGCACCAGCACGCCACGCTCGCGGGCAATTCGCCGAGGGCTTCGAACATCGCCGCATCGCTGAGCAGCAGGCCGACGCCACTGTCTTCGATCATGTAGTGCAGACGGTCCAGCGGGTATTCCGGGTCCAGCGGCACATAGGCGCCGCCGGCCTTGAGGATCGCCAGCAGGCCGATCACCATTTCCAGCGAGCGCGGCAGCGCCAGGCCCACGCGCACCTGCGGTCCGACGCCACGCTCGCGCAGCATCCAGGCCAGGCGGTTGGCGCGGGCGTCGAGTTCGCGGTAGCTCAGGGTTTCACCGGCGAAGGTCAGCGCCGGCGCATCGCCACGGGCTGCCGCTTGCTGGCTGAACAGTTGATGAATGCACTGGTCGAGACGGTGCTCGCCCGCCTCGATGCCCAGGCTGTCCTGCAACGCGCGTTGCTCGGCGGCGGTCAGCAACGGCAGTTCGCTGAGGCGTTGTTGCGGGTTGGCGATCAAGGCTTCCAACAGATTGCGCCAATGTTCAGCCATGCGCGCAATGCGCGGCTCGTCGAACAGGTCGGTGCTGTAGGTCAGGCAGCAGCCCAGGCGATGATCGAGGTCGGTGACCTCCAGGTTGAGGTCGAACTTGGTCGCGCGCGCATCGTTGGCCAGGTACTCGACGGTCATGCCGGCCAGTTGGCGGCTCTGCTGGAACTCCCAGCGCTGCACATTGCACATCACTTGGAACAGCGGGTTGTACGCCGCACTGCGCGGCGGCTGCAGGGCTTCCACCAGGTGATCGAACGGCAGGTCCTGGTGGGACTGGCCTTCGATGACGGTGTGGCGCACCTGTTCGAACAAGTCAGCGACGTTCATCTGCCCACTGAGCTGGCAACGCAGCACCTGGGTATTGAGGAAAGCGCCGATCAGCCCTTCGCTTTCCGGACGAATACGGTTGGCCACGGGAGCACCGATGCGCAGGTCGGTCTGGCCGCTGTAGCGGTAGAGCAACACGGCCAGGGTGGCGGTCATGGTCATGAACAGGGTCAGGCCACGTTCGGCGTTGAAGGCCCGCACGCGCGCCGCCAGGTCATCGCTCAGGTCGAAGCGGTACAGCTCGCCCCGATGGCTTTGTACCGGCGGACGTGGGCGGTCGCCGGGCAGTTCCAGCAACGGATGTTCCGTACCCAGCTGCTGGGTCCAATAGTCCAACTGACGCTGACGCTCACCCGCTTCCATCCACTGGCGTTGCCACACGCTGTAATCGAGGTACTGCACCGGCAGCGGCGCCAGCGGTGACAGGCGCTCGTCGATAAAGGCTTCATACAACGCGCTGAGTTCACGGGCAAAGATGTCCATGGCCCAGCCTTCGGTGACGATGTGGTGCAGGGTCAGCACCAGGTAGTGTTCGCGCTCGGCGGCCTTGACCAGACAGGCTCGCAGCAACGGTCCGGTTTCCAGGTTGAACGGCGTATGCGCCTCGTGATCCGCCAATTGCTGCAACCGTGACTGGCGTTCGGCTTCGTCCAGCGCGGAGAAGTCCTGCCAGTCCATGCGCAGGCCGGTCTGGGCCGAGACCTTTTGACAGGCCACGCCGTCGACACTCGGGAACGTGGTGCGCAGGGTTTCGTGACGCATGATCAAGGCCTGCAGCGCCGCCTCGAAACGCCCCACATCCAGCACACCACGCAGGCGCGCCATACCGCCGACGTTGTAGGCCGGGCTGTCCGGTTCCATCTGCCACAGGAACCACATGCGCTGCTGGGAATAGGACAGCGGCACCGGTTGGCTGCGGTCGACCTTGGCGATGGCGGTCTGTTGGTTGCGTTGGCCCGATGCCTGGATCAGGCCGACCTGCTCGGCAAAAGCGCCCAACTCGCTGGCTTCGAACAACGTCCGTAACGGCAGTTCGACGTCACACGCCTGGCGGGTGCGGGAGATGATTTGCGTGGCCAGCAACGAGTGGCCGCCAAGGGCGAAGAAGTCATCGCGCAGGCCGATGCTGGGCAAGCCGAGGACTTCGCGCCAGATGGCGGCGATCTGCTGTTGCAGCGGGGTCTCGGGCTCGACATGTTCACGCACGTGCCACACCGGCTCCGGCAGCGCGCGACGGTCCAGCTTGCCGCTGGGGCTCAGGGGCATGGCGTCCAGGCGCATCAATAGCGCGGGCACCATGTATTCCGGCAGCTCGGCGGCCAGCGCGCTCTTGACGTGGTGTTCGTCCAGCTCGGCAGGGCCGGTGTAGTAGCCGATCAGCTGTGCATCACGCACCAGCACCACGGCTTGGGCGATGCCCTCCAGGGCGAGCATGCGCGCTTCGATTTCTTCCGGCTCCACACGGAAGCCACGCAGCTTGACCTGCTGGTCGAGGCGCCCAAGGTACTCGATCACACCCTCGGCGTTGAAACGGGCACGGTCACCGGTGCGGTACAGGCGCGCGCCCGCCTCACCATAGGGGTCGGCAACGAAGCGTTCAGCCGTCAACCCGGCGCGGCCGAGGTAACCCCGGGCCAGGCCAATGCCGCCGATGCACAATTCACCCGGCACACCCAGTGGCACGGGGTTGAGTTGCTCGTCCAGCACGCGGCAGATCACATTGCCCAACGGACGCCCAATCGGCGAGCGCTCGCCGTCTTCTGCGCGGCAGTGCCAGTGGGTCACGTTGATCGCGGTTTCGGTCGGACCATAACGGTTGTGCAATTGCACCGCCGGCAACTGCGCCAGGACGCGGTTGCGCAGTTCGGCGGGCAAGGCTTCGCCGCCGGAGAACAGGCGGCGCAGGCTGGTGCATTCGGCCACCCGCGGTTCGTCGATAAACAACTGCAACAGCGGCGGCACAAAGTGCAGCGTGGTCACGCCGTGTGCCTGCACCAACTGCGCAATGCGATGCGGGTCGCGATGTTCACCAGGGCCGGCGAGTACCAGGCGGCACCCGGTGATCAGCGGCCAGAAGCATTCCCACACCGACACGTCGAAACTGATCGGCGCCTTTTGCAGCAGCACATCGGTGTCGTTGAGTGGATAGGTGGCCTGCATCCACTGCAAGCGCTCGGCCAATGCCGCATGCGTGTTGCCCACGCCTTTGGGCTGGCCGGTGGAGCCGGAGGTGTAGATCACGTAGGCGAGGTTATCGCCGTGCAGGTGCAAGCCGGGTGGCTGGGTGGGCCAGCTGTCGAGGTGCAGGCTGTCCATCGCAATCACGCACACGCCGTCGGCGCTCGGCACCTGATCCAGCAATGCGGTCTGGGTCAGCAGCAGGTGGACGCCACTGTCCTTGAGCATGTAGGCCAGGCGCTCGGCGGGGTAATCCGGGTCCAGCGGCACGTAGGCGCCACCGGCCTTGATGATCGCCAGCAGGCCGATCAGCAGGTGCGGCGAGCGCTCGGCGGCGATGGCCACGCACACGTCCGGGCCGACACCTTTGTCGCGCAGGTAGTGGGCCAGGCGATTGGCCTGGGTGTGCAGTTGGGCGAAGGTCAGGCTGCCGCCGTCCCAGACCAACGCGGTGTTGTCCGAGGTCTGCTGGTTGAGCCGTTCGGGCAGCCACTGCTGGGCCGGCGCGCAGGGGGCTGCGCTCCACGCTTGCTGTTCGTCGTGCTGCATCAGCGTGAGGTCGCCGATGGTTTGCTGCGGTTGGTCACACACGGCGTGCAGCAGGTTGATGTAGTGCTCGGCCAGGCGCTGGAGGGTCGCGCGTTCAAACAACTCGTCGGCGTAGTCGAACGACAGGCTCAAGCGCCCATTGCGGTCCTCTTCGGTGTGCAGTTGCAGGTCGAACTTGGCTTCGCGGCTGTGCCATGGCAATTCGTCGGCGAGCATGCCCGGCAAGCGGCGCAACGCGCTCAAATCACGCTGCTGGTGGTTGAACATGACTTGGAACAGGCCCTGTTCGCGAGCTTGCGGGAAAGCTTCCAGCAGCTGTTCGAAGGGCAGGTCCTGATGGGCCTGGGCGCCCAATACCGTCTGGCGTGTCGCGGCCAACAGCTCGCTGAACGGCAGGCGCCCGTCCAGCTCGGCCCGCATGACCTGCGTGTTGATGAAGAAGCCGACCAGGCCTTGGGTTTCCTGGCGCGGACGGTTGGCGTTGGGCACGCCGATGCAGATATCGCGCTGGCCACTGTAGCGGTAGAGCAGGCTTTGGAAGGCTGCCAGCAACAGCATGAACGGCGTGGATTCGTGGGACTGGGCGGTCTGGCGAATCGCTTCGCTGAGGCTCACACCAAGACGTACCGTGTGGCGTGAAGCTGTGTGACGGTGGTGTGTCGAACGCGGGTGGTCGGTGGCCAGGCTCAGGGTGGGATGCTCTTCACCCAACTGCGCTTTCCAGTACGCCAGTTGGCGCTGGCCTTCGCCTTCGGCCAGCCATTGGCGCTGCCAGCTGCCATAGTCGGCGTATTGCAGGGCCAGCGGTGGCAGCTCCAGGGTTTGGCCCTGGGCGGCGGCGGCGTAGAGGCGCGAGAATTCGTCGATGAGGATGTTGAGCGACCAGCCGTCGGCGATGATGTGGTGCAGCGTCACCAACAGTTGGTGATCCTCATCGTCCAGGCGCACCAGGGTTACCCAAAGCAGCGGGCCCTTTTCCAGGTCGAACTGGGTGCGGGCTTCGTCTTCACGGATCTGCTGTGCACGGGCTTCGCGTTCGTCAGTGGGCAGGTCGCTGAGGTCGATGACTTGCAGCTCGAAATCCGCCTTGGCCTCGACACGCTGGAAGGCCTGGCCGTCTCTTTCGTAGAAGCGGGTGCGCAGGGCTTCGTGACGCTGGATCAATTGCTGGAAGCTTGCGCGCACGGCGTCTTCCTCCAGCTCGCCGCGCAGGCGCAGGGCACCGGGGAGGGTGTAGGCGCTGCTGTACGGGTCCAGTTGCCAGGTGATCCACAGGCGGTTCTGCGCCAGGGATTGAGGCAGTTCATCCTGGCGCGACAGGGGGTGGATCACGCCCTGGGCCACGCCGCCGTCGTGTTGCAACTGCGCGACATTCGCGGCAAAGCCTTGCAGGGTCGGCGCCTCGAACAGCAAGCGCAGGTTCAGCTCCAGGCCGAGGGCTTCACGCAGGCGGGCGACCACCTGGGTGGCGGTGATGGAATTGCCGCCGAGCAGGAAGAAGTGATCGTCGGCGGCCACTGTTGCCACCTGCAATTGCTCGCACCAGATCGCGGCGATCTGTTGTTGCAGTTCGGATTGCAGCGCGCTGTCGCTCGCCTGTGCCGGCAGATCGGGGAACTGTGCATAGCGGTCGAGGCTGCCATCGGTGTGGCGAAGCGCACACGCCGCACGTTGCACCTTACCGCTGGACGTCTTCGGCAATGCGCCGGGGTTGAGCAGCACCACTACGCTTGGCGCCTCTTGGTACGCCTCGGCGACCGCTTGGCGGATCGCCTTGATCAAGGCTTCGGGCGGCAGGATTTTCTGCACGCTGCGGCTGATTTCAGCCGCAATGCCAATGCCTTCCAGGCCTTGGTCATTTACCGCAAAAGCGGCAACGCGGCCTTTGCGCACCCCTTCGACTTCGCGCTCGATGGTCTGCTCGATGTCCTGCGGGTACAGGTTGTGGCCGCGCACGATCAGCAGGTCTTTGAGGCGACCGGTGATGTACACCTCGCCGTCACGGATAAAGCCCAGGTCGCCGGTGCGCAGCCAGGTACGGCCGGCATGCTGGACGAAGGTCTTGGCGGTGGCTTCGGGGTTGCGCCAGTAGCCGTGAGCGATGCTTGGGCCGCTGGCCCAGAGTTCGCCGACGCGGTTGTCGGGCAGTTCGGTGAGGGTCTGCGGGTCGGCAATCAGGACCGCATGCTCGGGCTGGTGGGTGCCACAGCTCATGATTGCACTGCCCTGCCCCGGTTCGGCGCGATTGGCGGCCAGGGCTTGCTCGTCGACCCGCAGCGCGGGGATACCATGGCCCCGCGTGCCGCCGGCGACAAACAGGGTCGCCTCGGCCAGGCCGTAGGAGGCGAAGAAATTGTTCGGGGTAAAACCGCAGGTGGCGAACTTCTCGGCGAAGCGTTCCAGGGTGTCGAGGCGGATCGGTTCGGAACCGGAATAGGCCACGCGCCACTGGCTCAGGTCCAGGCGTTCCAATGCCGAGTCGCTGACCCGCTCGCTGCACAGGCGATAGGCGAAATCCGGGCCACCGCTGATGGTGCCACCGTATTCGCTGATCGCTTCGAGCCAGCGCAACGGCCGGCCGAGGAAGTAGGCCGGCGACATCAGCACGCACGGCACGCCACTGAAAATCGGTTGCAGCAGGCCGCCGATCAGGCCCATGTCGTGGTACAGCGGCAGCCAGCTGACGATCACGTCATCCGGGTTGAGGTCGATGCCGAAACCGCGACGGATCAACACTTCGTTGGCCACCAGGTTGCCGTGGCTGACTTGCACGCCCTTGGGCAGCGCGGTGGAACCGGAGGTGTATTGCAGGAAGGCGATGTCGTCCGGCTGCAGGTCGGGAGCGATCCAGTCGCCGGCACTCTCAAGGCTATCGACGCTCAATACTGGCGGCGCGTTTTCAATCTGCGCCAGGCCGTCGGCGAGGCTGGCGATGGTCAGCAACAGGCGCGGTTCGGCATCGCTGATGATCGACAGCAAGCGCTCCTGATGATGGCGACGGGTGGATTCCGGCGGATAGGCCGGCACCGCAATGACCCCGGCGTACAGGCAACCAAAGAACGCCGCGACGTAATCCGGGCCGCTGGGGAACAACAGCACCGCACGGTCGCCCAGGTCCGCATTGGCTTGCAGGGCGGCGGCGATGGTGCGGGCGCGCTGGTCCAAGTCGCGGTAACTGAGTACAACGCTGTGCTCGGCGGATTCGGCGAGGAAGCGCAGGGCGACCTGGTCCGGAGTCTGCGCGGCGCGACGTTGAAGGGAGTGGACCAGCGTTTGGGGAAGTTCGAAGGCGTCCATCATGGGGTTCCTGCCTGAAAGCGGCTTACGGGAAATTCGGGGAATAGGTTGCGTCTAGCCAGCGGCCAGTTGCCGCGCCGCGCCAGTGCGCCAGCGGGTCAGGTGTTCGTCGGCGTAGCGCCGCAGGCAGCGCAGCACGGCACTTTCGTGCTGCATGAGGAAGAAGTGGTGACCGTCGAACATGTCCAGGGAAAAGCCACTGGCGGCGTCGAGTTGCCAGTCGAGCAACTGGTCGGCGCGCACGCTGTCCTGTTTGCCGCCGAACACGTGGATCGGCATCTCCAGCGGTGCGCGCTCGCCGTAGATGAAGCTGCCGCACAGCAGGAAATCGGCGCGCAGGATCGGCAGCATCAACTGCATCAACTCGGGGTTGGCCAGGGCTTCTTCGGCGGTGCCCTGCAGTTCGCGCAGCCGGGCGATGAGTTGTTCGTCAGTCTTTTCGACGGCGTATTCGCTGACGTCACGACGCGCCGGCCCGGCCGTACCGGACGCAAACAGCGCCAGCGGCGCGGGCACACCGCGAGCGCTCAAGGCGTGCGCCAGTTCAAAGGCGAGCAGGCCGCCGAGGCTGTGGCCGAACAACGCGTAGGGACCGTTCAAGTCGCGGCTGATTTCGTCGGCGAGCTGCGCGGCCAAGGCCTTGATATCGCGCTGCAGCGGCTCGTCCATGCGCATGCCGCGGCCGGGCAATTCCAGCGGACACACCTGCAACCACTCAGGCAGGGCACGGCGCCAACGCGCATAGACCATGGCGCTGGCGCCCGAATAGGGCAGGCAGAACAGGCGCAGTCGAGTCGGCGTACTCATCGTGTCACGACTCCAAACTGAAACACGCTGTATGCACGATAAAAACCCATTTCGTCCTCCTGCGGGTGCGGATCCTTGGCCGTTTGCTAACGGACCTGTCACCCAGAAGAACGGACGGCACCGGCAAATAATTAGTCGCAGGGCAGCGCGAGACGTGGTTCACACCGAACAAGAAAGCATAAGATTAGTTCGCCTTCTCATTTGACAATCATTATCATTAAGCATAATTTGTTGCCCGATGTGTAGGAGGCCTCAGCAAGGACGCCCTCCCCTAACCTCTTTTGCGACAAGGTGATTTCCATGACGGAACAAGTATCCACAGGCAGGTGCGACTCACCGCTTCTCCAGGCATTCGTCGATAATCGGCTGATTCTGGTGAAGATCGCGGCACGCATTACCGGGTGCCGCTCGCGGGCCGAAGACGTAGTGCAGGATGCCTTCTTCCGACTGCAATCGGCGCCGACGATCACGTCATCGTTCAAGGCTCAATTGAGCTATCTGTTCCAGATCGTGCGCAACCTGGCGATTGATCACTACCGCAAACAGGCCCTGGAGCTCAAATACTCCGGAACGGAAGAGGAAGGCTTGAATGTGGTTATTCACGGCGCTTCACCGGAAACCTCGCACATTAATTTCAATACCCTGGAAAACATCGCCGACGCGCTGACCGAACTGCCCCAGCGCACCCGCTACGCGTTCGAGATGTACCGCCTGCACGGCGTGCCGCAAAAGGACATCGCCAAGGAGCTGGGCGTTTCGCCGACCCTGGTGAACTTCATGATCCGTGATGCGCTGGTGCACTGCCGCAAGGTGTCGGGCAGCCATAGCGATACGTTTGCGCGCAGGGTCTGATCCCCAGCAGATGAAATGTGCGCCTTATGTGGGAGCTGGCTTGCCTGCGATGCAGGCACCTCGGTTTTTCAGTTGCACCGAGTTGATGCTATCGCAGGCAAGCCAGCTCCCACACAAGCTCGCGCCACACTTTTGATCGGTGTTGTACCTGTCAGGGCACCGCCATCACATCAATGCGATACGGCTCGAAAATCTTCAACATCTCGCCATCGTCACGCAAGCGCTTGAGCAACGCGGCAAACGCCTCCCCCGTGATCGGCGCTTTCGGGCGCAGCAACGCGTAGTGGTGATACACCTGGTCGATGCGTTCCGACACCAGGAACTGCCCGGCCATCTCCGCGTTGCGCACCATAAAGTCACTCAGGTACGAACGGGTCACCAAGGCGATGTCGGCACGCCCGCGCGCGACCATCAGCAGGTTGCTGTCATGGGAGTAGGTCAACGTGGCATTGAAGTGCTCGGCCATGTACTTGGGATCGGGGTTGAAGTGGGCGAAGGCGTAGTGATAACCGCTGAACACCGCCAGGCGTTTGCCGTTGAGGTCAGCGAAATAGCCTTGGTCGCGACCGGACTCACGCTGGGCGACAAAGATTTCCGCGTCTTCCAGGCCCATGTCGACGGTGGTGTGGGGAATCTTCTGCCAGCCCCAGTCAGGGTTTTCGAAGATAGCCATATCGACCCGGCCCTGCTCGAAATCGCGAAAGCGTCGCGGAATGGAGGTGGGCACCAAGACAAATTGGTAGTCGGTTTGCGAGGCGTTCAGGGCCTCGACCAGTTGCGGCAGCAAACCGGTGTCGGCGCCCTGCTCGGGGCGCACGGTGTAGGGAGGGAAATGTGCCGCGCCGATGCGCACTAATTGCGCAGCCGAAGCCGGCATCCACCACGCGGTGCCCAGTGCCCAAAAGGTAAGTCCTGCAGCCAGCCGCCATGGCGAAAACATCAAGGCACACACCGTTCAAAAACGCTAATGCCGATAAGCTAGGCGTTTTTGTCTGGCGAGACAACTTTCCATCGGCAAATTAATAGCTTGCGTCTCAATCGGCTTTCAGAACCATCAAAAGGGCTTCTTCGGCCAGTTGCTCAAGCGTCAGGCTGCCCTCTGCGCGAAACCAGGTGGTGGTCCAGGACAAGGCGCCGGTGAGGAACCGCCGGGCGATAAACACATCGCCGCGGATATAGCCGGCGTCCTTGGCCTCGCCCAATACTTGCAGCCAGAGCGCCTCATACACATCGCGCAGGGCCAGCACCTGGGCCTGGCCTTCGGCCGAGAGCGAGCGCCACTCGTACACCAGCACTGCCATGGCCTCGCCGCTGCCGCCCATGATCGACTGCAATTCGCAACGGATCAGCGCCAGCACCCGCTCGCGCACGTTGGTCGCCTCTTCCAGCGAAGCGCGCATCATCGCGGTGTTGTAGTGGATGGTTTCTTCCATCACCGCGCGCAGGATCTCGTCCTTGCTCTTGAAGTGATGAAAGATGCTCCCGGACTGAATGCCCACCGCACTGGCCAGGTCGCGCACGGTGGTGCGCTCGAAGCCCTTGTTGCGAAACAGGTGGGCCGCGGTTTGCAGCAGCTTGCCACGGGCGCTGTCGGGGTCGGTCAATTGGCCGCCATCGACCATGGTGCGCATCACCCGCAGGGCTTTTTGCTCATCCATGCCTCTCTCCTCTACTTCCACGGACGTCTTGGGCGGCAATTTAGGCCGTGGCAGCCACCCAAGCAAGCGCTTGGCTAAAACTTGTGCGCGGAGTTTACAAACCAAGCGCTTGCTTGGTAGTCTCGCTACCAGCCATTCGAGGAAGGATTTCTCATGAGCAAGACGGTTCGTATCGGCTGCGCCAGCGCCTTCTGGGGCGACACCTGCACCGCCGCCGCCCAATTGGTGCACGGTGGCAAACTGGATTACCTGGTCTTCGACTACCTGGCGGAAGTCACGATGTCGATCCTCGCCGGGGCGCGCATGAAAGATCCCCAGGCGGGCTATGCCACGGACTTCGTCGACGTGCTTACGCCCTTGCTGGCGGAAATCCAGCGCCAAGGCATTCGTGTGATCAGCAACGCCGGCGGCATCCACCCCCAAGCCTGCGCCGCGGCCTTGCAAGCAGCCTGCGACAAGGCAGGCGTTGCACTGAAAATCGCCGTGCTGCTGGGCGATGACCTGCAGCCCCAACTCAAGCAATTGCCCGGCATCACCGACATGTTCAACGGCGCGCCGCTGCCGCCGATGTGCGTGTCCGCCAACGCCTACCTGGGCGCACCGGGCATTACCCAGGCGCTGCAGCTGGGGGCGGATATCGTCATCACCGGCCGGGTGGTGGACAGCGCGGTGGTCAGCGCGGCGCTGGTGCATGAATTCAACTGGTCATGGCAGGACTACGACCGCCTCGCCCAGGCCGCACTGGCCGGGCATATCATCGAATGTGGCGCGCAGTGCACCGGTGGCAACTTCACCGATTGGCGCGACGTGCCGGACTACGAGCACATCGGTTTTCCCATCGTCGAGGTCAGCGCCGACGGCCAGTTCACCGTCAACAAGGTCGACGGCACCGGCGGGTTGATCAGCGAACTCAGCGTGGCCGAACAGTTGCTGTATGAAATCGGCGACCCCCGCGCGTACCTGCTGCCGGATGTGATCTGCGACTTCAGCCAGGTCAAGTTGCAGCAGCAAGGCAAACACTGCGTACGCCTGCACGGCGCCAAGGGCTCGCCGCCGACCGAGCAGTACAAAGTCAGCACCACGTACCCGGACGGTTTCCGTTGTACCGCCAGTTGCCTGATCGCCGGCATCGATGCGGTGGCCAAGGCCGAACGGGTCAGCCAGGCGATCATCAACAAGACCTCGGAGCTCTTCAGCCAACGCGGCTGGGCGCCTTACACCGAAGTGAACATCGAACTGCTCGGCAGCGAAGCCACCTACGGCGCCCACGCGATGCGCCAGGACTGTCGCGAAGTGGTGGTGAAACTGGCGGTGCGTCACCCGAGCAAACAGGCATTGGTGCTGTTCGCCCGCGAGATTGCCCAGGCCGCCACCGGCATGGCCCCGGGCCTGACCGGCATCGTCGGCGGGCGACCGACGGTGTATCCGTTGATCCGACTGTTTTCTTTCCTGATCGATAAGGCGTCCTGTGACGTGCTGATCGACTTCCAGGGCGAACGCCACGCCTGCGCATTGCCGATGGCCGATGCGCCCACCCTGCCCGACGTGCCGATAGCCCCACCCAAGCCCCAAGGGCGCGCCGACGCCAGCGTGCCGCTGGTGAAACTGGCCGTGGCGCGTTCAGGCGACAAGGGTAACCACAGCAACATCGGCGTGATCGCGCGCGATCCCGACTACCTGCCGTGGATCGCCGAGGCGCTGACCCCGGAAGTCATCGTCGATTGGATGGGCCACGTGCTGGACCCCGTGCACGGCCGCGTCGAGCGCTGGTATTTGCCCGGCAGCCACAGCCTCAATTTCCTGCTGGAAAACGCCTTGGGCGGTGGCGGCATCGCCAGCCTGCGCATCGACCCGCAGGGCAAAGCCTTCGCCCAGCAACTGCTGGACATCCCCATTGCCGTGCCGCAACACATCGCCGATTTTCTCAACTGACAGGAGCGTTGCCGTGGCCTTCGACTCAATCTTCAAAGCCGACCTGTTCCAGGGGCAAACCGTGATGGTCACCGGCGGAGGCAGTGGCATCGGCCGTTGCACCGCGCATGAATTGGCGGCGCTGGGTGCACAGGTGATTCTGGTGGGACGCAAGCCGGAAAAGCTGCAAGCGGTCGCGGCGGAAATCGCTGAAGACGGTGGCATCGCCCATTGGCACGCCTGCGACATTCGTGATGAAGAAGCAGTGAAGGCACTGGTTGGCCAGGTCCTGAATGACCACGGTCAACTCCATGGTTTGGTGAATAACGCCGGCGGCCAGTACCCCTCGCCACTGGCTTCAATCAACCAGAAAGGCTTCGAAACCGTACTGCGCACCAACCTCGTCGGCGGTTTCCTGGTGGCGCGGGAAGTGTTCAACCAATCCATGAGCAAGCACGGCGGCGCCATCGTCAACATGCTCGCCGACATGTGGGGCGGTATGCCCGGCATGGGCCACTCGGGTGCGGCGCGCGCCGGCATGGACAACTTCACCAAGACCGCCGCCTTCGAATGGGGGTATGCCGGCGTGCGGGTCAACGCCGTGGCGCCGGGCTGGATCGCCTCCAGCGGCATGGACACCTACGAAGGCGCGTTCAAGGCAGTGATCCCGACCTTGCGCGAACACGTGCCGCTCAAGCGTATCGGCACGGAGTCGGAAGTCAGCGCGGCCATCGTGTTCCTGCTCAGCCCCGCCGCCGCCTTTATCAGCGGCAGCACCCTGCGCATCGACGGTGCCGCCAGCCTGGGCAGCCGCGCCTGGCCGTTGCACAAGGCGCAGGCGCCGAGTGAGCCCTTCAATGGCTTCCACCGCGCCTACCTGCCGGATGTGCTCAAGGCGGAGCAATAAACCATGCCGGTGATTGAATCCTTGATCGACGCCCACAGCGCCCAGTTCGCGCAAAACCGCGAGGCCATGCTGGCGGCCATCGCCCAGTTGCACCAACTGGAACACAATCTGCTCGCCAAGGCCCAGGAAGCCAAGCCCAAGTTCGACAAGCGCGGCCAATTGCTGCCCCGCGAGCGCCTCAACCTGCTGCTGGACCCCGGTGCGCCGTTCCTTGAACTGGCCAGCCTGGCCGGCTACAAGCTGCACGACGACAAGGACGGCAGCGCCGCCGGCGGTGGGTTGATCGCCGGCATCGGCTACGTCAGCGGCGTGCGCATGCTGGTGGTGGCCAATAACAGCGCGATCAAGGGCGGGACTATTTCCCCTTCCGGCCTGAAAAAATCCCTGCGCCTGCAACAGATCGCCATGGAGAACAAACTGCCGGTGGTGACCCTCGCCGAAAGCGGCGGTGCCAACCTCAACTACGCCGCCGAGATTTTCGTCGAGGGTGCGCGCAGTTTCGCCAACCAGGCGCGCCTGTCGGCCCTGGGCTTGCCGCAAATCACCGTGGTGCATGGCTCGGCCACGGCAGGCGGCGCCTATCAGCCGGGGCTGTCGGATTACGTGGTGGTGGTGCGCGGCCGCGCCAAGCTGTTCCTCGCGGGCCCGCCGCTGCTCAAAGCCGCGACCGGCGAAGTGGCCACCGACGAAGAACTGGGTGGCGCCGAAATGCACGCCCAAACCGCCGGCACCGCCGAATACCTGGCGGAAAATGACGCCGACGGCGTGCGCATCGCCCGTGAGATTGTCAGCCTGTTGCCCTGGAATGATCGCCTGCCGCCGGCGCCCCGACGCGCTTACGCCGAGCCGCTGTACCCCATCGAAGAGCTGCTGGGCCTGATCCCGGATGACCCGAAAAAACCCTACGACGTGCGTGAAATCCTCGCACGCCTGGCCGACGGCTCGCACTTCCTCGAATTCAAGGGCGAGTTCGACGCCCACACCGTGTGCGGCCACCTGCATATCCAGGGGCGTGCCGTCGGGGTGATCGGCAACAACGGCCCCATCACGCCCAAGGGTGCGAGCAAGGCCGCGCAGTTTATCCAACTGTGCGACCAGAGCCGCACGCCGCTGCTGTTCCTGCACAACACCACCGGTTTCATGGTGGGCACCGAGTCGGAGCAACAAGGGGTGATCAAGCACGGCGCGAAGATGATCCAGGCGGTGGCCAATGCGCGAGTGCCTAAACTCACGATTGTGGTCGGCGGCTCCTACGGCGCCGGCAATTATGCGATGTGCGGCCGTGGCCTGGACCCACGCTTCATCTTCGCCTGGCCCAACAGCCGCACGGCGGTGATGGGCGGCGCCCAGGCGGGCAAGGTGCTGCGCATCGTCACCGAGGCCAAGCAGTTGAAGGACGGCCTGGTGCCGGATCCCAAGGTGCTGGACATGCTGGAACAGGTCACCGCGCAGAAGCTCGACAGCCAGTCCACTGCGCTGTATGGCAGCGCGAATCTGTGGGACGACGGGCTGATTGATCCACGGGATACGCGGACGTTGCTGGGCTTTGTGCTGGATATCTGCCACGAGGCCGAGGTACGTGAGTTGCAAGCCAATACCTTCGGTGTAGCGCGTCTCTAAATTTCGCCCGAGACGCTGCGCGTCGCGATAAGGAGAACAATAAAAAATGATCTTTACCCAGGAACACCAGGAACTGCGCCGCACCGTCCGCGCCTTCGTCGATCGCGAGATCAACCCCCACGTCGACGAATGGGAAAAGGCCGGGCGCTTTCCCATCCACGACATTTTCCGCAAGGCCGGCGACCTCGGCCTGCTGGGCATCTCCAAGCCGGAAAAATTCGGCGGCATGGGCCTGGACTACAGCTATTCCATCGTCGCCGCCGAGGAATTCGGCACCGTTCACTGCGGCGGCATTCCCATGTCCATCGGCGTGCAGACCGACATGTGCACCCCCGCCCTCGCCCGCTTCGGCTCCGATGAGTTGCGGGATGAATTCCTGCGTCCGGCCATCAGCGGCGAGCAGGTCGGCTGCATCGGTGTCTCGGAAACCGGCGCCGGTTCCGACGTGGCCGGGCTGAAAACCCATGCGCGCAAGGACGGCGACGACTATGTGATCAACGGCAGCAAAATGTGGATCACCAACTCACCCAGCGCCGACTTCATCTGCCTGCTGGCCAACACCTCCGACGACAAGCCGCACATCAACAAATCGCTGATCATGGTGCCGATGAACACCCCCGGCATCAGCGTCAGCCCGCCCCTGGAAAAACTCGGTATGCACAGCTCCGAGACCGCCCAGGTGTTCTTCGACGGCGTGCGCGTGCCGCAGCGCAACCGCATCGGCCACGAGGGCGCGGGGTTCATGATGCAGATGCTGCAGTTCCAGGAAGAACGCCTGTTCGGCGCGGCCAACATGATCAAGGGCCTGGAGCATTGCATCGACAGCACCATCGAATACTGCAAGGAGCGCCAGACCTTCGGCAAGGCGCTGATCGACAACCAGGTCATCCACTTTCGCCTGGCCGAACTCTCCACCGAAATCGAATGCCTGCGCGCGCTGGTCTACCAGGCCACCGAGCAATACATCAAAGGCCAGGACGTGACTCGCCTGGCCTCCATGGCCAAGCTCAAGGCCGGGCGCCTGGGCCGAGAAGTCAGCGACAGCTGCCTGCAATACTGGGGCGGCATGGGCTTCATGTGGGACAACCCCGTCGCCCGCGCCTATCGCGATGTGCGCCTGGTCTCGATCGGCGGCGGCGCCGACGAAATCATGCTGGGCATCCTCTGCAAACTGATGGGCACCTTGCCTGGGAAAAAGCCATGAACACCTTATTGCTCGAACCCCATAACGGCGTACTGCACATCACCCTCAACCGCCCGGAAAACCGCAATGCGATGAGCCTGGAGATGGTCAACGAACTGCGCACGGTGCTGGCGCAATTGGACAGCCAGGTCCGCGCACTGGTGATCAGCGGGGCCGGCGGGCACTTCTGCGCCGGCGCCGATGTGAAGGACCTGGTCACCGCGGGCAATCAACTCCAAGCGCTGAACCGCGCGTTCGGCACCTTGCTGCAGGAAGTCGAAGCGGTACCGCAAGTCGTGATCGTGGTGCTGCAAGGCGCGGTGCTGGGCGGCGGCTTTGGCCTGGCGTGCGTGAGTGATATCGCCATCGCCGATCACCAGGCGCAATTCGGCCTGCCGGAAACCAGCCTGGGCTTACTGCCGGCGCAAATCGCGCCGTTTGTGGTCAAGCGTATCGGCCTGACCCAAGCCCGCCGCTTGGCGCTGACCGCGGCGCGCTTTGACGGCCTGGAAGCCGAGCGACTGGGCGTCGTGCACTTCACCGAACGCGACCCGCAGGCATTGGCGGAACGGCTGGATGAAGTGTTGGGACAGGTGCTGCGCTGCGCACCGGGCGCGAATGGACGGACCAAATCCCTGTTGCTGGCCAGTGTGGATGAACCGCTTGAGGCCGTGCTGGACCGTGGGGCGCAGTGGTTTGCCGAAGCGGTAAGGAGTGAGGAAGGGATTGAGGGGACGCAGGCGTTTGTACAGAAAAGAAAGCCTCGGTGGTGCAAATAACGCCATCGGGGGCAAGCCCCCTCCCACATTTGTACTGAGTACGCCACAACCACACCGGTCGGCTCTAAGGCCGCCGCGCTTTGCTTTTGATCTGGGAGCGCCCCGTCAAACACGCTGGCCGAACGCAGGCTTGAATCCGCGGCCGTTACCGCAGAAATGGATGTGTACTCGAGGACCGCAACAATGCCGCAGCTAACGAAAATCCTGATCGCCAACCGCGGCGAAATCGCCTGCCGCATCCAACACACCGCTCAAGCCCTGGGCTACCGCACCGTCGCCGTCTACAGCGAAGCCGACGCCCAGGCCCTGCACGTCCAGATGGCCGACGAAGCCGTCTACATCGGCCCCGCCCCCGTCCAACAGTCTTACCTCAACATCGAAGCCATCCTCAACGCCGCCACACTCACCGGTGCCGACGCCATCCACCCCGGCTACGGCTTCCTCTCCGAAAACCCCGACTTCGCCCGCGCCTGCCAACACGCCAACCTCACCTTCATCGGTCCCAGCGTCGCCGCCATCGAACTGATGGGCAGCAAACGCCTGTCCAAACTCGCCATGCTCGACGCCGGCGTGCCCTGCATCGCCGGCTACCAAGGCAGCGCCCAGGACGACGTCACCCTGCAACAAGAAGCCGAGCGCATCGGCTACCCATTGATGATCAAAGCCAGCGCCGGCGGTGGTGGTCGCGGCATGCGCCTGGTGCACCACGCAAAAGACCTGTTGAACAACCTGCAGACCGCCCGTTCGGAAGCCAAGAACGCCTTCGGCAGCGACGAATTGATCCTCGAACACGCTCTGATCGACCCGCGTCACGTCGAAATCCAGCTGTTCGGCGACAGCCACGGCCACTTGATCTACCTCGGCGAACGCGACTGTTCGATCCAGCGCCGCCATCAGAAAGTCATCGAAGAAGCCCCCTGCCCCATCATGACACCCGAGCTGCGCCTGGCCATGGGCGAAGCTGCCCTGAAGGCCGGACGCGCGGTGAACTACGTCGGCGCCGGCACCGTGGAGTTCCTGCTCGACCGCCACGGCCGGTTCTACTTCCTGGAAATGAACACCCGCCTGCAAGTGGAGCACCCGGTGACCGAGCTGATCACCGGCCTCGACCTGGTGGACTGGCAACTGCAGATCGCCGCCGGCCAACCGCTGCCGCTGACACAGGCGGAGGTCACCCTGAGCGGCCACGCCATGGAAGTGCGCCTGTACGCCGAAGACCCGGCCCAGGGCTTCCTGCCGCAAACCGGCGATGTGCTGCGCTGGGAACCGGCGGCGGGCGTACGCATTGACCACGGTGTCGTAGAAGGCCAACGCATCAGCCCGTTCTATGACCCGATGCTGGGCAAGATCATCGCCCATGGCGCCACCCGCGAAGAGGCGCGGCGCAAGTTGTTGCGGGCGGTGGAAGACACGTTGCTGTTGGGGGTGGCGACCAATCAACGATTATTGGCCGATCTGCTCAAGCACCCGGAGTTTATCGCGGGTGATTTCAGCACCGGGTTTATCGCGCAACACTTCAGCGAGATCCCGCCCCAGCCCCCATCAAAAGAACACCTTAGCCTGGCCGCCGCGTTGTTTTACGCACACAGCGCGCACCCGCATCCCCCAGCACTGGCAGGCTGGCGCAACACCGCAAACACGCTCTGCACCTACCGCCTGGAGGTCAACGGCGAGATCCACGACGTCAGCGCTGAGCCCCTGCCACTCACTACCGAAGGTGGCTACGCCATAGGGGTGTTCAACGGCATTCGCCGTCGCATGGCCTATCACCTCGACGGTAATCGACTGTGGCTACCCGGCCTGACGGTGACCGACCGCACCCAGCAGGTCGCCAGCCGCCAGGCCGAGGCCAGCAGCGGGACGGTCAAGGCGCCGATGGACGGTGCAATTGTCGATGTGCGGGTCAGCGCCGGTGACAGCGTCACCAAAGGCCAACTGCTGTTGGTGCTCGAAGCGATGAAAATGGAGCACCCACTGACGGCCGGTATCGACGGCGTGATCAAGGGGGTGCAGGTCATTGCGGGTGATCAAGTGCGCAATCGCCAGGTGTTAATCGAGATCGTCTAGCCCTAGGCGGAACTACAGGGCCGGGCTACGCTCTACCCCCAACAGAAAGGGAAGAGTACGGGAACCTGCGCGATGCCTCATTGGCTGATTATTGACCTTGAAGCCACAACGGATGAAGGCGGCTGGCCCGTGACGGAGATGGAAGTCATCGAGATCGGCGCGAGCCTGGTCAACCGCCAGGGCCGCGAACTGGACCACTTCCAGCGCTTTGTGCGGCCGCTGCGGCGGCCATTGCTGACGCCCTTCTGCCGCCAGCTGACCCACATCACCCAGGCGAACATGGACGGCGCGGCGCCGATCACCGAGGTGTGGCCACTGTTCGAGCGTTGGCTGGGCCAGCACCACGCACGCCTGGAGGGCTGGGCCAGTTGGGGTGACTACGACCGCGCGCAGCTTGAACTGGAGTGGCAACGCCATGGCCTGGCCAGCGCACTCGCCCACACGCCCCATGTGAACCTCAAGCAGCGCTTCGCCAAGGCACGGCGCCTGGACAAGCCCCTGGGGCTCAATGGCGCCCTGCAACTGGCGGGTATGCAGTTCCATGGCCAGCAACATCGCGCGCTGGAGGACGCCCGCAACACCGCGCGCCTGTTGCCGCTGATTTTGCCGGTCTAGGCAGTTCCCCTGCCCTTGGGCATACTGGCCGACCTTTCCAGACCCTTTTCCGAGGAATCGCCCATGTTTAAAGTCAACGAGTACTTCGACGGCACCGTCAAGTCGATCGCTTTCGGCACTGCAGAAGGTCCGGCGACCATCGGCGTAATGGCCCCCGGCGAATACGAATTCGGCACCGCCCAGCGTGAAATCATGCACGTGGTGTCCGGCGCCCTGACCGTCAAGCTGCCTGACGCCAGCGCGTGGGAAACCTTCGCCGCCGGCAGCCAGTTCAACGTGCCGGCCAACAGCAAGTTCCAGCTGAAGGTCGCCGTGGACACCGCCTACCTGTGCGAATACCGCGGCTAAGGGTGACCAGCAGGCAAAAAAATGCCCGTCTCGCAGGAGACGGGCATTTTTTATGGCTACGGCACATTACTCGAGAATCGTCACCGGCATCCCGACTTCCAGGCGACCCACGCCGTCGTTGACCAGGTTCTGGCCGAAAATCGCGCCATCCTCGGTCTTGCGATAGGTTTCCAGCGTGGCGAAGGGTTCGCGGTCGGCGCTGCGTTCGCCGGTCTGCGGGTCGATGGTGGTAAGGATGCAGCGCGAGCACGGCTTGACCGCACGGAACTCCACATCGCCGATGCGCAGGCGCTTCCAGCCGTCTTCAGCAAAGGCTTCGCTGCCTTCGATCACGAGGTTGGGACGAAAACGCAGCATTTCCATGGGGCGGCCGATGCGTTGCGAGAGGTCGTCCAGCGAGGCCTGGCCGATCACCAACAACGGATAACCGTCGGCGAAGGCGACCTGGTCATCATCCTTGCCATAACCGGCCTGGGTGGTGCGGGCACGTTCGAGAGGGATTTGCACCAGCCGTGTCGGCTTGCCGATGAAGTCGCTGACCCACGCGGCAGCCGCGTCGCCCGCATCCGGCACGCGCAAGGTGTCACGCCAGATGGTCACGCCACGCAGTTCGGCCTCGTTGTCGGGCAGGGTCACGTCCAGCGGCGTGTAGCCAGGCGAACTCAGGGTGAGCCCGCCGCTGCTGTTCCACAGCGCCGACAGCTGGCTCATCTTGGCCACGGCCCGTTGCGTGAGGAAACGTCCGCTGGCTTCGTCCACCAGCATCCAGCGTCGATCGCCGTCCACCCCGAGTTTATCCAGGCCGACCTGTTGCAGTATTTCGGCCTTGCCGGACTTCAAGGGGTAACGGTACAACGCGCTGAGACGAAGCATGGGCCTGCATTCCTGAAGGAGTAAAGCCGACACTATAACCGCTCTTGTAGTGAGCGGGCTTGCACCGCGCTGGGGGGCGCAGCCGCCCCAACCCGATCACCGCCGTTATTACGGACAAACCGTGGTGGCCGAATGTGGGGCGGCTTCGCCCCCCAGCGCGGGGCAAGCCCGCTCACTACAGTCAGGCGGGCACTTCGTCGAGCATCAGACGTTGACGCACTACGTCCACCAGCTTGTCGGGCTGGAATTTGGACAGGAAGTTGTCACAGCCGACCTTCTTCACCATCGAGTCGTTGAAGCTGCCCGACAGCGAGGTGTGAAGCACCACGTAAAGTTTGCGCAGGCGTGGGTCGTTGCGGATCTCGGTGGTGAGGCGGTAACCGTCCATCTCGGGCATTTCGGCGTCGGTGAAGATCATCAACAGTTTGTCGGTCATCACATGGCCGGCGTCGGCCCAAGCCTTGAGCATATTCAGCGCCTTGAGACCGTCGCTGGCGATATGCATCTTCACGCCCAGTTGGCCAAGGGTGTCGCGCAGTTGCGAGAGGGCCACGTTGGAGTCATCCACCAGCAGCACTTCACGGCCACGGGCGCGTTCCAGGATCGGGTCGTCGAGTTTTTCACGCGAGACCTTGGCGTTGTAGGGCACGATTTCGGCCAGGACTTTCTCCACGTCGATGATTTCCACCAACTGGTCGTCGACCTTGCTGATGGCGGTGAGGTAATGCTGGCGTCCGGCACTGGTCGGCGGCGGCAGGATGGCTTCCCAGTTCATGTTGACGATGCGGTCCACGCCGCCCACTAGGAACGCCTGCACCGAGCGGTTGTACTCGGTGACGATAATGGTGCTGTTGGGACCCGGCACCAACGGGCGCATGCCGATGGCCTGGGACAGGTCGATCACCGGCAGGGTCTGCCCCCGCAGGTTGACCACGCCGCACACAAACGGATGGCGTTGCGGCATCAACGTCAGCTTGGGCAGTTGCAGGACTTCCTGCACCTTGAACACGTTGATCGCGAACAACTGACGCCCGGCCAGGCGGAACATGAGGATCTCCAGGCGATTCTCACCCACCAGTTGCGTGCGTTGATCTACCGTGTCGAGAATGCCGGCCATTAAAAGCTCCTGATGCGCTAAGGGATTGTGCAGTTCACATACAGTGGGTTATCGGCGGCGAACGCCAGACCTTGACCCCGGTAAAATGCCACGTAAATTCATTGATGTCACACTGACATCATGGTTTACTGCACTGGCCTCTCCAGACAGGGGTGTAGCGACGTTGCGCGACATTCATTTCGACGCAAGGTTCCGCCGCGTAAGGGATTCCCCTACGCACAATCAGGCCCAACCTGATATTCGCAATATCTAATAGCCATTAATGTGACGCCATTCTCAATGCATGAATGGAGTCAGGCTTTTGTTTGCCATCCCAAGCCCTCGGCCCACGGGCCTTTCGGACATTCAGATGTCGGCAATTGAAGGTGTGCAATGGACTCCGCTCATGCTCGCCGCGCACAGCCGTCGCCGTCATTCTAATAAATGTCCTACTGAAATCTCAGAAGCGACCTACAGATTTCAGTCATATTTCAGCGCTAGTTTGAAGCCATTCACCCGGAGCGACATCTCATCACCCGACCTTCTGTTGTGGAGACTTGCATGATGAACGACGGTAACGAGTGGCAACTTGCATTGCCCGAATTCCTGCACGAGGCTGAAAAACTGCTGGCCAAATCGGAAGAGTGCCTGAGCCACCTGCACATGATCCGCAACGACAGCGACGCCATCGACTGCATGAAGGTCAGCCTGATCAAGCTCGCCGAAAAGGCCGACTGCCTGGCCCTTCGGGCGATCAGCGAATTCTCGCGGCATATCCAGTACCTGATCGCCAATGCCGAAAACCCTTTGCATCTGCATGATCAAGCCCTGGACGCGCTGGAACAATGCCTGACATTGCTGGCCTGGCAGTTGGAGTTGATTGATGCAAAGACCGGCAAACTGGGATTGGATGAAACAGAGCAAACGACGCTGATTGCCACTGTAACGCTGCATATTCCGCAAAAAGATTTCGGTTCTAAACCGCAACAACGGATACATCACGCGTCTTGATCGAATATCAGGTCGTATTTAAACCTGAAGTTATCTGAAAACGACATAACCCTATTAATACAATGGGGTTGAATTTCGCAGAAAAAGATATCAATTAGCCATTAACGGTCATAACGATACAATCAAACGCAAATAATATAACTCCCCCACGCCATAAACTCTGGGAATACCGCCCGGAGCATTTGTGCGGTTAAAAACCCCACCAGGCACGGCACCAGGCGACCAACGGTAATAGTGGTGGTACTATGCCCCACTCGAAGTGACTCAACTTCATCATGCATAAACACGATTCGATAACGCATTCTAAACAGAGCCCTGTCAGCCGCCGTGACCGGACTTCCCGCAGCGAACCCTCATTGGCTCCATCCGCTATGTACGCCAGTCTCAAGACACTCTTCGCATGGTCCGCGTCCCGCAGTAATGCACGCCGTTTGATCCTCGCCCTGTGCCTTGGCTCGCTGCTGCTGAGCCTGTGGGCCTATACCCGCTCCGCGCCGCTTCCATTGCTGGTGATTGTGCTCAACCTGGCCACCCTGGTGGTGGTTGGCCTGCAACAGTGGCGGTCACGCAAGTCGATCAAGTTCCAGCCCCAGGAACTGGCCGACCGCCTGCTGCAAGTGCAGGAGAACGAACGCCACCGCCTCAGCCGCGAATTGCACGACGATATCGGCCAACTGCTCACCGCCGCCAAGCTGCAAAGCGAATGGCTCAAGCGCCGCCTGCCCGACGACCTGCAAAGCCAGTGCACGGTGCTGTGCAACACCCTGAACGAAACCCTGGCCAAGGTGCGCGACGTCTCCGCCATCCTCAATCCTCGCCAGTTAGCCAGCCTGGGCCTGGAAGCCAGCCTGCGTGCGCACCTGCTCAAGACCCTGGAAAACACCCCGATCCACTGGAGCCTGGAATGCCAGCAACGGCTGACCGGTATCCCGGAAGAAACGGCCGTGGCCGCCTTTCGGATCACCCAGGAAGCGGTGACCAACATGCTGCGCCACGCCCAGGCGCGCAATCTGCTGGTTCGCCTGCAACGTCTGCCCGAGGGCCTCTCGCTGTTTATCAGTGATGACGGCCAGGGCTTTTCGCCGGCCATCAACCCAGGCCTGGAAGGCCAACGGGGCATGGCCGGCATGTCCGAGCGGATTGATCAGCTTGGCGGTTCATTATCCGTCAGCAGCCAGCCAGGCAAAGGAACACGGATCGAAGCGCTTTTCCCCTGGGCGCCGCGCGCCCTCGAACGGGCCAGTTCCCCTAAGGTTCTCGAGTGACCTGCAAATTACTCCTGGTAGATGACCATGCACTGATCCGGGCCGGCGTCCGCGCGCTGGTCCAAGACATTCCCGGCTACACGGTGATCGGCGAAGCCAACGATGGCGCGCAATTACTGGAGCAGTTCAGTGCCCTGCTGCCCGATATCGTGCTGCTGGACCTGTCGATGAAGCACACCGGCGGCCTGGATGCCTTGCAGCAACTCAAGCGCGCCTACCCCAAGAGCAAGGTGCTGATCCTGTCGATGCACACCGACCCGGAGCTGATCATGTGCGCGCTGGAGTCCGGGGCCCATGGTTATCTGCTCAAGGACACAACAGCCAACGAGCTGGAACACGCGCTGCTGGCGTTGCGCAACAACGAGCGCTACCTGAGCCCGGCGATTGCCCACACGGTGATCAACCAGGCGCTGGTGCGCAGCCAGGGGCCGATCACACCCGCCGGCCACAGCCACAACCTCACGGCGCGGCAGTTGGAGATCCTGCGCTTGATCGTGCGCGGCAAGTCCACCCGGGAGATCGCTCACGGCCTGGGCCTGAGCATCAAGACCGTCGAGGCGCACCGCTCGCAGATCATGAAGCGCCTGCAAATATTCGACGTGGCCGGCCTGGTGCTATTCGCGGTGCGCGAGCAGATCATCAGCCTGGACGACTAACG
Organism: Pseudomonas petroselini; assembly: GCF_045037875.1. Lineage (NCBI taxonomy): Bacteria > Pseudomonadati > Pseudomonadota > Gammaproteobacteria > Pseudomonadales > Pseudomonadaceae > Pseudomonas > Pseudomonas petroselini. The sequence goes on from NZ_CP173614.1 coordinate 5,732,682, forward strand.
GCGAACCCACCGGCAAGTGCACCCGCAAGGCCTTGGGCAAGGCCTCGAAGTGCAGGTCATCACCCTCCAGCGGCTCACCATCCAGGTTGATGTACAGGCCCTGTGCAACCTTGATATTCACCCACGGCAGCCGCGCCCGCACGAACATGGTGTCCAGGCCCCAGCCATTGTTCATCAGCTCACGCAACGTACCGACCACTTCCTGGGGCGCCGGCAGGATGCTGACATCCAGCAGGCCGTCGTCGGCCATCGCGCCTGGGCATAGCTCATGCCCACCGCCTGCCTGGCGACCGTTGCCGATCCCCAGGGCGAGCAGTTCGCCTTTCCAGTGGAAATCGGGACCATCCAGCTCGGCATAGGCAGCCTTCAACTCGCTGAAACGCGTCAAGCCGGTGAACAGGTAGGCCGCACCGCCGAGGACTTTTTTCAGGTCTTCGGAAGTGTTGGCGGTGACCTGGCTGCCGAAACCGCCGGTCGCCATGTTGAGGAAGATTTGCCCACCGACCTGGCCGAGGTCGATGGCTTTGGGCGGCACGTCCAGCAGCGCCAGCGCCTGGGCGGGCTCCAACGGCACGCCGGCGGCCTTGGCGAAATCGTTGGCGGTGCCCAGCGGCATCAGCACCAGGCTGGCGTCGGTCTTGGCCTGGGCCATGGCTTCGGCCACATCGCGCAGGGTGCCGTCGCCGCCACCGGCGATGATGTGGGTGTAGCCGTCAGCCAAGGCTTCGTTGACCAGGCGCTGGGCGTCGCCGCCTTCCCAGGTGACCCGCACCGCCAATTCCCCGCCCTGCTCGCGCCGGGCCTGCACAGCGGCGCGCACGTCCTCGTTGAGGGCTTGCTTGCCGTGGAGGATCAACAGTGCTTTGGGGGTGGTCATTGGGGGAATCTCCTGATTCAAAGGTGCTTGGAGGATGGGACCTTTGGGGAGTGGGTTTGGTTTACTGAGCGCCTATCCATTTTTTTGGTAATGGTGGGCCTGTCCCCCCGGCACCTCGCCTAGGCTCGGGGCTACCTGATGTATGGAGATCAAACGGTGGGAGGGGGCTTGCCCCCGATGGCGGTGTGTCAGTTGATGCATCTGTGACTGCCCCACTGCTATCGGGAGCAAGCCCCCTCCCACATTAACCGAGATCGACAGTTAAGAAACCGACCGGTTCTAAGGCCGCCACCCTGGGCTGAGGAATCAATCAGCCCTGCTTTTGCTCCACACCACTCAGGTCGGCTACCAGGCCGCCGTGCTCTTGCTTTTGATCTTGATCTAGGGCGCCCCGTCAAACACGCTGGCCGAACGCAGGCTTTGGAGCTTGGGTAACCCGGCAGGACGCCGGGTTAGCCGCGCTGGGCCAAGGATGGCCCATCGCGGCGGCCCACGCTCCAAAGCCGGAGTGAGGGCATGCCGAGCCTCGGCGAGGCACCGAGTGTTGGGGCGAAGCGTTTTTGGTTACTTTTGGCGCTCTTCCAAAAGTGACCCGCTGTAAGAGCGGAACCCCTATCAGCCTTTACCGCAGAAATGGATATGTACCCAGTCAGCTCTTATGAAGCTTACTCATCAACTGCGCCTCAGCCTGGGTCAACCCACACGATTGAGTAAGCTCATCCACCGTAGCCCCCATCCCCACCAACTTCGCAGCCTGTGCAAACGAAAGACTGGAAGGATCCCGCTGCTCAATCTGCGCAAGTTTATCGGGCAACGGCGCAAGAATGGCGCGCAGTTCATGCACCTCATCCCCCACCTTCACCGCACTCTGCTGGTAATGATCAACCCGCTTGACCAACTCCAGAATGCGCCGGTCACGCACCGCATCACGCTCGGCCTGTTGCAGGCCCAACTCACGCTGCTGGCGCACATAACGCAGCAAGAATGCCAACGTCCCGGCCCACAACAGGGCCAGGACAATTACCACGGCCTCAAAGAACAATCAGATGCTCTCCAGTTCCGACCATTCTTCTTCGCTCATCATCTTGTCCAGCTCAACCAGAATCAGCAGTTCGTTGTTCTTGTTGCACACGCCCTGGATGAATTTGGCGGATTCTTCGTTACCGACGTTCGGCGCGGTTTCCACTTCCGATTGGCGCAGGTAAACCACTTCGGCCACGCTGTCGACCATGATACCGACCACTTGCTTGTCGGCTTCAATGATCACGATGCGCGTGTTGTCGCTGACTTCAACGGTATCCAGGCCGAAACGCTGACGCGTGTCGATGACCGTGACCACGTTGCCGCGCAGGTTGATGATGCCCAGCACGTAGCTTGGCGCACCCGGTACCGGAGCGATCTCGGTGTAGCGCAGCACTTCCTGCACGCGCATCACGTTAATGCCGTAGGTTTCGTTGTCCAGTTTGAAGGTAACCCATTGCAGGATCGGATCATCTAAACCTTGTGCGGACGCTGACTTATTCATACCCCTGACCCCTCAAATGCCGATGTATACGGCGTGTGTGCTTCGCTGACCGCACTCGCATGCGGACCTTATTGTTCAATCAACTGCGTTTGTTCTGTGGCATCGCCTTGACCGCGCCACTGGCAATCAACTCGGCCAGTTCGGCGACGTCGAGCAACGCGCACATGTGTTCGATCACGGTACCCGCCAGCCAAGGCCGTTGGCCCCGGTGGCTGCGCCATTTGATTTCGTTCGGGTCCAGGCGCAACGAGCGGCTGACTTGATGCACCGCCAGCCCCCACTCATAGCCTTGCACCGAAATCACATACTGCAAGCCCTGGCGAAAATCATCGCGGTAGCGGTCGGGCATGACCCAACGCGCGGTGTCCAGCACCTTAAGGTTGCCGGCCTGGCTGGGCAGGATGCCGAGGAACCACTCCGGTTGCCCAAACAGCGGCGTCAGCTCCTGGCCTTCCAGGGAATAGATCGAGCCCAGGCAGACCAGCGGCACCGCCAGGGTCAGCCCGGCGACGTCGAACAGCAAGCACTCGAAAGGCTCGGCGGCCCACGCCGGGCGGCCATCACCGGTGACCGGTGGCGGTGTGATGCTCGGCGGCAGGTGCACTTCGACCACCGGCTCGACCACCACGGATGCAACCACCACAGGCGCAGCCACGACAGGCGCCACCACCGTGGGCGTGATCGGCACCACAACCTGCGCGTCACGCGCTTGTTCTTCCAGCACCGCCAACTGGAATTCATCCAGTGCGGCTTCGGGTTCGACGACGGGCTCCAGCACCAGGATCGGTTCGGGCAGTTCTTGCGCCGTGGCCTCCTGCAGCAAGGCATCCAGATAGGATTCCAGCGCCAGTTGCGGCCGGGTCTTGGTCTTGAGTTCGACGGGACGGTTCATCACGCCACCTGCGCCACAAGTTGCTGGGACAGCAGGTGCTTGAGCAACGCGCGGTACGCCAGCACGCCACGGCTCTTGCCGTCGAACTGCGACGGCGTCAGGCCGGCGCGGCTGGCGTCACGCAGGCGCGTGTCCACCGGTATGTAGCCATTCCAGATGGTGTCCGGGTAGGCATCGCGCAATACGCGCAACGTGCCGAGGGACGCCTGGGTGCGACGGTCGAACAGGGTCGGCACGATGCTGTAGGGCAACGCCTGCTTACGCGAACGGTTGATCATCGCCAGGGTGCTGACCATACGCTCCAGGCCTTTGACCGCCAGGTGTTCGGTCTGCACCGGGATCACCAGTTGCTGGCTGGCCGCCAAGGCGTTGACCATCAGCACGCCCAGCAACGGCGGGCTGTCGATAATCGCGTAGTCGAAGTCCTGCCACAGTTGCGCCAGGGTCTTGGCGATCACCAGGCCCAGGCCACTCTGCCCCGGCGACTGGCGCTCAAGGGTTGCCAGCGCGGTGCTGGACGGCAGCAAGGAAATGCTTTCATTGCTGGTCGGCAGCAGCAGTTGCCCCGGCAAGTCGGCAGGCACGCTGCCTTTGTGCAGGAACAGGTCGTAGTTGCTGTGCTCCAGCGCATCCGGGTCGTAGCCGAAATAGCTGGTCATCGAGCCATGGGGATCCAGGTCCACCACGACCACACGCTTGCCCGCCTCCGCCAGCAAGCCGGCTAAAGCGATGGAGGTGGTGGTCTTGCCGACTCCACCTTTTTGATTGGCAACTGCCCAGACTCTCATTCGGTTGGTTCCTCCCGGCAGGCATTGGCGCGACCGAGACATTGCATAGGTTATTGAGCCGGCGACGGAGAATTGACGGCACTCTGACGAACCGGCGGCTTTGCTGGGGCCGGTGCAGTTTGTGTGCCAGCCCGCTTCAAGGCCGCATCCGGTGTTGCATTGGCGGTGCCCGTGCCGGTCAGGCTGCGGCGTACATCCAGGTTGCGGGACACCACCAGCACCACGCGACGGTTGCGCGCGCGGCCTTCCACCGTAGCGTTATTGGCCACCGGCTGGAACTCGCCGTACCCCACCGAGGCCAGCCGTCCGGGGTTCACGCCCTGCATCGCGAGCATGCGAACGATGCTGGCGGCACGCGCCGAAGACAGTTCCCAGTTGGTCGGGTACTGCGCCGTGTTGATCGGAAAGTTGTCGGTAAAGCCTTCCACGTGGATCGGGTTTTCAAACGGCCGCAGGATCGACGCCACTTTGTCGATGATGGTAAACGCCTGGTCGCTGGGCATCGCATCGGCGCTGGCGAACAGCAGGCTGGAATTGAGCTCGATCTCCACCCACAACTCATTGCCACGCACGGTCATCTGGTTGGAGCTGATCAGGTCGCCAAACGCGGCACTGATGTCGTCGGCGATGCTTTTCAGCGGATCGCTGGTGCCGCCCACGCCGGCGGCGGTTTCGTCACTGTCGTTGACCAGCGGCTTGGCCGGGGTCACGGTCTTGGGCCGTTCTTCACCGATAGGAATCGGCTTAAGGGCACGGTCGGCGTCGTTGAACACGCCGATCAGCGCCTGGGAAATGACTTTGTACTTGCCTTCATTGACCGACGAGATGGAGTACATCACCACAAAAAACGCGAACAGCAAGGTGATGAAGTCCGCATAGGACACCAGCCAGCGTTCGTGGTTGACGTGCTCTTCAGGCTCGCGACGGCGACGGCTCACAGGTGGTTACCTCGCTGAACACAGTACTCACTGCCAACCCGTTCATTGTGGTGAGCGAGCTTGCTCGCGCTGGGGCGCGAAGCGGCCCTGATAAATACACCACCGCGCTCTCGCGGAAACCGGGTTGCACGTCTTGGGGCTGCTCCGCAGCCCAACGCGAGCAAGCTCGCTCGCCACAAGTAAATACTCATGGCCATCAATCCATGAAGCCCTGGAGCTTCAATTCGATCGAACGCGGGTTCTCGCCCTCGGCGATCGACAGGATGCCTTCGAGCAGCATTTCGCGATAACGCGACTGGCGCATGGCGATTGACTTGAGCTTGCTCGCCACCGGCAACAGCACCAGGTTGGCACTCGCCACGCCGTAGATGGTGGCGACAAACGCCACGGCAATCCCGCTGCCCAGTTGCGAAGGGTCGGCCAGGTTGCCCATCACGTGGATCAGGCCCATGACCGCACCGATGATACCGATGGTCGGCGCGTAGCCGCCCATGCTTTCAAAGACTTTGGCGGCATTGATGTCGCGGCTTTCCTGGGTGTAGAAATCCACCTCCAGGATGCTGCGGATCGCTTCCGGCTCGGCACCGTCCACCAGCAATTGCAGGCCTTTGCGCGCGTAGCTGTCGGGCTCGGCATCGGCCACGCCTTCCAGGCCCAGCAGGCCTTCCTTGCGGGCGGTGAGGCTCCAGTTGACCACTCGGTCGATGCCCCCCGGCAAGTCGACACGCGGCGGGAAAATAATCCAGATCAGGATCTGCATGGCACGCTTGAACGAACTCATGGGCGACTGCAGCAACGCCGCGCCCACCGTGCCGCCGATCACGATCAACGCTGCCGGACCGTTGGCCAAGGCGCCGAGATGGCCGCCTTCGAGGTAGTTGCCGCCGATGATCGCGACAAACGCCATGATGATGCCGATCAGGCTCAATACATCCATCAGAGGCAAGCCTCCACCAGATGCTTGCCGATATCGTCCAGGCTGTAGACCGCGTCGGCCAGGTCCGCTTTGACGATGGCCATGGGCATGCCATAGATCACGCAGCTGGCTTCGTCCTGCGCCCAGATGGCGCTGCCGCCCTGCTTGAGCAGGCGCGCGCCTTCACGGCCGTCGGCGCCCATGCCGGTGAGCACCACCGCCAGAACTTTGTCGCCGTAGGACTTGGCTGCCGAACCGAAGGTGATATCCACGCACGGCTTGTAGTTCAGGCGCTCATCGCCCGGCAGGATTTTGATCGCGCCACGCCCGTCCACCATCATTTGCTTGCCACCTGGGGCCAGCAACGCCAGGCCAGGGCGCAGGATGTCACCATCCTCCGCTTCCTTGACGGTGATGCGGCACAGCTTGTCCAGGCGTTCGGCGAAGGCTTTGGTGAAGGCAGCGGGCATGTGCTGAATCAGCACAATCGGCGCCGGAAAGTTGGCCGGCAGCTGAGTCAACACGCGCTGCAGGGCGACCGGGCCGCCGGTGGATGTACCGATGGCGACCAGCTTGTAGGCCTTGCGCTTGGGCGCCGGCGAATGAGCGCTGGGGGCCGATGCACGGGCAGGCGCCACGGCAGGCCGAGCAACCGGTGCTGGCGCTGGAGCAGGTCGACCAAACGAAGGCGCAGACGGGGCCGCGGCCGGTGCAGGCGTCGGCGTCGGCGCGCTGAACAGGCTGCGTCGGTTACTGCGCGAAATACTGTGCACCTTCTCGCACAGCATCTGCTTGACCTTCTCGGGGTTGCGCGAGATGTCTTCGAAATTCTTCGGCAGGAAATCCACCGCGCCAGCGTCCAACGCGTCGAGGGTCACTCGGGCGCCTTCGTGGGTCAGCGAGGAGAACATCAACACCGGGGTCGGGCAGCGTTGCATGATATGGCGAACTGCCGTGATGCCATCCATCATCGGCATCTCGTAGTCCATGGTGATCACGTCCGGCTTCAACGCAATGGCTTGATCAATCGCTTCTTTGCCGTTGGTGGCCGTGCCGACCACCTGGATCGTTGGATCGGCGGAAAGAATTTCCGAGACGCGACGGCGGAAGAAACCCGAATCGTCCACCACCAGGACCTTGACTGCCATAAACACTCCGTTAGGCGGGGCGGGCATTACCGCCCTGCCCCACCAGAATCAAATACGCCGAGCGGCGTAACGCTTGAGCATGCTCGGAACATCGAGAATCAGCGCGATCCGACCGTCACCGGTGATGGTCGCACCCGACATGCCCGGGGTTCCCTGCAGCATTTTGCCCAAAGGCTTGATGACCACTTCTTCCTGGCCCACCAACTGATCGACGACAAAGCCGATCCGCTGGGTGCCCACGGAGAGGATCACCACATGGCCTTCGCGCTGCTCTTCATGGGCAGCCGATGCCACCAGCCAACGCTTGAGGTAAAACAGCGGCAACGCCTTGTCGCGCACGATCACCACTTCCTGGCCGTCCACCACGTTGGTGCGCGACAGGTCGAGGTGGAAGATTTCGTTGACGTTGACCAGCGGGAAGGCGAACGCCTGGTTGCCCAGCATCACCATCAAGGTCGGCATGATCGCCAGGGTCAACGGCACCTTGATGACGATCTTCGAGCCCTGGCCCTTGGTCGAGTAGATATTGATCGAGCCGTTGAGCTGGCTGATCTTGGTCTTCACCACGTCCATGCCGACGCCACGGCCGGACACGTCGGAGATCTCGGTCTTGGTCGAGAAGCCCGGGGCAAAGATCAGGTTGTAGCACTCGGTGTCGGTCAGGCGGTCGGCGGCGTCCTTGTCCATCACGCCACGCTTGACTGCGATGCTGCGCAAGATGTTCGGGTCCATGCCCTTGCCGTCATCGGTGATCGACAGCAGGATGTGGTCGCCTTCTTGCTCCGCCGCCAGGATCACCTTGCCGCCACGGGACTTGCCCGAGGCTTCGCGTTCTTCCGGGGTTTCCACGCCGTGGTCGACGGCGTTGCGCACCAAGTGGACCAGCGGGTCGGCCAGGGCCTCGACAAGGTTTTTGTCGAGGTCGGTTTCTTCACCCACCAGTTCCAGGTTGATCTCTTTCTTGAGCTGGCGAGCCAGGTCACGAACCAGCCGTGGGAAGCGGCCGAAGACTTTCTTGATCGGCTGCATCCGCGTTTTCATCACGGCGGTCTGCAGGTCGGCGGTCACCACGTCGAGGTTCGACACGGCCTTCTGCATGGCTTCATCGCCGCTGCTCAGGCCCAGGCGGACCAGGCGGTTACGCACCAGCACCAGTTCGCCGACCATGTTCATGATGTCGTCCAGGCGCGCGGTATCAACCCGCACGGTGGTTTCGGCTTCACTGGCGGGCTTCTCGGCAACCGGTGCCGCTGCAGCACGTGCAGGCGCCGGAGCGGCGGCCGGTGCGGGCGCAGGTTTGGCGGCCGGTGCAGGGGCGGCGGCTTTGGCGGCAACCGGTGCAGCAGTGGCCACCGCAGCGGCCGGAGCAACTTCGCTGAACTTGCCCTTGCCGTGCAACTCGTCCAGCAGGGATTCGAATTCGTGATCGGAAATCAACCCATCGCCTGCCGGTGCAGCAGCGGCAGGCGCCGCAGTGCTGGCAGCCGCTGCAGGCGCGGCGGCGACGGCCGGCAAGGCATCGGCCGCGAAGGTGCCCTTGCCATGCAGTTGGTCGAGCAACGCTTCAAATTCGTCGTCGGTGATGTCAGTGCTGACGGGCGCGGCAGGTGCCGCGGCAGCAGCAGCCGGTGGCACGGCGTCGGCCGCGAACTGGCCTTTGCCGTGCAACTGGTCGAGCAGGGATTCGAACTCAGCGTCGGTAATGTCTTCGCTGGTCGGCGCCGCTGCCGGAGCAACGGCGGCCGGTGCTTCTGCCTCGGCCTTGACGGCACTGAGGGAGTTGAGCAGCTGTTCGAACTCGCTGTCGGTCACATCCGCTTCGGGCTCTGCCACAGGTTCCGGCGCCGCTTCAGCCACCGGCGCAGCCGACAGGTCGGCAGGCTCGGCATAGCGCGCCAGGGCGGCCAGCAGTTCCGGGGTGGCTGCGGTGATCGGGGCACGTTCGCGCACTTCGCTGAACATGCCGTTGACCGCATCGAGTGCTTCGAGAATCACGTCCATCAACTCCGAATCAACGTGACGCTCACCCTTGCGCAGGATGTCGAACACGTTCTCGGCGATGTGGCAGCACTCCACCAGCTCATGGAGCTGGAGGAAGCCGGCGCCCCCTTTTACAGTATGAAAACCGCGAAAAATTGCATTGAGCAGGTTCGCATCATCCGGGCGGCTTTCCAGCTCGACCAGTTGTTCGGACAGTTGCTCTAAAATTTCGCCGGCCTCTACAAGGAAATCCTGAAGGATCTCTTCATCGGCGCCGAAGCTCATGGGTGTGCTCCTTAGAAGCCTAAACTGGATAACAGGTCATCTACGTCATCCTGACCTGACATAACGTCTTCACGTTTATCGGCATGAATCTGCGGACCTTCACCCTTGGCGAGATGTTTTTGTGGATCTTTTTCCGAGAGGATCGCTTCGCGGTCATGTTCAATGCCGGCGAAACGATCAACCTGGCCTGCCATAAGCACCAATTTGAGCAAGTTGCTTTCCACTTCGGTGACCAATTGGGTCACACGCTTGATCACCTGACCGGTGAGGTCCTGGTAATCCTGGGCCAGCAGAATGTCGTTGAGGTTGCTGGAAACCGTGCGGTTTTCCTGCTCGCTGCGTGACAAGAACCCGTCGACCCGACGCGCCAACTCACGAAACTCTTCAGCCCCGACTTCGCGGCGCATGAAGCGGCCCCAGTCGTGGCTCAAGGCCTGGGCCTCGGTGGCCATGCCGTTGACCAGAGGCGTGGCGTTTTCCACCAGGTCCATGGTGCGGTTGGCCGCCGCCTCAGTCAGCCTGACCACATAGGACAGGCGTTCGGTGGCATCGGTGATCTGCGAGATCTCTTCGGCCTGGGGCATATGCGGGTCAATCTGGAAATTGACGATCGCACTGTGCAGCTCGCGCGTGAGCTTGCCCACTTCCTGATACAGGCCGCGGTCACGGGTCTGGTTGAGCTGATGGATAAGTTGTACTGCGTCGCCAAAGTGGCCTTTTTCAAGGCTGTCGACCAGCTCGCGAGCATGTTTTTTCAGGGTCGACTCAAACTCGGCCTGCGATGATTCGTTATGGTCCATAGCTCCCCCGTGGCAGCATCAATGACCGATGCGTTCGAAGATTTTTTCGATCTTCTCTTTCAAGGCCAATGCAGTGAATGGCTTGACCACGTAACCGTTAACCCCGGCTTGGGCGGCTTCGATGATCTGTTCACGCTTGGCTTCGGCGGTCACCATCAGCACGGGAAGGCTGCGTAGTTTTTCGTCAGCGCGCACGTGGCGCAGCAAGTCGATACCGGTCATGCCCGGCATGTTCCAGTCCGTTACCAGAAAGTCGATGCTCCCGCTGTTGAGGATCGGAATCGCCGTAATGCCGTCATCCGCCTCGACCGTGTTAGTGAACCCAAGGTCACGCAACAGGTTTTTTATGATCCGCCGCATCGTTGAAAAGTCATCAACGATGAGGATTTTCATGTTCTTGTCCAATTCGACCTCCAAGCAGTCTTAAACGCGCCCAGCACCTGGACGCGCCATTTCAATCAACAGGCATTACACAAAAAGGACGCCTCGGGCACCACGGGTCGAACCCGCGAAGGCTAGCTGCCCTCGCGGTATCGTCTGCAGTGTCCCCACACTGCCTGTCAGCGCGCTCGCCACTCTCCCAAACGCCCCCGCAAGCGGGCTGCGCACTGGCTGTGCAACTGGCTGACCCGCGATTCGCTGACCCCCAGGACCTCACCGATTTCCTTGAGGTTCAGCTCTTCGTCGTAGTACAGCGCCAACACCAACCGCTCACGCTCCGGCAAATTGGCAATCGCGTCCGCCAGCGCACCCTGGAAGCGTTCATCTTCCAGGTCACGCGACGGCTCCATATGAGCACTCGCGCCGTCCTCGTGCAGCCCTTCGTGCTCGCCGTCCTGCAAGAGGTCGTCGAAACTGAACAGGCGGCTGCCCAAGGTATCGTTCAAAATCCCGTAATAATCGTCGAGACTCAATTGGAGTTCGGCCGCAACTTCGTGATCTTTAGCGTCGCGACCGGTTTTTGCTTCAATTGCGCGAATTGCGTCACTGACCATGCGCGTATTGCGATGCACCGAGCGTGGCGCCCAGTCACCTTTACGCACCTCGTCGAGCATCGCGCCACGGATACGGATCCCCGCATACGTCTCGAAGCTCGCCCCCTTGCTCGCATCGTATTTGGTCGACACTTCGAGCAAACCGATCATGCCCGCCTGGATCAGGTCTTCGACCTGCACGCTGGCGGGCAGGCGTGCCAGCAAGTGATAGGCGATGCGCTTGACCAGTGGCGCGTAGCGCTCGATCAACTCACCCTGGCTGTCACGGGCCGACTTTTTGTAAGCGTTATAGCCGTTCGCTGTCATAGCACGGGTCCTGCGCTCGTCTGATGCACCAATCGCTCGACGAAAAACTCCAGATGCCCCCGAGGGTTGGCGGGCAACGGCCAGGTATCGACCTTCTGGGCAATAGCCTTGAACGCCAATGCGCATTTGGAACGAGGGAACGCTTCGTAGACTGCACGCTGCTTTTGCACAGCCTTGCGCACACACTCGTCGTAGGGAACTGCGCCGACGTATTGTAAGGCGACATCGAGGAAGCGATCCGTGACCTTGGTCAACTTGGCGAACAGGTTGCGCCCTTCCTGCGGGCTCTGGGCCATGTTGGCCAGGACGCGGAAGCGGTTCATGCCGTAGTCACGATTAAGCAGTTTGATCAGGGCGTAGGCGTCGGTGATCGAGGTGGGTTCGTCGCAGACCACCAGCAATACTTCCTGCGCGGCGCGCACGAAGCTGACCACGGACTCGCCGATCCCGGCCGCGGTGTCAATCACCAGCACGTCGAGGTTGTCGCCGATATCACTGAAGGCCTGGATCAGCCCGGCATGCTGTGCCGGGCTCAGGTGCACCATGCTCTGGGTGCCGGAGGCGGCAGGCACGATGCGGATGCCGCCGGGGCCCTGCAGCAGCACATCGCGCAGCTCACAGCGGCCCTCGATCACATCGGCAAGGGTGTGTTTGGGCGTCAGCCCCAGCAGAACGTCGACGTTCGCCAGCCCCAGGTCAGCATCCAGCAGCATGACGCGACGGCCAAGCTCTGCCAGGGCCAGGGACAAATTCACTGACACGTTAGTTTTCCCGACGCCACCTTTGCCGCCGGTCACCGCGATCACCTGTACGGGATGCATGCTGCCCATTTTATTTCTTTACCTTGTCTTGCTTAGACGCAGGCTACATGGCTTGGCCGCGTGAATCGCTTGCAGACCATCGATGTAGGTACATTTCACGGTGTTCATCCTGACTCAACCCACCCGTTTTGCCGGGCTGTGGTAAAGGTCGGCGAACATATCGGCCATCGCTTCCTCGCTAGGCTCTTCTTGCATTTGCACGCTGACTGCGCGGCTGACCAACTGATGACGGCGCGGCAGATGCAGATCATCCGGGATCCGCGGTCCGTCGGTCAGGTAGGCGACCGGCAATTCATGACTGATGGCCAGGCTCAGCACCTCGCCCAGGCTCGCGGTTTCGTCGAGCTTGGTGAGGATGCAACCGGCCAGACCACAACGCTTGTAACTGTGGTACGCAGCGGTAAGAACTTGTTTCTGGCTGGTGGTTGCAAGCACCAGGTAATTTTTCGACTTGATGCCGCGACCGGCCAGGCTTTCCAGTTGCATGCGCAACGCCGGGTCGCTGGCTTGCAGGCCGGCGGTATCGATCAGCACCACGCGCTTGCGCAGCAGCGGGTCGAGGGCGTTGGCCAAGGACTGGCCCGGGTCGACATGGGTCACCGATACGTTGAGGATCCGGCCCAGGGTCTTGAGCTGTTCCTGGGCGCCAATGCGGTAGCTGTCCATGCTCACCAGCGCGATATTCTGCGCGCCGTACTTGAGCACATAGCGTGCGGCCAGCTTGGCCAGGGTGGTGGTCTTGCCCATGCCGGCTGGGCCGACCATGGCAATCACACCGCCCTCTTCCAGGGGTTCGATTTCCGGGGTGGCAATCATGCGCGCCAAGTGGGCCAGCAACATGCGCCAGGCCTGGCGGGGTTCTTCGATTTCGGTGGTCAGCGCCAGCAGGTCGCGGGACAACGGGCCGGACAAACCGATGCGTTGCAGACGGCGCCACAGGTTGGCCTGTTGCGGCTTGCTGCCTTGCAATTGGGTCCAGGCCAGCGAGCCAAGCTGCACTTCGAGCAGTTCGCGCAGGCCGTTGAGTTCAAAACGCATCGAGTCGAACACGCGCTGGTCGACAGCCGCAGCCGGGGCAGGCGCGGCCGGACGTGGCGGCTCTTTGAAGGTGGGCTCGACCAGCGGCTCGGCAGCGGTCAACGGCAAGCCGGCGAACAACTGGCGATTGGTGGTGGCATCGCTGTCGCCCCGCATGCTCAGCTCAGCCTGGGCCGAGACAATGCGCGAAGCGGTCTTGCGCAGCTCGTCTTCAAGCTCCATGTTCGGCACGCGTGGCGCCAGGGCCTGGGGGGTGTAATCCAGGGCAGCCGTCAGCTCGACACCGCCGGCAATACGACGGTTTCCGATAATCGCGGCGTCGGCGCCCAGCTCATCACGAACCAGTTTCATGGCCTGACGCATATCGGCGGCGAAAAAACGCTTAACTTGCATAACCCACTACCCTCAGCCGTTGGGCCCTACTGTCGCGACGATAGTCACTTGCTTGTTGTCAGGAATTTCCTGATAAGCCAAAACGTGCAAATTCGGTACTGCCAGGCGTCCAAACCGCGACAACATCGCCCGGACGGGGCCTGCCACCAGCAGGATCACCGGTTGGCCCTGCATTTCCTGGCGCTGTGCGGCGTCGATCAACGAACGCTGCAGCTTCTCAGCCATGCTTGGCTCCAGCAGAACGCCCTCTTCCTGGCCTTGTCCTGCCTTCTGAATACTATTGAGCAATATTTGTTCCAACCTTGGTTCCAAGGTGATCACAGGCAGCTCGGAGTCAAGCCCTACAATGCTTTGCACGATTGCACGCGACAATCCGACGCGCACCGCAGCCACCAAGGCGGCAGTATCTTGACTCTTGGCGGCGTTGTTGGCGATGGCCTCGGCGATGCTGCGAATGTCGCGTACCGGCACTTGTTCGGCCAGCAGCGCCTGCAGCACTTTGAGCAATTGCGACAGCGAGAGGATGCCCGGCACCAGCTCTTCGGCGAGCTTTGGCGAGGCTTTGCCGAGCAAACCCATCAATTGCTGGACTTCCTCGTGGCCGATCAGCTCATGGGAGTGCTTGTACAGAATCTGGTTGAGGTGAGTGGCAACCACGGTGCTGGCGTCCACCACGGTATAGCCGAGCGACTGCGCCTGGCTGCGCTGGCTGACTTCGATCCATACCGCTTCCAGGCCAAAAGCCGGATCTTTGGCGGTGATGCCATTGAGGCTGCCGAACACCTGCCCAGGGTTGATCGCAAGCTCGCGGTCCGGGTAGATCTCGGCTTCGGCCAGGATCACGCCCATCAGCGTCAAGCGGTAGGCACTGGGCGCCAGGTCGAGGTTGTCGCGGATATGCACGGTGGGCATCAAGAAGCCCAGGTCCTGGGACAGCTTCTTGCGCACACCCTTGATCCGCGCGAGCAATTGCCCGCCCTGGTTGCGGTCCACCAGCGGAATCAGGCGATAGCCGACTTCCAGGCCGATCATGTCGATCGGGGTCACGTCATCCCAGCCAAGCTCCTTGGTTTCCTGGGCGCGGGCCGGGGATGGCAGCAGCTCCTGCTGGCGCGCGACTTCCTGCAAGGCTTGAACCTTGACGGCGTTCTGCTTCTTCCAGAACAGGTACGCACCGCCACCGGCCAGCGCAGCCATGCTGAGGAACGACACGTGCGGCATGCCCGGCACGATGCCCATGATCGCCATAATGCCCGCCGCCACGGCCAGCGCCTTGGGCGAGGCGAACATCTGGCGACTGATCTGCTTGCCCATGTCTTCGGAGCCCGAAGCACGGGTCACCATGATCGCCGCTGCTGTGGATAACAACAGTGATGGCAATTGCGCCACTAAACCGTCACCGATGGTCAGCAAGGCGTACACCTTGCCCGCATCGCCGAAAGTCATGCCGTGTTGGAAGATGCCGACTGCCATGCCACCGATGAGGTTGATGAACAGGATCAGCAAGCCCGCAATGGCGTCACCGCGCACGAATTTGCTGGCACCGTCCATGGAGCCGTAGAACTCAGCTTCCTGGGCGACTTCCAGACGACGGGTTTTAGCTTGGTTCTGGTCGATCAGGCCGGCGTTGAGGTCGGCGTCGATGGCCATCTGTTTGCCGGGCATGGCGTCGAGGGTAAAGCGCGCGCTCACCTCGGATATCCGCCCGGCGCCCTTGGTCACCACCACGAAGTTGATGATCATCAGGATCGCAAACACCACGATACCGACCACGTAGTTACCGCCGATCACCACCTCACCGAAGGCCTGGATCACCTTACCGGCGGCGGCGTGGCCGTCCTGGCCGTGGAGCATGACCACACGGGTCGACGCCACGTTCAGCGCCAGGCGCAACAGGGTCGCGACCAGCAAAATGGTGGGGAATACCGCGAAATCCAGCGGCCGCAAGGCGTAGACGCACACCAGCAGCACCACCACCGACAGGGCGATGTTGAAGGTGAAGAACACGTCCAACAGGAACGGCGGCATCGGCAACATCATCATTGCCAGCATGACCAGCAACAACAACGGCACACCCAGATTGCCCCGCGAGAGGTCAGTCAGGGTGGTACGGGCCGTGCCGAACATTTGAGAGCGATCCACCACCGGTATTCCTCGTTTCCTTGAAGCAAACTTTTGACGCCGGGAGGCGTCCTGCAGGCGGTATTGCAAGAAGCCTTCCAACTTTTGTCTTGAGGGCGTAGATGGCTACAGACGTCCGATTTTTAAGGGGTGCGACCCCAATCAAATGTGGGAGGGGGCTTGCTCCCGATTGCAGTGTGTCAGGCCAAGTACAGGTCACTGACACACCGCTATCGGGAGCAAGCCCCCTCCCACATTTGGATTGGTGTACATCCGTAGCCCGCTCTAGCCGTTGCGCAGCTGATGGAGGCAGGGCGATTGTTATCAGATTAACGTTTACAGAACCCGTATGTTTTCGGCCTGCGGGCCCTTCGGTCCATCCGCAATTTCATATTCTACTTTTTGGTTCTCTTCCAGGGTTTTGTACCCATCCGATTGGATCGCCGAGTAATGGGCGAAAACATCTGCGCTTCCATCATCCGGAGTAATAAAGCCAAACCCCTTCGTCGCGTTAAACCACTTCACAGTACCCGTTGCCATTGCCGTTCTCCTGACTTGCGGGATAACGCTCACTGCGGATGCGTAGACCGCATCGGGCCCATGGATTCTCTGGACCTCCACCCGCAAGCCCACGGAAAGCTGAATGTATGGCGAAACCATGAAGCCCACTCGCACATCGTCTTCACCGTTTTCCAGGGCAATCAAACCCATCCCGGATTTCTCGTCGTAATATTTGACAGTGCCTCTGACCGCCTTCAAAACCACTCTCCCTGCCTCTCATCTACAGCCTTCGCGCAGTGCTTTAGGCAATAGAACCGCGAGAACGCCCCAGTGACTACTGTCAAAGTTGACAGGTAGACAGGCATTCACGACGAGTGGTAGCCGACAAAAATCAGGAATCGCGGCGCAATTCCGGCGGGATTGGCAGGTCTTTGAGCGGATCCGGGCGTTTGCCCTTGCCCGCGCGGTACTGGCGAATCTGATAGACATAGGCCAATACCTGCGCCACGGCCAGGTACAACCCGGCAGGGATTTCCTGGTCGAGGTCGGTGGAGTAGAAGATCGACCGCGCCAGCTCCGGCGACTCCAGCAGGAGGATGTCGTGGGCCACCGCAATTTCACGGATTTTCAACGCGGTAAAATCGCTGCCCTTGGCCAGCAGCATCGGCGCGCCGCCCTTCTCCGGGTCGTACTTGAGAGCCACGGCGTAGTGGGTCGGGTTGGTGATGATCACGTCGGCGTCGGGCACCGAGGCCATCATCTTGCGCTGGGACATTTCCCGCTGCAGCTGGCGAATGCGCTGCTTGACCTCGGGGCGGCCTTCCTGGTCCTTGTGCTCGTCGCGCACTTCCTGCTTGGTCATCAGCAGTTTCTTGTGGCTTTCCCACAGCTGGATCGGCGCATCCACCGCCGCGATGATGATCAGCCCCGCCGCCATCCACAGCGCGCTCCAGCCCACCACCTGCACGCTGTGGATGATCGCCGATTCCAGCGGTTCATGGGCAATGCGCAGCAGGTCGTCGATGTCGGACGACAACACCATCAACGCCACAAACAGGATCAGGATGAACTTGGCCAAGGCCTTGAGAAGCTCCACCAAGGCCTTGGCGGAAAACATGCGCTTGAGCCCGGCACCGGGGTTCATGCGGCTGAATTTGGGCGCCATGCTGCCGGCAGCAAACAGCCAGCCGCCGAGGGCGACCGGGCCGATCAGCGCGGCCAGCAGCAAGGTGATCAGGATCGGCTGCACCGCCAGGATCGCGATCTTGCCCGAGTGCAGCAGGTACTGGCCCATGGCGTCGGGGTTGAGCAGCACTTCGCGGGGCAAGGCAAAGTTGTGCTTCATCAGCTCCATCAAGTCCAGCGCCAGGCCACCGCCGTAGATCAGCAAGGCACCGGAGCCGGCCATCATGGTGGCGACGGTGTTGAGCTCTTTGGAGCGCGCAATCTCGCCCTTTTCCCTGGAGTCCTTTTTGCGTTTTTCCGTGGGGTCTTCTGTTTTGTCCTGACCACTCTCGCTCTCGGCCATGGCTCAGCGCGCCCGTGCCAGGTCACGTAAGAACTGCAAGGCGTCGGTCGCCAGCGGTTGATACTGATTGAGAATGTCCGCCAGGCCGATCCAGAAAATCCCCATGCCCAATACCAGGGTCAACGGGAAACCGATCGAAAAGATGTTCAGTTGCGGCGCCGCACGGGTCATTACGCCAAACGCGATATTGACCACCAGCAACGCAGTAATGGCCGGCAGCACCAGCAACAGCGAGGCACCCAACACCCAGCCAAGCCGCCCCACCACTTCCCAGAAATGGTTGACCACCAGCCCCGAGCCCACCGGCAAGGTGGTGAAGCTTTCGGTCAGCACCTCGAACGCCACCAGGTGGCCGTTCATCGCCAGGAACAGCAGGGTCACCAGCATGGTCAGAAACTGCCCGATCACCGCCGCCGACACACCGTTGGTGGGGTCGACCATGGACGCGAAGCCCATGCCCATCTGGATCGAGATGATTTGCCCGGCGATCACAAACGCCTGGAAAAACAGCTGCAGCGAGAAGCCCAGCAGCGTACCGATCAGGACCTGCTCGGCGATGAGCATCAGGGCACTGAGGTCCAGCGCATTGACCGGCGGCATCGGCGGCAGGCCAGGCACAAGCACCACCGTAATAGCCACGGCGAAATACAAGCGGATCCGCCGTGGCACGAGGGTCGTGCCGAACACCGGCATGGCCATCAACATGGCCGTTATCCGGAACAGCGGCAAAATGAAGGACGCCACCCAAGTGCTGATCTGGGTGTCGGTCAATGCCAGCAAGGATTGCATCGGGTCAGCCGATCAACTGCGGAATACTGCCGTACAGCTGCAGGATGTATTCCATGAAGGTCTGCACCAGCCACGGGCCGGCGACGATCAGGGTGACCAGCATCACCAGCAGGCGCGGCAGGAAGCTCAAGGTCTGTTCGTTGATCTGGGTCGCGGCCTGGAACATCGCCACCAACAGGCCCACCAACAGGCTCGGCACCACCAGCACCGCGACCATCACGGTGGTCAGCCACAGCGCTTCACGGAACAGGTCGACGGCGACTTCGGGAGTCATTGCGCTATACCCCGCCGAAACTACTGGCCAGGGTGCCGATAATCAGCGCCCAGCCGTCCACCAGCACAAACAGCATGATCTTGAACGGCAACGAGATGATCAGCGGCGACAGCATCATCATACCCATGGCCATCAGCACGCTCGCCACCACCAGGTCGATGATCAGGAACGGGATAAAGATCATGAAGCCGATTTGGAACGCCGTCTTCAATTCGGAGGTGACGAACGCCGGCACCAAGATGGTCAACGGCGCCTGGTCCGGGGTGGCGATGTCGGTCCGCTTGGACAGGCGCATGAACAGCTCAAGGTCGCTGGAGCGGGTCTGGGACAGCATGAAATCCTTGATCGGGCCCTGGGCCTTGTCGATGGCGTCCTGGGCGGTCATTTTTTCCGCCAGGTAGGGTTGCAGGGCTTGCTGGTTCACCTTGTCGAACACCGGCGCCATGATGAACAGCGTCAAGAATAAGGCCATGCCGGTGAGGATCTGGTTCGACGGCGTCTGCTGCAGGCCCAGGGCCTGGCGCAGGATCGAGAACACGATGATGATCCGCGTGAAGCTGGTCATCAGCATGACAAACGCCGGGATAAAGCTCAGCGCGGTCATGATCAGCAGGATCTGCAGGCTGACCGAATACTCCTGCGCACCCGCCGCGTTGGTCCCCAGCGTAATGGCCGGAATCGACAACGGGTCGGCGCCGAACGCCAATGGCGTCGCCAGCAACAGCATGAGCGTCAATAAAACGCGCATTACTTCTTATCCTTCTGATCCTTGCCCAGCAACTCCATCAGGCGCTGGGCGAATTCTGGCGTGGCGGGCTTGGACGAGTCCACGTTCACCGGAGTCTTGAGCACGTGCAAGGGGGTGATGCGGCCGGGGGTGATGCCCAGCAGGATCTGTTCCTCACCCACTTGCACCAGCACCAGCCGATCACGCGGGCCGAGGGCGCGCGAGCCGATCAGCTCGATGACCTGGGCGTTGCCCGGGCCGACGCTCTGCACTCGACGCAGCAACCAGGCCAGTACGAAGATCAAGCCGACCACCAGCAACAGCCCCAGCACCAGTTGGGTCAATTGCCCGCCCAGGCCAGTGCCCACCGGCGCGGCGGCCGCGGCCTGAGCCACCGGTTCGGCCGCCCAGGCGTCCAATGGCAGCGCGACTAACAGTCCCACCATCAGCCGTTTCATATCAGCGCAGCTTCTTGATGCGTTCGCTCGGGCTGATCACGTCCGTCAGGCGGATGCCGAACTTTTCGTTGACCACCACCACTTCGCCATGGGCGATCAGGGTGCCGTTGACCAGCACATCCAGCGGCTCGCCGGCCAGGCGGTCAAGCTCGATCACCGACCCCTGGTTGAGTTGCAGCAGGTTGCGGATGTTGATGTCAGTGCTGCCCACTTCCATGGAGATCGACACCGGAATGTCGAGAATCACATCCAAGTTCGGGCCATCAAGGGTCACCGGGTCATTGTTCTTCGGCACGCTGCCGAATTCTTCCATCGGCAGGCGCTTGCCGGCCGGTGCAGTGGCGGCATCAGCGGCCAGCAGTGCATCGATATCGTCCTGGCCAACATCGCCGGTTTCTTCCAATGCCGCTGCCCATTCGTCAGCCAGGGCCTGGTCTTCGGCGGAAGTGATTTCTTGTTCGGTAGCCATTACATGTCCTCGGCGGAGCAAACATTCATAAATAGGGGTGCATCAACAGCGGCGGCTCAGCGACGGGTGATCGACTCCACCACCTGCAGTGCCAGGTTG
Source organism: Pseudomonas petroselini (assembly GCF_045037875.1). Classification (NCBI taxonomy): domain Bacteria; kingdom Pseudomonadati; phylum Pseudomonadota; class Gammaproteobacteria; order Pseudomonadales; family Pseudomonadaceae; genus Pseudomonas; species Pseudomonas petroselini. The sequence goes on from NZ_CP173614.1 coordinate 5,753,350, forward strand.
CCCTTGTGGGAACCCAGCTTGACCTTGAACGACGGCACGCCATTGGCGCGCATGATCATTTCTTCCGGCAATTCGACCGGGATGATGTCCCCCGGCTGCATGTGCAAAATATCGCGCAAGCGCAACTGGCGACGGGCCACCGTGGCGCTCAGCGGCACGTCAACGTCCAACAGGTCTTCGCGCAGGGCCTTGACCCAGCGTTCGTCTTGGTCGTCGAGGTCGGACTGGAAACCGGCATCGAGCATCTCGCGCACCGGCTCGATCATCGAGTACGGCATGGTCACGTGCAGGTCGCCGCCACCGCCATCGAGTTCGATGTGGAAGGTGGACACCACAATGGCTTCGCTGGGGCCGACGATGTTGGCCATGGCCGGGTTCACTTCCGAGTTGATGTACTCGAAATTGACTTCCATGATCGCTTGCCAGGCTTCCTTCAAATCGATGAAGGCTTGCTCCAGCACCATGCGCACTACCCGCAACTCGGTGGGGGTGAATTCACGGCCTTCGATCTTGGCGTGACGGCCGTCACCGCCGAAGAAGTTGTCCACCAGCTTGAACACCAGCTTGGCGTCGAGGATGAACAGCGCGGTACCGCGCAGCGGCTTGATCTTGACCAGGTTGAGACTGGTGGGTACGTACAGCGAGTGTACGTACTCACCGAATTTCATCACCTGCACGCCACCCACCGCCACGTCCGCCGAACGGCGCAGCATGTTGAACATGCTGATACGGGTATAGCGGGCAAAACGCTCGTTGATCATTTCCAGGGTCGGCATGCGTCCACGGACGATGCGATCCTGGCTGGTCAGGTCATAACTTTTGACACTGCCGGGTTCGGCAGCCATTTCGGTCTGTACCAGACCATCGTCGACGCCATGCAACAGTGCGTCGATTTCATCCTGGGACAGCAGGTCCTGCACGGCCATGTCGTGATCCTACTGCAATACGAAGTTAGTGAAGAGCGCCTGCTCGATCACGACTTTGCCGAGCTCTTTCTGGGCCACTTCCTGCACGCTGGCAGTGACCTTCTGGCGCAGCATTTCCTGGCCCACCGGGGTGGCGAGTGTGTCGAAGCTTTGGCCGGAGAACAGCATCACCAGGTTGTTGCGGATCACCGGCATATGCACCTTGAGGGCATCCAGGTCCGACTGGTTGCGCGCCAGCAAGGTGATGCTCACCTGCAGGTAGCGTTGACGACCGTTCTGATTGAAGTTGGCGACAAAAGCCGGGAGCATCGGCTCGAAGATTGCCGGTTGCTTGACGTTACTGGCGGTTTCGGCAGCGGGGGCCGGTTTGCTGGCGCTGCTGTGCATGATGTACCAGGTGCCACCCACCGAAGCGCCGATGGCCAGGAGCAGGCCCAGGACTATCAACAGGATAAGCTTGAGCTTACCTTTGCCTGCGGGTGCTTTTGCTGCGTCGTCGCTCTTCGCCATGCCAATAATCCGTCACTATTCGGGGATTCATAGATCTACGGAAAGGCAAGAGCAAGTGTTATGCCAGAGTTGTCTGAAGTGGGGGACGTACGGACGCGGCAAGTCAAATTGTGGGAGGGGGCTTGCCCCCGATAGCGGTGTATCAGTCACCCATGTTTCAGCTGACAAACCCTCATCGGGGGCAAGCCCCCTCCCACATTTCATCCGGCGCAAAAATCAGATCAGGCGTAGTAGTCGACGGCGCTGGAGCCGATCACTGTCGACGTTACCGGCGCTACCGCTTCAGCCACATCAACAGGGCTACCGCTGTCGCCGTTATCGCCACCCCGACCGCCGCTGCTGCTCACGCCACGGGTCTGGGCCTGTTGTTGCTGCTGCTCCTGGCCACGGGACTGGTCGGAGACGTTGACGTCCACCTGCCCCATGCCCTGCTGGGCAAACATCTCCCGCAGACGGCCGGACTGGCTTTCCAGCGCTTCACGCACCACCGGGTGGGCGCTCATGAAATTGACTTGGGCCTGCTGGTCGGCGGTCATGTTGACCTTGATATCCAGGCGGCCGAGCTCAGCGGGTTGCAACTGGATCTCCGCCGACTTGAGGTTGGCGCTGGACAGGTACATCACACGGTTGACGATTTCATCGGTCCAACCGCTCTGGTGCATGGCCAACGGCGCATTGGTCACCGGCGGCAAAGCGTTCGCCGTTTTCGGCGTGGCCGCTTGCGTCAACGCAGCCAGGCGGTTGGCGAAGTCATCGACACGGGTGTCGCTGCTGGCGTTCTTCAAGTCTTTAAGGCCGTCTTCGATCAGCCCGCTGAACGCCTTGTCGCCGCCCTGGTCGGTGCTGTCCTTGGTGGCTTGCTGGTCGACCATATTGGCCAGGCCAGCGGCAAAGTTCTGCGCGGCGGTCGGCTGATCCTGGGTCGGTGCCGGTGCCGGTGCGGCCTTCGCCGAGGCCTGGCTGCTGGCCGACACATGCCCGCCCTGCTCCATCGCCAGGCGCACGGCCGGCATGGCGTCCAGGGGATCGGCCTCCGGATCGAAGGCCGGCTTGGCCGCCTCGGTCGCGGCGACCGGCGCTGCAACCACCGGCTGAGCGTTGTCATCCTTGGCCGTGGTGACGGGCGCCGGAGTCTCAACCGGCACCGGCACGGCCACCGGGGTGACGGTGGCAATCAATGCCGGGTCGACCACCGGGTCAACCGGAGGCTGCTGCACCAAGGTCGGATCGGCCGGCGCGTCGTCATCTTTGCTGGCGCTGTCGTCGGTCTTGGCCGGCGGGCTGGCAGGCAAGGTATTGCCGCTATCGGCAACCGCTGGTGTGCTGGCGGCAGGCTTGTCGTTGCCTGATGCCGGCTTGGCGCTGGCGTCGGAAGGCTTGTCCCGCGTGGGTTTGGGCGAGTTGTCGTCGGCTTTGGCTGCGGGTTTGGAGCCTTGGCTGGCGAACACTTGAGCGAAGCCAGGGCCCTTGTCCCGTGGGTCCGCAGCCACCGCCGGTTGATTGGCGGCGGGCGCTTGAGGCTTGGCCGCGGGGGCAGCCTGCAGGAGGGAATTCGGGGCGACTGGCATAGGTAAAGGTCTCCACTGCATGGGGATCGGGGATGCAGTATCTAGAGGTAGAGCAAGAGTTGGGCCAGGTTTTGATTTTACGGTGTACCTATCCGTTGCGTACCTATCCGTTGTGTGGGTAACGGATGAAAGGGGTCCGCCCCAACACTCGGCACCCCGATTGCAATGTGTCAGCTAATACACCTGCAACTACCCCCACTGCTATCGGGAGCAAGCCCCCTCCCACATTTAACCGAGATCGACAGTAAGAACCTGGCAGGACGACGGGTTAGCCGCTGTAAGCGCGGCCCCCTAAGTGGCCGTTACCGCAGCAACGGATATGTACACAACCTCAACTCAAATCTGAAAGCGCTGCCGCTCCGTCTCATACAACGGCTTCACCAACGCAAACTCTCGATCAATCTGGTCCACCAACTCCCCCAAATCACTAATCCCAGCCCCAGCCCCAGCCCCAACCGACTCAACCTCCAGCCGCTGGCACAACTGCGCCAACCGCACTGCCCCAAGGTTCCCACTGCTCCCCTTGAAGCTATGCGCAATCCGCCCCAACGCCTTGGCATCATCCCTGGCCTTACGCAACGCTTCGACGCGTTTCTGGGAGTCATCAAGAAAGGTATCGAGCAACTTGGGATACTCACCCTCCATGACTTCCTGCAAACCCGACAACACATCAGGGTCCAGATGTAGATCAACCACTTGCTCGCTCCTTGATCAAGAATCGACGGATTATGCCAGAGCCTCCCAGGAAAACTCCACGCAGACACTGCGCCCGCCATCGGACCAGCGTACAGCGCTGCTCAACTGACGCACCAGGCTCAAGCCCCGGCCAGACAGACGGTCGATATCCAGCGGCCGCGCCAGCACCTGTTCCACGTCGAAACCAAGCCCGCTGTCTTCGACACGCAGGGTCATCGTGCCACCCGTCTCGGTCGGCACCACCTGCACATGCACGCGTATATGGCCGCTATCAAGCTGCGCCAGGCGGTCATTGCGCTGGCGGTAATACTCGGCAAACCCGTCGGCATCGCGCTTGAGCCGCGAATCCAGGCCCAGTACGCCATGCTCCAGGGCATTGGAGTACAACTCGGCCATCACGCTGTAGAGCGCCCCGCTCTGCTCGCGCAGGCCGTGGATCTCCAGCAGCAGTTGCAGCAGGTACGGCAATGGGTTGTAACGCTTTAAGGTCTCGGCGCGGAATTCGAAACTCACCGACCAATCCAGCGGGCACGACTGCCCGCTGTCGGCATACAACGGCCCGCTGGCACGCAGTGGCGGCCCGGCTTGCAGGGTGATTTCCACCATGCTCACGTCATCCCGTGCCTCACCTCGAAACGCCGCCAGGGCCTGTTCGATCGCTTCAAATAAACGATCAGGCTCGCGATTGGCAGCGAACACCTGCTGCAAGCGTTCGGCGCCGAACAGCTGGTCATTGGCGTCGGCGGTATCCAGCACCCCATCGGACAACAGGAACACCCGGTCGCCCAGGGCCATGGGCCAGACTTCGGTGCGGTCATCAAAGGTTTCGGCCGACAGCACCCCCAACGGCAGATGCCGCGACGCCAGCGGCGTACGCTTGCCGGTCGCGACTTCATGCACATATCCGTCAGGCATGCCGCCGTTCCACACCTCCACCACCCGCCGCTGCGTGCTCAGGCACAACAGGGTGGCGCAGCAGAACATGTCCACCGGCAGGATGCGCTTGAGCTTGGCGTTCATCTCGCGCAGGGTCTGCGCCAGGCCGTAGCCCTTGGCGGTCATGCCATAGAACACCTCCGCCAGGGGCATGGCGCCCACCGCCGCCGGCAAGCCGTGGCCGGTGAAGTCGCCGAGCAGCACGTGCATATCGCCGGACGGCGTGTAGGCGGCCAGCAGCAGGTCGCCGTTGAACAGCGCGTAGGGCGACTGCAGGTAGCGGATATTTGGTGCGGCATTGATACAGCCGGAATGCGCGACCTTATCGAACACCGCCTTGGCCACCCGCTGCTCATGCAGCAGGTAGTCGTGATGCTTGGCGATCAGGTCGCGCTGCTGCAAGACCGTGGCCTGCAGGCGGCGCAAACGGTCCATCGCGTTGATCTTCGCTGCCAGGATGAGCGGGTTGTAAGGCTTGGGCAGGAAGTCATCACCCCCCGCATCCAGGCACTGCGCCAGCGCCTCGCTCTGGCGCAGTGACGTGAGGAAAATGATCGGCACCAGCGCCTCCCCCGCCAGTTGCTTGATCTGCCGCGCAGCCTCAAAGCCGTCCATCACCGGCATCAGCGCATCCATCAACACCAACTGCGGGCGCTCACGGGTAAACACCTCGACCGCTTCAGCACCGTTGGTGGCGGTGAGCACCTGGTGGCCCTGGCGCCGGATAATGGTCGACAGCAACAGCAAATCGGCGGCGCTGTCTTCAGCGATCAATACACTCAGCGCTTGCGCAACCGGGGCCAGGACGCTCAAGTGAGGTCGAACAATTTGTCGAAGTTGGAAATGGCGAGGATCTTGCGCACGTCGGAGTTGCTGTTGACGACCTGAACCTCGGCCTCATCGCCGCCGGCATGGTCACGTAACAGCAGGAGCATGCCCAGCGCGGAGCTGTCCATGTACGTGGTGTCCTTCAAGTCCACCACGTAGATCTCGGGCACCTTGTAAAACCGTTCGTAGGCGTCACGAAAGGCTTGATGGCTACCGAAATCGAACCGCCCTTTGACTGAAATCGTCAACTTCTTCCCATCCAGGGATACATCTGACTCGACTGACATGTGACTGCTTCCTTGTCATTGGCAATGACACAAGGTTTAGCAGGTGAACCGGCTATGGGCAACACACCACATCAAATGTGTATGGGCTATGCATTATTTGTAGTGAGCGGGCTTGCCCCGCGCTGGGGGGGGCGAAGCCTCCCCCAAAAAGGCCATCGGGTTATTCAGGTAAAACGCGGTGTCAGGTTTTAGGGCCGCTTCGCAGCCCAGCGCGGGGCAAGCCCGCTCACTACACGCGTGTGTCATCGCAGGTAAGCCCGCGCCTTAATACTGTTCTTGGCGTGGAAGGCGCTGAGAGAGTTCGTCGAGCAGCTTTTGCTCGCGTTTGTCTTCAAGTGCCCGCGCTTCATCGATATAGCGCTGCACCAGCTTGCGCAGGCCTTCGACCCGGGCAAACGCCGCTTGCCAGCTCTCGCGCGCTTTATCGAGGTTGTTCTGGTGCCACGCCAGGCTCTGGCGCTGCTGGCCGACGGCCGTTTCCAACTGGTTGAGAAAGCCCTGGTAACCCATCAACCACTGGCCCGACACGCCTTTGGCGCCGCGTTCGATCCATTGTTGCTGGTATTCACCGCGAAAACGCTCCAGGTCGCCGAGTTTACTTTCCGCCAGGCGCACCTGGCCCTGGAAATAACCCAGGCGCTGAACGGCGGTTTTCTCGGCCTTTTCGGCCATGTCCACCACCGGAGCCAGGCGTGCGGCGCGGCTGTTGGCCATGGCTTAGCCGCCCGGCGCGGGGGCGAAGATCGACTGCAGGTGCGCTTCGCTTTCGCCCATGCTGATCTTGTCGTTGAGGCCTTGGCGCAAGTAGGTCACCAGTTGCGGTTGCAGGGCGATGGCCAGGTCGGTGTCGCGATCACCGCCGGCCACGTAGGCGCCGACACTGATCAAGTCGCGGCTTTGTTGGTAGCGCGACCACAGTTGCTTGAAGTGTTGCGCGCGGGCCATGTGTTCCGGGGTGACCACCGCCGGCATCACCCGGCTGATGGACGCTTCGATATCGATGGCCGGGTAGTGCCCTTCTTCGGCCAGACGCCGCGACAGCACAATGTGGCCGTCGAGCACGCCCCGCGCCGAGTCGGCAATCGGGTCCTGCTGGTCATCGCCTTCGGACAGCACCGTGTAGAACGCGGTGATCGAGCCCCCGCCCGCCTCGGCATTACCGGCGCGTTCCACCAGTTTGGGCAACTTGGCGAACACCGACGGCGGGTAACCCTTGGTCGCAGGCGGTTCGCCAATGGCCAGGGCGATTTCCCGCTGGGCCTGGGCAAAACGCGTGAGCGAGTCCATCAGCAACAGGACGTTCTTGCCCTTGTCGCGAAAATACTCAGCGATGCGCGTGCAGTACATCGCGGCGCGCAAACGCATCAGCGGCGCATCGTCCGCCGGCGAGGCGACCACGACAGAGCGCTTGAGGCCTTCTTCGCCGAGGCTGTGCTCGATGAATTCCTTCACCTCACGGCCCCGCTCACCGATCAGGCCCACCACGATGATGTCGGCCTCGGTAAAGCGCGTCATCATGCCCAGCAACACCGACTTACCCACGCCGGTACCGGCGAACAGGCCCAGACGCTGGCCGCGACCGACCGTCAATAATCCGTTGATGCTGCGAATACCCACGTCCAGCGGCACGCTGATGGGGTTACGGTTGAGCGGGTTGATGGTGGGGCCGTCCATCGGCACCCAATCTTCGGCCTTCATGCCGCCCTTGCCATCCAGCGCGCGACCGGCGCCGTCCAATACGCGGCCGAGCATGCTCATGCCCATCGGCAGGCGGCCGGTGTCGGCCAATGGCACCACGCGGGCGCCGGGGGCAATGCCCGCCAGGCTGCCCACGGGCATCAGGAAAATCTTGTTGCCGGAAAAGCCCATCACTTCGGCTTCGACTTGCACCGGGTGGTAGCTGTCGTCGTTGATGACCATGCAGCGGCTGCCCATGGCCGCGCGCAGGCCTTCGGCTTCGAGGGTCAGGCCGACCATGCGCAACAGGCGCCCTTCGAGGATCGGCTGGCCGGGCAACGCTGTGGCTTCGGCGTAACCGCTCAAGCGCTTGGCGAAGCTGGTGCGATCAAGGCGCATCGGCGGCGTCCAGGTCCACGCTCAGGTCAGGCTCGGCGGGGTTCAGAACCTGCTCATGCACCTGGTCCAGCAGCTTGGCCATGATCTGGCTGATGCGGGTTTCCACCGTCGCATCGATGCGACTGTGTTCGGTCTCGACGCGGCAACCGCCGGGCTGCAACGCGGCGTCTTCGACGATGCGCCAGGTTTCTTCGTGGCGCTCGCGCAGGGCTTTGACCTGTTCGAAATCCTGCGGGTTGATGTACAACCGCACATTGCCGACGCCCAGGGGCAGCAGCTTGAGGGCTTCGCGCATCACGCTTTCGATATGGCTGGAGTCCAGCACCAGCTCGCGCTGGATCACTTGGCGAGCGATGTGCTCGACCAGGCCGACCATGGCCTTTTCGATCTGCGAATCCTGCTCGGCAATGGGGTCGAACAGCACCCCCATCAAGCGCTCCAGGCTGGCCAGCTTGACGTTCAGCGCCGCCTCGGCTTCCTGGCGCACTTTGAGGGTGGTGCTGCGAAAACCATCTTTTTCACCGGCGGCGAAGCCTTCGTTGTAAGCCTCCTGACGGATGCTTTCCAACTCTTCCAGGGTCAGCGGCTGGACTTCATCCAGCGGCACTTCTTCCATTTCCACCGGCGGCTCTTCAACCGGTTCCGGCTCGGGCTCGGGCACATGCGGATCGAAGCTGGGCAACGACCAGATGTCGAACCCGCCGACATCCCGCGCGCGAATCAGATCGCTGGGAGCCTCATCTTTGTTCGACATGGAAAGCGCCTTAAATCATTTCTTCGCCGCCCTTCCCGCCGAGAACGATTTCTCCGGCTTCGGCCATACGGCGGGCAATGGTGAGGATCTCTTTCTGCGCGGTTTCGACGTCGCTGACGCGCACCGGCCCTTTGGCTTCCAGGTCGTCGCGCAACAGTTCCGAGGCACGCTTGGACATGTTCTTGAAGATCTTTTCCTTGACGCCTTCGTCGGAGCCCTTGAGGGCCAGCACCAGCACGTCGGAGGACACTTCGCGCAGCAACGCCTGGATGCCACGGTCGTCGACATCGGAGAGGTTGTTGAACACGAACATGAGGTCTTCGATCTGGCCGGACAGGGTGTCGTCGATCTCGCGGATCGAGTCCATCAGCTGGCCTTCGACCGAGCTGTCGAGGAAGTTCATGATATCGGCCGCGCGCTTGATGCCACCCAAGGTGGTACGCGAGGCATTCGAGTTGCCGGAGAACTGCTTCTCCAGAATCGTGTTGAGTTCTTTGAGGGCCGCCGGCTGCACAGTGTTCAGCGACGACACGCGCAGAATGATGTCCAAGCGCACTTTATGGTCGAAGTGGCCCAGCACTTCACCGGCCTGGTCCGGGTCGAGGTAGGCCACCACGATCGCCTGGATCTGCGGGTGCTCGTAGCGGATAACGTCGGCAACGGCGCGCGGCTCCATCCATTTCAGGCTGTCGAGGCCGCTGGTGTTGCCACCGAGCAGGATGCGGTCGATCAGGCCGTTGGCTTTGTCTTCGCCCAGGGCCGAGGTGAGCATCTTGCGGATGTAGCTGTCGGAGCCGACGCCCAGGCTGGTCTGGTCGCCGACGATCTCGACGAACTCGCTCATCACCTGTTCGACTTGCTCACGGTGCACATTGCGCATTTGCGCCATGGCCACGCCCACCCGCTGAACCTCTTTGGGGCCCATGTGGCGCAGCACTTGGGCGGCGTCGGTTTCACCGAGGGACAGCAGCAGGACTGCGGCTTTGTCGACCTTGGTAAGTTTGGCAACAGCGGCTCGATCACTCATCTGCGTTAATCCACTCTTTCACGACCTGGGCCACACGACCCGGGTCTTCTGCCACCAGACTTTTGATTGCGTTCAACTGAGCGTCGTAGCCTTCGCTCGGGCTTGGCAACAGGATGCTTTGCGGGCCGCCGAGGCTGACGCGGTCGTTGGCCAGTTCGCCATCCAGGCCGCCCATGCCACCCAACTCGACATCGCTGCCACCGAAGGCCGCCAGTTGTTTCTTGCCGTTGCCGGTGATGTTGTTGAGCACTGGGCGCAGCACGCCGAACACCAGTACCAGGATGAACAACACACCCAACACTTGCTTGACGATGTCCCAGAACCAAGGCTGCGAGTAGAACGCCGGCTCAGCGATCACTTCGCCACGCTCTGCGGAGAACGGCATGTTGATCACGCTGACACTGTCGCCACGGCTGGCATCGAAACCGACGGCGTCCTGCACCAACCGAGTGAAGCGCGCCAATTCATCGGCGCTCCACGGGGCACGGGTAACGGCGCCATCGGCCGCGTTGACCTTGACTTGGTCATCGACCACCACCGACACCGACAGGCGATTGACGCGGCCTTGTTGCTGCTTGGTGTGGCTGATGGAGCGGTCGAGCTCGAAGTTCTTGGTGGACTGGTTACGCTTGTCCGCCGGGTACGGTGCGAGCATCGGCTGGCCGGTGGCCGGGTCCATGATCTGCTGGCCGTTGGCGTCCAACAGCGGTTGGCCCGGCTGGATAGCGCCGGCGGTAGCGGCAGCGCCACCGGTGGTTTGCGGGGCCGAAGCCGGCGCTGGTGGCTGGTTGCTCAGGGCACCCGGTACACCTTGCGGCGGGCCGTTGGCGGCGGTGCGTTGTTCGCTGGTGGATTGCTCGCTGCGCAGCGCCGGCTGGTCCGGGTTGAATTGCTCGGAGGTCGACTCGACGGCGCTGAAGTCCACGTCGGCGGACACTTCAGCCTTGTAGCGGTCGTTGCCCAGCACCGGTTGCAGGATGTTATGCACACGCTGGGTGAGCATGCTTTCTACACGGCGGCTGTAGTCGAACTGCTTACCGGCCTGGGTCAGCGCGGAGTTTTCGCCCTGGTCGGACAGCAGGTTGCCCTTTTGGTCTACGACGGTGATCTGCGACTTGCTCAACTCAGGAACGCTGGTGGCCACCAGGTTAATGATCGCCAGTACCTGGCCCGGCTCCAGAGAGCGGCCGGAGAACAGTTCGACCAATACCGAGGCGCTCGGCTTGCGCTCATCGCGCACAAACACTGAGCTTTTCGGAATGGCCAGGTGTACGCGTGCACCCTTGACGTTGTTCAGGCTGGAGATGGTGCGCGCCAGTTCGCCTTCCAGGCCACGACGGTAGCGAGTGGCTTCCATGAACTGGCTGGTACCCAGGCCCTGGTCCTTGTCGAGGATTTCAAACCCGATATTGCTGTCGGACGGGGTCACGCCGGCTGCCGCAAGCTTCATGCGTGCACGGGCTACATCGTCGGCCTTGACCAGCAGGGCCCCGGAGTTGGGCTCCACGGTGTAGGCGATATCGGCGGCGGCCAGGGTTTCCATGATCTGCTTGGAATCCATGCCCGCCAGGCTGCCATACAGCGGCCGGTAATCGGGTTGCTGCGACCACAACACCACGGCAAAACCAATCGCCACGCTGGCAGCCAGGCCGACCATCAGGCCCACCTGACGCAACATGGTCATTTCGGAGAGGTTTTCCAGGAACGACAGGCCAAACAGCGGCGGCTTGCCGTCTGCCTTGGCGGGTGCGTTGTCCACGACTGCTTCTGCCATGACTTAAATCTCGTCCTTAAACCGGCATCTGCATGATGTCTTGATAGGCCTGAACCAGCTTGTTACGCACCTGGGTCAACGCCTGGAACGAAACACTGGCCTTTTGCGAGGCAACCATCACATCGGTAAGGTCCACGCCGCTTTTGCCGATCTCGAAGGCGTTGGCCAACTGGCTGGAGGCTTGCTGGGTGTCACTGACTTTGTTGATGGCCTGGCCGAGCATGTCGGCGAAGCTGCTTTGGCCCAATTCTGGCGCTGGCGCGACAGATTTCGGTTGAGCCATGGCATCCATTTGCATGGAGCGCATATCCAACATCAACCGATTGAACTCAATACCCTGGCTCATGAACTTCTCTCTCCGACAACCCGCATGTTTTTTGACGCTACGCCGCAATTACTAGGGAGGTAGCAACAAGGGTGCCAGCTCTGGATCAACTCGTAAGAAAAGGCGACAAAGGTTGTCGACCTTGTTACCAGTTATGTGGCGAAAAGATACGCTTCCACATCCATTCCGGCGTCGCGCATCTGTGCCAGCTTGTAGCGCAAAGTCCGTGGGCTGATGCCCAGGCGCTCGGCAGCCTCTTTGCGGCGACCGCGCTCGGATCGCAGGGTGTCGATGATCATCTGGAATTCGCGACGACGCAGGTCGTCACCCAGCGCACCCGCGGTTTCGGCTTCCGCGACGATTGCCGCGGGCGCCAGGCTGGGCAGCGGCGCAACGCCGCTGCCCATGGCCAGGCAGAAATCCTGGGGCTGGATCAGGCCGCCCTGTTGCAGGATCAGCGCGCGCTGGATGGCGTTGTCCAACTCCCGCACGTTGCCCGGCCACGGATAACTGATCAGGCAAGCCTGGGCCTCGGCCGACAGGCGTGCCTGGGCATGCTTCATTTTTTTGACGTGGTTGTTCAGCAGGCGCTCGGCCAGCGGAATGATATCCGCCGGGCGCTCGCGCAACGGCCGCCAGGCCAGGGGGAACACCGACAGGCGGTAGAACAAATCCTCACGGAAGCGCCCCGCCGCCACTTCACCCGCCAGGTCGCGGTTGGTGGTGGCGACCACGCGAATATCCAGCTGGATCGGCTTGCGCGCGCCGACGCGCTCCACTTCACGCTCCTGCAGCACCCGCAGCAACTTGGCTTGCAGGCCCAGGGGCATTTCCGAGATTTCATCGAGCAGAATGGTGCCACCGTCCGCCTGTTCAAACTTGCCCGCCTGGGCCGCGATGGCGCCGGTGAACGAGCCTTTTTCGTGGCCGAACAGCGTGGCTTCGAGCATGTTGTCGGGGATCGCCGCGCAGTTGATGGCGATAAACGGCTGCTTGGCGCGGGTCGACTGCTGATGGATGTAACGAGCCAGCACTTCCTTGCCGGTGCCGGACTCGCCGGAAATCAACACGGTGGAATCACTGCGCGCCACGCGGGCCGCCAGTTCCAGCAATTGTGCACTGGCGGGCTCGAAGGCAATCGGACCTTCGCCGTCACTGGCCGGGATCACGCCCAAGGCATGCCGTGCGACCAGCTCAATCAACGCTTTAGGTTCGAATGGCTTGACCAGGTAATCCGCCGCGCCCTGACGCATCGCATCCACCGCGCGCTCGACAGCGCCGTGGGCGGTCATCAGCAAGACCGGCAACTGCGGTTGACGCGCGCGCAGCAGGCTGAGCAGTTGATGGCCGTCCATGCCGGGCATGTTTACATCGCTGACCACCAGGCTGAAGGACTCCTGCTCCACCGCCTCCAAGGCGTCCTCGGCAGAACCGACCGCCCGGTAATCGTGGCCCGCCAACAGCAGCGTGTCAGCCAATGCTTCACGCAGGGCGCGATCGTCTTCCACCAATAGAACCTTGATAGCCATAACCTTTTTACTCCGCGCTTGCCGCGCATGAAAACAGCGGCAAGGTCATCAATGCACAGGTGCCACGCCCAACCCGGGAATGCAGCTGCAATTCTCCCTGATGCGCACGTGCCACGGCCTTGACCACGGTCAGGCCGAGGCCGGTACCGTTGGTCTTGGTGGTGAAAAAAGGTTCGCCCAAACGCTGCAGCACGGCGGGCTCGATACCGCTACCGCTGTCGCTGATGCACAGGCGCAGGTTTTGCTCGCGGCTGTACAGGTGCACCTTGAGCCGCGCGCCGGGGCCGCTGGCCTGGGTGGCGTTCTCGATGAGGTTGAGCAGCGAACCGACCAGCGTGTCGCGGTTGCACAGCAGCTCGCCGAGGTGGCTGTCGCACTGCCAACGCACGTGCACGTCCTGGATATGGGTAGCGGCCGCCGCTTGCAGGGCCTGCATCAACTCGGCCGGCGTGATGCGGTCGGTCAGCGGCAATTCGCCGCGGGCAAACACCAGCATGTCGCGCACTTGGTGCTCCAACTCATGCAGGCGCTCCTTGAGCCGACCGGCAAAACGTTGGTGGGTGGCGACGGGCAATTGTTCATCAGTCAAATGACTGGCGTAGATCAACGCGGCCGACAGCGGTGTGCGGATCTGATGCGCCAGAGAAGCGACCATGCGTCCCAACGACGACAACCGCTCGTGGCGCGCCAGTTGGTCTTGCAGGTGCCGGGTTTCAGTCAGGTCGTTGAGCAGCACCAATTGGCCCGGCTCTGCGTCCAGGGAACGCGTGGCGATGGACAGGCGGCGCCCGTCCTTGAGGGAGATTTCGTGGCCATCGTCTTCACGCGGCGCAAAGCAGCGGGTGATGACGTGGCGCCACAGCTCACCTTCGAGCGGCAGCCCGAGCATGTCGCAGGCGGCCGGGTTGGCTTCGCGGACGCGGCCTTCTTCGTCGATGACGATCACGCCACCGGGCAACAGCGACAGCAGGTTTTGCAGACGGTTGGCCAAGCGCTCTTTCTCGGCCAGCTCTTCCATGCGCTGGGCACTGACCACCGCCAACTCGCCCTTGAGCTCGGAAACCCGGGCTTCGAGCAGGCTGTAGGAATCGGTCAGTTGGCTCGACATCTGGTTGAACTGCGAGAACGCCTGCTCAAGACCCTGCCGGGTCGGCGGTTCTACAGGCGGGACCAGCCCCTGGATGGCAGGGGCCGTAGATAGTTGGGCGGCGTGGGGCATCATGCTCTCTCGCTTGGCTGACCGTCAGTTAAACGGAACGTTGCGAGGGCTGTAGCAATACTTGTGCCGAAAAAAAACTACCTACAAAACAGTAACTTGAAAAACAGGCGTCAATCATCCGCCTGTTCATCACCTTCTTTGCGGCTCATACCGTACTTGCGCATCTTCTCCACCAGCGTGGTTCGACGGATACGCAGGCGCTCGGCGGCGCGCGCGACGATGCCGTTGGCGTCGTCCAGGGCCTGTTGGATCAGGCCTTGTTCCAGGTTGCCGAGGTAGTCCTTCAGGTCCAGGCCTTCGGGCGGCAGCATGGCAGTGGAGCCGAAATCCGGGGTATGACCGTTGATCGCCACCCGCTCTTCCATGTCGCTGCGCAGGCTGTCGACCAGTTGCTCGTCTTCGTCGTCGACGTAGCGGAATTTCTTCGGCAACTCGACCACGCCGATCACCCCGTAGGGGTGCATGATCGCCATGCGCTCCACCAGGTTCGCCAACTCGCGTACGTTACCTGGCCAGCCGTGACGGCACAGAGACATGATCGCGGCGGAGTTGAAACGGATCGAGCCGCGCTTTTCGTGTTCCATGCGCGAGATCAGTTCGTTCATCAGCAGCGGGATGTCTTCCACGCGCTCACGCAACGGGGCCATCTCGATAGGGAATACGTTGAGGCGGTAGTACAGGTCTTCGCGGAAGCTCCCGACCTCGATCATGCTTTCGAGGTTCTTGTGGGTCGCCGCGATGATGCGTACATCGACGCTCTGGGTCTTGTTGCTGCCCACGCGTTCGAAGGTGCGCTCCTGCAACACGCGCAGCAGTTTGACTTGCATCGGCAGTGGCATGTCGCCGATTTCGTCAAGGAACAGGGTGCCGCCGTTGGCCAGCTCGAAACGCCCGGCACGGCTGGTGATCGCCCCGGTAAAGGCGCCCTTCTCATGGCCGAATAATTCGCTTTCGAGCAGCTCTGCCGGGATCGCCCCGCAGTTGACCGGCACAAAAGGCCCGTCGCGGCGCTTGGAGTGATAGTGCAGGTTGCGTGCGACCACTTCCTTGCCCGTGCCTGACTCGCCGAGGATCAGCACGCTGGCGTCGGTGTCGGCCACTTGCTGCATCATCTGGCGTACGTGCTGGATGGCGCGGCTGGTGCCGACCAGGCTGCGGAACAGGTTGGGTTCGCGATGACGACCGCGCTCGCGGGCCTGGTCGTACATCTCGCGATAGACCTGGGCGCGGTGCAGGGAGTCGAGCAATTTGCTGTAGCTGGGGGGCATTTCCAGGGTGGAAAGCACGCGGCGGCGCTGGTCTTCCGGCAGCTCGACAGAAGAAATATCGCCCATTAGCAACACGGGAAGGAACTCATCCCAGGTAGACAGTGTCTTTAACAAGCCCAAAACAGCGCCAGGAGCGTTTACCGTCCCGATCAGCACGCATATGACTTCACGGCTCGACGACAATGAGCTGACCACCTGCTGCCAATCATGGCTGCCGCAGGGCAAATTTTCTTCACCGAGAAAATTTAAAATCACCGCCAAGTCGCGGCGGCGGACGCTATCGTCATCGATCAGCAGAATTTTGGTTTCACGCCACATGCAATAGCAACTTCCCTAGTAAAACTTCCTGCCCGAGATTGAGGGCAATCGAGGCGCCTGTAAGACTTCTTACCTTACTAGACGTCTGAAATCTGAAAACAGCACTAGTTAAGTCAAAAAAGCTGGCACGGTCAAATTTATGACGCACCGGTAGGATTAACTGCGACTGTTCAGCCGAACAGATGGTAAACCTTTGACGCGTTTTTCGCTTGGTTGATCTGCGACATCTCTTCGAAAATCGCCTGGCGCTCGCCAGTCGTCACCTCAAGTAGTTGCTGGTATACCGCCAGCAAGCTTTCAAGCTTCTCCCGCAACGCATCCTCATCTACCGGCGCTTCGCTGAGTACTTCGTCGATCACGTGACGGCAGCCCAGGTCCAGTTCGCCGATGGCGTCCCAGTTGCGGTCCGCCAGCGCGCCCATCAGCGCCTCACGGGTTTCATCAATGCGTTGCAGTGCTTGGCTCATGATGTGTTCCTCAAGGCCCTCAGGCCTTTCTCTGCTGCGCCTTACTCGGTAACAGCCTGTGGCGCCGCGATAGCGTCCCAGCCTTCTTTTACGGTGATCAGCAAACGCGCCACTTCATCGATCATGTCGGCGTCGTTATGCACGTTCGCTTCCATCAGTCGGTTGGTCATATATGCATACAAACTTTCCAACTGCTGGACGTAAGCCGGGTTATCACTCTTTGCTGCATCCAAGCCGTCACGCAGGCCGATCACGATATCAATCGCCTTGCCGAGCATCAGGCCCTTGGCCGCGATGTCGCCACGCGCCAGCGCACCCTTGGCTTGGGCCATGCGATCAAGGCCGCCTTCCATCAGCATCTGCACCAGGCGATGTGGGCTGGCTTCGGAGATCTGAGCATGGGAATTGACCTTCTGGTATTGGCGAAGGGCTCTCATGGGATTCATGTTTCTACCTCGTGACAGGCGACAGCGAAAAGGATTTCAGTAACCAATATGTCGACTGGCTCGCAAAAAGCTTTAGCGCGAGTCGTCGTCTGATACAAAAAGGCCAGGCAGTTAGCCTGGCCTTTTGCGTTAGCTGGGATCAACTATTAGTTTTAGGGTTGTTCAAGGCATTTAGCGTGGTCATGACGCTGGTGCTTTGCTGGCGCAATTGAGCGACCAGGGTGTCCATGGCGTTGTATTTGTCGGAGAGGCTCTTGGTCAGCAGGTCCATGCGTTCGTTCAAGGTATCCTGCTGTTTAGACAGGTCTTTCAGACTGTCGGACAATGAGGTTGAACGCGTGGCTAGAACGCCCGTGGACGCCTTGGCAAAGTCGTCCGTGGCGCTTTTCATGCGCGCCAGCATGCCGTTTTTACCTGTGAACATGCTATTGATGTCAGCCGCATTGGTTTTAGCCGCCGCATCCCACTTTTTGTCATCCATTGTCAGCAGCCCAGTCGTGGAACTGGTGCTCACGCCAAACTGAGCCAACGACTTGAAGGTGCCGGTTCCGGAAATGGTATTGAACTCATTCCGGATTGAAGCCTGCAGCGACCGCATGGTCGAATCGCCCGTGAGCGCTGCCGCAGTGGTGCTACCGTCCAGGTTCTTGGTGATCTTGGTTTCAGCGTTCATGGCCGTGATCAAGGCGTTGTAACTATCGATGAAGCCTTTGACCCCGGACTTCAAGGCGGTGTTATTGGTACTTACAGTGATGAGCGTCGCAGTTCGCTCAGCTGTAGGGCTCGTATCGCCAACCGTTTTGGTCGCTGAAACCGACAGCAACTTGATGTTGACGCCACTGAGTGCGCCTTCGATATTGTTGGTCTTGGAAACGGACGCAACGCCATCGATGCTGTACAGAGCGTCCTTAGGAGGATCGACCACTGTCGAGCCTACGTCCAGCCCGGAATTACCCGACAGCGTCAGGTCCGAGCCCGTGCCCATGGTGGTGGAGGTCAGGATCAACCGCGAACCATTGGAGTCGGTCTGGATGTTGGCACTCAAACCAGAGGTGCCGAACTGGGTATTGATCGAATCGCGCACTTGCTGCAAGGTCGCGCCGGCCGGAATATTGACGTCGTAGTTCTTGCCCGACTGACTGATTGTCAAGGTCGTCGGCTTGTCCGTGGCGTTTACCACAGTAGACGTGCCGCCGGCGAAGTTCTTAGTCGACAGCTTGGACGCTTGGGCCAATTGGCTGACAATCAAGCGGAAGCTACCGTTCGACGCGGTGTTACTGGCCGTCATGGTGGCGACCTTTTCATCCGAGGATGAGCCGGTCAAGCCCGTGAAGCTGGAGCTGGCAGTCATATTGTCCAGGGCGCCGCGAAAAGCATCCAGTGCCGCCTGAATCTTACCTATCGAAGACAGCGTGGTGGTCGCCTTCTGGGACGCGGTATTGATCTGCGTCTGCTTGGGCACCTTCTCGGCGTCCACCAAGGACTTCACGATCGCTTGCGTATCGATATTCGAACCGATACCACTTACCGTTGAACCCGCCATCTTCGTTTCTCCTGTTCGGTGGCTGCCGTTATCTTGACTGACGAAGCCTCAAGACATGACAGCAACAAATTTCATGCCAGCTTAGACCTTGTCATCAAACAACAAGTGGCTCGCGCTGGAAAGGTTCTGGGCCAGCTTCAATGCCGTTTCCGAGGGGATCTGGCGAATCACTTCACCGCTATCGGTGGCGATGACCTTGACGACCACACGATGGGTGGAGTCATCAATGGAAAAATCCAGTTTACGCTGGGACGCTTGTACGAATTCGCGAATATCGGTAACTGCTTTTTCCAGGTCCGCACGCTCAGGCTCTTTGCCTGTGGCCGGGGTTTCCTGGACTTTAGTGACGCTCTTGTCGGCGGACACCTGCACAGGTGCGCCTTGAGGGGCAACCGGCGGATAAGACTGGTTCAGCTTTACACTCATGTCCATGTCCAATCTCCTCTAAACCGAAAAAACGGAAGGGCACTCAGCGCGCCCTTCCGTTAGTGACCAAGCGCTGGAGTTACTGAAGCAGCTTCAGTACAGCGGATGGCAGCTGGTTAGCCTGCGACAGGATCGCGGTGGAAGCCGATTGCAGGGTTTGTTGCTTGGTCAGCTCGGCGGTTTCGGAAGCGAAGTCGACGTCCTGAACGGTGGAACGTGCAGCGGTGGAGTTCTTCTGAATGTTCTGCAGGTTGTCTGCAGTGGTAGTCAGACGGTTCTGGGTAGCACCCAGGCCCGAACGAACGCCGTCGATGGTGCCGATGGCTTTGTCGAGTACAGCAATAGCGTTTTGTGCGTTGTTGGCGTCAGTTACGTCGGTTTGGGCAACAGACGTCTTCTTGGAAGAGATCTGAGCTGCGCCAAACAGGTCGGTTACCGAAGTACCGGTAGCGCCGTTGGCCAAGGAGTAGCCTTTAGCCGAATCCAGCGAGATCTGGCCAGTTGCAACAATCACGCCTGCAGCAGCAGCGGCAAGAGGAGTAGCAGTAGCAGCGTATGCGCCGGAACCGTCTTTGACCTTGATACCAACGGCGTCAGCGCCAACAGCGTCGCTGGTGAAGCTCAGGTTTTCGCCGGAGTCGGATTTGACTTGCAGAGTGCCTTTAGCTTCGTCGTAGTTAACGCTGATGCCCAGTTTGGCAGCGTTAGACTTCAACTGGTCAGCCAGGTCAGCAGTGCTGGTTACACCAACGAACTTAACGGAGGCGGAACCGACGCCGATGCTGAAGTTAGCTGGAACACCGGTAGCACCCTTGGTCTTGGTCTCGTCTACCGAGAATTCAACTTCGGTGCTGGCAGTAGCGCTCAGGCCACCGACGGCGCCATTCAGGCTTGCAGCGATGGTCTTGGCCGAGTCGCCGGCGTTAACTGCAACTGTCGAAGACTGACCGTTACCGGTGATGGCGATGGAGCCAGCAGCCAGGCCAGTAGCGCTAGGGGTAACCGCTACGCTCTTGATTTGCTGCGAACCAATATTGTTGGCTGCAACGTTTTCCAGGCTCAGGTTGATGGTTTCGTTAGCGTTGGCGCCAACCTGGATTGCTTTGGTACCGTACGAACCGTCCAGCAGCTTCTGGCCACCGAAAGTAGTGGTTTGCGAGATACGGGTCAGTTCCGAAGTCAGAGCCTGGTATTCGTCGTTGTTCGACTTACGGTCGTCAGGGCTGAGCGAGCCAGTAGCGGAAGACAGAGCCAGGGTACGCATTTTTTGCAGGATGTCGGTCGAAGCCTGCATCGCGCCTTCAGCGGTCTGAGCGATCGAGATACCGTCGTTCACGTTTTTGACTGCTTGGCCCAGGCCGTTGATTTGGCTGGTCAGGCGGTTAGCGATCTGCAGGCCGGCAGCGTCGTCTTTAGCGCTGTTGATACGCAGGCCGGAAGACAGGCGCTGCATAGAAGTGGCCAGGGCGCCGCCAGCTTTGTTCAGGTTGCTCTGAGTAGTGATCGAAGCAATGTTGGTGTTTACTGTTAAAGCCATGACGAAATCCTCGTTGGATGGATACTGCGGCTTCCGGCCCTGGCAACCGCCGGGTGTGGCCTGAGAACCTACGTAATAGTTATCGTCGTGGTAGCCGGTTGCTTGAGGATTTTTTTGAAAATATTTACTGGCGTCGTGCCACCCCTTGTAATTCAAGGGTTTACGCAGGCTCGAAACCCCGATTTCATTGGGTTTTCTGGCGCCAAATAAAAAACGCCGATGATCTTTCGATCATCGGCGTTTTTTTATTGAAGCGATTAAAGCATCAAGGGCGATAAAGAATCGCCGAACCCCACGACAGGCCCACACCAAAACCACTGATGGCCACGCGCTTCCAGGTGGCGTCCATCACGTGTTTTTCCAGCAGCAACGGAATGCTCGATGAAACGGTGTTGCCGGTCTCGACCATGTCCTTGATGAACTTGTCCACCGGAGCGTCTTCAAACCGACGCGCCACGGCGTCGACAATAGCCGCACTGCCCTGGTGAATGCAGAAGGCATCAATCTCGTCAGCCTTGAGGTCCGACTCGTTGAGCAGCTCGTGCAAATGCGCCGGCACTTTAAGCAGCGCGAAGTTGAACACCTGGCGGCCATTCATAAAGAACACGCCGTCGCTGACCTTAAGGTGCGGTGCGCCGGAACCGTCGGTGCCGAACTTGGACTTGCCGAGCAACCACGGCGCGTCTTCGCCCATCCAGGTGGCGGTGGCAGCATCGCCGAACAGCATGGTGGTGTTGCGGTCTTCCGGGTCGACGATCTTCGAGTACGGGTCGGCGGTGATCAACAGGCCGTTTTTCAAGCCCGTGGCCTCCATGAAGCCTTTCATCGCATAGATGCCATACACATAGCCCGAGCAGCCCAGGGAAATATCGAACGCCGCGACGTGAGTCGGCAGGCCGAGTTTGTCCTGGACGATGGCGGCGGTGTGGGGCAAGCCCTCTTCATCACCGTTCTGGGTCACGACGATCAGTGCGTCGATGGACTCGCGCTTCAAATCCGGGTTGTTGGCAAACAAAGCGTTGACCGCTTCGACACACAGGTCAGACGTTTCCTGCGCGGCATCCTTGCGCGGCAAAAACGCCGAACCGATCTTGCCAATGATGAACTCTTCATCCTTGGCGAATTTGGCACCCTGAGCGTAGTTATCGATCCCGTCTGCCGGCACGTAACTGGCGATGCTTTTTATGCCAATCATTGTGGCTTCCCAATACTAAATAGCTGGAGAACACCCCAGGGCCTGGGCCCGGAGTGCTGACAATAAAGGGGATAACCCCATAAAAATCTCGCTGAAAGCCGCCTCGCAAGGACCCTGTGACGACTTATCCTTTTCACACGATACAGTGAAGATGCGCTTTATGACTCACAGGTCACTCAATTTTGTGTGCTTTGTGCAAAACCTTCAAACAATTAAACCCCATAAACGACAACGGCCCGCCCTGTTTCCAGAGCGGGCCGCTTGACGTAATGCCGCTTACATCTTGTTGAACAGGCTCAACTGCGAGATTTTCACGAAGGCCAATTGCGAGGCTTCCAGCATGGTTTGCTGAAGTGTCAGGTTGATCGCGGCCTCGCCCATGTCGATGTTCGCCAGCGCGCTCATTGTGGTTTTATTGGCTAGGCCGACGCTTTCGTTTTCGCTGGACTGCACCGTTAGGGCGTTCTGCCGCGCGCCAATGGAGCCGCGCACATTGTCCACCTGATCGGAAGAACTGGTCAGGTTACTTACAGCGGAGTTCAGGGCATCCTGCAGCTTAATGCGTGCCCCCGGGATACCATCAGCCGGTTGCTCCAGAGCCTTGCGCAACTGACTCAAGGTGTCGAGGGCACTCTGGGTTTTCTGGGTGCTTGCGCCGACCGAAAACTGATCACCGACATTGGGCGTACCGCTCAGGCCAAAGGTAACACCCGCTGCCGTGATCGAATTCGGCGTGGTGGTGGTGTCGATGACGCCCGAATCAATCGCCTTGCTGTTGGCGCTGTACGGCTGCGTAAACACCTGGAAAGCCGTCGGGTCGGTGTCGCTGAACTTGATCACCACGCCGCTGTTGGCCGGAAAGGTGCTGGCATATTTGGCAGGGCTGCTGACGGTGGCATTTGTCAGTTGCGTCGCTGAGGTATTACTCGCGGTGCGCGACACGTTGAACACGTCCGGCTTGGCGGAAAGGCTGAACTCGCGGCCTTTGACCATCGCATCAGCGTCAGGCCCAGTAGCCTTGTCGGTGAGATCAACGGTGATATCAAATTTGACCCCACGCAGGTTGACGCTGGCGCTGCCCTCCTTGGTAGAGTCGAATGTCCCATTACCTGGGAGCTGCGAGGTAATGTCGTTGTTGTTTTTGTCCGTTACCACGTACTGGGTGCTGCTGGTAAAGGTCAGCTTGTACGGCTGGCCGTCGGCGAAGGACTTGTTGTAGTCGACACCTGATGTCACCAAACCGGCCGAGATGGCGACTTTGTTGTCATCCACTTGCGACGGTGTTGTCGCAGGTGGCACAGGAGCAGGCGTGGTGTATTTGGTCTGGGTGCGGCTGTTGTTGGCCGCCCCTTCCAGAATGGTCTTGCCGGTGTCGCCTGCGCGAACGGTCAACGTCTCGGAAACCTGCAGACTGAGCTCATTCTCGTCACCCTGATAGTTGTAGGTGCCGTCAATGTTGCGTGAGTACGGTGGCGTCTCGGTCTTGGAACCGGAGAACAGGTAGTTGCCCGCCGCATCCTTGCTGTTGAGCAAGCCCAGCAGTTGGTCCTCAAGGGCACCCACCTCGACCGAGATGGATTTGCGGTCGGCATCACTGGTGACGCCACCGGCCTTCAACGCCAACTGGCTGGCGGCCTGGATCGTCGCACTGATCGCCGTCAGCACACTTTCTTCGTTAGTCAGCGAACTCTGGATGTTGGAAATATTGCCGCTGAACTGCGCCAGCATATCTTTCTGCTGCTGCAACATCAGCAAACGCTGCGCGGCCACTGGATCATCTCCAGCGGTCTGTACACGCACGCCGGAACTCGCCTGCTCTTGAGCCTGTACTACGCCGGAATAGTTGTTCTGGTACTTGGCGGCACTGGTGTCGAAATACTGCTGTGTAGAAATGCGCATCGTCCCAGACTCCCTTAAAGACTATTAATCAGCGTGCTGAAGGTTTCTTGCGCAGCCTTGATGATCTGCGACGACGCTGTGTAGTACTGCTGGAACTTGATCATGTCGCCCGCCTCTTCGTCCAGGTTGACCTGGGACACGGAGTTGCGCGCATTTTTGTTAGCCGTCAGCAACGCATTGGTGGCCGTGGTGTCAGTGGTGGCCGCAGCGGCCTTGGCGCCAACGGTGGACACCAACTTGCTGTTGGCCCCGACCAGGCTGGTGCCGCCGGTACCATCTGTCGCCACGCCCACGGTGGCCTTGGTTTGCAGATTCAGCAGTTGCTGGGCATTGCGGTTGTCGGATACGCCCGTGGCGTTAAACGAAAAGGTGGTGCTGTCCCCATCGGTCGGCGAGCCCGCAACCGTGGTGTCAAAGCCAAAACTCTTGGCCGGCACCACCAGGGCACCGCTGGCATCACGCATCGGCACGTTGACGGTGATTTTATTGGCCTGCCCCGGAATGATGGTCCCCGAGCCGATAGGATCGCCCTTGGCGTCGTTAAGGGTATAGCTCTGAGTGCCATCAGCCGCCGGCTTGCCGAACACCATCTTCACCGGCATCGAATTTTCAATGCCAACGCGAAGCTGCGCGGTAGTGGCGCCACCCTGGATATCCAAGGGCAGGGTCAGGGTCGGCGGAGTGAAGCTACCGGTACCCTGGTTGGTTTTGCTGGCCTCCCCTTTCAGCGGCGCGGCAAACGCAATCTTGCTCGGGTCGTTGAGGACGGTACCGATATCCTGGGCGCCACTGGCGGTCGGGCTGACTTTAAAGCTGTCACCCGCCTGCATCGGTCCGTTCGTGAGTTCCAGGGTAAAACCATCGATCACCGAGGGCGGTGTAGCCGAGATATCAAACGCGCCCATGGCTTTGCCATCAGAGCGCTCGACGGTGACTTTGTTGAGATCGGCAGGGTCGCTGAAGGTGACCTTGTAATCGAAGTTGGTCAGCTTGCTGGTGTCCTTGATCGTAACACCCAGGCTACCAACGCCCTGATTGCCTTGAGCGGAAAGGCTACGCAGCGCGACAGACGCAGCGCTGTTGATGTCCTTGAACATCGACGAGCCGAATTCGCCGTTCAGATCGATGCCCTGGCCCAGCTGGCTGTTGATCGTATCGGCAGTGACGATAGCAATGCGACCCAGGTCATTGATGGCCGGCATCAACACATCGCTGCGATAGCGCAACAAGCCGCCGATGCTGCCACCACTGATCACGTTGCCCAGGTCCATCGCCGTCCCGCCAGACGCATTCATCTGAATCGTGTACTGGCTGGTGTCGCTCTTGCTCGGTACGGCGGAAAGGGTGTTGGACCGATCGCCCAGCACCAGGGACTGGCCAGTACCGGTGCTGACGCTGAACACACCGTTCTTCTCGCTGGCGTTCACGCCGATCAACTCATTGAGCGAACGTACGGCTTCGGCGCGCGCGTCCAGCAGGTTGGCCGGGGTGGTGTTCGAAGACCCCTGCACCTGGGTGATCTGCTTGTTGAGCGAAGCAATCGACGAAGTCAGCTGGTTGACCTGGTCGGTCAAGGAGGTCAGCTGGCTGTTAATGGTTTCTTTCTGCTGGCTCAACTGGCTGGAGATCGAGTTGAAGCGGTTGCTCAATGTCTGGGCGCTGGTCAGCAGTATCTGGCGAGCCGAGGTATCGCTCGGGTTGGCCGAAGCGGTCTGAACAGCGGCAAAGAACGAACTGAGCACGGCCGACATGCCCGTCGTCTTGTCCGACAACGTCTTGTCCACGGCGCTCACTTGATCCAGGTAAGCCTTGGCATCGCTATTGAGCGAGGTGCTGTTCTGGTACGCCGTGTCCAGGTATTCGTTGTACACCCGGCGCACGTCGGCCAGGGTGGTGCCGCTGCCGATGAACACGCCGCCATACTGGTTCGACGCATTGGCGCTCTGGGTGGTCTGCTGACGCGAATAGCCTGCGGTATTGGCGTTGGCGATGTTGTTACTCAAGACCGACAACGATCCTTGAGCGGCGTTAAGCCCCGACATCCCGATATTGAGCAAACTCATGGTTCAGACCTTATAAATGAGTGGTTGCGCCAGCGGCAGCGTAGTTCTGGTAACTGTTCATCGTTTTAGCGATCTGCGAAATCTTGCTGGCGTAGGCCGGGTCGGTTGCGTACCCGGCTTTTTGCAACTCGCGTACAAACTGTTCCGGGTTGTCGGCCGACTTCACAACTTCTTTATAGCGATCATTGCTTTGCAGCAAGGTCACCAGGTCGTGGAAGCTGTCCTGGTACGAGCTGTAGGAACGGAACTGCGCCGTCTCCTTGACCATCGCCCCGTCGCGGAACTCGCTGGTGATTGCACGGGCCTGGCCGCCCTGCCAACTCTGGCCGGCCTTGATGCCGAACAGGTTATGGCTGCTGCTGCCGTCTTCGGCGCGCATCACCGATTTACCCCAACCGGTTTCCAGTGCGGCCTGGGCCACCAAGTACTTCGGATCGATACCAATGCGCGCGGCAGCCGCCTTGGCCATCGGCAACATGGTGGCGACAAATTCATCCTGCGAACTGAAGGCTTTTTTCGCCGGCGCCAGCGGTGGCTGGGCAACGGCGCGACCGTAGACCTGCATGCGCCCGCTCGGCACGGCGAAGGTGCGCGCGGTGCTGTTGACCACGTTGTCGTCGGCGGCACTGTTACGCAGCGGTGCGCTTTTGGCATCGATCGCGACCGGCGCGTTCGGCACGATGCCGGCGAGCAAGCGATCGGTCAGTTTGCTTGGCAAGGCGATACGGCGCTGGTTCATCAGCTCCATGTCATTGCTGTGGGACGCTGCGGCGCCAGCCTGGGGCTCAGCCACGCGATACGCCCACAACGGGCGCTGGCCATTGGAGCGGCCCAACGGACCCTCAGCCTGGGTGCCTGCGGCAATTTCCGTCGGCACCGCGACTTTTTTCGCCGACTCGACCGCCGCCGGGCCTTGCAGCGTGGCGGCCTGGGCCGCCACCGGTTTGTTCTTCTGCATCTGGCGCATCAGCACGTCGGCCAGGCCGATACCACCGCCTTCACGGGACATCGAGACGGCCAACTGCTGGTCGTACATTTCCTGGTACTGCTTGGCCGCCGGCGTGTTCAGCGGGTTGTCTTTACCCAACGCCTCGGTAGCCGAACGCATGGACTTGAGCATCTCGCTCAAAAACAGCGATTCGAACTCCTGCGCCACCTTGCGCATGTTGCCTTCGCTGTTCTTGTCGTCGCCGACCTTGAGCTGGTTAAGCCGGTTCAAGTCGGAGTAAGACCCCGAGTCCGCCGTACTGCTTATACCGCTCTTGCGCATGTCCATGACCATGGCCTCAGATCACGATCAGGTCGGCTTGCAAGGCGCCGGCCTGTTTCAATGCTTCAAGGATCGCCATCAAGTCGCCGGGCGCTGCGCCCACTTGGTTCACCGCACGGACAATCTCATCCAGGGTGGTGCCGGGGCCGAACTTGAACATCGGCTTGGCTTCTTGCTGGGCGTTGACGCGCGAGCGTGGCACCACCGCCGTCTGGCCGTTGGACAAAGGCCCAGGCTGGCTGACGATAGGGTCTTCGGTGATGGTCACGGTCAGGCTGCCGTGGGTCACCGCAGCGGGCGACACCTTGACGTTCTGGCCGATCACGATGGTACCGGTCCGCGAGTTGATGATGACTTTGGCCACCGCCTGCCCTGGGTCCACTTCGAGGTTTTCCAGGATCGACAGGTAATCCACGCGTTGGCTTGGGTCCAGCGGCGCGGTGACGCGGATCGAGCCGCCGTCGATGGCCTGGGCGACGCCAGGGCCGAGCATGTTGTTGATCTTGTCGACCACGCGCTTGGCGGTGGTGAAGTCGGAGCGGTTGAGGTTCAGGGTCAGGCTGTTGCCCTGGTTGAAACCGCTCGGCACGGTGCGTTCAACCGTGGCGCCGCCCGGAATACGACCGGCCGACGGCACGTTGACGGTGATCTTCGAACCGTCACGGCCTTCGGCATCGAACCCGCCCACCACCAGGTTGCCCTGGGCGATGGCGTAGACGTTGCCATCGATACCTTTCAAAGGCGTCATCAGCAAGGTGCCGCCGCGCAGGCTTTTCGAGTTACCGATGGACGACACCGTAATGTCCACCACCTGGCCCGGCTTGGAGAACGCCGGCAAGTCGGCACTGATGGACACGGCCGCGACGTTTTTCAACTGCACGTTGCCCGAGCCCGCCGGTACCTTGATGCCGAACTGCGAAAGCATGTTGTTGAAGGTCTGCAGGGTGAACGGCGTCTGGGTGGTCTGGTCACCCGTACCGCTGAGCCCCACCACCAGGCCGTAGCCGATCAACTGGTTGGAACGCACGCCGGAAATGCTGGCGATGTCTTTCAGGCGCTCGGCCTGGGCGACAGCGCTCAAGGAAAGCAGGAGTGCGGCCGCCAACAGCTGTTTGAAGTTCAAAGTGGCCACCTAGAAAGGGAACAGCGGGCTAAGGAAGAAACGGTCGAACCAGCCCGGCTGACTCGCATCAGCAAACGAACCTGTACCCGAGTAGGTAATGCGCGCATCGGCAATCCGCGTCGACGGCACGGTGTTGTCGGTGGAGATGTCATCGGCGCGGACCATACCGGCAATGCGCACCAATTCGTCGCCGGTGTTAAGCGTCATCCACTTCTCACCGCGTACGGCAATGATGCCGTTGGGTAATACATCGGCGACGGTCACGGTGATCGAACCGGTCAAGCTGTTGCCCTGCCCTGCGGAACTCTTGCCGTTGGTGGCGCGGTCACCGCTGTAGCCGGCGCTCAAGCTCAAGTCGCCATCGCCCAGGGGGTTGTTGGTGTTCGGCACGGCACCAAACAACGAGGTCAGGCCGATCCCCGTCTTGCTGGTCTTGCCCACCTGCGAGTTGGCGTTCTTGCTGGCCTGGGTCTTCTCGTTCAGGGTGATGGTGATGATGTCACCCACGCGGAACGCCTTGCGGTCGCTGTACAGGTTCTGTTCGAAACCGGCCTGGTAGATCGAGCCATTGTTGGCCGCCGCCGGCAACGGCGTGCGTGGCAACACCGGCGCGTAGTACGGGTCATTGGGCTTTGGCGTCGGGGCGACACAGCCCGCGAGCACGGCAATCCCACTCAATGCCAAAACAGAAACATAGCGATTCATGACCCTTACCTCACGGTGTTGCAGGCGCCCTCAAGAGCGCCCCAGACTTGATTACAGATTCTGCGTTACGAACGAAAGCATCTGGTCGGCGGTGGAGATCACCTTGGAGTTCATCTCGTAGGCACGCTGGGTAGTGATCATGTTGACCATCTCCTCAACGGTGCTGACGTTGGAGGTTTCCAGGGTGCTTTGCAGCGTGGTGCCGAAGCCGTTCAGCCCAGGGGTGCCGATTTGCGGCGCGCCGCTGGAGGCGGTTTCCAGGAACAAGTTGTTACCCATGGCTTGCAGGCCAGCCGGGTTGATGAAATCGGCGGTCTGCAGGTTGCCGATCACTTGCGACGCCGGGTTGCCGGCGACGGTGATCGACACGGTGCCGTCGTTGCCAACGGTAAAGGTTTTGGCATCTGCTGGAACGACCACGGCCGGCTCCAGGGCAAAACCGTTGGCGGTCACGATCTGGCCGTTGGAGTCCAGGTGGAAAGTACCGTCACGGGTGTAGGAAGTAGTGCCGTCCGGTTGCAGGATCTGGAAGAAGCCACGGCCGTTGATGGCCATGTCCAGCGGCTGGCCGGTCTGTTGCAAGTTACCGGCGCTGAAGTTCTTCTGGGTGCCGACGATCTGCACACCGGTACCCAGTTGCAGGCCCGACGGCAGCTCGCTGTCCTGGGTCGACTGAGCGCCCGGCTGTTTCTTGATCTGATAGAGCAAGTCCTGGAACTCGGCACGGTCACGTTTGAAACCCGTGGTCGATACGTTGGCCAAGTTGTTGGAAATGGTGGTCAGGTTGGTGTCCTGGGCGGACAGGCCTGTTTTGGCAACCCATAGAGCCGGAAGCATGCTGTTCTCCTCTGTGCGCCTGTTTGTTGGCGCGACATCACAAATTAGTTAATGGGCTGCAATCAGCTCATCTGCATGACGCGCGTCATGGCCTGGTCGTCTTCTTTAGCGCTGTTCATCATCTTGATGTGCAGCTCAAACTGCTTGGAAAGCGCCAGCACTGCGGTCATTTCTTCCACCGCATTGACGTTGCTCGCCTGCAGGAAACCCGAGGTCAGCGTGACCGTCGCGTCAGCCTGGGCCGGCTGGCCATCCTTGGTGTGGATGGTGCCGTCCAAGCCTTTATTCATGTTCTTCAGGTCCGGCTGGACCAGCTTGATGCGGTCCACTTCCGCCATCACGCGCGGGCCTTCACCCATGGCGCGGATGCTGATGGTGCCGTCGGCACCCACTTCGATCTTCTGCTGCGGCGGCACGGCAATCGGCCCACCGTTGCCCATGATCGGCATGCCGTTGCCGGCCCGCAGTACGCCCAATGCGTCGACGTTCATGCTCGCGCTGCGCACGTAGGCTTCGCTGCCGTCCGGGGTCTGCACGGCCATCCAGCCATTGCCGCTGACGGCCACGTCCAGGTCTCGACCGGTCTCGATCATCGCGCCAGGAGAGAAGTCAGTGCCCGGGCGCTCGGTCAAGGCAAACGCCCGCGCCGGAAAGCTGTCACCGAACACCGGCATCGAACGCGCCTGTTCCAGGTCACGTTGGAAACCATTGGTGGAAATGTTCGCCAGGTTGTTGGCATGGGCCTTCTGCGCCAGAGCATTCTGGCTGGCGCCGGTCATTGCCACATAAAGGTACTTGTCCACGCTCTTTCCTCTTTCTGACGGACGCTTGCCGCCCACCGCTGTACTGATGAGGCTTAAGCAATTTGCGAACCAACTTTTGAAAAGAGCAGGAAGTGCAGGCGGGGCGGGGGTTTGCGGCGAGGTATGAAGATTTCAGGATTGAGCGAGAGTCGAAAAAACGGCGGACTACTGCCGCCTGCGGCAAACCCCGTCCTTGAAAACGACAAAGATCGAATGTGGGAGGGGTTTACTGTGGTGAGCAGGCTTACCCTGTGGTGAGCAGGCTTGCCCTGCGCCGGGCTGCGAAGCAGCCCCCCTTGAGTCGGCGGCGAACCCGTCGGGGCACAAGCCCCACTCACCACAGCACCCCCTTCCCAAAGGATTTATTTATTAGCCTTGAGAATTTCGTAGTCGCGCAGCTTGTTAGCGATGGTGGTGTGGGACACCCCCAGACGCTTGCCCATCTGCCGGCTGCTGGGATGCTCGGCATATAAGGCTTCGAGCACCGCTTTCTCGAACCGCCCGACAATCGCTTCCAGGCCACCCTCCAGCGAAAAATCGCCAAGCGGCTGACGCACCCCATAGTCCGGCAGCCGAATATGTTCGGCCTGGACCGTCCCGCCGTCACACAACGACACCGCCTGGAACAGTACGTTTTCCAACTGCCGCACATTGCCTGGCCAATGGTAATGACTCAGGCGATCCATCGCGGCGGGCGCCAGCGTGGGCAACGGGCAGCCGATCTGACGGCTGGCCTGGTCGAGAAAGTGCTCCACCAACGGCGCCAGGCCGTCGAGGCATTCGCGCAGCGGTGGGATATGCAAGGACAGCACGTTGAGGCGGTGGTAGAGGTCCTGGCGGAATTCGCCACGGGCGCACAGCTCGGACAAATCCACCTGGGTGGCGCAGATCACCCGCACATCCAGGTAAACCTCCTCATCACTGCCTACGCGGCGAAAGCAACCGTCCTGCAGGAAGCGCAGCAATTTCACCTGCAAGCGCGCGCTCATCTCCCCCACACCGTCAAGAAACAACGTACCGCCCGCCGTCAGTTCCAGCAGCCCCAACTTGCCTTCTGCACGTGCACCTTCGAACGCGCCGGGGCCGTAGCCGAACAACTCGGTCTCCGCCATCGACTCGGGCAGGCCGGCGCAGTTGAGCGCCATCAACGGCGATTGCCCACGCGGGCTGGCCAAGTGACAGGCGCGGGCCAGCAACTCCTTGCCGGTGCCGGTTTCGCCTTCTATTAATAGAGGCGCATCCAGCGGCGCCATGCGCCGGGCTTCGCGCACTACCGCAGCCATGACTTTGGAGCTCTGGAAAATGCTGTCAAAGCCGCGCAGCTCCTGCTTGCGCACGTTGTAGATGCGCTCACCCACGCGGTCCGCGCGGTGCAGGGTCAACACCGCGCCGGCCATGGCTTCGCTGTCGTCATGTTCGGATGATTGCAGCGGCGCGATGTCCGCCAGGAACACGTCACCCTTGACCTTGACCCGCAGACCATTGATCCGCGATTTGCTCGCACGCACCAGCTCCGGCAAATCAAAGTCTTCGGCATACCGCGACAACGGAATCCCCGGCACCTCGTCCACCCGCACCCCGAGCAACTGCGCCGCTGCACGGTTGGCGGCGACGATGGAGCCGCCCATGTCGATCGACAGCACCGGAAACTCCAGGGCGCCGAGCAGCGCATTCAGCTCCATGTGGCGCCGTTCGCTGGGCATCAGCCCTACCCTTTTCACCCCGAACACCCCGGTAATCGCCTCGAACTGCGGGCGCAGCGCCTGAAACTGCATGTTCACCAGGTTCGGGCAGTACAGGTAAATGGCATTGCCATGCTCACCGCCCACTTCGCCCTTGGCGACGTTGACGCCGTACTCCACCAGCAGGTTGAGAATGTCCCGCAGGATGCCGATGCGGTTCTGGCAGTGCACTTTGATACGCATGAAGAGGCCCGAAATGTGGGTAGGCGCCGCGTGTTTTTGTCGCAGGACGCAGATAGTCGTCAAGATTATGTGACAGCCAGAAGGGTTTTCCCAGCCCAGCGCAACGGCCGAGCGCACAAGCGTAACGAATACTTTACGTAAATCGGTAAATTTTCCTACACGATGGCGTTTTAAACAGATGGAATCCGGTCACGCACAGGTTATCAATAGGGTCATCGCAGGACATAACAAGAACGAATGCCTAGCAGGAGAGCCGTATGAAGCAGACGCAGTACGTGGCCCGCGAGCCCGACGCGCAAGGTTTTATCCACTACTCGCCGGAAGAACACGCGGTGTGGAACACCCTGATCACTCGCCAATTGAACGTGATCGAGGGCCGCGCCTGCCAGGAATACCTGGACGGCATCGACAAGCTCGGCCTGCCCCATGATCGGATTCCGCAACTGGGCGAAATCAACCAGGTGTTGGCCGAGACAACCGGCTGGCAAGTCGCCCGCGTACCGGCGCTGATCCCCTTCCAGACCTTCTTCGAATTGCTCGCCAACAAACAGTTTCCGGTGGCGACGTTTATCCGTACCCGTGAAGAACTGGACTACCTGCAAGAGCCGGATATTTTTCACGAGATCTTTGGCCACTGCCCGCTGCTGACCAACCCCTGGTTCGCCGAGTTCACCCACACCTACGGCAAGCTCGGTCTGGCGGCCACTAAGGAGCAACGGGTTTACCTGGCGCGCCTGTACTGGATGACCATCGAGTTCGGCCTGGTGGACACCCCCGAAGGCCGGCGTATCTACGGTGGCGGCATTCTGTCGTCGCCCAAGGAAACGGTGTACAGCCTGTCCTCCGAGCCTGAGCACCAGCTGTTCGACCCGCTGGAAGCGATGCGCACGCCCTATCGCATCGACATCCTGCAACCGCTGTACTTCGTGCTGCCCAACCTCAAGCGCCTGTTCGAAGTGGCGCAGGAAGACATCATGGGCATGGTTGAGCGCGGCATGCAGCTGGGTCTGCATGCGCCCAAGTTTGCGCCCAAACCCAAAGCCGCGTGAACCTTACATCTTGAGGCCAGGTGAGTCTGTTCCCTGGCCGCGCGTTGCTTTAGGGTGACGCTACTGACCTTCAACTTTCGAATTCAGGACACCCCCATGACCACCTTGAACCAAGCCCACTGCGAAGCCTGCCGCGCCGATGCCCCGCAAGTCAGCGATGAAGAGTTGCCGGTGCTGCTCAAGCAGATCCCCGACTGGAACATCGAAGTGCGCGACGGCGTGATGCAGTTGGAAAAGGTTTTCCTGTTCAAGAACTTCAAATTCGCCCTGGATTTCACCAACGCCATGGGTGAAATCTCCGAAGCCGAAGGCCATCACCCCGGCCTGCTCACCGAGTGGGGCAAGGTCACCGTGACTTGGTGGAGCCACTCCATCAAAGGCCTGCACCGTAACGACTTCATCATGGCCGCGCGCACCGACGAAGTGGCCAAGGACGCCGAGGGGCGCAAGTAATGCATTTCGATGCCATTGGCCGCGTTCCCGGCGACCCGATCCTCGGGCTGATGGACCTGTACGCCCAGGACGCCAACCCGAACAAGTTCGACCTGGGCGTCGGCGTCTATAAGGACGACCAGGGCCTGACGCCGATCCCGCACTCGGTGAAACTGGCCGAGCAGCGCCTGGTGGACACCCAGGCCACCAAGACCTACATCGGCGGCCACGGTAACGCTGCGTTCGGCAAGCTGATCAGCGAGCTGGTACTCGGCGCGGACTCCGCGCTGATCCGCGAACGCCGTGCCGGCGCCACCCAGACCCCAGGCGGCACCGGCGCCCTGCGACTGAGCGCCGACTTTATTGCTCAAAACCTGCCGGGCCGTGGCGTCTGGCTGAGCAACCCGACCTGGCCGATCCACGAATCCATCTTTGCCAAGGCCGGGATCCCGGTCAGCCATTATCCGTACGTGGGCGCCGACAATCGCCTGGATGTGGCGGCGATGCTCGCCACCCTGTCCAGCGTGCCCCAGGGCGATGTCGTGCTGCTGCACGCCTGCTGCCACAACCCGACCGGTTTCGACCTGTCCCAAGACGACTGGCGCCAGGTGCTGCAGATCGTGCGCGAGCGCCAGTTGCTGCCGCTGATCGACTTCGCCTACCAGGGCTTTGGCGACGGCCTGGAGCAGGACGCCTGGGCGGTGCGGCTGTTTGCAGCCGAGCTGCCGGAAGTGCTGGTCACCAGTTCCTGTTCGAAGAACTTCGGCCTGTACAGCGACCGTGTCGGCGCGTTGATCGTGTGCGCGGCGGATGCGGAGAAGCTGACGGATGTGCGTAGCCAGTTGGCGAACACGGCGCGTAACCTGTGGTCGACGCCACCGGACCATGGCGCAGCGGTGGTGGCGACCATCCTCGGCGATGCCGAGCTGAAAAAACGCTGGAGCGACGAAGTAGAAGCCATGCGTTCGCGCATCGCACACCTGCGCTCCGGACTGGTGGAGGCGCTGGCGCCCCATGGCCTGTCGCAGCAGTTTGCGCACATCGGCGCGCAGCGCGGCATGTTTTCCTATACCGGCCTGAGTGCCGAGCAGGTTAAACAACTGCGGGAGAAACACAGCGTGTACATGGTGAGTTCTGGCCGAGCGAATGTGGCAGGGATTGATGCCACGCGGTTGACGCTGCTGGCCAAAGCCATCGCCGACGTGTCCAACTGAAGAAACAGCATTAAAACTGTGGGAGGGGGCTTGCCCCCGATGGCGGTATATCAGTCAAGCTTACAGCGACTGACACTCTGCAATCGGGGGCAAGCCCCCTCCCACATTTGTGACCTGAGTAGCCCTTTAGCCTGTGACCATCTCGGCCTTAAGCTGCGCCTCCTTCGCCTGCGCATCCGCCAACCGATACAACTCGATACTCCCATCCCAGTGCTCGATCAACGCCGTGCACGACTCCACCCAATCCCCGCAGTTGAGGTAATCCACCTCGCCCACCTTGCGAATCTCCGCGTGGTGGATATGCCCGCAGACCACGCCGTGCAACTCGCGCTTGGTTACTTCGTGGGCGATGGCTTCTTCGAAATCGCTGATGAAGTTCACCGCCGTCTTGACCTTGTGCTTGAGGTACGCCGACAGCGACCAATAGCCATAGCCGTAGCGCGCACGCCAATGGTTCAGCCAGCGGTTCAGTGTGAGGGTGAACTCATAGGCCGAGTCGCCGAGAAATGCCAGCCAGCGGTGATAGCGAGTGATCACGTCGAACTGGTCGCCGTGGATCACCAGCAGGTGCCGGCCATCGGCAGTCACGTGCACGGCCTCGTCCACCAGTTGGATATTGCCCAGGATCAGCTTGGAGTAGCGGCGCAGGAATTCGTCGTGGTTGCCGGTGACGTAGATCACCTCGGTGCCGCGCTTGGCCATGGTCAACAGGCGGCGGATCACGTTGGTGTGGGCCTGGGGCCAATACATGCCGCCACGCAGTTTCCAACCGTCGATGATGTCCCCTACCAGGTAGACCTTATCGGCGTGGTAGCCCTTGAGGAACTGCGACAAATGTTCGGCCTGGCAATCCCGTGTGCCCAGGTGCACGTCGGAAATCCACAGGGTACGCACCCGTTGCTTGCGGCTGGGCTTGGTCAACTCGGCACTGGTCATGGGCATCCCTCGACGGTGTTTTCGCGAGCTTGCGCCAGTGCGATTAATAGCCCATGACAACTGTGCGTCAGTCTGATGACAGCGCCCACCGACCGCGAAGCGTTGTAGACTGCCGACTTGCCGCCCAGGAGACCGCGATGAGCCCCACTCTCACGCTACGCCACTACCTCGAAGCGCCCATCGCCCACAGCCATGACCATGCGCAGTTGGTGTTCGGCCTGTCCGGGCACCTGGACCTGGAAGTCGACGGGCGTGGCAGCCAAGTGCGCGAAAGCAGCGTGATGGTGCTGCCCTTCTCCGCCCACCACGCCTGCGGCAGTCGCGACGGCAGCCGCTGCCTCGTGCTGGACGTGCCCACCGAGCACTGGGTGCTGCAATCGTTGGGCACGCATGCCGATGCCAGTCGCCGCCTGCTCGACCAACCGGCACGGCTGGCCCTGGACTCGCGGCAACACCAGTTGGTGCAATGGCTGGCGCAGAGCCCGGTGGATGACCCGCTGATCGCCCAGCAAGGCGCAGTGCTGTTGCTGGCCAGCCTCAACCATCCGTCTGCCCAACCGCTGCCGGGCCGGCGCCTGCCGTATGCGGCGTTCAACGCGCACATCGAGCGCCACGTAGCGCACCCGCTGCAGGTGGCTGACCTGGCACGCATCGCCGACCTCTCGGTAGCGCGCTTGCACGCACGCTTCATGGCGGAATGCGGGCAAACACCCATGGACTATATCCGCAGTCGCCGCCTGCACATGGCCTTGGACCTGCTGCGCCAAACGCCTCTGCCGGTTGGTGAAATCGCCGATCGCGTCGGCTATACCTCGCAAAGTGCCTTTGCGGCCGCGATGCTGCGCGAGTTTGGCGCCTCGCCGGGCGCATTGCGACGCAACGCCTAGGAAGAGCCTTGCGATAACAATCGCGAGCCGCACGACAGACGCCTGCACGGCCGAGCCACTAAACTGCGCTTCTGTCACCCGCTTGATTCAAGGACTGCAATGACTCCCCGCTCAGCCCTCGGCGCCCTGCATATCGGTGCATTGATGTTTGGCCTTACCGGCGTATTCGGCAAACTGGCGGCCGCTTCACCGGCCATCATCGTCTTCGGGCGCGCCGTGTTTGCCGTAGTGGCCCTGGCGGTATTCGCACGGTTCGCCAGCAACACGGCCTGGAAAACACTCGAGCGGCGCGACTGGCGTCGACTGCTGGTAAGCGGCGTGTTGCTGGCGGCGCATTGGGTGACCTTTTTTATTGCGGTAAAGGTCGCCGGCGTTGCGGTGGCGACCCTGGGTTTCACTGCGTTTCCGGCCTTTACCGTGATTCTTGAAGGGCTGATTTTCCGCGAGCGTATCCGCGCCAATGAAATAGTACTGGTGGTACTGGTCAGCGTCGGCCTGGTGCTGGTCACCCCGGACTTCAACCTCGTCAGCGAAGCCACCGGCGGCTTGCTCTGGGGGATCGCCTCGGGGCTGCTGTTTTCCCTGCTGTCACTGAACAATCGCGCCAGTTCCGGCCGCATTCCGGCGGTGCAGGCCGCGTTGTGCCAGAACGTGGTGGTCGCGGTGTGCCTGTTGCCCGTGGCGGCACCGGGGCTGACCGAGGTGCGGGCGATTGACTGGCTGTGGATCGGCCTGCTCGGCGTGTTCTGCACCGGCCTGGCCCACAGCCTGTTTGTCGCCAGCCTCGCGGTGATCAAGGCGCGCACGGCCTCGGTGGTGTTTGCCATGGAGCCGGTGTACGGCATCACTGCGGCTTGGCTGCTGTTTGCCGAAACCCCGACGCTGCGGATGCTGCTGGGTGGCGTGCTGATCGTCGTCGCTATCGTGCTTTCCGGACTGATGGGCACTGCCAGCCAGGCCAAACAGCCTGCGGCGACGGCGTGATCTACACTTTAAACATCCGCAACAGTTTGTCGTCGTTCAACGGATAACCGACACCTCGACGACAGCCTGGGTATTTTCTGAAGTTGCTGCACGCGAGTGGTCACAACCTCAACGCGATGCGGGAGCTTTACCATGGAAATGCTCATCAGTTTGTTGGTGCAGATAA
Organism: Pseudomonas petroselini; assembly: GCF_045037875.1. Lineage (NCBI taxonomy): Bacteria > Pseudomonadati > Pseudomonadota > Gammaproteobacteria > Pseudomonadales > Pseudomonadaceae > Pseudomonas > Pseudomonas petroselini. The sequence continues at coordinate 5,791,298 of NZ_CP173614.1, forward strand.
TCAGCGGGACCATCGGCGGCAACATCGCCGGGATGACCAAACAGAGTCTTGGGACAGGGCTTAACACAGTGATCGGGGGTGTCGGCGGGGCGCTGCTGGGCCAGATCGTCGCGGTACTGACGGGCGCCTCCGGTGGCGAAGCGCTGGATGTAGCGACGGTTGGCAGCAACATTGTCGGCGGTGGCGTCGGCGGGCTGGTGCTGACCTGGGTGATTGGCTTCATCAAGCAAAAAATGGCCGCCAAATAATCCCCCCTGCACGGTCACCGCCCGCCGACGGCGGTGACTTTTACTGCGTACGGTCGTTGTGCCCCAGGTCACGCTGCGGGTCGATCTGGTCGCGCACGCGCTGCTTGAGCACCTTGGCTTCAGGGAAACCACCGTCGGCCTTACGCTCCCAGATCTGCACGCCATCGCACGTGATGCGAAATGCGCCACCGGTTGCCGGCGCCAGCGACACCTGGCCCAAGTCATCGGCGAACGTGCTCAACAATTCCTGCGCCAGCCACGCCGCGCGCAGCAACCACTGGCACTGGGTGCAATAGGTGATAACGATCTCGGGTTTGATCGAGGACATAATTTGAGAGGCTCCTGGCGTAACGGGCTCGGCGGATCGAGTGGCTATAATAGCGGCCTTTATCGCCCAGCCTCGAGATTCATGATGCGCCGCCTGCTGTCCTGCCTGTTCCTGTGCCTACTCCCTCTTGTTGCCGACGCCCTTGAACCGCCACGCCCAAAAATCGGCCTGGTGCTGTCCGGTGGCGCCGCCCGTGGGCTGGCGCATATCGGCGTGCTCAAGGCGCTGGAAGAGCAAGGCATCCAGATCGATGCGATTGCCGGCACCAGCATGGGTGCGGTGATCGGTGGGCTGTACGCCTCCGGCTACAAAATCGACGAGCTGGAAAAGCTCGCGCTGAGCATCGACTGGCAACAGGCCCTGTCCGACGCACCGCCCCGCGAGGACGTACCGTTTCGGCGCAAGCAGGATGACCGGGATTTCCTGGTCAAACAGAAACTCAGCTTTCGTGACGACGGTAGCCTGGGCCTGCCACTGGGCGTGATCCAAGGCCAGAACCTGGCGCTGCTGCTGGAAAGCATGTTCGCCCACAGCAGCAACACGCGAAATTTCGACAAGCTGCCGATTCCCTTCCGCGCGGTGGCGACCGATATCACCACCGGAGAGAAGGTGGTGTTCCGCAAGGGCCACCTGCCTCAGGTGATCCGTGCCAGCATGTCGATCCCGGCGGTATTCGCCCCGGTGGAGCTGGACGGTCGGCTGCTGGTGGACGGCGGCATGACCGATAACATCCCGCTGGACGTGGCGCGGGAGATGGGCGTGGATATCGCCATCGTCGTCGACATCGGCACCCCACTGCGCTCGCGCAAGCAACTGGCGACGGTGGTGGACGTGCTCAACCAGTCCATCACGCTGATGACACGGCGCAACTCCGAAGAACAACTCAAGGACTTGCACCCCAAGGATGTGCTGATCCAGCCACCGCTCGCCGCCTATGGCGTGACCGACTTCGGCCGCGCCAAGGACATGATCGACGCCGGCTACCGCGCGACTCGCGCCCTCGACGTGCGCCTGGCCCACCTGCGTCCTGCCGAACCGATCGACCCGCAACTGGTGGCCGCGCGTACCCCCGGCGAGCGCACCCCGGTGATCACCGCGATCACCGTGGAAAACGATTCGAAAGTCAGCGACGACGTGATCCGCTACTACATTCGCCAACCCCTGGGCGAGCCGTTGAACCTGGGCCGCCTGCAGTCGGACATGGGCACCTTGTACGGCCTGGATTACTTCGAGCAGGTGCAATACCGCGTGGTCAAGAAAGGCCAGGACAACACCCTGGTGATCAGCGCGCGCGGCAAACGCAGCGGCACCGATTACCTGCGCCTCGGCCTGAACCTCTCGGATGACATGCGCGGCGACAGCGCCTTCAACCTCGGCGCCAGCTACCGCATGAACGGTATCAACCGCCTCGGCGCCGAGTGGCTGACGCGGGTGCAGATCGGTGATCGGCAAGAGCTGTACAGCGAGTTCTACCAGCCGATGGACACCGGCTCGCGTTACTTTGTCGCGCCTTATCTCAGCGCCCAGGCACAGAACGTCGAGCTGATCCTGGACAACGATCCCATCTCCGAATACCGCCTGGAACGCTACGGCTTCGGCTTGAACGTCGGCAGGCAGATTGGCAACAGCGGCGAGATCCGCTTCGGCGTCGGCGAGGCCTGGGGCAAGGCGGATGTGCGCATCGGCGACCGGGACCTGCCCAGTGTGAGCTTCAGCGAAGGCTTCTATGAACTGAAATACTCCTTCGACTCTCTGGACAATGTGTACTTCCCCCATACCGGCGAAGACATCGGCCTGGCCTACCGCGAATTCGAACCGGGGCTGGGCTCGGACCAGCGCTACCGCCAATGGGAATTCAAGTTGGACAAGGCCATGAGCCACGGCCCGGACACCCTGGTGCTGGGGGGACGCTACGGGCGCACGCTGGATGATTCGGATGTGGTGATTTCCAGCTTCCTGCTGGGCGGTGCGCGGCAGCTGTCGGGCTTCCGCCAGGACGCCATCTCAGGCCAGAACATCAGCCTGATGCGAGCGGTGTATTACCGTCGACTGACGCCACGTTCGTACCTGCCGCTGGATTTCCCGCTGTACCTCGGTGCATCATTGGAACGCGGCCGGGCGTGGAACAACGACAATGAATTCGACAGCGGCTACATCAACGCGGCGAGTATCTTCCTGGGGTTTGATACACCGTTGGGGCCGCTGAATTTCAGTTATGGGTTCAACGATGATAATCAGAAGGCGGTGTATCTGAACCTGGGGCAGACGTTCTGACACACGAGGGGATTGTAGTGAGCGGGCTTGCCCCGCGCTGGGCTGCGAAGCGGGCCCGAACCGAGGCGACTGATTTCTGACTGAAGAAGCGCGGTGACTGCAGTGGGGCTGCTTCGCAGCCCAGCGCGGGGCAAGCCCGCTCACCACAAAAGCCCATTCACCACAAAAGCCTGCTCACCACAGCAGACCCGCGTTTGCCTCAGGACTTTTCCAGATTCGCCAGAATGTGCCCATGCACCCGCATACACACTCGCAAATCGGCTTCATCCACCCCCACAAACAACTCATGACGCAAAGCGGTAGCAATCGTCTCGATCTGCTCGATCAACGGCCGGGCGGTATCACACAGCAGAATGCGCTTGGCACGACGGTCTTCCACCACCGCCTGGCGTTGCACCAGGCCTTGACCTTCCAGGCTGTCCAGCAGGCGAGCCAGTGTCGGCCCTTCGACGCCGACGCTTTGCGCCAATTCGCGCTGGGTGGGTGCATCCTCGAAACGGGCCAAGTGCAACAGCACCAGCCAGCGCGCCTGGGACAAGCCCAGCCCCGCCAAGCGGCGGTCGAGCTCGGCGCGCCAACCACGGGACATTTGCGCCAGCTGCATGCCAAATCGGTGTTGATCGGTTAACGGCATAAAAAACTCATGTTTTAGACTGAAAATAAAGTGTGGCTAATTATTAGTCAGCTAAGCATGCGCTCTGCCCGTAGGCAAGAGTTGCTATGTACTGATTCGTTACATTGTCGTAATTGGCGCACTAAATTTCGAATTCAGACTGCAAAGCGGCCCTGACGCAGTACAAGACGCCCTCAGGAACACGTCCGGTAAACAGCGGTGCGATCTCCGCGACGGGTGGCAATTCGCCCTCTCCGTCCAGGAACGCGTCCTGGATCTCGCCGAGCAAATCTTCCGGCAAATCAAGCGCCTGCTCCAACGACAGCTGCTGCTTGCCGATGGATTCAGCCAACAACGTGTAGACGTTTTTTTCCGAGCATTGCAGCTGACCGGCGATCTGGATCGGGGTCATGCCGGCGCGGGCCAGGCTGATCAATTCATGGCGAATATCGGCGATTTCCTTCGGCGCTTCGGCCTGGCCGCCCAGCACTTCGAGGAAGGCCTGGCCGTAGCGCTCGAGCTTGCGCGCACCCACGCCGCTGACCCGCGCCATTTCGGCCATGCTGGTGGGCTGCTCGCGCAGCATCTCCAGCAAGGTGGAGTCGGGGAAGATAACGTACGGCGGCACGCTGTGTTCCTGCGCCAGTTTGCGCCGCAGGGTGCGCAAGGCTTCCCACTGTTCACGCTCTTCGCCACGCACCAGTTGGCTGGCCTGGCTGGTGCTGCTCTTGGCGGTGGTCTGCGGCTTGAGATCGCGGCGCAGCTCAAGGCTGACTTCGCCCTTGAGCAATGGCCGGCAACTGTCATTCAGGCGCAAACCGCCATACCCTTCGATGTCGATATCCACCAAGCCACGCGCGACCATCTGCCGGAACAGCGAACGCCATTCGCCCTCAGCGCGGGCCTTGCCCACGCCATAGACCGACAGTTTTTCGTGGCCGAAGCTGCGGACCTTCTCGTTATCCTTGCCCAGCAATACATCCACCAGATGACCCACGCCATAACGCTGGCCGGTGCGGTAAATAGCGGACAAACCCTGGCGCGCGGGCTCAGTGGCGTCCCAGGTCTGCACGCCGTCGACGCAGTTGTCGCAATGGCCGCAGGGCTGGGGCATGTCTTCGTCGAAATACGCGAGCAAGGTCTGGCGACGGCAACGGGTCTCTTCACACAGCGAGAGCATCGCGTCGAGCTTGTGCTGCTCCAGGCGCTTGTGACGCTCGTCACCCTCGGAGTTTTGCAACATCTGCTTGAGCATCACCACGTCTTGCAGGCCGTAGACCATCCAGGCATCCGCCGGCAGGCCATCACGGCCGGCTCGCCCGGTTTCCTGGTAGTACGCCTCAAGGGATTTGGGCAGGTCCATATGCGCCACGAAGCGCACGTTGGATTTGTCGATGCCCATGCCGAACGCGATGGTGGCCACCATGATCAGGCCTTCCTCGTTGAGGAAGCGCTTCTGGTGGGCGGAGCGCGTTTCGTTAGGCAGGCCCGCGTGGTAAGGCAGCGCCGGGTAACCTTGTTCGCAGAGGAACGCGGCGACTTCATCGACCTTCTTGCGCGACAGGCAATAGACGATGCCGGCATCGCTGCGCCGCTCGGACAGGAAGGCCAGCAACTGCTTGCGCGGCTGCTCCTTGGGCACGATGCGGTAGAAGATATTCGGCCGGTCGAAGCTCGACAGGAAGCGCTCGGCGTTCTGCAGGTGCAGGCGCTCGACGATTTCTTCGCGGGTGCGCTTGTCGGCGGTGGCGGTCAGGGCAATGCGCGGCACATCGGGAAACAGTTCCGCCAACTGGCCGAGCTGCAGGTATTCGCGACGGAAATCGTGGCCCCATTGCGACACGCAGTGGGCCTCGTCGATCGCGAAGAGGGCGATTTCCAGGCTTTGCAAAAAGGCCAGCATGCGTGGCTGCACCAGGCGCTCGGGAGCGAGGTAGAGCATCTTCACCTCACCGCGCTTGATGCGTGCAGCCAGGTCGCGCTGCTGCTCGGCGCTGAGGGTGGAGTTCAAGGACGCGGCGGCGACACCCAGCTCTTCCAGGGTCGCCACCTGATCGTCCATCAACGCGATCAGCGGCGAGACCACCACGGCCAAGCCATTGCGCAACAGCGCCGGCACCTGGAAGCACAGTGACTTGCCACCACCGGTAGGCATCAAGACCAGGGCGTCACCGCCACTGGCCACGCGCTCAATGATCGCACCCTGGCGGCCACGAAAACTGTCGTAGCCGAAGATGTCCTTGAGGACGCGTTGAGCCTGCTCGAGCATGTATAACTCCAAAATAGTGCCGAAATCCCTCTGTACAGGCTGGCCGAGAAAACACGTTCTCACGGGAAATAATCCGTAAGCGAAGTTTTCTCGGACTGGCGCTTGGCCTGCAAGGGCATCACAAAACGCGGCAGTATACCCGAGCGATACCCGGCAAAGGGCGCCACTGACGAACAGCGAGCGCTATCTAAAACCTGGCAAATATGCAGTGTGGCTGGCCTGGGCGCTCAAGAAGGCCTAGAATTCAGCATCGTTTATTCCCAAGGTAGTCCTTCAATGTCCTTCGCTGAGCAACTAACCCGCCTGCAAGCCTTCCTCGACGCCGATGAGCTGCATGACGAGGCGCTGGACTACGTGGCCGCCCACGGCTACCTGACCGCCCTGTCGATCTGCTCCGAGGTCGTGCCCGACCGCGAATGGATCGACGCACTGTTCGCCGAAGAGCCGCACTACGCCGACGCCGCCCAGCGCGAAGAAATCGAATCCACCTTGCTGGCCCTCAAGGCCCACATCGGTCGCCAACTGGCCTCCGACGAGGAATTCGAATTGCCATGCGAGCTGGACCTGGGCGAAGAGCCGGATGATTCCGACCTGCGCGGCTGGTGCATCGGCTTCATGGAAGGCGTGTTCCTGCGCGAAGCCGCCTGGTTCGAAACCGCCGAGGAAGAAGTCAGCGAAATGCTGCTGCCGATCATGGTCGGTTCGGGCCTGTTCGACGACCAGCCGGAGTTCTCCGACATCGCCGCCGACGCCAACCTGATGGACGACATGATCGTACAGATCCCGGAAGCCCTGACCGCGCTGTACCTGCTGTGCAACGCCCCTGACGAAAAACCGGCGATCCTCAAGCCACGTCACCACTGAGTCGCTTGCCCGTGACACCCATGGGCAATCGGTCACTGCTCCTGCGCTACGTGCTGCTGGCCATCGGCTGGTTGAGCGTAGCGCTGGGGGTGATCGGCATTTTCCTACCGGTATTGCCGACAACGCCCTTTCTGTTGCTCGCCGCCGCCTGCTTCGCTCGAAGCTCTCCGCGCTTCTACCACTGGCTGGTGCAACACCCGCGCCTGGGCCCGTGGATCCGTGACTACCTGGACGGCAACGGTATCCCCCTCAAAGGCAAGGTCTACGCCATTGGCTTGATGTGGCTGAGCATCGGTGTTTCCTGCTACCTGGTGCCCCTGCCGTGGGCGCGTGGCTTCATGCTGACCAGCGCCGTGCTGGTGACACTCTACATCCTGCGCCAGAAAACCCTGCCACCTCGCTGAACGCCCCTGCGACATTCGATCCCACACGACCTTGGTCGACACTGACTAACCCCAGCCATCATGCGAGACTGTCCAACCGGGCCTGGAATGCCTGGGTGTTCCTATGCTCGGAGTTACCATGACGCTGTCCAGCGGGCTGATCGCCGCCGTTGCCCTGGCCTATATGGCCATTATGTTTGCCATCGCCTTCTACGGTGATCGTCGCCGTGCGCCCTTGCCGCCACGTGTACGTGCCTGGGTGTATAGCCTGTCGCTCGCCGTTTACTGCACCAGCTGGACCTTCTTCGGCGCCGTAGGCCAGGCTGCCGAACAGCTGTGGGCATTTTTACCGATCTACCTCGGACCGGTTCTATTGCTGGTGTTGGCACCTTGGGTGCTGCAGAAGATGATTCTGATCAGCAAGCAGGAAAACATCACCTCCATCGCCGACTTTATTGCGGCGCGCTACGGCAAATCCCAATCCCTGGCCGTGGTGGTCGCACTGATCTGCCTGGTCGGCGTACTGCCCTATATTGCGCTGCAACTCAAAGGCATCGTGCTGGGAGTCAACCTGCTGATCGGCGCGGGTGCCGACACCACCGGCACCCGCGCGCAGGACACCGCACTGATCGTGTCGCTGGTATTGGCGCTGTTCACTATCGTCTTCGGTACCCGCAACCTCGACGCCACGGAACACCACCGTGGCATGGTGCTGGCGATTGCGTTTGAATCCCTGGTCAAGCTGTTCGCGTTTCTGGCGGTCGGCGCGTTTGTGACCTACGGCCTGTACGACGGTTTCGGCGACCTGTTCAGCCAAGCCATGCTGGCGCCACGGCTGGAGGAATACTGGAAGGAGACCGTCAACTGGCCGTCGATGGTGGTGCAGACCGGCGTGGCCATGATGGCGATCATCTGCTTGCCTCGGCAATTTCATGTCACGGTGGTCGAGAACATCGACCCGCAGGACCTGCGCCTGGCCAAGTGGGTGTTTCCCGCGTATCTGATTCTTGCCGCGCTGTTTGTAGTACCGATCGCCTTGGGCGGCAAGATGATGCTGCCCGGCTCGGTGCTTCCGGACTCCTACGTCATCAGCCTGCCGATGGCCGAAGCCCACCCCGCCCTCGCGGTACTGGCATTTATTGGCGGCGCTTCAGCGGCCACCGGCATGGTGATCGTGGCGAGCATCGCACTGTCGACCATGGTGTCCAACGACATGCTGCTGCCGTGGTTGCTGCGTCGCTCCAGCGCCGAGCGGCCGTTCGAAGTGTTCCGCCACTGGATGCTCTCGGTACGCCGTGTGAGCATCGTGATCATCCTGTTGCTGGCCTACGTCAGTTACCGCCTGCTGGGTTCGTCCGCCAGCCTGGCGACCATCGGCCAGATCGCCTTTGCCGCCGTGACCCAATTGGCGCCGGCGATGCTCGGTGCGCTGTACTGGAAACAGGCGAACCGACGCGGTGTATTCGCGGGCCTGGCAGCGGGCACCTTCCTGTGGTTCTACACCTTGGTCCTACCGGTGACGGCGAAAAGCCTGGGGTGGTCCCTCAGCCTTTTCCCAGGGCTGACGTGGATGCATTCGCACCCGCTGGGCCTGTCCGTCACTTCGCTGACCCTGGGCACCGTGTTCTCACTGGCGGGTAACTTCACGCTGTTTGTGTGGGTGTCGATGCTCTCGCGCACGCGGGTGTCCGAGCACTGGCAAGCCGGGCGCTTTATCGGCCAGGAAATCAGCCAGCGCGCCAGTGCCCGCTCGATGCTGTCGGTGCAGATCAGCGATCTGCTGAGCCTGGCTGCGCGCTTTGTGGGTGAAGAACGGGCCCAGCAAAGCTTTATCCGTTTCGCCTATCGCCAGGGCAAAGGCTTCAACCCCAACCAGAATGCCGACAACGATTGGATCGCCCACACGGAACGCTTGCTGGCCGGTGTACTCGGTGCATCCTCGACCCGTGCAGTGGTAAAAGCGGCCATCGAAGGGCGGGAAATGCAGTTGGAGGACGTCGTACGCATCGCCGACGAAGCGTCGGAAGTGCTGCAGTTCAACCGCGCGTTGCTGCAAGGCGCCATCGAAAACATCACCCAAGGCATCAGCGTGGTCGACCAGTCCCTCAAGCTGGTGGCCTGGAACCGGCGCTACCTGGAGCTGTTCAATTACCCCGACGGACTGATCAGCGTGGGCCGGCCGATTGCCGACATCATCCGCTACAACGCCGAACGCGGGCTGTGCGGGCCGGGCGAGGCCGAAGTACACGTGGCGCGACGCCTGCATTGGATGCGCCAGGGTCGCGCGCACACGTCCGAGCGTTTATTCCCCAATGGCCGCGTGATCGAACTGATCGGCAACCCGATGCCCGGCGGCGGTTTCGTCATGAGCTTCACTGACATTACCGCGTTCCGCGAAGCCGAAAAGGCACTCACCGAAGCCAACGAAGGCCTGGAGCAACGGGTGACCGAGCGCACCCACGAGCTGTCCCAGCTCAACGTGGCGCTCACTGACGCCAAGGGCGTGGCCGAGTCTGCCAGCCAGTCGAAGACGCGCTTCCTGGCGGCCGTCAGCCATGACCTGATGCAGCCGTTGAATGCTGCGCGCCTGTTCTCCGCCGCCCTCTCCCACCAGAACGACGGCCTGTCCAGCGAAGCCCGGCAATTGGTGCAGCACCTGGACAGTTCGCTGCGCTCTGCCGAAGACCTGATCAGCGATCTACTGGATATTTCGCGCCTGGAAAACGGCAAGATCAACCCACAGCGCCAGCCCTTTGTGCTCAATGAGCTGTTCGACACCCTCGGCGCGGAATTCAAGGCGCTCGCCCAGGAACAAGGTCTGCGCTTCCGCCTACGCGGCAGCCGTTTGCGCGTCGACAGCGACATAAAGTTGTTACGACGGATTCTGCAGAATTTTCTCACCAACGCCTTCCGTTATGCCGACGGCCCGGTGCTGCTGGGCGTACGCCGACGTAAAGGCGAGCTGTGCCTGGAGGTGTGGGACCGTGGCCCGGGTATCCCGCAGGATAAACAGAAGGTGATCTTCGAAGAATTCAAGCGCCTGGACAGCCACCAGACCCGCGCGGAGAAAGGCCTGGGACTTGGCTTGGCGATCGCCGACGGCCTGTGCCGCGTGCTGGACCACCGTTTGAGCGTGCGCTCATGGCCAGGCAAGGGCAGCGTGTTCAGTGTGCGCGTGCCGCTGGCACGCAACCAGGCCACCCCGCTGGTCAAGACGCCGCAGGAAACCGGGCTGCCGTTGAGCGGTGCGCAGGTGCTGTGCGTGGATAACGAAGAGAGCATCCTGATTGGCATGCGCAGCCTGTTGACGCGCTGGGGTTGCGAAGTGTGGACCGCCACCGACCAGGCGCAATGCGCGGCGCTGCTGGCCGAAGGCGTGCGCCCGCAGCTGGCACTGGTGGATTACCACCTGGATCATGGCGAGACCGGTACTGAGTTGATGGGCTGGCTGCGTGCGCAATTGGCGGAGCCGATTCCCGGCGTGGTCATCAGTGCCGACGGCCGCCCGGAGATGGTGGCCGAGGTGCATGCGGCGGGGCTGGATTACCTGGCCAAACCGGTGAAGCCGGCGGCGTTGCGAGCGTTGCTGAGTCGGCATCTGCCCCTTTAGGCCAGTGCCACATTTTGGTTTGTGTTTATTCGGGCAGATGGGCCACGCCGTCGGAATCGGTCATCGCCCGCTCCAGCAGATCGGCCGGCAAGCTTTTACTCGCCCGCGCGCCGAGCAACCTCAATTGCTCGGTCCGGCTGACCAGATTCCCGCGTCCATCTGTCAGCTTGTTACGCGCGGCGCTGTAAGCCTTATCCAACTGTTGTAGACGATTCCCCACTTCGTCCAGGTCCTGGATAAACAGAACGAATTTGTCGTAAAGCCAGCCCGCACGCTCGGCGATTTCCCGGGCGTTCTGGCTCTGGCGTTCCTGCTTCCACAGGCTATCGATCACCCGCAGGGTAGCCAGCAACGTGGTGGGGCTGACGATGACGATATGGCGATCGAAGGCTTCCTGGAATAAGTTCGGTTCGGCCTGCAACGCGGCCGAAAAAGCCGCCTCAATCGGTACGAACAGCAACACGAAATCCAGGCTGTGCAGGCCTTCCAGGCGTTTGTAGTCTTTGCCGGCCAAGCCTTTGACGTGATTGCGCAGCGACAGCACGTGCTGCTTCAACGCCGCTTGGCCGATCACATCATCCTCCGCTGCCACGTACTGTTGATAAGCGGTGAGGCTGACCTTGGAATCCACCACCACCTGCTTGTCGCCGGGCAACATGATCAGCACGTCCGGCTGGAAACGCTCGCCGTCCGGGCCCTTAAGGCTGACCTGAGTCTGATACTCGCGGCCCTTCTCCAGGCCCGCATGCTCCAACACCCGCTCAAGGATCAGCTCGCCCCAGTTGCCTTGGGTTTTCTGGCCCTTGAGGGCGCGGGTCAGGTTGGTGGCCTCGTCTGACAGACGCAGGTTCAGTTGCTGTAGGCGTTCAAGCTCCTTAGCCAGGGAAAAACGCTCGCGTGCTTCGTTCTGGTAGCTTTCTTCTACGCGTTTTTCGAAGGACTGGATGCGTTCCTTCAACGGATCAAGCAACTGGCCCAGGCGTTCCTGGCTGGTTTCGGCGAAGCGCTGTTCACGCTCGTCGAAGATCTTGCCCGCCAGTTCGGCGAACTGTGCGCGCAACTCATCCCGTGAGCCTTGCAGGTCGTTAAGGCGTTGTTGATGGCTGTCCTGCTGCTCACGCAGTTCGGCGCGCAGGGCGGACGACAATGCATCCAGGCGACGTAGCTCGGCCTCCTTGGCGCTGCGGTCCAAGTTCCATGCATGCGCGGCATCGCGGGCATTGTCGCGGTCGATCTGCAGCAGTTCGACCTCGCGGCGCACAGCGGCCAAGTCAGCCTGTTTGGCAGCATTGGCCTGGCTCAGGTCGCTGATTTCATCGCGACTGGCATCCAGCTGCGCGGCGAGGCCTTCCTGGGCCAGTTGCGCAGTGGCCAGACGCTCTTCGAGCAGTTCCCAGCCGGTCATGCGCGCGGTCAGCCGTCGCTGAAGCTGCCAGCACAGGGCCAATAACGGCACAGCAGCGCCAGCGAGGCCAAGGGCAATACTGGTCCAGTCGAACGCCATAGACATGTCTGCCATCACCGAAAAAAAGCAAGGTTAGCGGAGCACAGGGCCTGAGGACAGCTCAGTCTTCGACCTGGCCCAGTTCACGTTGGGCGCGGCGGTCACCGGCACGGGCCGCGAGGCGCAGCAGGTCGTGGCCGATGCGGCGGTCACGGGCATTCCCGCACTCACGGCACATCAGTTGGCCCAGCCGGCTTTGGGCAGCGACCACGCCTTCACGGGCCGGCTGCTTGAGCAAGCGCCCGGCGAAGTGTTTGACGTTGACGTTGTGACCCAGGCGCGGGCTGTCGAGCAACCACAAAGCCACTTTCAAGGAAAAGCGCTTGGGGGCGGTAACAGTGTGAGGGGCGTCGGTAACAGAAGGTGATACTGAGCGAAACTTCATAAAGCACTGTGGGACAGAACGGAAGGGGCGCCACTCTACTCTTTTTTTCGTACAGGTAAAGCTGAAAAAACTCTGCACGCCCGTTCTAGAGCAAGCGCTCGGGACAATCCACAGAAGCTGTGGATAACTCAGTGGACAACCCCCCTTTAACCCGCGCAAACCCCCATGGAATGGGGGCCCCAGTCAAACTGACGATTTTTTCACCAATAAAAAAAAGCCAGATTTTTCATTGACTTAAATTTCCATTGCAGGCAAATGGCGGCGCTGCAGTGCAGTTGACAGCGCGGTTACACCCCGCGCAACCAATGTGCACAAGTACCCCTCCGATGGTTATATCACTGGCTTTTTTTGAAGCAACTTGCTGCAAAAATGTTACCGCCGGGGCAAACCAGGGACTTTTCAAATCTTTCCCGGCTCGCCACACTCCCCGACCTACAGCGCAACGTTGGAAGGGTCGATGAAAGGAATTCTGTTATTCGCTGTGTTGCTACTGGCCATCTGCGCCATTTCCTTGGGGATCAATGCGGCGCTGCCCTCCCCGGACGGCGCACTGTTTGCCATCGCTATCTTGCTGTCGGCGGCGTTTACCGCCGTAAGCCTGTGCATTGAACTGGGCGAAGGCCGGATCAACGACATGGCCGATGTGATGAAAGTGGTGGAGACCGGCCAGTCCCTGCGCTTGACCCTCGCCGCTTACGGGCTGGGCTGTTCGTTGGCAGCGGCAACCACGGTGCTGGTCTATCGGGGCCTGCTGGGCGGCTGATTGAAGTTTTTTGGCCAGAGCCCTTCCATTACCAGATTCATTCCGTTACTATCCGCGGCGTTAGTACCAAGCTGAAAGTCAATTCTGGTCGAACAAGTCCCCTGAACAACACGGGATCGACCACCTCGATGGTTTCCAGGTATCACTTGCGACGACACGGCCTTTGAACAAGCAAAGGGTGTCGCGAAGTTTCAATACTCTGACCGAACCAACCTGCAAATTGATCAGGATCTCCACCCTGGGCCCAGAACCTTTGCCCCTGTTGTGTTGCCTGCCCTCCTAAGTACCTACCTGCCAGCCCAAGCGCGCCTAACTTATTAGCGCTTCAAACTGGCTGCTTTGTTCCAGTCGGGTTCTTCGTTCGATCAATGGTGATCAACGTCACTGGAACGTTTTAACGTTGCACGGTTCTTAACCGTGTCATTTGTAGGAACACCAATAATATGTCCACTATCCATACTCAGGATGCCATTCGCACCCTCACCAATGCTTTTGCCCCAATGAACTGCCTGATCATGGCCGCTCGTAAAGGCTGCTTCAGCTTCACCCTGGTCAATGAACACGGCATCGCTCGTCACAGCGAACGCCTGTACCCCGATCAATACTCCAGCGCAGAACCGCTGCAGGCTGTGATCGAACGTACTCGTCAGGCACTGGTTGCCTGATCGACCTGAGTCGCTGAAACATAAAAAAAACCCTGTTTAAAAAACAGGGTTTTTTATTGCCTGGCGTTTATGCACAGGCGATGACATTAAGTTCAAATAGATATAAACGTTATAACTAAATGAATAAGATGTTTTAAAAACAGTCCTTTACATCACAAATATGACACTACACTTCAACTCAGGCGGCATGATCCGCCTCCGGCGAGCCTGAGATCCGATCCACTGCTGCCAAGCCCCCTCCTCAGGCCTCGCCGACCACTTTCACGGATTGAGGCTCGTATGGGTATCGCCGCCAGCGAATTGTGTCGTTATGTGATCCGGCCGACGTTACTGTACCTCGGCCGCCATAACCCGACGGCTGAGTCCCTGCTGCTGGGCATCGCCGCCAGCCAGTCGGAACTCGGTTCCGCTTTGCACGACCGACGCGGGCATGGCCTGTACAGCATCACCGAGCCCCGCCATCGCGATTTATGGGACAAGTACCTGGCGCTGGACCCTGAACGCGCCAGCCTGGTACGTGGACTGGCCAGCCAACATGCCTTCCTCAGCGCGCCGCAACTGGAGTTGACGGTGAACCTGCGCTACGCCACGGCAATCGCCTGGCTTTTGGTTGAACAACACACCTGCACCCTGCCACCGCCCGGTGATGTCTTGGCAATGGCGCGTATCTGGAAAGAAATATTTCACCCACAAGGAAGGCTGCGCGATTTCACTCAAGCCTGGCAAACCTGTGTTTCACCCATGAATCACGTGGCTTGCTGACCGGGCAATTTGCAAGATTCGCCAAAAACCCCGAATTATGGTCGGATTGTCCTACAAAAACGCTCTATCTCCTGCGTTACAGCCTATAGCGCGATCTTAAATTTATTGTTACTTTCCGCAGCGGTGATCACCACGGAGTTCTAATAATGAAAAAAGTAATGCTCAAGACCACACTTAGCCTCGCCGTTGCCATGGCATCCTCCCAACTGTTTGCAAGCGGTTTCGCACTGAACGAACAGAGCGTCAGCGGGATGGGTACGGGTTTCGCAGGTCGCTCTTCTTCTGCCGATGATGCAAGCACTGTTTACGGTAACCCTGCCGGTATGGCTCGGCTGGAAGGCCAGCAAATCACGGGCGGTGTTGCAGCGATTGATGCTTCGACCGATATCAGCCACGTCAGTGGCAACACCAACACCACCGGTAGCAACAAAGGTGACATGGTGCCCTTCACCGCCGTTCCATTCGGCTTCTACACAAACAAGCTCAATGAACAGTGGGCCATCGGTTTCGGCGTCTATGCTCCGTTCGGTTTGGTGACCGACTACGAAAATGGCTTCCAGGGCCGTGGCTTTGGCAGCAAGAGCGAAGTGAAGGTCATGACCTTCCAGCCGACTGTCAGTTATGCCTTCAACGACAGGGTTTCCATCGGCTTTGGCCCAACCATCAACCGGATCTCCGGCGTGCTGGAGTCGGATGTTTCGTTGCCTCAGGTTCCAGGCAGCGGTCCGAATAACATCAAGATCAAGGGTGACGATACTGCCCTGGGCTTTAACTTCGGCGTTCTGGTTCAAGCCACCGATACCACGCGTGTGGGCCTGACTTATCACTCGAAAGTGAAGTACAAGCTCGAAGGCCATACTGAAGTGACCCCGGGCACGGGCGTTCCAGGCATTGCCCTGCGCGGAAATCGGTACGATGCCTCGCTGAAAATCGACACCCCTGAATCTTGGGATCTGTCGGTCACTCAGGACATGAACGATGCGTGGAAACTCTATGCGGGTGCGACCTGGACCCGTTGGAGCCGCCTGAAAGACATCACCGTCAACAACGAAGGCGTCACCGCTGCCAACGGCGGCGGCGTTGCTCCGGCGCTGGTCGGTACCATCAAAGAAGATCAGAACTGGCACGACACTTGGGCATACGCGGTGGGTACTTCGTACCAACTGACCAAACAAGTTGTACTGCGTACCGGCCTGACCTTCGACCAGTCGCCTACCAACAATACCGATCGTTCACCGCGCATCCCTACTGGCGACCGTACAATCTTCAGTGTGGGCCTGGGCTACGCGGTCATGGATAACATGACCGTCGACCTGGCTTACTCGTACCTCAAGGAAGAAGACGTCAAAGTGCAGCGCACCAATGCCCTGCGTCAGACGTACAACGCCAAGTACGAAAACAGCGCTAACGGTTTCGGCCTGGGCTTGACCTACAAGTTCTAACCCGACGCCGCATAAAAAAGCCCCGCTCTCCTGCAAAGGAGGCGGGGCTTTTTAATGCACGCCGATCACGGTTTGGAGGCGATCGCCTCCTCCACCGCCTTGATCAGCTCCGGACTGTCCGGCTTGGTCAGGCTGGAGAAATTGGCAATCACCTTGCCCTGCCGATCCACCACATACTTGTAGAAATTCCACTTCGGCGGCGTGTCGGTCTGCTGCGCCAATACCTTGAACAAATGCACCGCGTCCGGCCCCTTGACCCTTTGTGGCTCGGTCATGGTAAAGGTCACGCCATAATTCACGTAACACACCTTGGCGGTCTCTTCACCGGTCTTGGCTTCCTGCTTGAAGTCATCGGACGGCACGCCGATCACTTCCAGCCCTTCGCCCTTGTAGCGTTGATACAACCCTTCGAGCCCTTTGAACTGTGGGGCGAACCCGCAGAAGCTCGCGGTATTGACAATGACCAAGGGTTTGCCGGCAAAACGTTGGCACAGGTCGATGGATTCCTTGGCGCGCAGCTTGGGCAATTGGCCTTCCAGCAGCGGCGGGCAACTGGCGGCCAGGGCGACACTGCCGATTGCCATCAGGACGGGTACAGCGAGCCAGCGCATCTGCATGTCGGGTGTCCTTCAAAATATTCAGGCTACGAACTTAACAGATCGACATACCCAGTTGCATCAACGCGAGCCCGCCGTGTTGCCAGCCCCACCAGGCCAGCAGCATCAGGACCAACCCTGCGATAAGTATCACACCGCGTACCGCTAGGCTCATGCTGCCTCCATCTGCGCCTGCAATCGTGCCACCGGCCGCTCGCGCACAGGCCAGTTAAGCGCCGCGGCGAGCAGGCTCAACAGAATTGCCACCTGCCAGATCAAATCGTAGTTGCCGGTACGATCATAGACCACCCCGCCCAACCAGCCACCCAGGAATGAACCAAGCTGGTGGAACAGGAACACGATCCCACCGAGCATGGAGAGGTTTCGCACACCAAACAGTGTCGCGACGGTGCCATTGGTCAGCGGTACGGTGGACAGCCACAAGAAGCCCATGGCCATGCCAAACAGGTAGGCCGTGACTTCGGTGACCGGCGCCCACAGAAACAGCACAATCACCACCGCACGCAACAGGTACAAACCCGTCAGCAAGCGCGGCTTGGACATGCGCCCACCGAGCCAGCCGGCGGTGTAGGTGCCGAAGATATTGAACAGGCCAATCAGCGCCAACACGGTGGTGCCGACGGTGGCTGGCAGGTGCTGGTCCACTAGGTAGGCCGGCAAATGCACACCGATGAACACCACCTGGAAACCGCAGACAAAAAAGCCGAAGGCCAACAGCCAGAAGCCGGAATGGGAACAGGCTTCCTTCAACGCTTCACGCAAGGTTTGCTGACCGGCCATCACCGGTAACGGCCGGTCCTTGAGCATCGCGACCAGCGGCAGAATCAGCGCCACCATGAGGCCCAGCGCCAGCAGTGCTGCAGACCACCCCAACCAACTGATCAAGCCCAAGGTGCCCGGCACCATCGCAAACTGGCCGAACGAACCGGCAGCGCTCGCGATGCCCATGGCCATGCTGCGTTTTTCCGGGGCCACGGCGCGGCCGACCACACCGAGAATCACCGAGAACGAGGTGCCGGACAGGCCGATACCAATCAGCAGGCCGGCACTCAGGGACAGCGACCACGCCGAATCGGACATGCCCATCAGCACCAGGCCCACCGCGTAAAGAACGCCGCCGACAAACACCGCTCTGGTGGCGCCAAACCGATCGGCCAGGGCGCCGGTAAACGGCTGTGCCAGGCCCCAGATAAGGTTCTGCAAAGCGATGGCGAAGGCAAAGGTCTCACGGCCCCAGCCGAACTCGCTGCTCATCGGCGCCAGGAACAGGCCGAACCCGTGTCGCACACCCAACGACAACGCCAGGATCAGCGCACTCCCCACAAGAATCCAGCCACTGGTGCGCCACATCGAGGTCATTTCTTATTCTCCGCTTGCGGGTATATACCCGCTTATAGTCGAACAAACCCGCGATCAGGCGAGTTCGTCCAGCAAGGCCAACAAGGTTTCGCGTTTTTCCGCGCCGAGTTGATCGATCAATTTCTGCTGCGCCGCCTCCCAGGCAGGTAATGCGGCGGCGAGTCGTGCTTCACCGTCGTCGGTCAACTTCACCAGGCGGTTACGCAAGTCATCCCCCTCAACCAACTGCACCAGGCCCTCGCCTTCCAACACCCGCAGGTTGCGCCCCAAGGTGCTGCGATCCAGGCCCATGGCGTCGGCCAGGTTGGAAATGCTCGGCTGATCGAGCCGCTGCAGGTTGCACAGCAAGGAATACTGGGCGACGTTGATCCCGAAGCCATCAAGGGCGCCGTCGTAATGCCTGCTGACGCCACGGGCGGCACGTCGCAGGTTGGTACATAAACATTGGGAGGCAAGCATGGAACGTGTATATACCCGCGATTAAGGAAATGCAAGAAAGTGTTACAGCGCCAGGCCGACCAATACCGCGACTTCCAGCAGCTCCAGCAAGGCGCCCGCGGTGTCGCCCGTGGTGCCGCCCAGGCGATTGACCATCAGTTGGCGCAGCCCGATAAAACAGATCGCCGCGAGCAATACCGCGACACCACCGCTGAAGCCGCCGATCAGGATGCACGCCAGACCACTGAGGATCAGCACCTGTTGGCCGACGATCCTCGGTAAATGATCCGACAATGCCTGGCCCAATCCGCCAGCACGCACATAGCGCGTGGTGAGAAACAGCGCCAGCATCGATGCGCGGCCGATCAACGGGGCCAGGATCAGTGCGGCGCCGTTCTGCTGTTCGATCAAGGCGACCAAGGCGGTGAATTTGAGCAGCAGCACCAGCCCGAGCGTGACCACGGCAATCGGCCCGCTGCGCGGGTCCTTCATGATCGCGAGCGTTCGCTCGCGATCGCCGAAGCCGCCCAGCCAGGCATCGGCGCTGTCCGCCAGACCGTCCAGGTGCAGGCCGCCACTGAGCAGCACCCAGGCCGTCAGCAACAGTGCGGCATGCAGCAACAGCGGCGCGCCGATCAATGCCGTATTCAAGGCCCACAACAGCACACCGAACAACACACCGACGACGGGATAAAACAGCAACGAGCGGCCCAGCTCCTGAGGCTGCGGCATGCCCGGCAGGCGAATCGGCAGGCTGCTGAGAAATTGCAGGGCGATCCAGAATGGCAGCATGGTTACCCCACTTCCTTCAGCGCGCCGTCGTTGGCGACCTGCAGGCTGAATAGCCCACCGTGGCCAACTTCCACGTTTAGCAATTGCTCCCGAGGCAAGCCACGCGCTTGCGCCAGTAACAGGCGCATCACGCCGCCATGGCTGATCAACAACACACGCTCACCGGCGTAAGCCTGATGCAAACGTGCGACAGCGCCCAGCACCCGACCGGAAAAGTCGCTGACAGGCTCCCCCTCCGGCGGTGTAAAACTGTAGGGATCAGCCCAGAACAAGCCCAGCCCCTCGGCGTCGGTCTCCATCAAGGCGGCGGCACTTTGCCCCTCCCAGGCACCGAAGTGCAGCTCTTGCAGATCCTTTTCCAGCGTGACCGGCAGGTTGAGTTGAGCGCCCAATGCCTCGGCAAACCGCGCACAACGTTGCAATGGCGAACTGACCAAGCGGTCCCACGGCCCTTGCGCCACAACAGCAGCACGCATCTGCGCCCAGCCCTTGGTGGTGAGTGCGTCATCCAGGCTGCCGCGCAGGCCGCCGCCCAGCTCGGTTTCGCCGTGGCGCAGCAGGTCCAGGCGCAAGGTCATGCCGGACGGTCTGCCACGGCGGCTTCGGCGAAGGTCGCCATCTGCCCGTGCAGCGCGCAGGCCAGGCGCAACAACGGCACCGCCAGCGCAGCACCGCTGCCCTCACCCAGGCGCAGCCCCAGTTCCAGCAATGGCTGCGCGTCCAGACGCTGCAGCACATGACGATGACCAGGCTCGGCACCGCGATGGCCAAACACCAGCCATTCACGGCACGCCGGGTTCACGCGTGTCGCCACCAGCGCCGCGACCGTGCAGATGAACCCATCCACCAGCACCACGATGCCTTCCTGGGCGCAGGCCAGATACGCGCCCACCAGTGCGGCAATTTCAAAGCCGCCAAGATTGAACAGGGTCTGCAACGCATTACCGCGCTGGCCGGCATGCAACGCCAGCGCGCGTTCGATCACGGCCACTTTGTGGCTGACACCCTGGGCATTCAACCCGGTGCCCGGCCCGGTGAGGTCGCTGACCGGACAATCGAGCAAGGCACACGCCAGCGCACTGGCGGCGGTGGTGTTGCCGATGCCCATCTCGCCGCCGATAAACAGTTGCGCCCCGTTTGCCAACGCACGCCGCGCACTGTCGCGACCGGCTTGCAGGGCGAGCTGCCCCTGAGCCTCGGTCATCGCCGGGCCGTTGACGAAGTTGGCCGTGCCCGCGCCGATATTCAAGTGCCGTACACCCGGCAGATCCAGCGACGGCGTCACCGTCCCCAGGTCGACCACTTCCAACTGCGCACCCAACTGCCGCGCCAATACGCTGATGGCCGCGCCACCGGTGACAAAGTTCTGCAGCATCTGCCCGGTGACTTCCTGGGGAAACGCCGACACGCCTTCCGCAACCACGCCATGGTCACCGGCGAAAATGGCGATCCACAGCGAATCCACCGACGGCTTGACCTGGCCCTGCAGGCCGGCCAATTGCACTGCCAGCGCCTCCAACTGACCGAGGGAACCGGCCGGCTTGGTCAATTGTTGCTGGCGCGCCAGGGCTTGTTCGTACGCTTGAGCGTCGATCGCCTTACAAGGGTTGAGCCACCAGGTGTCAGTCATAACGCAGTACCTTTCAAAGTCAGGGGCAGGCCGGCAACGGTCAGGACAACACGCTGACACCGCTCGGCCAAGGCTTGATGCAGCCAACCGGCTTCATCCACATAGCGGCGAGTCAATTCGCCCAGCGGCACGACACCCAGACCGGTCTCGTTGCTGACAAAAATGATTTCACCCGGCAGCGAGGCCAGGGTTTCCAGCAGTTGTTCGCGTTCGAGCGCCAAGCGTTCGACGTCCTCGAGCATCAGCAGATTGGTCAGCCACAGCGTCAGGCAGTCCACCAGCAGACACTGCCCCACGGCAGCGTTCTCCCGAAGCACCCGCGCCAGCTCAACAGGCTCCTCGATCAAGCCCCAATCGTCCGGGCGACGTTGGCGATGCAGCGCGACGCGCGCGTTCATCTCGCCATCCAACGGTTGGCTGGTGGCAATGTAAATGACGGGCAAGGCACTGTCGTTCGCAAGCCTTTCGGCGAGACGGCTTTTGCCGGAGCGAGCGCCACCGAGGATCAGTTGAAGCATGGGATGGCACCTTGGGTTGGCTGAAGTGGGTCCGCTGTCAGGCCGCCATCGCGGGCGAGCCCGCTCCCACATTTGGGACATGGGGCATCAGGTAAAGGGTGGTCGGCCGTCGGGCCGCCATCGTGGGCAAGCCCACTCCCACATTTGGAGTGTGGGGCATCAGGTAAATAGGGGTCGGCTGTCAGGCCGCCTTCGCGGGCAAGCCCACTCCCACATTTGGAGTGTGGGGCATCAGGTAAATAGGGGTCGGCTGTCAGGCCGCCTTCGCGGGCAAGCCCACTCCCACATTTGGAGTGTGGGGCATCAGGTAAATAGGGGTCGGCTGTCAGGCCGCCTTCGCGGGCAAGCCCGCTTCCACAGAAAAGCAGATCCGCGTTTGATCTGGCTTTTGATTTTGATCTCTGGCGCCCCGTAAAACCACGCTGGCCGAACGCAGGCTTTGGAGCGTGGGTAACCCGGCAGGACGCCGGGTTAGCCGCGCTGGGCCAAGGATGGCCCATCGCGGCGGCCCACGCTCCAAAGCCGGAGTGAGGGCATGCCGAGCCTAGGCGAGGCACCGAGTGGTGGGGCGAGAGCCTTTTGGTTACTTTTGGGCTCTTCCAAAAGTGACCCGCTGTAAGAGCGGAACCACCAGCAGCCGTTACCGCAGGAATGGATATGCACACCGACCCAACGCCTTCGCGAGCAAGCCAGCTCCCACACAGGAATCGCGTCAAATCCCACATAGCTCACGTAACAGTTCAGTATCCAAATGGTTTTCCACCAAGTCAGCCAAACGCTCGATATCACGCTCGCGCAAGGCGTGATAGTCCACTGCCTGCACATCCTCCAACCCCGCCCAACGCAGCAAAGCACTGCACGCCGCCGCCGTTTCGAACAAGCCGTGCAGGTAAGTGCCAAGGATCTGCCCATCCGCACTCTGGGCGCCATCGCTGCGCCCGTCATCCAACAACACCGCAGCATTCGACAAGCCATCGCCGGTCGTCACGCCCGCATGGATCTCATACCCGCTGACCTGCGCATCCTCGAGCAACAAACGCCCGCGCACGTTGCGCAGCTGCTTCTCTTCTTCCAGCGTGGTGCTGAACGCCAGCAATCCCAGGCCATCGCTGGAACCGGCGGACCCTTCCAGGCCCAGCGGGTCATGCACCTGCTCGCCGAGCATCTGCAAACCGCCGCAAATACCGAGCACCTTGCCGCCATAGCGCAGGTGCCGTGCCACGGCGGTTTCCCAGCCGTTGGCGCGCAGATAGGCCAAGTCACTGCGCACGCTTTTTGAGCCTGGCAGGATGATCAGGTCGGCGGCAGGAATCGGCTGGCCTGGGCCGACGAACTGCAGATCCACTTGGGGGTGCAGGCGCAGCGGATCGAAATCCGTGTGGTTGCTGATACGCGGCAACACCGGCACCACCACCTTGAGCACCTGCGCCGCCTTGTCGATCTGACGCCGGTCGATGCCGTCTTCGGCTTCCAGGTGCAGGTCCATCACGTAAGGCAATACGCCCACCACCGGTTTGCCGGTGCGTGCTTCCAGCCAATCCAATCCCGGTTGCAGCAATGCAATGTCGCCGCGAAAACGGTTGATGATGAACCCTTTGACCCGCGCCTGTTCCGTGGGCGACAGCAATTCCAGGGTGCCGACCAGGTGGGCAAAAACACCGCCGCGATTGATGTCGGCGATCAGCAGCACCGGGCAATCCACCGCCTCGGCGAAGCCCATGTTGGCGATGTCATTGGCGCGCAGGTTGATCTCCGCCGGAGAGCCTGCGCCTTCTACCATCACCACCGGGTAGGCCTCGCTCAACCGTGCGTGGGAGGCCAGCACCGCTTGCATCGCGATGGCTTTGTAGTCGTGATAGGCCACCGCGTTCATGCTGGTCACGGCGCGGCCATGGATGATCACTTGGGAGCCGGTGTCGCTGTTGGGCTTGAGCAGCACCGGGTTCATATCGGTGTGCGGCGCCAGGTTGGCGGCCTGGGCCTGCACCGCCTGGGCGCGACCGATCTCGCCGCCTTCGGCCGTCACCGCGCTGTTGAGCGCCATGTTCTGCGGTTTGAACGGCGCCACCGCCACGCCCTGGCGTATCAGCCAGCGGCACAGCGCCGTCACCAAGGTACTTTTGCCGGCGTCGGAGGTGGTGCCTTGCACCATCAGCGTACTCATGCAGCTTCCTTATAGGCGGCCAGGGCCTCGTCGAGGCGCAGCCAGTCGACCTCAGTGCCGGGCAAGCCAAAACGCAGGCTGCTGTCGTGAACAAACAGGCGCAGCAGGATGCCGCGCTGGGCCATGAATTCGTGCAGGCGTTCGGCGTGGGGCGTGATCAGCCATTGGAATAAGGCGCAGCCGCCCTGGGGTTGAAAGCCGTGGCGCTCAAGCAAGGCGAACAAGCGCTGTCCCGCCTCGATGCAACGCACGCGTTGCCGCGCCTGCCCGGCGGTGTCGCGCAGGCACACTTGGCCCAGCACCCGCGTCGGGCCGCTGACGGCCCAAGGCCCGACCTGTTCGGCGAGCAGCTTGAGCAGCTTGCGTTCGGCCAATACAAAGCCCAGTCGCACGCCGGCCAGGCCGAAGAATTTACCGAACGAGCGCAGCACAATCAGGCCGACTTGATGCGCCTGGCCCGCCAGGCTCAGTTGCGGGGTGACGTCCATGAAGGCTTCGTCCACCACCAGCCAGCCGCCGCGCCGGGCCAGCCGCGAATGCCAGTCCAGCAAGCGTTGCGGGGTGAGGCTCAGGCCAGTGGGATTGTTGGGATTGACCACCACCAGCACGTCGAGGCTATCGAGAAAGAAGTCGACCTCCTGCTCCTGCACTTCGCGCACCACGTAACCGGCACGGCGCCAGGCTTCGGCGTGTTCGGCATAGCACGGCGACAACACCCCGACCTTACCGGCACGGCGCAGGCGTGGCAGCAACTGGATGGCCGCCTGGGAGCCCGGCACCGGCAATAGGTGCGCAGCGCCGTAATACTCGCTGGCAGCCTGCTCCAGGCCGTCGTCGGTTTCCGGCAGGCGCGCCCAGGCGCGCAAAGGGATCTCGGGAATCGGCCAGGGCCAGGGCGCGAGGCCGCTGGACAGGTCAAGCCAATTGGCTTCGGCTATCCCGTACTGAATCGCTGCCTTGCGCAGCCGGCCACCGTGTTCAAGCATAGAATTGCGCCCCCGCACATAGGATCAGCAGCCACAACCATACGCCGCGCTGCACCAGTTGCCAGCCCCGGTCGATGGAATCGGCATCCGCCGCCGGGCCTTCGCCCAATGGCGGGCGCTGGTGCACTTCACCGTGATAGATCGCCGCGCCGCCCAGCTCCACGCCCAGGGCGCCGGCACCGGCAGCCATCACCGGACCGGCGTTGGGGCTGTCCCACGTCGGGCCTTGAGTGCGCCAGCATTGAAGCGCCAGTCGGGTTTTGCCGAGTACGGCGTAGGTCAACGCCACCAGGCGCGCGGGAATGTAGTTCAACACATCGTCGATTTTTGCCGCCGCCCAGCCGAAACGTTCAAAGCGTTCGTTGCGATAGCCCCACATGGCATCCAGGGTGTTGCTCAGGCGGTAAAGCACCACGCCCGGCACGCCAGCGACCACAAACCAGAAAATCGCGGCGAATACCGCATCGCTGCCGTTTTCCAGCACCGATTCGGTGGCGGCGCGGGCAACTTCGGTGCGGTCCAACTCACTGGTCTGGCGACTGACCAGGTAGCTCACACGCTTGCGCGCTTGCTCCAGGTCATCGCTGCGCAGGGCCTGGGCCACGGGCACCACATGTTCGCCGAGGCTGCGCATGCCGAGTGCGCAGTACAACGCCAGGATCTCCAGGACCCAACCGATATACGGCGCCCACGACAAGGCGGTGGCCAGCAGCGTCAACGGCACCACGGCGATCACCCACGCGGTCACGCCATGGCTGCGCCAGCCGCGACCGCCGCTGTTGAAACGTTGCTCGATGCGCCCGGCGAAATTGCCGAACGCCACCAGCGGATGCCAGCGCCTCGGTTCACCCAGCAGCGCGTCCAGCGCCACGGCAGCGACACACAGCAAGGCCACACTCATTGACTCACTCCCCACACATTCTCATACAACATGTCACTCAATGGCCGAGGTTCGGTCCAGCCTTCGAGCTGCAACATCGGTGCCGGGTAGAACGCGTCCACTGGTCCCAGGCACAGCACGGCCAAGGGTTTCGCGCCGGGCGGCAAACCCAGCAGATCGGCCAGGGCCTGAGGCTCGAACAGCGACACCCAGCCCATGCCCAGGCCTTCGACGCGGGCCGCCAGCCACAGGTTCTGGATTGCACAGGACAACGACGCCATGTCCATTTCCGGCAAGGTACGCCGGCCGAAGATGTGCCGCTCGCGATCGTCCATCAACGCCGCCACCAACACTTCGGCGCAATCGTGAATACCTTCGACCTTGAGCTTCATGAACGCGTCGGAGCGTTCGCCCAGGGCCTCAGCGGTACGCACGCGCTCTTCCTCCACCAACTGTTGAATCTGGCTACGTAACACGCGGTCGCTGATGCGGATAAAGCGCCAGGGCTGCATCAGGCCAACGCTGGGGGCCTGGTGCGCGGCCTGCAGCAGGCGGTGGAGCAATTCGGGGGCGACAGTGCCGCCGCTGAAGTGGCGCATGTCGCGGCGTTCGGCGATGGCACGGTAGACGGCCTGGCGGTCGGCCTCGGGGAAGGCGTTGTCGGTCATGGCCTCTTCGCGGGCAAGTCGAATCCTCGCACCGCCCCTCCCACAGGTTGATCTGTGAACACTGTCGCGGTGGGAGCTGGCTTGCCTGCGATGGCGGTCTCAAGGTCCGGCGCAAACAAGGCGGCCACCGCGGCCGGATTCGACGGGAAATAAAAATGCACGTAGGAAGCCGTCATCCGCCCCTGCCGATACACCGCCTCGGCCCCGCGCCCACCGTTGGGGCTCAGGCCACGGGCAATCGGTTGCCACTCGGTGCTGGTCAGGGAGTGATGATAGGTATGGCCGCGCAGGGTGCCTTCCGGCAACTCGACACTTTGCAGCGCCAGGGCCGCCAGTTTCTTTTGCATCACGGCATCGCCCTGCAGCAGGCCGAGCAGTTTGGCACGGGTGCCTTCGACGTCAGTCAGCGAGTCGAGCAGGTAGAGCATGCCGCCGCACTCGGCGAGCAAGGGTTTGCCGGCCACGTGATGGGCACGGATGGCGTCGAGCATCGAGGTATTTTCCGACAGCGCCTGATGATGCAACTCCGGGTAACCACCCGGTAGATAGAGACTGTCGGCGTCAGGCAATTCGCGATCGTGGATCGGCGAGAAGAAGCTCAACTCGGCCCCCATCGCACGTAGCAGGTCGAGGCTGGCGCCGTAGGTAAAGGCAAAGGCTTCGTCGCGGGCCACAGCGATGCGCACGCCATTGAGCAACGGCTCAGCGTGGATCATTTGCGGCGCGGCAAAGGTCACGGGGGGCGGCAAGGCCACTTCGCAACTGCTGCCCAGCGCTTGCGCAGCGGCGTCCAGGCGCACATCGAGGTCATTCAGTTCACTGGCCTGCACCAGGCCGAGGTGGCGGCTGGGTAATTCGATACCGGTCTCGCGGGACAATGCGCCGTACCAGCGCAAGCCTTCGGTGAGGCTGCCTTCAAGCAATTGCGCATGCCGCAGGGTGCCGACGCGGTTGGCCAGCACGCCCGCGAACGGCAAGTCCGGCTGATAACGCGCCAAGCCCAACGCCAGGGCGCCGAACGTCTGCGCCATCGCGGTGCCGTCGATCACACCCAGCACCGGCACGCCGAAGTGCCGCGCCAGGTCGGCGCTCGAGGGTGTACCGTCGAACAGGCCCATCACGCCTTCGATGAGGATCAGGTCCGCCTCCCCTGCCGCTTCCCACAGCAAACGGCGACTTTCCTGCTCGCCGACCATCCACATGTCCAATTGATACACCGGCGCACCGCTGGCACGCTCATGGATCATCGGGTCGAGGAAGTCCGGGCCGCATTTGAACACGCGCACCTTGCGCCCCAGGTTGCGGTGCAAACGGGCCAGTGCGGCGGTAACGGTGGTTTTGCCCTGGCCGGACGCCGGTGCGGCGATCAATACGGCCGGGCAATGACGGGGCTGATTCAAAGTTCGACGCCCTTCTGTGCCTTGATACCGGCCTGGAACGCGTGCTTGAGCATGCCCATTTCGGTGACGGTGTCGCCCATTTCGATCAACTCAGGCTTGGCGCCACGGCCGGTGACCACCACGTGTTGCATCGGCGGGCGGGCTTGCAGGTCGCTGAGGACCTGGTCCAGGTCTAGGTAGCCGTGCTTGAGGGCGATGTTCAATTCGTCCAGCACCACCAGGCCGATGGTCGGGTCTTGCAGCAATTCACGGGAAACCGCCCAGGCGGCTTCGGCGGCGGCGATGTCGCGCTGGCGGTCCTGGGTTTCCCAGGTGAAGCCTTCGCCCATCACATGGAAGCGCACTTGCTCGGGGAAGCGGCGGAAGAACAATTCTTCGCCGGTGCTGTTGCGCCCCTTGATGAACTGCACCACACCGCACTGCATGCCGTGACCCATGGCCCGTGCCAGCATGCCGAACGCGGAGCTGCTCTTGCCTTTGCCGTTGCCGGTCAATACCAGCAGCAAACCGCATTCGTTGGGGGAATTGGCGATGCGTTCGTCGATCACGGCTTTTTTGCGCAGCATGCGCGCCAGATGGCGTTCGTCGCGTTCGGGGGAATCGGTCATGGCAGCTCTCCGTTGGGGCTGGACAAAAACGGCGGGCAGGAAAAAGAAACACAGACAGCCAAGCATCGCCCACCGTGATGCTGTTGGATGTTTCAGGCCGGTCTCCGGGCTCATGAGTGGCGCTTGCTTTAATCAAGCAGGCAGGCCGAAGGTGCGCCTTCCCATATCGCTGGCGATACAGTGGCAAAAGGCACCGTCTTGACTCATTTACCGTTGCGGGGGCAGCGCCGGAATTGCGGCAGCACTGTGTACAAGTGCGCTCACTCACCGGCTTCCCTGTTTCACTCCGTCGACCCATGGGTCACGGAGCACCTGGAACAAGCCGCGAAGGTTAGTGGGTTGGGGGTGGAGCGTCAATTAAAGCTGGCCTTGGACTTGAACCAACGCCTCGGCTACCTCCTCTACCCTTACAGGTATTAAGGAGAACACCATGCATAAAACCAGACTTGCCCTACTCATCATGGTCGCCGGCACCCTCGCCGCCTGCGGTGAAAGCTCCACCCTCCAGGTCTCCGACGGCACCGGGCCTTCGCCCAAATTGCCGGAACCGAACAAAACCCTGATCCCCACGGTGAATATCGCGCCCGCCATCGGCTGGCCCGAAGGCGTGAAGCCAACCGCCGCTGCCGGCACTCAGGTGGCGGCGTTTGCCGAAGGCCTCGATCACCCGCGCTGGCTGTATGTACTGCCCAACGGCGACGTGCTGGTGGCGGAAACCAACGCGCCACCCAAGCCGGATGATTCCAAAGGCATTCGTGGCTGGGTCATGGAAAAGGTCATGGGCCGCGCCGGTGCCGGGGTACCGAGCCCGAATCGCATCACACTGCTGCGTGATGCCGACCACGACGGCGTCGCGGAAACCCGCACGGTATTCCTGGAAAATCTTAATTCGCCCTTTGGCATGACACTGGTCGGCAACGACCTGTACGTGGCGGACTCGGACAAGCTGTTGCGCTTTCCCTATCAACCGGGCGAAACCGCGATCAAGCAAGCCGGTACTAAGGTGGTCGACCTGCCAGGCGGGCCGTTGAACCACCACTGGACGAAAAACGTGGTGGCCAGCAAGGATGGCAGCAAGCTGTACGTGAGTGTCGGTTCCAACAGCAACGTGGGGGAAAACGGCCTTGAAGCGGAACAGGGCCGTGCGGCGATCTGGGAAGTGGACCGCGCCAGCGGCCAGCACCGCATTTTCGCCTCCGGCCTGCGCAACCCCAACGGCATGGCCTGGGAACCGCAGACCGGCAAGCTGTGGACAGCGGTCAATGAGCGCGATGAGATCGGCAGCGACCTGGTGCCGGACTACATCACCTCGGTCAAGGATGGCGCCTTCTATGGCTGGCCGTTCAGCTACTACGGCCAGCATGTAGACGTGCGCGTCAACCCACAGAATCTCGACCTGGTGGCCAAAGCGATTGCACCGGATTACGCGGTAGGCCCGCATACGGCGTCGTTAGGCCTGACATTCGCAGAGGGCAGCAAGCTTCCAGCGCAATTCAGCCACGGCGCGTTCATCGGCCAGCATGGTTCGTGGAACCGCAAGCCGCACAGTGGCTACAAGGTGATCTTCGTGCCGTTCGAAGGTGGGCAGCCCAAAGGACAGCCGGTGGACGTGCTGACCGGGTTCCTCGACAAGGATGAGAAAGCCATGGGCCGGCCGGTAGGTG
The DNA here is from genome assembly GCF_045037875.1 of Pseudomonas petroselini. Lineage (NCBI taxonomy): Bacteria > Pseudomonadati > Pseudomonadota > Gammaproteobacteria > Pseudomonadales > Pseudomonadaceae > Pseudomonas > Pseudomonas petroselini. The sequence continues at coordinate 5,821,132 of NZ_CP173614.1, forward strand.
TGGTGATTGATCAGCAGGGGGATTTACTGGTGGCGGATGACGTGGGGAATAAAGTGTGGCGCGTGTCGGCGGCTAAATAAACACCGCAAAACCAATGTGGGAGGGGGTTTGAACTCCCTCCCACCTTTGGGCCTGGGTTTAATTCAGGGATTACGCGCCAGATTCGCCGGCAACACGCGTTTGGCGCTCAGGTAGGCATTCTGCCAATACGCCTTGGACAGGGTATCCAGCTTCACCGTACCGCCGGTTTGCGGCGCGTGCACAAAGCGGCCCTCCCCCACGTAGATCCCAGCATGGCTGACCTGGGAACCGCCACCGGTGGCGAAGAACAAGAGGTCGCCGGTCTGCAGGTTCTGCTCGCTGACATCTTGGGCGCGCATCACGATCAGTTCACGGGTGGTACGCGGCAAGGAGATCCCGGCAGCATCACGGAAGACAAACCCAATCAGGCCGCTGCAATCAAACCCCGAGTCCGGGGTATTACCCCCCCAACGGTACGGCGTGCCAACCAGGCCAAGCGCACGGAAAAGCACGTCTTCGGCTGCAGGCGAGAAATTCTGGGTGGAGTAGTTGAACACCGGCTTAGGTTTCACCGCGACAGGCGCGGGCGGCGGTGGACGGCTTGCGCAGGCGCTGAGCAGCGCGGCGCAAACAATAAGAATCAGGCGGGCCGAGGTCGACATGTGCAGAACAATCCTGGTCTGGATGCGGCTTTCGCTGCCGAACGCTGAAAACCAGAACGCGCAAGCAAAGCTCGCGCGAACGGATTACAACAATGTCCAAGGATTCTAGCGCTTACACGTCAAACTTCAAGTATCACTTTAAGTTTACTTGCTGGCGGTAACCGTAGTCGGGGCCATGGCGAGTGCGCGCTTGGCTTCGATGAAGGTTTTGCTCCAGTAGCTGTCACCCAGGCTGTCGACTCGAACACCGCCACTGCGACGGCTGCTGGAGTGGATAAACTGGTTATCGCCCAGGTAGATACCCGCATGGCTCACTCGACCACGGCCAGCTGTACTGAAGAAAAGCAGATCACCGGGCTTGAGGTTGTTGCGTGCGACCAACGGTGCATTCACGTTGATCATTTCGCGGGTAGAACGCGGCAGGTTCATGCCAGCTTCTTCGCGAAACAGGTAACCGATGAAGCCGCTGCAGTCGAAACCGGCTTCAGAGGTACCACCGAAACGGTAACGGGTACCGATCAGGGACATGCCGCGTTCGAGGATGCTGTCGGCGAGCACTGGAAGCTGATAAGGCTTGCTGCCGGCGAAGTTGGCCAGCTCTTTTTCGGTTGCCATTTCTTCTTCGTAAACAGAAGCAGACTGTGCAGCAACGAACTTTGCCTGATTTTGAACCTGTGGTTTTTGCTGTTCCGCCACCTGCTGAGGGTGGGAGGCGCAACCAAACAACAGGGTAACGAGTGCGAGAGGCACGAGGGGTGCGAAGCGATTTAGCATGGGCACGACCGTGGCTGATATGTAAAGAAGTCGAGACTATGCCCACTATCACATCGATTTGCAAATTCAATCGTGATCTATGTGACTTCGCGATTGGACTATGACATCTAAGCCGTAATTCCATTTATCGGTTCAAATGCGTAGCCAACGCGGCTCAAACGCAGGTTTCCTGGCGCCTGAAAACTGGCGAAACCCGTAAATTCAACGAGTTACCAGCCCAACGTTTCCTTGAGAAAAGGGATCGTCAATTTTCGTTGAGCTTGCAAAGAAGCCTGGTCGAGCTGTTCGAGCAAGTCGAACAACGCGCTCATGCTGCGCGTGCCACGGGTAAGGATAAAATGCCCGACCTCGTCAGTGAGGTGCAGGCCGCGGCGGGAGGCGCGCAGTTGCAAGGCACGCAATTTGTCTTCGTCGGACAGCGGGCGCATTTGGAAGATCAGTGCCAGGGTCAGCCGTGACTTGAGGTCGGCCAGCTTGATCGGCAGCTCACGTGGCGAGCTGGACGCCGCAATCAGCAGGCGCCGACCGCTGTCCCGCAAGCGGTTGAACAAGTGAAACAGCGCTTCTTCCCAATCGGCCTTGCCGGCGATCGCTTGCAGATCGTCCAGGCAAACCAGCTCGTATTGCTCGAGGTGGTCGAAGATGCCGATGCCACGGTCCATCAACTCAGCCAGAGGCAAGTAAACCGCCGGCTCACCCATCTGCTCGAAACGCAAGCAAGCGGCCTGCAACAGGTGGGTACGCCCTACGCCGTGCTTGCCCCACAGATAGATCAGGCTTTCGGTCCACCCGGCGTCGGCTTCGCAAAGCCGCTCGACATAGCCGAGTGCAGCGGCATTGGCGCCTGGGTAGTAGTTGATAAAGGTGGCGTCATCACGCAGACGCACACCCAAGGGCAGCTGAATCGGTTTCATGCTGACTGAACGGCTCCAAACGAACCGTTAGTGGCCTCTGTGTAAAGTTTGCAAAGTTTATACCCGTGACGCCGGGCGCACAATGCAACAGACCCCAAGCAAAATCAAAGGTTTGCGTTAACTTGTTGGATTTACGCAGATTGTTTGACGCCGCTGCTCCAGAAACAACAAACCCGGCCTGGGCCGGGTTTGCAAAGAAGCGGTTACAGATCGGGGTCTTCGACCCCTGTATACACTTCCGAATCCTTGTACAGATCATGCACATGGCGCACCAGCACCATGATCACCGCCGCCACCGGCAGCGCCAGCAGGATGCCGGTAAAGCCGAACAGCTCCCCGCCCGCCAGGATCGCAAAGATCACCGCCACCGGGTGCAGGCCAATCCGATCGCCTACCAGCAACGGCGTCAGCACCATGCCTTCCAGGGCCTGGCCGACCATGAACACCGCCACAATGCCCAGCATCGGATACAGGTCACCGCCAAACTGGAACAGCCCGGCCACCAGTGCCGCACCGATACCGATCACAAAGCCCATGTACGGCACGATCGCGGCGAGGCCGGCGATCAGGCCGATCAACAGGCCCAGTTCCAGGCCGATGGCCATCAAGCCGGCCGCGTAGATGATCCCCAGGGCCAGCATCACCAGCAACTGCCCACGCACGAATGCACCGAGCACCTCATGGCATTCCTCGGCGAGCGAGACGATACGCTCCTCACGGTTGCGCGGCAGCAGGCTGCGGATCTTGGCCATCATGATGTCCCAGTCGCGCAGCAGGTAGAACGCGACCACCGGGATCAGCACCAGGTTGGTCAACCAGCCAATCAGCGCCAGGCTGGATGCGGTTGCCTGACTGAGAATGACACCGACGATATCGGTGGTCTGCCCCATGTGTTCGCTGATGGCCGCCTTGACCTTGTCGAACTTCCAGAAGCCATCCGCCAGGCCTAACTTAGCCTGGGCCCACGGCATGGCCGTGTGCTGCAGCCAATCGAGCATCTGCGGCGCCAATTCATACAAGCGGAACAGTTGCTTGGCCAACATCGGCACCAGCACCAACACCAACGCCGTGATAATCAAGGTAAACAGCGCGAACACCGCCACCACCCCCCAGGTCCGCGACAGCCCGGCCTTCTCCAAGCGATCCACCACCGGATCGAACAGGTAGGCCAGCAGCAACGCGACCAGGAACGGCGTCAGGATCGAATGCAGCAAGAAGACAAAAACGCACAGCAGGACGATCCCGCCAAGCCACACCCAACGACGCGTATCCGCCATATACCACTCCACCTATATAAAGAAGAAAACTTCTACCAACGAAAACGCAGCTGCGCCTGAGGCTCAGGTGCAACCGCAGGCTGTGTGCCATCTGTCACGGGTTGCTGGGCCGGCGCCTCGCCTGCCGGAATCTCCTGCAACTTGGCCAAGCTCAACTGGGTGCGCAACTGATCGGCACTGCCGTTGACGCGATACACAATACGATTGCCATCCACTAACTGTGGCTGGCCGCCAAAAGGCTCCAGCAGATGACCCAGCGCTGCATAGCGCTCCAGGGTCATGCCTTGCACTTCGAGCAGTTGTTCGGTGCTCACGCCCGGCTTGACCGCAAAACGTGGCGCCAGCTTCTGGCTGACCGCCAGCATCACCGCATCCGCCACGGCGCCGGTGTCGGCCCCTTGGACGGTGCCCTGCTCGCTCTTGTCGCCCAACCACAAACGCCATTTGGCTTGCCATTGACTGCCTTCCTGGCGCGCATGCACAGCCAGCAAGGCGTCGGCGCCGTAACGCTCGGAAGCGGCACGCAAAGGTGTGGCGTCAGCACTTTCCAGATTCGGTGCGGTGGCGACCACCTGCTCATCCAAGTCACCCAGTGGCAGGCGCAGCGGCAGGCCACGGTGTTGTGCCGCACGACGCAGCGCCTGGGCCACGGCCTGGCCATCGCCCACCAGGCTGCTGCCTTCGGTGGAGTCGTTCAGCCACCAGCCGAGGATCGATGGCCGATTGCTGCCCCAGATCGACAGGCCCGCTTCACGCAGGACGCGATCAGTGCTCACCGGGTCGAAATCCACTTGCAGGCTTTCCGGCGGGCCGGCGTCGTAGCCGTATTGGCTGATGATTTGTTGCGGGTCCTTGCGAACCGCCGCCAGGCCCGGGCCATCGGCGACCTTGGCGTCGCCGGTCAGGCGGATCACCAGGGTCTGCACGGCACGCTGGGTGGCTTGGTCGCGCTCTTGCGGCGATTGGCTGCTGACGGGTTCGAGTACTTGATAAAGGCCATTGAGGGTTTCGGCATGACTCGCCAGGCTGACCAACGACAAGCAGCCTACAAAGAAGAATTTACACAGACGCATGGAAGATTCCCGAACGACAAATTTAGCGGCTGGAACAGACCGCGTGAACTCGGTTTGGCAAGGCTGTGACCACAGCCACCGGTAAAACATTCACAGGGTCTTGGTAAGTTTTCGTACTGTCATAACGATAGCGGGTTAAAGGCTATACCTTAATACGCGCCGAAGCAGACCCCATCAGCATTTTTTTAACCGGCTTTTTTAACCTATATGGCCCTGCCCGTCGGCCCGAGGATGGCCGCTGCCCCTCAAGCCTGATAAAATCGCGCGCCTTCGCAGACCGTCAACGGCTGGGCCTTTTACCAAAAGCGCCTGCCCGCTCGGTCGTTACCCCTGAATCCCCCCTAAAGGCCTGGATCATGAGCAAGCAACCCTCCCTGAGCTACAAGGACGCCGGTGTAGACATCGACGCCGGTGAAGCATTGGTCGAACGCATCAAGAGCGTCGCCAAGCGCACTGCGCGCCCCGAAGTCATGGGCGGCCTGGGCGGTTTTGGCGCCCTCTGCGAAATCCCGGCCGGCTACAAGCAGCCTGTCCTGGTGTCCGGCACCGACGGCGTGGGCACCAAGCTGCGCCTGGCACTGAACCTGAACAAGCACGACACCATCGGCATCGACCTGGTTGCCATGTGCGTCAACGACCTGGTGGTGTGCGGCGCCGAGCCGTTGTTCTTCCTGGACTACTACGCCACCGGCAAGCTGAACGTGGACACCGCTGCCCAAGTGGTCACCGGCATCGGCGCGGGTTGCGAGCTGTCGGGTTGCTCCCTGGTCGGCGGCGAAACCGCTGAAATGCCAGGCATGTACGAAGGCGAAGACTACGACCTGGCCGGCTTCTGCGTCGGCGTGGTGGAAAAAGCCGAAATCATCGACGGCTCCAAAGTCGCTGCCGGCGACGCCCTGCTGGCCCTGCCCTCTTCCGGCCCACACTCCAACGGTTACTCGCTGATCCGCAAGATCATCGAAGTGTCCGGCGCCGACATCGAGAACACCCAGCTCGACGGCAAGCCGCTGACCGACCTGCTGATGGCCCCGACCCGCATCTACGTCAAGCCACTGCTCAAGCTGATCAAGGACACTGGCGCAGTCAAAGCCATGGCCCACATCACGGGCGGCGGTCTGCTGGACAACATCCCGCGCGTACTGCCAAAAGGCGCCCAGGCGATCGTCGACGTGGCCAGCTGGCAGCGTCCTGCGGTATTCGACTGGCTGCAAGAGAAAGGCAACGTTGACGAAACCGAAATGCACCGCGTGCTGAACTGCGGCGTGGGCATGGTCATCTGCGTGGCGCAAGAACACGTTGAAACCGCGCTGAACGTATTGCGTGAAGCCGGCGAGCAGCCATGGGTCATCGGCCAGATCGCCACTGCCCCGGAAGGCGCAGCTCAGGTCGAACTGAAGAACCTCAAGGCTCACTGATGCCTCAGACCTGTGATGTCGTGGTGCTGCTTTCCGGCACCGGCAGTAACTTGCAGGCCTTGATCGACAGCACGCGCACCGGCGACAGCCCAGTGCGCATTGCTGCGGTGATCTCCAACCGCAGCGACGCCTACGGCCTGCAACGCGCCAGGGACGCGGGTATCGAAATCCGCTCTCTGGATCACAAGACGTTCGATGGCCGCGAAGCCTTCGACAGTGCCTTGATCGAACTCATCGACGCCTTCAACCCCAAACTCGTGGTACTCGCCGGTTTCATGCGCATCCTCAGCGCTGATTTCGTGCGGCATTACGAAGGGCGCCTGCTCAATATCCACCCTTCCCTGCTGCCCAAGTACAAAGGCATGCACACGCACCAGCGTGCGCTCGACGCCGGCGACAGCGAGCATGGCTGCAGCGTGCACTTCGTCACCGAGGAACTCGATGGCGGGCCTCTGGTCGTACAGGCAGTGGTTCCGGTAGAGTCTGACGACTCGGCGCAGAGCCTTGCGCAACGGGTTCACACCCAGGAACACAGGATTTACCCGCTGGCCGTTCGCTGGTTTGCCGAGAGACGGTTGATTCTCGGTGACCAGGGTGCATTATTGGACGGTCAGTTACTTGCGGCCAGCGGCCACTTGATTCGAACCTAGGAGATTTTATGCGTCGCGCCCTGCTCTTCGCTTTTGCGCTGTTCGCCTTGCCTGCCGTGCAAGCAGCAGACCTACACCCTTTCTCCGTCAGCTACACCGCCGACTGGAAACAGTTGCCCATGAGTGGTTCGGCCGAACGCAGCCTGGCCAAGAATGGCGATGGCACTTGGACCTTGAACTTCAAGGCGTCCATGATGATCGCCAGCCTGACCGAAACCAGCGTGATCCAGTTTGACAAGGACACCCTGCAACCGAAGAGCTACACCTTCGAACGCGGTGGTCTGGGCAAGGCGAAGAAGATCAACCTGGACTTCGACCAGACCGCCAAGAAAGTCACCGGTTTTGAAAACAAAGACCCGGTCAACGTCGCCCTGCAAAGCGGCATGCTCGACAAGTCGACCTACCAGTTGGCCCTGCAGCGCGATGTGGCTGCCGGCAAGAAGAGCATGAGCTACAACGTGGTCGAAGGCACCGACGTCGACACCTACGACTTCCGCGTGATCGGCCCGGAAAAGGTCCAGACCAAGGTCGGCTCCATTGACGCCATCAAGGTCGAGCGCGTGCGTGACCCGACACAAAGCAAGCGCATCACCCAGATGTGGTTTGCCAAGGACCAGGGCGGCATCCTGGTTGCCCTGCGCCAGGTGGAAACCGACGGCAAGGAATACAACATCATGCTGCAGGATGGCACCGTTGACGGTAAGGCTGTCAAAGGTAGCTGATCGGTAGATGGAATAAAGAGCCTCGCAGATGCGGGGCTTTTTTTCGTCTGTCGATTGAGCTGCCCCTGACGTGAACATGAAACTTTTGTCATAAAACTCAGCACCCTGCGGCGCAATGTCGCGGTTTACGCGGCCTGCAGGACTGTTGCATTTGCTGCAATGAATTGTTGCGCGAAAAGTCGGTTTACTTAGCAAGCTAACAAATCATATAACAAAGGCCTGCGACGACTTGCCGCAGATCCACCAGAGATTGGAGCAAGCAGATGACTGTAAAAGTAACTGAACGCGACGACGAACATATGTCCCACGAAGCATTGGGCCATGGGATTCACATCTGGGATGTACACCAGCAAGACCTGCTGGTCGGCATGTTTCACAATGAGAGCGACGCTCATAATTATAAAAACGAGCTTGAATCGCTTGAGATGAAACGCCAGGCACAAAGCTCCTGAAGCTACCGTGTAGTGAGCGGGCTTGCCCCGCGCTGGGTGGCGAAGCCGCCCCACTAAAAACGCCGCATTCTTTCAGGGAGAATGCGGCGTTTGCGTTTTCGGGGCCGCTTCGCAGCCCAACGCAGGGCAAGCCTGCTCACCACAGGGCAAGCCCGCTCAGCACAATGGGTTGCTAGCGCCTCACCACATCAGATCATCCGGGATCTGGTAGGCGGCGTACGGATCATCCTCGTCCGGCACCTGGCTTTCGGTGAGGATGTTGAGCTGCACGATACGCTCCGGTGCGCGCTCCTGGATCTTCAGCGCCGCTTCGCGCGGGATCACCTCATAGCTGCCACCGTGATGCACGATCGCCAGGGAGCCGTTGCTCAGCTTGTTGCGCATCAGTGTGTTGACCGACAGGCGCTTGACCTTCTTGTCATCCACGAAGTTGTAGTAGTCCTCGGTGGTCAGCTTGGGCAGGCGCGAGGTCTCGATCAGTTGCTTGACCTGCGCCGTACGGGCCTTGGCCTCGGCTTTTTCCTGCTGCTGGCGGTTCAGTTCCTGATCGCGCTTGACCTTCTCGGCATGTGCCTCGGCTGCCAGGCGGGCCTGGGTGTCATCGACCTCGGCCTGGCCTTTGTGAACCAGGCGTTGCTGTTTCTGTTTCTCTTTGCCGACCTGCTTGGCCTGCTTTTGGTTGACCAGACCTGCTTTGAGCAACTGGTCGCGAAGGGAAAGGCTCATGGTGCTTACTCACTTAGGCAACTGCTCAACCGCAGCTGGACACGTTCTTTTCCTGACGTTTGGCTTCGCCCCAGAGGGCATCCAACGTTTCGAGGGTGCAATCTTCTATGGGTTGGTGCGTGTCGCGCAATGCCTGTTCGATAAATCGGAAACGTCGTTCGAACTTGGCATTGGCCCCACGCAGCGCGGTTTCCGGGTCGACCTTGAGGTGACGGGCCAGGTTGACCGCGGCAAACAGCAGGTCACCAACCTCATCGGCAATGGCCGACGGATCGTTATCGGCCATGGCCTCGAGCACTTCATCCAACTCTTCGCGCACGTTATCCACCACCGGCAAGGCAGACGGCCAGTCGAAACCGACCTGGCTGGCGCGCTTTTGCAATTTGGCGGCACGGGACAAGGACGGCAACGCGGTAGGCACATCGTCCAGCAGGGATAGTTGCTCCGGTGCGTCGGACTTTTCCGCGCGCTCCTCGGCCTTGATCTGCTCCCAACGTGCCTTGACCTGCTCTTCGCTCAGGTGCGGGATATCCAGCGGCGCATACAGATCGCCGGTGGGGAACACATGGGGATGGCGACGGATGAGCTTGCGCGTAATGCTGTCGACCACTCCGGCAAATTCGAAGCGCCCTTCCTCCCGTGCCAGCTGGCTGTAATACACCACCTGGAACAACAGGTCGCCCAGCTCGCCTTGCAGGTGATCGAAGTCACCGCGCTCGATGGCGTCGGCGACTTCATAGGCTTCTTCCAACGTGTGCGGGACGATAGTCGCGTAGGTTTGCTTGATGTCCCATGGGCACCCGTATTGCGGGTCGCGCAGGCGGTTCATCAGGTGCAGCAGGTCTTCGAGTGAATACATCGGTCTTTTTCCGCTGAAGATCAAATGTGGGAGGGGGCAAGCCCTCTCCCACATTTATGACCGCATCAAGGGGTGCGGTTGCGCCGGGTTTCAATGATGTTCGGCAACTGGGAAATCCGCCCCAGCAACCGACCCAATGCGTCCAACCCCGGAATCTCGATGGTCAGGGACATCAACGCGGTGTTGTCCTCTTTATTCGAGCGGGTGTTGACCGCCAGCACGTTGATGCGCTCGTTGAGCAGCACTTGCGACACGTCACGCAGCAAGCCGGAACGGTCGTAGGCGCGGATGATGATGTCCACCGGGTAGGTGAGCACCGGTACCGGCCCCCAGCTGACCTGGATGATCCGCTCCGGCTCACGCCCGCCCAGTTGCAGCACCGAGGCGCAGTCCTGGCGGTGAATACTCACGCCACGGCCCTGGGTGATGTAACCGACGATGGCATCGCCCGGCAACGGCTGGCAGCAGCCGGCTATTTGCGTCATCAGGTTGCCCACGCCCTGGATCTGGATATCGCCGCGCTTGCCGGGCTTGTAGCCGGTGGCCTTGCGTGGGATCAGCTCCAGCTGTTCGCTGCCGCGCTCCGGCTCGACCAACTGCTGGGCCAGGTTGACCAGTTGCGCCAGGCGCAAGTCGCCGGCACCCAGCGCGGCAAACATGTCTTCGGCGATCTTCATGTTGGCTTTTTCGGCCAACTTGTCGAAGTCCACCTGAGGCAGGCCCAGGCGTGCCAGTTCGCGTTCAAGCAAGGTTTTACCCGCCGCGACGTTCTGGTCACGCGCCTGCAACTTGAACCAATGGACGATCTTCGCCCGCGCCCGCGACGTGGTGATGTAGCCGAGGTTGGGGTTCAGCCAGTCACGGCTCGGCGTGCCGTGCTTGCTGGTGATGATCTCGACCTGCTCACCGGTCTGCAGGCTGTAGTTGAGCGGCACGATGCGCCCGTTGATCTTGGCGCCCCGGCAGTTGTGACCGATTTCGGTGTGTACGCGGTAGGCAAAATCCAGCGGCGTGGCGCCCTTGGGCAGGTCGATGGCGTGTCCGTCGGGCGTGAAGATATAGACCCGGTCCGGTTCGATATCCACACGCAACTGTTCGGCCAGGCCGCCGATGTCGCCGAGTTCTTCGTGCCATTCCAGCACTTGGCGCAGCCAGGAGATTTTCTCTTCGTACTGGTTGGACCCGGCCTTGACGTCGGTGCCCTTGTAGCGCCAGTGCGCACAGACACCCAGCTCGGCCTCTTCGTGCATGGCGTGCGTGCGGATCTGCACTTCCAGCACCTTGCCCTCGGGGCCGATCACCGCCGTGTGCAAGGAGCGATAGCCGTTTTCCTTGGGGTTGGCGATGTAGTCGTCAAACTCCTTGGGAATGTGCCGCCACAGGGTATGGACGATACCGAGCGCGGTGTAGCAGTCACGCATTTCCGGCACCAGCACACGCACGGCACGCACGTCGTAGATCTGGCTGAAGGCCAGGCCCTTGCGCTGCATTTTGCGCCAGATGGAATAGATGTGTTTGGCGCGACCGCTGATGTCGGCCTCGACGCCGGTGGCCTGCAACTCGGAGCGCAACTGGTTCATCACGTCGGCGATAAAGCGCTCACGGTCGAGCCGCCGCTCGTGCAGCAAGGTGGCAATCTGTTTGTATTGATCGGGTTCGAGGTAGCGGAAGGACAGGTCCTCCAACTCCCATTTGATATGGCCGATACCCAGGCGGTGCGCCAGGGGTGCATAGATGTCGAAGACTTCGCGGGCAACGCGGTTGCGCTTTTCGTCGTCGGCCGTCTTCACCGCCCGGATGGCGCAGGTGCGTTCGGCCAGCTTGATCAGGGCGACACGAACGTCGTCGACCATCGCCACCAGCATCTTGCGCAGGTTCTCGACCTGGCCCTGGGTGCCCAGCACCATGGATTGACGCGGGCTGAGGCTGGCGCTGATCGCGGCCATGCGCAGCACGCCGTCGATCAGCTTGGCCACCACGGTGCCGAAACGCTGGCTGACGATGGGCAACGCGATGTGCCCTTCGCGTACGCCGCGATAAAGTACGGCGGCGATCAGCGAGTCCTGGTCCAGTTTAAGATCGGCGAGGATCTCGGCGATCTCCAAGCCGGTGCGAAAACTTGAAGTGCCTTCGGCCCACAGGTTCTTGGCCGCATTGTCTTGCTGCTCAGACTCACGAGCGAACTCGCAGGCTGCTTTCAAGGCTTCACGGTCCAGTGCCGGGTCGACACTGACGGCATGATCCAGCCATGCCTCGAGATTGATACTGCCGTCGGTGTTGATCGGCTGGTGTGCTCTCACCTGTACCATCTTGCTTACCTTCCCTACGACGCACCTTGGATGCGTCAAAAATCATCGCTGACCTGCTTTACCTTGATAAAGCTTACACACACTCCCTGGCAGGTCGCGGCCTTGGAGAATGCAGGCCAGTCGGATTAAACGGGCATCCTAGCCCGCTTCAAATAACGCCATGGCCTCGACATGCGCGGTTTGCGGAAACATGTCGAGGATCCCGGCACGTTTTAGCCGGTAGCCTTGCTTGACCAACTCAACCGTGTCCCGCGCCAGCGTGGCCGGGTTGCAGGACACATACACCAGACGCTTGGCCTTGAGGGTCGCGAGCTTGCGCACAACCTCCAGGGCACCGTCACGAGGTGGGTCCAAGAGTACCGCAGAAAAGCCCTGTTTGGCCCATTCCGCGTCGGTCAAAGGCTGAGACAAATCGGCCTGAAAAAACTGCGCATTATGCAAATTGTTGCTGACGGCGTTGACGGCCGCCCGGTCCACCATGGTCTGTACGCCTTCCACCGCCACCACTTCCCGCACTTGGCGAGCAAGCGGCAGGGCGAAATTGCCCAGGCCGCAAAACAGGTCCAACACCCGCTCATCGGGTTGGGGCGCCAGCCATTCCAGGGCCTGGGCGACCATCGCCGCGTTGACCCCGGCGTTGACTTGGACGAAGTCTCCAGGCCGGTAAGCCAGTTCCAGATCCCACTGTTCCAATCGGAACCCCAGAACCGCATCGGCGTCGACCGGTTCCGGCTGACCCTCGCCATACAGCCACAGCTGGGCGTCATGGAAGGTGCAGAATTCTTTCAAAATGTGCAGGTCCGCTTCGGACAGCGGCGCCATATGCCGCAGCAACACGGCGATGGACGTCCCACTGAACACTTCGACATGCCCCAGCGCCTGAGGTTTGCTAAGGCGGCGGAGCATGTTGGGCAGACGTTGCATGATCGGTTGCAAGGCCTGTACCAGTACCGGGCAATCGTCAATGGCGACGATGTCCTGGCTGGCCACGGCGCGGAAACCGACATCCAGATGTTTCGCCTTGGCGTCCCAACGCACGGCCACACGGGCGCGGCGACGGTAGCCGAATTCCGGCCCACTCAAGGGTGCGGCCCACTCTTGCGGTTCGACACCGGCCACACGGGACAGTTGCTCGGCGAGCATGCGCTGTTTCAGGGCAAGTTGTTCGGCGTGGGGCAAGTGCTGCACGCTGCAACCGCCGCACCGGCCGAAGTGCGCACACGGCGCCGGACGCCGCAGTTCGCTGGCTTTGAACACCCGTTCGGTGCGCGCCTCGACGATTTTGCCGTGGGTGCCCAGCACCCGCGCTTCCACGTCTTCGCCGGCCAGCGCGCCGTTCACAAACCAGGTGCGGCCTTCAAAGAACACGATGCCGCGGCCGTCATTGGCCAGGCGCTCGATGGTCAAGCGTTGTTTCTTGCCTACCGGAATCTGCGGGGCCCGGCTGCCGCCCGTCGGCTGGAAGCGCAGGCCTCTCTCGTGCTTGGCCATCAGTTGGGTTCGTCGAAAATGCCGGTCGACAAGTAACGGTCGCCTCGGTCACAGATGATCGCGACGATCACCGCGTTTTCCACCTCTTTAGACAAGCGCAACATGCCGGCCACGGCACCACCGGAGGACACACCGCAGAAGATGCCTTCTTCACGGGCCAGGCGGCGCGTGGTGTCTTCGGCTTCACGCTGGGCCATGTCGATGATGCGGTCCACGCGGGTCGCGTTGTAGATCTTCGGCAGATACTCTTCGGGCCAGCGGCGGATGCCCGGGATGGCCGCGCCTTCCATGGGTTGCAGCCCCACGATCTGGATCGCCGGGTTCTGCTCCTTGAGGTAGCGCGAGTTGCCCATGATGGTACCGGTGGTACCCATGGAACTGACGAAATGGGTGATGGTGCCCTGGGTCTGGCGCCAGATTTCCGGACCGGTGGTGGTGTAGTGCGCCTCGGGGTTGTCACCGTTGGCGAACTGATCCAGCACCTGGCCACGGCCTTCGGCGGCCATGCGCTCGGCGAGGTCGCGGGCACCTTCCATGCCCTCTTCCTGGGTCACCAGCACCAGCTCGGCGCCATAGGCGGTCATCGCCGCCTTGCGCTCGGCGCTGCCGTTGTCGGGCATGATCAGCACCATCTTATAACCCTTGATCGCCGCGGCCATGGCCAGCGCGATCCCGGTGTTACCGGAGGTGGCTTCGATCAGGGTGTCGCCGGGCTTGATCTGCCCGCGCAACTCGGCGCGGGTGATCATCGACAGCGCCGGGCGGTCTTTTACCGAACCGGCCGGGTTGTTCCCTTCAAGCTTGAGCAACAGGGTATTGCTGGTTTCACCCGCCATGCGTTGCAAGCGGACCAGGGGGGTGTTGCCGACGCAATCGGCGATTGTAGGGTACTGCAAGGTCATGGCGTATTCGCAATCCAGACTGCGGGGGCGAACATCATACCGGGAAAGGCCGGCGGGCCATATCACGCAAAGTGCGGTGCTTATGGCTTATAGGAATAAGCGAGCGAGGTGGTGGCTGGGCAGACGCTATCGGGAGCAAGCCCCCTCCCACATTCGCGCGCATTCTCATGCTGGAATTCGGTCAACTGTGAGAGGGGGCTTGCCCCCCGATGGCCGCACCTCGACAACCCGCCTAGCCCAAATGTCGATCGCCATGGTTTTTCTGAAAAACCTCCTCCCCCATCGCCGCAATCTGCCCGTCGATCAGCGCCTCAAAGGGTTTGAGCAGCAGCTCGAACGATGCCGGTGCCTCCAGCACCTGCAACGCCTGCACAATGGCCTCAACCGTTGACAGGGCTCCCGGCCCAGGCGCTTTGCGCAGCCGATAACGCGACACAGCGCCCTCGGCCAGCGTCACCCGTGGCAGCGCTGCCAGCAACGGATTGAGGTGCAGCAATTTGCGCGACTTGCGCCAGGTGCCGTCGGGAACCACCAGCAACAGCGGTTGATCCCCAGGCACATAGGCTTGCAGCGGCTGGGCGTCGTCAGCCGGAAACAACAGCCGCGCCTGATAACCAGGCGGGTTCAATAGAGCCGGCAGATCATCAAAGACCTCACCCACTATCAACTGCACATTGTTCAAGCCCAACGCCGCCAACCGCGCGGTATTGAGCGCATGGTTGACCTCGCTCGGGTGCTGCAACAGCAACACGCGGGTGCGGCTGTCGAGGCTGGGGATCAACGCGCACAGGCAATGGGTGGCGGGTCGCAGGCAGCGCGGGCATTGGGGTCTGGACATGGATTATCAGGCCTGGTTGAGCTGGGCTTTGAGCAGATCGCGGAAGGTCTGGATCAACGGTTCACGGCTGCGCCCGCGGCGCATGATCATCGAAAACGGCGCCTGGTAACCGAAGGTGGCCGGCAGCAATACGCGCAAATCCCCCTTGTCGGCCCAGGCCTGGGCGTAGTGCTCAGGCAGGTAGCCGATATAGGCGCCGGACAGCACCAGGATCAACTGAGCCTCCATACTTTCCACGGTCGCCGCGCTGTGTTTGAAACCATGGCGCGCCAGTTCGGCCTGGCTCCAGTAGCCGCGACCGACCATGCGTTGCTGGGTGATCACTTGCTCCGGGATGCGGCGCTCGTTGAACAGCGGGTGCCGGGTGCTGCAATACAACCAGTGCTGCTCGCGGTACAGCGGCATGTAGATCAGCCCGCTCATGCGGTTGGAGAAAGCGCCGATGGCCAGGTCGAGGCGATTGTCCTGCACGCCGAGTTGCAGTTCGTAGGGGCTCATCACCGACAAATGCAGGTGCACCGCCGGGTGCTCCTGGCTGTAGGCGCCGATGACTTCGGCGAACGGCAGCGCCTTATCGCTGACGGTAGAGTCGAGCACCCCGAGCTTGAGGGTGCCGCGCAACTCGCCTTTCAAGGCTGCGGCGTATTGCTCGAAACCTTCCAGTTCGCCCAGTAACCGCAGGGTTTCCTGATGGAACAGCTCGCCTTTGCTGGTCAGGCTGAAACCGCCCCGGCCGCGATGGCACAGCACCAGGCCCAACGCCGATTCCAGTTGGCTCATGTAAGTGCTGATGGCCGACGTGGACAGGTTGAGTTCGTGCTGGGCATTGGCGAATCCCTGGTGCCGCACGACGCTGACGAAGATCCGCAGGAGTTTCAGGTCGGGCAAGGCGTTGGCCATGGGGTCTCCAAGATGATCGGGCTACTTGTAGTGAGCGGGCTTGTCCCGCGCTGGGGGGCGAAGCCGCCCTAAACCCAGGCACCTCGGTCTGTCTGAAACACTGCGGCGTCCTCATTGGGGCGGCTTCGCCCCCCAGCGCGGGGCAAGCCCGCTCACTACAGTCCGGCTGTCGTAGTTTAACCGCTGGTATTAGTTTAGAAAAATCTGAACTAAGTATTTGCCCCTGCCGATTCTTTCGTATCGGTGTATTTCGCAGAATCGGCCCCTAATAAACAAAACAACGATGAGGCACTCCCGTGGACAAGATTTTCCACCAACCACTGGGCGGCAACGAAATGCCGCGCTTTGCCGGCATCGCCACCATGATGCGTCTTCCCCACCTGCAAACGGCCAAGGGCCTGGATGCCGCCTTTATCGGCGTGCCGCTGGACATCGGCACCTCGCTGCGCGCCGGTACCCGATTCGGGCCGCGTGAAATCCGCGCCGAATCCGTCATGATCCGCCCCTACAACATGGCCACCGGTGCCGCACCGTTCGACTCGCTGTCGGTCGCGGACATTGGTGACGTGGCGATCAACACTTTCAACCTGCTGGACGCCGTGCGCATCATCGAAGAGGCCTACGACGAGATCCTCGAGCACAACGTAGTCCCGATGACATTGGGCGGCGACCACACCATCACCCTGCCGATCCTGCGGGCGATCCACAAGAAACACGGCAAGGTCGGGCTGGTGCACATCGATGCCCACGCCGATGTGAACGACCATATGTTCGGCGAGAAAATCGCCCACGGCACCACCTTCCGCCGCGCGGTTGAAGAGGGCTTGCTGGACTGCGACCGTGTGGTGCAGATCGGCCTGCGCGCCCAGGGCTACACCGCCGAAGACTTCAACTGGAGCCGCAAGCAGGGCTTCCGTGTGGTCCAGGCCGAAGAATGCTGGCACCACTCCCTCACGCCGTTGATGGCCGAAGTGCGTGAGAAAGTCGGCGGCGGCCCGGTGTACCTGAGCTTTGATATCGATGGCATCGACCCGGCTTGGGCGCCGGGCACCGGTACGCCGGAAATCGGCGGGCTTACCACCATCCAAGCGATTGAGATCATCCGCGGCTGCCAGGGCCTCGACCTGATTGGTTGCGACCTGGTCGAAGTTTCGCCGCCCTACGACACCACCGGCAACACTTCGCTGCTGGGCGCCAACCTGCTGTACGAAATGCTCTGCGTACTGCCTGGCGTGGCCCATCGCTGATGAGCACCCACGAAGTGCTGCAAGCCGCCGCCGACCTGGTCGCGGCCTTTGCGCGCAATGACCGCGCCGCCTACTTCGGCGCGTTCACCGCCGATGCGAGCTTTGTGTTCTACACCCTCCCCCAGCCACTGCTGAGTCGCGATGCCTACCAGGCGTTGTGGGACAGCTGGCGCCGGGACGAGGGGTTCGAGGTGCTGTCCTGCGCCTCAAGCAACGCCGTGGTCAGCCTGCAGGGTGACGTGGCGATTTTCATGCATGACGTAGCCACCGAGCTGCGCATGAACGGGGAGCAATTTTTTAGCCAGGAACGCGAGACCATTGTCTTCACACGGCAAGGGTCTGGCACACAACAAAAACAAGGCCTGTGGCTGGCCTGTCACGAACATTTGTCCGCTATGCCGGAAGGGCTGCCGCCCCCTTAGCCAATGTGATCGGAGCTGATCATGAATAATAAAAACAACGATAAAAGTATTCGAAAGATAGAAACCAACGGGGTCGAGCAGATCCCGGACCACGAACGTACCGCCGGCCCCAAGGATCTGTTCCGACTGATCTTCGGCGGTGCCAACACCTTTGCCACCGCCGTGCTGGGCTCCTTCCCGGTGTTGTTCGGCTTGTCGTTCCAGGCCGGCGTCTGGGCGATTGTGCTGGGCGTGCTGGTGGGTGCGCTGATCCTGGCGCCCATGGGCCTGTTCGGGCCGATCAACGGCACCAACAACGCGGTGTCTTCCGGTGCGCACTTTGGTGTGCACGGGCGGATTGTCGGCTCGTTTCTCTCACTGCTGACGGCGATTGCCTTCTTCTCACTGTCGGTGTGGAGTTCGGGCGATGCGTTGGTGGGGGGTGCGAAACGTCTGATCGGCCTGCCGGAAACCGACTTGACCCTGGGCCTGGCCTACGGCGTGTTCGCCATTCTCGTACTGACGGTGTGCATCTACGGCTTTCGCTTCATGCTCTGGGTCAACCGCATTGCGGTGTGGGCGGCGAGCCTGTTGTTCCTGTTGGGCATCTTTGCCTTCGCGCCGGCGTTCGACAGCCACTTCGCGGGCACTGTAGCCATGGGCCAGACGGGCTTCTGGGCCGCCTTCATCGGCGCCGCGCTGGTGGCCATGAGCAACCCGATTTCCTTCGGTGCGTTCCTGGGTGACTGGTCGCGCTACATCCCGCGTGAGACGCCGAAAATGCGCATCATGCTGGCAGTGGTGCTGGCGCAAATCGCGACGTTAATCCCTTTCCTGTTTGGCCTGGCCACCGCGACCATCGTCGCGATCAAGGCGCCAGACTACATCGCGGCGAATAACTATGTCGGCGGGTTGCTGGCGGTAGCGCCGACCTGGTTCTTCCTGCCGGTGTGCCTGATCGCGGTGATCGGCGGCATGTCCACCGGCACCACGTCGCTGTATGGCACCGGGCTGGACATGTCCAGCGTGTTCCCGCGCCTGTTGTCACGGGTGAAAGCCACGCTGCTGATCGGGGTGATGTCGATTGCCTTCATCTTTATCGGACGTTTCGCCGCCAACCTGGTGCAAAGCGTGTCGACGTTCGCGGTACTGATCATCACCTGCACCACGCCGTGGATGGTGATGATGATCATCGGCCTGATCGTGCGTCGCGGCTTCTACTGCCCGGATGACCTGCAGGTGTTTACCCGCGGTGAGACCGGCGGGCGCTACTGGTTCAGCCATGGCTGGAACTGGCGCGGGTTGGGGGCGTGGATTCCGAGTGCATTGGTGGGCCTGTGTTTCGTCAATTTGCCGGGGCAGTTTGTGGGACCGCTGGGCAATTTGGCCGATGGCATTGATATCAGCTTGCCGGTGACGCTGGGGTTGGCGTCGGTGGTGTACCTGACCTTGCTGCGGGTGTTTCCGGAACCGGCGGCTGTCTACGGGCCGACCGTTGTGGCGAGGGAGCTTGCTCCCGTTCGACCGCGAAGCTGGAGCCGGCTTTTTTGGGGCCGCTTCGCAGCCCAGCGGGAGCAAGCTCCCTCGCCACAAAAAGCGCCTTCACCACAGCAAGCACGCTCACCACAATAAAAAATAATTGGAGAACCGCCGTCATGGCTTTGGATTTATTCGTCGTACTCATCTACGCCGCCGGCATGCTCGTGCTCGGCTATTACGGCATGCGCCGCGCCAAGACCCACGAAGACTACTTGGTGGCCGGACGCAACCTGGGCCCGTCGCTCTACATGGGCACCATGGCCGCCACGGTATTGGGCGGTGCCTCTACCGTCGGCACCGTGCGCCTGGGCTATGTGCATGGCATCTCCGGCTTCTGGCTGTGTGCCGCGCTGGGCATGGGCATCATTGCGCTCAATCTGTTCCTGGCCAAGCCGCTGTTGAAGCTGAAGATCTTCACCGTGACCCAGGTCCTCGAAAAACGCTACAACCCCATGGCCCGCCAGGCCAGTGCGGTGATCATGCTGGCCTACGCGTTGATGATCGGCGTGACCTCGATCCTGGCCATCGGCACCGTGCTGCAAGTGCTGTTCGGCCTGCCGTTCTGGATCTCGGTGCTACTCGGCGGTGGCGTGGTGGTGGTGTACTCGACCATTGGCGGCATGTGGTCGCTGACCCTCACCGATATCGTGCAGTTCGTGATCAAGACCGTCGGCCTGATGTTTATCCTGCTGCCGATCTGCCTGTACCGCGTCGGCGGCTGGGATGAGCTGGTGGCCAAGCTGCCCGCGTCGAGCTTCAGCTTCACCGCGATCGGCTGGGACACGATCATCACCTACTTCATGATCTACTTCTTCGGCATCCTGATCGGCCAGGATATCTGGCAGCGCGTGTTCACCGCCCGTGACGAAAAGGTCGCCAAGTACGCAGGCACTTTCGCCGGTTTCTACTGCATCCTCTACGGCCTGGCCTGTGCGTTGATCGGTATGGCGGCACACGTGCTGATCCCAGACCTGGATAACGTCAACAACGCGTTTGCCGCTATCGTGAAAGCCTCGCTGCCAGACGGCATTCGTGGCCTGGTGATTGCCGCCGCCCTCGCAGCGATGATGTCCACCGCCAGTGCCGGCCTGCTCGCCGCCTCCACCGTGCTGACTGAAGACCTGTTGCCGCGTTTGCGTGGCGGCAAACAGTCGAGCCTGGCCGTCAACCGCCTGTTTACGATGCTGACCGGCATCGCCGTGCTGGGGATTGCGCTGGTGGTGAGCGATGTGATCAGCGCACTGACGCTGGCCTACAACCTGCTGGTGGGCGGTATGTTGATCCCACTGATTGGCGCGATCTTCTGGAAACGCGCGACCACGGCGGGGGCGATCACCTCCATGACCCTGGGATTCGTGACCGCGCTGGTGTTTATGCTCAAGGATGGGTTGGACGCGAACACGCCGATCTACTACAGCCTGGCCATTGGGCTGGTGAGTTTTGTGCTGGTGAGCGTGTTGTCACGCCGGCCAGAGGGTGTGGCGACCCGCGCGGTTTGATCAACAACAAACGTTAAAGCGGTTTCTTCAGCGGGGGCGACGTCGGATGTCGCACCCGTTTTTTATTCGTCGCCATTGCGCCGCGCCTTCAAACAAATCACCGCAATCCTTGCAGCCAAAATACTGCTCGGTCGCCGGGCACTCAATTTCCCCGGTAGCCCCCGCCCTCACCCGCCAGACGCAGGCCTTTTGCTGATATTTCAGCGTGCCTTCAAGGTAACAAGGGGCCCAGTCAAACTCATCGTGCAGCGTGCGACCATCAATAAGCGCGGCGCGTTTGAAAAAGGACGCTATCTGCCGCTCATCCAGCGCAACGTCACTGGGTCGGCAGCGTTCGGGCTCTTAGGAGTGAAAGCCAGAAATGCGCCCGATAGTACAGCGCCCGCACGGTTCGGCCGCGTGAGCGCTTCAGGGCTTACCTGCGACGTGGGCGACGCTGCTCATCATCGGTGCGAATCGGCACGGGTTGCAACGGCGGCTCGATCAAGCCAAGTGCAACACCCAGATCATGGAGCCAGTTTTGAATTTTCTCTTTCATGGTTGCCCCCTTTGAGGGTAATGCTGGTAGGCGCAAGTTCTTTCGCCTTTTCCTACACTGATAGTAGCCCTAAGTCCTACGTATTGCTTGAACGAAAACACAACGAACTATTACTGAATTGATCCAAATCCTGACGGATCGCTCAAGCAATCGCGCGTGCGTCGTGCAGCGCCTCGGCCCTGTCAGCTTGCTGCAGGTCGATCCATGCGTTGAGGTTAGCGCCGAGCATACCCTTTCGCCACATCAGCCAGGTGGTCGCAGTGGCAAAAGGCCCTGTCAACGGATGAACGGACACACTGTCCTTGCCTGGCAGGCTGTTGAGCATGGACTCGGACATCAACGCCACCCCGGACCCGGCGATCACACAGGCGAGCATGCCTTGGTAGGACTCGATCTCAATCGCCCGCCCCATGGCCACGTGCTCGTGGGAAAACCAGGTTTCCAGCCGCGCGCGGTAGGCGCAACTGCGGCGGAAGGTGAACACCGACCGGCCCGCCACATCTTGCGGCCCGCGTACCGGCGGGTGATCGGCCTCGCAGATCAGCACCAGACGCTCCTCACACAGGGGAACACCGTCCAGGGACGCGATGGTGATAGGACCGTCCACAAAGGCAGCATCGAGGCGACCGGTAATCAAGCCTTCGAGCAGCTCGCCGCTCGGCGCCGATTGCACCTGTAGGTTCACCGTCGGGTAAGCCTTGTGGTAACGCGCCAGCAGCTTCGGTAAATGAACGGCGCCCGTGCTGTACATGCTGCCTAATACAAAGTCGCCAGCCGGTTGCCCACCCTGCACGGCGCTGTGGGCTTCGTCGTGCAGGGCCAGCAGACGGGCGCTGTAGTCCAGCAACACTTTGCCCGCCGGAGAAAGCTGCAGGCGTTGGCGCTCGCGCACGAACAGCTCCACACCGAGCTGTTCCTCCATCTGCTTGAGCCGGGTCGACAGGTTTGACGGCACGCGATGCAGGCGCTCGGCGGCACGGGTAATGGAGCCCTCTTCCGCCACCGCCTGGAAAATGCGCAATTGACTGAATTCCATACATTTCTCCAAAACTGAACAAGTTGCTCACTATTATTCAATTTTACAGAAAGTCAATGCGCTTTAGCCTGAGGGTATTCGCTTATCCGCAGGAAACCTGACCATGTCCCCCTTGATTCGCTTACTTGCCAGTGGTGTCGCCTTGATGATGGCGATGGGCATCGGCCGCTTCGCCCTCACCCCACAAATGCCGCACCTGCTCAGCGAGGGGCAGATCGACCTGACCGGCGCTGGCCTGATCGCCGCCGCCAACTACCTGGGCTACTTTGTCGGGGCGGTGGATTCGATCTTTGCGCGCAGCCATCAGCATGTGCGTGGGCGCTTGTACGGCGGGTTGTGGCTGTGTGTGCTGCTGACCCTGGCGTCGTACTGGGCTCATGGCTTCTGGCCGCATCTGTTGCTGCGCTTTGGTACCGGTGTCGCGAGTGCCTGGGCATTGGTGATGATCACCAGCCTGAGCCAGCCGCTGGCGATTGCCGCCGGGCGTCCGCGCCTGGGCGCATTGGTATTCGCCGGGCCCGGACTGGGGATCCTGCTGACCGGGTTGCTGGCGTTGGGCTCCAACTTGCTGGGGCAAAGCTCGGCAACCTTGTGGTGGGTGTACGGCACAGTGGCGCTGGTGATGTTGTTGGCGATTCTACCGTTCCTGCCCAAGCCTTCTGCCGCCAGTGCCTCGGTTGCCAGCCCTGCGGACGCGGGCAGCAACGGCAGCATTGCGCATTTGTGCTGGATCTATGTGTTGTTCGGCCTTGGCTACATCATCCCGGCGACGTTCCTGTCGCAGATGGCCAGTGCGCAGTTCAAGGGCGCCTGGCAGGCCGATCTGTTCTGGCCGTGCTTTGGCCTGGCAGCCGCGATGGGGGTCGGCGTGGCGACCCTGCGCCGCAAAGATCCGCACACGACTCGCCGCTGGCTGATGACCACCCTATGGCTGCAAGCGGCCGGCGTATTTGCCTGCTTGCTGGGCAATGGCTGGGGCCTGGCATTGGGGGTGTTGCTGTGCGGCGGGCCGTTCCTGGCGTGCATGCAACTCGTGATGGCACGTTTGCGGGACGTCGCGCCCCACGGCTACCAGCGCAGCACCGGGCTGCTGACCGCAAGCTTTGCCATCGGCCAATTGAGCGGCCCTTTGTTGGCATCGGTGAGCAGCCACCTGAGCGGCGGCCTGCAACCGGCGCTGGTAGTCGCCGGTGCAGGCTTGCTGGTGGCGGGTTCGGTGTTGGTCAGCCGGCAACCAAAGGCGCAGGTGCGCGCACCTGTTCACGCCGTGCCAGCACCAGGAAAAACAGCCCACCCAGGAAGCATCCGGTAAACCAGGCGAAGTTGGCCATGCCCTGCAACGCTGGGGTGAAGGTGATCGCAACGCCCGACAGCGTCGCGGGCACCAACGCCTTGACCGCTGTCCAGTTCACGCCACCGTCGAAGTAATAGCGCCCGCTGGGGCTGTCATCAAACAGCGCATCCACATCGATCTTCTGCTTTTTGATCAGGTAGAAATCCACCAACAGGATCCCGAACAGCGGTCCGATAAAGGCCGCGAGGATATCCAGGGTGTAGTGGATCATCAGCGGGTTATTGAACAGGTTCCAAGGTGTAATGAAGATCGATGCCACGGCAGCGATCATCCCGCCTGCGCGCCAGCTGATTTTGCTGGGGGCGACGTTGGCGAAGTCAAACGCCGGGGAGACGAAGTTGGCGACGATATTGATGCCAATGGTCGCAGTGACAAACGCAAAGGCGCCGAGCAATACCGCCACGTTGTTATCGATGCGCGAAACCGTGGCGATCGGGTCGTGGAGCATTTCACCAAACACCGGCAAGGTGCCCGAGACGATCACGACGGTGACCAGGGAAAACGCCAGGAAATTCACCGGCAGCCCCCAGAAATTTCCGCGTCGCACGTCTTTCATACTGCGGCAGTAGCGGCTGAAGTCACCGAAATTCAGGGTCGGCCCAGAGAAATACGACACCACCAGCGCCGTCGCCACGATCACTTGGCCAAACGCCTGCCATCCCGACAGCGACTTCTCCGCCAAGGTAAAGCTGATGTTCGACCAACCGGCCTTCCACACGATCCAGCCGGCCAGGGCAAACATCACCGCATACACCACCGGCCCCGCCCAATCGATAAAACGGCGGATGGACTCCATGCCCGCCCAGAACACCGCCGCTTGCAACAGCCACAGGCTGAGGAAACCAAACCAACCAAGGTAGGAAAGCCCAGCGAAATGCGGCTCTGCGTACACGGCCATCTGTGGGAAGAAACGCAGCACCACGATGATCAAGGCACTCGACGCCAAATACGTCTGAATCCCGTACCAGGCCACCGCGATCAAGCCGCGAATCACCGCAGGAATATTCGCGCCGAACACCCCAAACGCCAACCGACAAATGACGGGGTAAGGCACTGCGGCTTGCTGGCTCGGCTTGGCCACTAGATTAGCGATCAATTGCACAATGCAGATACCGGCGAGCAAGGCGATCAACACCTGCCAACTGGCCAGCCCCAAGGCAAACAGGCTGGCGGCAAACACATAACCGCCGACGCTGTGCACGTCACTCATCCAGAAGGCGAAGATGTTGTACCAGTTCCACTTTTGCGGCAGTGGCCCAAGGTCCTGGTTATACAGGCGCGGGCTGTAGCCTTTGGGCAATTGTTCGGTCATCGCTGGGCTCCTCGAAATACCAGCCTGCACATGCGTCGCGGTGTGCATACGGAAGGCGGCATAGTTTGTATACGAGAGAGTCAGCAGAATACGTGCCAATTGAACGCAATCCCTCTGGCACGGCGCTCCAAAGGGATTGATATGGGTATAGACATGGGACGATGCTCAGCAACGGTGCACCGAAATCCTGTACACAATCAGCGGTGCACTCGATGTGCACACCATTGACCGACCGTGCAGCACGCGGCAGTCAGGAAGGTGCCCCAGGCCATGTCCATGATCGCTAACTGGGCTGACCAGCCCTGCAGCGTGGCCCAGTTACTCAGGTCGTAGGTGCCATAAGCGACCAGCCCAAGCAATGCCCCCCTGCGCGCTGCGCGCTGCCAACTGACACTGGGCAGAACCACGAATACCACGCAACCGACCACATAGAGGAGGTAGAAGAGCAGAGCCGGCATTAGGCGGGGCTGGTCCAGCATCAGCGGGCCCAGCAGGGATTTGTAGGTTGGCCCCATGAGCACGCCGAGCCAAAGGCCGTCGAGGACCAGGAAAGCCAGCAACGTGCCGAGGTAGGCGAAAGATGTTTTCTTGGTCATTGATGCACCTCTGTAAGCGCCAACGGGCGCCTACAGAAGAGCAAAGCGTACTCAGCTTAGTTCAATGCGATCCGCGTGAATCACAATCTGGCCCTGCTTATACAGCGCACCAATGGCTTTCTTGAAGTTACCCTTGCTCACGCCGAACAAGTTGCTGATCACCGCCGGGTCGCTCTTGTCGCTGACCGGCAAGGTGCCGTTGTTTTCACGCAACTTGGCAAGGATCTTCGAGTTCAGGCTCGAGGCTGCTTCCTGGCCAACCGGTTGCAGGCTCAGGCTGATATTGCCATCCGCACGGATCTCCTTGATAAAGCCTTTTTCTTCCTTGCCCGGGCGCAGGAACTTGAACACTTCATTCTTGTGGATCAGGCCCCAATGCTTGTTGTTGATGATCGCCTTGAAGCCCATGTCGGTGGCTTCGGCCACCAGCAGGTCGACCTCCTGGCCCACCTGGTAATTGGCAGGCGTCTTGTCCAGGTAGCGGTCCAGGCGTGCGGTGGCCGTGATGCGCTTGGTGTGTTTGTCGAGATAAACGTGCACCACGCAGTATTCGCCAGCGGTCATCTGACGCTTTTCTTCCGAATACGGCAGCAACAGATCCTTGGGCAAGCCCCAGTCGAGAAACACGCCGATGCTGTTGACTTCCACCACTTTCAAACTGGCGAATTCGCCCACTTGGACTTTGGGCTTTTCGGTCGTGGCGATAAGTTTGTCATCGCTGTCCAGATAAATGAAAACGTTTAGCCAGTCTTCATCTTCACTGGGAATATCTTTGGGGATATACCGATTAGGCAAGAGGATTTCGCCATCTTGCGCACCGTCCAGGTACAAACCAAAGTTAGTGTGTTTAACCACTTGCAAGCTGTTGTAGCGCCCGACTAAAGCCATTTCCAAATACCCTCATTGCGTGGGCGGCATTCTACCCGAGTTGCGCTCGTCACGCGCGCGCGCCTGAAAAATCAAGGCCTGGCGTGGCCTTGCGATGGCATCGCCCCGCTCGTCCGATCAATCCGCCTGATTTTCCTCAGGCAACCCACCGCAGCCAGCACCAGGGTTTCGAATTAAAACAGTAAGTTAGGGGTTCATTTCAAAGATGAAACTTGGCTGTTTTCAGCCGCCGCACTTATTCTTCGAGGATATTTACCAAGCAATTGTCAAGTATTTCCTGTACGATGCCTGGCCAAGTTAATTTTCTACAGGTTAGTGGCCGCCATGCGTGTAAAAGCATCCAACAGCAAAGCAAAGCCAGCTCCCGCCGTTGAAACCAGCGAATCGATCAACAGCCAGATTGCTGCTTTCCTCAAGTCCGGCGGCGAAATCCAGCAAATTGCCAAGGGCGTCAGCGGCCAGACTTTCGGCCCATCCAAGCAGATCAGCCTGGGTAAAAAGTAACACCGCGCAACACCACTGGTCCCTAAGCGTCTTGCCTTCAAGGCGCTAGGACTAGAGCCCGAAATACCCTCGCTGCCTATTTTTCATTAGCGCTAATCGACGAACGGGCCTCACCTCCCGACGTTCGCCGGTATCCTTGCACACGTCTAGCACGGGCATCTGCCCGATTCCTTCGTCACTGCTCCTCGCTTTTCATGGAGTGAAGCATGCTCAAACCGTGCATCTTTCTGGTCAGCGCCCTTGTCGCGTGCCCCCTTGCCCAAGCGCAAATATTCCAGCGTGAACTCGGCGACTTCGACCTGAAATTGGGCACCACCCCCAGCCGCAGCATGGCCCAGGGCCTGGTCAAGCCGACGTCTCCCGGCAGCGACTCGTTCCACGGCGGGCTGGACCTGAGTCATGACAGCGGCCTGTATTTTGGTCAGTTCTCACCGAACATGGGCCTGTCCTCGGCCAGCACCCTTGAAGTCGATTCCTACATGGGCTTCAAACACCCTTTCGACCAGACCCTGGGCTATGAAGTCGGCTTGATCCACTACAGCTACCCCAAGCTCAGCCCGCTCGACAGCCAGGAGTTCTATGGCGGCCTGAACCTGCTGGGTAATCGCTTCGGTGCCTCCTTCAGCAACGATCCGGATCGCCAGGACAGCACACTGTTCGCCGACCTGGGTGGCACCCAGCCTTTCGGTATTGGCGTCAGCATGAAATACACCACGCATCAGTTGGGCACGCCGGTCTCGGTGGACGGCGGCTCCATTCGCAGCTTCAGCGACTGGTCGGTGCAATTCTCCCGAGAATGGATGGGCGTTGACCTGAACCTCATCTACAGCGACTCCAGCCTCAGCGGCGGGGACTGCTCGGCCTATTCCGGACACAATTCGCAATGCGATGGTCTGTTGACGCTGAAGGCGGCGCGGTCGTTTTATTAATCGGCTGAACTGTCGCCCCCCGCGCAGGCTCACATGTGATAACCCACATTGCGAAGGACCCGCCCATGCTGCGTCGGCTCAAATTACTCGTCGTACTGCTGACCCTGAGCCTGGTGCTCGCCGGCTGCAATCGCGTAGGCCTGGCCTATCGCAACCTGGACGTGATCATTCCCTGGACCCTCAACGACTACCTGGACATGAACGCCGGGCAGAAGAGCTGGTTCAACGACAAGCTCAAGGAGCACCTGGCCTGGCATTGCACCACACAACTGCCGGGCTACCTGGACTGGCTGGACCGCCTGCAGCAGATGGTCGACGACAACCAGGTTACCGAAGCGGCCTTGCAGACGCGCACCGTAGAGGCCAAGCAGGCCATCGCCGAGATCGCCCGCGAGGTCACACCGTCAGCCATCGAGTTGTTGCAGGGGCTGGACGATCAACAGGTCAAAGAGATGAACGACGCGTTGTCCAAAGACCTGCGCAAGCGCCAGGACGAGTACCTCAAGCCACCGCTGGCCAAGCAGATCCAAGAACGCGCCGAACGCATGAATAAACGCCTGGATGCGTGGATGGGGCCGCTGAGCGATAGCCAGAAAAACCGCGTCACGGCCTGGTCCATCAGCCTGGGTGAGCAAAACCAGCAATGGATCGGTAACCGCGCGCATTGGCAGGCGCAATTTATCGACGCCGTGAAGCAACGCCAGAGCGCCGACTTCCCGCAGAAAATGCAGCAACTGCTGGTGGACCGGGAAAGCCTGTGGACGCCGGAGTACCGCGTCGCTTACGCCGAGACAGAAGCGGCAGCACGCAGCCTGATCGTCGACCTGATGGCGCAAAGGAGCGTGCAACAGCGCCTGAAACTGACGCAAAAAATCGACGGTGTACGCAGCGACTTCAAGGCACTGAAATGCCTCAAGGGCAGCGCAAGTTAATGTGAGAGGGGCTGGCCCCCGCCCACATTAGATGAGCGCAGTGGCGGATCAGGCAATCTGAGCCTTGGAAGCCACCTCGGCAAAGGTCGCCGGATCCAGCGCGTCCGCCTGCTCATCCAGCACCTGACGTGGGTGATCATTGCCGGGAATCGAACTGTCGATCAGCGCCAACAGTTGTGCGCCCAGCGGAGTGAGGATGAAATTCTCGCCATTTCCGCCCTCTTCCTCAGGGCGCGACTCAATAAAGCCACGCTTGAACAGCAGCGCTTCATAATCTGCCGCCGTCTTCTTCAGCGCATCCAGGTTGCCGGTGGACTCGCCCGCCGTGGCCTTTTCGGCCGCTTCCTGCTCGGCGTATTTGCGCGGGGCGAAGCTGCCCTCGCCGTTCTGCACTTCATGCAGCAGACGTTCGATCAGATCCCAGTTGTAAGTCGTCATCCTGATTCCTCCTGCAGGCTGGTGGAAAGTAGCCCGTCAAGGTTGTGACAGGCCACGTCACTGGCCGTTCAGCCGAATAGACGGACGTCATTTCTCTGAACTTTCCAGACGTTCGCGCCCTCAACAGCACATAACCGCCAAGGAGGTCTGCCCATGAAAACCCTGATGAACCTGGCCATCGTCGCCACGCTAACCGCCGCCCTGCCCGCTTGGGCCTGCACGCCCGACGAGGCCACGGCCAAGCGCGAGCAACTGGCCCAGGAAGTGGCCAAACTGACCGAACAGAACCCGACCAAGGCCAAGGAGATGAACGACGAGCTGCAGAAGATGGACCTGGATACCGAAAGCGCAGAGTTCCCGGACAAATGCCAGTTGATCGACGCCCGCCTCAAGGAGCTCAAGGAAGCAGCGGCCAAAGCCAAAAGCTGATGGCATAAAAAAACCGGACAAACGTCCGGTTTTTTCATATCACTCAAGCCTTATTCAGCAGCCGGCGCTTCCGGCTTGCGGCGCTTGAGTGGCGCCATGCCGTCCTTGCTGACGAGCGACAGGTTGTCGGTCTTCGGCCGGTTGGCAATCTTGCGTTTGGTCGGCGACTTGGCGCCGGCCTTTTTCTTGTCGCCCTTGGCGTCGGTCTTTTTCTTCTTCACGCCAACGGCCTTGCCCGATGCCTTGACCTTCTTCGGCCCGGTGTAGGTGCCTTTGACTTCCTTGATGGTGCGACGCTCGAACGACTGCTTGAGGTAGCGCTCGATGCTCGACATCAGGTTCCAGTCGCCATGGCAGATCAGCGAGATCGCCAGGCCATCATTGCCGGCACGCCCGGTACGGCCGATGCGGTGCACATATTCGTCGCCGCTGCGTGGCATATCGAAGTTGATCACCAGGTCCAGGCCGTCCACGTCCAGGCCGCGCGCGGCAACGTCGGTGGCCACGAGGATCTTCACACCGCCGGCCTTGAGGCGGTCGATGGCCAGCTTGCGGTCCTTCTGGTCTTTCTCGCCGTGCAGCACGAACGCCTTGTATTCCTGGGCAACCAGGCGGCCGTAGATACGGTCGGCGGCAGCGCGGGTATTGGTGAACACGATGGCTTTCTGATAGGTCTCGTTGGCCAACAGCCAGTTGAGGATCTGCTCTTTGTGCACATTGTGGTCAGCCGTGACGATCTGCTGGCGCGTGGTCGCGTTGAGGTCGCTGACGTTGTTGACCTGCAGGTGCTCAGGGTTGTTCAGCACCTTGGCGACCATCTCGCGCAGGGTGGAACCGCCGGTGGTGGCGGAGAACAGCATGGTCTGCTGGCGATTGATGCACTCGGCCACCAGGCGCTGCACGTCATCGGCAAACCCCATGTCGAGCATGCGGTCGGCTTCGTCGAGCACCAGCACTTCGACTTCCTTGAGGTCGAGGTTGCCGGCGTTGAGCTGCTCGATCATGCGGCCTGGGGTGCCGATCAGGATGTCCGGCACCTTGCGCAGCATGGCGGCCTGCACCTTGAAGTCTTCACCGCCGGTGATCAGGCCGGACTTGATGAAGGTGAACTGCGAGAAGCGCTCCACTTCCTTCAAGGTCTGCTGGGCCAGCTCGCGGGTCGGCAGCAGGATCAGGGTCTTGATGCTGACCCGGACTTTGGCCGGGCCGATCAGGCGATTCAAAATCGGCAGGACGAAAGCGGCGGTCTTGCCACTCCCGGTTTGAGCCGTCACCCGCAGGTCACGCCCTTCGAGCGCGAGCGGGATGGCCGCTGCTTGCACCGGCGTAGGCTCGACAAATTTAAGCTCGGCCACGGCTTTGAGCAGGCGTTCGTGCAGGGCGAATTGGGAAAACACGGGTGCTACCTCGAAGAAATACAAAAAATCAGCTGCATAGGGTACCGGTTTCGGCCGTCCAAACCGAGTTTCTTTACGCGAACGGTGTCATTCAGGCGCTTTTTTGTCAGGGCATTTGTCCATGACATCAACTTTGTTGCACTTAAATGCTCTAATCGCCCCGTCTTGTCCCATAGAAGAATCGGTTTCACCCATGGATATCAAACAGCTCTGGCTCAACGTCCAAGACCTCTGGGGCGCCCTCGATCAACACCCGCTGCTGCATGCCAGCCTCGGTTTTGTGGTGTTGTTGGTGGTGGCTCTATTGCTTGGACGAGTGGCACGTTACCTCATCCTCCACGCCATCAAACTGCTCGGCCGGCAACCGGCCCTGCATTGGCTCAATGACCTGCGGCACAACAAAGTCTTCCATCGCCTGGCACAGATGACGCCCTCGCTGGTGATCCAATTCGGCCTGTACCTGGTGCCGGACCTGAGCAAGACCGCCATCCTGTTTATCGGCAACGTGGCCCTGGCGCTGACCATCCTGTTCCTGGTACTGGCCATGAGCGCCCTGCTCAGCGCCCTGCTGGACATCTACGCCCGCACCGAACACGCCCGCACCCGCTCGATCAAGGGCTACGTGCAGTTGGCGAAGATGGTGCTGTTCGTGTTTGGCGCAATCATCATCGTCGCCACCCTGATCGACCGTTCGCCGCTGTTGCTGCTGTCGGGTCTTGGCGCCATGTCAGCCGTGATCCTGTTGGTGTACAAGGACACGCTGCTGTCGTTCGTCGCCAGCGTGCAGTTGACCAGCAACGACATGCTGCGGGTGGGCGACTGGATCGAGATGCCCCAGGTCGGCGCCGACGGCGATGTCGTGGACATCACCCTGCACACGGTCAAGGTACAGAATTTCGACAAGACCATCGTCTCCATCCCTACCTGGCGCCTGATGTCCGAGTCGTTCAAGAACTGGCGCGGCATGCAGGCCTCCGGCGGGCGGCGCATCAAGCGCAGCCTGTTTATCGACGCCAGCGGCGTGCGCTTCCTGCGCGACGACGAAGAACTGCGCATGACCCAGGTGCACCTGCTCACCGACTACATCGGGCGCAAGCAGGCTGAGCTCAAGGCCTGGAACGAAGCCCAGGGCCACAGTGCACAGCTGTCGGCCAACCGCCGCCGCATGACCAACCTCGGCACCTTTCGCGCCTATGCCCTGGCCTACCTGAAAAGCCATCCGGACATCCAGCCGAACATGACCTGCATGGTGCGCCAGATGCAGACCACCGCCCAGGGCGTGCCGCTGGAAATCTACTGCTTTACCCGCACCACGGCGTGGGCCGATTACGAACGGATCCAGGGGGACATTTTTGATTACTTGCTCGCGGTGTTGCCGGAATTTGGCTTGAGTTTGTATCAGCAGCCGAGTGGGAATGACTTGCGCGCGGGGGTGTTGCCGGCGGTGTTGGGGGCCAGTCATTTGCCGGCCCCTGAAAGTCGCGCTGGCTAAACCACGGAGCGGTTGGGCGCCTTCACGCCCAACCGGCTGATCCACACCGCCGCCAGAATCACCAACCCACCCAATGCCAGTCGCCCCAACGGCTCGTGCTGATTCCAGATCAGCAGGTTCAGCAGCAACCCCACCGGCACATGCAGGTTGTTCATCACCGCCAGGGTGCCGCCCTGCACCAGGCAAGCCCCCTTGTTCCACCAGTACATGCCCAGCGCAGTGCTGACCAACCCGAGGAACACCAGCACCCCCCATTGCAGCGGCGCCTCGGGCAGGAAGTTGGCTTTGCCGAACAACAGGAACGCCGGCAATACCACCAGCAACGCGCCCAGGTAGAAATAACCAAAGCGTCGGTAATGCGGCAAATTACTGGGATAACGCGCCACCAAGTGTTTGTACATCACTTGCCCGGCGGCATAGGTGAAGTTGGCCAGTTGCAGCAGCAGGAAGCCTCCGAGGAAGTGCGGGGTGATCTGGTCGAAACGGATCACCGCCGCACCCGCCACCGCGACCAGCGCGGCGATCAGCGCCCAAGGGTTGAAGCGCCGGTTCAAGGCGTCTTCGATCAGGGTCACGTGCAACGGCGTGAGGATGGTGAACAGCAACACCTCCGGCACCGTGAGCACGCGAAAGCTCAGGTACAGGCACACGTAGGTCACGCCAAACTGCAGCGCGCCGATCACCAGCATGCCCCGCATGAACGCCGGTTCTACCGAGCGCCAGCGGGTCAGTGGGATAAACACCAGACCGGCCAGCAACACCCGCACCAGCACCGCGAAGTAACTGTCGACGTGACCGGCGAGGTATTCGCCGATCAAGCTGAAGGAAAATGCCTGAATCAGGGTGACAACCAGTAAGTAGCCCATGCGCGCCTCATTTCGAATGGGCGGGACATTAAAGGTTTTCGGCGAGTGAAGAAACTCGGGGTAAAAAAAACCCGACCTCGCTAAAGCGTCAGTCGGGCGGTAGCACTCAGGAGCAAAAGTGCAAAGGGAGGTTCGTTACGCGTACTTGAAGGGTTTGCGTGGAGCGATATAAACACTGCGCGATTATGTGGCGATTAAAGGATCAAGCGACCTGTGCCAGCAGCGCCTTGGCGTGGTTGATGCCCTTCTCCTGGAAGTCCCCGCTCAAGTTCACCCCTTCGGCATGAATGAACGTGACATCGTGAATCCCGATAAACGCCATGACCTGACGCAGGTAGGGTTCCTGGTGATCAGAGCTGGCACCGGTATGGATGCCGCCGCGAGCGGTGAGCACGACGGCACGCTTGCCGGTCAGCAGACCCTGAGGGCCGGTGGCGGTGTACTTGAAGGTCACGCCGGCCCGCAACACATGGTCCAGCCAGGCTTTGAGGGTGCTGGGGATGGCGAAGTTGTACATCGGCGCGGCCATTACCAGCACGTCGGCGGCCAACAGTTCGTCGGTCAATTCGTTGGAGCGATCCAGGGACGCCTGTTCGTGGCCATTGCGCTGATCCGCCGGCTTCATCCAGCCGCCGAGCAGGTTGGCGTCCAAGTGCGGCAACGGGTTGAGGGCCACGTCACGCACGGTGATCTGATCCGCCGGGTGGGCGGCCTGCCATTGGCTGATGAACTGCTGGGTCAGTTGGCGAGAGATCGAATCCTGCTGGCGGGCACTGCTTTCGATGATCAGAACATTGGACATGGCGTTGTAGGCTCCATCTGTAATTGCTGTAAGTCGATGGAGTGAAGATTAAACAGAGCCAATTCGATTAAAAAGCGCAAAAAACTGCTATAACCCATCTATAAATTTGTTTATAGGCGGAGTGCGCCGTGGGCATGCTCCGCTGCAGCGTTACTTGGGTGCGCAGGTCAGTGCAATGCGCATCTTGATAATGGCGCGGTTGAACTTGACCGTGGTGTTAGTGCTTTTGCCTGCCGGCACCGTGACCGTTCTGCGACGCGGCGCTTCCGGGCCGTTGGTGAAGATTACCGAGCAGACGGCGTCCTGGGTGCCGTAGTTATTGAGTTGGATCGAACTGATATCGCCGTCCACATCGGAGGCGGTGTAATCGATGCTCACGCCGTCGATCTTTTTAGTCACGTCGATGGGGTAGGCAAACGCGCCCATCGGCAGCAGCGCCAGCAACACACAACAGAATTTTCTCATTCGGCAGTCTCCAATAAGGACCGCCAGCTTAGGACAAGAGGAACCCATCTTGAAAGCGCCCCGCGTTACCCTCGATCAATGGCGCACGCTGCAAGCCGTGGTCGACCATGGCGGCTTCGCCCAGGCGGCCGAAGCGCTGCACCGTTCGCAATCCTCGGTGAGCTACACCGTGGCCCGCATGCAAGACCAGCTCGGCGTGCCGCTGCTGCGCATCGATGGGCGCAAGGCGGTCCTCACCGACGCCGGTGAAGTGCTGCTGCGCCGCTCCCGGCAATTGGTAAAAAACGCCAGCCAACTGGAAGACCTCGCCCACCATATGGAGCAGGGCTGGGAAGCCGAAGTACGCTTGGTGGTGGACGCGGCGTATCCGAACGCACGCCTGGTGCGCGCGCTCACCGCGTTCATGCCGCAAAGCCGTGGTTGCCGGGTGCGCCTGCGTGAAGAGGTGTTGTCGGGCGTTGAGGAGTTGTTGATCGAGGGCGTCGCCGACCTGGCGATCTGCGGCTTCAGCATCCCCGGTTACCTGGGCACGGAAATGAGCGACGTAGAGTTTGTCGCGGTAGCCCATCCCGAACATGCCTTGCACCGCATGCACCGCGAACTGAGCTTCCAGGACCTGGAAAGCCAGATGCAGGTGGTGATCCGCGACTCCGGCCGCCAGCAACCACGCGACGTCGGCTGGCTCGGCGCCGAACAGCGCTGGACCGTCGGCAGCCTGGCCACCGCCGCCGCCTTTGTGGGCAGCGGCCTGGGCTTCGCCTGGTTGCCTCGGCACATGATCGAACGCGAACTCGCCGAGGGCGTGCTCAAGCAGCTACCCTTGGAACAGGGCGGCAGCCGCCACCCCACGTTCTACCTGTATTCCAACAAGGACAAACCCTTGGGGCCGGCGACGCAGATCCTCGTGGAACTGCTGCGCACCTTTGACACTGCCCCGCTGGACGCGCCTTTCGCCGCGCCCCGGCAAGCCTGAAACGGAGTTCACCGATGGCCTGGTTCGACCACGAAGGCTGCAGCCTGCACTACGAGGAATACGGCCACGGCACGCCGCTGATCCTGATCCACGGCCTGGGTTCCAGCAGCCAGGATTGGGAGTTGCAGGTTCCGGTGCTAGCCAGGCATTACCGCCTGATCGTGGTGGATGTGCGTGGCCACGGGCGCTCGGATAAGCCGCGCGAACGCTACAGCATCCAAGGGTTCACCCACGACGTGCTTGCCCTTATCGAGCACCTGCACCTGCCGCCGGCGCATGTGGTGGGCTTGTCGATGGGCGGCATGATCGCCTTCCAATTGGCGGTGGACGAGCCTGCACTCGTTAGAAGCCTGTGCATCGTCAATAGCGCGCCCGAGGTCAAGGTGCGCAGTGCCGACGACTATTGGCAGTGGGCCAAGCGCTGGACCCTCGCGCGGGTGCTCAGCCTGGCCACCATCGGCAATGCGCTGGGTGAACGGCTATTCCCCAAACCGCACCAGGCCGACCTGCGCCGCAAGATGGCCGAGCGCTGGGCAAAAAACGACAAACGTGCTTATCTCGCCAGCTTCGATGCGATTGTGGGCTGGGGCGTGCAGGAACGACTTTCGAGGATAACCTGTCCAACCCTGGTCATCAGCGCCGACCACGACTACACCCCCGTGGCGCAGAAAGAAAACTATGTAAAACTGCTGCCCGATGCGCGACTGGTGGTGATCGAAGATTCCCGCCATGCCACGCCCTTGGATCAACCCGAAGTCTTTAACGCAACCCTGCTCGATTTTCTAAAGACAGTCGAAACCACTACCCAGGATCACTGACCCATGCTGAAAAAAATCGCCTTCTTTGCCGGTTCTGTTTTGTTCGCTGCTAACCTGATGGCGGCCCAGCCGGCCAAGGCGCCCCACGTATTGATCACTACCACCAACGGTGACATCGAGATCGAACTGGACCCGGTCAAGGCGCCGATCAGCACCAAGAACTTCCTGGCCTATGTCGATAAAGGCTTCTACACCAACACGATTTTCCACCGCGTGATCCCAGGCTTCATGGTCCAGGGCGGCGGCTTCACCCAGGCAATGACACAAAAACCCACTGATGCACCGATCAAGAACGAAGCCAACAACGGCCTGCATAACGTACGTGGCACCCTGTCCATGGCGCGTACCAGTGACCCGGATTCGGCCACCAGCCAGTTCTTCATCAACGTGGCCGACAATGCCTTCCTCGACCCAGGCCGTGATCGCGGTTACGCGGTATTCGCCAAAGTGGTCAAGGGCATGGACGTCGTTGATGTGATCGTCAACTCGCAGACCACCACCAAGCAGGGCATGCAGAACGTGCCAATCGATCCTGTGTACATCAAGTCGGCCAAGCGCATCGACTGAGATAGCAGGTAGTTCCGCGCGCAGCCCACAAGGCCGCGCGCGCATTTGAACAGGAGAGCCCGCGCGGCGGGCGTCAACCCTAATGCTCTATCGTCGTTTTGAACAACTGATCGATATTTTCCGCGATGCCCCTGGCGCCGCTCCTCCCGATAAAGCCCTGCCCTTCTATCTCTTCTACCTGCGCCAAGTGTGGCCGTGCTTCGCCGCGTTGCTGGTGGTGGGCCTGGTCGGCGCCCTGATCGAAGTGGCGCTGTTCAGCTACCTCAGCCGCATCATCGACCTGGCCCAGGGCACGCCACCGGCGAACTTCTTCCAGATCCACAGCACTGAGCTGATCTGGATGGCCGTGGTCGCCCTGCTCCTGCGTCCGATTTTCAACGGCCTGCATGACTTGCTGGTGCACCAGACCATCAACCCTGGCATGACCAGTCTGATCCGCTGGCAGAACCACAGCTACGTGCTCAAGCAGAGCCTGAACTTCTTCCAGAACGATTTCGCCGGGCGTATTGCCCAACGCATCATGCAAACCGGTAACTCGTTGCGTGACTCGGCGGTAGCGACGGCGGAAGCCATCTGGCACGTGTCGATCTACGCGATCACCTCCCTGGTGTTGTTTGCAGAAGCCGACTGGCGGCTGATGATTCCGTTGATCACGTGGATCATTGGTTACTGCCTGGCCTTGCGTTACTTCGTGCCGCGGGTCAAGGAACGTTCGGTGATCTCCTCCGAAGCACGCTCCAAACTCATGGGGCGTATCGTCGACGGCTACACCAACATCACCACCTTGAAACTGTTCGCCCATACGCAGAATGAGCAGGAGTACGCCAAGGAAGCGATCATCGAGCAGACCGAAAAGACCCAATTGGCCGCACGCGTGCTCACCAGCATGGATGCGGTGATCACGGTCCTGAACGGTCTGCTGATCGTCACCACCACCGGCCTTGCGTTGTGGCTGTGGACCCAGTCGCTGATTACCGTGGGCGCCATCGCCCTGGCCACAGGGTTGGTGATTCGCATCGTCAACATGTCCGGCTGGATCATGTGGGTGGTCAACGGCATTTTCGAAAACATCGGCATCGTGCAGGACGGTCTGAAAACCATCGCCCAGCCGCTGGCCGTGATCGACCGCGACAACGCCCCGCGCCTGAGCGTACCCCGTGGCGAGGTGCGCTTTGAGCAGGTGGATTTCCACTACGGCAAGAAGAGCGGGATCATTGGCGGCCTCAACCTTGAGATCAAGGCCGGTGAAAAAATCGGCCTGATCGGCCCGTCCGGTGCGGGCAAGTCGACCCTGGTCAACCTGCTGCTGCGTCTCTATGACCTGCAAGGCGGGCGCATCCTGATCGACGGCCAGAACATTGCCGAGGTCGCCCAGGAAACCCTGCGCGAGCAAATCGGCATGATCACCCAGGACACCTCGCTGCTGCACCGTTCGATCCGCGACAACTTGCTGTACGGCAAGCCGGATGCAACCGATGAAGAGCTCTGGGCGGCGGTGCACAAGGCGCGCGCCGATGAGTTCATTCCGCTGCTGTCGGACGCCGAAGGCCGTACCGGGATGGACGCACACGTGGGCGAGCGCGGGGTAAAACTCTCCGGCGGGCAGCGTCAACGCATTGCCATCGCCCGCGTGCTGCTCAAGGACGCGCCGATCCTGATCATGGACGAAGCCACCTCGGCGCTGGACTCGGAAGTGGAATCGGCGATCCAGGAAAGCCTGGAGACCCTGATGCAGGGCAAGACAGTGATCGCGATTGCGCACCGCCTGTCGACCATTGCACGGATGGACCGCCTGGTGGTGCTGGAGAAAGGCCAGATTGCCGAGAGCGGCAGCCACGCCGAATTGCTGGAACACGGCGGTTTGTATGCACGGTTATGGCAGCACCAGACCGGGGGGTTTGTCGGCATCGACTGATGCCACGGTTTTCTAAATGGGGGAGCAGGCTACTGTGGTGAGCGGGCTTGCTGTGGTGAGCAGGCTTACTGTGGTGAGCGGGCTTGCCCCGCGCTGGGCTGCGCAGCAGCCCCAACCCCTGGCACTGCGGCTTTCCTGAAAGAATGCAGTGCCTTGGTCAGGGTCGCTTCGCAACCCAGCGCGGGGCAAGCCCGCTCACTACAAATACCTGCCAGTTCTTCTGCACTTGCGCGCACAGCAGGATATAGCACGCCCTTTACACCTGCCGATAAGGCAGGGCTGCCCTCGCCTCTTCGGCATACGCCACAATCCCCACCCGCTCGCGTTCAAGAAAATCCTCCACGGCGTTCTTCAACCCCGGATGGCGCAGGTAGTGCCACGAGCGCGTAATCACCGGTTCAAACCCGCGAATCAACTTGTGCTCGCCCTGTGCCCCCGCGTCGAAGCGTTGCAGGCCGTGGGCGATGGCGTAGTCCATGCCCTGGTAGAAGCAGGTTTCGAAGTGCAGGCGATCGAACTCTGCCAGGCAGCCCCAGTAGCGGCCATAGAAGCTGTCGCCGCCGATCAGGCTGAAAGCCATGGCCACCGGGCGTGTGCCTTGTTTGGCCAGCACCACGCGGATCGATTCGGGCATGCGCTCGGCCAACAGGCTGAAAAACGCGCGGGTCAGGTAGGGCGATTGGCGGCGCACGGCGTAGGTGTTGGCGTAGCAGGCGTAGACGAAATCCCACTGGGCTTCGCTCAGTTCATGACCTTGCAGCCACTCGAAGTCGATCCCCTGCCCCGCCACTTGTTCACGCTCTTTGCGCATTTGTTTGCGCTTGCGTGAACTCAAGGCGTCGAGGAAGTCCTGGAAGTCGCGGTAGCCGCGGTTCTGCCAGTGAAACTGGCACCCCAGGCGCTGTAACCAGCCCGGTTGTTGGGCCAGTGCCTCATCGGCCAGGTCATCGGTGAAGTTGATATGGGCACTGGAGAGCCCTTCGATTTCCAGGTAACCCGGCAGGCTTTTGAGCAGCTCGAAACCGTCCTCGGCACGGACCGCCAACAGGCGTGGGCCACCCACGGGACTGAACGGCACCGCCGTCAGCAGCTTGGGGTAGTACTCGATACCGGCCCGCTCACAGGCATCGGCCCAACCGTGATCAAACACGTACTCGCCGTAGGAATGCCACTTGCGATAACTGGGTAACGCCGCCACCAGTCGATCGCCCTCCCAATGCAACAGATGCTCCGGTTGCCAGCCCGATTGCGGGCCCAGGCTGGCGCTGTCTTCCAACGCGCTCAGGAACGCATGGCGCACGAACGGCTGGGCCTGTGGCACCAGCGAATCCCAGGCTTGCGGGGCGATTTCGGACAGGCTGTCCAGGCGTTGCAACGGCATCGGCATCCTCACTACTTCAGGGCGTGAAAGCCTGGCGAGTATCGCTGATCGCTGGCCTTCGCACACCCCCGATTCGCGCGACAAGGCTCTAAACCAATAGTTCCGAAGATGAATAATTTGTCATGTAGATGACATCACTTAGCCACTGCGGCGTCATAAACGATCGTGATACTGACGCCTGTTTTTAGAGCGCCTGGTTCTATCAGGTGGTTATGTGTTCCGTCCGTCATCGGTCGGTTGTGTCCTGGATGGTTTGCCATCCCTCCTCACTTTCGGAGATTGATATGCGTCTTGCTTCCACTAAAACTGCGGCGGTCCTGTGCGGCGGCCTGTTACTGGCCCTGAGCGTTCCGGCCAGCGCTGCAGTCGACGCTAAATTGCTCGACATGCTCAAGGCCAACGGCCAGATCACCGCTGCGCAGTACACTGAACTGCAAAGCGAATTGGCCAAAGACCAGAAAGAACAGCAGATCGCACGGCAAGCTCAACAAGAGACCAACGAACAGATCGCGGCCACCGCGAAAAAAACCAACGAGCTGAGCAGCTTCGACCAGAAGCTGGCCTGGGCCGCCAAGACTCAGTTCAAGGGTGATGTGCGCATGCGCCACGAGACCATCAAGGTCGAAGGCGAAAATGGCGTCACCCGCGCCGGCGTCACCGGCCGTGACAAAGATCGCGAACGGATCCGTGCGCGCCTCGGCGCCTACACCGAGATCAACCCGCAAGTGGACACCGGTATTCGTATCGCCACCGGCGGCGGCAGCGATGCGCGCTCCACCAACCAGGACCTGGACGGCTACTTCGATAAAAAATCGATCTGGCTGGACCTCGGCTACATCGACTACCACCCCGACCAGATCAAGAACCTGCACATCATTGGCGGCAAAATGCTGCAGCCGTGGGTCAACATGGGCGACGTGATCTGGGATAGCGACATCAACCCCGAAGGCCTGGCAGTCACCTACAAGTACCCACTGGGTGGCAGCGCCGAGCTGTTCGGCAGCCTGGGTAACTACAACCTCAAGGACAACGTGGACGGTGACGGCGTGCAGTACCGCCACGACCTGCGCCTGACTACCGGCCAGTTGGGCACCCGTTTCTCGGTGACCGACAACCTGAAAGTGACCCTGGGCGGCAGCATCTACGCCTACCAGAACGACGAAGACAGCCGTGCCTCCGGGACCAGCACCCCGAACGTACTGGCGACCAACGGCAACACGCCAAACGGCGAGTTCCGCCTGTATGAAGGT
Source organism: Pseudomonas petroselini (assembly GCF_045037875.1). Taxonomy (NCBI): domain Bacteria; kingdom Pseudomonadati; phylum Pseudomonadota; class Gammaproteobacteria; order Pseudomonadales; family Pseudomonadaceae; genus Pseudomonas; species Pseudomonas petroselini. The sequence continues at coordinate 5,862,685 of NZ_CP173614.1, forward strand.
TTCAGCCAAGTCGATATCGGTGGCCTGGCAGTGCCTCTGGCGTTCTACGGCCAGTACGTAAAAAACAACGACGCTATCGACGATGCCGACACCGCCTGGTTGTTGGGTGCCAAGTCCAAGGTGTTCGGCTTCAACCTGGACTACAACTATCGCGACGTAGAGAAAAACGCCGTGGTGGGTGCCTTTACCGACTCGGACTTCGGCGGCGGCTTCACCGGCTCCCGTGGCCACAAGTTCAAAGTCGGCTATGACATCGACAAGAACTTCGCCATCGGCGCCACCTACTTCCTGACCAAGACCGACACCTACAGCCGCACACTCGTGGACCGTAGCGCGAAAGCCAACACCTTCCAGCTGGACGCAGAAGCCAAGTTCTAACTGCACGCGTCATAAGCCTTGGGCCAGGACGGCCCGAGGTGGCTCTACAGCCTTGCGTGGGTGGATCGGTCCCCATCATCCGTCCGATTCAACCACGCGAGCCTGCTTATTCCCCGCCTTTGTGATCCTTGAGCCGCTCGCCAGCCAGCCGCTGCGCCAGGGCATCCACACCCTCTACCGGCTCATCCGGCATGATCTTCAGCGTCGCCTGCAGCAGGCGCATCTGGCGGATAAACCGACGGCAGTTCGGGCAGAACATCAAGTGATGACGCACCAGCAGACGCTCGCGAAAGGTCAATTGCCCATCGAGGTAGTCACTGGAACGTGCCACTTGCTCTTTACAGGTCAACATTCGCCCGTTTCCTCAAAATGCTCCACCGAGGCGAAGACTTTAAGCCGCGCCCGATGCAACAGCACACGGACATTGGAGAGCGACAGCGTCAGAAGATTACAGATCTCTTCCAGCTCCAGGCCCTGGCGTTCACGCAGCACCAGCACGCTGCTTTGCAACTCCGACAGGCTCAGCAACGTATGCTCCAGGCATTGGCGCAGTTCATCTTCGGTCAGCAGCGCTTCCGGGGTGTCTTGATGCCAGGCGTAGGGGGCGACGGCCCAGTGGCCATCGTCCGGGGAAAAGCGCTCGTCACCGATGGTGCCATGGGGCGAAGGCAAATCGTCGAGCAACACCTCACGACGGTTCTGCTTGTAGCGGCCTTTGGCGGCGTTGGCGGTGATGGTCAGCAGCCAGGTCTTGAGGCTGGACCGTCCTTCGAACTTGGCCAGGTTGCGTACCACTGACAGCCAGGCGTCCTGCACGACTTCGTCGGCGTGGCGCTGGCCGACGATGGCATAGGCCACCGCCCGCATGGCGCTCTGGTAGGTGGTGACCAATTCCTTGTAGGCCCGCTGCTCACCCTTGAGCAGGCGTTCAAGCAGGTGCGTGTCGTCCGCTGCTGCCATGTCTACCTCGATTCCACCGTGGAAACCCGATTCCTGTGGGAGCTGGCTTGCCTGCGATGCAGACACCTTGGTGTATCAGTCACACCGCAGTGATGCTATCGCAGGCAAGCCTGCTCCCACATTTGACCGAGTCCGACCGACCAATCAGCGCTTGCGCAGGATCACGCTGCCGATCGAATAGCCCGCACCAAACGAACTGAGCACTGCCACGGAGCCCTTGGGCAAATCATCCTGGTAGGTGTGAAACGCAATCACCGAACCCGCCGAGCTGGTATTGGCGTAGGTATCGAGGATCACCGGCGCTTCTTCCACCGAGGCTTCGCGGCCCAGCAGTTTTTTCACGATCAGGTGGTTCATGCTCAGGTTGGCCTGGTGCAGCCAGAAGCGCTTCACATCGGCCACGTTCAACTGGTTCTCTTCCAAGTGCACGCCGATCAATTCCGCCACCATCGGGCATACGTCACGGAACACCTTGCGGCCTTCCTGCACGAACAGCTTGTCCGGCGCGCCGACGCCCTCTTCCGCGGCGCGGTTGAGAAAGCCGAAGTTATTGCGGATGTTATTGGAGAACTTGGTCAGCAACTTGGTGCTCACCACGTCGAACTGATGCTCGGAGGTCGCCAGGTCGGCGCGCTCCAGCACCACGGCAGTGGCCGCATCACCAAAGATGAAGTGGCTGTCACGGTCGCGGAAGTTCAGATGCCCGGTGCAGACTTCCGGGTTGACCATCAGGATCGCCCGCGCCTGGCCCAATTGGATGCTATTGGCGGCGTTCTGGATGCCGAAGGTGGCCGAAGAACAGGCCACGTTCATGTCAAAGCCAAACCCTTCGATGCCCAGGGCTTCCTGGACTTCAATGGCGATGGCCGGGTAAGCGCGTTGCAGGTTGGAGCAGGCGACGATTACACCGTCGATGTCGGCGGCAGTCTTACCGGCGCGTTGCAGGGCTTGCTCGGCGGCGCCGACGGCCATCTGGCAGAGCACCGACCATTCGTCGTTGCTGCGCTCGGGCAGGCGCGGGGCCATGCGCTGCGGGTCGAGAATGCCGTCTTTGTCCATCACGAAGCGACTCTTGATGCCCGAGGCTTTCTCGATGAAGGCCGCGCTGGATTCGGTCAGCGGCTGCACGTCACCGCGCTCGATGGCGGCGGCGTTATCGCTGTTGAACTGATGCACGTAAGCATTGAAAGACTGCACCAGCTCTTCGTTGGAGATGCTGTTGGCCGGGGTGTACAGGCCAGTGCCGCTGATGACGACGTTATGCACGGTCGTTCCTCTAAATCTGTCAGGCAGAAGATATTGGTACCGTCGTACCAAACTTTAGGTAGTCCAATGCCGCGCAGCGGACATCAAACTGGCGTCGCTTTATTCCATCGCGCCGTAGCCCTTCACGACGATCCCGGCATTTATAACCGCGAAGTTTGCCACAAACCTCGAAATTTGGCGCTATCTGTGGGAGGGGGCTTGCCCCCGATAGCGGTGGGCCAGTCAACACATCCTTTACTGACAGACCGCAATCGGGGGCAAGCCCCCTCCCACACTGGACCTGTATTGCCCTGGAAACCGTGTAAATATCAGGCTTCGACCAGACTCCAGTGTTTGCTCAGACGTTTGTCGGAAATCGGCACCTTGGTGCCCAACTGCTGGCCAAACAACGACACCCGATACTCCTCCAACCACCAGCGGTAAAGCTCCAGCTGCGGATCGCGCTTGCCTTCCTGGGCGTGTTTTTTCAGGCGGTTTTCATACTGCGTCCACAGTCCGCCCAGCTCGCTGCTCCATACCCGGTCTTTTTGCACCTGGCTCGGCAGTTTCTCCAGGCGCAATTCGATGGCCTTGAGGTAACGCGGCAACTCCTTGAACCACTGCGCCGGGGTTTCCCGCACAAAACCGGGATACACCAGGTTGCTCAGTTGCTGCTTGATATCGTTCAGGGCCACGGCCTGGGCCAGGTCGATCTTGCCTTTGAAGCGTTTTTGCAGGCCGTGCCAGAGTTTCAGCACCTCCAGGGTCAGGCGCGCCAAACGCTCGGCGTGCTCGGTCCAGCTGCCGCGCTTACGCTCGGCCAAGGCCGCCAAACCGGCGCCATCACGCGGCAAGCTGGCTTCGCCTTCGAGTACGCAGGTGTCGAGGCTGGCCAACAGGATGTCTTCCACCAGCGCATCGATGCGCCCCAGTTCGCGGTACATCAGCCCCAGTTCGGTCAGACCCGGCAATTTGCCACGCAGGAATTTCGCCGGTTCCGCCAGTTGCTGCATCAGCAAGCGTTGTAAGGCGCGGCGATGCTGGAATTCAGCCTCGGCGGCGGTGGAGAAGCGCCCTTCCTTGACCGTGCCGTTGTCTTCCACCAATGCTGGGTACACCGTCATCGACAGCCCGGCGATCTTCTGCTGAGTCTTTTCCGCCACCGCCGCAAACACCTTGGCCTCGACCGGCTGCTGGCTTTTCGCGGTTTGCGGCACGGCCAGCGCGGCCTGGCTGGCCTCGGCGAAGCGCGCCGTCAGTTCAGCCAGGTCACGGCCTTCGCCGAGGAACTTGCCCTCGCCGTCGACCACTTCAAGGTTCATCTTCAGGTGGTTTTCGACCTGCTGCGCGGCTTCGGCCCAGGCTTCATCGCTGACCCGCGCCCCCGTCATGCGCAGCAATTCACGGCCCAGCGCCTGGGGCAACGAGCCCTGGCCGAACTCAATCCGTTGCAGGGCGGCCTTGACGAAGTCCGGCACCGGCACGAAATTCTTGCGCAGCGCCTTGGGCAGGTTGCGCACCAGGGCGATGCATTTGGCTTCGATCACCCCCGGCACCAGCCACTCCAGGCGCTCCGGCGGCAAGGCCGGCAGCAACGGAGCCGGCACGCGCAGGGTCACGCCGTCACGCGGGTGGTTGGGTTCGAAGTGGTAACTCAAGGCCAGTTCCAGGTCGCCCAGGTGCAGGGTGTCCGGGTAATGCGCGGCGGTGACTTCACTGGCTTCGCGGGCCAGCACATCTTCCTCGCGCATGATCAGCAGTTGCGGGTCTTTCTGGCTGTTGACCTTGTACCAACTGTCGAAGGTCGCGGTCTGGTGAATCTCCGCCGGCAAGCGCGCATCGTAGAAGGCGAACAGGGTTTCTTCATCCGCCAGGATGTCGCGACGGCGCGCCTTGGCTTCGAGTTCGTCGAGCTGTTCCAGCAACTGCTGGTTGGCCGTGAGGCATTTGGCTCGCGACTGGATCTCGCCACGCACCAGGCCTTCGCGGATAAACAGCTCGCGCGACACCACCGGGTCAATCGGCCCGTAATGCACCGGCCGGCGGCCGACCACAATCAGGCCGAACAGGGTGATCTGCTCAAAGGCCACGACTTGGCCGCGCTTCTTCTCCCAGTGGGGTTCGAAGTGGTTTTTCTTGATCAGGTGCCCGGCCAGCGGCTCGATCCAGTCCGCGTCGATCTTGGCGACCATGCGCGCATACAGCTTGGTGGTTTCCACCAGTTCGGCAGTCATTAACCATTGCGGGCGCTTCTTGCCGATGCCCGAGGACGGGTGAATCCAGAAACGCCGCTGACGTGCGCCGAGGTAATCGCCGTCTTCGGTCTTCTGGCCGATCTGGCTGAGCAGGCCGGACAGCACGGCCTTGTGCAGTTTCGGGAAGTCCGCCGGCTCTTTATTGACGGTCAGCTGCATGTCGCGGCAAATCAGGCTCAACTGGCGATGGGAGTCGCGCCACTCGCGCAGGCGCAGGTAGTTGAGGAAGTTCTTGCGACACCAGTTACGCAACGGGCTGGCGGTCAGTTCCTGGCGCTGCTCCTCAAAGCCGCGCCACAGATTGACCAGCCCCGCGAAGTCCGAATCCGGGTCTTTCCACTGTGCGTGGGCCTGGTCGGCGGCCTGTTGACGCTCCGGCGGACGCTCGCGCGGGTCCTGGATCGACATGGCGCTAGCGACGATCAGCACTTCCTGCAAACTGCCGAGCTTGGCGGCTTCGAGCAACATGCGGCCCATGCGCGGGTCGACCGGCAGGCGCGCCAGCTGGCGGCCCAACGGGGTGAGCTGGCTGTTACGGTCCACTGCCGAAAGCTCTTGCAGCAGGTTGAAACCATCACTGATGGCCTTGCCGTCCGGCGGTTCGATAAACGGGAAATCGGTGATTTCGCCGAGGCGCAGGTGCAGCATCTGCAGGATCACGGCGGCGAGGTTGGTGCGCAGGATCTCAGGGTCGGTAAATTCCGGACGGCCGATAAAGTCTTCTTCGCTGTACAAGCGAATGCAGATGCCGGGCTCGACCCGACCGCAACGGCCTTTACGCTGGTTGGCGCTGGCCTGGGAAATCGCTTCGATCGGCAGGCGCTGCACCTTGGCGCGGTAGCTGTAGCGGCTGATGCGTGCAGTACCGCTGTCGATCACATAACGAATGCCCGGCACGGTCAGCGAGGTTTCCGCGACGTTGGTCGCCAGCACCACGCGCCGGCCGGGATGAGACTGGAAGATGCGCTGCTGTTCGGCCGGCGACAGGCGCGCGTACAACGGCAGGATTTCGGTGTGCTTGAGCTGGGCCTTGCGCAACATGTCGGCAGCGTCGCGAATCTCGCGCTCCCCCGGCAGGAACACCAGCACATCGCCGGGGCTGCGCCGCTCGCTGCGCTCATAAGCGGCGATTTCGTCGAGGGTCGCGAGGATCGCCTGATCGACCGTCAAGTCGTCTTCGACACGGTTGCCCTCCTCGTCCTGTTCCAGGGTCAGCGGGCGATACCAAGTGTCCACCGGGAAGGTGCGGCCCGACACCTCGACAATCGGCGCATCGTCGAAGTGCTTGGAGAAACGCTCCAGGTCGATGGTCGCCGAGGTGATGATGACCTTCAGGTCCGGGCGGCGCGGCAGCAGGGTCTTCAGGTAACCCAGCAGGAAGTCGATGTTCAGGCTGCGTTCGTGGGCTTCGTCGACGATGATCGTGTCGTAGCGTTCGAGGTAACGGTCGTTCTGGGTTTCCGCCAGCAGGATGCCGTCGGTCATCAGCTTGATCAGGGTATTGGAATCACTTTGGTCTTCAAACCGGACTTGATAGCCGACCAGCGCGCCAAGCGGCGTGGCGAGTTCTTCAGCGACACGGCTGGCGACACTGCGCGCGGCGATCCGGCGCGGCTGGGTGTGGCCGATCAAACCGAACTGGCCACGACCGATCTCCAGGCAGATCTTCGGCAACTGGGTGGTTTTACCCGAACCGGTTTCACCGGCAATGATCAGCACCTGATGCTTGAGCAGCGCGTCCTTGATTTCATCGCGCTTGGCCGCAATCGGCAGGCTGTCGTCATAGCGGATCACCGGCAGGCTGGCGCGCCGCGCCGTGACCTGCGCGCAGGACGCCTGCATGCGCGCCACCCACTGCGCCAGCTTTTCCTCGTCGGGCTTCTTGCGCAGCTCAAGCAACTGCCGGCGCAAGCGGTGGCGGTCGGCGAGCATGGCGTGGTCGAGGGTTTTGAGCAGTTGGTCGATAGTGGGTGCTTGGTCAGTCATCAGGTACGCAAAGGTCTTCTAGTGAGGCAGGTGAGCCTGCGGTGACGTGATCGTGGGTGGCAATTGTCGCAGATTTCAGTCGCTGTGAACGAGGCAAGCCATTTCAAAGCCGCAAAGCCACCGCTTCATACAAGGGTGGCAGGCTGTTTGAGCCTGACGGGAACGTCCCAACCCACACCCTTACATGACTTTTCGCACGCAACCATCAGGGTTTTCTATATGGCTTGCCCATGATTCGGCGCGCTCTACTGCGGCACGCAAAAAACGCCTCCTTCATGCCCAACGCGGCCCGCACCGGAAAAACGTCATGCCAAGCCCAACAGCCAATTTGCCCCCCCTCTCAACGACATGGACCTCGCATGCGGCCCCCACTTACACGGAGCAGGATCCTGCCTTGGAACCGCGCGCACGTGCTGCCCAGACCTACGTCGATACGTTGGGCATGTACGCCGAAGATACGCATCCGGATTCGGTCAGGCAGCTCGAATCACGACGGCCGTCGTCTCTTGCGCCGACTTACTGGCAAGCCATGGGCAGGGACAGCCCCCTGCCTGAACAGGTTGGAAACACCCCCTCCATCGACGAGGACCCAGTGAGTTTTTCACCCAGCCTATCAGGCAGGGTGCTGGCGCAGGCGGTGAAGCATGTGGACCGCCTCAACCATGTGCTCGAACAGGCCGAGCAATTAGGCACGCTGTTGCTGGAGCGTGATCAGCAGGGCGGAACGTCCATCGACTTACAAACCGTGGTGACGCTTTGTCGCAAGTTGGATCAGCTCAGGTCTGCCTGGGCCGCTGGCGCATTTGCAGGGTCATCGCGGATGGGCACGCAATTGGCCAGTCATTGCGCTCCCGCCCCGCGAACACTGCAGGAGGACGCTTTGAAAGCATTGATAAACAACCTGTGGGATGTTGCAAAAACGGAGTACCGGGATAAGTACCTGGCCGACCCACTGAACGCAGACCACATCCTGGTAGACGTCTACAGGTTGGTTGAAGGCCTGAAAAATTCTCGAATCTGAAGCCATCACCCGGAGAAGCCCCTGTGATCAGACCCACACCGTTTTCACCCCCCGAGTCCGGCGCCACCCTAGGCCGACTGGTACAACAAACCCACTTTATCCAGGGCGCCTTGGTTAAAAGCCTGGTCGATCAAGGGCACAGTCACCTGCTCGGGAACACCCGCAACCTCGAACACGCATTGCTTCGCCCCATCAGTCGAATGCCGGAAAGTGCGCCACAGGAAAAAGGGCATCAACTTCAAGCCTGGATGCACGTTTCAAGGCTCGACGCGGCGCTTGAGGCCTTCGACCAGGAAAGCCGCAAACGCTTTGCCCTGCCACCGGATGCAAACACACGCCTGCAAGCACTTACGCAACGCAATGAGCAACTGGCAACCCGCATGGAAGCACGCAACGCCCTGATGGATCGACGCGCCGCATGGGCGGCCGCCACCCCTCCAGCGTCCAGTGAGCTGGACCCGATCACACTCCACGTTCTGCTACCTGCACCGCTGAACAGCAGGTTGACCGCGCAAGACCTGAAACAGGCCGTCAAACACGTCAACGCCCTGGATAAGGAGACGGGCCTGCTGGATGCTCACATCAAGCAACAACCGCAACCGTTGTCTCAAGTCGAGGAAGAGATCTTTATCAAGCAACGTAACGCCCTGACCGAATACCGCAACGCCTGGGCAACGGGGCGCCTGAAAGGCAGCAGTCAATTCACCACCACCGTTGGCCTCACCCCGGAGCGTAAACGCTTGGAGCAGAATCTTGAGCGCAACCATCAATCTGCACCGGTGGAACTGACACTCCACCGACTGGAGCGCACGCTCGAAACCGCCCACCGCAACGGCGTGGGAGAAAAACTGTCGCCACAAGCGGTGAACGCGGCGCGCAATGCCCTGGCGAATTTACGCGATGCCTGGCGTAACGGCAGGCTTGATGGCAGTTCGGAGGCAGGCATGGACCCCATGCTGATTTTAACCTCGCCGAATAATCAGCGAATCAAACTGGAGCTGGCGGTTATCGAACATGCCTTTGTGCAACTGAACACCGTTCCCCGCACGGAGCAAGCCGGCAGCGCCAAGGATCGCCAGGCGTTCAAAGCGTTGATTCAGTCGGCCAACAACACCCATGTCAAACATGCCGCCATCCGTCAGCTTAAAGACGACAACAAACAGCGGGCGCTGATTGCTGAACTGAATACCGATTTGCACACCCTCTACACCGACCTCAGAAGCCACCTGGCCATTCACCACATAACCACGTCCCTTCCCTAACGTTGCCGGGATGAACCCAGGTAGGCAAAAGACTTATGGGGCTACTCCACAGAGATTCTTACTACAAAAAATGACCAGTTCATCCGACGGTTGAAAAGCAAAAGTCCGATTTTCCGTAAGCGCTGGCAGGCGCCCAATAAGTCATCCAGAGAGGTCTGGACAACCAGGATATTCCAACCTGAGGGCGAATCGAATCGCCCACTTCCACGCGACTCGCCAGGCCTTTCGAGGAAGGAGTTTTACGAGTGGCCTATAACGACAACGCTTGATTGATTTCGTCTTTGACTTCCAAGGAGTTCCTATGCCCATTGAATCCAGCCGTTACTCCAGCGCCTCCAATAGCCACTTGCACCATTACGCCGAAAAATTTCAAGACATTGCACCTCAATCCTATTCCACAGGTTCCTCTTGGACTTCACACCCCTCAGGCGCTGAGGATGCGTCCAGGAAAAACAGGCATGACGACTATCCAAAGCTGACCAATACAAGAGCCAGAGACCTGAACGCGGAGATGCATCTGGCGGGCGCGGCGACAAATCCCAGAAACCCGACAGCCACCGTGATCTCCGTGAAAAAACCAGAAGACCTGAACGTCATGAGGAAACCGAATACGGTCACCAAGTTTGTCGTGACGGGAGACGGGCAGATGGTGGTCGCCAATATCAATAAGAACATAGCGCCAAAGATGGTATCCCACCCCGCCGCCGCCGAAATGGGCGCCGGTTTCGGGCAGTCGAATAATGTCGTCAGTGCCGGCTACTTAAAACAAACACTGACGGGGAAAACTTACTTGTCCAATACCTCCGGCCATTATCAACCCACCAAAAACGATTTGAGGCCCGCGCAAGCACGCTTGGAGACACTGGGTATCAAGGCGTCCATGAACCGATTAGGGGTTTCCTGAATGCCGTTATAAATGATCGCGCTCTTTGCGCCGGTAGGGGAACACATCAATGACCTTGCCGGCGCGAATCGCGGCCTGCAGGCCCTTCCAGTAATCGGCGTTGTACAACTCGCCATGCAGCTCATCGAACAGCTTGCGTTGGCCGGCGTCGGCGAACAGGAACGGCGGGAACTCCTCGGGGAACACATCCAGCGGGCCGATGGAATACCAGGGCTCGGAGGCCATTTCATCCTCTGGGGTGCGCGGTGCGGGGATGTGACGGAAGTTGGCTTCGGTGAGAAAGCAGATTTCATCGTAGTCGTAGAACACCACGCGGCCGTGACGGGTGACGCCGAAGTTTTTCAGCAGCATGTCACCGGGGAAAATATTCGCCGCCGCCAGTTGCTTGATCGCCAAGCCGTAGTCTTCCAGGGCTTCGCGCACTTGGGCGGCGTTGGCGTTATCGAGGTAGAGGTTGAGCGGGGTCATGCGCCGCTCGGTCCAGCAGTGACGGATAAGCACGGTATCGCCTTCCACTTCGACGGTACCGGCGGCCACTTCCAACAGCTCGGCCAGGCACTGCGGTTCAAACTTGCTCAGGGGAAAACGGAAGTCGGCGAACTCCTGGGTATCGGCCATGCGCCCAACGCGGTCGACGCTTTTGACCAGGCGGTATTTCTCGATCACCGTGGCGCGGTTGACGTTTTTCGACGGCGAAAAGCGGTCCTTGATGATCTTGAACACCGTGTTGAAGCCCGGCAGGGTGAATACGCTCATGACCATGCCGCGCACGCCGGGGGCCATGATGAACTGATCGTCGGTGGTCGCCAGGTGGTTGATCAGTGCGCGGTAGAACTCCGACTTGCCGTGCTTGTAGAAACCAATGGAGGTATACAGCTCGGCAATATGCTTGCCCGGCAAAATGCGCTTGAGAAAGCCAATGAACTCCGCCGGTACCGGCACGTCGACCATGAAGTAGGAACGGGTGAACGAGAAGATGATCGACACTTCGGCTTCGTCGGTGATCAGCGCATCGATCTGGATGCCCTGGCCTTCGCGGTGCAGCAGCGGGATGACCAGCGGCCATTGTTCGTCGCGGGTGTAGATGCGTCCTACAAGGTAGGCGCCTTTATTGCGGTAGAGCACCGAAGAAAACAGCTCGACCTTGAGGTCCGGGTCCTTGCACACCCAGTCCGGCAGGTTTTCCCGCAGCTGGACTTCGAGGCGGCGCAGGTCGGCTGCCAAGTCCGCATAGGGTTCGCTGAAGCGATAGTCGGCAAACACCTGCGCGAGCATCTGCGGGATATTCCCGGCGGGCGTGTAGGTGCGCGTCTGCGCGGCCCGTGCCCGGCGCAGGCTGGGCCGCGTGGTGTGGATAAACATGCAACCGTCGCTGATCAGGTCGTGGCTGAACAGGCCGCAGAAGATCGAGTTGTACCAGGTTTCGGACAGCTCATCGTCGAAGCGCAGGTCGATCAGGCCGATGTAGGCGCTTTTCACCACGGGCCACGCATCAATGTCGAGCAATGTGGCGTCATCGAAGTGCTCATGCAGACGCGCGGTCACGTCATTGACCTTCTCTTCATAGAGGTTGATCCGCGCCGCTGAAGCGGCCTGGGCTAGTTGCCACTGGGCTTTTTCAAAACGCTCGCGGGCGCCATCGGTGATCTGGCGGAAGTGTTCACGGTAATCGTCGAAGCCATCGAGGATCATCTGGGCGATAGCGCGGGCGGAAGGCGACATGCGGGAAACCTCGACGAGCATCTGGAGCCCCTGAGCTTAGCCAGTGTACGGAAACAGGAGAAGGGTCATTTTTTTCGCCAGCTTGTACAAGTTCGTTCATTTCGTACATTTATTTGCAATTTTTAAATTCGACCATCCGGTCAATAAATACACCTGCGAGTTATCGCGAGTTTTACCTGCACGCCTGCAACCCTGGGGCTTGGAAGGTTGAGGCAGGCAAAGGGCCCGCCGCGCTGGTCTTGATGAACCTCTTAGAGTGTTGGATCCAACTAAGGGAAACCCTGATTACTACCTTGATGGCACTTTGATATACAGCGCGCCCTCTCCCACCCTAACAAGGTCAGAAGACCGATCCGGGAACAGGTTCTAATCGCCTAAGGAGCATTGAGATGTCATTGAGGAACATGAAGATCGGTCTGCGTGCCAGTCTGAGTTTTGCGGTTTTGGCCAGCTTGCTGGTAATTGTCGGGATGTTCGGCCTGGGCCAGATGGCCAAGCTGCGGCAAAGTGCGCTGGTCATCGAACAGTCATGGATGCCGAGCATCGAGAACATCCACGACAGCGCGGCCTATGTGGCCAGCATCCGCCTGGAGGCGTTGCGCCTGGCGACCACCGACGAATCACGGGTGCGCGATACCAGCAAAGCCCTCCTCACCCGCCATCGCGGCGAACTGCAAGGGCTGCTGGACCGCCAGGAAACAATGCTGAGCAGTGATGGTGAGCGCGAGTTGCTGAATAAGTTGAAAGCCAATGTGGCCACCTACCTCAACATCGTGACCCAGATGGTCGCCCTGGTGGACAAGGATCAACAGCAAGACGCCATCGACCTGCTCACCAGCCGCCTCGCCCCCCAGGGCACAGTGCTGAACAAGAGCCTGGAAGACCTGATCGTGTTCAACCAGAACGGCGTCGAGGCCGCGGCGGATGCAGCGGCGCAGATGTACGCCAGTGCACAGTGGGTTGTCGGCCTGATCATCGTCGTCGCACTGATCGCCACCTTGCTGCTGGCGTGGCTGCTGACCCGCAGCATCACCGCCCCGCTCGGCCAGGCACTGACCGTGGCACGCACCATTGCCGGCGGCGACCTGAGCCAGCCGATCGCCGTCAGCGGCAAGGACGAACCCGCCCAGTTGCTCACCGCCCTGGCCACCATGCAGGCGCAGCTGCAAGGCACCATCCGCGGCATCAGCGAGTCGGCGCAACAACTGGCGTCGGCTGCCGAAGAGATGAGTTCGGTGATGGAACAAAGCACCCGTGGCCTGCAGGCGCAGAACGATGAGATCGAACAGGCGGCCACGGCCGTCACCGAAATGAGCGCGGCGGTGGACGAAGTCGCCGGCAATGCGGTGTCCAGCGCCGAGGCGTCCCAGGCTTCCGACGAGGACAGCAAGCACGGTCACTACCAGATCAGCGAAACCATCAGCTCGATCCAGAACCTGGTGGACGAAGTGCTCGGTGCGTCGAACAAGGCCGAAGGCCTGGCGGTGCAGGCCCAGGACATCAGCAAGGTGCTGGAAGTGATCCGCGGCATCGCCGGGCAAACCAACCTGCTGGCGCTCAACGCGGCGATTGAAGCCGCCCGCGCGGGTGAGGCCGGGCGTGGTTTTGCGGTGGTGGCGGATGAGGTGCGCTCCCTGGCGCAACGCACCCAGGACTCCACCGAAGAAATCGAGCAGATGATCGTCGGTATCCAGCGCGGCACCCAAGACACCGTCGAAGCGCTCAACAGCAGCGCCGATCACGCCGGCCAGACTCTGCAACGCGCCAACAGCGCCGGCAGCGCGCTGGAAAAAATCACCGCCGCCATCTCGCAGATCAGCCAGCGCAACCTGGTGATCGCCAGCGCCGCCGAGCAGCAGGCGCTGGTGGCGCGCGACGTCGACCGCAGCCTGGTCAACATCCGCGACCTGTCTACCCAGACCGCCGCCGGCGCCACCCAGACTTCGGCAGCCAGTCAGGAGTTGTCGCGCTTGGCGGTGGATTTGAATGGGCTGGTGACGCGGTTTGTCCTGTAATCAATGAAAGCGGCGTGCAACACTCGCCGCCTTATTGATAGGGGAGTTTTCCGTGAGACCTGTGGACACCTTGTACTTGCTGGGGCTCGCCGCCATTTGGGGGGCGAGCTTCCTGTTCATGCGCATCATCGCGCCGGAGATCGGCACGGTACCGACGGCGTTTTTCCGCGTGTCGATTGCCGCCGCCGGGTTGCTGGTGATCCTGGCGGCCATGCGGGTGAAATGGGACTTCCAGGGCAAGTTCAAGACGGTGTTGCTCTTGGGGGTGATCAACTCCGGAATCCCGGCGACGATGTATTCGGTGGCCGCCCAAGTGCTGCCGGCGGGTTACTCGGCGATTTTCAACGCCACCACGCCATTGATGGGCGTATTGATCGGCGGGCTGTTTTTCAGCGAGCGCCTGACCCCGTCGAAAGTCGCCGGCGTCTGCCTGGGCCTGTTGGGCGTGGGCGTGCTGACCCGCGCGGGGCCCGTGGCGTTTGACCTGGAATTGCTGATGGGCGCGCTCGCGTGTTTGCTGGCGACCACCTGTTACGGCTTTGCCGGGTTCCTCGCACGGCGCTGGTTGGATCAGCGCGGAGGGTTGGACAGCCGCCTCTCTGCCCTGGGCAGCATGCTCGGCGCCACCTTGTTCTTGTTACCGTTCTTCGCTTACAGCGCCGTCAGCCAGCCGCCCGCCAGTTGGGGTGGGTGGCAGGTGTGGTTGTCGCTGCTGGGGTTGGGCCTGGTGTGCACGGCGTTTGCCTACATCCTGTACTTCCGCCTGCTGACCTCCATCGGGCCGGTGAAGTCGATGACCGTGACCTTCATGATCCCGCCGTTCGGCGTGCTGTGGGGCGCGTTGCTGCTGGATGAGCCGTTGTCGATGGCGCACCTGTATGGCGGGGTATTGATCGCGGGAGCGTTGTGGTTGGTGTTACGCCCGAAGAGACTGTCAGCGCGCTTGGGGTGAGCGGGCTTGCCAGAGTTTTCATGTGGCCCCCTGGGGCGGGTCGCTATAATGCCGCCCAGATTTTTCCAAGGACTCCCCATGATCGCATTGCCCTGGCTGTACCTGGCGCTTCTTTCCATCGGCTATCTGCTGGCCTTGATCTACGGGCAACTGGGGATGCTGGCGGGCGTGTCCATCGCGTTGCTGCTGATCGCCGGCTACGCGGTCCGCCAGCAACGCACGCCTTGGGCGCGCTACCTCGGCCACGGGCTGTTTATCGTACTGGCCCTGAGCCTGGCGATGCATTGGCTGCCGGGTTTCTACAATGGGCACGGCATTGCCCCGCAGCGTTTCACCGAGGATGCCGTGCCCTTCTCGATGTACTTGAACCAGGACAAGCCGCTGATTGGCTTCTGGCTGTTGCTGGCCTGCCCGTGGATCGTGGCGCGGCGCTCGCTGCGCCTGTCGATCTGCGTGGCCGCCCTGGCCCTGACCCTCACCGCCATCGCCGCGCTGGGCGGCGCCACCTTGCTGGGTGTGATCAGTTGGGCGCCGAAATGGCCGGAACAGGCGTGGCTGTGGGTCCTCAATAACCTGCTGTTGGTGACCCTGGTGGAAGAGGCCTTGTTCCGGGGCTATGTACAGGGCGGCTTGAGCCGACGCTTCAAACACCTGCCTTACGGCGAGAACCTCGCCTTGTTGCTGGCATCGCTCTTGTTCGGCCTGGTGCACATCGGAGCGGGCTGGCACTGGGTGCTGTTGGCGAGCATCGCCGGCGTGGGGTATGGCCTGGCTTATCGTTTTGGTGGCATGGGCGCGGCGGTTGCCACGCACTTTGGTTTGAATCTGCTTCACTTCGGGTTGTTTACCTACCCGATGCTGGCCGGGTGATTGTTGCAAAATTAAGTTAAATAAAAGCGTTTTCCGGCCGACAACCCTTGAAAGCCTTGCGGATTGAACAATCATGCGTAATAACCAACCCGTTACCCAGCGCGAACGTACCTTCCCCGCTCAGCAACGGTTGATCTCCACCACCGATGCCAAAGGCGTGATCACCTACTGCAACGACGCCTTTGTCGAGATCAGTGGGTTCTCCCGCGACGAACTGGTGCGTGCCCCGCACAACCTGGTGCGTCACCCGGATGTGCCGGGCGCGGTCTTCGCGCATATGTGGTCGACGCTCAAACAAGGCTTGCCATGGATGGGCATTGTCAAGAATCGCTGCAAGACCGGTGATCACTATTGGGTTAACGCCTACGTGACGCCGGTTTTCGAAGGCAACCAGGTGGTCGGCTACGAATCGGTGCGCATCAAGCCCACCGCCGAGCAGATCCGCCGCGCCGAAGCGCTCTACCAACGCATCAATCAAGGCAAGTCGGCGATTCCCCAACGCGATAAGTGGCTGCCGGTGTTGCAGGACTGGCTGCCGTTTATCCTGGTGAGCCAGTTGAGCTTCATGATCGGTGCGTCACTCAACTCCCACTGGGGCTTTGCCCTGGCGGCAGGGTTGTCGGTGCCGTTGGGCCTGCTCGGCCTGAGCTGGCAACAGCGCGGTCTCAAGCGTTTGCTGCGCCTGGCCGAGCAGACCACCTCCGACCCGTTGATCGCGCAGATGTACACCGACAGCCGTGGCGCCCAGGCGCGCCTGGAGATGTCGATCCTCAGCCAGGAGGCGCGTCTTAAGACCTGTCTCACGCGCTTGCAGGACACCGCCGAACACCTCAACGACCAGGCCGCGCAGTCCAACACCCTGGCGCATAACAGCTCCAGCGGCCTGGAACGCCAGCGCGTGGAAACCGAACAGGTGGCCACGGCGGTCAACCAGATGGCGGCCACCACCCAGGAAGTCGCCAGCCACGTGCAGCGCACGGCCGACGCCACCCAGGAAGCCAACCGCCTGACCGGCCGTGGCCGCGACATCGCCGGGGAAACCCGCGAGGCGATCCAACGCCTGTCTGTCGCGGTGGGCGAAACCGGCGTGACCGTCACGCAACTGGCCAAGGACAGCGATGAAATCGGCGGCGTGGTCGATGTGATCAAAGGCATTGCCGACCAGACCAACCTGCTGGCGCTCAACGCCGCCATTGAAGCGGCGCGTGCCGGCGAGATGGGCCGCGGGTTTGCGGTCGTTGCCGACGAAGTCCGTCAACTGGCACAGCGCACGGCTGAATCGACCGGGCAGATCCACGCCCTGATCGCCAAGCTGCAGCAAACCGCCGCCGCCGCCGTGCAAACCATGGACGCCGGGCATCGCCAGGCCGAAGAAGGCGTGGCGCGGGTGATGGAAGCGGATCAGGCGTTGGTGGGCATCAGTGAGGCGGTAGCGCATATCACCGACATGACCACGCAGATCGCCGCTGCCACCGAAGAGCAAAGCTCGGTGGCCGAAGAGATCAGTCGTAACATCAGCACCATTGCGCTGTTGGCCGACCAGACTTCGGAACAGGCGATGAACTCGGCGCAGTTGAGTGAAGAATTGACGCATACCGCGAATACTCAGTATTCGCTGGTAGAGCGTTTTAACCGGTAGACCGCTTTCGCGAGCAAGCCCGCTCACACATTTGACGGTGTTCACATATTCATCTGTGTGAATACAGTCAATGTGGGAGGGGGCTTGCTCCCGATAGGGCCCTAGCAGGCAAACAGAAACTCAGCCACTGCCACCGCCGCAGCCTCCAGATGCTGCTCATGACTGAACCCCGACGCTTTCAACGGCTTCAAGTCATGATCCCCCGCCACCAGCCACATCATCTCGATGCTCGGCGATAATTCATACCCCTCCACCGCCGCCCGATTGCCCAGCGCATCGCGCTCGCCCTGCACGATCAACGTCGGCGTCTTCAACCCGGCCAAATGCTCGACCCGTGGCTTTTCCGGCTTACCCACCGCATAGAACGGATACCCCAGGCACACCAGTGCATCGGCGCCTAATTCATCGGCCAATAAACTGGCCATGCGCCCGCCCATCGACTTGCCACCAACGGCCAGTTTCCCAGCGACATGACGTCGCACCTCGGCATACACCTCACGCCAGGCTTCCAGCAGTTTGGGCGCCGGGTTCGGCGGGCGTTTGCCACCGTCCACACGGCGCTGGGCCATGTAGGGAAACTCGAAGCGCAACACGTTCACGCCATGCCCCGCAAGGCGCGCAGCCATGTCGTTCATGAAGGCTGAGTCCATCGGTGCGCCGGCACCGTGGGCCAGGATCAGCGTCACGGGCGTGCCCTTCGCGGCAGTCGACGCGGCATCCCACAACCCGCCGCGTTCGCGCACACACTGCGCCCATTGATCCCCGTCAATACTGGCCTTGTGCTCTTTGCCCATGCTTGCCTCGCTTTTTAGTCTGCCTATAACTCCAGCCCAAGTGCCGCATCTGCTTGGGTTGAACCGTGGATGGGGAACCATGAACACTACTTTAAGTACCGCCTATAACTACAAGGTGGTCCGCCAATTCGCCATTATGACGGTGGTGTGGGGCATCGTCGGCATGGGGCTCGGGGTTTTTCTCGCGGCCCAATTGGTCTGGCCTGCACTCAACTTCGATTTGCCGTGGACCAGCTTCGGGCGCCTGCGCCCGCTGCACACCAACGCGGTGATCTTCGCCTTCGGTGGCTGCGCCTTGTTCGCCAGCTCCTTCTACTCGGTACAACGCACCTGCCAAACCCAGCTGTTCGCGCCGAAGATCGCCGCGTTCTGCTTCTGGGGCTGGCAGTTGGTCATTCTCTTGGCCGCCATCTCCTTGCCGCTGGGCTACACCAGCTCCAAGGAATACGCCGAGCTGGAATGGCCGATCGACATCCTGATCACCATCGTGTGGGTGGCTTACGCCATTGTGTTCTTTGGCACCGTGGCCAAGCGCAACACCAAGCACATCTACGTCGGCAACTGGTTCTTCGGTGCGTTCATCATCACCGTGGCTATCCTGCATATCGTTAACAACCTGGAAATCCCGGTCAGCCTGACCAAGTCCTACTCCCTCTATGGCGGTGCGACGGATGCCATGGTGCAGTGGTGGTACGGGCATAACGCGGTAGGCTTTTTCCTCACCGCCGGCTTTCTGGGGATGATGTACTACTTCGTGCCCAAGCAGGCCGAGCGTCCGGTGTACTCCTATCGCTTGTCCATCGTGCACTTCTGGGCGCTGATCACCCTGTACATCTGGGCCGGCCCGCACCACTTGCACTACACCGCACTGCCGGACTGGGCACAGTCGCTGGGCATGGTGATGTCGCTGGTGCTGCTGGCACCGAGCTGGGGCGGCATGATCAACGGCATGATGACCCTGTCGGGCGCCTGGCATAAATTGCGCAGCGACCCGATCCTGCGCTTCCTGGTGGTGTCGCTGGCGTTCTACGGCATGTCGACCTTCGAAGGCCCGATGATGGCGATCAAGACCGTCAACGCCCTTTCCCACTACACCGACTGGACCATCGGCCACGTCCACGCCGGCGCCCTTGGCTGGGTGGCAATGATCTCCATCGGTGCGCTGTACCACATGATCCCGAAAATCTTCGGCCGCGAGCAGATGTACAGCCTCGGCCTGATCAACGCGCACTTCTGGCTGGCCACCATCGGCACCGTGCTCTACATCGCCTCGATGTGGGTCAACGGCATCGCCCAGGGCCTGATGTGGCGTGCGATCAACGAAGACGGCACGCTGACCTACTCCTTCGTCGAAACCCTGGTGGCCAGCCACCCAGGCTTCATCGTGCGGCTGGTGGGCGGCGCCATCTTCCTCAGCGGCATGTTCCTGATGGCTTACAACACGTGGCGCACCGTGCGTTCCGCGCAGCCCGTCGAAGCCGCCACTACTGCGCAGCTGGCCTGAGGAGTCGATGATGAAACACGAAACGATTGAAAAGAACGTCGGCCTGCTGATGCTGCTCATGGTGCTCGCCGTGAGCATCGGCGGCCTGACCCAGATCGTCCCGCTGTTCTTCCAGGACGTGACCAACAAGCCGGTCGAAGGCATGAAGCCCTACACCGCGCTGCAACTGGAAGGCCGTGACATCTACATCCGCGAAGGCTGCGTACAGTGCCACTCGCAGATGATCCGCCCGTTCCGCGCCGAGACCGAACGCTACGGCCACTACTCGGTCGCCGGCGAGAGCGTCTGGGACCACCCGTTCCTGTGGGGCTCCAAGCGAACCGGTCCGGACCTGGCGCGCGTCGGCGCTCGCTACTCGGACGACTGGCACCGCGCGCACTTGTACAACCCGCGCAACGTCGTGCCCGAGTCGAAAATGCCGGCCTACCCATGGCTGGTCACCGCCGCCGTCGACAGCAGCCACACCGAGACCAAGTTGAAAGTGATGCGCACCCTCGGCGTGCCGTACACAGACGACGACATCAGTGGCGCCGTCGCCAGCCTCAAGGGCAAGACCGAGATGGACGCGCTGGTTTCGTACCTGCAAGTGCTCGGTACTGCCATCAAGAGCAAGAGGTGAGCCATGGGATTTGAATTCGATGCGGGCACCATCCGCGGCCTCGGCACGCTGGTGGTCGCCATCGCCTTTATCGGCCTGTCGCTGTGGGTGTTCAACAACCGGCGCAATGCGGAATTCGAGCAGGCGCGCCTGCTGCCCTTCGCCGATGAAACTTCTCCATCCGACGCTCAAGAAGAGCCTGCAATAAGGAGCACACGGCCATGACCCTATTCTGGAGTACATGGATCTGCGTACTGACCCTCGGCAGCCTGATCGGCCTGACTTGGCTCTTGATCGGCACCCGTAAGGGCGAGACCAAGGGCAGCGTCGACCAGACCATGGGCCACGCCTTCGACGGTATCGAGGAATACGACAACCCGCTGCCCCAGTGGTGGTTCATGCTGTTCGCCGGCACCTTGGTGTTCGCGGTCGGCTACCTGATCCTCTACCCGGGCCTGGGTAACTGGAAAGGCGTGTTGCCGGGCTATGAAGACGGCTGGACCTCGGCCAAGGAGTGGGACAAGGAGATGGCTAAGGCCGACACCAAGTTCGGGCCGATCTTCGCCAAATTCTCGGCCATGCCCGTGGAAGAAGTCGCCAAAGATCCGCAAGCGTTGAAGATGGGCGGTCGCCTGTTTGCCTCCAACTGTGCGGTGTGCCACGGCTCGGACGCCAAGGGCGCGTTTGGCTTCCCGAATCTGGCGGATAACATCTGGCGCTGGGGCGGTTCGGCCGAGGCGATCAAGACCACCATTCTCAACGGCCGTCATGCGGCAATGCCGGCCTGGGGTGACATGCTTGGCGATGAAGGGGTGAAAAACGTCGCCGCCTATGTACGTCACGACGTGGCCAAACTGCCGTTGCCGGCTGACAGCAGCGCTGACTTGGCAGCAGGCCAAACTGCGTTCAACACCACCTGTGTCGCTTGCCACGGTCCGCAAGGCCACGGCATGGAAGCCATGGGCGCGCCCGACCTGACCAAACCGGCCGGTTACATCTACGGCACCAGCCTTGCGCAGTTGCAGCAAACCATCCGCCACGGCCGCCAGGGCCAGATGCCGGCGCAGGAAGTGCTACAGGGTAATGACAAGGTGCACTTGTTGGCCGCCTACGTGTATAGCTTGTCCCATAACGCTGATGGCGCAACGCCAGAAAGCCAGCCCCAGTAACCTCTGAATGCCGCCCCACCTTGGGGCGGCAACTCTACCTGTGGCGAGGGAGCTTGCTCCCGTTGGGCTGCGAAGCGGCCCCAAAATCTTGGCAGCGCTTCTCACGCCAACGCGAGCAAGCTCCCTCGCCACAGCAGTACCTTCTTGTGCGACCCAGTGTCACACCCTTCAAAAGCACACCTTTCCCCTCCTGCCATTCGGGTCTACGCTTCCCTGCACAGCGGACCGATTCTGGCGTACGCAACGACAACCGTTGCGACCCCATAAATATCCTGTCCACTTGATCAGCTTTCTATTTCGGATTTTATCCTTACACGAAACATGGAAAGGGCGCAGAATCTGGCGTGGAACGCATTGATACAGGTCAGCCATTGCGTTGCAATGGCCCCTCGCTTTCTCCATACTTGCGGCCGATTTTACCTATAAAAAAACCTAAACCGTGGAACCTTAGAATGAGCACAGCAATCAGTCCGACTGCTTATAACTATAAGGTAGTCCGCCAGTTCGCCATCATGACGGTGGTCTGGGGGATCCTTGGCATGGGGCTCGGGGTGTTCATCGCCTCGCAACTGGTTTGGCCGGAATTGAATTTCGGTTTGCCATGGACGACCTTTGGCCGCCTGCGCCCGCTGCACACCAACCTGGTGATCTTCGCCTTCGGTGGATGTGCACTGTTTGCCACCTCCTACTATGTCGTGCAGCGAACCTGCCAGACGCGACTGATCTCCGACAGCCTCGCGGCCTTCACCTTCTGGGGTTGGCAAGCGGTCATCCTGGGCGCCATCGTCACCCTGCCGCTGGGTTACACCACCACCAAGGAATACGCCGAGCTGGAATGGCCGATCGCCATTTTGCTCGCCATCGTGTGGGTGACCTATGCCGTGGTGTTCTTCGGTACCATCGTCAAGCGCAAGACCAAGCACATCTACGTGGGCAACTGGTTCTACGGCGCCTTTATCCTGGTGACGGCGATGCTGCACATCGTCAACCACGCCTCGTTGCCGGTGAGCCTGTTCAAGTCCTACTCGGCCTACGCCGGGGCCACGGACGCCATGATCCAGTGGTGGTACGGCCACAACGCCGTGGGTTTCTTCCTGACCACCGGTTTCCTGGGGATGATGTATTACTTCGTGCCGAAACAGGCCGAACGTCCTATTTACTCGTACCGCCTGTCCATCGTGCACTTCTGGGCGCTGATCACCCTGTACATCTGGGCCGGTCCTCACCACTTGCACTACACCGCGCTGCCGGATTGGGCGCAGTCCCTGGGCATGGCGATGTCGATCATCCTGCTGGCCCCGAGCTGGGGCGGCATGATCAACGGCATGATGACCCTGTCGGGCGCCTGGCATAAATTGCGCACCGACCCGATCCTGCGTTTCCTCGTGGTATCCCTGGCGTTCTACGGCATGTCGACCTTCGAAGGGCCGATGATGGCGATCAAGACCGTCAACTCGCTGTCCCACTACACCGACTGGACCATCGGCCACGTTCACGCCGGCGCGCTCGGTTGGGTCGCGATGATCTCCATCGGCGCGATCTACCACATGATCCCCAGACTGTTCGGCCGCGTGCAGATGCACAGCGTCGGGCTGATCAACACGCACTTCTGGCTGGCGACCATCGGTACCGTGCTCTACATCGCGTCGATGTGGGTCAACGGCATCACCCAGGGCCTGATGTGGCGTGCGATCAACGATGACGGCACCCTCACCTACTCCTTCGTCGAAGCGCTGCAAGCCAGCCACCCGGGCTATATCGTCCGCGCCCTGGGCGGTGCGTTCTTTGCCACCGGCATGCTGTTCATGGCCTACAACGTCTGGCGCACCGTGCGTGCCTCGGACCCTGCAGAAGCCGAAGCCGCCGCCAAGATCGCCGTTGTGGGAGCCCACTGATGAAGCATGAAGTAGTCGAGAAGAATATCGGCCTGCTGGCCTTCTTCATGGTCATCGCCGTGAGTATCGGCGGCTTGACCCAGATCGTTCCGCTGTTTTTCCAGGACGTCACCAACAAACCGGTCGAAGGCATGAAGCCGCGCACCGCGCTTGAACTGGAAGGCCGCGACGTCTACATCGCCAACGGATGTGTCGGCTGCCACTCGCAGATGATCCGCCCGTTCCGTGCCGAAACCGAACGCTACGGCCACTACTCGGTCGCCGGTGAAAGCGTGTGGGACCACCCGTTCCTGTGGGGTTCCAAGCGCACCGGCCCGGACCTGGCCCGTGTGGGCGGGCGTTACTCCGATGACTGGCAACGTGCGCACCTGTACAACCCGCGCAACGTGGTGCCTGAGTCGAAAATGCCGGCGTACCCGTTCCTCGTGGAAAACAAGCTCGACGGCAAGGACACCGCGAAGAAGATGGAAGTCTTGCGCACCCTGGGCGTGCCCTACACCGACGAAGACATCGCCGGTGCAGCCGCAGCCGTGAAGGGCAAGACCGAAATGGACGCATTGGTGGCCTACCTGCAAGGCCTTGGCACCATCATCAAAAGCAAACGGTGATTCTTCATGGATATCGGGATGATTCGTGGCTTGGGCACCGTTGTGGTGATGGTGGCCTTTATCGGCCTGGCGTTGTGGGTGTTCAGCCCCAAGCGCAAGTCGGAGTTTGAAGACGCGACCTTGCTGCCTTTTGCGGATGATCCCGAAGCCATCAAGCACGTCGAGCAAGCTTCTAGGAGTAACAAAGAATGACTACGTTCTGGAGTCTGTACGTCACAGTCCTCAGCCTGGGTACCATCTTCGCCCTGACCTGGCTGCTGCTGTCGACCCGCAAGGGCCAGCGCGCCGAGCAAACCGACGAGACCGTCGGCCACTCGTTCGACGGCATCGAGGAGTACGACAACCCGCTGCCCAAATGGTGGTTCATGCTGTTCGTCGGCACCATCATCTTCGCCCTCGGCTACCTGGCGCTGTACCCCGGCCTGGGCAACTGGAAGGGCCTGTTGCCGGGCTACAACTACCTCGACAACGACAAGCAAACCCCCTTCGCCAACGGCCAGACCGGCTGGACCGGCGTGCACGAATGGGAAAAGGAAATGGCCAGGTCGGACGCCAAGTTCGGCCCGATCTTCGCCAAATTCGCGTCGATGCCCATTGAAGAAGTGGCCAAGGACCCGCAAGCCTTGAAGATGGGTGGCCGCCTGTTCGCCTCCAACTGCTCGGTGTGCCACGGTTCCGACGCCAAGGGCGCCTACGGCTTTCCCAACCTGACCGATGCCGACTGGCGTTGGGGCGGCGACCCGGCCACCATCAAGGAAACCATCATGAAGGGCCGCCATGCGGTGATGCCCGCCTGGCTGGATATCCTCAAGGAACAAGGCGTCAGCGATGTGGCCGCGTTCGTCGTCACCAACCTCGACGGGCGCAAACTGCCGGAAGGGGTGAAAGCCGACGTGGCCAACGGCGAAAAACTCTTCGCCGCCAACTGCGTGGCCTGCCACGGCCCGGCCGGTAAAGGGACGCCCGCCATGGGCGCACCCGACCTGACCCACCCGGGTGCATTCATCTACGGTTCGAGCTTCGCCCAACTGCAACAGACCATCCGTTGGGGCCGCCAGGGCCAGATGCCTGCGCAGGAGCAACTGCAGGGGAACGACAAGGTGCACTTGCTGGCAGCCTATGTTTACAGCTTGTCCCATGGGGATAAGAAGGCTGAAGAGCAATAAAAGCCGCTGCAATAGCAATGTGGGAGGGGGCTTGCCCCCGATAGCGGTGGGTCGGTAGCAGTTGCTCTGGCTGACACACTGCAATCGGGGGCAAGCCCCCTCCCACATTCGAAGGCCTCCAACACTTTTGAGGTCAGGGTCGGCAAAAACCGTCCATACTTCCCAAGTCAATTGATCCAGATCACGTACACCATCAATTGATTTCACCCAACGCGACCAAAGGTCGCACCCTTGACGTACTATCGGGGGCGTATCATTAAGCCACTGCAACACCCTTCATTTGACCCCGGTTGGCACGTACTGGCCGAGGCAAATCTCCACCGCCGTGGGATGCAATGATGAGCAACCAGATACCGGTACATGACGTTACCCCGCCTGCCAAACACACAAACGGTTCCGACAGTAAAACCGTCGACCTCTACGCCTCGCGAGAGAAAATCTACACCCGCGCCTTCACCGGCCTGTTCCGTAATTTGCGCATGCTCGGCGGTGCCGGCCTGTTCCTGCTCTACTTCGGCACCGTGTGGCTGAACTGGGGTGGCCACCAGGCCGTGTGGTGGAATCTGCCCGAACGTAAATTCTTTATTTTTGGCGCGACCTTCTGGCCCCAGGACTTCATCCTGCTCTCAGGTATTTTGATTGTTGCGGCGTTTGGCCTGTTCTTTATCACCGTGTACGCCGGTCGCGTGTGGTGCGGTTATACCTGCCCGCAAAGCGTATGGACATGGATCTTCATGTGGTGCGAAAAGGTCACCGAAGGCGACCGCAACCAGCGCATCAAGCTGGATAAAGCGCCGATGGGCGCCAACAAATTCCTGCGCAAATTCAGCAAGCACACCCTGTGGCTGCTGATCGGTTTTGTCACCGGCATGACCTTCGTCGGCTACTTCTCCCCCATCCGCGAACTGGTGTTCGAGTTCTTCACCGGCCAGGCCGATGGCTGGTCGTATTTCTGGGTCGGCTTCTTCACCCTCGCCACCTATGGCAACGCCGGTTGGCTGCGCGAACAAGTGTGCATCTACATGTGTCCGTACGCGCGCTTCCAGAGTGTGATGTTCGACAAGGACACCTTGATCGTTTCCTACGACCCACGCCGTGGCGAGGTGCGTGGCCCGCGCAAAAAAGGCATCGACTACAAGGCTCAGGGCCTGGGGGATTGCATCGATTGCACGATGTGCGTACAGGTGTGCCCGACCGGTATCGACATCCGCGACGGCCTGCAGATCGAGTGCATCGGCTGCGCCGCCTGTATCGACGCCTGCGACAACATCATGGACAAGATGGACTACCCGCGCGGCCTGATCAGCTACACCACCGAGCACAACCTGTCGGGGCAGAAAACCCACAAGCTGCGCCCGCGCCTGATCGGTTACGCCCTGGTATTGCTGGCGATGATGGGCCTGCTGGCGGCGGCATTCTTCATGCGCTCGCTGGTGGGTTTCGACGTAAGCAAGGACCGTGTGCTGTACCGCGAGAACGCCGAAGGCCGTATCGAAAACGTCTACAGCCTGAAGATCATGAACAAGGACCAGCGCGACCACACCTACGTGCTCGATGCCGCGGGCTTGCCGGACCTCAAGCTGCAAGGCCGTCGCGAAATCAAGGTGGCTGCCGGCGATATCGTCAGCATGCCGGTGGAGCTGTCGAGTGCGCCGGAACAGTTGCCGTCGAGCACCAACGAGGTGACATTCATCCTCACCGATGCCGATGACGCCAGTGTCCACATTGAAGCCAAGAGCCGATTCATCGGCCCCCAAGTCCGCTAATCGCTAACAGAGAACCGAACAATGTCCGTAGCAACTGCCGCAAGCCCTTGGTACAAGCACCTCTGGCCCTGGATCATCATTGGGATCCTGGCCTGCTCGGTGACCTTAACCTTGTCCATGGTGACCATCGCGGTGAATAACCCGGACAACCTGGTCAACGACAACTACTACGAGGCCGGCAAAGGCATCAACCGTTCCCTGGACCGCGAGCTGCTGGCCCAGACCCTGCAACTGCGCGCCAAGGTGCACCTGGATGAGCTGACCGGTGAAGTCGAGGTGAACCTCACCGGCAACAGCAACCCGACCACCCTGGAATTGAACCTGATTTCCCCGACCCAGCCAGAGAAGGATCGCAAGATCAACCTGGCCCGCAGCGACAGCGAACCCGGCCGCTACATCGGCCAAGTCACCGATAAGGTCGAAGGCCGGCGCTTCGTCGAGTTGCTCGGTGTGGAAGGCGATCGCACCTGGCGCATGTTCGAGGAAGAACAGGTCAGCCACGACAAAGACTTGCTGCTGGGTGATGAACCGTTGCAGGGTGCCGAAGACCTGAAAAAATAAACACCTGCGCTTCGTGCATCGCGGGCAAGCCCGCTCCCCCTGGATCGCGGTCCCCTGTGGGAGTGGGCTTGCCCACGATGAGGCCCTCCCAGCCCCTATAGATTCCAGATCATGACCACCCCCTGCTACCACTGCGCCCTCCCCGTCCCCTCCGGCAGCCGGTTTACCAGCGTGATACTCGGCGCGCGCCGCGAGCTGTGCTGCACCGGCTGCCAGGCCGTGGCCGAAGCGATTGTGGCCGGGGGCCTGGAAAGCTATTACCAGCACCGCAGTGAAGCCTCGGCCAACCCCGAAACGCTGCCGGTGCAGTTGCTGGACGAGCTGGCGCTGTATGACCGCGCCGACGTGCAAAAACCCTTTGTGCGCCACGAAGGCGACCTCGCCGAAGCCACCCTGCTAATGGAAGGCATCAGCTGCGCCGCCTGCGGCTGGCTGATCGAAAAACACCTGCGCAGCCTGCCCGCCGTGGCCGAGGCGCGGCTGAACCTGTCCAACCACCGCTTGCAGGTGCGCTGGGCGGATGGGCAACTGCCGCTGAGCCAGCTGCTCAGTGAGCTGCGCCATATCGGCTACGCCGCCCACCCTTATCAAGCCGACCGCGCCGCCGAGCAACTGGCCGGAGAAAACCGCCTGGCCCTGCGCCAACTGGGTGTGGCCGGGCTGTTGTGGTTCCAGGCGATGATGGCAACCATGGCCACCTGGCCGGAATTCAATATCGACCTGAGCCCGGAGCTGCATGTGATCCTGCGCTGGGTGGCGATGTTTCTCACCACGCCCATCGTGTTCTACAGCTGCGCACCGTTTTTCAAGGGTGCGATGCGCGACCTGCGCACCCGCCACCTGACCATGGATGTCTCGGTGTCATTGGCCATCGGCGGTGCGTACCTGGCGGGGATCTGGACCGCGATCACCGGTGTGGGTGAGTTGTACTTCGATGCGGTGGGCATGTTTGCACTGTTCCTGCTGGCCGGTCGCTACCTGGAACGTCGTGCCCGCGAGCGTACGGCCGCCGCCACCGCGCAGTTGGTCAACCTGCTGCCCGCCTCCTGCCTGCGACTCAAGGCCGATGGCCAGAGTGAACGCATCCTGCTCCCCGAACTGGCGCTGGGCGACCGTGTACTGGTGCATCCTGGCGCGGTGCTGCCGGCGGACGGTGTGATCCTCGACGGCCAATCGAGCATTGATGAATCCCTGCTCACCGGGGAGTACCTGCCGCAACCGCGCCAAACCGGGGATACGGTCACGGCGGGCACCCTTAACGTCGAAGGTGCCTTGACCGTCGAAGTCCGCGCCCTGGGTCATGACACGCGCTTGTCCGCCATCGTGCGCCTGCTGGAACGGGCCCAGGCCGAGAAACCGCGCCTGGCGCAGATCGCCGACCGCGCCGCGCAGTGGTTCCTGTTGTGCTCGCTGATCGCGGCCGCGCTGATCGGTCTGCTGTGGTGGGAGCTGGACGCGTCACGGGCGTTCTGGATTGTGCTGGCGATGCTGGTAGCGACCTGCCCCTGTGCATTGTCCCTGGCCACGCCCACTGCCCTCACCGCCGCCACCGGCACCTTGCACAAACTGGGGCTGCTGCTGACCCGTGGCCATGTGCTGGAAGGGCTGAACCAGATCGATACGGTGATTTTCGACAAGACCGGCACCCTCACCGAAGGGCGCCTGGCATTGAGAGCGATCCGGCCCTTGGGCAGCTTGAGCACCGACCTGTGCCTGAGCCTCGCCGCCGCCCTCGAAAACCGCTCCGAACACCCGATTGCGCGTGCCTTTGGGCGTGCACCGCTGGCCGCCGACGAGGTGCTCAGTTCGCCAGGACTGGGCCTTGAAGGCCGCGTGGGCGAGCGCCTGCTGCGCATTGGTCAACCGGGCTTTGTCTGCGAACTCAGTGGCTGCGCGATTCCCGCTGCGCCGGAGCTTTCCGGCCAATGGCTGCTGCTTGGCGATCGCGAAGGCGCCCTGGCCTGGTTTGTGCTCGACGACCGCCTGCGCAGCGACGCCCCAGCGTTGCTGGCCGCGTGCAAGGCGCGCGGTTGGCGCACGCTGCTGCTGTCCGGGGACAGTTCGCCGATGGTCGCCAGCGTCGCCGCCGAGCTGGGTATCGATGAAGCCCACGGCGGCCTGCGCCCGGATGACAAGCTGCGCGTGCTGCAACACCTGCACAAGGAAGGCCGCAAGGTGCTGATGCTCGGCGATGGGGTCAACGATGTGCCGGTACTCGCCGCCGCCGACATCAGCGTGGCCATGGGCACGGCCACGGACCTGGCCAAGACCAGCGCCGATGCCGTGCTGCTGTCCAATCGACTGGACGCGCTGGTACACGCCTTTACCCTGGCACGGCGCACCCGCCGGGTGATCATTGAAAACCTGCTATGGGCCGGGCTGTACAATGGCCTTATGCTGCCGTTTGCCGCCCTGGGCTGGATCACCCCCATCTGGGCCGCGATCGGCATGTCCCTCAGTTCATTGACCGTGGTGCTCAACGCCCTGCGCCTGACTCGCCTGCCGAGCGCGCCGGCGGCCCGAGCCCCCTCAGTAACCCGCCCGCTGCCGGTGTGAACCGCGCGAGCATGGAGTGCAGATGCCAGCTTTATACGTGATGATTCCGGCGGCGCTGCTATTAGTGGGTGTGGCCATCTACATCTTCTTCTGGGCCGTGGACAGCGGGCAGTACGACGACCTCGACGGCCCGGCCCATAGCGTGTTGTTCGACGACCAGGACCCGAACCACCTGGCTGCCATCGACGAAGCCAACGACGCCGAACACCCGTCCAAGCCCAAAGACCCGCCCCATGCTTGAGCTGGCGCCGCTGTTGGTCTCCGCGCTGATTCTCGGCCTGCTGGGGGGCGGCCATTGCCTGGGCATGTGCGGCGGGCTGATGGGCGCGCTGACCCTGGCGATTCCCAAGGAACAGCGTGGCCGCAGGTTTCAACTGCTGCTGGCGTACAACCTGGGCCGAGTGCTCAGCTACGCCGCGGCCGGGCTGTTGATCGGCCTGGCCGGCTGGGCGGTGGCGAACAGCCCGGCGGCGATGTTCATGCGCGTACTGGCCGGGCTGTTGTTGATCAGCATGGGCCTGTACCTGGCCGGCTGGTGGAGCGGCCTCACCCGCATCGAAAGTCTCGGACGCGGCCTGTGGCGGCATATCCAGCCCGTGGCCGGTCGTTTGTTGCCGGTCTCCAGCCTGCCGCGCGCATTGCTGCTGGGCGCGTTGTGGGGCTGGTTGCCGTGCGGGTTGGTCTACAGCACATTGCTGTGGGCGGCCAGCCAGGGCAATGCGCTGGACAGCGGACTGTTGATGCTGGCGTTCGGGCTGGGGACCTGGCCGGTGCTGTTGGCGACCGGCCTGGCGGCTGAGCGCGTCACGGCGCTATTGCGCAAACGCAGCGTGCGCATGGCCGGAGGGCTGCTGGTGATGCTGTTCGGCATATGGACATTGCCCGGTCCGCATCAGCACTGGTTGATGGGCCACTAACGCGCTGTGGCATAGCGCCGCTCCCTGTTGATGCAAATCAAGGTGCGCCCCTCGGCCAGCCCCTAGACTCGGCCCACTAGCCTATCCGGGGGAACGCCCGCATGCTCGACGCCATTCGTTGGGACACCAATCTGATTCACCGTTACGACCTGGCGGGACCGCGCTACACGTCCTACCCCACCGCCGTACAATTCGACAGCCAGGTCGGCACCTTTGACCTGCTCCACGCCCTGCGTGAGAGCCGCAAGGCCGCGCGGCCGCTGTCGCTGTATGTGCATGTGCCGTTCTGCGCCAACATTTGCTATTACTGTGCCTGCAACAAGGTGATCACCAAGGACCGCGGCCGCGCCCTGCCCTACCTGCAACGGCTGGAGCAGGAAATCCAGCTGGTGGCCTGCCACCTCGACCCGAAACAACCGGTGGAACAGCTGCACTTCGGCGGCGGCACGCCGACCTTTCTCAGCCACGACGAATTGCGCCAGGTCATGAACTGCCTGCGCCAGCACTTCAACCTGCTGGATGATGACTCCGGCGACTACGGCATCGAGATCGACCCGCGTGAAGCCGACTGGGCCACCATGGGCCTGCTGCGTGAGCTGGGTTTCAACCGCGTAAGCATCGGCCTGCAAGACCTCGACCCCGAGGTGCAACGGGCCGTCAATCGCCTGCAAAGCCTGGAGGAAACCCGCGCGGTGATCGATGCGGCACGTACGCTGCAATTTCGCTCGATCAATATCGACCTGATTTACGGCCTGCCCAAGCAAACGCCCATCAACTTCGCGCGCACGGTAGAGGAAGTGATCAAGTTGCAACCGGACCGCCTGTCGGTGTTCAACTACGCCCACCTGCCGGAACGCTTCATGCCCCAGCGGCGCATCAACACCGACGACCTGCCCTCCCCGGCGGAAAAGCTGCTGATGCTGCAAACCACCATCGAGCAACTGACCCAGGCCGGGTACCGCTACATCGGCATGGACCACTTCGCCCTGCCGGACGACGAACTGGCCATCGCCCAGGAAGAAGGCACCCTGCAACGCAACTTTCAGGGCTACACCACCCACGGCCATTGCGACTTGATCGGGCTCGGGGTGTCGGCGATCAGCCAGATCGGTGATCTTTACTGCCAGAACAGCAGTGACCTCACCGGCTACCAGAACACCTTGGCGGGCGCGCAACTGGCCACCAGCCGCGGGCTGGTCTGCACCACGGACGATCGCTTGCGACGGGAAGTGATTCAGCAGTTGATCTGCAATTTCAGCCTGGCATTCGAGAACATCGAGCAGGCATTCAACATTGATTTTCGTGGGTATTTCGAGGAGATCTGGCCGCAACTCCAGGCAATGGCCGAAGATGGCCTGATCGAACTCGACGCCCAGGGCATTCGTGTATTGCCCGCCGGGCGACTGCTGGTGCGGTCGGTGTGCATGGTGTTCGATGCCTACCTGGAGCACCAGAATCGGCAACGATTTTCACGGGTGATCTGATTACATCGACAACGAGGCGGCCTTCATCGAGTCGTTGGCGCTCATACCTTTCATCGACTTGGCCAGGGAGGTCTGAGCCGACATCAGGCCCGCCTGCAAAGCACTGATTTCGCTTTGCAGAGCACTGGTCTTGGCTCGAGCCTCTTCGGGCGAGAGGTTATTGGCCGCCGCGACTGCCGCCAGTTCGGCCTGTTTTTCGGCGATCTGCTGTTTCAGTTGGCGGATCATTTTCAGCACCTGTTTGACGTTGTCGTCCAAACCACTGTCATCGATATCCGCATTGGAGCTTTTCGCCGCACCAGCGGCTTTGAAGGCATCGGCGGAAATAGTCACGGTCACACCTTCAACCACCTTGGGTGCAGTAGCCGTTTCAGCGCCTGGTGCTTCTTCCTTGGCCTCAGCCAATGGTTTTGCATCCGGCACAGTCGGAATGCGGATGGCAGGGTTGTAGGCGGCTATAACAGACATGATCCAGGCTCCGGCTAAATAGGTATGCCTGCTGTATCGACCTCGATACAAAAAGCTTTATACGGCTGTCGTTTTTTTGTACAGGCTGGCCTCACTGCCACCCGGTGCGTTACCCTTACGTCTTATGTGTGTTTTCCCACAAGGATTTAAGAAATGTCCGAGCCAGTTAAACTGCGCGCTCACAGCCAGGCCCATTGCAAGGATTGCAGCCTGGCCCCCCTCTGCTTGCCACTTTCACTGAATTTGGAAGACATGGAAGCGCTGGACGAGATCGTTAAACGCGGTCGCCCGCTGAAAAAAGGCGAGTTTCTGTTTCGCCAGGGCGACAAGTTCGATTCCGTTTATGCAGTGCGTTCGGGCGCGTTGAAGACGTTCAGCCTGAGCGATGGCGGCGAAGAGCAGATCACTGGTTTCCACCTGCCCAGCGAACTGGTGGGGTTGTCGGGCATGGACACCGAGATTCACCCCGTGTCGGCCCAGGCCCTGGAGACCACATCGGTGTGCGAAATCCCTTTCGAACGCCTGGACGAACTGGCCCTGCAATTGCCGCAACTGCGTCGCCAGCTGATGCGGGTGATGAGCCGCGAAATTCGCGACGACCAGCAAATGATGCTGCTGTTGTCGAAGAAAACCGCCGACGAGCGCATCGCCACGTTCCTGGTCAACCTGTCCGCACGGTTCCGTGCCCGTGGTTTCTCGGCCAACCAGTTCCGCCTGAGCATGTCGCGCAATGAAATCGGCAACTACCTGGGCCTCGCGGTGGAAACCGTGTCCCGCGTATTCACCCGCTTCCAGCAGAACGCACTGCTTGCCGCCGAAGGCAAGGAAGTGCATATCCTCGACCCGATCCAGCTGTGTGCACTGGCCGGTGGTTCGCTCGAAGGTTAAGGCACTCGAAGGTTAAGAGAAGGGTTGATCCAGACACCTGCGGCGCGCCAATCGGCGAGGTCGCAGGTATACTTCGAGTCCGTTTCCAGCCCAGGACTCTTCGACGATGACCTTCGATTCGTTCGACATCAAATCCCTGATCCGCCCCGTCATCGACTTCCCCAAGCCTGGGGTGATCTTTCGTGACATCACTCCCCTGTTCCAATCGCCCCGCGCCCTGCGCCTGGTAGCGGACAGCTTTGCCCAGCGTTATGTCGAAGCCGACTTCACCCATATCGGCGCGATGGATGCACGGGGCTTCCTGATCGGCTCGATCATCGCCTACCAACTGAACAAGCCGCTGATCCTGTTCCGCAAGCAGGGCAAGCTGCCCGCCGACGTGCTGGCCGAGGGTTATCAGACCGAGTACGGCGAGGCCTTCCTGGAAGTGCACGCGGACAGCCTGTGCGAGGGCGACTCGGTGTTGATGTTCGATGATTTGATCGCCACCGGCGGCACCCTGATCGCCGCGGCGAACCTGGTGCGGCGCATGGGGGCGAAGATCTTCGAAGCAGCGGCGATTATTGATCTGCCGGAGCTGGGTGGCTCGCAGCGGTTGGAAGATATGGGGATTCCGACGTTTTGCTTGACGCAGTTTGCGTTGACTGAACGTTAAGGTTTACCTGGGCCGGCCTCTTCGCGGGCAAGCCCGCTCCCACATTTAATGGAGTTCACACATTCATATGTTGTGAATACGATCAAGTGTGGGAGGGGGCTTGCCCCCGATGAGGCCATCCGCAGCACTGCACATCACAACCCCATCTGCTTGCTGATGATCTCATTCATCACTTCACGCGTACCGCCACCGATGGACAGGATGCGGTTGTCACGGTACAGCCGCTCCACCAGGCTGCCGCGCATATACCCCTGGCCACCGAGGATCTGCACCGCGTCGTAGGTGACGCGGTCGGCGGTGTCGGTGGCCAGGTTCTTGGCCATCGAAATCTCCTTGATCACGCTGATACCTGCGGCCATTTTTGCCGCCTGGCGGTAGGTGAATTCGCGGGAGACCTCCACGGCAGTGGCCATCTCTGCCAGGCGATGCTTGAGCACTTGGAATTTACCGATAGGCTTGCCGAACGCTTCGCGCTGGGCCGCCCATTTGAGGCTTTCCTCCAAGGCCATCTGCGCGGTCATGTTGGCCATCAGGGCCAAGGCCAGGCGTTCGCTCTGGAAGTTGCCCATGATGCAGGCAAAGCCCATGTTCTCGGCGCCGATCAGGTTGCCTACGGGCACGCGGCAATCGTCGAAGAATAATTCAGCCGTGTCCGACGCCCACCAGCCCATTTTCTTCAGCGGCTGGCCGACGCTGAAACCGGGGGTGTCTTTTTCGATCAGCAGCAGACTGATACCGGCAAAGCCCGACCCGCCGGTGCGCACGGCCACGGTGTAGAAATCGGCGCGGATGCCGCTGGTGATGAAGGTCTTGCTGCCGCTGACGCGGTAATGGTCACCGTCGCGAATGGCGCGGGTCTGCAGGCTGGCCACATCGGAACCGCCGCCCGGTTCGGTGACCGCCAGGGCGATGATCTTTTCACCCGACAGCACCTGGGGCGCCACCCGTTCGCGCACCTCGGGCCGGGCCCATTTGACGACGGGCGGCAGGCCGATATCCAACGACCCCAGCCCCGCCACGACACCGCCAGAGCCGCAGCGCATCAACTCCTCGCTGGCGGCCACCTTGGCGAACAGATCGCCTTCATGGCTACCCCCCAGGGCTTCGGGATAACCGATGCCGAGAATCCCCGCTGCGCCGGCCTTGAGGTACAGCTCGCGGGGAAAGCTTTCCGCCTCCTCCCACTACTCGATGCCGGGCAACAGCTCACGCTCGACAAAGCGACGCACGCTGTCGCGGACCAATTGGTGGTTGGGGTCGAAGTAGTCCAGGTAGGCAGACATCGGCAAACTCCACGGGGGGGGGGAGGAGGGAAATTACCAAGCGCTTGCTTGGTTATCAAGCCGTACTCAGCGATTGCTAATGGCACAAACGCGATGTGGAAGGGGGCTTGCTTTGGTGAAGCAGCCAGTCTCCCAGCGAATCTAATGGGGCTGCTTCGCAGCCCAGCGCGGGGCAAGCCCGCTCACCACAGCAAGCCAGCTCCCACATTTGTAGTGCGGTGGTCTTTAGAGGGCGATGGGTTTACGCCCGGCGAAGGAATGCGCCAGCGTCCCACCATCCACCAACTCCAACTCGCCACCCAGCGGCACGCCGTGGGCGATGCGCGAGGTGATCAGGCCTTTGTTGGTCAGCAATTGGGCGATGTAATGCGCGGTCGCCTCACCTTCCACCGTCGGGTTGGTGGCCAGGATCACTTCGGTAAAGGTGCCCTGCTCTTCGATGCGCGCCACCAGTTGCGGAATGCCGATGGCTTCCGGGCCCAGGCCGTCCAGCGGCGACAGGTGGCCCTTGAGCACAAAGTAGCGCCCACGATAACCGGTCTGCTCTACCGCGTAGACATCCATCGGCCCCTCCACGACGCACAGCAGTGTGTCGTCGCGGCGAGGGTCGGCGCATTGCGGGCAGAGCTCTTCCTCGGTGAGGGTGCGGCACTGGCGGCAGTGGCCCACGCCGGTCATGGCCTGGCTCAGGGCCTGGGCCAACCGGGTGCCGCCGCTGCGATCACGCTCGAGCAATTGCAGCGCCATACGCTGGGCGGTTTTCTGGCCGACACCCGGCAATGTGCGCAGGGCGTCGATCAGTTGGCGAATCAGGGGGCTGAAGCTCATGGGCAATGGTCCGACAAAACAACGAGACGCGGTTTATACCCGCGCCCCGGATTAGCGTCAAATCCTCAATCCTGCGCGACGCGCACCACCAACTTGCCGAAGTTGCGCCCTTCCAGCAAACCGATAAAGGCCTCGGGTGCCTGCTCCAGGCCGTCGACCACGTCCTCGCGGAATTTAATCTTGCCATCGCGCACCCAAGGCGCCATGGCGCTGAGGAACTCCGGCTGGCGATCACCGTAGTCATCGAACACGATAAAGCCCTGGATGCGCACACGCTTGGTCAGCAACGTACGCTGCAGTGCGGGCAACCGGTCAGGACCGCTGGGCGCCTCGTGGGCGTTGTAGCCGGCGATCAGGCCGCACAACGGAATGCGCGCCTTGGGGTTAAGCAGCGGCATCACGGCATCAAAGACCTTGCCGCCGACGTTTTCAAAATAGATGTCCACACCGTTGAAACACGCTTGGGCCAAGTCATCGGCAAAATTCGCACTCTTGTGGTCGACGCAGGCATCAAAGCCCAATTCGTCCACCACGTAGCGGCATTTGTCGGCGCCCCCTGCGATGCCCACTACACGCAAGCCTTTGAGCTTGGCCACCTGCCCCACCACCGAGCCCACCGCGCCGGACGCTGCGGCGACCACCAGGGTTTCGCCCGCCTTGGGCTGCCCGATGTCCATCAGGCCCATGTAGGCGGTCATACCCGGCATGCCCAACACACCCAAGGCCATGGACGGGCTCGCCAGGCCGCTAGGCACCGGGATCAGGTTGCGACCATCGGAAATGCTATGGCTCTGCCAGCCGGTAGCGCCGACGACCAGGTCGCCCACTTCGAATTTCGGGTTACGCGACTGTTCGATACGGCTGACAGCGCCACCGGTCATCACTTCGTCGATTTCCACCGGAGCTGCGTAGGACGGTGCATCGCTCATACGTCCGCGCATGTAGGGGTCGAGGGACAGGTACAGGGTTTTCAGCAGGACCTGGCCGTCAGC
The DNA here is from genome assembly GCF_045037875.1 of Pseudomonas petroselini. Classification (NCBI taxonomy): domain Bacteria; kingdom Pseudomonadati; phylum Pseudomonadota; class Gammaproteobacteria; order Pseudomonadales; family Pseudomonadaceae; genus Pseudomonas; species Pseudomonas petroselini. Next base: position 5,900,026 of record NZ_CP173614.1, read on the forward strand.
CAAGTCAGGCAGATTCACACGCTCCAGGCGGAAATTTTCCGGGGTCGGTGCGCCTTGAGGGCGTGAGACCAGGACAATGCGCTGGTTCAGGATCGGTTCTTGAGGCATGAAGGGGCTCCTTTATCGAATGTATCGGTATAGGGTGCAGACCCTGCGTGGCGTACCAGGGTTCGATCCAATTGGCACACAAAAAAATGCCAGGCACGTGGCCTGGCAGTGGAGTGTAGCTAAAACACATCGATCAGAACGGCAGCTTCATGCCCGGTGGCAGTTGCATGCCGGCGGTCACGCCGCCCATTTTTTCCTGGCTGTTGGCTTCGATCTTGCGCACGGCGTCGTTAACGGCCGCGGCGAACAGCGCCTCGAGCATTTCCAGGTCATCTTCGCCAACGCCCGGCAGGACGCTTGGGTCGATGCTCACGCGCTTGATGTCGTGACGACCGGTCATCACCACACTGACCATATCGCCACCGGCTTTACCGGTGACTTCGGCGTTGGCCAGTTCTTCCTGCATCTTGGCCATCTTTTCCTGCATCTGCTGCGCCTGCTTCATCAGGCCGGCCATGCCACCTTTCATCATGGGAATCACCTCAAAGTACGTGGATCAATTAGTAGCCCGGTGTTATGACGCCTGAGGCACCGGGGCTTCGACGGGTTCAATAGTATCGTGACGGACGACCGCACCGAACTGTTGCATCATTTGCTGGATGAGTGGATCACCCTGGATCGAATCCTCGGCCTCGCGCTGGCGGTTGATACGACGGCGGGTCGCGGCCTGGGCCGGGGTTTCCTGCTCGGGCTTGATCAGCTCGATGGTGATGGTCAGCGGGCGCTCATGATACTGGTTCAGTGCATCGTTGAGGCGGCGTTGCTGGGTCGCGTTGAACAGGGCGCTGTGGGCCGGGTCCAGGTGCAACAGCCAGTGGTCGCCCTCAATGGAGATCAGTGTGCAGTTGGCGGCGATGCTGCCGGTCATGCCGGAAATCGGCAGTTTCGGGAACAGCTCCAGCCATTGCAGGGCCAGGCCGGTGGCCGGGGCCGCAGCGGGTTCCGCCTCGGGCTCGGGGGCCGGCTCGGCGGTGTGTTCGCTGGCCAGGTCGTCCAGGTAGCTGTAGGCCGAATCCATGTCCGGCTCGATGTAGTCCTCGTCCAGCGGCGGTTCGTCGTCGAGGTCGATGCCCGGCGTGGCAGCTTCCACCTGGGCCACGGTGGGCTCGGGGACCGGCGCGGACACCCACTCGGGGGCATCCGGCACCACGCTGTCCGGGGTCGGCGTGGGCATCGGCGTCAGCTCGGGCTGCTCGCCGCTGGTTTCCAGCACGGGCTCTACGGCAGGCACCCGCTCGACGTCGGCGTCAGCCTCCACCGGGTCATTCCAAGGCAGGTCGACGACCGGCTCAGGCGCGCTGACCGGTTCCGGCTCAACCGCCGGCGCAGCAGACACTGGTTCAGGCTCAGGTTCAGGCGCAGGCACCGAAGCAACCGGCGCGGGTGCAGCAACCACTGGCGCAACCACCGCCGCGCCAGCCACTGGTTTGGCGGAATCAACTGTGGCCTGGCTGATCCCCACTGGCTTTAGCGGCTGTCTCGGCGCGTCTGCCGAGTCGGCAGGCCGGAAGGCCAGCATCCGCAGCAGCACCATTTCAAAGCCGCCCCTCGGGTCGGGGGCCAGGGGCAGATCGCGGCGACCGATCAGGCCCATCTGGTAGTAGAACTGCACGTCTTCGGCCGGCAACGCCTGGGCCAGGGCCAACACGCGGTCGCGGTCGCCATGGCCGTTGTCGACACCCTCAGGCAGCGCCTGGGCGATGGCAACGCGGTGCAGCACATTAAGGATTTCCGAGAGCACGCCATTCCAGTCGGGGCCTTGCTCCGACAAGTGGCGCACGGCCTCGAGCAAGGCCTTGGCGTCGCCTTCGATCAGCGCGTGCAGCACGTCGAATACCTGGCCGTGGTCCAGGGTACCGAGCATGGCGCGCACGTCGGCGGCCATGACCTTGCCCTCACCAAAGGCAATGGCCTGGTCGGTGAGGCTCATGGCGTCACGCATCGAACCATCGGCGGCGCGGCCGAGCAGCCACAGGGCATCGTCTTCGAACGGTACGTTCTCGACGCCCAGCACGTGGGTCAAATGCTCGACCACCCGCTCAGGGGTCATGTTTTTCAGGGAGAACTGCAGGCACCGCGACAGAATCGTTGCAGGAAGTTTCTGCGGGTCGGTGGTGGCCAGGATGAATTTGACGTAGGGCGGCGGCTCTTCCAGGGTTTTCAACAAGGCGTTGAAGGAGTGGCTGGAGAGCATGTGCACTTCGTCGATCAGGTAGACCTTGAAGCGACCGCGGCTTGGCGCGTACTGCACGTTGTCGAGCAGTTCACGGGTGTCTTCGACCTTGGTGCGGCTCGCGGCGTCGATCTCGATCAGGTCGACGAAACGCCCTTCGTCGATTTCCTTGCACACCGAGCACGTGCCGCAGGGCGTCGAAGTGATACCGGTTTCACAGTTCAGGCATTTGGCGATGATGCGCGCAATGGTGGTCTTGCCCACCCCCCGAGTACCGGTGAACAGGTAGGCGTGGTGCAGCCGTTGGCTGTCCAAGGCATTGATCAGAGCCTTGAGCACATGAGTCTGGCCGACCATTTCGCGGAACGAGCGCGGACGCCATTTACGTGCAAGAACCTGATAACTCATCGAAAACCGTCGCAACTGGGAAGCGGAAGCCGGTAATGCTAGCGGAGCAAAGGGGAAATTGCATCCGGCACGCTCGCCTAATCTGACTAAGCTTGCCTGATTGGCCCCAAAAAGGCCTGAACCCGGAGAGTGTATGCGCGGAGTCCTGGGCGCTTTATGGATGATCACCTCGGCTTGCCTTGCAGCCCCCACCCCCTTGCGCTTCTCGGTCTCCGACAGCTGGGCCATGCCCGTGGTGCAGTTGGAGGACGGCCGGCCGACCCAGGGTATTTTGTATGACCTGATGTTGAGCCTGGCCACCCAAGTTGGCCGACCGGCCGAATTCCACGTGCTGGCGCGGGCGCGCATCTCCGGCGCCATGGAGCATGGCGACATTGACGTGCGCTGTTATGTCACCCAGGCCTGGGTCGACAACCTGTCCGACGACTTCAGCTGGAGCATCCCGCTGATGGTGCAGCGCAACCTGCTGGTCAGCACCCACATCCCCGCGCAGCCCGTACACGTCAGCAAACTCGCGCCGCAAGCCATCGGCACGGTGCTCAATTACCGCTACGCCACCCTCGACCCGCTGTTTGCCAGTGGCCAGCTCAGCCGCGACGATGCGCGCAGCGAGGAGCAAGTGCTGCACAAACTGGTGGCCGGGCGCTTCAAGTTCGCCGTGGCCAATGAATGGATACTCGACCGTTTCAACCAACGGATGCCGGTCGGCAAACGGCTGCACAAGGTGGCAGTGATGGATGAACAGCACCTGGGCTGCGCCGTACGCAACGACCCGGATGTGCCGGTGCAGCAGATCCTGCGCACCTTATTGCGGATGAAGCTGTCGGGCGAGATCGATCAACTCATCCAGCTCTACACCGGTGAGACTCCTGACAGGAACTGACAGCACCGCCTTATAGACTCGGCTCCCCAAACACGCATGTCCAAGGAGCCCGCATGAACACCATTGCCCACTATTTCCTGCTGTACGTCGACAGCCCGGCCACCAGCGCCAACTTCTATAGCCGCCTGCTGGACAAGCCACCGGTGGAGCTCAACCCGACCTTCGCCCTGTTCATTCTCGACAATGGGGTAAAACTGGGGCTGTGGTCGCGCCATACCGTACAGCCGGCGGCCCAGCTCACGGGCGGTGGCGGTGAAGTGGGCATGTCCCTGGCCGACAAGGCCGCCGTGGATGCCTTGCACGCCCTGTGGGTCGAGCGCGGTGCGACGATCATCCAGTCACCGACCGCCCTGGACTTCGGCTACACCTTCGTCGCCCAGGACCTCGATGGTCACCGGCTGCGCGCGTTCTGCCTGCACGATTGACCGCCAATGCCCTTCCAGGCTGATGGCGGCCACGCTGGCCAACACGATCACGCCGCCCAGCACCACTTGCAGGGCAATGTGCTCGCCCAGCAGCGTTGCCGCCATCGTCATCGCCACCGGCGGGATCAGGTACATCGCGACTGAGGCGCGGCTGACCTCGACATGTTTCAACACATACCCCCAGGCCAGGTACGCCAAGGCGCTGGGAAAAATCCCGAGGACCAGTACCGCGAGGTTTTCCGGCAACGGCGCCTTCATCACCGCCGAGGGCAGACCTGGCAGATTCACGCAGAGCATCAAGGTGCCCGCCCACACCATGTAGCACGCCATCGTCAGCGGGCTGTAGCGGTGCGCATAGTGTTTCTGGATGGCGAAGTACAAGCTCCACGACACGGCCGCGAGCAGGATCAGCAAGCCGCGCGGGTCGATATCGCCCACACCGTGATCGCCCCAGATCACCACCAGCACGCCGAGCAAGCCCAGCAACACGCAGCTCCAGCGCCAGAGGCTGACCCGTTCCTTCAAGCAGAAAAACGCGAGCAATACACTGAACAGCGGCGCCGATTGCGCCAGCACGCTCGACGCCGCAGCGGTCACGAATTGCTGCCCGTAATTGAGGCTGGTGTGGTGCAGGAACACGCCGAAAAAACTCAATACCAGCAGCCACGGCAGATCCCGCACGCGGGGTCGACCGATGCCCAGCACCAGCGCCACGCCCGCCATGAACACTGACGCGATCAAGAACCGCAGCAGCGCGAGCTGGCCAGGGCTGTAGCTGTGCAGGCCCATATGCACGCCAATCGGTGAATAGGCCCAACAGAGGATGACGCTGGCGATGACTAGCGTAAGCTTCAGGGGTAACGGGGTATTCATTGACGGCCATCCGAAAACTGAGAAGGAATGCCGTCAGTCTTGGCCCAGGCAAGGCGTAGGACAATTAACCGTTTCTGACTTCTGAAATCACGGGAACTGAGCAATGGAACTGGCCCAACTGAACATGGTGCGAGCCGTGGCGCGAACCGGCAGCGTGGCCCAGGCCGCCGTGCAATTGCATTGCGTGCCGTCCAACATCACCACGCGCATCAAGCAGCTGGAAAGCGAGTTGGGCACGCCACTGTTTATTCGCGCCGGGCGTGGGCTGGTGATCAGTGCTGCCGGTGAGATCTTCCTGGAGTATTGCGAACGCATCCTGGCCTTGGTGGACGAGTCCAAACGCGCCGTGGACGCCAACGCCATTCCCCGTGGCACCCTGCGTATCGGCGCCGTGGAGTCCAGCGCCAGCGGGCGTCTGCCGCCCCTGCTGGCCGAGTACCACCGGCGCTACCCGGACGTCAGCCTGGAACTGGTGACCGGTGCCTGGGGCGAGCTGCTCGACGACCTGCAACACCACCGCCTGGACGTGGCGCTGGTGGCCGCCGGCAACAAACGCGCGAAGCTCGAACACAGCGTGGTCTACCGCGAACGCCTGGTGCTGATCGCCAGCGCCTCCAGCGACCCGATCCACAGCGCCGAAGACCTGGCTGGCCGCACCTTGCTGGTGTGGCCACCGGGCTGCCCTTATCGGGCGGCGCTGGAGAACTGGGTCAAGCCCCACGCCTTCAAACCGGCGATTGCCAGCTATGCCAGCTGGGGCACGATCATCGGTTGCGTGAGTGCCGGGATTGGCGTGGCGCTGGCACCGGAAGGCATCCTGGCCCGCTATGAGCAGGCCAATCAGCTGGCGTCGTACCGCTTTGAGGAATGGCAGGCAGTGGACAACCTGCTGTTCTGGCACAAGGACACCCAGCGACACCTGGCGCGGGATGCGTTTGCCGACTTGTTGCGTGAAACCTTTGGCGGATGAAAATCCAAAATGTGGGTGTGGGCTTGTTGGGCTAAATGGGGCTCTTTGTGATGTACGGTTTTTTGTAGTGAGCGGGCTTGCCCCGCGCCGGGCTGCGAAGCAGCCCCATCAGATCTACAGTGAACCCGCAGGGGAACAAGCCCCGCTCCCCCCAAAAGCCCCATTCCCCACAACCCCCCGCGTCCAGACTTAGACGCTTATCGTTGTCGAGATCAGCCTTTGGGGGCCGCCAACCGCGCATACTGATCCTGGCTGATCCACCCCGTAAACGAGCGATCATCCGCATTGATGAACTCGACCTGGGCCCAGCCATCCTTGAAGGCCAGCACACCGACCACGTCATTCTTGACGATGTACGGCCGTTTCGCCGCCTTGGCACTTGGGTTTTTCAGCAGGTAAGCCTTGTCGGCGGACACCTTCACCAGGCCGATCCATTTTTTGCTGGCGGTCTGGGTCAGGTCCAGGCCGGTGGCAATCTCCGGCATCAGCACATTGAGGCAACCCGGATGCTGGCGGCCTTCTGCCACGGTCAGGGTCACGCCGTCAGACGACGCTGCCACGCTGCCGGGGTAAGACTCGTCGAGCCAGGTGGTCAGCGCGCCGGGCTGGCCTTGCAGGTAAAACGTGCAGCCGCGCGTCACGCCTTCGCCCATCTGTTCCGAGTAGTAGCCTTCGACCTGGTGCTCAGGCGTCACCGCGAGCATCAGCCCTTCGTATTTGCCTGAATGCAACGCGGGCGAACCGGCAAAGGCAGGCGCTACGGCGCACAACGACAACACACCCAGTGCTAGAAAACGGATCATCTTATTTTTTCCCTTCAAGTTTCTCGTAGGCTTTTTGCATCAGGACGTCGTAGTTGCCGTAGTCCTCGCCGTTATAGTTACGCGCCATGCCGGTAAAATCTTTAGTCTTCATGGCCTTCATCAACGCCGGGCTCTTACTGCAAAACCCGAGAAACGCCTTTAGTTGGTTGCCCGCATTCACTTTTAATGCCGCAGAAAACTCAAACACGGTCTTGTAACCACAGGATGCAAAGTTGAACCCCATGATCTGAAACATGCCCCACGACGCCGACATCAAGGCCGCTTCCTGATCCAGGGCAAAGGCGGTGGCCATGGTTTCCCAGGCCTTGGTCTGGTCCTTGTTGTTAATCTGCCACTGGGGCCCGGCCTTTTTCTTATAGGTGTAGGACAGCAGCGGGTGCGCCTGGTCGTAGATGTGCTTGGTGTACCGCTGAAACAGGTGCCCTTCAAACGCGATCACCGGCAACTTGGCCGGCCCGAACCCCGAACGCCCGCCGGACTCCACCGTGGCGAAAGCCTTGATGATATTCACCGAAATGCCGCTGCCCAACTGCGTGGCGGCGTTCTGAAAGTCGCTCTCGCTCAGCGTCATGCCCCCGTCGCACGTGGCCTGGAGCATCAATTGGCGGTTACGCCGCTCGGCCTCGATCACCGCGCGCATGCGGTCCAGGTACACATTGACCGTGGCTTGCACCGCATCCCCCTGGTTATTGCCGAACGTATTCAGAAAGCTCGGAATACGCAGGGTCGGGAAGGCCTTCACCGGCACCTTGACCGCCTCTTCGATCAAACTGTTGAAGGTTTTACCGGTAGGGTCGATCACGCCATCGGGGTGGGCATATTTGAGGTGGCGAAACTGGTACTGGCTGATGCACTGCACCAACTGGCCGTCGCACTTGCCGTTTTCGGCCAGCGGAAACCCCAGCTTGGGAATGATCAAATTGAATAGATACTGGATGCACTGCACATCGGCGGGCAAGTTACGGGCTTTACCGGGGGCGCCCACCGAAGCACTGATAAGACGGGGCAACCCTTGCAGGCTTTTCATCACAGACATCCTTGTTAGTTAAAGAAGTAGTGGCACTTCAATATCAACTCCACCACCTTGTCATACTCTGAAACAAGTGGCTGGCGGAAACTAACAAGGCGGTTTGGGGTTGTCCAGAGCGACCGGTAAAAGTTGTGAAACAGCCGAATATATTTGATCAGTAACCGTGGAACTCTCGGGTTTTCTGATACGTGTGGAAATCAATCCACTCGACCACGTCGTAAGGCAGGTACAGCTGCGCGCGAGCCCTGGAAATGGCGATGTACACCGCGCACAGTCGCTGATCGAACGCGTAGGCATCCTTGAACTTAACGTTGGTGAGCAGCTCGGGCGTGAGCAATACGCGGTCGAACTCCATGCCGCCCGCCTCTTCCGCGAGCATCAGCAGGCAGCGCTTGCCGGGGACGCCGCTCAACCGGTTCAAACGGGTAATGTCGGCGACGTTGAAGCCTTTTTCCAATTCACTCTCGACCCACAGGAACGATTCATCGAACTGGCCGGCATCGCGCACCTGCTGCCAGTCGTCCATGTCGCTGAAATACGCATGCGGGCCGTTGTGGTTGTGCTCGTTGCTGTAGAACTCCGGCTTGAACAAGGCGACAGCGCTGATCATGAAGCGCTCGAGGTCCTGCTGCGCGGCGTTGTCGAGGAGACCAAAGGGGCAGTTGGCCTGCTGCAACTGAATCGCCCATTTCATGGTGTCCCAATGGGAGGCAGTCAGCACCACGCAGCCTTCCGGCGGCACGAAGCCTTGGGGGTAATGCTCAATGCCGACATCGGCATCCCGGGCGCCTTCAAAGGGCGTCTTGCCCTTCTGCGAGTGCACGCTGATCAACGGATTGACCAGACGCTCGACGTTGCGGCCTGAGCGGACGGAGTAACTGATGTCAGTGTGCCGGACCTCACGCTTTCTCCGGACCATCACACCGCTGGCCAATTGGTATTCATCGCCGAGGGTGATCAGCACCTGGCGGCCGCGCTCGATAATTTGCAGCAACGACGGCGGGATGTCTTGGCTTTCGTCGATCAGTACATGGGTGTACCGGGGCGGCACCACGCACCCTTCGAGGCTCGCACGCTTGATCAGCCACAGCGCCGCGAAGCCGGTCTGGTTGGCCCATTGCGGGTTGGCTTCCAGGTAGGTCCACACGCGGCTGGCATACTCCAGCAACGCTTGGGCGTCGACGCTGGACAGCGGTTGCTTGAAATGCGGCAAGTGCCTCGCCGACAGGCTGTGATGGTTGGAGTGGCAGTAGCTTTCGAGCACCTTCAGACAGATATCGAGTGTCACCGCGCCATCGTGCCCCCGCCAGCCATGGATATTGAGGGCCTGGGACACATCGTGCTTGCCGGGCAACCTCACCGGCGAAATCTGCGCGGAGGGCCGTGGCCCCTGAAGCAGGGCCTTGGCGAAGGCGGCAAACGTCGAGCCGGCCTTGCTGTCACGCGCCAACCCCATACGCTCGCGAAGCGTCGCCAGTTTTGCCCCCGTGCGCGCCAGTACAAGGGTCTGAGCGGGCCGCAGGCACTCCATCAATGCGCCGAGCAAGTGGCTCTTGCCGATGCCCGCATAGCCTTGCACATGCAGGTCTTCGTTCAGGTTGGCGCGAAAGGTGCGCACCAGCTTGTCCTGGGCCGGACTGAGCCAGCGTTCGCGGTGCCGGGGCGTGATCATCTGCTGGCTGAACGGGTCATTGCTGCGCAGGTGGCGGACCTTGTAGCCGATATCCCATTTGCCCGAAGGCAGCAGGTAATCCCGCGCCGCGACTTCTTCAGCCGACACCAGCCGCAGGTTGACCGTTTTGAGCGCATTGAAGCCAAAGTACAGTTTGCGCGGATCGAACAGCCGCTGGGCTTCGGACAGTAATCTCGCGGTGCCTTCTGCCTGCGTGTCCACCGCCCAGTCGATCAGCTTGGTCAGGATGCGCTCGGCGCCCATGCAGGTCAGGTCTTTTTCTGCGGTCTGGGCCAGGTTCTGGATGACCAGCACGGCGGCCAACTCCGGGTCCGTCAGGCCGGCAAGGGCGGTGGCACCGTCGGTGCCCAGCAGGGCCGTGCAGGTCTCATCCGTCACGGGCAGGAAGACGGGGCTGGATAAATCAAAGTGTTCCGGTTGCATAGTTCCTCGCAGCCAGGCAATCAGGCATTGCCCTGACCGCCCAGCTCAAACCGATATTCCCCAAGAGACCCCGACATGCCGCCGCTATGAGGATGCACGTGCGGCGTAGAGGCCATCGCATTGATCTGCTGTTGGAGTTCGAACACCGCCATATCGAGCAGCCTGCGCATGTCCTCGGCACTCTGTGCGGCCACATTCAACTGCAGCGTGCAGGCACCCGCGAGTGGCGGCGACGCGGGCTCGGCCGGCGGCGCGGGTTCATCGGCCACCTGCGCAACTTGGATCATTTGCGCCTGGCTGAGGATCTCCGCGTGCTCGTCATCCATCAGGTCCAGCACCCTCGCTAATTCCAGGGTCTGTTCAGGGTGCGATTGAATACGGTCCTTGATCTCCAGGCGCCGCATCTGCCACTCCCGCAGTTTTTCGCGAGTGAGGTCGTCGACTTTTTCCACGTGTGTTGTCTCCGCATGCCAGGCACTGGAGTATGCCGCCATGGACCGCCCGATGGCAGATGGCGTGAAAGCATTTTTGAAGTGAAATTTAAGAGGTCATGCAAGGAAGAGCGTTATGGAGGCAACCCCACCAGCCACACCCCGGCACACAATGTTCCCGCTGTGGCTGCTGCCTTCCGGCTCTGACCAGGTTCACGGGTAATCGTTGCGGGGGGACCGATGGGGTCACCATAACGACGCTGGCCTCTCGGCAAGCGGGGCCATTGTACCGATCTCATCGGAAGTTACAACCGTTGGGGCCGGATTAAAAAATGAGGGGGTTCAAGTACTTGTCATAGCTATGGAGATTGGTGTGTTCTCCTGTGGGAGGGAGCATGCCCCCTCCCACCTTGGCTCATCACTGTGCGTGCACGACCTCATCTGCCCTTCCGCCCTCTTCCTGGATCACCAAGTGAATAAAGTGCAGCTTGGCGATCACTGCCGGTGGCAGCACGAAGGGATAGAAATCTGGCTGACCCATGCTGCGCGACAGTTCGTTGAGCATACCAGCCAGTTCGATCCAGGCGTTGACGAACGATAGGAACGCCGCGCCGCCAGGGTGCTCGGGGTCGTAGAGCGTGCTGAGGGGGAATGGCTGGTAATCCAGGTCCATCTCGCGACCGCTCATGCCAAAGCCGAGGGCGGTGTCGACGGCGTCCATCATGTGCAGGTAGTGGGCCCAGGTTTCGGCCCAGTCTTCCCAAGGGTGCATGGTGGCGTAGGCACTGACGCAGGTTTGCTGCCAGTCGGGGCGCGGGCCGTTCTGGTAGTGCTGGTCGAGCGCCTCGGCGTAACTGGCGCGTTCATCGCCGAACAGGGCGCGAAAGGCTTCAAGCCAGTGGGTATCGGCGATCAGGCGGTCCCAGTAGTAATGGCCGACCTCATGGCGAAAATGGCCGAGCAGGGTGCGATAGGGTTCACGCATCTGTACGCGGACTTTTTCACGGTGGGCATCGTCGGCTTCCTTGATGTCGAGGGTGATCAAGCCATTCGCATGGCCCGTCATCGGCGCATTGCCTTCCAGGTCGATACCGACGAAGTCGAAGGCCAGGCCGTTGTCTTCGTCGGCGGTTTTGGGCACGACTTGCAGGCCGAGGCTGATCAATTGCGCGACCAGGCGGCGCTTGGCGGTTTCTACTTTGCGCCAGCGTTCATGGTTTTCCGGAATCGACAGGTCGGGGATGGTGCGGTTGAGGCTGCACGCCACGCACAGCGGCGCAGTGCTGTGGGCAGGGATCAGCCAGTTGCAGGCAGCCGGCGTGTCGAGGTTGGCGCAGCGGCGAAAGGCGCCGGCGTCGAGATTGTCATCCTGCAGCCACGTGCCTTCCACGGGGCCGGGCTGCAGGGACGCGAGTCGACTTTGTTGCGGTTGATAACCCAGCAGTGCCTGACAGGCCAGGCACTGGCTGTTGCGAAAGAACAGGGATTGGCCGCAGCGGCACTGCCATACCTTGCTGTCGCGAGACGGGCCGGCCGCGAAGGGCGCAGCAATACGCGAACTGAGTTGCTCGAAGTAGCGGAACATGGCGATCTCTCCCAGGGTGACTGAGACTAGATCATTTCCCCGTCGAAATCGTTCCACATTATTGTAGTGAGCGGGCTTGCTCCGCGCTGGGTGGTTAAGCTGCCCCAGATCCAGGCACTTCGGTCTATTTGAAACACCTAAGCGTCTGTGTGGGGGCTGCTTCGCAGCCCGGCGCGGGGCAAGCCCGCTCACCACAGCAATCGGGCTCACCACAACGGTCCCGAATCAGACGGGGATGTTGTGTTTGGCGAGGAAGGCGACGAAAGCTTCTTCATCCAACACTTTCAGGCCCAATTCACTGGCCTTGGCCAGCTTGGAACCGGCACCCGGCCCCGCCACCACGCAGTGGGTTTTCGCCGAGACCGAACCCGCCACCTTGGCGCCCAGGCTTTCAAGTTTGTCCTTGGCCACGTCACGGCTCATCAGCTCCAGGGAGCCGGTGAGCACCCAGGTATGCCCGGCCTCGGGTAAGCCTTCGACCACCTTCTTCTCGCTGTCCCAATGCATGCCAAAATCCTTGAGCTGCTGCTCGATGGCCAGGGCGTGGTTGGCGTTGTCTGCGTTATCGAAGAATTCGCGCACGGCCTTGGCCTGCTTCTCGGGCAGTGCCTGACGCATATCCAGCCAGTCGGCCTTGATCACGCCCTCCAGGGTAACGAACTTGTCCGCCAGCTTCTGCGCAGCGCCAGGGCCGACGCTGGGCACGTGGAGCTTGTCGAGCAAACCACCCAAGGTGGTGCTGGCGGCGAATTCGGCGCTCAGCTCGCCCTGATCCTGCAATTGCAGGGCGCATGCCTGCGGCGACAGCAGCGCGCCGATCACGTCTTGGTTGTGGCTGTCTTCGAAGAAGCTGTGAATCTCGTGCGCCACTTCCAGGCCCACGTCCGGCAAGTACGTCAGCACTTCCGGCAAGGCTTTTTGCACGCGCTCCAGAGACGCCAGGGAGCGCGCCAGCACCTTGGCGGTTTCCTCGCCTACGTCGGGAATGCCCAAGGCGTAGATAAACCGCGCCAGGGTCGGGGTCTTGCTGTTTTCGATGGCGGTGATCAGCTTTTTGCTGGAAATATCGGCAAAGCCTTCCAGGTCGATGATCTGCTCGTACTTGAGCGTGTAGAGGTCGGCCGGCGAGCCGATGAGCTTTTCATCCACCAGTTGCTCGATGGTCTTGTCGCCCAGGCCGTCGATGTCCATGGCGCGGCGCGAAACGAAATGGATAATCGCCTGCTTAAGCTGGGCGCCACAGGCCAGACGGCCGACGCAACGGTACACCGCGCCTTCGCTGACGGTTTCCTTGCCCTTGCTGCGCTTGACCAGTTGCGTGCGCTCCACATGGGAGCCACACACCGGGCAGCTTTCGGGGATCTGCACCGCGCGGGCATTTTCCGGGCGGCGCTCGGGGACGACCGACACGACCTGCGGGATCACATCACCGGCGCGGCGGATGATCACGGTGTCGCCGATCATCAGGCCCAGGCGCGCAACTTCATCCATATTGTGCAACGTGGCGTTGGACACGGTCACACCCGCGACCTTGACCGGTTTAAGTCGCGCGACCGGCGTGACGGCACCGGTACGGCCGACTTGGAATTCCACGTCGAGCAGTTCGGTCAGTTCTTCCATGGCCGGAAATTTATGCGCGATGGCCCAGCGCGGTTCGCGGGCGCGGAACCCCAACTCGCGCTGGGAGGCGATGCTGTTGACCTTGAATACGACACCGTCGATTTCATACGGCAGGCTGTTACGCCGCTCGCCGATGTCGCGGTAGTAATCCAGGCAATCCTGGATACCCTTGGCCAGTTTCAGCTCGTGACTGATCGGCATGCCCCACTTCTTCAGTTGTTGCAGGTTGCCGATATGGGTATCACTGATGTCGGTGGTCACACCGTAGCAGCAGAACTCCAACGGGCGGCTGGCAGTGATCTTCGAGTCCAGCTGGCGCAGGCTACCGGCAGCGGCGTTACGCGGGTTGGCGAAGGTCTTGCCGCCGACTTCCAGTTGCGAGGCATTGAGCCGTTCGAAACCGGCCTTGGACATGAACACTTCACCCCGCACTTCCAGGGTCGCCGGCCAGCCGCTGCCGTGCAGCTTCAACGGAATATTGCGCACGGTGCGTACGTTGACGCTGATGTCTTCGCCGGTGGTGCCGTCGCCACGGGTGGCGCCGCGTACCAGCTCGCCGTCCTGATACAGCAGGCTGACCGCCAGGCCATCGAGCTTCGGTTCGCAGCTGTACTCCACCGCTGCCCCGCCGCCAAACAGATCGCCCACCGGCAGGTCGAGCCCTTCGGTCACCCGGCGATCAAATTCGAGCATAGTGGTTTCATCGAAGGCATTGCCGAGGCTGAGCATCGGAATGTCGTGCTTGACCTGGGTGAACGCCGACAACGCCGCACTGCCGACCCGCTGCGTCGGTGAATCACGCGTGACCAGGTCAGGGTGCTCGGCCTCCAGAGCCTTGAGCTCGTGGAACAGCCGGTCGTACTCGGCGTCCGGAATGCTCGGTTCGTCAAGGACGTGGTAACGGTAGTTGTGCTGATCCAGTTCAGCGCGCAGTTCGAGGATGCGGGTGTGAGCGGCGGTCATGGGTGTTCTCTCATAAAGCAAAAGAGCAGCCGAAGCTGCTCAATATGTTAGTGCACGGATTCTACAGACAACGCTTAAGATCGAACCTCAGCGTTTCTGTGTCAGGGCGCGACGCTCGAACTCGACGATGCGCTGACGGTAGTGTTCGATGGTTTGCGCGGTCAAGACGCTGCGTTGGTCATCCTTGAGCTCGCCGTTCAGTTCCTGGGACAGCTTGCGGGCTGCCGCCACCATCACGTCGAACGCCTGTTTCGGGTGACGCGGGCCTGGCAGGCCGAGGAAGAAGCTCACGGCCGGGGTGCTGAACAGATCGATATCGTCCAGGTCGAACGTGCCCGGCTTGACCGCATTGGCCATGGAGAACAGCACTTCGCCGTTACCCGCCATGCTTTCGTGACGGTGGAAGATATCCATCTCGCCAAACCGCAGGCCGCTTTCCAGGATGTTCTGCAACAGGGCCGGGCCTTTGAAGCCGGCGGCGTCGCGGCAGATCACGCTGATCACCAGCACTTCTTCGGCGGGCGGCTGATCGTTCACGGACTGGCGCGGTGCGTTCTTGCCCGCGTTTTCATCCGGGAAATCATCATCGCGGCTGCTGAAGCTCGGGCCTTCATCGACGTCGAGGTTCAGGTCACCCTGATGCGGCTCGGCCACGCCGGCGCTGGCGCGTTTGCCACGCTTGGAGGACGGCTCGCGGGCTTCACGCACTGGCGCGCTCATCGACGGCAAGTCGTGCTCGTCCAGTTGGGGTTCTTTATGGGTATCCAGCACGCGGGGCGGCCCCAGCAGCTCGGCGCTGCCGTCGTCGTCGGGCAAGTTGGACAGGTTGCGGTCCAGACGGAATTTGAGCTTGCCCTTGCCACCGCGCATTCGGCGCCAGCCATCAAAAAGAATACCGGCAATGACAATAATGCCGATGACGATCAGCCACTCGCGCAGACCGATTTCCATGTAATCCCGTGCCTCTAATAAAAAATGCTGAAAAATAAGGGGTTTAGCACCGTGCAAACCGCTTTAAAACGTGGCGCCAACTCTATGTTCTGACTGACGTTTTGCCCACGCATACGAAAAATTGACATTAAACTAGCACGACCAAAGATAACTTTACACCGTCTGTCAAAATGCCTTGAACAAATATGTCCATTTGCCACTTTCGCCAGACCGGTAAACCGTCTTACAGCGTGCTAAAAAAATTCTCTCGCGGCAGGGTTCAAGACTCCACCATCGCCATCGCCTCTTCCACATCCACCGCCACCAAACGCGAACAGCCCGGCTCGTGCATCGTTACCCCCATCAACTGATCAGCCATTTCCATGGCGATCTTGTTGTGGGTGATATAGATGAACTGCACGGTCTGGGACATCTCTTTGACCAACCGCGCGTACCGTCCAACGTTAGCGTCATCCAGCGGAGCGTCAACTTCATCGAGCATGCAGAACGGCGCCGGGTTCAACTTGAAGATGGCAAATACCAGGGCCAATGCGGTCAGGGCTTTCTCGCCGCCGGACAACAAATGGATGGTGCTGTTCTTCTTTCCCGGAGGCCGCGCCATGATCGTTACCCCTGTATCGAGTAGATCTTCGCCCGTCAGTTCCAAGTAAGCGCTGCCACCGCCGAAAACTTTTGGGAATAAGGCCTGTAAACCGCCATTAATCTGATCAAAGGTATCTTTGAAGCGGTTACGGGTTTCCTTGTCGATCTTGCGGATCACGTTCTCCAGGGTGTCCAGGGCCTCCACCAGGTCGGCGTCCTGGGCATCCAGATAACGTTTACGCTCGGATTGCTGCTGGTATTCGTCGATGGCGGCGAGGTTGATCGCGCCGAGGCGTTGGATACGTGCAGCAATGCGCTCAAGTTCTTCTTCGGCGTCTTTCTCGTTGGCCTGGGCGGTCAGCGTATTGAGCACGCCGTGCAGGTCATAGCCGTCTTCCAGCAATTGGTCTTGCAGGGTCTTGCGGCGCACGGTCAGGGCTTGCCATTCCATGCGCTGTTGTTCGAGCTGGCCGCGGATCAGCTGGGATTGCTGCTCGGCCTGGGTCCGGCGTTTTTCGGCGTCGCGCAGTTCGCGGTCGGCGTCTTCCAGGGCGATCTGTGCGGTCTTGAGTTCTTCGTCGACGGTCATGCGCTTGTCGAGCAACTCTTCGAGCTTGAGGCGCAACTCTTCCAGCGGCGCCTCGCCTTCTTCCAGGTTGAGGCTCAGTTGCTCGCGCTTTTCGGTCAGGCGCTCGGACTGCATCTCCAGGCGCTCAAGGGCCTGGGCCGTGGACGCGTGCTGGGCCTTGAGCGACCCCAAGCGTACCGCCAACTGGTGAGCGTGGTCCTTGTGCTGCCGCGCTTCCTGGCGCACGCGGTCAAGGCGCTCGCGCAGGCTGTCGCGCTGGGCCAGCAGCAATTCGCGCTGCTCGGTGTCCAGCGCCATGCTGTCGAGGGCTTCCTGCAACTGCAGGCGGGCTTCGCCGATCTGTTCGTGTTCGAGGGCGCGTTGCTCGCCCATCTCGGCAACTTCTTCGTCCAGACGGGTGCGGCGCAGGGTCAGTTGCTCGACCTTGGCTTTGCTCGCGGAGAGCTGGGCTTTCAATTCGCCTTGCTGGCGCGCTTCGTCCTGCAACAGGCGGCGCAGGTGTTCACGACCGGTCTCTTGCTGGCGCTGGGTGGCCCGCAGGGTTTGCAGTTCGGTTTCCAGGCTCTCCAGCGTGGCTTCGCGCTCTTCACGCTCGGCGATCAGGTTGACGATTTCCTGGCCACGGGCCAGAACACCGCTTTCCGCTTCACTGGCGCGCCGTACGCGCAGGAAATGGCGCCCCACCCAATAGCCGTCGCGGCTGATCAGGCTTTCGCCGGCCGCCAGTTGGCCGCGCTGGGCCAGGGCCTGCTCAAGAGATTCGACCGGTTTGACTTGGCCGAGCCACGGCGACAGATCAATCGCCGCCTCAACTTTATCCAGCAAACTGCCCGGCACCCGCGCGCCGTCAGCGGCCGGGCTGAGCAAACGCAAATCGCCCTGGGCAAAACCGGTCAGGTCAAAACCGCCAAAATCGTCCACCAGTACGGCTTGCAGGTCGGCGCCTAAAACGGTCTCTACCGCCAGCTCCCAACCGGCTTCAACTTTTAATCCTTCAGCCAGGCGCGGGCGTTCGGCCAGGTGCTGGTCGCGCAGCCATTCGGCGGTGCCGGTGCCTGGGTCCAAAGCGGCTTGCTGCAACGCCTCAAGGGATGCCAGGCGGCCATTGAGCCGCTGCAAATCCCCCTGGGCCTGTTGCTGAGCCTGGGTCGCCTGTTGCAGTTGCTGACGCAATTGCTCCAGGCGCTCCACTTGTTGTTCTTCGCTGGCTTCCAGTTCCTCCAGCGTCATTTCGCTTTCGGCCAGTTGTTCGCTCAGCTCCATGATCGCCGCGTCTTCCGGCTCGGCGGCGAGCAACACGCGCTCTTCCTGCAGACGCCGCTGGCGCTCGGCCAGGCGCTCCATGCTGGTTTCCAGCTGTTGGATGCGTGACTGCTGCACCTCGGCCTGGCGGCGTGGTTCGGCGGACTTCAGGTTGAAGGTATCCCACTGTTCCTGCCAGCCGTGCATCGTGGTTTCGGCTTCTTCCAGAGCGGCGGCGGCTTCTTCGGCGGCGGCGCTGGTGAGTTCCTGCTCGGGCGTGAGCATGTCCAGCTCTTCGCCGAGGGTCAGCAGCAAGGTGCGATCGTGGCCCAGGTGCGATTCGGTTTCCAGGCGCGCGCGTTCGGCTTCCTTCAGGTCATCCTGCAATTGGCGCAGGCGCTGCTGACCGTGCTGGATGCTCTGCTCCACGCGAGCAATGTCGCCACCCACCGAATAGAAACGGCCTTGCACCAGATTGAAGCGCTCGGACAGGTCATGGTGGCCGTCACGCAGGCGCTCGATGCTGGCGTCGGCATTGCGCTGCTCGGCCACCAAGGCTTCAAAGCTGATTTCCTGGGTGCCAATGATCGCTTCGCGCTGCCCCACCTGATCATTCAGCGCCTGCCAGCGCAGGGCCGAGAGTTGCGCCTTGAGCTGGCGCTCCTCGCCTTTGTATTCCTGGTACTTCTCGGCGGCCTGGGCCTGGCGGTGCAGGCGCTCCAATTGGCGCTCCAGCTCTTCACGCAGGTCGGTCAGGCGGGCAAGGTTCTCGTGGGTGCGGCGGATACGGTTTTCGGTCTCGCGGCGGCGCTCCTTGTACTTGGAGATACCGGCCGCTTCCTCGATAAAGTTACGCAGGTCTTCGGGCTTGGCTTCGATCAGCTTGGAGATCATGCCCTGCTCGATGATCGAGTAGCTGCGCGGGCCCAGGCCGGTGCCGAGGAAGATATCGGTGATGTCCCGACGGCGACACTTGGTGCCGTTGAGGAAGTAGCTGTTCTGGCTGTCGCGGGTCACTTTGCGGCGGATCGAAATTTCCGCGTAGGCCGCGTACTCGCCGATCAAGGTGCCGTCGGAGTTATCGAACACCAGTTCGATGCTCGCCTGGCTCACCGGCTTGCGGCTGGTGGAGCCGTTGAAGATGACGTCGGTCATCGACTCGCCACGCAGGTTTTTAGCCGAGCTCTCGCCCATCACCCAACGTACGGCGTCGATGATGTTCGACTTGCCGCAACCATTGGGCCCGACCACCGCCGCCATGTTACTGGGGAAGTTGACCGTGGTCGGGTCGACGAAGGATTTAAACCCCGCCAGTTTGATGCACTTGAGCCGCACGCTTAGGCGTCCGCCAACGCAGCGATGACCAGCGAGGAACTGCGCTGGCAGTAAGCCGACAGCACGAGGCGAATCTGCGGCAGGTCACGGGCGAGTACGGCGGCGAGCAGTTGCTCGAACAGCGCCAGGTACTCGCTCATGGACGCCTTGCGTTGATCCAGGGCCAGGTAATAGGCACGGTTCATCGCCGGCTGCAGGTTCTCGACCGTCTCCTGCAGATACGGGTTGTTGGCGAAGGGGTAAGCGGCGCGCATCACATTGAAGCACTCTTCGACGAAGGCGCGGATGTCCTGGCGCTCGAAATTGGTCACCAGGCGCTGTTGGATCTGCACAAAGGGCGCCATGTCCACCTGGGTCTGCCAGCCTTGGGCAACCGCATTGCCCAGGAGGATGTACAACTCGCTCATCAAGGTGCACAGGCTCTGCACTTTGTGCGCGGTGAGTTCGGTGACGTGGGCGCCACGGCGCGGCAGGATCGCGATCAGGTGACGGCGCTCGAGGATCAGCAAGGCTTCGCGCACGGAACCACGGCTGACATTGAGTGCCAGCGTGACCTTTTGCTCCTGGATCCGCTCCCCAGGCTTGAGATCGCCGCGAATGATGCGTTCGGCGAGGTGGTGAGCAATTTGCTCGGCGAGACTGTCCGGCGCCTTGAACGTCATGTTTTCCCTTCAAAATCTTCTATCGGTACAAGCGCGGCAGTGTAGCGCATTGGCCCGCTGATGGCGCTACGCCCACGGCGGCGAATTTGGCATGAAATAAGCAACGTTGAACACCCAAAAGCCTTTAAAAACACCGGTTCCAGAAGACTGAACCATAATTGAAAGTGTTGTGACTGCATTTTCTTGACCCTTAAGTCAGAAAACCATTGACCGAAAAGTCAGACATGACTAGATTCGGCGCAAAGCGGTTAACAACAATAATGAGTCTGCGAGGCCTTCCGTGATCCAGTTTTTACTTAACCAGGAACTCCGTAGCGAGCACGCCCTGGACCCCAACCTGACCGTGCTCAACTATTTGCGTGAGCACCTGGGCAAATCCGGTACCAAGGAAGGCTGCGCGAGCGGCGATTGCGGTGCGTGCACTGTGGTGGTCGGCGAACTGCACACGGATGACCAAGGCACCGAGCAGATTCGTTATCGCAGCCTCAATTCCTGCCTGACCTTTGTGTCATCGCTGCACGGCAAACAACTGATCAGCGTCGAAGACCTCAAGCACCAGGGCCAACTGCACAGCGTGCAACAGGCCATGGTCGAGTGCCACGGGTCGCAATGTGGCTTTTGCACCCCCGGTTTTGTGATGTCATTGTTTGCCCTGCAAAAGAACAGTGACGCCCCTGACAGCCAGAAAGCCCATGAAGCCCTGGCCGGCAACCTGTGCCGCTGCACCGGTTATCGCCCAATTCTCGCCGCCGCCGAGCAGGCCTGCTGCAACAAGCCCCAGGACCAGTTCGACAGCCGGCAAGCTGAGACCATCGCCCGCCTTAAAGCCATCGCGCCGACGCAAACCGGTGAACTCAACAGCGGCGACAAACGCTGCCTGGTGCCGCTCACCGTCGCTGACCTGGCCGACCTCTACGACGCCTACCCGCAAGCCCGCCTGCTGGCCGGTGGCACCGACCTGGCGCTGGAAGTCACCCAGTTCCACCGCACGCTGCCGGTGATGATCTACGTCGGCAACATCGAAGAAATGAAGCGCATCGAACACTTCGACGACCGCCTGGAAATCGGCGCCGCCGCCGCCCTCTCCGACTGCTATACCGCCTTGCACCACGCCTACCCGGACTTCGGCGAACTGCTGCACCGCTTCGCTTCCCTGCAGATCCGCAACCAGGGCACCCTCGGTGGCAACATCGGCAACGCTTCGCCGATTGGTGATTCGCCGCCGCTGCTGATCGCTCTCGGCGCGCAGATTGTGCTGTGCAAGGGCGAGACACGCCGCACCCTGGCGCTCGAAGACTACTTCATCGACTACCGCGTCACCGCCCGCCAGGACAGCGAGTTCATCGAGAAGATCATCGTGCCCAAGGGCCACGCGTTGTTCCGTGCCTACAAGGTGTCCAAGCGCCTGGACGATGATATTTCCGCCGTCTGCGCCGCGTTCAACCTGAAGATCGACAACGGCGTGATCCGCGAGGCCCGCGTTGCATTCGGCGGCATGGCCGCCACGCCCAAACGCGCCAAAAGCTGCGAAGCCGCCTTGGTCGGCGCCACGTGGAACACCGCCACCGTGGAGAAAGCCTGCGCCGCCCTGGCCGAGGATTTCACCCCGCTGTCGGACTTCCGCGCCAGCAAGGAATACCGCCTGCTCAGCGCGCAGAACCTGCTGCGCAAATACTTCATCGAACTGCAAACGCCGCACATCGAGACTCGGGTGACCGCTTATGTCTAACCATCACGCCGTCGTTAAAACCCAGGCCGAGCTTGCCGAGCTGTTCGCCCAAGACCTTACCTCCGGGGTCGGCCGCAGCGTCAAGCATGACAGCGCTGCCAAACACGTGTCCGGTGAAGCGCAGTACATCGATGACCGCCTGGAATTCCCCAATCAGTTGCACCTGTATGCGCGCATGTCCGACCGCGCCCACGCGAAAATCATCAGCATTGACACCGCGCCCTGCTACGCCTTCGATGGCGTGCGCATTGTCATCACCCATGAAGATGTGCCGGGCCTGAAAGACATTGGCCCGTTGATGCCCGGCGATCCGTTGTTGGCCATCGACACCGTGCAGTTTGTAGGTCAAGTGGTGCTGGCGGTGGCCGCCCGCGACCTGGAAACCGCACGCAAGGCCGCGATGGCGGCGGTGATCGAATACGAAGACCTGGAACCGGTGCTGGACGTGGTCGAGGCCTTTCGCAACAAACATTTCGTGCTGGACAGCCACACCCATCAGCGCGGAGATTCGGCCGGCGCACTGGCGACCGCGGAAAATCGTATCCAGGGCACGCTGCACATCGGCGGCCAGGAACACTTCTACCTGGAAACCCAGATCTCTTCGGTGATGCCCACCGAAGACGGCGGCATGATCGTCTACTGCTCCACGCAGAACCCCACCGAAGTGCAGAAGCTGGTGGCCGAAGTGCTGGACGTGTCGATGAACAAGATTGTGGTCGACATGCGCCGCATGGGCGGCGGTTTCGGCGGCAAGGAAACCCAGGCCGCCAGCCCGGCATGCCTGTGCGCGGTGGTGGCGCGCCTGACCGGCCAGCCGACCAAGATGCGCCTGCCGCGCGTCGAAGACATGTTGATGACCGGCAAGCGCCACCCCTTCTACATCGAATACGACGTGGGCTTCGACGATAGCGGCCGCCTGCACGGAATCAACCTGGAACTGGCGGGTAACTGCGGCTGTTCGCCGGACTTGTCCAACTCGATTGTCGACCGCGCGATGTTCCACGCCGACAACTCGTATTACCTGGGTGATGCCACCGTCAACGGTCATCGCTGCAAGACCAACACCGCCTCCAACACCGCCTATCGCGGCTTCGGCGGCCCGCAAGGCATGGTTGCCATCGAGGAAGTGATGGACGCCATCGCCCGTCACCTGGCGCTCGACCCGCTGGCGGTGCGCAAGGCCAACTATTACGGCAAGACCGAGCGCAACGTCACTCACTACTACCAGACCGTCGAGCACAACATGCTCGAAGAGATGACCGCCGAGCTGGAAGCCAGCAGCCAATACGCCGAGCGCCGCGAAGCCATCCGCCTGTACAACACCCACAGCCCGATCCTGAAAAAAGGCCTGGCGCTGACCCCGGTGAAATTCGGTATTTCGTTTACCGCCAGCTTCCTCAACCAGGCCGGCGCGTTGATCCATATCTACACCGACGGCAGCATCCACTTGAACCACGGCGGCACCGAGATGGGCCAGGGCTTGAACACCAAGGTCGCGCAGGTGGTGGCCGAGGTGTTCCAGGTCGAAATCGACCGCGTGCAGATCACCGCCACCAACACCGACAAGGTGCCCAACACCTCGCCGACCGCGGCGTCCAGCGGTGCCGACTTGAACGGCAAGGCCGCGCAGAACGCCGCCGAAACCATCAAGCAGCGCCTGGTGGAGTTCGCCGCCCGCAAATACGACGTGAGCGAAGCCGATGTGGAGTTCCGCAACGGTCATGTGCGAGTGCGTGAGCAGATCCTGTCCTTCGAGGCGCTGATCCAGCAGGCGTATTTCGCCCAAGTCTCGCTGTCGAGCACCGGGTTCTACAAGACCCCGAAAATCTTCTACGACCGCAGCCAGTCACGGGGTCGGCCGTTCTATTACTACGCGTTCGGCGCGGCGTGCTGCGAAGTGATCGTCGACACCCTCACCGGCGAATACAAGATGCTGCGCACCGACATCCTCCACGACGTGGGCGCCTCGCTGAACCCGGCCATCGACATCGGCCAGGTCGAAGGCGGCTTTATCCAGGGCATGGGCTGGCTGACCATGGAAGAGCTGGTGTGGAACAACAAGGGCAAGCTGATGACCAACGGCCCGGCCAGCTACAAGATCCCGGCAGTGGCAGACATGCCGCTGGACCTGCGGGTGAAGCTGGTGGAAAACCGCAAGAACCCCGAAGACACGGTGTTCCATTCCAAGGCCGTGGGCGAGCCGCCGTTCATGCTCGGGATTGCATCGTGGTGCGCGATCAAGGATGCGGTGGCGAGCTTGGGTGAGTATCGCCATCAGCCCAAGATTGATGCGCCGGCGACGCCGGAGCGGGTGTTGTGGGGTTGCGAACAAATGCGCCAATTGACTGTGGCGAAGGTGGTTGAGGCTGATACCGAGATGGCTTCGCTTTAGATCGAGGCGCTGCCATCGGGGGCAAGCCCCCTCCCACACTGGAATGTATTCGCAGCTCTAAATGTGGGAGGGGGCTTGCTCCCGATGACGGCCGAACTGACAACAGAAATGTTGAGGTAAACATGAACAATTGGATCAGCGCCCTCGCCGACTTGCAAAACAGCGGCGAACCCTGCGTCCTGGTGACCATCATCGAAGAGCTCGGCTCTACACCGCGCAATGCCGGTTCCAAGATGGTGATCAGCGCCACACAGACCTTCGACACCATCGGCGGCGGGCACCTGGAATACAAGGCGATGCAGATCGCCCGCGACATGCTCGTGCGTGGCCAGCAGAATACCCACCTGGAGCGCTTCAGCCTGGGCGCGAGCCTGGGCCAGTGCTGCGGTGGCGTGACCGTGTTGCTGTTCGAACCCATGGGCCAAGTGCAAGCGCAGATTGCCGTGTTTGGCGCCGGCCACGTGGGGCGTGCCCTGGTGCCGTTGCTGGCAAGCCTGCCATGCCGGGTGCGCTGGATCGATTCGCGTGACCAGGAGTTTCCGGAACAGATCCCGCAAGGCGTGCGTAAAATCGTCAGCGAAGAACCGGTCGACGAAATTGCCGAATTGCCGGTGGGCAGTTACTGCATCGTCATGACCCACAATCACGCGCTGGACCTCGAACTGACCGCCGCCCTGCTCAAGCGCAATGACTTTGCCTACTTCGGCCTGATCGGTTCGAAGACCAAACGCGTCAAGTTCGAACACCGCCTGCGCGATCGTGGCTTCGACGCCGCGCAATTGCAACGCATGCGCTGCCCCATGGGCCTCACCGAGGTGAAGGGCAAGTTGCCGGTGGAGATCGCCATCTCCATCGCCGGCGAAATCATCGCCACTTATAACGCGAATTTCGGCCAGCACACTGCCGGCGCCGAACCCATTGCCAAACTGCTTGTGGCTTCGCGCCGCAGCCAAGCTTTGACTTCTTTTGCCAAGAATTGAGACGACCATGCCTTTGACCCGCAAAGCCTACCGTGCCGCCCTTCTGCACAGCCTCGCCGACCCCGCTGAAGTGGGCATCGAAGCCTCCTACGAGTATTTCGAAGACGGCCTGCTGGTCATCGAAAACGGCCAGATCAGCGCCGTCGGCCACGCCAGCGACTTGCTGCCGACCCTGCCCGCCGATATCGACATCACCCATTACCAGGACGCGCTGATCACCCCCGGCCTGATCGACACCCATATCCACCTGCCGCAAACCGGCATGGTCGGCGCGTATGGCGAGCAGTTGCTGGATTGGCTCAACACCTACACCTTCCCGTGCGAAAGCCAGTTCGCCGACAAGGCGCACGCCGAAGAAGTCGCGGATATTTTCATCAAGGAACTGCTGCGCAACGGCACCACCACCGCGTTGGTGTTCGGCAGCGTGCATCCGCAATCGGTGAATGCGTTTTTCGAAGCGGCCGAAAAGCTCGACCTGCGCATGATCGCCGGCAAGGTGATGATGGACCGCAACGCGCCGGACTATCTCACCGACACCGCCGAATCCGGCTACCAGGAAAGCAAAGCACTGATCGAGCGCTGGCACGGCAAGGGCCGCCTGCACTATGCGGTGACGCCACGCTTTGCGCCGACCAGCACGCCGGAGCAACTGGCGCTGGCCGGGCAACTGCTGGGCGAATACCCGGATCTGTACATGCAGACGCACATCAGTGAGAACAAGCAGGAAGTGGAATGGGTGAAGGAACTGTTCCCGGAGCGCACGGGCTACCTGGATGTGTACGACCACTATAAACTGCTGGGCGAGCGCTCGGTGTTTGCCCATGGCGTGCACCTGTGTGATGACGAATGCGCACGGCTGGCGGAAACAGGTTCGGCGATCGCGTTCTGCCCAACCTCGAACTTCTTCCTCGGCAGCGGTTTGTTCAACCTGCCGATGGCTGAGAAACACAAACTGAATGTGGGCCTGGGCACTGACGTGGGCGGCGGTACCAGTTTTTCGCTGCTGCAAACCCTGAACGAAGCCTACAAAGTCATGCAGTTGCAGGGTGCACGGTTGAGCCCGTTCAAATCGCTGTACCTGGCCACCCTGGGCGGTGCGCGGGCGCTGCGGTTGGAAGACAAGATCGGTACGTTGCAACCGGGCACGGATGCGGACTTTCTGGTGCTGGACTACAACGCCACGCCGCTGCTGAGCTACCGCCTGAAGCAGGCGAAGAACATTGCCGAGACGTTGTTTGTGTTGATGACGCTGGGGGATGATCGGACGGTGTTGCAGACGTATGCAGCCGGGCAATTGGTGCACCAGCGCTAATTCCACAAACACCCTAAAACAAATGTGGGAGGGGGCTTGCCCCCGATAGCAGAGTGTCAGTCTCTGGATTAATTGACTGATGCACCGCTATCGGGGGCAAGCCCCCTCCCACATTGTTGGTCGTATTTACAACTTTATGGACGAACGCCCCGGCTTCTTGGTCTGCAACAAATGCGAGAACACCGCATGCAAATCATCCGACGCACTTTCCTCATCGAGGTTGAGCTTGCTGTCGATATGGTCCATGTGGTGCATCATCAGGTTCACCGCCAGCGCCGCATCCCGTGCTTCGATCGCATCGATCAATTGGGTGTGTTCATCGTAAGAACAGTGCGAGCGGTTGCCGCTTTCGTACTGGGCGATGATCAATGAGGTCTGGGACACCAGGCTGCGCTGGAAGCTGATCAAGGGCGCGTTCTTCGCCGCTTCGGCCAGCTTGAGGTGGAATTCGCCGGAGAGGCGGATACCGGCACCGCGATCGCCACGGGAGAAGCTGTCGCGCTCGTCATTGACCATCTGACGCAGCTCGGCCAGTTGTTCGGCCGTTGCATGCTGCACCGCCAATTCAGTGATCGCCCGCTCCACCAGACGCCGCGCGAGGAACACTTGGCGCGCTTCCTCGACGCTCGGGCTGGCCACCACCGCACCGCGATTGGGCCGCAGCAACACCACGCCTTCATGGGCCAGGCGCGACAGGGCGCGGCGAATGATGGTGCGACTGACGCCGAAAATTTCGCCCAGAGCCTCTTCACTCAACTTGGTACCGGGTGCCAGGCGTTGTTCGAGGATCGCCTCGAAGATATGCGCGTAGACGATATCGTCCTGGGTTCCGCTGCGACCGGCCTTGCCGGCTCGCGGTTGTTTCTTGAGAGGTTGCAACTGTTCGTTCATGGGCACTCGGGTTTGGAGAACGGCGGCGAATTAACGGTAATACGGCAACGGCGTGTCGCTGGCAAGTATCACCTAAAAACAGGGCACATTGTACACAACCGGATGCGCCAACACACTGTACGGCTGTTTGCGGCGCCGGCTGTATTGCAATGACTTGTCAGGTTTGAGTTTAGGCTTGAATCCGTGCCGTCACCGGCAAACTTCCAGGTAAAAGGAACACCGCTCCATGACCGACGCCACCCAAGCGCCTTTGCGCCCGCTGGCCGACACTTCTGCGTCGGCCGTCGTCGCCGGCTTCATCGCCATGATGACCGGCTACACCAGCTCCCTGGTCCTGATGTTTCAGGCCGGACAGGCCGCCGGTTTGACTACGGCGCAGATTTCTTCCTGGATCTGGGCGATTTCCATCGGTATGGCGGTGTGCAGCATCGGCCTCTCGCTGCGCTATCGCACGCCCATCACCATCGCCTGGTCGACGCCGGGCGCAGCGCTGCTGATCACCAGCCTGGGCGGTGTGAGTTATGGCGAGGCCATCGGCGCCTACATCACCTGCGCCGTGCTGGTGACGATTTGCGGGTTGACCGGCAGCTTTGAAAAACTGGTCAAGCGCATCCCGGCATCGCTGGCAGCCGCCTTGCTGGCGGGGATTCTGTTCAAGATCGGCAGCGAGATCTTCGTCGCCGCGCAGCATCGCACCGGGCTGGTGCTGGGGATGTTCTTCACCTACCTGGTGATCAAGCGCCTGTCGCCGCGTTATGCGGTGCTGGCCGCGCTGCTGATCGGTACCGCCTTGTCGGGGTTGATGGGGCTGTTGGACTTCAGCGCTTTTCACCTGGAAGTGGCGACGCCGGTATGGACCACGCCACACTTCTCGTTGGCGGCGACCATCAGCATCGGCATCCCGTTGTTTGTGGTGGCGATGACGTCGCAGAACATGCCCGGCGTCGCGGTGCTCAGGGCCGACGGCTATAACGTGCCCGCCTCACCCTTGATCACCGCCACGGGCCTGGCCTCCCTGGTGCTGGCGCCCTTCGGCTCCCACGGCATCAACCTCGCGGCGATCAGCGCGGCGATCTGCACCGGGCCGCATGCCCATGAGGACCGCAACAAGCGCTATACCGCGGCGGTGTGGTGCGGGGTGTTCTACGGGATTGCAGGAGTGTTCGGCGCGACCTTGGCGGCCTTGTTCGCGGCCTTGCCCAAGGAACTAGTGCTGTCGATTGCAGCGTTGGCGTTGTTTGGCTCGATCATCAATGGCTTGAGTATCGCCATGAATGAGCCGAAGGAACGGGAAGCGGCGCTGATCACCTTTATGGTCACGGCGTCTGGCTTGACGCTGTTTTCCATCGGCTCGGCGTTCTGGGGGATTGTGGCGGGGGTTTTGACACTGCTGATTCTGAATGGGCGCAAGGCATAAAAAAACGGCGACCCTGAGGTCGCCGTTTTTTTAGTATCACTTAGCCGCGTTGATCGGCTTTTCCGGATACCAAACGTCCAGCAGCGGGCTGACTTCAGCGCTTTTCAGTTCGCTGCGGCCTTTGAGCCAGCTTTCAACAGCTGCGCGCTGTTCTTCGTTGACCGAGCCACGCTTCTGCAGGCAAACCAGACCGAAGTCATCGCCGCCGACATAGCCCAGACCATTGGCTTCCATGGCTTCTTTGATGAATGCTTCGAGGAAAGCATCGGTAGCTTCTTCACTCAGGCCTTCTTTGAAGTCCAGGTTCAGTTCGAAACCCAGCTCTTGAAATTCATCAACGCACAGTTTTTTGCGCAGACGCTGGGAACGGTTAGTCGCCATTGGAACAATCCTCATAAGTAATAACGGGCGGCACTTTAGCAGTTTAAGGCGGCGATTGCCCGACTCTCTGGGACAGGCGGCCATTTACTGGTAAAAAAAACGCCCATTACCCGCTATCGTTCAGCTACAAGTGGCTACGCCTTGGGGCATAATGCCGACACTTTCATGACCATTGAGGGATTTTCTTATATACCCCTCGCCTTTTTCACCCTCCTCAGCAGTAGGGTTTTACTTCTTATGATCAAATCTTTGCGCTCCGTACTACTTGCCGGTTTTCTCCTTCCACTGGCTTTTTCCACCTCCGCTGCCCCCGTCAATAACACCCTGCCACCGAATGTTCAGCAGGCGCTTGCGAAAGCCAAGCTGCAAAACACCGCGCTGTCCCTGGTGATGATCCCCCTGAACGGCCCCGGCACGCCGACCGTGTTCAATGCCGACGTGTCGGTGAACCCGGCCTCGACCATGAAGCTGGTTACCACCTATGCGGCCCTGGAAATGCTCGGCCCCAACCACCAGTGGAAAACCGAGTTCTACACCGACGGCACCCTCAGCGGTGGCGTGCTGCACGGCAACCTGTACCTCAAGGGCGGCGGCGACCCCAAGCTGAATATGGAAAAACTCTGGCTGCTGATGCGCGACCTGCGCGCCAACGGCGTGCAGCAGGTCACCGGTGACCTGGTGCTGGACCGCAGCTTCTTCAACCAACCGCTGTTGCCCGAATTCAATGACGATGGCAACGACGAGAACAAGCCCTTCCTGGTCAAGCCGGACGCGCTGCTGGTCAACCTCAAGGCCCTGCGCTTCGTGACCCGCAATGATTCCGGCCGGGTGCTGGTGTCGGTCGAGCCACCGATTGCGAGCATTCGCATCGACAACCAGGTCAAGGTCTCCAACGCCAAGCAGTGCACCGGCGACGTGCGTTACAACCCGGTCACCGCCGCCGATGGTAGCGTGACGGTGACGGTCAGCGGCCAGTTGGCCGATGGCTGCAGTTCGCAGACCTATCTGTCGTTGCTGGATCACGCCACCTACACGGCCGGTGCCGTCCGGGCGATCTGGAAGGAACTGGGCGGTACCATCCAGGGCCGTGATATCCAGGCGCCGGTGCCCAAGGATGCCAAAGTGCTGGCTCGGGCGTTTTCGCCGGACCTCGCGGAAATCATCCGCGACATCAACAAATACAGTAACAACACCATGGCCCAACAGCTGTTCCTGAGCCTGGGTGCGCAGTTTCGCAACGATGCCGACGGCGACGATGCCAAGGCCGCGCAACGCGTAGTGCGCCAGTGGCTGGCGAAAAAAGGCATCACCGCGCCGCACCTGGTGATGGAGAACGGCTCCGGCCTGTCACGTGCCGAACGGGTCAGCGCCCGCGAGATGGCCGCCATGCTGCAAGCGGCGTGGAAAAGCCCTTACGCGGCGGAGTACATCAGCTCGATGCCGATTGCCGGCACTGACGGCACCATGCGCAAACGCCTGAAAACCACCGCCATGCGCGGCGAAGCCCACGTCAAGACCGGCACCTTGAACACCGTGCGCGCCATCGCCGGGTTCAGCCGTGACAACAACGGCAACACTTGGGCCGTGGTGGCGATCCTCAACGATCCGAAGCCATGGGGTGCTTCGTCGGTGCTGGATCAGGTGCTGCTGGATTTATATCGCCAGCCAAAGGCAGTGGCGGCCGCTCCGGTCCTCTGAAACCGAGTGAGCAACTGTGGTGAGCGGGCTTATTGTGGTGAGCGGGCTTGCTGTGGTGTGCGGGCTTGCTGTGGTGAGCGGGCTTGCCCCGCGCTGGGGTGCGAAGCAGCCCCAAAGCAGGCGCTGAGAAAAACCTGATTCACCGCAGTGTTCTTATTGGGGCCGCTTCGCGCCCCAGCGCGGGGCAAGCCCGCTCACCACCACAATCCAGTGCATCACACACAATCCCGAGCACCACAACAATCCCGCGCATCAAACAACAGGGCCGGTCAGCAAACCGGGGGCGCTTCGACCCGGTCGCGGCCGCCCTGCTTGGCCACGTACACCGCCGAGTCGGCGCGCAGCAACAGCCCGTCGATACCTTCATCCACCCGCCAACTGGCCACGCCAAAGCTGGCGGTGACAATGCCGACCGGCTCCATCGGCGCACTGCGCAGCGACGCCCACAACTCCGTCGCCAGGCTGTAGGCCTGCTCGCCGTCCGTGTGAGGGCACAGCACCATGAATTCCTCACCGCCCAGGCGGCAGAACACATCGGTGCGGCGCAGGCGCTGGCTGATGCGTTTGCACAGCTCCTGCAACACCCCATCGCCAACAGCATGCCCATGCTGATCGTTGATACGCTTGAAGTGATCGATATCAAGCATGATCACCGACAATGCCCCCGAGGTGCGGTTGAGCCTCACCATCTCGGCCTTGAGGCGATCCTGGAAATAGCGGCGGTTGTGGATACCGGTCAATGAGTCGGTGATGGACAGCGCGCGCAGCTCTTCCTCCACCCGTTTGAGATCGGAAATATCCGACACGTAGCCATGCCACAACGTGCCGCCTGCGGGTAACTCTTCCGGCGTCGCCTCGCCACGAATCCAGCGCAGGCCGCGTTGCGGCAACTGCACCCGGTACTCCTCGCGCCAATGACTCAACTGCAATGCCGACAAGCGAATCGAGGCGCGTACCCGTTCCGCGTCCAGCGGGTGAATACGCTCGAAGACCTTCTTCGCATCCTGCTGCAACACACCGGGCTCGATTTCATAGATGTCGCGCATGCCATCGCTGGCGTAGATGAATTTCCAGTTGTCCTGGGGCTCCAGGGTGAACTGGAAGATTCCGCCGGGGACATGGGCGCTGAGCTTTTTGAGCAGGCGATCCCTGGCAGCCAAGGCCTCGTAAGCGCGCTTTTGTTCGGTGATGTCCAGGTAAATCGCCAGGTGACCGATCCACAAACCATGGTCGTCCAGCAACACCGTGGCCAACATGTTCACCGTCAATGGGCTGCCGTCTTGGCGGATCAGGGTCCATTCACGGGCTTCGTGCAGGTTGTCAGGGCTTTCCACCAGCATGGCCTGGCTCGCCGGAATACGCTTGCCCAAGGCCACACTCAAGCTGGCCGCACGCACTTCCAACTCCGTCCCCAGGTGCAGGCTTTCCAGGGTATATGTCCCCACCACGTGCTCGGCCTGGAACCCCAGCATCTGTTCCGCACCGGCATTGAAGGTGTTGATGATGCCGCGCAGGTCGGTGGCAATAATCGCCACCTGCGTGGCCGCGTTGAGCACGCTGCGCAACTGACCATGGGCACCGCGCAACTCCTGCTCGCGCAGACGCAGTTGTACGGTACGTTGCTCAACCAGTTTCAACGCGCGCTGGCGTTGGCTCACCAGCATATAGAGCAAGGCGCTTAGCAGCAGGCTGAGCAGGCCGCCCATGGTCAAGACGGTGGACAGCGAAGAGTGGTTCGCTTGGTCGAACACCTGGCTCGGACGCAGGCTCAAGGCGTACACGTGATCGCCCAAGGTGAGTCGACGCGCGCCGACTAGGTCACTGTCGGACACAACCGTGCCGGACTCGAAGAGCACGCGCTTTTGCAGGTCGGAGGTATCGACTATCTGCATCGTCAGGTTGTCCCGGTCGGGCTTGGGCAAACCGTCGGCCACCAGCTGACGCATGCTGATCACCGCCATCACGTAGCCATAGGGCTCATTCTGGGACTGTTCGTAAGTGGGCAGGCGGCTCACCGGCGCGACCAGTAAAACCCCGGTGGAATAAGCCGGCTCGACCCCCACTAATTGCATCGGCTGAGAGACCGCCAGCTTGCCGGTCTTCTGCGCACGCTCAAGGGCCGAGCGCCGCAGCGGCTGGGCCAGCAGATCAAAGCCCAGCGGTGCCCCCAGCAAGCTTTGAGTCTGGCTGTACAGCACCGGCACGTATTCATCGCGCTCGGGCGCAGGCGCCAGTTCACCGGCCGAATTCAATTCACGGATAACAAAGGGTGTGCCGCGCTGGTCGGACACCGTCTGCTCAAATTGCTCGCGCTGCTCGCGATACACGCGGGGCGCCCAGGAGTAAGCGCGGGCGCGCAACAACAAGGGCAGGGCAAACCCTTCGAACTCTTCACGGGACACCTCGTCGGAATTGACGAAGAAACGCCGTAGGCTGTTGAGGCGTTGCTCCTGGTCTTCGAAGCGTTCCTGCAAGCGGGTATAACGCTCGTTGACCAGCAACTGAAAGCGCTGGCGCACCTGTTGCTGATAAAGGTCGGACGCGGCCCAGGCGACGATTGCCGTCAGGGTAAACCCTGCCAGCAACACCACCAATGCCACCAGCCAAGCCGACGCCTGCTCACTGATAAAGCCTAGGATTTTCGGGCGAACGGCTTGCAACGGCATAGGCAACACTCACAACGCCAGCCTGCGGGGGGTGTCACTTTGGCTAGGTCTTAAGTTATAGCTACCGACCCAGCGTTTGACCAGCGTAAAAAAGCCGCAAGGCCGGAATAATCCAGGCTTGCGGCTTTGGGTGACGGCGATCAGCGCGCGGTGATTTTCCACGCCCGGTGGATCTTCGCGTTACGCGCGAAATCCGGGTCGAGGGTCTTGTCGCTGATTTCCTCGACCGAATAGCGCTCGCTGAGGTTGTCCTCGAGCACAAACTTGCGGAAGTTGTTCGAGAAATACAGCACGCCACCCGGCGCCAGGCGGGCCATGGCCAAGTCGAGCAACTGCACGTGGTCGCGCTGTACGTCGAAGATGCCTTCCATGCGCTTGGAGTTGGAGAAGGTCGGCGGGTCGATGAAGATCAGGTCGAACTCATCACGGCTGGCCTCCAGCCACGCCATCACGTCACCCTGCTCCAGACGGTTCTTGTCGGAGAAACCGTTGAGGGAGAAGTTGCGACGCGCCCAGTCCAGGTAAGTCTTGGACAAATCGACGCTGGTAGTGCTGCGCGCGCCGCCCTTGGCCGCGTGCACACTGGCGGTGGCGGTGTAGCAATACAGGTTCAGGAAGCGCTTGCCGGCCGCTTCCTTCTGGATGCGCATGCGCATCGGACGGTGGTCGAGGAACAGGCCGGTGTCCAGGTAGTCGGTGAGGTTGACCAGCAGCTTCACGCCGCCTTCGCTGACTTCAGTGAACTTGCCCTGGGCGCTCTGGCGCTCGTACTGCTTGGTGCCGCTCTGACGCTCGCGACGCTTGACCACCACACGGCTCTTGTCGATGTTCAGCGCCTGGGGAATCGCCGCCAAGGCATCGAACATACGCGCGGAGGCTTTTTCCGGGTCAATGGACTTCGGTGCGGCGTATTCCTGTACATGGACCCAATCGTGGTACAGGTCGATGGCCATGGAATATTCCGGCATGTCGGCGTCGTACACACGGTAGCAATCCACGCCTTCACGCTTGGCCCACTTGCCCAGCAGCTTGAGGTTCTTCTGCAGGCGGTTGGCAAACATCTGCCCGCCTTCGCTCAGGCGCGCCTGCTCGACCACCGGTGCCGGGGCGGGTTTGATCGGGTTGCCGTTCTTGTTGTACTGACGCTCTTGCGGCTCGACCGGGGCTTGATCGTAAGCGGCTTGCTCACGCTCGGCCTGGCGCTGCTCCGGGGTGCGACGCTCGCCGGTGACGAACTGGTCAGGGTTGACCTTGATCAGCAGCAATTTGCACGGCAACGCGCCGTTCCAAAACGAATACTGTTTGTGACTGCGAATGCCCATGCGCTTGCCCAGGTCCGGCGCGCCGGTGAACACCGCCGCCTCCCAGCCCATGCACGCCTGGCGCAAACGTTCGCCGAGATTCTGGTAGAGGTACAACAGGCTGGCTTCGTCACCCAGGCGCTCGCCGTACGGCGGGTTGCAGATGACCAGGCCTTTCTGGTTCTGGTCCGGGCGCGGCTCGAAGGTACCGACTTCGCCCTGGTACACCTTGATCCAGTGGCTCAGGCCGGCGCGCTCAATGTTGTTGCGCGCGGGTTGGATCAGCCGAGGATCAGCTTCATAGCCACGCACCCACAGCGGCGGCTTGTTCATGCCGATGGCCGCGCGCTCAGTTGCCTCAGTGTGCAGCTTCTTCCACAGCGCCGGGACGTGACCGAGCCAGGTGGTGAAGCCCCACAGTTCGCGATTCAGGTTGGGCGCCATATCGGCAGCGATCATCGCGCCTTCGACCAGGAAGGTACCGACGCCGCACATCGGGTCGGTCAGCGCGCCGCCTTCGGCAGCAATGCGCGGCCAGCCCGAACGAATCAGGATCGCGGCGGCCAGGTTTTCCTTCAACGGTGCCGCGCCCTGCTGCAGGCGGTAGCCACGCTGATGCAGGCTGTGGCCGGACAGGTCGAGGGACAGGATGGCTTCGCCACGGTCCAGGCGCAGGTGGATGCGCAGGTCCGGGTTGATCTTGTCGATGGACGGGCGTTCGCCGGTCGGGGTGCGCAGCTTGTCGACGATCGCATCCTTGACCTTCAGCGCGCCGAAGTGGGTGTTGTCGATGCCAGAACCGTGGCCGCTGAACTCAACCGCCAGGGTGCCATCCGGCACCATGTGGTCAGCCCACTCGATATCCAGTACGCCGTGGTAGAGGTCTTCGGCGTCCTTCATCGGGAAGCGCTTGAGCACCAGCAGCACGCGGTTGGCCAGTCGCGACCAGAGGCACAGGCGGTAGGCGGTCTCCATGTCGGCCATGCCGCGCACGGCCGAGGTGTGCTCGCGGGCTTCCTCAAGGCCAAGCCCGACGGCTTCCTCGATCAGCAGGCCTTCGAGGCCCTTGGGGCAAGTGAGGAAGAGTTCAAAACGGTCCGACATGGGGCAATCCAGGCTTTTCAGCAATAAATGAACGGGCGACGCATCGCCGGTTCGGTTTTCAATCAAGCACTTTTCTTGAAGAGTGCTCGCGTGGCACGAATGTGCCGTCCCACCCCGTCTAACGAGCCCTTGGACCTTTATCGACGGGGCAGAGAGAGAATTTGCAGCAACAAAAAGAAATATTCCGACCCTTCGTCGAATAATAACCGACTGCAACGGGCGGGCATTCTCACTAAAGGATTAAACCCATCCTCTTTGCAGGGTGCATCATAGCTGGCTTTGCCCAATAAAAGGGGCGAAAAGCCATCCCAGCTTATGGCTATAGCATCGTTATCGTTACGTGCTTATGACAAAACGATCATTGAATCCATGTGACCTATTGGTTAGAACTCAACACAGGTTGGCGCCGTAACGACGCCGACACCTAGGCTCGCCACGCCGGCAGCGAGCCCACCAACGGCAGAAAAACTCTGCCCGGCCTCAGACGAGGCCGAAGGATATCAAGACAGTCAACAAGTGAGGGAAACACCCTATGAGAAGACTTAAGCGTGATCCGTTGGAAAGAGCATTTTTACGCGGATATCAATATGGCGTTCATGGCAAATCCCGTGAGCTTTGCCCATTTACTCTACCGTCGGTACGCCAAGCCTGGATCAACGGCTGGCGAGAAGGACGCGGCGACAACTGGGACGGTATGACTGGCACTGCGGGCATCCACAGACTCAACGAACTTCACGCCGTCGGCTAATCAAGGGCAATACATTCCGACACCACCACGAATATGTAACGACTTAACCACGCACGCCCTATCCAGGCGGCGGGCTTCGGCCCAGGGGCTCCTTTTAAGGAGCCCTTTTTAATGGGCGCTGTTTAGGGTTTCTCAGGCTTTGGGCAGGGCTGCAATCGCATCCACCGACTGGCGAATCAGTGCCGGCCCCTTGTAGATAAAGCCGGAGTACAACTGCACCAGGCTCGCGCCGGCAGCAATCTTCTCCGCCGCGTGCTTGCCTTCGGTAATGCCGCCGACCGCGATGATCGGCAAGCGCCCGGCCAGCTCGGCAGCCAGTACCTTGACGATATGCGTGCTCTTGTCACGCACTGGCGCACCCGACAGGCCGCCCGCCTCGTCGCCATGGGCCAGGCCTTCGACACCGACGCGGCTGAGGGTGGTGTTGGTGGCGATGACTGCATCCATGCCGGAATCGACCAGGGCCTGGGCCACGAGCACGGTTTCTTCGTCGCTCATGTCCGGGGCAATCTTGATTGCCAACGGCACGCGCTTGCCATGGCGCACGGCCAGGTCTTCCTGGCGCTGGCGCAGAGCTTCGAGCAATTGCTTGAGCGAGTCGCCGAACTGCAGGCTGCGCAGGCCCGGGGTATTGGGTGAGCTGACGTTAACGGTGACATAGCTGGCGTGGGCGTAAACCTTGTCCAGGCAAATCAGGTAATCATCCACTGCACGCTCAACCGGGGTATCGAAATTCTTGCCGATATTGATGCCCAGGATGCCCTTGTACTTTGCCGCTTGAACCCGCGACAACAGATGATCAACGCCCAGGTTGTTGAACCCCATGCGATTGATGATCGCCTCGGCTTCCGGCAGGCGGAAGATACGCGGCTTGGGGTTGCCCGGTTGTGGTCGCGGGGTCACGGTGCCGATCTCGACAAAGCCGAAACCCAACTGTGCAAAACCATCGATGGCCGCACCGTTTTTATCCAAGCCAGCCGCGAGCCCGACCGGGTTGGGGAAATCGAGCCCCATCACCGATACCGGCACCTTTGCCGGTGCCTTGGATACCAGGCCATTGAGCCCCAGGCGACCACCGGCACCGATCAGGTCCAGGGACAGATCGTGGGAGGTTTCCGGGGAGAGTTTGAACAACAGCTGGCGGGCCAGGGTATACATGGGCGGGCTAGACTCGGATGGCGGCGAAAGGTGGCGGCGATTATAGCCGGGGTGATAGGGAGCGTGCGAGGCGTGAACCTCAATCGTCAGTAGCGATGCGCAACCAGTTGCTCATAATACGCCCAGATTTTCTGTGCATACTGCATGCGCAACGCCTCACGCTCGGGCCCGGCCCCCGTCCCTGCGTTATAGGAACCTACCGCTGTCCAGTTGTAGCCAAAGCGCTGGATGAACTCGGCGAGAATCGAGGCGCCCACCTCCACCGACAGGCAGGGCTCATTGAGCAACCGATCTTCGGTAATGCCCTGCTTGAGCAGGCGAGGCAAGTGGATACTGTTGATCTGCATCAGGCCGATGTCTCGGGTGCCATTACGGTTGGCATGATTCATCGCTTGCGCCCGATAACCCGACTCTACGGCGGCGATCGCTTGCAGTAACTCCGGCTCGATATTGTAGTGACTGGCCGCCTCCTCCCAGCAATAGGCCAGCGCCTGGTTGCTGGTCATCATCACACTCAACACCCAGCCCTTGCTCCAGAACCTAGCCACGGGTTACCGAACCACGCTTTAACCCGCCATGGCTGACTTGGCCGCATACCGAGCACACATGCGCC
Organism: Pseudomonas petroselini; assembly: GCF_045037875.1. NCBI lineage: Bacteria > Pseudomonadati > Pseudomonadota > Gammaproteobacteria > Pseudomonadales > Pseudomonadaceae > Pseudomonas > Pseudomonas petroselini. The sequence goes on from NZ_CP173614.1 coordinate 5,938,186, forward strand.
CTATGACCCGGTGCATGCCCTTCGACGCTCACCGGGCAGGTAAAACGGTAGCCACGACCGTATATCGTCTTGATAAACCCCTTGTCGGCGCCAAGGTACTTGCGCAGCGAATATATGCAGCGTGTCAGTGACTCCTCGGCGACCTCCCCCTGGGGCCAGGCCAGCTCCAACAACCGATCCTTGGTCATCAAAACGCCCTCGGACTCCAGCAGCAATCGCAACACCTGCAGTTCCTTGGGCGGTAACTGGTCGTCCGAACCCTCGCCGACCAGGCGACCATCGTCATGCAAGGCCCAATGCGAAAAAAACAGGGTAATGGCCGTCCCTCCATTATCCATGACAGCCATTACCACCTCGACCTCCGACGACTGACATTGAAGACCCCATTTCCATTTCTGGCTCAAGTACCGATGTCACGACTATATAGAGCCTGCCTCGCCGCTCACGTTAGGAAAAGGCTCATACGCGCAGCGCTTTTCAAAGTCATGTTGTAAGACGTTTCGCTATTCACCTGATGCAGGTGCGAGATCACGCTCCGTCCGTACAAATGCACGTTGAACACGGTCGTATTGTGCAGCCGTCAAGGGGGGTGGCCCTGCGCGCTCGACCGCGTCCTTCAACTCGCCGCCCACGGCTCTGGCCTGGACCACAAATAGCCGCACTTGAGCCGGACGCCCTCGCCCTTCTGACTTGCGGTTAAACGCGCCCAGCCATAGGCGCCTGCCTGGAGGTAAACGCACCACACTGTTGACACCCACTCGCCCCACCGCCGTGTTTTTTTCACGCCCCTGCGCCTCACTCATCTGGCGTCCGTCCTGAACCTCAAGGCGCATCTCGATCTGGTTAGCCTCGGCAAAACGCGGCAGTACGCTGACCTGGGTGCCATAACGCACAGGTTTCCAGTCAGTTCGGTCACTTCCGGGAGGTGGCATATAGAACGTGTGGTTATCTTGAAACACCGCGGGGACGTTCTCCTGGGTGAGAATCACCGGCAATGTCGCCACCGTCGCCCGCCGCCGACGCTCCAATGCGCCGATGCTGGCCATCAAGTGACTGTCGTCCACGGGCGCCAGGACACGCGTGGTCGAAGTGTTGGTGTCGTCGCCCCAGTCCATGCCCAGCTTCTTCAGTTCGTCGCGCTCCAGATCCACCAGCCACAGCGAGACTTCGATCGATCGCTTAGGTATGTCGAGTTCCGCCACCAGTTTCTGGATGAAACTCACCTGCGCCGGCTTGCCCTTGATCAGTAGGCTGTTGCTATCCGGGTAGGCAATCACGCCAAGGCTCTTGTCGGCCAGCATCCCCTGATGCTCACTGGCCAGCAGGGTTTCGATCATCGACGCCATCCCGGGTACGGTGACCGGGCTGTCGCTCGTGCCGTACTGTCGGTCGGCCACATCGGTATTGAGCACCTGCACTACGCCAAAAGCCTGCTTGCCCACCCGCAGATCGGCCCTTTGCCGGTCCATCAATTGGGTCAGGCGCAGCACTTGGTCGACATAGTTTGGTGGGCCGGACACATAAAATGTGCGCACTCCACTTTCACGTAAGGGATAGCGTGACTCATCGAGACCCGATCGGCGCATGAGGCTACGCAGCCTGTCGACGGAAATATGCCGCAAGGTCACCGCAGAGCTTTTCGCCTCGTCAGCGTCATAGACATAGAGCGCTTGACCGTCGCTGTACCAGATCAACCCTTGTTGCAGTGCAAGCGCCTCCAGGGCCGGCTGCGGCGTCTCGAAATCAAGCGCTGCGCTGACGCGTTTGCGCGCCACCGCGGCGCTGACAACGATGGGCAACCCCAGCGGCTCCGACAGGGCCGTGAACACGGTATGCAGGCTTTCGTCCTGCGCCTGGTAAAGCTCGCCCCAGACGAGCGCACTTTCCGACACCAGCACGGCAAGCAACACGGCAAACAATAACCGACGGCACAGCCAGAGGCGGGGCATCGTTGCAATGAAGTCGGCGTACACCGGGGGGGATTCCTGGGCAGTCTGGCATTGAGAGTGCCGCCATACTGAAAGGCCGCCCGGTTTCAATCTTGATGGAAAGTTGATGGCTGCCCGAGGCGCACCGCCCGTGGCATGTGCCTTGCTATGAACTCAGTATCAGAGCACGCACCAACGGCGGCGCGAGCTGACAGACAAAGGCGTCGTTACCCGCAGTGGCTTACATCGCCATCTGGGGGAACGACGCTTTTTTTTGAATGAATAGGTAGGTGTAGATGAACGATTCGGTTGGCAACAGCCCGATGAACGACCCGCTGGCCTGGGTCAACGGCAGTGATGCCCCGGAAAAGAGCAGCCTCGACCTCGGCTTCATGGCCCTGAGCGACTGCGCCTCGATGGTGGTGGCAGCCACCCAAGGGTTCGCTCAACCTTACGGCCTGACCCTGAACCTCAAGCGTCAATCGTCCTGGGCCAACCTGCGCGACAAACTGGTCAGCGGCGAACTGGATGCCGCCCACAGCCTGTACGGGTTGATCTATGCCGTGCACCTGGGCATCGGCGGCGTCGCGCCCACCGACATGGCCGTACTGATGGGACTCAACCAGAACGGCCAGAGCATCAACCTGTCCCACGGTTTGCAGCAGCAAGGGGTGATCACTCCTGAGGCGCTGGACCGTCACGTGCACCAAAGCCGAACAAAACTGACCTTCGCCCAGACCTTTCCTACAGGCACCCACGCCATGTGGCTTTATTACTGGCTGGCGAGCCAAGGGATTCACCCGTTACAGGATGTGGACAGCGTGGTGGTGCCGCCACCGCAAATGGTGGCGCACCTGCAAGCCGGGCGCATCGATGGGTTTTGCGTCGGGGAACCCTGGTGTGCCAGCGCGGTAAAGCAAAACCAAGGATTTACCTTGGCAACCACCCAGACGATCTGGCCGGATCATCCGGAAAAAGTGCTCGGTTGCACCCAGGCGTTTGTCGAACAGTACCCCAACACCGCGCGTGTACTGGTGATGGCGATCCTGGAAGCCAGTCGGTTTATCGAAGAGAGCAGCGAAAACCGCCGCTCCACCGCGCAATTGCTCAGTGGCCGCGAGTACCTCGACGCCCCGCTCGATTGCATCGAACCGCGCCTGCTGGGCGCCTATGACGACGGCCTGGGCAACCGGTGGCAGGATCCGCACGCCCTGAGGTTTTTTGCCGGTGGTGACGTCAACCTGCCCTACCTCTCCGACGGCATGTGGTTCATGACCCAATTCCGACGCTGGGGCCTCTTGCGCGAAGACCCCGACTATCTCGGTGTCGCACGCCAGGTGCAGCAACTTGGGCTTTATCGCCAGGCCGCCGAGGCGCTGGGTATCACCACGAAAGACCAGGACATGCGCAGCAGCCAACTGATCGACGGCAAAATCTGGGACGGTTCCGACCCCGCCGGCTATGCCCGCAGCTTCCGCCTGCATGCCCTGGCCGATCACACCCACCGCCAAGCCTTGCGCTGACAGGAGGACGTCCATGCTGCGAATCCTGTTAATCAACGACACCCCGCGCAAGGTCGGCCGTCTCAGGGCAGCGCTGATCGAAGCCGGTTTTGAGGTGATCGATGAGTCCGGCCTGACCATCGACCTGCCCGCGCGCGTCGAAACGGTGCGCCCGGATGTCATCCTGATCGATACCGAGTCACCGGGCCGCGATGTGATGGAGCAAGTGGTCCTGGTCAGCCGCGATCAACCTCGGCCCATCGTGATGTTTACCGACGAACACGACCCGAACGTGATGCGCCAGGCGATCAAGTCCGGCGTCAGCGCCTACATCGTCGAAGGTATCCAGGCCCAGCGCCTGCAGCCGATCCTCGACGTGGCCATGGCTCGCTTCGAAAGCGACCAGGCCTTGCGCGCCCAACTCCAGGCGCGGGACCAACAGCTCGCCGAGCGCAAGCGCATCGAGCTGGCCAAGGGCATGCTGATGAAAATGAAGGACTGCAACGAGGAAGAGGCGTACACGCTGATGCGCCGCCAGGCCATGAGCCGCCAGCAGAAGCTGATCCAGGTAGCGGAGCAGATTATCGCCATGAGTGAGTTGCTTGGCTGATTTGGCGCAGCTCTTGCTAAGTAAACATCACAGGTAGCCAACGGCGGTTGCCCCTCCACGACAAAGACGTCGCACACCCGGTTTGCCCTCGCGAACCCGGTGGCGGCGTTTTTTTGTTTTGGCCCCGGAAACGGGGCCGGTGGGGCGGCCTTAGCCGGCTGTTCCATCACCAGGCCTTCTTACAAGACTCCCAACCGTTGAGGTGCGTGATGAAATCAAGCTTCTGGAAATCCGGGCACACCCCGACCCTGTTTGCCGCCTTCCTGTATTTCGACCTGAGTTTCATGGTCTGGTACCTGCTTGGCCCACTGGCAATCCAAATTGCCGCCGACCTGCACCTCACCACCCAGCAGCGCGGCCTGATGGTGGCGACGCCGATTCTAGCCGGCGCGGTGCTGCGCTTCTTGATGGGCATGCTCGCGGACAAACTGTCGCCCAAGACCGCCGGCATGATTGGACAGGTGATAGTCATCTGCGCCTTGTTCGGTGCCTGGAAACTGGGCATCCACAGTTACGAGCAAGCCTTGTTGCTGGGCGTGTTCCTGGGCATGGCCGGCGCGTCGTTTGCGGTTGCACTGCCGCTGGCGTCCCAGTGGTACCCGGCCGAGCATCAGGGCAAAGCCATGGGCATCGCCGGTGCAGGTAACTCCGGCACGGTGTTCGCCGCATTGCTGGCGCCGGTATTGGCCGCCGCATTTGGCTGGAGCAACGTCTTCGGCTTTGCCTTGATCCCACTGGTGCTGACCCTGATCGTCTTTGCCTGGCTCGCCCGCAACGCCCCTGAACGGCCCAAAGCCAAGTCCATGGCCGACTACTTCAAGGCGCTCGGCGACCGTGACAGCTGGTGGTTCATGTTTTTCTACAGCGTGACCTTCGGCGGCTTTATCGGCCTGGCGAGCGCTCTGCCCGGCTATTTCAACGACCAGTACGGCCTGAGCCCGGTGACCGCCGGCTACTACACCGCCGCGTGCGTGTTCGGCGGCAGCCTGATGCGCCCACTGGGCGGCGCCCTGGCGGACCGTTTCGGCGGGATCCGGACCCTGTTGGGCATGTACAGCGTAGCGGCGATCTGCATCGCGGCGGTGGGTTTCAACCTGCCGAGTTCCTACGCGGCGCTGGCCCTGTTCGTCTGCACCATGCTCGGCCTGGGGGCAGGTAATGGCGCGGTGTTCCAACTGGTGCCACAGCGTTTTCGGCGTGAGATCGGCGTGATGACCGGCCTGATCGGCATGGCCGGCGGCATCGGCGGCTTCGCCCTGGCGGCGGGCATGGGTGCGATCAAACAAAGCACCGGCAGCTATCAAATGGCGCTGTGGCTGTTTGCCAGCCTGGGCGTGTTGGCCTGGTTTGGCCTGCATGGCGTGAAACGTCGCTGGAGAACCACCTGGGGCTCGGCCGCTGTGACGGCTGCCCGCGTCTGATGAGCCTGCAGCTGAGCGTCGCCCAGGCCAGTGCCATCGGCCCACGCACGGAAAACCAGGACGCGCTGCGGGTGGTGACGCCTGTGGCCGAACTGGCGGCCAGCAAAGGCTACCTGTGCGCCATCGCCGACGGCGTAAGCCAGTGTGCCGATGGTGGCTTGGCCGCGCGCTCGACCTTGCAGGCGCTGGCCTTGGATTACTACGCCACGCCGCAAACCTGGGGCGTGGCCCAGGCCCTGGAACGTTTGCTACTGGCACAGAATCGCTGGTTGCAAGCCAATGGGGGTGGCCAGCCCTTGCTGACCACCCTCAGCGCCCTGGTGTTTCGCGGCCAGCGCTTTACCCTGGCGCATGTTGGGGATTGCCGGGCGTATCGCTGGCTGGACGGTGAGTTGCAGCGCATCAGCGAGGATCACGTCTGGGAACAGCCGGGCATGCAACACGTGCTGAAGCGCGCATTGGGCCTGGACCAGCACCTGGTGCTGGACTTCCTGGATGGCCAATTGCGCGAAGGCGAGTGCTTCCTGCTGCTCAGTGACGGCGTGTGGGCAACCCTGGGCGATCGCAGCATCAGCGCCATCCTGCGCGAACAAACGGACTTGGATCTGGCGGTCAACACGCTAGTGAACGCCGCGCACCTGGCGGGCAGCCAGGACAACGCCAGCGCCCTGCTGGTGCGCGTGGACACCCTCGGCGCGGCCACGTTGGGCGATGCGCTGGTGCAATTACAGCAATGGCCACTGCCGCCAGCCTTGAAGGCCGGACAACGTTTTGAAGGCTGGCAGGTAGAAACCGTGCTGGCGCAAAGCCGACAGTCGTTGCTGTACCGGGTGCGGGATGCCCAACAGCAACCCTGGCTGCTGAAAACCCTGCCGTTGAGCCGCGACGATGACAGCGACGCCGGCCAGGCGTTGTTGTCGGAGGAGTGGTTTTTACGACGCGTCGCCGGGCGGTCCTTTCCTGAAGTCCATCCCGCCAGCGGGCGTCAGCATTTGTACTACGTCATGCGCGAATACCCAGGGCAAACCCTGGCTGAAGTGTTCAAGCAACAGGGTACGTTGCCCCTGGCGCAGTGGCAGTCCATTGCCGAGCGCTTGCTGCGGGCGGTGGGCATGCTGCATCGACGGCAAATCCTGCACCGCGACATTAAGCCGGAGAACCTGCTGCAAGGGGACGACGGTGAACTGCGGGTGCTGGATTTCGGCCTGGCCTACTGCCCCGGCCTTTCGGAGGACCGCGCTCACGTACTGCCTGGTACGCCGAGCTTTATCGCACCCGAGGCATTCAATGGTGACCCTCCTACCGCTCAACAGGATTTATATAGCGTCGGCGTCACCCTCTATTACCTGCTGACCGGGCATTACCCCTACGGTGAGATCGAGGCCTTCCAACGCCCCAAGTTTACCCAGCCGGTCAGCGCCAGCCGTTATCGCCCCGACTTGCCGGATTGGCTGCCGCTCAGCCTGGAGCAAGCCGTGGCCGCCCAGCCTGAGCATCGATATGAAACCGCCGAGGAATGGTTGCTGGTGCTGGAACAGGCAGACCGCCAGGAACTGAGCATCCGGCCCAGGCCTTTGCTGGAGCGCGAGCCATTGAAAGTCTGGCGGACCCTGGCGCTGGCTTCGCTGCTGATCAATCTGGTGTTGCTGTATTCACTCTTTCACCGCTGATGTCATCTCTACACGAGGGAAAACACATGAACGCAAAAGTCTGGCTGGTGGGCGCAGGTCCCGGTGACCCAGAACTGTTGACCCTCAAGGCCGTACGGGCCATGCACGAAGCCGATGTGGTGCTGATCGATGATCTGGTCAACCCGGCCGTACTGGAACATTGCGCCGGGGCACGAGTGATCACCGTCGGCAAACGCGGCGGCTGCCGCTCAACGCCGCAAGACTTTATTCACCGCCTGATGCTGCGCTATGCCCGTCAAGGCAAGTGCGTGGTGCGCCTGAAGGGCGGCGACCCATGCATTTTCGGGCGCGGTGGCGAAGAAGCTGTTTGGCTGCGTGAACGAGGTGTCGAAGTGGAGTTGGTTAACGGGATTACGGCGGGGCTGGCGGGCGCGACGAATTGCGCGGTTCCGCTGACGTTGCGCGGCGTAAGTCGTGGCGTGACCCTGGTCACAGCGCACACCCAGGACGACAGCAGCCTGAATTGGCGTGCACTGGCAGAGGGCGGGACCACCTTGGTGGTGTACATGGGCGTAGCGAAGCTGGAGGAGATCCGTCAGCAATTGCTCGACGGCGGGATGGCGGCGGATATGCCGGTGGCGATGATCGAAAACGCATCGCTGCCCCAACAAAGGGAATGCCGCAGCGAGCTGTCCCGGATGTATGAAGATGCACAGGCATTTGCCCTGAAGAGCCCCGCGATCCTGGTGATCGGCCGTGTTGCCGCCGCCGAACAGGCCGCCTACCTCGCAGAAGCCGTACGCGCCTGAGGCAAATTGCAGGCGAAAAAAAGCCCGGCCTAAGCCGGGCTTTTTTCTACCACTCAGTAATTACTGAGCTTGAGCTTCAACCGACGCTTCTACGCGACGGTTAACAGCACGACCAGCTTCAGTTGCGTTGTCAGCAACTGGGCGGGATTCGCCGTAACCTACTGCGGTGATGCGGCTTGGAGCAACGCCATCTTTAACCAGGACTTGCTTAACAGCGTCAGCACGACGCTGGGACAGCTTCTGGTTGTAAGCGTCTGGACCTACGGAGTCAGTGTGACCAGCAACTTCTACGTTGGTAGCTGGGTACTGAGCCATGAAGTCGGCCAGGTTTTTCACGTCGCCGTAGCTGTTAGGCTTAACAACCGACTTGTCGAAGTCGAACTTAACGTCCAGCTCAACACGAACAACCTGAGCAACTGGAGCTTCTGGCTCTGGAGTTGGCTCTGGAGCTGGTGCTGGGGTAGGAGCTGGAGCAGCTGCGCCAGCGTTACCGCCGAAGTTCACGCCCAGGCCGACCAGTGCGGAGTAATCCCACTTGCCGTTGTCCAGACCGTAGTCAGCTTCAACACCGGCACGAGCGTACAGGTTGTTGGTGAAGTAGTACTTCACGCCAGTACCAACGGTAGCGAAGGTAGTCTGGTCGCGACCGCTGTGGCCGTCAGCCTGAACGTTGGTACGGCTCTGGTGGCCGAAACCGCCTTCTACGTATGGACGCAGGCTGTCTACGCCAGCTTGACCGAAGTGATACTGGGCAACCAGGCTGCCGGTATCGCCTTTGATCTTCTGGTTACCAGTACCGTCGTTCGAACGGGTGTGGTTGGTTTTGTCGTAGGACAGGTTCAAGGACAGGTCGTCGGTCAGGAAGTAACCGATGCGAGCGCCAGGATTGAAGCCGTCTTCGATGTGCTTAACGCTATCGTTGTACTGCTTCTTGTAGAACAGCTCGCCTTCAACTGCGCCTTGGCCTTGTGCCAGAACGCCGAAAGAAGTAGCGGCAATAAGAGAACCAATGGCCAAGCCCAAGGTGTTTTTCAGTTTCATCCGTTAAATCCCCATCTGGTGATTGTAAAGCAGTCCCACAAACCGGGGGACAACTCGGCGACAAGTCTAACAGAACTTGCCTACACGTAAGAGATATTTGCCACGCACTAAGTTTCAGTCTCGCCCGCAAATTTCTCACGTAATTTATCAAGAGCACGTTTGTAACGCATTTTTGTAGCACTCAAACCCATGTGCATGATGTCGGCGATTTCCTGAAATTCCAGCTCTGCGACAAATCGTAGCACCAGAATTTCCCGGTCAATCGGATTCACATACACCAGCCAGCGATCGAGTCCGCCCTTCTCCTCGGGTGCCGGCGCCTTTTCTTCAGACGCCTCCTCAAGGGGGTCCAGACTCAAAGCGTCCATCAAGCGACGCTTTCGCCGTTCCTTCCGATACTGCGTGATGCACTCGTTGTACGTGATGCTGTACAGCCAGGTCTTGAACTTCGATTTGCCCTCGAAGTTCTTCAGGCCGTACAACACCTTGAGCATCACTTCCTGACAGACATCATCCGCATCTCTATCGTTCCCTAAATACCTTGAACAAACGTTGAACAAAGTGCGTTGATATCTGCGCATCAATTCTTCGTACGCGCGAGTTACGTGAAACAGCTCCGTGTGCGCACGCGCGACCAACTCCTCATCAGAGAGCTCACGGGGGTCATAGCGCGTGGACAGCGTTTGGGCTTTATTCAAAACAAGTCGTGCCGACAGTCAGGTCAATGTCCGCCACAGCCCGATCAGCCGGGTTCGCGGCGGCGTACATTAGCAGGGTTTGCCGGGTTAGCGGCTACTGACCTGCTGTTCCAGGAGAATCCGATTGGACAGCGACACCAGGTCGCCGTCATCGGTCAGCACCGTTGTCTTGACTGTGCCGATCTCCTCGATTTGCCCTTCGACCTCGCCCACACGCACCTGTTGCCCAACCTGATACAGCTCACGCACATAGATTCCCGCAAGAATCTGACCGGCAATTTCCCGGCTTCCCAAGCCCATGGCCAGCGCAACTGCCAGACCAACGGTAATCAAAACGATCACAATCACATGGTTGAGCAGGTCAGTCTTGACCTCCAACTGGCTGATCGCGACCGAAATACTGATGATGATCACCAGCCCTTGAGCGATTCGCCCCAAGCCGGCGGCGTAATCCAGTCCCACGCCTTCGGCGGCGCCACGCACCAGCCCATTGGCCAATTGTGCCAGCAAAACGCCTACCAGCAGTACCAGCGCGCCGCCAAAAACCTTCGGCAAATACAGCGCCAGCATGTCGAGCGTAGCTGAAACTCGCTCAAGTCCAAGGGATTGAGCCGCAGAAACCAGAAAAATCAGCAAAACAAACCAATAAACGATCTTGCCGATCAATGTTGAGATCGGTACTTGCAGCCCGGCACGGCCCAACAGCTTGGTCAGGCCGGTGCCTGCCATAAGCCGGTCCAGGCCCAGTTTTGCCAGCAATTTGGACAGCAGGGTGTCGAGCAGCTTGGCTACGACAAAACCCAACAGCACCAGCACCAGCGCACCAAACAGGTTGGGAATGAAATTCGCCACCTTGGTCCACAATGCGGTCATCGCGGTGACCAGGCTCTGCGTCCAGAGATCAAGTTCCATATTCAATCAGCCTTATCAGCAGTACGAGCAAGAGGTTTACGACGGGAAACAGGCGATACGTGGGCCGAACCATTGTTCAGCGCCATCATCAGCGCCGGCATCCAGCGGCCGAGCAGACCGAACAGGTCACCCGCACCCACCTGGCGGTTGGCGGTTTTCAACACGCGGCCCAGGCAGGCATCGTCGTCCCGATTGGACGGCGAGGCATTGAGCATGTCACGCAAAGACTGTTCGAACGGATCGTGCATAAAGACCTCTCGCAAGTGATTTAAAAGACGAGGGTAAAATTCCTGAGGTCACATAGGACCCTTCATACGTTCAGGTCATATTCAGCTCAAACCCAGCGCAACCGTCGAAAAAGCCACCATTGTCCAAGCGCGACCGAGACCATCAACAGGCACGCAATCATGAATCCATAGGGGCTGGCAGAGAACGGAATCCCGCCCACATTTATACCCAGCAGCCCGGTGAGAAAACTCATCGGCAGGAAGATCCCGGTGATGATCCCGAACCGGTACATGGTGCGGTTCATGCGTACGCTCAAGCGCCGGTCTTCGGCCTCAAGCACAAGCCCCACGCGCTCCCGGGTCAATTCGAGCTCTTCCAGGTAGCGGGTCAGGCTGTTGTTCAATTCGTTCCAATAGTCGGCATCGTCGTCACAGAACCACGGCAATTTGATCCGCGTGAGCTGGGCAAAAATATCCCGCTGCGGTGCGAGGAATCGCTTCAGCCCAGCGGCGCGTCGACGGATCTGCAAAACGCTGCCATGTTCCGGCGTATACCGTTCGTCGGTATCGAGTTTTTCTTCCTCTGCATCGACGACTTCAGACAAGTCCGTGACCAGATCCTGCACTTTATTGGTCAGGTACTGCGCCATATAAAGGATAAGTTCCGAGGCCGTTTTCGGGCCCTTGCCGTCCGCCAACTGCACCAGCAGCTCGTCAGTAGCGCGCAATGGGCGCAAACGCAGGGAAATCACACGACTGGCTGCGGCGAAGATACGCACCGAAACCATGTCTTCCGGCTCAGCCCCTGGGTTGAGGTTAATCCCACGCAGAAACAACAGCAGTTCCGCGTCCGGCAACGGCAACAGACGCGGACGGGTGTTCTCCTCCAGCAACAGGTCACAGGCGAACTCGCTCAAGCCACTGGATTTACGCAGCCAGGTCTGGGTCTGCGGATGGCTGCGATCCCAATGCAACCACAGGCTTTCCTGAGGTTGCAGTTGCAAGTCGTCGAGCTCTGTCCGGGCAATCGAACGCGCACCGCCTTTACCGTCCAGCACCAGGGCATGCACCAGCCCCCATTGCGCGTTTTCTTCCTCGAACATCCTCACCCCGTCGATTATTGCGGTTTATTCAGGCATTTTCAGCGGGCTGGGCGACACAATCACGCCGTTGTTGTCGGCGTAGATGTACTCACCCGGACGGAACGTCACCCCCGCAAACGTGACCACCACGTTCAAGTCACCGATGCCGCGTTTGTCGGTCTTCATCGGGTGACTCGCCAAGGCCTGCACCCCCAGGTCGGTCTGGGCGATCACATCGACGTCACGGATGCAGCCGTAGATCACCAGGCCTTCCCAGCCATTTTTTGCGGCTTTCTCGGCGATCATGTCGCCCAGCAGCGCGCGGCGCAGGGAACCACCCCCATCGACCACCAGCACCTTGCCGGCGCCAGGCTGGTCGGCCTGTTCCTTGACCAAGGAGTTATCTTCGAAACATTTTAGGGTGACAATTTCACCACCAAAGGAATCTCGGCCGCCGAAATTGCTGAACATCGGCTCAAGCACCTGCACCAGTTCCGGGTAGGCGTCGCACAGGTCAGGGGTCACGTAATGGTTCATTGAAAAATTCCTTTCTGTCAAAGAGGTGTCTTTCGAAAGAAGCGCCAGCCCAAGCAGGGGCGAAACATCCCATCCGCATCGCCGCAACGCAATAGCCACTGCGCGACTGAATATGACCAGAAGCGTTTAACGCGTCATATCTTAGCCGCAACCACACACGAGTGAAACGCCCTTGGCAGAGCGTTGCCTCAAACCGTGGCCAGCACCTCGGCCTGCACACCGAATAAGGGTGTGAGCGGATCTTTCAACCACTGCTCCACCAATGGCCACACTTGAACCTGTGCGGCTTTGCTGACCAGCATTTCCACGTGCCCGAAATCCTCGGTAAACCCTTGCTGGCGGCCCAGGCACAGGTATTGACGGTGCTCGGATCCGACTTGCTCGAACAATTTGCGACACGCCCAGTCAGGGTCCTGATGATCGCCGGCGGCGCTGACCGCCAACAACGGCACATCGACACTTGCCAAGCCTTTCCACCAGTCGTTTTTACCCTCGCCAAAGCGGCCGAACAGACCATTCCAACGCATGGCTTCGATCAACACGCCCGCGGGCTCGTCCTCCGGGCCACGCTTGAACCGTGAGCCGGACAGTTCGCCGAAGCGTTTCAGCAGCAAGCGGCCAGTCCACTCCACCGGTGGCAATTTCAACGGCCAGTGGGTGCGGCTGACCTGGCAACCAAACAACGCCACCGAAGCCACTGCCGGCGCGCCAAGGTGGTGCCCACCCAGCGCCGCAGCCAGGCTTGTGCCGCCCAGGGAATGGCCGATCCAGTGGGGAATCTGCGCGCTCTGCTCACGCACAAACGCGCCAATCGCCGGCAAGTCATAGCGTGCATAGTCAGCGACGCGATTGCGGGCGTAGTCATGATTGCGCTTGGACAAACCATGGCCGCGCATTTCCGGGATCCACACATCAAACCCCTGGCGTGCCAGGTAAGCCCCCAGGCCAATGCCCTTGGGTGAGTACCAGAAGCGCCGGTTGGAAAAACTGCCATGCAACAAAATAACCGGGATGCCCCGGTTTTCCGGGACATCGGCCAAGCCCAAACGAGTAACGGCCAGCTCGACGGTACCGTCGGGGCTGTTACCGGGTTTGAGGCGGTACACATCTTCACTCAGGTCGCCACGACGTTCAGCGCTGATCAGGGCGACGGGAAACAGGTTGCTGCTGCTTTGCATAATGCTCTTGCACAAAAAAGGGCGGCGTCCGGAAGGAATCCCGCCCTGCACAGATAAGAATGCCGGTCACCCTCGACAGGTGACCGGCACTTTTGACGTAACGACCTTAGACGGACGCTTGGCCTTCCGCCAGGAAGAACCAGGTTTCCAGCACGGAATCGGGGTTCAGCGAGACGCTTTCGATGCCCTGTTCCATCAGCCATTTGGCCAGGTCAGGGTGGTCGGAAGGGCCTTGGCCACAGATACCGATGTACTTGCCGACCTTGTTACACGCCTGGATGGCATTGGCCAGCAGCTTCTTGACCGCAGGGTTACGCTCGTCGAACAGGTGCGCGATGATCCCGGAGTCGCGGTCCAGGCCCAGTGTCAGCTGGGTCAGGTCGTTGGAGCCGATGGAGAAACCGTCGAAGAACTCCAGGAACTCTTCGGCCAGGATGGCGTTGGACGGCAGTTCGCACATCATGATCACGCGCAGACCGTTTTCGCCACGCGACAGACCGTTTTCAGCCAGCAGGTCGACCACCTGGCTCGCCTCGCCCAGGGTGCGCACGAACGGCACCATGATCTCGACGTTGGTCAGGCCCATCTCGTTGCGCACGCGCTTTAGGGCGCGGCATTCGAGTTCGAAGCAATCACGGAACGCTTCGCTGATGTAACGCGAGGCACCACGGAAGCCCAGCATCGGGTTTTCTTCTTCCGGCTCGTAGAGCTTGCCGCCGATCAGGTTCGCGTATTCGTTGGACTTGAAGTCCGACAGGCGCACGATGACTTTTTTCGGGTAGAACGCCGCCGCCAAGGTGCTGATGCCTTCCACCAGCTTCTCGACGTAGAAGCCGACCGGGTCGTTGTAGCCGGCGATGCGCTTGTCGACGCTTTCCTTGATGTCCAGCGGCAGGCCGTCGTAGTTCAACAGGGCCTTGGGGTGCACGCCGATCATGCGGTTGATGATGAACTCCAGGCGGGCCAGGCCCACACCGGCGTTCGGCAACTGCGCGAAGTCAAAGGCGCGGTCCGGGTTGCCGACGTTCATCATGATCTTGAACGGCAGGTCCGGCATGGCGTCGATGGAGTTTTGCTTGATGTCGAAGCCCAACTCGCCTTCGAAGATGAAGCCGGTGTCGCCTTCGGCGCAGGACACGGTCACGCCCTGGCCGTCCTTGAGCAGTTGGGTGGCGTTGCCGCAACCCACTACGGCCGGAATCCCCAGCTCACGGGCGATGATTGCCGCGTGGCAGGTACGCCCGCCACGGTTGGTGACGATGGCGCTGGCGCGTTTCATCACCGGTTCCCAATCCGGGTCGGTCATGTCGGAGACCAGAACGTCGCCTGGCTGGACTTTGTCCATTTCGGACACGTCCTTGATGATCCGCACCTTGCCCGCGCCGATGCGCTGGCCGATGGCGCGACCTTCCACCAGCACCGTGCCGGTCTCTTTCAACAGGTAGCGTTCCATGACGTTGGCCGAAGTACGGCTCTTCACGGTTTCCGGACGGGCCTGCACGATGTACAGCTTGCCGTCGTCACCGTCCTTGGCCCATTCGATGTCCATCGGGCACTTGTAGTGCTTTTCGATGATCATCGCTTGCTTGGCCAACTCGCTGACTTCCGCGTCGCTCAGGCAGAAACGGGCGCGTTCGGCCTTGTCCACCTCAACGGTTTTAACCGAGCGACCGGCTTTGGCCTCGTCACCGTAGATCATCTTGATGGCCTTGCTGCCCAAGTTGCGGCGCAAGATGGCCGGGCGACCAGCCTCAAGGGTATGTTTGTGTACGTAGAATTCGTCGGGGTTGACCGCGCCTTGTACGACGGTTTCGCCCAGGCCGTAGGCGCCGGTGATAAACACCACGTCACGGAAGCCCGATTCGGTATCGAGGGTGAACATGACGCCGGCAGTGCCGGTTTCCGAACGCACCATGCGCTGTACACCGGCAGACAAAGCCACCAGCTTATGGTCGAAACCCTGGTGCACACGGTAGGAAATCGCGCGATCGTTAAACAGCGAGGCGAAGACTTCCTTGGCTGCGCGAATCACGTTTTCGACGCCGCGGATGTTCAGGAAGGTCTCTTGCTGGCCGGCGAAGGAGGCGTCCGGCAAGTCTTCGGCGGTGGCCGAGGAGCGCACGGCAACAGCCATGTCCGAGTTGCCGGCCGACAGGGTGGCGAAGGCGGTGCGGATTTCTTCGTTGAGCTTCTCAGGGAACTCGGCGTCCATGATCCATTGGCGGATCTGGGCACCGGTCTTGGCGAGGGCATTGACGTCATCAACGTCCAGAGCGTCCAGCGCGGCGTGGATCTGAGCATTGAGGCCGCTCAGTTCGAGGAAATCGCGGTAAGCCTGGGCCGTGGTGGCGAAACCACCGGGCACCGATACACCTGCGCCTGCAAGATTACTGATCATCTCGCCGAGGGATGCGTTCTTGCCCCCCACGTGCTCTACATCATGGACGCCGAGCTTATCGAGGGAAACTACGTACTCTACCAAGGTGATCTCTCCACTTTCTGTGTTGGAAAAGCTCAGGACGCCGGCTGCTCAGTAGGAGCGTTCGCCAGCGCTTGTGGCCTGGACCTGGAAAATAAGTGAGAATGCGGCCCACCGCGGGACGGCAAAATCGCGCCTATCATATCCAAGATTCGCCATCAGCTTAAGGCCCAGGGCTCAAATGAAACGATCTGCTTTCTTTATCTCCGACGGCACCGGCATCACAGCCGAAACATTGGGCCAGAGCCTGCTCGCGCAGTTCGAAAACATTACCTTCGCCAAATTCACGCGTCCGTACATCGACAGCGTGGATAAAGCGCGGGCCATGGTACAACAAATCAATCTGGCGGCTGAAAAAGACGGTTTCCGGCCGATCATTTTCGACACCATCGTCAATCAAGACATCCGTGAGATTCTCGCAACGTCGAATGGTTTCATGATCGACATTTTCTCGACCTTCCTGGCGCCGCTGGAGCAGGAGTTGAGTGAACACTCCTCCTATTCGGTCGGAAAGTCCCATTCCATTGGGCATAACTCCAATTATATGGAGCGTATCGAGGCGGTGAACTTTGCCCTCGACAACGACGACGGCGCCCGTACCCATTACTACGACAAGGCCGACCTGATCCTGGTCGGCGTGTCGCGCTGCGGCAAAACGCCCACCTGTCTATACATGGCCATGCAATTTGGTATTCGCGCAGCCAATTACCCGCTGACCGAGGACGACATGGAGCACCTGACGCTGCCGGCCGCCCTGCGCGCGCACTCGCACAAGCTGTTCGGCCTGACCATCGACCCGGACCGTCTCACGGCGATCCGCAATGAGCGCAAGCCCAATAGTCGCTACTCGAGCTATGCGCAGTGCGAGTTCGAAGTGCGCGAAGTAGAAAATCTGTTCCGTCGCGAGAATATTGCGCACATCAATTCCACGCATTTTTCGGTGGAGGAGATTTCGGCGAAGATTCTGGTGGAGAAAGGCGTGGAGCGGCGCTTCAAATAGTCATTACCGCCTGCCGCTTTTGTAGTGAGCGAGCTTGCCTCGCGCTGGGCAAGCCAGCTCACCACGATAAAGCGAGCCCGCCGTTACAGGTGGAAGCGCCCGCCTCCCTGCCCCAATGCTGTAGCCAGCGCATCAAACCCCGCCCGTAACAACTGATCATCCCCCGACGTATTGCAGATACTCGCCCGAATGAACTGAGGCACCGCCGTCTGCCCCACCGCAAAGGCTTCAGCGGTAGCGATCAGGTAATTATTCTGCTTGAGCTCCGCCTCGATTTCCGACGCACGCCACGGCTCCGGCACTTCAATCCAGAAATGCGGGCTGTTGAGATGGGTGCGGTATTCCAGCCCGGTCAGCAGGTCGCGGACCAGGGCTTTACGTCGGCTGATTTCGTTGATCTGCTGGCGCAGCAGGTATTCCGCCGTGCCGTTTTCGATCCACTGGGTGGCCAGCTCAAGGGTCACGGGCGTGGCCATCCAGCAGGTCGAACGCAGGGCTGCCGAAATACGGCTGACCAACGCCGGCGGCGCATGCACATAGCCCACGCGCAGCCCGGCGGACACCGCTTTGCTCAGGCTGCTGATCAGAATCGTACGCTCAGGGGCGAAATAGCTGAGTGGCGGCGGCCGGTCTTCGACCAACACACCGTGGGCTTCATCCTCAAGAATCAGCAGGTTGTGTTCCCGACACACTTTGACCAGCGCTTCGCGACGCGCGACCGAGAGCACCGCCGTGGTCGGGTTCTGGATCGTGGGCGTGCAGTACAGCGCTGAAATCCGGTGATTACGACAGACTTCGTCCAGCGCGCTCGGCAGCACGCCCTCCTCGTCCATGTCCAGGCCGATCAGGCGGATACCCAGCATCCGCGCGGCCGTAATAAGGCCCGGATACGTCAGCTGTTCGGTGACCACCGTATCGCCCGCCCGCAACAGCGCCATCATTGAGCACAGCAGGCCGTGCTGGCCGCCGTTGACGCAGATGACTTGCTCGGGAATCGGATGAAAATCACGCTGCACCAGCCATTGCGCGCCCGCTTCACGGTAGCGCGGCAGGCCGGCGTCCGGGGTGTAGGCACTGATGTCCTGGAGGAACTTGGCGTTGGTCGACAGGGTTTGGAAGCTCTGGGCCAGGAACACCGTCTCCTGCCCGGGGATGTGCATGTTGCGGCTCATGTCGAAGTACTGACGCGGCTCTTCGCTGAAGTTGCGAAAACCTTCATCGCGCTGGCGCTCCATCCCACGCTTGCGCACGAACGTGCCGTCGCCGACTCGCGCCACAACCAAGCCCAAGCGTTCCAGTTCGCCGTAGGCCCGGCTGATGGTGCCTATCGTCACACCCAGGTTGTCGGAAAGCACCCGATGGGGCGGCAGTTTTCTTCCCGGTTCAATCAAGCCTTCAAGGATGCCCCGTTCCATGACATCGGACAGGCGCTTGTACTTCACGCCCTGCCCGTTGGACAACCCCTCACGCATAATTGACACCATGTCAATATTTGTTTTGACAGCCATCTTTCGCCCTAATAGTGTGCTTTTACGGGTTCAATCGCCGATTTTTACAACTCATTACAAGCTCAATATAGAGTTCAATTCCGGCTCAGGGAAGCAATAAACGATGCCAATGTCCGCCGTTCTCGAAAACACCGCCAAGACCAAAACCCAAAAACAGTGGCTGGCCGGGCTGATCACCAGCGTGATGTTCCTGATCGTTTGCCTGAGTTGGGGCACTACGTGGCTGGGGATCAAGATTGCCGTGGAGAGCGTGCCGCCGCTGACGTCCGCCGGCCTGCGCTTCCTGATCGCTTTCCCGCTGTTCCTGTGTTTTGCCATGGTGCGCCGCGAGCCGATCCTGTTTCCCCGTGAAAGCCGCTGGTTTTTTGTGTTTGTAACCCTGTCCTACTTCAGCGTGCCCTACTACCTGCTCAACTACGGCGAAATGCATGTCTCGTCCGGCCTTACCGCGCTGCTGTTCAGTTGCATGCCGGTGTTCATCCTGATCTTCTCCGCGCTGTTCCTGCGCGAGCGCATCTACTTTTCCCAGGTGGTCGGTATCGGTATCGGTTTCGGCAGCCTCTACATGATCATCAAGAGCCAGGGCCTGCACCTGGACCACGCCGAGTTCTTCGGGGTACTGGCGATTCTGACCGCTGCGATCATGCATGCCTTGTGCTACGTCATTACCAAGCAGAAAGGCAGCGCCATCAGCGTGATCACCTACAACACCCTGCCCATCGGCATTGCCGGGCTGATGCTGTTCGTCGCCGGGCTGTGGTTTGAAGCGCCGACCTTCGACGCCATCACCTTGCGCTCTTGGGGCGCCCTGTTCTACCTGGGCCTGGTGGCCTCGGTGGGCGGGTTCATCGTGTACTTCATGCTGCTCAAGCGCTTGAGCCCGATCATCCTGTCATTCGTGTTCATCATCTTCCCAGTGTTCGCGGTGATCATTGGCGCCTGGTACGAAGGCGTGTCGATTTCCCGTGACTTGATGCTGTATTCGGCCATCCTGCTGGCCGGCTTTGCGATCACCAAGTTGCCGGTTGAAAAACTCCTGGCCAAGAAAAAATGACCCCTTCCCTGCCCCATCAACATCAGCAACGCGAGAGCCACATGGACGTCCTCCGCCCCACCGCCCTGGAACAGATCTACGCCCACGCCAGCCGCAGTTACCCCGAAGAATGCTGCGGTTTCATCTTCGCCGACGGCAGCGTGTACCTGGGCAGCAATATCCAGAATGAACTGCACCGCAAGAACCCCGAGGTGTACCCGCGCAGCGCAGCCAACGGCTACACGTTCTCGGTGGCCGACACCCTGCTGATGAACAAAGCGTTTCGCAGCGACAACCCAGTGGTGGTGATCTACCACTCCCACCCGGACGTCGGTGCCTATTTCAGTGACGAAGACCAGGACAAGGCGCTGTTCCTGGGCGAGCCGATCTACCCCGTGAGCTACCTGGTGGTCGACGTTCGCCAGGGCCAGGCCCTGGGCTCCAAGCTGTTTGCCTGGGATGGCAAGCATTTCGCCCTTCAACCTTTCAACGACCTGCACACGGAGTTGTCCATGAACGCTGTCTCTTTCCCCGACATTCTGGTTCGCGTGGCCAAGCTGCCGGAATCGACCCTAGAGGGCACCGGATCGACATTGCGCGAAGTCATTGAAAACCTCTGCAGCAGCCACCCACAGTTGCGTTCGCACCTGTTCCACGAGAAGAACAACCAGCTCAAGGAACACTTCCTGTTTACGGCAGAGGAAGCGCTGATCGATGCCGACGAGCCTTTGCCGCAAAAGGCCAAAATCGAAGTCCTGCTCGCGACCTCTGGCGGCATGGATGTCGACGCACTGAGCAATGAAGAAGTACAGCGCTACGTGCGCCATATCACCCTGCCCGGCGTCGGTCGCGAAGGCCAGTTGAACCTCAAGAAAGCCAAGGTGCTGATCATCGGCACCGGCGGCCTCGGCTCACCGATCAGCCTGTACCTGGCCGCCGCCGGCATCGGCACCCTGGGGCTGGTGGACTTTGATGTGGTGGAAAGCAGCAACCTGCAACGCCAGATCGTCCACGGCAACAGCACACTCGGCATGCCCAAGGTCGAGTCCGCCAAGCAACGCCTGCAAGACCTCAACGGCCATATCCAGATCAACGCCCACGACACCGCGTTGAACGCTGACAACGCCCTGGAATTGGTAGGCGCCTACGACCTGGTGATCGACGGCACCGACAATTTCGACACCCGCTACCTCGTCAACGATGCCTGCGTGCAACTGGGAAAACCCTTGGTGTACGGCGCCATCTACCGCTTCGACGGGCAGATCAGCGTGCTCAACTATCAAGGCGGGCCTTGCTATCGCTGCCTGTTTCCCAGCCCGCCGCCCGCCGAACTGGCACCCAATTGCAGCGCCGGTGGCGTGATCGGGGTATTACCCGGCGTGGTCGGGATGATCCAGGCCACCGAGGCCATCAAACTGCTGATCGGTATTGGTGAACCCTTGTCGGGCCGCTTGATGCGCTTTGACGCGCTGGCGATGAAGTTCAGCGAGATCCGGTTCAAGCGCCGCGCCGATTGCCCCTGCTGTTCCGAGGCGCGCCACAGTGAAACCCTGGCGCCCGCTGTCTGCGCGGATGCCGTGCCCAACCCACCGTCCCTGGCCGAAGAGCGCTACATCAAGCCCCGGGTACTCAAGCAAGTGCTTGAACACCCCAGCAGCGCCGACGTGCTGCTGGACGTGCGCGACGCCAGCGAATTGGAGGTGTGCAAGTTGCCGGGGGTGGTGCACATCCCCCTCGCCGAACTGGACGGCCACCTCGACAGCCTCAGCCGTGACAATACCCACTACCTGATCTGCTACGCCGGCAGCCGTGCCGAGCAAGCCGCCAGCACCTTGCTGGCCGCCGGTTTCGCCAACACCAAAGTCCTGCAGGGCGGCATGAAACATTGGGTTCGCGACGTCGAACCCGACATGCCTTTGTATTGAACCGAGGGCTGAATGATGTTGCATAACTCCATTCTTGAGGTGATCGGCCAAACGCCGATCGTGCGTTTGGCGCAGTTCTCCGAAGACCTCGGTATCGAGGTCTACGCCAAGCTCGAATCCCTCAACCCCGGCGGCAGCCACAAGGCGCGCATCGCCTTGGGCATGATCCTCGACGCCGAGCGCCGGGGCGTGCTGATCCGTGACTCCGGGCAAACCATCATCGAGCCAAGCGGCGGCAACACCGGTATCGGCCTGGTGATGGCCGGCAATGTGCTGGGCTACAAAGTGGTGCTGGTAATCCCCGACAACTACAGCCCCGAAAAACAGAAGCTGCTGCGTTTATATGGGGCCAAGGTGGTGCTGTCGGACAGTCGTCTGGGTAACAATTCCCACGGCGAAAAGTGCATGGAACTGCAGCTGGAAAACCCCTGCTACGTGATGCTCAACCAGCAGCGCAATGGTGCCAACCCGCAGACCCACCGCGACACCACCGCACCGGAAATCCTCCGCGCCTTCGGCGAGCGACGCGCAGACTACTTTGTCAGCGGCATCGGCACCGGCGGGCATATCACCGGCATCGGCGAAACCCTGAAAGCCGCCTGGCCGGGCCTGCGCGTCATGGGCGTGGAACCGGAAGAATGCGACCTGCTGAAAAACCAGCACGCGCCGCATCATATCCAGGGCCTGTCGATCGGCCTGATCCCGAGCATCCTCAACCTGGACGTGATCGACGGCATGCTCAAGGTCTCGCGCCAGGACTGCATCGATATGATGAAACGCATCATGCGCACCGACGCCATCAGCCTGGGTCTGTCGTCCGCCGCCAATATGGTGGCTATCGCCAAGCTCGCTCCCGAACTACCGCCCGACACGGTGGTGTTGACCATGGTCTACGACAATGCCGACAGCTACCTGCCCAGTTTTGAATAACGGGTTTTCCAACCACACAGAATGCGGGGGTGCCTCGATGGGCGGCTTTATCGACATGCAACAATTGCACGATGAGTTGCTGACTCACCTCATCAAGACCCTCACACCCGTACAGATGAAGCAGCTGGAACCGCACCTCGCGCCGCTGATCCAGAATGCCGCCCAGGCGGTGGCCGAAGACCTGATCGCCTATGCCTACCGTGACCCGGCGTCGCGTGGGCGCGGCGAGTTGATCCTGGAGTCCTACGCCTCGTTCAAGGCGGTGCTGTATTACCGCCTGGCACACGTGGTGTGGAATTTCCCCGACCAGCACAACGGCGTGTTCTCGCGCATCGCGCTCAAGCTGAGCAACCAGGGCAAGATCCTGTCCGGTGCCGAAATTCACCCGGCGGCGCGCATCGGGCGACGCTTCGTGCTCGACCACGGCTACGGCACTGTGATCGGCGAAACCTGCGAGATCGGTAACGACTGTTACATCCTCTGCGGCGTGACCCTAGGCGCCCGCGGTATCGCCAACAACCCCGACGGCAAGCGCCATCCACGCCTGGGCAATAACGTTGAGGTCGGCGCCGGCGCACGCGTGCTGGGTTATGTGTTGATCGGCGACAACGTATTTATCAGCCCATCCTGCGTGATCACCCAAGACGTGCCCGCCGGCACCAAGGTCAAGGTGGTCAACCAGATTCAGCTGCAAAAAAACGATGAATCGGACAACAGCAACTACCTCGGTGCATTCGCCCTGGACGAGCGGTTGCATGTGGTCGGCGAGATCAACGCCAGCCACAAGGTCACCGTGCTGGACGCCGACTTTCATCCGTTGCAGGGGCTGATGCTGGAGCCCACGGTGAAGGAGCGTCATCACCTGCAATTTCGCCTGCACCGCGTCGAGTCGGGCCACCACTTGCCGCGCCTGCCGCTGAACCTGAAGGTCTGCGGCCCCGAATTTGAAATCACCCTGCTCTCCCCCCCTGGCTTGAGTGCAATGGTGCGTCACCTGCTGCAAGCCAGCCCATTGATCGTCGGAGGTTGAACATGTCCGTGCACACCATGGAAACCCTGGCGCTGTTCGACAGCGCGCCTTATCAGAACGCGTTCAGCGCCCGGGTGATTGCCGTCAGCGAACACGGCATTGCCTTGGAACACACGCTGTTCTATCCCACCGGCGGCGGGCAGCCGGGAGACACCGGCCACCTGACATTGGCGGACGGTACGCGCGTCGAGGTGACCGGCACAGTGCGAGACCCTGTGCTGCGCTCGATTATCTGGCACCAGGTGGAGCACTGGCCCGAGCAGTTGACCGCAGGGGTGCAGGTGGACGCCGGCCTCGATTGGGAACGTCGTTACCAGCACATGAAAATGCACACCTGCCTGCACCTGCTGTGCTCAATCATTGATGCCCCGGTGACCGGTTGCAGCATCAGTGCCGACAAGGGCCGCCTGGATTTCGACCTGCCGGAAATGACCCTCGACAAAGACAGCATCACCCGCGACCTCAACGCCCTGATCGAACAGGCCCACGCGGTGAAAACCCTGTCGATGCCGGCCTCGGAATATTCCACCCTGCTGCAGATCACCCGCACCCAGGCGGTGGCGCCGCCGGTAATCCAGGGCTCGGTGAGGGTCATTGAAATTGCCGGGATCGATATCCAGCCCTGCGGGGGCACCCATGTGCTCAGTACCGAGGAAATCGGCCGG
This sequence comes from Pseudomonas petroselini, assembly GCF_045037875.1. Lineage (NCBI taxonomy): Bacteria > Pseudomonadati > Pseudomonadota > Gammaproteobacteria > Pseudomonadales > Pseudomonadaceae > Pseudomonas > Pseudomonas petroselini. The sequence goes on from NZ_CP173614.1 coordinate 5,962,332, forward strand.
GTGTTCTGCGAGAAGATCGAGAAGAAGAGCAAGCACAATCGCCGGGTGATACTGCGATTCGAGTGAACACGGTCAACTGTGGGAGGGGGCTTGCCCCCTCCCACATTCATTGGGTTTAGACAGATGAATACGGGGTGTCTGCTAGATCACGAACAAGTCCACAAACCGATTGACCGCTGTGGCTTCAAGCGTCGCCTGGTCCTTGCACAGCGCAAAAATCTCGGCACTGCGCTGCGCGGTAAACCGTGTGGCCAGGTTAGCCTTGAACTTGTCTTCCAGCAACGGAATGCCATCGACCCGACGGCGGCGATGGCCGATCGGGTACTCCACCGCCACTTGCTCGGTGCAGCTGCCGTCATTGAAAAACACCTGCACCGCGTTGGCAATGGAGCGCTTGTCGGCCTCCAGGTATTCCCGGCTGTAGCGTGGGTCTTCGACGATGACCATCTTGTCGCGGAGCGCATCGATGATCGGGTGGGCAGCATGGAATTCATCTTCGTACTGCTCCGCCACCAAATTGCCGAACGCCAACGGCACGGCGGTCATGTATTGCAGGCAATGGTCGCGGTCGGCGGCGTTGGCCAGTTGGCCCACCTTGGAGATGATGCGAATTGCCGACTCATGGGTGGTGATCACGATACGCTCGATTTCGTGCAGGCGATCTTTCACCAACGGGTGCAAGGTCACCGCCGCTTCGCAGGCGGTTTGCGCGTGGAACTCGGCGGGGAAGCTGATCTTGAACAGCACGTTTTCCATCACATACGTGCCGTAGGGCTGGGAAAGGCTGAACGCGCGCTGGTCCTGCGGCTTGAGTGCCAGGTCCTTGTTGGTGTGGCTGAACAGCACGTCGTAGAACCCCCATTGCGGCGCGCTCAATACCCCGGGAATGCCCATCTCACCGCGCAACGCGATATCCGCCAAACGCACGCCCCGGCTCGACGCATCCCCCGCCGCCCAGGATTTGCGCGAACCGGCATTCGGTGCATGCCGATACGTACGCAACGCCTGCCCATCGACAAACGCATGGGACAACGCCGCAAGCAACTGCTCACGGTTGGCGCCCATCAGCTTCGCGCTCACCGCCGTAGAGGCGACTTTCACCAACAGCACATGGTCGAGGCCGACACGGTTAAAAGAGTTTTCCAGGGCAATCACCCCCTGGATTTCGTGGGCCATGATCATTGCTTCCAGTACCGCGTGTACTGTCAGCGGTGCGTCGCCGTTGGCCACGCGCTTTTGCGACAGGTGATCAGCCACGGCGAGGATGCCGCCGAGGTTATCCGAGGGATGACCCCATTCGGCGGCGAGCCAGGTGTCGTTGTAGTCGAGCCAACGCACGATGCAGCCGATGTCCCACGCGGCCTTGACCGGGTCCAACCGGAACGAAGTGCCCGGCACCCGCGCGCCAAACGGCACCACCGTGCCCTCGACGATCGGCCCCAGGTGCTTGGTGCATTCGGGGAAACGCAAGGCCAGTAGGCCGCAGCCCAACGTATCCATCAGGCAGTTGCGGGCGGTGTCCAAGGCGTCCTGCGAGTCGATCCGGTAGTTGAGGACATAATCGGCGATGTCCTGCAGGACCTGGTCATAGTCGGGACGGTTGTTCTGGTCGGCGTTGGCGCTCATGGCAGTTACTCCTAAAAGGTTGGGTTAGTCCTCAGGATCACGGTTGATCGCTCCATCGCAGATCTGGCCGCCTGCTTGGGGGTATGGAGATCCAATGTGGGAGGGGGCAAGCCCCCTCCCACATTGGAGACAGTATGGGTTGCTAGAAAGCGTCGCCCGGGACGCGGACGAAGCCTTCCATCAGCACTCGGGCGCTGCGGCTCATGATGGCTTTCTTCACCACCCATTCGCCGTTCACCTGAGTGGCTTCAGCACCGACACGCAAAGTGCCGGACGGATGCCCGAAGCGCACCGCATTGCGTTCAATACCACCCGCCGCCAAGTTGACCAACGTCCCGGAAATCGCCGCGGCCGTGCCAATCGCCACGGCTGCCGTGCCCATCATCGCGTGGTGCAATTTGCCCATGGACAGCGCACGCACCAGCAGGTCCACATCATCGGCCTTGATCGCCTTGCCACTGGACGCCACGTAATCCGCCGGCTTGGCCACAAACGCCACCTTCGGCGTGTGCTGGCGCTGGGCAGCGTCGTCCAGGTGCTTGATCAGGCCCATGCGCAACGCGCCGTAGGCCCGCACGGTTTCGAACATCGCCAGGGCCTTGGGGTCGCTGTTGATCGCGCCTTGCAGCTCGGTGCCGGTGTAGCCAAGGTCTTCGGCGTTGATGAAAATCGTCGGGATACCGGCGTTGATCAACGTGGCCTTGAAGGTGCCGACACCGGGCACTTCCAGGTCGTCGACCAGGTTGCCGGTGGGGAACATCGAGCCGCCGCCGCCCTCTTCTTCCGCCGCTGGGTCCATGAACTCCAACTGCACCTCGGCGGCCGGGAAGGTCACGCCGTCAAGCTCGAAGTCGCCGGTTTCCTGCACCGCACCGTCGGTGATCGGCACGTGGGCGATGATGGTTTTACCGATATTGGCCTGCCACACCCGTACCACGGCTACGCCGTTGTGGGGCACGCGGGCGGGGTCGAGCAGCCCGGCGCTGATGGCGAAGGCGCCGACCGCCGCCGACAGGTTGCCGCAGTTGCCGCTCCAATCAATAAACGGCTTGTCGATGGAGACCTGGCCAAACAGGTAGTCAACGTCGTGATCGGCGCGGGTGCTTTTCGCCAGGATCACGGTTTTGCTGGTGCTCGATGTGGCGCCGCCCATGCCGTCGATCTGTTTGTCGTAAGGGTCTGGACTGCCGATTACCCGCAACAGCAAGGCGTCACGCGCCGCCCCCGGCACCTGCGCCGACTCGGGCAAGTCCTTGAGGTTGAAAAATACGCCCTTGCTGGTACCGCCACGCATGTAGGTGGCGGGGATCTTGATTTGCGCTACGTGTGCCATGGTTACCCCTCAGGCCGTCGCCGCCGATTCCAGGAAGTCCTGGGCAAAACGTTGCAACACGCCGCCCGCTTCGTAGATCGACACTTCTTCGGCGGTGTCCAGGCGGCAGGTCACCGGCACTTCGACACGCTCGCCATTCTTGCGGTTGATCACCAGGGTCAACCGCGCACGCGGGGTGCGCTCGCCAACCACATCGTAGGTCTCACTGCCGTCGATCTTCAGCGTGTGGCGGTCGGTGCCGGGCAGGAACTCCAGCGGCAACACGCCCATGCCCACCAGGTTGGTGCGGTGGATGCGCTCGAAACCTTCAGCGGCAATCGCTTCCACACCGGCCAGGCGCACGCCCTTGGCCGCCCAGTCACGGGACGAGCCCTGGCCGTAGTCGGCGCCGGCAATGATGATCAGCGGCTGCTTGCGTTCCATGTAGGTCTCGATGGCTTCCCACATCCGCGTGACCTGGCCTTCCGGCTCGAGGCGCGCCAGGGAACCCTGCTTGACCTTGCCGTTTTCAACCACCATTTCGTTGAACAGTTTCGGGTTGGCGAAGGTCGCGCGCTGCGCGGTCAAATGGTCGCCGCGATGCGTTGCGTAAGAGTTGAAGTCCACTTCAGGCAGGCCCATTTTCGCCAGGTATTCGCCCGCGGCGCTGTCGAGCATGATCGCGTTGGACGGCGACAAGTGGTCGGTGGTGATGTTGTCCGGCAGCACCGCCAGCGGGCGCATGCCCTTGAGCGGGCGTGCACCCGCAAGCGCGCCTTCCCAGTAGGGTGGGCGGCGGATATAGGTGCTTTGTGGGCGCCATTCGTACAGCGGCGCGACTTTCGGGCCGGTGTCTTCGTGAATCGCGAACATCGGAATGTACACCGCGCGAAATTGCTCAGGCTTCACCGAAGCCTTGACCACAGCGTCGATCTCTTCGTCGCTCGGCCAGATGTCTTGCAGGCGGATTTCCTTACCGTTGGCGTCGAGGCCGAGCACGTCCTTCTCGATATCGAAACGGATGGTGCCGGCAATCGCATACGCCACCACCAGCGGCGGCGACGCGAGGAAGGCTTGCTTGGCGTACGGATGAATCCGTCCGTCGAAGTTGCGGTTGCCGGACAACACGGCCGTGGCGTACAGGTCGCGGTCGATGATTTCCTGCTGGATCACCGGGTCCAGTGCACCGGACATGCCGTTGCAGGTGGTGCAGGCGAAGGCCACCACGCCGAAACCGAGCTTCTCCAACTCAAGGCCCAGCCCCGCCTCTTCCAGGTACATGGCCACGGTTTTCGAGCCGGGTGCCAGGGACGACTTGACCCACGGTTTGCGCGTCAGCCCCAGTTTGTTGGCATTGCGCGCCAGCAGGCCTGCCGCGATCACGTTGCGCGGGTTGCTGGTGTTGGTGCAGCTGGTGATGGCCGCGATGATCACCGCACCGTCGGGCATTTGCCCTGGCACGTCATCCCACTGGCCGGAAATGCCTTTGGATGCCAGGTCGCTGGTCGCCACGCGGGCGTGCGGGTTGCTCGGGCCAGCCATGTTGCGCACGACGCTGGAAAGGTCGAAGGTGAGGCCACGCTCGTATTGCGCGCCCTTGAGGTCATCGGCCCACAAGCCGGTGTGGCGAGCATATTGCTCCACCAGGGTGACTTGTTCGTCCTCGCGACCGGTGAGTTTCAGGTAGGCGATGGTCTGCTGGTCGATGTAGAACATCGCCGCCGTGGCGCCGTATTCCGGGGCCATGTTGGAGATGGTTGCGCGGTCGCCGAGGGTGAGGTTTGAGGCCCCTTCACCGAAGAACTCCAGCCAGGCACCCACCACTTTCTGCTGACGCAAAAATTCGGTCAGCGCCAGCACCATGTCGGTCGCGGTGATGCCCGGCAACAATTTACCGGTGAGCTCTACGCCGACGCTTTCCGGCAGGCGCATCCACGAGGCGCGGCCAAGCATCACGCTTTCGGCTTCGAGGCCGCCGACGCCGATGGCGATCACGCCCAAGGCGTCTACATGCGGGGTGTGGCTGTCGGTGCCGACGCAGGTATCCGGGAAGGCCACGCCGTCGCGTACCTGGATCACCGGGGACATTTTCTCCAAGTTGATCTGGTGCATGATGCCGTTGCCGGGCGGGATGACGTCGACGTTCTTGAAGGCCTTTTTAGTCCACTCGATAAAGTGAAAACGGTCTTCGTTGCGACGGTCTTCGATGGCGCGGTTCTTCTCGAACGCATCCGGGTCAAAACCACCGGCTTCGACGGCCAGGGAGTGGTCGACGATCAGTTGAGTCGGCACCACCGGGTTGACCTGCGCCGGGTCGCCGCCTTGCAGGGCGATGGCATCGCGCAGGCCCGCGAGGTCCACCAGCGCGGTCTGGCCGAGGATGTCGTGGCAGACTACGCGTGCCGGGAACCACGGGAAGTCGAGGTCGCGTTTGCGGTCGATCAGTTGGCTCAGGGAAGCATTGAGGGTGGCCGGGTCGCAGCGGCGTACGAGGTTTTCGGCGAGCACGCGGGAGGTGTAGGGCAACGTGGCATAGGCGCCGGGGGTGATTGCCTCGACAGCCGCGCGGGCGTCGAAGTAATCCAGGCGGCTGCCGGGAAGCGGTTTGCGAAATTCAGTGTTCATCGTCAGGACTCGGTCACGGTGGTTGCAAAAGGAGCCGATTGATCCAGCGTTGAAATGCAGTTCAAGTGTGGGAGGGGGCTTGCCCCCGATGGCAGTGTGTCAATCAACCCATCTGTTACTGATACACCGCTATCGGGGGCAAGCCCCCTCCCACATTTGACCCCATTCCAATTCCGGAAGAGCCAGCCTTCAGCGACGTTCGATTGGCACGAACTTGCGCTGCTCAACGCCGGTGTACTCGGCGCTTGGACGGATGATGCGGTTGTTGGCGCGCTGCTCGAACACATGCGCCGCCCAGCCCGTCAGGCGCGAGCACACGAAGATCGGCGTGAACAACTGGGTCGGGATGCCCATGAAGTGGTACGCCGAGGCATGGTAGAAGTCGGCGTTGGGAAACAGCTTCTTCTGCTCCCACATGGTTTTGTCGATGGCTTCGGACACCGGGAACAACACCGTGTCGCCCACTTCGTCGGCGAGTTTTTTCGACCAACCCTTGATCACTTCATTACGTGGGTCGTTGTCTTTGTAGATCGCGTGACCGAAGCCCATGATCTTGTCCTTGCGCGCCAGCATGCCGAGGGTGCCTTCGACGGCTTCTTCAGCCGACGAGAAACGCTCGATCATTTCCATCGCTGCTTCGTTGGCGCCGCCGTGCAGCGGGCCGCGCAGGGAGCCGATGGCGGCAGTGACGCAGGAATACAGGTCGGACAGGGTCGACGCACACACCCGGGCGGTGAAGGTCGAGGCGTTGAATTCGTGCTCCGCGTAGAGGATCAGCGACACGTTCATCACCTTGACGTGCAGTTCGCTCGGCGGCTTGCCATGCAGCAGGTGCAGGAAGTGGCCGCCGATGGTTGGCTCGTCGGTCACGCAGTCGATGCGCTTGCCGTCGTGGCTGAAGCGGTACCAGTAGCACATGATCGCCGGGAAGGCGGCGAGCAGGCGGTCGGTGACGTCGCGCTGCACGCTGAAGTCTTTTTCCGGCTCGATATTGCCCAGGAACGAGCAACCGGTGCGCATCACGTCCATTGGGTGGGCGTCGGCGGGGATGCGCTCCAGCACTTCTTTCAACGCCTGCGGCAGGTCGCGCAGCTTGCTCAGCTTGGCGCTGTAGGCCGCCAGCTCGGCCTGGGTCGGCAGCTCGCCGTACAGCAGCAGGTAGGCGACTTCTTCAAATTGCGCATCGGCGGCCAGTTCGCGCACGTCGTAGCCGCGGTAGGTCAGGCCGGCACCGGCCTGGCCCACGGTGGACAGTGCGGTCTGCCCGGCGACCTGGCCACGCAGGCCGGCGCCACTCAGTACTTTTGCTTCAGCCATGGTTTTTCTCCAATTTTGTCTTTATTCAGGGAGGCGTGTTCGTCACTTTTTCGCGGCAAACAACGCGTCAAGCTTCTGCTCGAAGGTGTGGTAGTCGATGCGATCGTAAAGCTCCATGCGGGTTTGCATGGTGTCGATCACGTTCTGCTGGGTGCCGTCGCGACGGATCGCGGTGTAGACGTTTTCGGCGGCCTTGTTCATGGCGCGGAAGGCCGAAAGCGGGTACAGCACGATGGAAACATCGGCAGATTTCAACTGTTCGGTGGTGTACAGCGGCGTGGCGCCGAACTCGGTGATGTTGGCCAGGATCGGCGCTTTCACACGGGCGGCGAAGAGCTTGTACATCTCCAGTTCAGTGATGGCCTCCGGGAACACCATGTCGGCGCCGGCTTCGATGCAGGCGGCGGCGCGTTCCAGGGCCGACTCCAACCCCTCGACGGCCAGGGCATCGGTACGGGCCATGATCACAAAGCTGTCATCGGTGCGCGCATCCACAGCGGCCTTGATGCGGTCGACCATTTCCTGCTGGGACACGATTTCTTTGTTCGGACGATGACCGCAGCGCTTGGCGCCGACCTGGTCTTCGATGTGGATCGCGGCGGCGCCAAACTTGATCATCGACTTGACCGTACGCGCCACGTTGAAGGCCGAGGAGCCGAAACCGGTGTCCACGTCTACCAGCAGCGGCAGGTCGCATACGTCGGTGATGCGGCGTACGTCAGTGAGTACGTCGTCCAGGCCGGTGATGCCCAGGTCCGGTACACCGAGGGAGCCCGCCGCCACCCCGCCACCCGACAGGTAGATCGCCTTGAACCCGGCGCGCTTGGCCAGCAGGGCGTGGTTGGCATTGATCGCGCCAACGACTTGCAACGGCTGTTCACTGGCAACGGCGTCACGGAAACGCTGGCCTGGAGTGCTCTTATTGTTGGAACTCATGACTCACCTCGTGATTGGGCAGCACCGTCCGGGAAGTGACGGGCAATGTTGCGTTTGGAAGCGCCGATATGCCGGCGCATCAACAGTTCGGCCAGTTCACCGTCGCGATCGGCAATCGCGTCAAGAATGCGGTGGTGCTCGGCAAAGGCCTGGCGTGGACGATTGGGGGTAGCGGAAAACTGGATGCGGTACATGCGCACCAATTGGTACAGCTCACCGCAGAGCATTTGCGTGAGGGTGCGGTTGCCGGCGCCTTGAATGATCCGGTAATGAAAATCGAAGTCGCCTTCCTGCTGGTAGTAGCCGACACCGGCCTGGAACGCGGCATCGCGTTCATGGGTGTGCAGCACCTGGCGCAGCTCTTCAATCTCCGCGTCGGTCATGCGCTCGGCCGCCAGGCGGCAGGCCATGCCTTCGAGGGATTCGCGGATTTCATAGAGTTCGATCAGTTCAGCGTGGCTCAGCGACACCACCCGCGCGCCGACGTGAGGCACGCGCACCAGCAGGCGCTGGCCTTCCAGGCGGTGGATCGCCTCGCGCAGCGGGCCACGGCTGATGCCGTAGGTGCGCGCCAGCTCCGGCTCGGAAATTTTGCTGCCGGGGGCGATCTCGCCTTTGACGATGGCGGCCTGGATACGCCGGAAGACGTTCTCGGACATGGTCTGGGAATCGTCTTGCACCACCACTGGGGTTTCCAGCTGATCCAGCATATTGTCGACACCTTTAAAAGCAATGTGGCAAAAACTAGCCAATAAGCCCCCATTAGTCAAAGAATAAATCAACATTGTCGACAATCGTCTAATAACCCTGAGTGCACGCTCCTGGGGCATGGCCGCCTGCCAGCGCTGGCGCCAAAAAAGCATCATGTTAGAATGCCCGCCGCATTTGCCTGACATCACTAGATGAAACGGCGCACGAGGGAGCTTGCGCAGTAATGCCAGTCGCCTTGAATCAAACATCGCACTGCACCGCCTCAGGATTTATGAGACTCAAGCCCTTCCCCCTGTTTTGCCTAATGTTCATTCCAGGCCTTGGCGCTGCCGCCGAGAAAACGGTGTATGGACTCAACGAATACGCCCAATTGGCCGGCATCGACCTGGAAGTCGCCGCCAAACTGGACACCGGCGCCAAGACCGCTTCCCTCAGTGCCCGTGATATCAAGCGCTTCAAGCGCAACGGCGAGTCCTGGGTGCGCTTCTACCTGGCCATCGACACCGCCCATTCCCATCCCATCGAGCGCCCCCTGGCCCGCGTCAGCAAGATCAAGCGCCGCGCCGGTGACTACGACCCCGATGAGGACAAGAACTACACCGCCCGTCCGGTGATTGCTCTGGATATCTGCATGGGCACTGCTTTACGCAGCATCGAAGTGAACTTGACTGACCGCAGCGCCTTCCAATATCCGCTGCTGATCGGCTCCGAAGCGTTGAAACGCTTTGATGCGCTGGTCGACCCCAGTCTTAAATATGCAGCAGGCAAGCCCGCCTGTGCCGCCGACGCTCATACCGCCGAGTAAACCGAATGCGCTCTCTGACCCTGCACCTGAAAATCCTGATCGCCATCCTGGTGGTGCTGGGTATTTCGGTCACCGCCTATCAGATCTTCGTGTTGGGGATCCCCGTCACCGAGGACGCCACCGACGACTTGTGGAACATCGACGCCAAGGTCGAGTTCGTCGCCAACCCGAAAGACCCGGTGAAAATCCAGATGTTCGTGCCGCCCTTGAGCCGCGACTTCGTCAGCCTCAACGAAAGTTTTATCTCGAACAACTACGGGGTGAGCGTCAACCGCACCGACGGCAACCGCAAGGTCACCTGGTCGGCACGCCGCGCCAAGGGCAACCAGACCCTGTATTACCGGCTGGTGCTGACCAAGCGTTACAGCGGCGAAAAGGTCAAGGTCAAGGGCCCTACGTTCCGCGACAGCATCGCCGTGGAAGGTCCGGAGAAAATCGCCGCCGAAGCCTTGCTGGCGCCGATCCGCCAGCACTCGGCCGACGTCGAGACCTTTATTACCGAAGCCATCAAGCGCACCAATAACCTCAACGACGACAATGTAAAGCTGCTGCTGGCGGGCGATCCGTCTATCCCGCACAAGGCCAAGATTGTCGAGTTGCTGCTCTCTATTGCTCACGTGCCGGTGGAAAAGGTGCATACCATCCGCCTGGTGGCCGACCAGCCGCAAACCCCGGAACTGTGGCTGCGCAGCTTCAACGGCAATGACTGGTTGTACTTCAACCCTGAAACCGGCGAACAAGGCCTGCCCGCCGACCGCCTGCTGTGGTGGACCGGTGATGAAAACCTGATCACCGTCGACGGCGGCAAGAAGGCCATGGTGACCTTCAGCCTGAACAACAGCGAGATGAACGCGATTCGCCTGGCCAAGCTGACCGACGAGAATACTGACGCCAACTTCCTCGAATACTCGCTCTACGGCCTGCCGCTGCAGACCCAGCAGACGTTCATGATCATGGTGATGATCCCGATTGGCGTGCTGGTGATCCTGATCCTGCGCAACCTGATCGGCCTGCAGACCCTGGGCACTTTCACCCCGGTGCTGATCGCCCTGGCGTTCCGCGAGACGCAGTTGGGCTTCGGGATTGTGCTGTTCACGATTATCACGGCACTGGGGCTGTCGCTCAGGTCGTACCTGGAACACTTGAAATTGCAGATGCTGCCGCGGTTGTCGGTGGTGTTGACCTTCGTGGTGGTACTGATCGCAGCCATCAGCCTGTTCAGCCATAAATTGGGGCTGGAACGCGGGTTGTCGGTGGCGCTGTTCCCTATGGTGATCCTGACCATGACCATCGAACGCCTGTCGATCACGTGGGAAGAGCGCGGCGCCAACCATGCGCTGAAAGTGGCGATTGGTACGCTGTTCGCCGCCTCCCTGGCGCACCTGATCATGAGCGTGCCGGAGCTGATCTACTTTGTGTTCACCTTCCCGGCGATCCTGCTGATCCTGGTGGGTTTCATGCTGGCCATGGGTCGTTATCGCGGCTACCGCCTGACCGAGCTGGTGCGGTTCAAGGCTTTTCTCAAGGCTGACCAGTAATGTTCGGTTTCTGGAAGACCTGGAAGGCCCTCGAGGCGCGGGGGATCATGGGCATCAACCGGCGTAACGCCGACTACGTGCTCAAGTACAACAAGCGCAGCCTGTACCCGATTGTGGATGACAAGATCATCACCAAGGAGCGCGCGCTCGCGGCGGGCATCCACGTGCCGGAAATGTACGGCGTGATCTCCACCGAGAAGGAAATCGACAAGCTCGACGAGATTATCGGCGGGCGCAGCGACTTTGTGATCAAACCGGCCCAAGGTGCCGGCGGTGACGGCATCCTGGTGGTGGCGGACCGCTTTGAAGGGCGCTATCGCACAGTGTCCGGCAAGATCATCAGCCATGAAGAGATCGAGCATCAGATCTCCAGCATCCTCACCGGCCTCTATTCACTGGGCGGCCACCGTGATCGTGCGCTGATCGAATACCGCGTGGTGCCTGACCAGATCTTCAAGAGCATCAGCTATGAAGGCGTGCCGGACATCCGCATCATCGTGCTGATGGGCTACCCGGTGATGGCCATGCTGCGCTTGCCGACCCGCCAGTCGGGCGGCAAGGCCAACCTGCACCAAGGGGCGATAGGCGTGGGTGTCGACCTCGCCACCGGCCTGACCCTGCGCGGAACCTGGCTGAACAACATCATCACCAAACACCCCGACACCACCAACGCGGTGGATGGCGTGCAACTGCCCAACTGGGACGGTTTCATGAAGCTCGCGGCCGGTTGCTATGAACTGTGCGGGCTGGGTTATATCGGTGTGGACATGGTGCTGGACCAGGAGAAAGGCCCACTGATCCTGGAGCTGAATGCACGGCCAGGATTGAATATCCAGATTGCCAATGACTGTGGTTTGACCCTGCGCACCCATGCGGTGGAAGCGCGGTTGGAAGAACTGAAAGCCGCCGGCGTGACGGAAACGCCGGAGGAACGCGTGAAGTTCGTGCAGGAAATGTTTGGGCATATTCCGCCTGTGGAAGGCTGAAGACCGCATCGCCGGCAAGCCGGCGCCTACAGTGGAATGCGGTACAATCCCCGCCCCTCTATGCTCATAGCTGATTCGCCTCGCATGTCGACCTGCTCCGTACACTCACTCCCCTACCGGGCCAACCCCGCCGAGTTTTTTGCGGCGATTCGCCATGCGCCTGGTGCCGTGCTGTTGGACAGTGGCCGACCCGCGGCCGAACGCGGGCGGTATGACCTGCTGAGCGCCTGGCCCCAGGCGACGTTGACGGTATCGCCTGACGAAAGCGGTAGTGATTTCCTGCAACGCTTGCGGGAAAACCTCACCCAGTTGGGGAAAGCGGACTTGCCGACCGGTTATACGCTGCCGTTTGCCGGTGGCCTGATCGGTTACCTGAGCTACGATTTCGGCCGCCACCTGGAACAAATGCCGCATCTGGCCACAGACGATCTGCACCTGCCGGATGCGCGCTTCGGGCTGTATGCCTGGGCATTGATCAGTGATCACCAGGCGCAGACCAGCCAGTTGGTCTTTCATCCCGCGCTGGCCGATAGCGAGCGACACCGCTTGATCGCCTTGTTCAGCCAGGATGTTGTCGACACCTCGGCCACCTTCACACTTCAGGGCAGCATGGCGCCGGACCTCACCGCCGAGGCTTACCGGCAAGCCATCGTGCGTATCCAGGACTACATCCAGGCCGGCGATTGCTATCAGGTCAACTTCGCCCAGCGTTTTCGAGCGCCGTGCAGCGGCGATCCGTGGGTGGCTTATTGCGCCCTGCGCGAAGCCTGCCCGACGCCGTTCTCCGGGTTCCAAAGCCTGCCGGACGACGGCGCGGTGCTGAGCCTGTCGCCGGAGCGTTTCGTGCGCATCACCGAACGCCAAGTCGAAACCCGCCCGATCAAAGGCACTCGCCCACGGGGTGTAACGCCCGAAGAAGACGCCGCCAACGCCGCCGAACTGCTGGCCAGCCCCAAGGACCGCGCCGAAAACCTGATGATCGTCGACCTGCTGCGCAACGATCTCGGCCGCACCTGCCGCACCGGCTCTGTGAGCGTGCCGGAGCTGTTCAGCCTGGAGAGCTACCCCAATGTGCACCACTTGGTCAGCAGCGTCATCGGCACACTGGCCGACGACAAAGACGCCCTCGACCTGATCGCCGGCAGCTTTCCCGGCGGCTCCATCACCGGCGCGCCGAAGATTCGCGCGATGCAGATCATCGACGAACTGGAGCCAACCCGGCGCGGCTTGTACTGCGGCTCGCTGCTGTACCTGGACGTGCGCGGCGAAATGGACAGTTCCATCGCCATCCGCAGCTTGCTGGTCAAGGATGGGCAGGTCTGCTGCTGGGGCGGCGGTGGGATTGTGGCGGATTCGCAGTGGGAGTCGGAGTATCAAGAGTCGCTGACGAAGGTACGGGTGTTGTTACACACGTTGGAAAACCTGCCTTAGCCACGCCCCTCCTGGCTCTCGGGTGCAGAGCCGCTCGACTGGAAAGAACCTGAATCAGAACGTCTATGGACGGCGTTTGAGCTGGAAGATAGCGTCCAGCCCGAACGCCCAATGGCCGTCTGTGAGGGATCACATGAAACGACTGCTTACCTGTCAGAAATTATTTCCGAGATTGCATCTCACCCAAACCGCACCTATCATCTCCCAAATTGGGAGGTTGCAGCGATGCGAATAATCGCTCTCTCTACCCTAAGACTGTTTTGGGAAAGCCACTCAGCCTATTCCGACGCCAAAACACCGCTGGTCGAGCTGTACCGCCATATGGAAAAAGCGACTTACCCGACACCACAAGCGCTCAAAGCGGAACTTAGAACGGCAAGCATCCTTAAAAGTGGCAGGGTTGTATTCAACGTCGGCGGCAACAAGTATCGAGTAATCATGGCGATCGACTATCAGCGACAGCTTGGGTTCGTACGTTTCGTAGGGACTCACGCGCAGTACGATCAGATCAACGCGGAGACCGTGTGATGAACATCAAACCTATACATTCCCAGGAAGACCTGACCGCTGCGCTCGCACGGGTGGAGCAGCTCTGGGGAGCGAAAATGGGCTCACCCGAAGGGGACGAGCTGGAAATTCTTGCAGTGCTCATTGAGAAGTACGAGGCAGAGCATTTTCCGATGCCACCTTCGGATCCAGTGGAGGCCATCAAGTTCAGGATGGAGCAACTGGGTATGACCGCCCGCGATCTGGAGCCATTTATCGGCACCAGTGGGCGGGTGTCGGAGGTGTTGAACCACAAACGCAAGCTGAGCCTGTCGATGATCAAGCGCCTGCATGAAGGCTTGAGCATTCCTTATGAGCGGTTGCTTGCAGGAGTTTAACGGGGAAATATACGCTGGCTGTACTGGCCCTTTCGCGAGCAAGCCCGCTCCCACATGGGTACGCGTACATCCCGTGGAATGCGGTCGAATGTGGGAGCCGGCTTGCTCGCGAAGAGGCCATCAGCAATGCCGAATAACCTACAGGCTCAACGGCCGGTTCGACGCCTTGATAAATTCTTTCTTCAACGCCTCAAACGTATGCACCGCCGGAAACTGCGGGAATTCACGAATCACATTCTCCGGTGCATGGAACAGGATCCCCCGATCGGCTTCGCCCAGCATGGTGGTGTCGTTGTAGGAGTCGCCGGCGGCGATCACGCGGTAGTACAGCGTCTTGAAGGCCAGTACCGATTGACGCTTGGGGTCTTTCTGGCGCAACTGGTAGCTCACCACGCGGTCGTTTTCGTCGGTGATGAGACGGTGGCAGAGCAAGGTCGGGAAGCCCAGCTGGCGCATCAGCGGCTGGGAGAATTCGTAGAAGGTGTCTGACAGGATCACCACTTGGAAGCGCTCGCGCAGCCAGTTGACGAACTCGATGGCGCCGTCCAGCGGCTTGAGGGTGGCGATCACTTCCTGGATGTCGGCGAGCTTGAGGCCGTGTTCATCGAGGATGCGCAGGCGTTGCTTCATCAGTACGTCGTAGTCGGGAATGTCCCTGGTAGTAGCCCGCAGGGATTCAATACCGGTTTTTTCGGCGAAGGCGATCCAGATTTCCGGAACCAGCACCCCTTCCAGGTCGAGACAGGCAATTTCCACAAGACACTCCATTTTGATGTTGTTGATTGAGCGAGCAAAAGGACTGCCGAACTCTAGCGATTCAAGCTCGTCGCCGCAACGCAGAGCGTATTTTGATACCATCGCTTCCCTATAGAGCGCTCAGCGCCACTGACCTGTAGGAACCGTCCTGATGAACCAAACCTTCGACGTCGCTGAACTCGCCGCGACTTACGCCAACAAATCCGCCCAGGACATTCTCAAACTGGCGTTCAGCCAGTTCGGTGATGACCTGTGGATTTCCTTCAGCGGCGCCGAGGACGTGGTGCTGGTCGACATGGCCTGGAAGCTGAACAAGAACGTCAAGGTGTTCAGCCTCGACACCGGCCGCCTGCACCCGGAAACCTACCGGTTTATCGAGCAGGTGCGCGACTTCTACAAGATCGACATCGAGCTGATTTCGCCGGACCAGAGCAAGCTGGAACCCTTTGTCAAAGAGAAAGGCCTGTTCAGCTTCTACAAGGACGGCCATGGCGAATGCTGCGGCGTGCGCAAGATCGAGCCGCTGCGCCGTAAACTCGCAGGCGTGAATGCCTGGGCCACCGGCCAGCGTCGCGACCAGAGCCCCGGCACCCGCAGCCAGGTGGCAGCGCTTGAAATCGACACGGCCTTCTCCACGCCGGAACGTACCCTGTACAAATTCAATCCACTGGCGCAGATGACCAGTGAGGAAGTCTGGGGTTACATCCGCATGTTGGAGTTGCCGTACAACAGCCTGCACGAGCGCGGTTTTATCAGCATCGGCTGTGAGCCCTGCACCCGTCCGGTGTTGCCGAACCAGCATGAGCGTGAAGGCCGCTGGTGGTGGGAGGAAGCCACGCAGAAGGAATGCGGGCTGCACGCGGGGAATATCATCAGCAAGGCGTAAGCACTGGCGCGGCAAGAAAATGTGGGAGGGGGCTTGCCCCCTCCCACATCTTGTTTGTGTTTGCCACCAAAGATGTACACACAGATGTAACCATCGGTGCCATTTATGTGTGCAATCCATCTAAACCCGCACCGTTATGTAACACCTTTCCCCACGCATTTTTTGCGCTCTTCTATGTTCCTTTCCGACAGAAAAATAAATAGCTGTTCAAACGGTCAATTTATATCGCTTTCAATTCAGTAAGTTATTTTCACTGACTGCAAAAACGAAATGACCCGCAGTTTTCATAGATCGAAAACTGGCACGCATGTGGCTTAAGGTGAAATGCGCTTTGTATACAATAAATACAAAACCTACATACACTTTGCCATCCGCGGCCCGGCTGCCGATGTGCTGGAGCCTGCCGGAATGCGTACAAGCCTCTCGAACACTATCGCACTGGATCTGCCCTCCTCTTCCCTGAACCCCGAAGCCATGGTTCCCGGTCCGTTGGTACTGAGCCCGCGCCTGCACAACAAGGACCTGGCGCCGACCAAGGTCGAAGGCCGGCGATGGGGGCGTTACAGCATCTTCGCGCTGTGGACCAATGATGTGCACAACATCGCCAACTACTCGTTCGCCATCGGCTTGTATGCGTTGGGCCTGGGCGGCTGGCAGATCTTGCTGTCACTGGGGATCGGGGCGGCGCTGGTGTATTTCTTCATGAACCTGTCGGGCTACATGGGGCAGAAGACCGGCGTGCCGTTTCCGGTGATCAGCCGTATCAGCTTCGGCATCCATGGCGCGCAGATACCGGCGCTGATCCGCGCAGTGATTGCGATCGCCTGGTTCGGTATCCAGACCTACCTGGCTTCGGTGGTGTTGCGCGTGTTGCTGAGCGCGATTCACCCGGGGTTCGCCGATTACGACCACAACTCGATCCTGGGCTTATCAACCCTGGGCTGGGTGTGTTTTGTGGCGATCTGGTTTGTGCAATTGGTGATCCTGGCCTACGGCATGGAAATGGTGCGCCGCTATGAAGGTTTCGCCGGGCCGGTGATCCTGCTGACCGTGGCCGCACTGGCCGGCTGGATGTACTTCCAGGCGGGCGGCCATATTGCCTGGTCGGTCCGCGAGCCGCTGACCGGTGGTGAGATGTGGCGCAATATCTTCGCCGGTGGCGCGCTGTGGCTGGCGATCTACGGCACGTTGATCCTCAACTTCTGCGACTTCGCGCGCTCCTCCCCGTGCCGCAAGACCATCAAAGTCGGCAATTTCTGGGGCCTGCCGGTGAATATCCTGGTGTTCGCCGCAATTACCGTGTTGCTGTGTGGTGGCCAATTCCAACTCAATGGCCGGGTGATCGAAAGCCCCACCGAAATCATCGCCGCCATCCCCAATACGTTCTTCCTAGTGCTGGGCTGCCTGGCCTTCCTGATTGTCACCGTGGCAGTGAACATCATGGCCAACTTCGTCGCGCCGGCCTTCGTGCTGAGCAACCTGGCGCCCAAGTACCTGAACTTCCGGCGTGCCGGGCTGATCAGCGCCACCGTGGCGGTGCTGATCCTGCCGTGGAATCTCTATAACAGCCCGCTGGTGATCGTGTATTTC
This sequence comes from Pseudomonas petroselini, assembly GCF_045037875.1. Taxonomy (NCBI): domain Bacteria; kingdom Pseudomonadati; phylum Pseudomonadota; class Gammaproteobacteria; order Pseudomonadales; family Pseudomonadaceae; genus Pseudomonas; species Pseudomonas petroselini. Next base: position 5,979,735 of record NZ_CP173614.1, read on the forward strand.
CTCTCCGGCCTGGGCGCACTGCTGGGGCCGTTGTACGGGGTGATCATGGTCGATTACTGGCTGATCCGTAAAAGCCAGGTAGACGTACCGCAGCTGTATAGCGAAGACCCGAACGGCGTTTATTACTACAGCCGTGGCGTCAATCTGCGGGCGGTGGCGGCGTTCATTCCCGCAGCCGTGATCGCCATTCTCCTGGCCCTGCTGCCCGGTTTCGCCAGCGTCTCACCGTTTTCCTGGATGTTTGGCGCCGGTATTGCAGGGCTGCTGTACTTGCTGATTGCCAAGCGCCAGCCGTTCTACGCCGATGTCAGCGGCGAAAGCATTGCAGTCGATAACGTCAGTCATTAATCAAGGACCTTCCATGCGCATCCTCGTGGTCAACGTCAACACCACCGAATCCATTACTGAAACCATCGCCCAGCAGGCACGGGCGGTGGCCGCGCCGGGCACCGAGATTGTCGGGCTCACGCCTTACTTCGGCGCGGAGTCAGTGGAGGGCAATTTTGAAAGCTACCTGGCGGCCATTGCGGTGATGGACCGGGTCATGGCTTACGACCAACCGTTCGACGCGGTGATCCAGGCCGGCTACGGTGAACATGGCCGCGAAGGCCTGCAGGAGTTGTTGAACGTGCCGGTGGTCGACATCACCGAAGCGGCCGCCAGCACGGCAATGTTCCTGGGGCACGCCTATTCGGTGGTGACCACCCTGGACCGCACGGTGCCACTGATCGAAGACCGCTTGAGATTGGCCGGCCTGTACCAACGCTGCGCCTCGGTGCGTGCCAGTGGGATGGCCGTGCTGGCGCTGGAACAAGACCCACTGGCCGCGATGGAAGCCATCGTGCGCCAGGCGGAACTGGCCATCAGCGAAGACAAGGCCGAGGTGATCTGCCTGGGCTGCGGCGGCATGGCCGGGCTGGACGAGCACATTCGCCAGCGCACCGGCGTCCCGGTGGTGGACGGTGTGACCGCAGCGGTGACCATTGCCGAATCGCTGGTGCGGTTAGGGTTGTCGACCTCGAAGATCAGGACTTACGCAACGCCAAGGGCAAAGAAAGTGGTTGGCTGGCCGGGTAAGTTCGGTCGCTGAAGGTCAACTGTGGGAAGGGGCTGGCTCCCTCCCACATTTAGATCGCGCTGAACCTTTGGCCCAGCTTCGCTTCGGCAAACTGCTCGATGATGAAATCCACAAACGCCCGGGTCTTGCCGGGCAGCAGTCTGTGTTCGGCGTAATAAATGGAGATGTTGCCGTCGTCGATGTACCAGTCGGGCAACACCCGCACCACCGCGCCACTGTCGAGGAACGGCACCGCCATCGGCATGCTCACCAACGCGATGCCCAGGCCCTGGGCGCTGGCACAGCAGGCGGCTTCGGAGTCGCTCATGGTCATGCTCGGTTTGAGCACCAGCGGGCGGTGTTCACGCTCGATACTGGTCAATTGCCAGGAACGTATGCGGCCGGTTTGGGGAGAGCGAATCAGAATACCCGCGCACCGTGCCAGATCTTCGGGGGTCAGTACGGGCGCTCGCTGCGCCAGGTAGTCCTTTGAGGCAACCAACACCCGATGCGCCGGCGTCAACTTACGCGCCACCACGCCCTGAGGCAGCTCGAAGCCACCGCCAATGGCCGCGTCAAAGCCTTGGCCGATCAGGTCGACCTGGCGATTATCGAAATGCCAGTCCGGGCTGATATCCGGAAAGCGCTGCATGAACGCCCCCAACAGTGGCACCACATACCGATTACCGAACACCGTGCCCATGCTGACCTTGAGCGTACCCACCGGCCGCCCTTCGGCGCTGGCCAGGTTGGCGACGGCGTTCTGGATGGTGGTAAGGCTGCCGCTGACTTCGTCGAGAAACAGTTTGCCGGCTTCGGTCAGGGTCAGTCGTCGGGTGCTGCGCTGGAACAGGCGCACACCCAGGCGCGCTTCCAGCTTGGCGACACTTTTGCCGACGGCTGCCGGTGTGAGACTCAGGTGCCGGGCGGCCTCGGCAAAGCTGCCACCTTCGGCGCTGCGCACGAAGCATTCGATACTGCCAAAGCTTTCCATGTCGCCCACTCTAAACTTTTGGTTTACACAGACTATAGCAATCACGGTCTACCGGTAGGCACTGCCCAGGTCGATACTCGGCTCCATCAGCAAGGCATCCCGCCTTGAACAGTTAGGAGATCGACATGACCACACAGAACCTCAGCGGCAAAGTCGCCTTGATTCAAGGCGGTTCGCGCGGCATCGGTGCCGCCATCGTCAAGCGCCTCGCAGCACAAGGCGCAGCGGTTGCCTTTACCTATGTGAGCTCCGCCGCCAAGGCCGACGCATTGCAGAACAGCGTGATCAGCGAAGGCGGCAAAGCCTTGGCGATTCAGGCCGACAGCGCCGATGCGGCCGCGATTCGCAATGCGGTCAACGCCACCGTTGAAGCCTTTGGGCGCATCGATATCCTGGTCAATAACGCAGGGGTACTGGCCATCGCCCCGCTGGAAGATTTCAGGCTGGAAGACTTTGACCAGACCTTGGCGATCAACGTACGCAGCGTGTTTATCGCGACCCAGGAAGCGGCCAAGCACATGGGTGAAGGTGGCCGCGTGATCAACATCGGCAGCACCAACGCCGAACGCATGCCGTTTGGCGGCGGCGGCCCCTATGCGATGAGCAAGGCGGCGCTGGTCGGGTTGACCAAGGGGTTGGCGCGGGATTTGGGGCCTCGCGGAATCACCATCAATAACGTGCAGCCCGGGCCGGTGGATACCGACATGAACCCGGCGAACAGTGATTTTGCCGAAAGCCTGATCGGGTTGATGGCCGTGGGTCGGTATGGACACGTAGAAGAGATTGCCAGCTTCGTGGCTTACCTGGCTGGGCCGGAAGCCGGTTACATCACCGGTGCAAGCCTGACCATTGATGGTGGCTTCAGCGCCTAGGCTTTCCGCAACACTGCAAAATCAAAGGTGGGAGGGGGCAAGCCCCTCCCACCTTTTTAAGCGTGTTTTATTCAGGGGAAAGGTGGCAGGCCGTAAGCCGCCAAATCAAAATCCGCGAGCTTGCGGATGATCTGGTCAGCGTGCTGGTACTTGCTGTCGGCCATGGCCTCATCCGGCACGGCGATGGCGGTCATGTGGGCTGCTTTCGCGGCGGTGACCCCAAACGGGGAGTCTTCGAACACCAGGCAATCCTCGGGTGCAACGCCCAGGCGGCGGGCGGCGGTGAGGAAGATGTCCGGCGCAGGTTTGGCGGCCCCGACTTCCGGGTCGTCGGCGGTGACAATGGTCCCGAACAGTCCAAACCATTCACGGTGCAACGTGGTCTTGTGGCCAAACGAATTGCGCGACGAACTGGTACCCACGGCGATCGGAATATTGTGCGCCTTCAAGTGCCGCACCAATGCTTCGGCGCCGGGCATGCCCAAGGCCTTGGGGAAGCGCTCGCTCATCAGTGGTTCACGGATCTCCAGGAACTCGGCCGGTGTAATCGGCAGATCCAGCGCCTTCACGACGTAGTCCGCCAGGTCCTGGGCGCCGCGCCCGATGATGTGCTGCTTGATGCCCCAGTCATAGGTACGGCCGTAGCGTTCGGCGATGATCTGCGTGACTTCGGTGTAGATGCCTTCGGTATCCAGCAACAACCCGTCCATATCGAAAATCACGGCCTTGATCGGACCGACTGCGGTACGCGGTGCATTCATCGCAACAGAACCTTGGGGGAAGACTAAAAGGATTCAGCACAATAACGGCCACGCTTGCACGCAAGCAACCCTTTAGACTATGGACCTCCCCTTTTGAAGTGTGCGTAATGCTCTACCGTCTAGCTGCCGACAGCCTGGTGCTGTTTCACCTCACGTTCATCCTGTTTGTGCTGTTTGGAGGCCTGCTTGCCCTCAAGTGGCGGCCTGTCCTCTGGCTGCACCTGCCCGCTGTGGCCTGGGGGATTGCCGTTGAAGTGTTCCACCTGCCCTGCCCGCTCACTCGATGGGAAAACCTGTTTCGCCATCTTGCCGGGCAAGACGGCTATGGCGGCGGGTTTATCGAGCACTACCTCCTGACCCTGATCTACCCCGCAGGGCTGACCCCGCAGATCCAGTTGGGCTTGGGCGCATTGGTGCTGGCGATCAACATTCTGGTGTATGGGCGGTTGATCCGGCGTTACGGACAGGCTTGAGACAGCTTCACTGGTGAAGAATCAGAGTCCCTCAGTCCCTTCACAGACGCCCCCATGTCCGAAGCCTTCGAAGTCCCCAGCCCCCACGAAAAACACATCGAACACACCACCGAACATGCCCACGGCCGTGGCGACAATTTCGCCAGCCGCATCGCCGTGATGACCGCCCTGATGGCCACCCTCGGCGCGATGCTCAGCTACCAGGCCGGCTCTACCGAAAGCGAGGCGGCGATGGACAAAAACAACGCCGCCATCATCAAGACCGAAGCCGCCAATCAGTGGAATTACTACCAGGCCAAATCCAGCCGGCAGAATCTTGCGGAACTGGCCACCCATATTCCCGGTGTGGACGCGGCGCATTACAAGGATGAGATCGAGCGCTACAAGAGCCAGAAGGAAGACGTGCGCAAGCAGGCCGAAAAACTTGAAGCCACGTCGAAGGAATGGGATGAGAAGTCGGAGCAGGCGTTGCACCAGCATCATCGCTGGGCCCAGGCGATGACAGCGATCCAGATCGCAATTTCATTGGCGGCGATTACGTTGTTGACCCGGCGGGAATGGTTGAAGCGAATGTCGTATGCGGCGGCGGGTGTGGCGGTGGTGTTGGGTAGTTTGGCCTGGCTGCATATCTGACCCCATCAGTTACGGGCAACCGATGTACCCGTGGCGAGGGAGCAAGCTCCCTCGCCACAGTCTATGCAGGTTGTGGCATCGAATCAGGCCTGATCCACCGCACGGCTGTGGTGGAAGTACAGATAAGCCAGCCCAATAGGCGCAATGAAAACCGCCATGGTCCAGCAAATCGCCATGGTGAACACCTTGACGGTCAGCATCAGAATCGCGTTCACGAAGAACACGTTGTTGCCAAAAATGTAATCCATGATGCTTTCGTAAACGAAACGCGCGTAGGGGTAAAGCACGCTATTGACGACGCAATAGGCCAACGCGCCGAGTGTGAACACACCGGTTTTCGAATGGGTCAGCGCGGTGTAGATCAGTACGGGAAAAATCAGCCCGAACAGAAAATTGCGAATGTAGTACTGGGCAGAAAGCCCGCCGAATGTCTTGCGAAGTACCGGGTGCATTTAGATCCCTCTGAATGGCGTATTGGAAAGGCGGCGACCTTAGCAAGTCCTGGAATTCACCACCAGCGTTTATGAGTCCTTTGCCATTACATCGCTATATAGTAAAAGGAATAACGACCAGTACAGTTCAAACCGAGGAAAAAGCCGGTGACCGCACAACCCAAAGAAGCCGTGGGCGCCGCCTACAGCATCGAATCCATGCGTTACGCCCAAGCCATGACCTGGCAGGCCATTGAACAACTCTCCCAACGCATCCGCCCGGGCATGCTCGAATCCGAAGCCCGCGACCTCGGCAAACAAGTCCTCGCCGACCTCGACATGCAACGCATCTGGCATCCATTGCTGATTCGCTTTGGCGCCAACACCCTCAAGACCTTCAAACAACGCTCCGACGGCGACCCGGTGCTGGGCGACAACGACATCTTCTTCATCGACATGGGCGCCGTCTGGCAAGGCCACGAAGGTGACGCCGGCGCCACCTTCGCCATCGGCGACGACCCTCACATGCACGCCTGCGCCAATGCCGCCAAAGCACTCTTCGACCGCGTACAGTCCCGCTGGAAAAACGACCAAGTCGTCGGCCTGGAGCTTTACCGCTACGCCGAAGAACAAGCCCAGGCCATGGGCTGGCAACTCAACCTCAACATCAAGGGCCACCGCGTCAGCGACTTCCCCCACGCCATCCATCGCGGCGGCGACCTGGGTGATTTCGAGCACTATCCGAATGCTGGGCTGTGGATCCTGGAAATCCAGATCGCCCATCCGAGCAAACCCTATGGTGCTTTTTACGAAGACCTACTCGCTTAGGGGCTGGCTGCCTGGGTGTACGTGCAGGCTTGAAGATGAAATTTCTGAATCACTAATTCCATTCTAGGATTACGGGTATTAGAGTGGCGCGCCTTCGAGAATTGAATCTCGAACATTCAGCCCATGGAGTTACCCAGTGAAGTACGTCAGTAAAGTGGTTGCAGCAGCAGTTCTCGGTTTCGCGCTTGCAGGCTGCACCGGCACCGCCATCAAATCCCCGCAATACGACAGCAGCCAATACACCGTGCTCGGACACGGCGAAGGCAGCGCCACCGGCATCATGTTGTTCGGGGTTATCCCGATCGGCCAGAACAGCCGTTTTGTCCGCGCCCAGGATGCAGCCATCAAGGCAAAAGGCGGCGACGCACTGATCAATACCCAAGTGCAGGAAAACTGGTTCTGGGCTTGGGTGTTGAGTGGCTATACCACCAAGATTTCGGGTGATGTGATCAAGCTGAAAACCGCGCAGTAAATCCCACGGGATTTAACCTGAGCAAGCGACGTATCATGGGCTGAACTCTCGAGGACGGCCCATGAACCTTAGTATTCTGTATGCCCTCGCGGCCGCCGCCCTGTTCGGCGCCAGCATCCCGCTCGCCAAAAGTTTCGGCCTCGGTCTCTCGCCCGTACTGCTCGCCGGCCTGCTCTATCTGGGCAGCGGCATCGGTCTCGCCGGCGTGCGCCTTATCCGCGATCGCGGCTGGAAACCCACCGGCCTGACCGCATCCGAATGGCCCTGGCTGATCGGCGCCATCACCTTTGGCGGCATCCTCGGGCCCGTGGCCTTGATGTTCGGCTTGACCCGCACCGCCGGCGCAACCGCCTCCCTGATGCTTAACCTTGAATCGGTGTTGACCGCCGTTATCGCCTGGGTGGTGTTTAGAGAAAACGCAGACCGCCGCCTAATCCTCGGGATGATCGCGATAGTCATGGGCGGTTTAGTGTTGTCATGGTCCGACGGCGGCGGCGCCACCCACGACTGGACCGGCCCGTTTGCAGTGGCCGTGGCATGCTTGTGCTGGGGGATTGATAACAACCTGACGCGCAAGGTTTCAGCGTCGGACGCGTTGTTTATCGCAGGGGCCAAAGGGCTGATTGCCGGGGTGGTGAATTGCAGCCTGGCGCTTTATCTAGGCGCGCAGATACCGGCTGTGGCGCAGTTGGCGCCTATTTTGTTGGTGGGTTTTCTAGGGTATGGCATCAGCCTGGTCATGTTTGTGCTGGCGCTGCGTGGGCTGGGCAGTGCGCGCACCGGTGCCTACTTCTCCACGGCGCCGTTCCTGGGCGCCGTGGTGGCCCTGCTGGCGTTCGGGGAGTCGGTGACCGTCGCGTTCTGGATTGCGTCGGCGCTGATGGCCGTGGGGGTTTGGCTGCACCTGACGGAGCGGCATGCCCATGAACATCTGCATGAGGCGACGGAGCACGGGCACCGACATGTGCATGATGAACACCATCAGCATGAGCATCACTTTGAATGGGATCCGGCGGAGCCGCATAGTCATGTGCATGTGCATAGCGCGATGAGGCATAGCCATGCGCATTTTCCGGATGTGCATCATCGGCATAGGCATTGAGGGCGACAGCGAGTCGCCCGTATTTCATGCAGATTAGGTTTTTATAAGAATCCAACTGATAGTCATCCCCGTAATGGATATGACGGCAACGAGTGTTGGTATGACCATCCAGCACTTGAGATGTCGTGGGATTTTTTCAACGTCTTCAACCCGTACCAAACGCCTCCATTGAAGTACTTTGGGGATAAGAATAATGATAGCCATGGCAAATACGCGTACCTGCCGGCCTTCAAATGGAGCATTACGGAAAATCCGCCTATGGACGATTACATAGTCACTGTGTTCCACATAGCGTTCTGCTGCATCGAGCTTTTTGAACATGACAAAAAATGTCAGCGGGATGCTGAGTAACATGAGGCCACATGAGCACAACATCATAAATTCTAGGTACATTTAATCGCTCACAGTCTTATAGAGAAATTTACCCGCAATTTCCCCACCCTCGCTTCCTAACTTGCCCAAGGCCAATCCGCCTGCTGCTCCGCCAACGATGGCACATGCCAAAGCTCCGGCGCCTGCTGTAGGTATGCCAAAAACAATCATGCAGGCGCCTATTCCCACAGAGGCCCCCATACTTCCACCCAGCGATGCCCCCCCAACGCCTAGCACCAATTTGCCTCCCTCAACATACTTCGCCTGCGTACACTCTTGCTCACGCCCAGTGGAACACGCCTCCGTTATCTCCAGCGCTGTGGCACCAACGTCCAGCGCTATACCAATGTAAGTTCCCTTCTTCAAAATCTGCGAAGCCTTGGCTACACGCCTGACCCGTTCCTCATACCCTCGAATCTCTCCATGGTGCCAGTAGCTCCTACTGGAAATGCCGAGCATTTTTTTAATCGACCCTTCGTTTTTCAAACCCGTACCCAAGCGCGCCATACCCGAGACTTGGCTATCCAGCCTCGCAAACAGCGCTCTGCGCTTAACCAGAAACGCGTCCCTAGCCCCCGAGGTTCCCCTCCTCAAGTACTGCTTGTGCAAATCGTCGATGTCCATAAGGGTCTTCTCGACTTGCGCCAAGTGCTTGCTCCAGGCAGTGCTGGCGCTTCCGATGCCGAGGGAGGTATAGGACAAGATGGCTTGTAACTGATCATAGTTTTTGATCAGGAATTGATCAGTTGCTGAGTGCGCCAACAGGGCAAGTTTTATATTCTGCGCCGAGCGCATCAGCCATGCCTCTTCAGCGGTGCAAGAGGCGGTTCGGCTATCCCCGATGATCACCAATTGCCCAGGCAAAACAACGGTGTTGCGGATGTGCTGGTTGAGGGTGTCGAATTTGGTTTGTGTATGGGGATTCAGCGAAAGGCTGAGTTTGAGCAGTGGATAGGGCCGCGGTCGCTCATTGATAAATGCGTAAGGTCCCTGCATGCGTGCACCTCCAAATGACTGAGGCGCACGACTATAAGAACGAGCTACAAGCGAGGTAAGACGCGTACTGGGGTGTTTTTAGCGTTTGGGAAATGGACTACTTAAATCAGAGATCATGCCTACGATTGCAAGCACTAAAGATCAATTGCCCAGGACTACTGGTCAGATACGCGCTCGTATGGCTCAAGCGCCAAACCCTACACGTGCTGACCGAGAGCTCGAGCGCGTTAATCAATAGCCATGTATGTCTCCTGCCTTGGCCTGATTGGATAGTTTCAGCCAATCAATGACTTCCTTGTCGAGGCTCCTCATGTCACTTACTCGCACCGCTCGCGTTTTCCTGTATTTCCTGTTGCTCAGCACTGTCTGGCCCAGCCACGCCAGAGACCTGGCCGAGGGACTTACCGAACAGTCACCTTCCGCGGCCCTTGAAAATAAAGACCACCGTTACCCGCAATGGACCGGCATCGGATCACTGAAAAACGCCTTAGGCCAGACCTGCAATGCCGTTCTACTCGACACTCGTGATCACCGGGGTAAGGCCGTCGGCCCGGCTTATGTGCTGACCAGCGGGCACTGCGTGTTCTTCAGCTACGGTACAGCGCGCCTGCGTCAGGCGATCACCGCCGATGTCACCTTCAATTACTTTCATGACACGCCCGAACGGCATGTCACCTACGCCGTCAAGACAGCACACTGGAGCAGCATGGCGGGTACCGATTTGGCCGTGCTCGAACTGGATACGTCACTGGCCGTGCTGGTGACCAACGCAATCATGCCACTCAAGCTGGCATCTCAGCGTCAGGCGACAGATCGAGAAGTGATCAACGTGGGAGCGCCAACCGGTTTTCTGAAAAAGGGACTACGCATGAGTGCCTGCGTGGAGTCGACCATCAACAATTTTGCCGAACATCCCGGCGTGTTCCCCAGCGCCTTGCGCAACCGCTGCAATGGTCTGCGCCCAGGCAGCTCCGGCAGTCCAATGCTGGACCGGAACACCAATGAAATCACCAGCATCATCAGCAAGGTCGCGTCTGCCATTCAGAGGGACATTCTCAACAGCTGCCAGAACAACTCGGCGTGCGAAGCCGCGAAATTCAACTACAGCTATCCCGCCAACGACTTGTACTACTGCTTTGTAGACGGTGTTTTCCGTAACGACACCCTGACCTGCCAGCTCAAGGCCGTTGAAATCACGCTGGACGAGCCGTGGAACCTGAAACCCTATGTGCATTTACAACGTAACGCCGCCGACCAAGTTATCCGTCCGACGTGGAACCTGAGGTTCTCGATCCAGGAACCGTTCTACCGATTCAAGGCCGTGAATGACATCAGCGATTGCGCACGCACGCATGGCTACCAGGTCGCTGTCGCCTCTGACGAGGCCTACATCAACCTGCCCATCGGCCCAGTGCTGGGGTCGCATGTGCTGTGCATACTCGGCGTGCAAAAGGCCGAACAACCGCTGACCGTACCGCTGCTGCGCAATGTATTCACCCATTCGGTATTCCTGACCAACCCAGCCCCGGCACCGCAGCTCAAACACCGCTACCACATCACCTGGGAAAACCAGCACAGCAGTTTCAGCCGGCATTACTACTACAGCGTGAACTCGGCGATCAGCACCCCCTGTGGCGATATTGACGACGAACGCTACACCCTGGCCCTGGACGGCATTTTCCTCGAAATAGCAGAGCTGCCGATCACGTTATGCAGCTATGCACGCAGCAACACCGGGCAACCATCGGCCATTCGCACAGACGTGATCGAAGGCGCAACGGTTCGCTCGCAGCGTCATGCCAGGTGAGGCAGCACGCTACTTTCAGCAACTTTTGATGACTCGAGTCCTGTCACGAACGGGGGACAGACGGGGGTACGCTGCGAGATCGCGGGCAAAAAAAATCCCGCAGAGTGGTTAACTCGCGGGATTTTTTCAAGAATGTGGCGGTGAAGGAGAGATTCGAACTCTCGATACAATTTCTTGTATACACACTTTCCAGGCGTGCTCCTTAAGCCACTCGGACACTTCACCGTATCTCGTCAAACCAGTTCAGTCTGTCGAGGCGCGCTAATGTAGTCGAAAGCCTTTCTGATGGCAAAGGTTTTTTTCAGAATATTCATGTGGTTAGCAGGTTGTGCCGCTCAATGCCCGGCAAGGGGCGGTGATTGTGCCATTCTCAGGCATGGGCGGTGTGTGTCTGGGACGGCGATTGCGCCCTGCCCCCGGCATTTGGGCGCCCTGTGCAGGGGAAAACCCTGACTGGCCAGTCAGTCACAGCGCTTTACCGGGGCGGGCGTGGTGGGTAACGTCTGCTGCATACTTCTATAACAAGTCCTACAAGGAACCGCGTCATGAGTGAGTTGATTGCCTACCACCTCGAAGACGGTATCGCGACCCTGACCTTGAGCAACGGCAAGGTGAATGCCATTTCTCCGGCGGTGGTCAGTGCGTTTAATGAAGCGCTGGACCAGGCCGAGAAGGACCGGGCGGTGGTGGTGATCACCGGCACGCCGGGGATTCTGTCGGGTGGTTATGATTTGAAGGTGATGACCGCCGGCCCTAAAGAGGCGATCGGCCTGGTGACGTCGGGTTCGACGTTGGCGCGTCGTTTGTTGTCGCACCCGTTCCCGGTGATTGTGGCGTGCCCTGGGCATGCGGTGGCCAAGGGCGCCTTTTTGCTGCTATCGGCGGATTATCGGATTGGGGTGGAAGGCCCGTTCAGCATTGGCCTGAACGAGGTGGCGATCGGCATGACCATGCACCACGCCGGTATCGAGTTGGCGCGGGATCGTCTGCGTAAATCAGCCTTCCACCGCTCGGTGATCAATGCCGAGATGTTTGACCCGCAGGGCGCGTTGCAAGCGGGCTTCCTCGACAAGGTGGTGGCACCGGAGGAGTTGCATGCCGCCGCGCTGGAAGCCGCGCGTCAGTTGAAGAAGCTCAATATGAACGCCCACAAACACACCAAGTTGAAGGTGCGCAAAGAACTGTTGGAAGCCTTGGATGACGCCATTATTCAGGACCAGGGGCATATTCTGAGTTAAGCCCTACGCCTGATACGCCAAAGCCCGGCCCAGAGTCGGGCTTTTTCTTACACACACTTTCGCAACACCTTCAGCCCCTCTAGCGTGCCCGTGTCGGCAGATGTTGAAACATGCTCTTAAACATCGCCTATCTCCTACCTCTACCGGGGTAATTGCCGAATACAGTGCACAACCGTACACTGCGCCACCTTTTGTCCCGATGGACCGCGTCGATGCTTTTTCTGTTGCGCATGTTGTTGATGAGCCCGCACTTTATGCTCGCTGGCGTGCTGGGTGTGCTGGTCGGTCTGTGCCGGCCGTTCAACCCGGACAACAGCCGCCTGTGTGCTCGCCTCTACGCGTTGCCGGCCATGTGGATCCTGCGGCTGAAGGTGAAGGCCGATGTGGACTCGCTGCGCAACAAACCTGGCACCTGCGTGATCATCGCCAACCATCAGTCCAACTATGACCTGTTTGTGTTCGGCAACGTGGTGCCCCACCGCACGGTGTGTATCGCCAAGAAAAGCCTGAAATGGGTGCCGCTGTTCGGCCAGTTGTTCTGGCTGGCGGGCAATGTGCTGATCGACCGGGGCAATGCGCACAAGGCACGCCGCGCGATGCTTACCACCACCCGCACCTTGCAGCACGAAGACACGTCGATCTGGGTGTTTCCGGAAGGCACACGCAACCTGGGCAAAGGTTTGCTGCCGTTCAAGAAGGGCGCGTTCCATATGGCGATTGCGGCCGGGGTGCCCATCGTGCAGGTGTGCGTCAGCAATTACGTCACGCACATGCGGCTCAATCGCTGGAACAGTGGTGATGTGATCATACGTTCGTTGCCGCCAATTCCTACAATTGGCCTGACTTCGGATGACATCCCGGCGTTGATGCAGGCTTGCCATGCGCAGATGGCGGCGTGTATTGAGGCGATGGATCGCGAAGTGCGGGCTGGTTGAAGACTGCCAGGGGGGCGCTTCGCACCCCAGCGCGAGCAAGCTCGCTCACTACAAAAGCTTGCAGAAACGACGGCTACGACGGAACGCCATTCAGGCTAAGCTGCCCAACACGTGTCCTCCCAATAAGAAGTGATCAGCACCATGGGTAGAGTTGTTGCGGCCGCCGTCTACAGCGCCGGTAAGAAAGTCACTGATATCACCCTTGATGAAGGCGCGGCCTGGGCCGCCAAACCCGGCCACTTTGTGTGGATCGGCCTGGAAGAACCCGACGCACAGGAACTGGCCAACCTACAACGCCAGTTCAACCTGCATGAACTGGCCATCGAAGACGCCCTGGAAAAACACAGCCGCCCCAAGCTGGAAACCTTTGGCGACGCGCTGTTTATCGTCACCTATTCACCGGTGCGCGAGAACGGCAAGCTGGAGTTTATCGAGACCCATATCTTTGCCGGCAACGGCTACATCATCACCGCACGCAACGGTCATTCCGCGTCCTACGGCTTTGTGCGCCAGCGCTGTGAGGCGCGGCCGCTGTTGCTGGAGCATGGGGAAGATTTCGTACTCTATGCGCTGCTGGATTTTGTCACCGAAAACTACCAACCGGTGAGCGAAGCGATCCATGCCGAGATCGATGAGCTGGAGCGCAATGTGCTGTGCAGTTCGCTGAGTGAACGCGACATCCAGAAGATCCATGGCCTGCGCCGCGATGTGCTGCGGCTCAAGCGCTATGTGGCGCCGATGGTGGAGATCAGCCAGGAGCTGCAGAAACTCAACTTCCCGTTTATCGACAAGAACATGCGCCCGTATTTCCGCGATGTGCAGATCCACGTGACGCGGCAGATGGAAGACCTCACCACCCTGCGCGATATTGCCAGCCAGACCATCGAAATCGGCGTGTTACTCGAGGCATCACGCCAGAGCGTGGTGCAGCGCAAGTTCGCCGCGTGGGCGGCGATCCTGGCGTTCCCCACCGCGGTGGCGGGGATTTATGGGATGAACTTCCAGAACATGCCCGAGCTGCAATGGCACTACGGCTATTTTGCGGTGCTCGGGTTGATTGCGACCGGTTGCACCGGCTTGTGGGCGAGTTTCAAGCGTTCGGGCTGGCTTTAAACCTGAGCCTCGGGTTTGTGCGCCACAAAACGCATCATCCATTCCGCCACAGTCGCCCCGTGGTGGTCGCGCTCCAGGCTGGCCACGCCGTTTGTGTAGATCTTTTCGCCCAGGGTTGTCTGAAGAATTTCCAGCAACTCGCGGGAATAGTCGTGGATAAATTCCGGGTGGCCCTGGAAGCACAGCACCTGGTCGCCGATGTGGTACGCCGCGAACGGGCAAAAAGCGCTCGACGCAATGACCGTGGCATTTTCCGGCAGCGTGGTGACCTGGTCCTGATGGCTGATCAATAGCGTCAGTTCTTCCACTTCAGGGCTCATCCACGGCGCCTTGGCATCAAGCTTATAGTCGTGGATGCCAATGCCCCAACCCTGGCTCGCGCGTTCAGCCTTGCCGCCCAGCAGCAGCGCCAGCAATTGGTGACCGAAGCAGATACCAAGCAGCTTGTCGCCGCGCTCGTAACGTTCGAGCAGATAGGTCTTGAGGGTCAGGATCCACGGGTCAGTGCCAAAGGAATCGGCCTTGCTGCCGGTCACCAGGTACGCGTCGAACACTTCGTCGTCGGACGGGTATTCACCGTTCACCACGTTATAGACGACAAACTCGGCGGGGATCGGCTGCTTGGAGAACAGGCGCTTGAACATCTGCCCGTACCCTTGGTATTGATCGATCAAGCCTGGACGCAGGATATCGGTTTCCAGGATACAGACGCGTAGCGACATAAAAAATACCTGACACGGTGATGGGAATATTGCACACCCCAGAGCCTGCCTTGAAATACCCCTTCAAGGCAAGCCCCCGCTCGATCACCGGAACACTTCACCGCGTGCCGCTTTATCCAACAACAATGTCGGCGGTGCGAACCGTTCGCCATATTGCTCGGCCAGGTAACGAGCGCGGGCGACAAAGTCGTTCAACCCATATTGGTTAATGAACTGCAGAGCGCCGCCGCTCCAGGCCGCGAAACCGATGCCGAAAATAGACCCAACGTTCGCATCTGCCGTGGACATCAACACCCCCTCCTCCACACAGCGCACGGTCTCGATGGCCTGGATAAACAGCAGGCGGTCGCGCACATCCTGTGGCGAGATGCGTTGGTCGGGCCGTTCAAAGCGGCTTTTCAACTCTGGCCACAGGTACTTTTGCCCACCGCTGGGGTATTCATAGAAACCGCCCCCCGCCGCCTTGCCTACGCGCTTGTATTCGTTGACCAACAGATCGATCACCGCCGTTGCCGGATGTGTCTGCACGGCCTTGCCTTCTGCCTGCAGATCCTTGGACGTCTGCTGTCGGATATGGCTCATCAGGCTGAGGGAGACTTCATCCGACACCGCCAACGGCCCCACCGGCATGCCGGCCTTGCGGGCTTCGGTCTCGATCATCGGCGCGGCCACGCCTTCGCCGAGCATGGCGATGCCTTCATTGGTGAAGGTGCCGAACACCCGCGAGGTGAAGAAGCCACGACTGTCGTTGACCACGATCGGAGTTTTCTTGATTTGCAGTACGAAATCGAAACCTCGCGCCAGGGTTTCGTCGCTGGTGCGCGCGCCCTTGATGATTTCCACCAAGGGCATCTTGTCCACCGGGCTGAAGAAGTGCAGGCCGATGAACTTGGCCTGATCCGGCACCGCCGTGGCCAAACCGCTGATCGGCAAGGTGGACGTGTTGGAGGCGATCACGGCCTCGGCGCCGACCACGCTTTGCGCAGCAGCCGAGACCTTGGCCTTGAGTTCGCGGTCTTCGAACACCGCCTCGATGATCAGGTCGCAACCCGCCAAGTCGGCATCGGAGGCCGTAGGATGAATGCGCGCCAAGGTGGCTTCACGCTGTTGCGCCGTCAACTGACCACGGCTGACCTTCTTGTCCAGCAGCGCCACCGAATGTGCCTTGCCCTTCTCGGCAGCGGCCAGGTTGACGTCCTTGAGTACCACGTCGATGCCTGCGCTGGCGCTGACATAAGCGATCCCCGCCCCCATCATCCCCGCACCCAGAACGCCGACTTTACGTGTGACATAGGGTGCAAACCCTTGCGGCCGTGAACGGCCGGCATTGATCTCGTTGAGCTGGAACCAGAAAGTGCCGATCATGTTTTTCGCCACCTGCCCGGTCACCAACTCGGTGAAATAACGGGTTTCGATCAGGTGTGCGGTGTCGAAGTCCACCTGCGCGCCTTCGACGGCAGCGCAGAGGATTTTCTCCGGGGCGGGGAAACAGCCCTGGGTTTTACTGCGCAAAATCGATGGCGCGATCGCCAGCATCTGGGCAACTTTTGGGCTCGACGGCGTACCGCCGGGGATCTGGTAGGCTTTGTTGTCCCACGGCTGTTTGGCGTCCGGATTGGCCAGGATCCACGCGCGTGACTTGGCCAGCAACTGTTCGCGGTCCGCCGCCAGCTCATTGACCAGACCGGCTTGCAATGCCTGTTGCGGCCGCACTTTCTTGCCTTCGAGCAAATACGGCAAGGCCTTTTCCAGCCCCAGCAAACGCACCATGCGCACCACCCCACCGCCACCCGGCAGCAGGCCCAGGGTGACTTCCGGCAGGCCAAGCTGCACTGATTTGTCGTCCAGCGCGACACGGTAATGGCAGGCCAGGCAAATCTCCCAGCCGCCTCCCAGCGCCGCGCCATTGATGGCGGCCACCACGGGCTTGCCGAGGGTTTCCAGGCGCCGCAGCTGTGCCTTCAACACCAACACGCTGTCGTAAAACTCCTTGGCGTGAGCCGTGTCGACCTTGATCAGTTCATTCAGGTCGCCACCCGCAAAAAATGTCTTCTTGGCCGAAGTGATGACCACCCCGGCAAGGCCGTCTTTTTCCGCCTCCAGGCGTTCGACCGTGGCCGCCATGGCCTCGCGATACACGCTGTTCATGGTGTTGGCGCTCTGGCCGGGCATGTCCAGGGTCAGCACGACAATGCCGTCCTGGCCTTTTTCGTAACGAATGGCTTGGGTCATGACAGATTCCTTGGGCTCAGAGGCGTTCGATAATGGTGGCGATGCCCATGCCACCGCCGACACACAACGTGGCCAGGCCGTAGCGCTGCTGTCGCACTTCCAGTTCGTCGAGCAGGGTGCCGAGGATCGCGCAGCCGGTGGCGCCCAGCGGATGGCCCATGGCGATAGAGCCGCCGTTCACGTTGACCCGTGCCGCGTCGATGCGCATGTCCTTGATGAACTTGAGCACCACCGAGGCAAACGCTTCGTTGACCTCGAACAGGTCGATGTCTTCAACGCGCAATCCAGCCTTGGCCAGGGCCTTGCGCGAGGCAGGCGCGGGGCCGGTGAGCATGATGGTCGGGTCAGTGCTGGTGACCGCCGTGGCGACAATACGCGCCCGGGGCTGCAGGCCAAGTTCGCGGCCCTTGGCCTCGGAGCCGATCAACATCAATGCGGCGCCATCGACGATGCCGGAGCTGTTGCCCGGCGTGTGTACGTGGTTGATGCGCTCCACATGGCTGTAGACCCGCAGCGCAGTGGCATCGAAGCCCATCTGCCCGATCATTTCGAAGCTGGGCTTGAGCTTGCCAAGGCCTTCGAGGGTGGAGTCGCCGCGAATAAATTCGTCATGGTCGAGCAGCACAATGCCGTTCTGGTCCTGCACCGCAATCAGCGACGTGTTGAAGGAACCGTCTGCCCGTGCCCTGGCCGCTTTCTGTTGTGAATGCAGGGCAAAGGCGTCGACGTCCTCGCGGGTGAACCCTTCGAGGGTAGCGATCAGGTCCGCGCCGATGCCCTGTGGGGTGAAGTGACTGTGCAGATTGGTCTGCGGGTCGAGCACCCAGGCGCCACCGTCACTGCCCATGGGCACGCGGGACATGGACTCGACGCCACCGACCACCACGAGATCTTCGAAGCCGGAGCGCACCTTCATCGCGCCCAGGTTGACCGCTTCCAGGCCAGAAGCGCAGAAGCGGTTGATCTGGACGCCTGCGACGCTGACGTCCCAATCGGCCACCAGGGCGGCGGTCTTGGCGATGTCGGCACCCTGGTCGCCCACCGGGGTCACGCAACCGAGCACGATGTCGTCCACTTGTTGGGTGTCGAGGTCGCTGCGTCGGGCCAGGGCGGTGAGCAAACCGGCTACCAAGTTAACCGGCTTGACGCTGTGCAAGGCGCCGTCCGACTTGCCTTTGCCACGGGGCGTACGTATCGCATCAAAGATCAAAGCTTGGGTCATGACGTCCTCGAACCGCTGTGCAGGTGTGCCTCTACCTTAGGCCCGATTGACACGGTTTCAATGACGGATGCGCTCATTGCTGTTGACCCCCTCGCTCGGACGAACGGTAGCCTCCTAAGGTAATTACCTGATTAATCGTTTTAGCTGTCTAGCCAAGGCATTGGCGCCAAGATGGCGTTATGCCTCATGCCTTTTTAAGCTGAAATGCTGATTAGCTGATATGAAATGGGTCTAAGCCAAGAAGAACGAGGGCTCTAAGGTTGAATCAGTAAGAAGTTGCTGCCGGGTTTTGCTGGAGCAGCTGTAAGAAAAGTGACACGTCATCTCGCCATACTGAAATAAAACCGGCACGTATTTGACGCTCAGGAATAACAACAAAAGGCAGTCAGCCATGTTTAAACATTCGAAAGTACGTCAGGCGGGACTCATTCTGTTCGCCACCACACTGATTTTGATCTTGCCCAACTTAACCAAGGTTATTGGGTGACCCCTCCACGGCCCCATTCCGTGCAATCACAGCACAGGGTTTGCAGCTTTTGGCAGCGCCTGCCGGGACATTGCGCATAGCGGTCCTGCAGGGGCTGTCTTTTTGCGCGCCGATTTCCGGTATCGTGAGTCCAATCGCCACGTTGATTCGAGCCTGCATCTTGAAAGCTATCCTTGCCCTCCTCGCCTTGCTGATCGGCCTTCCCGCTTCAGCCGCGCAATTGACCGTCGAACTCGACCACACCCGCAAGACCTGGCAGACCGCCGACCTGCTCAAGCACCCGCAAGCGCAAACGGTGCAGATCGTTGATGACGTGTCCTACAAGCGCACCATGACCTATCGTGCAGTGCCGCTGGCGGTGCTCCTACCGGGTTTGAAACCTGAGAGCCACCTGCAAGCCGTTGCCCTCGATGGATTCGCCGCCGAACTCACGGCTGCGCCGCTGCTGGAAAACCACGGTGCACGCGCCTGGCTCGCGGTGGAGGACCCCGCCCAGCCATGGCCCGCACTGGCGGATGGCAAACCAAGTGCCGGACCGTTCTACCTGGTGTGGACCGACCCACAGGCCGGGTCTATCAGCCCGGAGCAGTGGCCGTTCCAGATCTCCGGGATAAAGCAGTTGAAGACCGTGGCGGAGCGTTTTCCGGCGTTGTTGCCCGACCCGACGCTGGCGGCCAATGACCCGATCAACCAGGGCTTTGCGCTGTTCCAGAAAAACTGCCTGGCCTGTCACCGCCTCAATGGCGCCGGTGATGCACAGGTGGGGCCGGACCTGAATGTCCCCTATAACCCCACCGAGTATTTTGGCGGTTATTTCCTCAAGCGCTATATCCGTGACCCGCAGAGCCTGCGGCATTGGCCACAGGCGAAGATGCCGGCATTCGCCGCCAGCGTGTTGCCGGACAATGAGCTGGATTTATTGGTTGAGTATCTAAAGCACATGGCCGCGCGCAAACAGCCCTTGTAGTGAGCGGGCTTGCCCCGCGCTGGGCGGCGAAGCAGCCCTGATCCAGGCGCCTCGGCAATACCTGATGCACCGCATTCTGCTTGATTAGGGCCGCTTCGCAGCCCAGCGCGGGGCAAGCCCGCTCACTACAAGCCACAAAACCGCTGGCAGACCCACGATCACGCTATTGCTGCTGGACGGAAATCACCGGCGTCGGCGCCACGAACACCTTCGCGTGCATCTGCTCATGACCGCCGCCGCGACGCATGCCGCGCACCGGGCAGGCATCCAGGTAATCCAACCCTACCGCCAGTTTCAAATGCCGCTCCGGGCGGGCCAGCTGGTTGGTCACGTCAAAGCTGTACCAAGCGTCATCCAGCCAGGCTTCGGCCCAGGCATGGCTTGCAAGGTGCGTGCTGTCCTCGGAATACAAATACCCCGACACATACCGCGCAGGGATCCCCAGGCTGCGTGCGCAGGCCAAAAACGCGTGAGTGTGGTCCTGGCACACGCCCGCACGGCCGGCGAAGGCCTGGGCGGCGCAGGTGTCGACTTCGGTCGCGCCCGGCGTGTAGACCATCGCTTGGTTAAGTGCATGCATCAGGTCGATCAACGCCGTGCGATCGCGACGTTGATGGCAATGCTGGTCGGCAAAGCCGCGCAGCGCTTCATCGGGCTCGGTCAAGCGGGTGCAGCGCAGGAACGGGAATGCCGATTGGCTCTCGTGCTCGGCCTCGCGCAGTTCGTCGATGTCCACTTGGCCACGCGCACCGATGATGATGGCGTCGTGGGGTTCATCCAGGGTCAGCACATGCAGGATGTTGCCGAACGGGTCCACCTGGGCACGCACCGGACGCGGGAGGTCGAGTTGCCAACTGAGCACATGCTGGCGCTCGCTGTCATGGGGCGTCAGGCGCAGGTACTGGATGCTGGCGCGCACCTGGTCTTCGTAGTGGTAGGTGGTTTCGTGGCTGATGGAGAGTCTCATGCGGCCTCCAGGTAGGAACTGTAGATGGCGTCGCCCAATTGGCGGACCAAGGGGATAAAGTCGGTCAGCCAGGCATGCAGGCCTTCCTCAAGGATTTCATCAATGGCGGTAAAGCGCAGGCGCGCATCCATCTCGGCGGCCAGGCGCTGGGCCGGGCGGCCGTTGATGCCGGGCAGGCTGGCCAGGATCTGGTCAATCTCTTCGCTGCAGGCACGCAGTGAGCGCGGCACATCGGCGCGCAGCAGCAGCAACTCAGCGACTTGCCGGGCGCCGGGCGCATCGCGATAAATCTCAGTGTAGGCCTCGAACGACGACAAGGCCCGCAGCAAGGCACTCCATTGATAGTAGGCATGCGCAGTGCCATCGGTGACGGCTTCGGCCCGGTCACCGGCCATTTCATAGCGTGCGTCCAGCAAGCGCAGCGTGTTGTCGGCGCGTTCGATAAACGTGCCGAGGCGAATAAAGCGGAAGGCATCGTTGCGCATGATGGTGCCGTAGGTGGCGCCCCGGAACAGATGGGAACGCTCCTTGACCCACTCACAGAACCGACTCATGCCATAACGGCTCAGGCCCTGATGGGCGATATCACGGATATCCAACCAGGTAGCGTTGATGTTTTCCCACATGTCGGCGGTAATTCGCCCACGCACCGCATGGGCGCTGGCCCGTGCAGCGCCAAGACAACTGTAGATACTGGCCGGGTTGGCCGCATCCAGAGCAAAGAAGTGCAGCAGGCGTTCAGCGTGCAATTCACCGTGACGTGCGTGGTAATCCTCCAGGGTGCCGGTGATCAACAGCGGCATGGCCAGTTCATGCAGGCCATCACCGCGCCCATCCTGGGGCATCAGCGACAGCGAATAGCTGACGTCGAGCATGCGCGCGAGGTTCTCCGCGCGTTCAAGGTAGCGCGACATCCAGTACAAATCCGAGGCAGTTCTACTCAACATGGCATCAGTCCTCGACCACCCACGTGTCTTTGGTGCCGCCACCCTGGGACGAGTTGACCACCAGCGAGCCTTCGCGCAATGCAACGCGGGTCAAGCCGCCGGGGACCACACGGGTTTCCTTGCCGGACAACACGAACGGGCGCAGGTCGATATGACGGGGCGCAATGCCGTTTTCAACAAACGTCGGGCAGGTGGATAAACACAGGGTCGGCTGGGCGATATAGGCGTGGGGCTTGGCCTTGATACGGGCACGGAAGGCTTCGATTTCCGCTGCGGTGGACGCCGGGCCCACCAGCATGCCGTAGCCGCCGGAGCCTTGGGTTTCCTTCACGACCAGGTCGGGCAGGTTGGCCAATACATGGGAAAGTTCGTCGGGCTTACGGCACTGGAAGGTCGGAACATTCTTCAGGATCGGTTCTTCATCCAGGTAAAAACGGATCATCTCGGTGACGAAGGGGTACACCGACTTGTCATCCGCCACCCCGGTGCCGATGGCATTGGCCAGCACCACATTGCCGGAGCGGTAGGCCGCGAGCAGGCCGGGCACGCCGAGCATGGAGTCCGGGTTGAAGGCCAAGGGGTCGAGGAAGGCGTCATCAAGGCGACGGTAGATCACGTCCACGGCCTTGGGGCCATCGGTGGTGCGCATGAAGACGCGGTCATCGCGCACGAACAGGTCGGCGCCTTCCACCAGTTCCACGCCCATTTCACGGGCCAGAAAGGCATGTTCAAAGAACGCGCTGTTGAAGCGGCCCGGGGTCAATACCACCACGCTGGGGTTGTCCAGGGGGCTGGAGCTTTTCAGGGTATCCAGCAGCAGGTTGGGGTAGTGATCGATGGGCGCGATGCGTTGGGCGGCGAACAGTTCGGGGAACAGGCGCATCATCATCTTGCGGTCTTCGAGCATGTAGCTGACGCCGCTCGGTGTACGCAGGTTGTCTTCCAACACGTAGTACGTGCCGTCGCCATCGCGGACGAGGTCGACCCCGGAGATGTGGGCATACAGGTCGCGGTGCAGGTCCAGGCCTTGCATGGCCAGTTGGTATTGCTCGTTGGCCAGCACCTGTTCGGCAGGGATGATCCCGGCCTTGATGATGCGTTGTTCGTGATACAGGTCGGCGAGAAACATATTGAGCGCCTTGACCCGCTGGATGCAGCCGCGCTCGACAATCCGCCATTCGCTGGCAGGGATGCTGCGTGGGATGGTGTCAAAGGGGATCAGGCGCTCGGTACCCTGCTCGTCCCCGTAGAGCGTGAAGGTGATCCCGGCGCGGTGGAACAGCAAATCGGCTTCGCGCCGGCGTTGCGCCAGCAGTTCAGCAGGCGTGTCGGCCAACCAGCGGGCGAACTCGCGGTAATGAGGCCGGACCTGCCCTGCCCCATCGTACATCTCATCGTAATAAGTGCGGATCATGCCGAACTCCTTGTCACCCGGACGCAAGAACCATCGCAAGGCCCGTGCCAGCGGCATAAACACTTAAAAATCAGTGAGTTAAATAAACATAAAAATCTGACCGCACCGTCCTGGTGCGCAGAATGCCCGGTGCACAGCCCCACGCTTCATCGCAACGCGGGCTTTGACTATCAACAGCATAGCCAGAGTTGATTTCACTGCCCGGCCAAGCCTGCGGATAATCACAACCATCTGCTGAACAGGATGCGTCCTACAGGTTCAGCCCACCGCTCTTCCCTTTAGGCCACCCTCTCTGGGTGGCTTTTTTTTGGTGCAGAAAAGTGGGCTACAAGTTCCGAGTAGTTTTCCTACAGCACAAACAAAATCGGCCGACCCAAAGGTCAGCCGATACGCTGTGGTTCTCATACTGCTAACTGCTACATGGGTAACCCACGCACCTCCTGCTTCACGCCCCATCCCTCGATGATCCCGCCCAGCGGCTCGACCACCGCCTCAAAGTCTTGCTCGAAGTCTCCTATGCCGTCGTAGGTAGCGAACATGATTTTGCTCAGTTCCAGGTACCAGGCGCCATCGTCGCGCGCACTGACCTGGGCATTCAGGGATTCCCCGCGAAACTCACCCGCAGCCCTGCGCGCCCGTTCCTCATCCGGGAAAATGGCGTAGAACTCAATGGGGTGAAAACGCGAAAAGTCGAAGCCGCCCTCTTTCATGCGGCGCAGAACGTTGGTGCTGATGTCTTCTTGATAGGCTGTGCTCATGAAAAGTGCTCCTCAAATTGATGGATAGACTTTCCGTGCTTCCCGAAGCCCACGCCGTACTGGCGTGGGGACTACGGCAGTAACATCACCGCTGGAAAACAAGCATGTAGCTGACAAGACCAGACCTTAGCGATTCATTCGCTGATCTCATTTGCAGAGTAGCGCGAAGCTATCACCTCCACCAGAGGCGCTTTAAGGGTGGACAGGGAATATTCAGGCGGCAGGAGAGATGTCGAGGATCTGGATACTGTTCTGGTCTTTGAGGATCTTGACCGTAGGCTCGGGCTTGCGGCCCTCCAGGTCGTTGAGGTCCAGTTCGGCGGCAACGGGCACCAGTTTGTTGCGAATCATGTGTGCCGCATCTTCGAGGCTGGGCTTCTGGTCACAGGTGAACTGTTCAACGGACTGCACGCCGTGATCATCAACGAAGGTAATCTGCCACTTTTGCATCGGTGCCTCCTCGATAAAACCCGTGTGTGGGCTTACCTCTATCTGGACCTTGGGGGCTTGGCAAACGTTCCACCCAAGGTCGGAGACACCCGATCAACTGCGCTTATTTTTCAGCGTGTTCTTTCAAGGCTTTCAAGGTGTTGAACGGCGCGTCCACCACAAATTTGTTGGCCAACCACGAAGGCACGCTGCCACCTGGTTCGGTGTGCACCTGGTAAGTGACTTCGGTCTGGTTGTCGCCCTTTGGCACCAGTTTCCAGAAACCGTCGACCTGAGCCACGCGGACGTAGCCTTTTTCTTCAGGCTTGTAGGTCGGGACACCTTCGAGTTTACGCGTCAGCGTGCCGTCGGCGGCCTTGGTCGTGGTGATATGCAGGTAGGAATCGCGATCGGTCACGGGGAACGGGGCTTTGAATTGGGTGTAGGTCCAGCTCTCGTCACCTTTCTTATCGACCAGCTTCTGGGACTTGCACTCGTGAATCCATTTACAGGCACCGGCCACGTCTTCCTGCAAGGCGACGATTTTTGCCAAAGGCGCCTTGATCGTGGTCACACCGCGATACGCCTTGTACTTGGAGCCGGCCACTTCGCTCAGGGACACCTTGATACCGTCTTCATCCTTGGCGACTTGCCAATCCTCAGCCTGGGCAGTGGCAGCAAACAACACCGTAAAACCGCACAGCACAGCCATTCGTTTCAGCGAACCCATTGTTGTATTCCTTATTGTCGAAGTTCCGAAAAAAGTTCCGATAGTAAAGCCCATCAAGCCGCCGTCATCTGCTCCCACCAGCCGATCAAGCGAATCGCATCGGCCTGGTCGGTGCCGCAGACCTCAATATCCGCCTTGAAATCGCTGCACACCGCCGGTCGCTCCGGTTGCCCGAACAGCAGGCATAGCTGTTCGACCGACAGGTGCAGGCAGCGTTCGCCGGCCGGTTTGCCTTGTGGCATGCCCGGTAATGGCGAACTGATGGAGGGGGCGATGCAGCAAGCGCCACAGCCTTCACGGCAATTCATGACCAGCAGGTCCTCGACGACTCAATGTGGATGGCCGGGCTAGAGTACGCCCTAAAACAGCCGTTTTAAAATGGTCTAACAGGGGTTTTTCGCAGAAAACAAAAGTGACTGACCAGTCTGCGACAGATGGTCGAAGGGACACGTCACGTCTGGGGGAAAAGTTTACTGCTTGAATTCGAAATCCAGCGCTGCACCTTCCACATCGCGCCGCTCTTCATTGCGCAATTGCAGCCTCATCTCATTGCTGAGCAGGCGGCCGTTGATCTGGAATGCACTGTTGTCGGTGGGCTTCTCGCCGAACATCGGCGGCAGCAGGGGCACGCTCTTGGGCTTGGGCATGGTACCGATGGGCTGCAAGTGCCTGACCATGTCCGAAGGCAGTGACAGGTCCAACTGTGCAGGGGGCAATTGCGTCTGGGCCACTTCACGGGAGGCCTTGGATTTGCTCGCAGCACGTTTTTTGGCAGTGGCCGCGTTCTTCTTCGCAGCGGGCGCTTTTTTGGCCGGCGCCGGTTTTTTCGCAAGGGTCTTCTGTTCAGAGCTGGCAGCAGGCTTGGTTTCGCTCACAGGGGCCGCCGCCAGCGCTGTGCTGACGTTGCACAGGCTTAACAGGCCAATTACCAGAACAGCGCGAAAAATCTGAGTCATATTGCCTAC
This sequence comes from Pseudomonas petroselini, assembly GCF_045037875.1. Lineage (NCBI taxonomy): Bacteria > Pseudomonadati > Pseudomonadota > Gammaproteobacteria > Pseudomonadales > Pseudomonadaceae > Pseudomonas > Pseudomonas petroselini. The sequence continues at coordinate 6,005,659 of NZ_CP173614.1, forward strand.
AGCATTAACGGCAGAGGGCCATATGCTCGCTTGTTGTGCACGGCATGACAAGCGTGGTGATCAGCCCACTGTCGGAGTTGTCCCTTTTTTGCGCCTCAGAGGCCGGCTGCAGTTTCCTGGCATAACTGGCTGGCCAGCATCCCCAGGGTCATCAGCGCCCGCTCTGCCTCGCGGTTCCACGGCGTACCGCAGTTAAGGCGAATGCAGTGGTTGAACTGTTCTGTGTTGCTGAAAATCAACCCTGGCGCAATGCTGATGCCCTGTTGCAGGGCACGCACGTGCAGTTCCTGGGTATTGACCCGTCCGGGCAAACTGACCCACAGGATAAAACCGCCGGTCGGGCGAGTCATCTGCGTGCCTTCGGGGAAATACTGCTGCACCGCCAGTTGGAAAGCGCTGAGGTTCTTGCGGTATTCCTGACGGATGTAGCGCAGGTGCCGGTCGTAGCCGCCATTCTCAAGATAAGCGGCAACGCCCATCTGCGTGACACTGCATGCGGAGTGGGTGCTGAACATCTGCAGGCGCTGGATTTCCTGCTGGTACTTGCCGGCGATCATCCAGCCGATGCGCACGCCGGGAGACAATGTCTTGGAAAAACTCGAGCAATAGATCACCCGGTCCAGGCGGTCATAGGCTTTCAGGGCCTTGGTGCGGCCGAGCTCGAACATCAGTTCGCCGTAGATATCGTCCTCGACAATCTGGATATCGAAATCCGAGCCCAGGCGCAGTAACTGTTTTTGCCGTTCTTCGGGCATGGTGCCGCCGAGCGGGTTGCTCAGGCGCGTGGTCAATACCAGCGCCTTGATCGACCATTGGTTCGCCGCCAGTTGCAGGGCTTCCAGGCTCATGCCGGTAGACGGGTCGCTGGGAATCTCGATGACTTTGAGGCCCAGCAGATCGGCCAACTGCAGCAGGCCGTAATACGTCGGCGACTCAGCGGCAATCAGGTCGCCCGGGCGCGTCAACACCCGCAGTGACATCTGTAAGGCATCGACGCAACCGTGGGTGATCACCACTTCGGAAGGATCCACCACCACACCCGCATCGCGCATGCGGATCGCCACCTGACGGCGCAGCGGTTCGAAACCGGGGCTGAACATATAGCTGAAGGCCCGAGGGCTCTGAAAGCGCGTGACCTTGGCCAACTGCTGGTGCAATGCCCGTACCGGCAGGTAATCCACGCTCGGCACCGCGGCACCCAACGGGAACACCCCTTCGCGGCGGGATTCGCCCAACACTTGCTGAATGATGCTGCTGCGGGTGACCAACCCCGGCCGCTCGACCCGCGCGATGTCCGGCGTGGGGGCCGTGAGCGCGGGTGTCTGATGCACGTAATAACCGGACTGCGGACGTGCCCGGATCAGCCCCTGGTCTTCCAGGTTGGCGTAGGCCTGCAACACCGTGGCGTGGCTCACGTTGAGCTGGGAGCTCATCTTGCGCACCGAAGGCACGCGCTCCCCCGGTTGATAGACACCGCGCCGGATATCCTCAGCCAGTTGCTGGGCGATACGTTGGTAAAGCAACAGATTGGTCATGACGCAGCACTCGATTTCACGGGTATTTTATTTTTGTGTGAAACATACCGGCACAGTTTAGAAGTGTACGGGGACAGTTGCCACAATAGTCGAGCGCGGGCGGGAGTGACAGTAAAAACTGTAGGGCGGGTGACTGGGATTTCAGGTGCACATAAAAAATGTGGGAGGGGGTTTTACCCCCTCCCACATTTTTGATCTGCGCCAGGCTTCTAGCGGGCGGCGCCCAACTGGCCTTTAGCGTCGGAGAACACAATTTCCACCCGACGGTTCTGCGCCCTGCCCCGCTCGGAGGCATTCGCTTCGACCGGGTACTGGTCGCCATAACCCTCGACCTGGATGCGTTTTTCGTCGATCCCCAGGTCTACCAGTACATCGGCCACCGACTGTGCGCGGTCGCGGGACAGTTTGAGGTTTTCCCGCTCACCGCCGGTGTTGTCGGCATACCCCTCGATGCGCACCACACGCTTGGGGTTCAGTTGCAGGAACTGTACGATTTTCAGCACAGTGCGGTTGGCCGAGTTTTTCAGCTCCGCCTCACCGGTGTCGAACAGCACGTCACCCAGGGTCATCACCAGGCCGCGATCGGTCTGGGTGGTGGCCAGGCTGGCGATCTGTTCTTCAAGCCACTTACCTTGCTGCTGCACGCTGATCAGCTTGCTTTCACGCAGCGCCAGTTGCAGGCGCTGGCGTTCCAGCTCGAGCTTGGCGCCGCGCTCTTCGTTGAGCGCCTGTTCGGTGTGTTCGCGCGCAATGGCGCTGTAGCGCTGGCTCAGGTAGGCGTAATGCACCACGTCGGCGCCGCTGCCCCAGTAGCTGGACAAGCGATCGGCGCGGGCCAGGGACTCGCCGGCACGGATCACATCCTTGGGCGCGATGCGTAACACATTGGCGTCTTCCTTGACCTTCTGGAAGTCACTGCCCGCCTGCTGCAAGGCCTGCTCGCCATTGGGGTGGCTGGCGCAACCGCCCAGCACCGCACTGCCCAACAACACGGCACAGCCCAAACCACGGATCATCGGGCTCATTGGGCCTCCCCCAGTTGCAATTGCTTGCGCAGACGGGTGATGCGGGTGTTAAGCACGTTCAGTTGTTCCTGGCTCTTGCGGGTCAGCACTTGGGCTTCGGCCAGGCGCGCGTCCAGCTCGGCCTGTTCGGCCTGCATGCGTGCGTCCTTGTAGGATTGATCGGCCATGTCGGCCTTGGCCTGGGCGAATTTGTCTTCGGCCAGTTTCAGTTCGGGTGATTCATCGGCACTGGCACCCACGGCGCCGGCTTGTTCCAAGGCTTGCTGGGTGAGGCGTATTTGTTCATTCGGCGCAGGATCGGCTGCACATCCCGCCAGAGCGACAACGGCGAGGGCCGCGAAAAGAGGTCGAAGAGTCACTGAAAATCCCTACTTTGTTGGGGTGCCGACGGGTTGCTGCAATTGTGCTTTCCAGCGCTCCAGATTGCGCTGCAGCGCGGTTTCCGCCACACCGGACGCGGGCAATTCTGTCATCTTTTTAGCGAGCTGTCCGCGTAACCACGGATCATTGCAGGCCGAGTTGTGGGAAATCGCCAGGTACAGGCCCGGCTGATCGATGGGCACGTCGCGGGCGATCAGGTCATTGCTCATGCCCAGGCTCTGCGCCATGGCCATGCCGGAATAACGGCTCGCCAGCACATAGTCCACTTCCCCCAGCAGCAGCTTCTGGAACGCCGGCGTCAGTGAAGGCAAGCGCTGCAGGCTCAGTTGCTGGCCGGCGAAGGTCTCAAAGTCGGCGCTCAAGCGTGCACGCTCCGACACTGCACCTTTGTGCCCGTGCAGGTCGGCCGCCGTGGTGTACGCCAGCGCCGAATCCTTGCGCGTCCAGACCAGGTAGTCGAGCTGCACCAGCGCCGGGTGAATGTAGTCGAGGGTTTCCAGTTCGCCCAGGTTCAGCGGCGCATCGGCCAGGATATCCATTCGCCCGCTGCGCACTTCATCCAGGGCCAGGGAGCGTTTGCCGCCGTAGAGCAGGTCGATTTTCAACCCGAGGTCCTTGGCCACTTGCTGCAACACATCAGCGGTGGCGCCGATCAGGTGCGTGGGGTCTTGCGGGTCGCGCCAGAGCAAAGGCGGTGCGTCCGGGCTGCCGGTGATCACCAGGCGGTCGCATTTGCCGGCGGCCAGCGTCAGGCTCGGCAGCAGTGTGAGGCCCAGCAGTACGGCCCAGGGGCGCAGTTCCATGGCGAGTGTCTCCAGCAAGTCAAAAAAAAGCCCGGTCACAAGGACCGGGCTCTTTATAAGTGAAGCGACTGGATTAGACCAGCTTCTCCAACTCGGGTACGGCTTCGAACAAGTCCGCCACCAGGCCGTAATCAGCCACCTGGAAGATCGGTGCTTCTTCGTCCTTGTTGATCGCAACGATCACTTTGGAGTCTTTCATACCGGCCAAGTGCTGGATCGCGCCGGAGATACCGACGGCGATGTACAGCTGTGGCGCGACGATCTTGCCGGTCTGGCCGACCTGCATGTCGTTCGGTACAAAACCTGCGTCGACGGCCGCGCGGGAAGCGCCGACCGCAGCGCCCAGCTTGTCGGCCAGGGCGTACAGGTGCTTGAAGTTGTCACCGTTCTGCATGCCGCGACCGCCGGAAACGACGATCTTGGCAGCGGTCAGCTCAGGACGATCCGACTTGGCCAGCTCTTCGCCAACAAAGCTGGATGTACCCGCATCGTGGGCAGCCGCAACAGCTTCAACGGCAGCCGAACCACCTTCAGCGGCAACCGGGTCGAAACCGGTGGCGCGGACGGTGATGACTTTGACCGAAGCGTTCGATTGAACGGTGGCGATGGCGTTACCGGCGTAGATCGGGCGCTTGAAGGTGTCGGCGCTTTCGACCGAGATGATCTCGGAGATCTGGTCAACGTCCAGCTGCGCGGCAACGCGTGGCAGGATGTTTTTGCCGTTGGAGGTGGCGGCAGCCAGGATGTGGCTGTAGCCAGCGCCCAGCTCTGCAACCAGCGGGGCGACGTTTTCCGGCAGTTGATGAGCATAGGCCGCGTTGTCGGCGACCAGTACTTTGCTCACGCCAGCGATTTTTGCAGCGGCTTCAGCCACGGCGCCAACGTTTTGGCCGGCGACCAGGACGTGGATATCACCACCGATTTTGGCGGCGGCGGCGACAGTGTTCAGGGTGGCCGGGGCCACAACCTTGTTGTCGTGTTCTGCGATTACCAAGATAGTCATGGTTAGATTACCTTCGCTTCGTTTTTCAGTTTCTCGACCAGTTCAGCCACCGACTTGACCTTGATGCCCGCGCTGCGTGCAGCCGGTGCTTCAACCTTGACGGTCTTGTTGGTGGAGGCGGTGGAAACGCCCAAAGCATCCGGAGTCAGCACTTCAAGAGGCTTCTTCTTGGCTTTCATGATGTTTGGCAGGGACGCATAACGCGGCTCGTTCAAACGCAGGTCGGTGGTGACGATGGCCGGCAGTTTCAGCGAAACCGTCTGCGCGCCGCCGTCGATTTCACGGGTCACCGCTACGCTGTCGCCGTTCACTTCAACTTTCGAAGCAAAGGTGCCCTGGCCGTAACCGGTCAGTGCAGCCAGCATCTGGCCCGTCTGGTTGTTGTCGCTGTCGATGGCTTGTTTGCCGAGGATCACCAGTTGAGGCTGTTCCTTGTCGACAACAGCTTTGAGCAGCTTGGCCACGGCCAGGGAGGTCAGCTCTTCAGCGGACTCGACCAGAATAGCGCGGTCGGCGCCCAGCGCCAGGGCGGTACGCAGCTGCTCTTGAGCAGTGGTCGGGCCGATGGAAACCACGACGATTTCAGTCGCCACGCCTTTCTCTTTCAGGCGTACGGCTTCTTCCACGGCGATTTCGCAGAACGGGTTCATCGACATCTTGACGTTAGCGAGGTCGACGCCGGAATTGTCCGCCTTGACGCGAACTTTCACGTTGTAATCGACAACGCGTTTGACAGCTACAAGAACCTTCATGGATTCCTCGTTACTCTCCGGTGAAAAGAAAGTCGCCTAGGCGAACCTGGCGGTTGATGCTCATCGGCACACAAGGGCACCTCCAAAAACGTCGGCGGATGACCTTGCTCACGGGAAATGATGACCGTTCGTCAGTGGTGACTGAGAGGTCATTCTTTATCGCAGCGTGTAAACTGCGCGCCATCGTTTGGGCGCGCGTCACCTGTCGTGCTTTTGGACGTGCTCTTGAAACCTGCTGTCTGCCTACGGTAAGCGCAAAACCGACCGTATATTGACCGGAACGCCTATTCTGGTCAATACGGCAAAATAGCCAGTCATAAGCCGCGCCTCTTTGATTTACCTAGCCTGTGGGCAATTCAAACAAACGTTTGTATTGGACGCTGGCAGTGGTGTAGATATAATGCGCCACCTAGAGAGAAAGGTGGGTCATCCCCTGCCATTTGGCGCAGTGATGACGGACACGACACCGAACCTCCACCCATTAGAAAAAAAGCCTGTTGAGCCTTGAGTAGGAGATAGCCTGTGGAACGCGAATACATGGAATTCGACGTGGTCATCGTCGGCGCTGGCCCGGCGGGCCTGTCTGCCGCCTGCCGACTGAAGCAGAAGGCCGCCGAAGCCGGTAAGGAAATCAGCGTCTGCGTGGTCGAGAAAGGCTCCGAAGTCGGCGCACATATCCTGTCCGGTGCCGTGTTCGAACCACGTGCCCTGAACGAACTGTTCCCGGACTGGAAAGCACTCGGCGCCCCGCTCAACACCCCCGTGGTGCGCGATGACATCTATGTACTGCGCAGCCCCGAAGCCTCCACCAAGGTTCCCGACTTCTTTGTGCCCAAGACCATGCACAACGAAGGCAACTACATTATCTCCCTGGGCAACCTGTGCCGCTGGCTCGCCCAACAGGCCGAGAACCTCGGCGTGGAAGTCTACCCAGGCTTCGCCGCCCAGGAAGCGCTGTTCGACGAAAACGGCGTGGTCCGTGGGATCATCACCGGTGACCTCGGCGTCGACCGTGAAGGCAACCCCAAAGAAGGCGTCTACACCCCAGGCATGGAACTGCGTGGCAAGTACACGCTGTTCGCCGAAGGTTGCCGTGGCCACATCGGCAAGCAACTGATCCAGCGCTTCAACCTGGACAGCGACGCCGACGCCCAGCATTACGGCATCGGCTTGAAGGAAATCTGGGAAATCGACCCGGCCAAGCACCAGCCAGGCCTGGTGGTGCACACCGCCGGTTGGCCGCTGGACATCATGAGCGCCGAGAACACCGGCGGCTCGTTCCTGTATCACCTGGAAAACAACCAGGTGGTCGTCGGCCTGATCGTCGACCTGTCCTACAGCAACACCTTCCTCTCGCCTTTCGATGAGTTCCAGCGCCTCAAGCACCACCCGGTGTTGGCCCAGTACCTCGAAGGCGGCAAGCGCATCAGCTACGGCGCCCGTGCCATCTGCAAAGGCGGCCTGAACTCGCTGCCGAAGATGGTCTTCAAGGGTGGCGCGCTGATCGGTTGCGATCTGGGCACGCTGAACTTCGCCAAGATCAAAGGCAGCCACACCGCGATGAAGTCCGGCATGCTCGCCGCCGACGCCGTGGCCGACCGCCTGTTTGCCGAGTCCGAAGGCGGTGATGAACTGACCGCTTACGTCGACAGCTTCAAGTCTAGCTGGCTCTACGAAGAACTGTTCGCCAGCCGCAACTTCGGCCCGGCGATGCACAAGTTCGGCCCGATCATCGGCGCCGGCTTCAATTGGTTCGACCAGAACATCCTGGGCGGCAAGATGCCGTTCACCCTGCACGACACCAAGCCGGACTACGCCTGCCTCAAGCTGGCCAAAGACAGCAAGAAGATCGACTACCCCAAACCCGACGGCAAGCTGAGCTTCGACAAGCTGAGCTCGGTGTTCATCTCCGGTACCAACCACGAAGAAGAGCAACCGTGCCACTTGAAGCTCAAAGACGCGAGCATCCCGATCGGCACCAACCTGCCGCTCTACGATGAACCGGCGCAGCGCTACTGCCCGGCCGGCGTGTATGAAGTGATCACGAAAGAAGATGGCGAGAAGCGCTTCCAGATCAACGCCCAGAACTGCGTGCACTGCAAGACCTGTGACATCAAGGACCCTTCGCAGAACATCACCTGGGTCACGCCGGAAGGTGCGGGTGGGCCGACTTACCCGAATATGTAAGCCTTTTTACGGGTGAAACCCGGTCAAATGTGGGAGGGGGCTTGCTCCCGATAGCGGTGGGTCAGCTACAGATTTGCTGACGGATACACCGCCATCGGGAGCAAGCCCCCTCCCACATTTGGATATGTGTTTTGCCTGGAATGACTATGCAGCCCGCTCTTCGCCGGGGTTGCGCTCGAAGTAGCGCTTGTACTCGCGACTGAATTGCGACGTACTCTGATACCCCACGTTATGCGCCGCCTGTGCCACCCCCATGCCTTCCACCAACAGCAACTGCTGGGCTTTGAGCAACCGCAGACGCTTCAGATATTGCACCGGCGACAACAGCGTGCAGCGCTTGAAGTGCTCATGAAAAGTCGACGCACTCATGTGCGCATACCCCGCCAGCGTCTCGATATTCAGCGGCTCGGCATAATGGGCATGCAGGTGATTCAACGCCGTCGCAATCCGCGAAAACTGCCCCTGCTGTTCCACCAACGCCCGCAACACATCCGCCTGTGGCCCACGCAATGCGGTGAAGAGTAATTCCCGTACGCGTGCCGGGCCCATGATCCGGCTTTCCAGCGGATCGTGCAGGCACTGCAACAACCGCTCGACACACCCGCGCATCGCATCATCGAGCACCACCGAGCTCATCGACTCCAGCGTCTGCGCCGTCGGCGGCGGCCCGGCCTGAATGCCCATGGCCATCACCAACTCGCCCAGCACCACGCGATCAATGCCCACCGTCACGCCCAGCAGCGGCGCATCCGGCGCCATGGCAAACGTCTCGCACTCGAACGGCACCGGCATCGCCTGGATCAGGTAGTGCCCGGCGCCATACTCCAGCGTACGCGGGCCCAGGTAGGCGACTTTGCTGCCTTGGGCGACAAACATCAGGCTCGGCTCATAGATCTGCGGCCCGCGTGCCACGTCGCAACTGGCACGCAATACCTGCACACCGGGCAAGTGTGTCGGCGAGAAACCGTCACGGGGCGTCAGCCCCTCAATCAGGGCAACCAGCGGGGCGTTGGCATCAAGATGGCGGGTCAACAACATGGCAAAAAACTTCGCTGAAAAGGGATGAGAGCATCATCGCAGGTCCGGCGACACAAAAACCCAAACACAGGGCACTCCCGGACGAATAGGCATGAGACTCGGAGCAATCACCATGGCCGCATCCGGGACCGGCGCGGAAAATGGCCCGCCTCACTTTCCAACGCTTTTGCGAGGTTCCACCATGTACACCGCCATCGGTTATGCCGCTCAGTCGGCCACCACTCCCCTCGCCCCCATGTCCTTCCAGCGCCGCAGCCCGCGCGTGGATGACGTGGCCATCGAGATCCTCTACTGCGGCGTGTGCCACTCCGACATCCACCAGGCGCGCAACGAATGGGGCATCGCCGTGTACCCACTGATGCCGGGCCACGAGATCGTCGGCAAGGTCACCGCCGTCGGCGCCAACGTCACCGCGCATAAAGTCGGCGACCTGGTGGGCGTGGGCTGCATGGTTGATTCGTGCCGTCACTGCGACGCGTGCAAAGCGGACCTGGAGCAATATTGCCTCGAAGGCCCGACCATGACCTACGCCACCCCGGACCGCGTAGACGGCAGCAACACCATGGGCGGTTACTCCGACAGCATCGTGGTCAGCGAACACTTCGTGGTGAAGATCCCAGCCAAGCTCGACCTGGCCAGCGCCGCGCCGATCCTGTGCGCCGGTGTCACCATGTACTCGCCGATCAAGCACTACGGCATCAAGGCCGGCGACAAGGTCGGCGTATTGGGCATGGGCGGCCTGGGCCATATGGGCATCAAGCTGGCCAAGGCGATTGGCGCAGAAGTGACCTTGTTCACCCGCTCCGCGAGCAAGGCTGAAGAAGGCCGTCGCCAGGGCGCCGATCACGTGATCGTGTCCACCGACGCCGAGCAGATGAAAGCGGCCGCCGGGCACTTTGACTTCCTGCTGGACACCATCCCGGTGCAGCACGACCTGAACCCCTACCTCGACGTGCTGCGCTTTGACGGCGTGCACATCCTGGTCGGCCTGATCGAACCGGTCGACCCACCGGTCAACGCCGCCAAGCTGATCATGGGCCGCAAAGTCCTGGCCGGTTCCTTGATCGGTGGCATTGCCGAAACCCAGGAAGTCTTGGATTTCTGCGCCGAGCACGGCATCAGCTGCGACATCGAAATGCTCGATATCCGCAACATCAACGAAGCCTACAGCCGCATGATCGCCGGCGATGTGAAGTACCGCTTTGTCATCGACATGGCGACCTTGAAGGTCTGATCAGCCTTTAGCGCCCAACTCCGCTGACAGCCGCGCTGCCACCTGTTTGATCACAGGGATCAGCTCGGCCATCTTCTCCAGCGGCATGTAGGGCACGGTACTGGCGATGCTGATGCCGGCGACGATTCGCCGGCTGGCATCGCGCACCGGTGCCGCCACGCAGCGAATCGACGGTTCGTTGTCTTCCAGATCGAACGCATAACCGCCCACCACGTATTCACGCATGCGCTGCTCGAACTGTGCCCAGGATTGCTCCGGGTGCTGTGGCCATTGCAGGTTTTTCCCACCCGCCGGCAGGCTGGTCTCATACAAACGCTGCCACTCCTCGACAGCGTCATCCAGCAGCATCGCCTTGCCCACGCCCGTACGCGCCAACGGCATGCGATGGCCCACCCGCGAGCGCATTTCCGGGCCGTTGCGACCGGGGTTCTTGTGCAGGTACAGCACGTCGTCGTATTCGCGGATGGCCAGGTGGATGGTGTCGCCGGTCAGTGCCGACAGCTCATCCAGATACGGGATGGCCAAGGTCACCAATGGCAGCTCCTCGCGCGCCTGAAAACCCAGCTCGATCAACTTCGGCCCCAGCAGGTAACCGACTTGCGGCACCACGCGCAGGTAACGTTCCTCCACCAGGCAACTGGCCAGTCGGTGCGTGGTGCTGCGGGTGGTGCCGATACGCCGGGCGATCTCTTTCAGATCCCGCGCACCGGCCGCCACCGCCTGCACCACGCCCAGGCCTCTCAGCAGGGTCTGGGTGCCGGTGGGGGCGGCTTCTTTGACGGGGGTGTGGGCGTTTTCCTGCATATCGGGCCTATTAGTGTGAAAGCGGGGGCATTATGGCAAATACCGACCCTCAATACAGTGGCGATCCAAATGCGGGAGGGGGCTTGCCCCCTCCCACATTTGAATCTTCATAGGGCTCGGGATCAGCGTTGCTTCATGCGGTCGATGATGACCGCAAGCAACAGGATCGAACCCCTGATCACATACTGGTAAAAGGTATCGATGTTCTTCAGGTTCATCGCGTTCTCAATGATCGCCAGGATCAACACCCCGGCAATCACATGGCGGATCATGCCGATGCCGCCGCTCAGCGATACCCCGCCCAGCACGCAGGCGGAGATCACTGTCAGCTCAAAGCCCTGGCCGATCATCGGCTGGCCGGAGGTCATGCGCGACGCGAGGATGACCCCAGCCAAGGCGCCAACCAAACCGTGTACGGCGAAGATGATGATCTTGGTGCGATCGACGTTCACCCCGGCCAGCAGTGCGGCTTCCTGGTTGCCGCCAATCGCCATGGTGTTGCGCCCATAGGTGGTGTAATTCAGCAGCCAGCCGAAGAACACAAAACACAGCACGGTGATGATGATCGGCACGGGCACGCCCAGCAGCTGGCCGTTGCCGAACACGAAGAAACCTTCGTCCATCACGCCGACGGCCTTGCCGTTGGAAAAGATATAGGCCAGGCCGCGCACGATCTGCATGGTCGCCAACGTGGCGATCAACGCATTGATGCGCAGCTTGGCGATGACGATGCCATTGATCAGCCCCACCACCAGCCCCATGGCCAGTGCCGCCGACACGCCGAGTGCCACGCTGTCGGTGTCGCGAATCACAATGCCCGCCACCACGCCGGCGCAGGCAATCACCGAGCCCACCGACAGATCGAAGTGCCCCGATGCCAGGCAGAACAGCATGGTGCAGGCGGCAATGCCCACGGTGGAAATCGCCAGGCCCAAGCCACGCATGTTCAGCGGTGAAAGGAAGTTGTCGATAAACAACGCACTGAGCAAAAAGATACCCAGCGCGGCGAGCAGCATCACCCAATCATCGAGAAACTTGCGCTGATTGAACCCCGGCCAGAAGCCCTTTGCAGTTTTTACCTCAGACATCATTCACCTCGAATTCATCAAGCCCGCGAACGCGGGAGAGCCAGTTGCAACAGCCGAGCCTCATCCGCTTGATCGCGGGTCAATTCACCCGTGAGGGCACCTTCGCTCATCACCAGGATGCGGTCGGAGATGCCCATCACTTCCATCAGGTCGCTGGACACTACGATCACCGCAATACCACTGGCCGCCAGGTTATGGATGATCTGGTAGATCTCCGATTTGGCGCCGATATCGATGCCACGGGTCGGCTCGTCCAACAGCAGCACTTTCATCGGCATCGACAGCCAGCGGCCAAGAATGGCCTTCTGCTGGTTGCCGCCGGACAGGTACATGATTTTCTGTTCGGCATTCGGCGTTTTGACTTTCATCGCCTGGATTTGCTGGTCGGCGTTGCGTTTTTCCCAGCCGTCACGCAGCAGCCAGCCGAACGTGGAATGGGCACCGCGCGCGCTGATATTGATGTTCTCGGCCACGCTGGACAGCGGAATGATGCCTTCCTTCTTGCGGTCTTCCGGGCACAACAGCACGCCGGCAGCGATGGCATCGCGGGGTGAATGCAGCGGCAGTTTTTGCCCACAAAGCTCAAGGCTTCCTGCGGTGCTGCGGGTCAAACCACTCAGCAGCCGAAACAGCTCCGTGCGCCCCGCCCCGACCAAGCCGAACAGGCCAAGAATCTCGCCTTTGTGCACCTGCAGATTGACCGGCTCACGCAGCCCTGGGCCAAGCAAACCGTCGACCTTGAGCGCCACTTCGCCCCGCTCACGCGGCCGGTAGTCGTAGATGTCCTGGATATCGCGACCGACCATGCACGTCACCAACTGGTCATGGGTCAGCGCGCTCATGTCGTCGAACGTGCGCACGTAGCGGCCGTCCTTGAACACCGTGACGGCGTTGCAGATGCGGAACACTTCTTCCATACGGTGCGACACGTAGAGCACCACTTTGCCCTCGTCGCGCAGGCGCGTGATGATCGCCATCAAGCGGTCGATCTCGCGCGCCGAGAGGCTGCTGGTGGGTTCGTCGAACGCGATCACATGGGCACCACGGGACAATGCCTTGGCGATTTCCACCAGTTGACGCTGGCCCAGGGACAGGCGGCCGAGCTTTTCCTCCGGATCAATTTCATCCGCCAACCCCTTGAGGCAGGCCAGCGCCTGCTTACGCAACAGGCTGCGATTGACCACACCGAAACGCGACGGTAAATGCCCGAGGAACAGGTTCTCGGCCACGGTCATTTCCGGCACCAGGTGCAGTTCCTGGTGAATCACCGCCACGCCGCTGGCAATGCTGTCGGCGGCGTTTTTGAAGGCCATGGTTTGCTCGCCGATCTGCAGCGTGCCACTGCTGGGTATATAGGCGCCGCCAAGGATTTTCAGCAGGGTCGACTTGCCCGCGCCGTTTTCGCCCATCAACGCGTGCACCTCACGCGGCCGCGCTTCAAAGCTGATCTGCGCCAGCGCTTTCACACCGGGAAATTCCTTGCCGATGCCATTGAAGCGCAAGGCCGCGCCGGTCATTTCCACAGCCCGATTTTGGTCAGTTCTTCCTGGAAGTTGGCGCGGGTAATCAGAGTCACTTCGTCCATCGCGGTGTACTTGGCGGGCTCTTTACCGGTGGTGACCCACTCGTACATCGCCAGCGCCGTGTTGTAACCCTCGATATGCGGACTAGGCAGCATCGAGCCGAAGAAACCGCTGTCGGCTTTCTTCAATTCGCCGATGGCGTCGGTGCCATTGATGCCGATACCGATCACGTTGGCGGCTTTGAAGCCGGCGCTTTCGGTGGCGCGCACGCCGCCGAGTACGGTGTTGTCGTTCATGCCGCCGATGATCAGGTTTTTCGCACCGCTGGGCAGCTTGACCAGGGCCGAGTTGGTGGCGTCCATGCTGCCGGGAACATCCAGGGTCTTGAGGGCGGCGGTCAGGATGTGGTCCTTGGGAATCCCCGCCTCTTCAAGGGATTTGATCGAACCGTCGGTGCGTTTTTTGCCGGTGTCGAGTTCGTTATAGGTGTTGATCACGGCGTAGGTGTCTTTCCAGTCCCAGCCACGTTTTTTCGCTTCGGCGGCCATGGCCGCGCCCTGCTTCTGGCCCACTTCGAACGCGGCCATGCCCAGGTAGGGCACGTCTTCCATGAAGTTGCCTTTGGCATCGACAAAGCGGTCATCCACCGCCATTACCTTGAGGCCATTGACCTTGGCTTTGGCAACGATGGCCGGGCCGAGGGATACGTCAGGCGGGCAGATCACAAAGCCTTTCGCGCCATTGGCGGCCAGGCTGTCGATGGCCGAGAGGGTCTTCTCACCATCCGGTACGGCGATCTTGATCACGGTAAAACCATGTTCCTTGCCGGCTTTTTCGGCGAAGGCCCACTCCGTCTGGAACCAGGGTTCTTCGGCCTGTTTGACCAGGAAACCGATCTTCACTTCTTCGGCGAACGCAACGCCGCTGAACGCCATCGCAAGCGCCAGGGCGCCTAGGGTCTTCTTGAACATGAACCACCTCATTCTTGTTATTGGAAAACGATTTAGTCGTGGTACATCACCGACCGCCCACCATCGATCATCAGGCAGGTGGCATTGATAAAGGGCGCCTCGTCGGTCGCCAGGAACAGCGCAGTCATCGCCACTTCAATCGGCTGGCCGATGCGCTTGGGCGGGTGCAGGTCGAACGCGCGCTGGCGCTCGGCCTGGGGGTCGGGGAAAGCGTTCCAGTAGTCGACGTTGAGCTGGGTTTCGATGTAGCCCGGCGCGATGGCATTCACGCGGATGCCCTTGGGCGCGTATTCAATGCCGAGGGCACGCGTGAGGCCGAGCAGGCCGTGCTTGGCGACGGGATAGGGAAAGCAGCCGGGAATGATGTGACTGGAATGGGTGGAAGCAATGTTGATGATGTTGCCGATGCCCTGCTCGATCATGTGCGGCAGCACCGTGCGGCAACCGTACCAGGCGCCGTCGAGGTCGATGGCGAAGCAGCGGCGCCAGTCCTCGTCAGTCATTTCCAGCGGGTCGCGGAACACGTTGACGCCGGCGCAGTTGACCAGCACGTCCACGCGGCCGAAGCGCTCGATGGCGAGGTTCACCAGCGACTGCCATTGCTCTTTGGAGGTGATATCGACGGCTTGCGCGTAGATATCGGCACCGCGTTCGCGCCAGTGGGCGGCGACCTGTGCGACTTTGTCGCCTTGGATATCCGCGATTACCAACTGCGCCTGTTGGGCCTGAAAGCACGCAACGATGGCCTCGCCAATGCCTTGGGCGGCGCCGGTGATGATCACCACTTTGCCTTTGAGGCGCTCGCCGTAGGTTGGCTCGGGCACGGCGGGAAGTGACAACGGTTGTGCCTGCATCGCTTCACCTGTTTTATTTTTGGTAGTGAGTGCTGATGCAGCCGACTATAAACCCATCATTTGAAATATCTCAATATATAAATTTGCATCCCATATTATGAGCAAAAGCACAAAAAATTGTGGGAGGGGGCAAGCCCGGTCCCACAGTTGATCTTCAGTGTTTGAAGACAGGGGTTAGCCCAGTGCAAAGTCGCGCAGCGCATCACCTTCCATGCGATAGCGCACCCATTCCTCCTGCGGCTGGGCGCCGATGGATTTGTAGAAGGCAATCGCCGGCTCATTCCAGTCCAGCACGCTCCACTCAAAGCGGCCGCAGCCGTTATCGAAGGCGATCTTCGCCAGGTGGCGCAACAGCTTCTTGCCCGCCCCGCCGCCGCGCTGTTCCGGGTTGATGTAGAGGTCTTCCAGGTACAGGCAGTTACTGCCCAGCCACGTGGAATAGCTGAAAAAGAACACCGCAAAACCAATCGGCACGTCATCGCGCGAGCAGATCAGGCCATGGGCGGTGGCGCCCTCGCTGAACAGGCTGCGCTCAATGTCCACCACACTCGCGATCACTTCGTGCCGGGCCTTCTCGTACTCGGCCAGCTCAGTGATGAACGTCAGGATCTGCGCAGCATCGCTGGGCACGGCGGGGCGAATCTGGATGGTCATGGGCGAGCCTTGGCAATTTCAAAGCACACATACTAAGGCGCTTTCATGACGAGTTGCAGCGCAATTTCGTGGTCACCGGCACACAAAATCTTACAGGTGACACAAGACCGTTCGTCGCCATCAAGGCACGAACACGAAACCAGGGCTGACCAATAGTAGGTAAGGACATTAATCATATGGAGACACCCTCATGAAAAATTCCAAGTTTGCTGCCCTCGCCCTCACCGGCCTGTTGTCTGCTGCGTCGCTGAGCGCCTTTGCCGCCAGCTCGACCACCGGACCGACCGATCCAACGCCGGATGCCACCACCGAATCGCAGAAATCCATGGGCACGGGCCTCGACACCAATGGTGGTGCGATCATCCAGCCGGGCGCCGATCCTCGCACCCAGGGCAATGACACCCAGCGCCAGGCGCCTGCCGCCGTCGGCAACGGCAAGATGGGCCCTGCGATCAATCAGCCGAACATCAACAAGGGCGATGATTCCAACGTCCCAGGTGCGCCAAAACAACCTGCGCCTTGATCCACCGACTGCAAGACGAACACCCGATCATTTCCCAGTGAAGAGGTACGCATGAACGTCGACAAAGACCTTGAAAAAGAAGTCCTCACCCGCCTGCTGCACGCTCACCCCCATGGGTTGGGCAAGGAGGTGCTGGATAACTACCGCGGAGAGAAAGTGGTCGCCAGTGCCTTGGCATTTCTGCAAGACCGCGGGTTGATCAAGGATGGGCATGTGACCACCGACGACGCCGGTGAATACGCGTTGAATTTGCCTATCAAGCTGACTGCGTCGGGTGTGGATGAGGCGCGCAAGCTGGAGTCTGAAACCAGCCAGTAGCCTTTCTAATGAGCTAAATGTGGGAGGGGGCTTGCCCCCTCCCACATTTCTCGACTGTATTTACTGCTCGAGCAGGGCATCGACTTCGGCGGTGCCAGGGGACGTGGCCGGGCCCCAACGCGTCACGGCCAGTGCCGCCGCCGCATTCGCCCGCTGTGCCGCTTGAGCGGGTGCCAGGCCATTGGCCAACCCTGCGATAAACACACCGGCATGGGCATCCCCTGCGCCGTTGCTGTCTACTGCCTTCACCTTGAAGCCCGGTACATGTTCCGCCTGGCCCTCGCGGCTGACCCAGCAACCGTTCGGCCCATCACGCACCACCAGCAAAGCGTTCGCGGGCAGGTGACGATTGAGATCGACCAGCGCCTGCGCAACCGTACTCGCACCGGTAAACGCCAGCGCTTCCGGACCGTTGCTCGTCCAGATATCAATACGCGGCAACAACGCCACCATCAGCGCCGAATCCGGTGCCTTGACCAACGGCCCCGGGTCGAACACCACAGTGATCTCACGCGGTAGCGCCAAGAGCCAATCGAGCAACGCCTGTGCCTTGCCTTCCAGCAATAAGCTGTAGCCGCTGACGTACACATAATCGTCCAATTGCGGCAGCACGCCCGCCAAGTCCTCGGCGCTCAAATCACCTTCGGCGCCGATATGGGAAATGAACGTGCGCTCAGTGGTGGCCTCGGTCAGCGACACACATAAGCCGGTGTCTTTATCCGTGCTGGGCGCCTGGGCCATCTCCACGCCCTCGGCCTGCATCGCCGCTCGCGCCAGGTCGCCGAAGCGCCCGTTGCCATGACGCCCCAGGTAGACCACCGGCAACCCATTACGCCGCGCGGCGGCCATTACATTAAAGCCACCGCCGGCTTCGAAACTGGCCGATTGCGCGAGCACGTCGCCGCCGGTGGCGGGCAAGGTATCGAGGGCCATGACCAGGTCGACGATGACCTGGCCGGTGTGCAGCAATCTAGACATTAGCGCTCTCGACTAAAGCCGGGCGACGGTCAGACGCACCGCCCAGTACCGCATAAATCCCGCCGGCCACCAGGAAGGTGACGATCCAGCCCAGCCCGTTGTGGCCCAGCCAGGAGTCCGACAACGGCCCGGCGAACCAGATGTTTTCGGCGGTGGTGCCGATGGTGGTGAAGCTGAAACCCAACACGATCGCCACGGCCCAGGCGCCGAACGCACGCCACTCCACGCCGCCGCGATACCAATAGGCGCTGCTGGGGCTGACGTCCAGCAGGTCCTTGGGGCTGTAGTAGTGACGGTGGATCAGGTCGACCACGAAGATACCGACCCACGCGGTAATCGGCACCGCCAGCAGCGAGATGAAGGTGATGAAGGGGCCGTAGAAACTGTCGGCGATCAGCATGAAGTAGATCGAGCCGGCGAAGATCGCCACGATGTCGACGATCACCGCATGCACGCGCTTGACCTTCAAGCCGAGGGTCAGCGTGGTGAGGCCGGCCGAGTACACCGAGAGGTTGTTGGACAGCAGCAGCCCGCCGAACGCGGTGATCAGGTACGGCACCGCCATCCAGGTCGGCAGCATGTCGCGGATCGCGATGATCGGGTCGGTGGCCGAGGCCAAGTCATTGTTGCCCACCGACAGCAGGCCGCCGAGGGTGATCAGCAACACCAGCGGAATGCCCGCACCAAACGCGGCCGACGCCACCAGGCGCACCGCCTTGACGCTGCGGTGCTGGTAACGCGACATGTCGGCACCGGCGTTGGCCCAGCCAATACCCGTACCGGCGGCCATGGTGCCGACGCCGATGATCATCGCACTGAGCGGTGCCGGGGTAGCGTTGAACACTGCGCTCCAATCGATGGTGGCGCAGAGGAAACCGCCGACCAGGATGTTCAAGGCGCCGAACACGTAGGTGGCCCACTTCTGGATCACCAGCAAGGTCGCGTGGCCCAGGCCGGAAACGGACAGGGTCAGCAACACAAAGATGGCGATGAAGATCAGCGTGAGGACCGGCGCGCTTTTCGCCTCTACCGGTGAACCGAACAGGATCGAACACAACGACAGCAGCACGAAGGCGGCGGTGGTGGTGTTGACCGTTTCCCAGCCCAGCCGTGACATTAGCGACACCAACGTCGGGCCGATATTGCCACGCACACCGAAGATGGCGCGGGACAGCGTCAGGCTCGGGGCACGGCCGCGACGGCCGGCGATGGAGATGATGCCCACCACCGCAAAAGAACCGGCGGCGCCAAGGATCGCGACGATGACGGCCTGCCAGATAGCCAGGCCACGAAACGCGACCAGGGTTGCGCCAAGCGGCAAGCCGAGGATGCTGATGTTGGCCGCGAACCACACCCAGAACAATTGCAACGGGTGACCGTTGCACTCGGCCTCAGGGACCGGTTCGATGCCGCGCGTTTCCAATTGCCCGGCGCTTTGGCCGGAAGAGGTGCTGCTCATGATGGGGTGCTCCTGGTGCCTGTATTGTTGTGGTTGTGGCAGAGAATCAAAGCGAAATGTCTATTCGGCCTCCATAACTCGACGCTATCGAATGTGTGGCTTGCTCGCGCCCACATGTTTGCCTGCGGCGCTTATCGCAATTTGAGCAACGCTTGAACCAACGGCTGCACATCCAGGCCATTGACTTGCTTGACCTGTTGGATCATCGCCTCAGGCCAGCACTGCATGCCCAGGCACGCACCGAGCATGGCGCCAAGAATCGCGGCGATGGTATCGGTGTCACCGCCAAGACTGGCCGCCAGGCACAGTGCTTCGAACGCATCCATCTCGCCCACCGCCACTTGCTGGGCCAGGGCAAACGACACCACCACCGACTCCTGGGAAGCCACGGAGGTGCCAATCAGTTCGTACAGCAGGTCGGCGAACAGGGCCTTGTCGCCGCTGCCGACGCTCAAGGTCCGTGCCCAACTGATGCGGGTGGAAATCCGCCCACCGGCGATCCAATGACCGTGGCCTTCCGCCTGCTGCGCGACGTGCGTGCCGATGTTCAGCGCTTCGCCCAGGTCCACGCCGTTGATACCAGCCGAGACCACCGCCGCCACCGCAGCAGCGCTGGAGATGCCCAATGTGGTGTTGTGGGTGACCTGGCACGCCTGGATCACCGCCTGGATAAACTGCACCGGGTCGCTGACATCGGCGGCAATGCCCACCGGGGTGATACGCATCGCTGCGCCGTTGGTAGTGCCGTAGCGCCCGGATTCTTCCGGTGTGTGCCCGGCGAGGATCATATCGATCGCACGCTTGGTGGAGGGGCCGAGCAAGTCCTGGGACCCCTTGGCGCGCATCACCGCCTCCCAGTCGATCAGGCGCTGGGCGAGCACGGTGGGTTCGATTTTGCCTTGGCCTTCCACCAGCAATTCGCCGACCAGGATCGCCTGCTCGGTGTCATCGGTGATGGAGCCCGCCGGCATGTTGGGCGCGATAGGCTGGTCGGCGTCGGCATCTTCAAGGCCGGTGATGGCACCGAAACGCGCTCGGACTTGTTCGCGGCTCAGGGACTGGGTCGGCATGCCCAGGGCATCGCCCAACGCCAAGCCGTAGAAAGCGCCGAGGGCGCGATTGTGCGGGGTCATTTCGAGTGTCCAAACTGGAGGTGCAGGCGAAAGTGCAGCGGGTCGAGCAAGCTTTCGACGTATTCCATGAAACGCTCGCGACGGTCGTAAGTCGTACGCGAGGCCTTGAGGAACACCGTGCCTGCAGGGCGGCCAAGCAACTCGGCGTCTTCGTCGCTGAGCGGTTCGGCGCCGATCCACTGGTCACCTTCGGCGCCAACGTAGCCGTAGGCGGCCAGGGTGATGGTCAGGGAATCGTCGATCAGGCCAACCCGAGGCAGGCTTTCCAGGCCACCGGAAGCCGGCATCAGCGAGCGCTCCAGGGACACGGCCGTACCATCAGTGGTACGTCGCCGGCGGTCGAGCGCAATGAATTGGTCGCTGCCGAAACGGCTGAACAGGTCCGGGCGGGTCACCGCTTCCAGGCGCAGGATGTCGGTGTTCACCCGCGCGCCGGTGTCGGCCAGGGCCTGAGCCCAGCCGCTGCGTTGGTCGAGCACCATGCCGTCAAAGGTGACGATGGAGCCGACGCCGCTTTGGGTCGCGATGTAATTGCGCCGCTTGAGCTCGGCGAGGGCTTCGCGCAGGGTACCGCGGCTGACCGCGAACTCTTCGGCCAATTGGTGCTCGCCCGGCAGCAGGACACCGTCGGCCATCACCCCACCCTCGATACGGCGGATGAGCTCGTCGACGACGCGTTTTTTCTTATCAAATCGAACATGTCTAATCATGTACAAATTGATAACCGAAAGCGCCCGTTGGCAGCAAGCAAATTATTTCAGGAAGGAGAAAAAGCCGGCTTCAGGGCTCCAGGCCGATGGGGAAAAACGTCCCGCCGCTCCAGACGCCAAGCCAGTTCTGACCGTTGATCGGACGGCTCACCGCCAGCTCCACCAACTGGTAGAACGCATTGCGATGCACCAGGGCTTCAAGGTTGGTGCGCACCCGCAGGTAAGGGGCAGGCTCCTGGGTAACGGGGTCAATCACGACCCGCAGCGGGTGTTCCAGGCCAGCCTCGATCTGGTCGTCCACGTTGGTGGTGAAACGCAGCAACTGACCTTCGCCCTGCCCTTCAACCTCCAGAGTAACGGCGACAAACGGCGCGTCATCGACGGTGATGCCGACTTTTTCCACGGGAGTGACCAAAAAGTAATCATCGCCATCGCGGCGAATGATGTTGGAGAACAACTTGACCATCGGCTTACGCCCGATCGGCGTGCCCTGGTAGAACCAGGTGCCATCACGGGCGATACGCATGTCGATATTGCCGCAGAAGTCCGGGTTCCACAGGTGCACCGGCGCCGGTCCTTTGCCTTTGGGCAGTTGGGCCAGCAAGTCGTTGGCCTTGGCGGAATCGGTCATGGTGCTCTCCTGGTGCTATTGATTGCTCATCCCCAGCAGGCCTCGGGCGTACTGCGCCAGCGGACGGGCAATCAGATCTTCTGGCTTGTTGTCGTGGAACGTCAGTAAACCGCCACGACTGCGAATACGTGCAGTATCAATCAAATACTGGGTGCTGGTCTCGATCAACATGATCTGGATGACGCCGCTGTCCAGGCCAACACGGTCGAGGGCTTCCTGATCGGACCACTCATCCGCGTTACCGATGCGGTCATCGGCCTTGGCGAAGCGGCAGTACAGCAGGTAGTGAGCGCCCGCCGCACGGGCTTCGGCCATCGCCTGTTCCAAGCCTTCCGGCTGGCGGGCACGGCGCACCATGGGGAAATATTCGACAAAACCGTTGAAGGCTTCCTCGGCCACCACGTTCGGGCGCGGATAGGCGCTGCCCGGTGGTACGAAGGCGCCCTGGGCAATAAAGATAAAAGAGTCCGGCTGCACGCGAATCGAGGCGGTGCGACGGGTATCGCTGTGGTCCAGCAAGCCGGCGTCACTCATCTGATAACGGGTGCCTTCGGCCATATCGCTGACGGTCATGCAACCACTCAGCGTCAACGACACCAGCAACAAAACCAGACTACGCATCCTAATCCTCCAGAAGCCGGTGACGGAAAACCGGCGAATGGGCGTGAGATGCAGGTTTTGCGCCATTTGGTAGCAACATATGACAAATGTGGGAGGGGCCTCCTCCCACACTGGTTTGTGTGTTGTCTTGGGGGGGTGGGTCAGCCGCCGATAATTTTCATGATCGTGGCGCCGCCCGAGAACGCTACTTCCTGCTTGTCACCCAAAGCCTTCATCAACAGACCTTGCAGCGCCGGCAGTGCTTGATGGCGCGGCTTGTCCAGCAGGTCGCCGACATAGTGACGGTTGCTGGACGACAGGCACCCGTGCAGCCAACCGGTGGACGACAGCCGCAACCGTGAACAGGTACGGCAGAACGGCACGCTTTCGTTAGCGATGACACCAAAGAAACCCTTGCCCGGCACTTCGTAGCGCACCGCGGTGGCGTCCACGGGAGCGTTGGCTTGCAGGTATTCATACTGCTCGCCGATCAGGCTCAACAGTTGCTGCAGGCTGACAAATTGCTGCAGGAACGCGTTGGAATCTTTGGCCAGGTGGCCCATGCGCATCAGCTCGATAAAACGCAGCTCGTAGCCACGCTCCAGGCAGTAGTCGAGCAGCGGCATGACTTGGTCGAGGTTCTGGCCGCGCAACGGCACCATGTTGACCTTGATCTTGATCCCGGCGGCACGGGCCTGGTCCATGCCATCAAGCACGGTGGCCAGGTCGCCGCCACGGGCGATGCTGCGGAAGGCGTCGGGGTCCAGGGTGTCGAGGGAGACGTTGATGCGCTTGATCCCGGCCTCCACCAGCAATGGCAGCTTGCGCGCCAGCAGTTGGCCGTTGGTGGTCAAGCTGATGTCACTGAGGCCCATCTTCCCGACTGCGCCCATGAAGGCTTCCAGCTTGGGGCTGACCAACGGTTCACCGCCGGTGATGCGCAGGCGGTCGATGCCGGCCGCTTCAATAAGGTATTCCACGCCACGGGCCATGGCCTCGGCCGTGAGTTCGTCCTGGGCAGCCACCAGCCGCTTGCCATTAGGCACGCAGTAGGTAC
Organism: Pseudomonas petroselini; assembly: GCF_045037875.1. NCBI lineage: Bacteria > Pseudomonadati > Pseudomonadota > Gammaproteobacteria > Pseudomonadales > Pseudomonadaceae > Pseudomonas > Pseudomonas petroselini. Next base: position 6,028,920 of record NZ_CP173614.1, read on the forward strand.
ACGCGTAATTACAGGCTGAGGTCAGGCTGATCCGCAAATTGCGAAAACGCCTGCCTTGACGATCAACGATCATGGATCACTCCGGCAGAGGATGATTCGGGCGCACTAAAAGCTGACTGATAAATCAGCTTTTAGCAAGAGTCCATGCCTGAGTATATTCCTGGGGTACTACGCGTGGCAGCAAATCATTACGTGGACGGCGATTCCAGCGGTGGCTGCTCGGAACTGTGTTTGCGCTTGTTGCCCATGCGCACGCCGATGTCCATCAGGAACTGGAAGAAACCTTCCTGGTCTTCCAGCACATTGCTCCAGAACGGCGAGTGGTACAGCGCCACGGCGCCGTGCACCAAGGCCCACGCGGCGCAGTAGTGGAAATACGGCGGCACGTCTTCCAGCTTGCCTTCGCTGATGCGGCCTTTGATCAGCAGCGTCAGGCGTTCGAAGTTCGAGGCGCGGATCTTGTGCAGTTCCTCGACCATCTCCGGCACCTGGTGGCCCTTGACCACCTTCTCTTCCAGGCGGTCGAACAGGCGGTAGCGCTGCGGGTCGCGCATGCGGAACTCGAAGTAGGCGCGGGACAGGGCTTCCTTGTCCTTGTCGACGTCGGCCGAATGCAGCAGTTCGTTCAAGTCGCGCTCGTAGTCGAGCATCAGCCGCAGGTAAATCTCGGCCTTGGACTTGAAGTGCTTGTAGATCGTGCCTTTGCCGATACCCACGGCATCCGCAATCATCTCGACGGTGACGCTGTCTTCACCTTGTTCGAGGAACAGCTTGAGTGCGGTGTCGAGAATTTCCTGCTCACGGCGGCGAAACTCACGGACCTTACGGGGTTCTTTGTGCATGAGTAAGAGGTCTGCAGAGGTCGATAGAGGGAGGGTTACGCAAGGCCACGGATACGTGACGATACGATTTACCCGATGCGAGGGATTATCCCGACTGAACGGTCGTTGGGCAATGTCTATGTGAACCCGGAATGCACTTTACTTTCAGCACGCCAACGTTTTCATTGATATCAGTCAGAAATAACACGCAAAAACCGCACCCGTGCACCGGCCTGATGAGAACTCAAGCGAAGCGCGCGTATTCCAAATCTGTTTAAAAAACGACCAGTCGCGACTGGACTGAATCGGATACTGATCAATACTTCAACTGTCGGCGTGACATCTCCCCCAAGTGAAGCGCTGACCTGGGTACCAACGGACCGCGTGCCCTTGTTTTACTCCTAATGGTCTTAGCCCGGATTCGCCCCCCCAGAACCCGGGTTTTTTTTGCCTGCGATTTAGTTATCTACACAATGCTGTAGTGAGCGGGCTTGTCAGCTTTTGAACGTTGTGCGTCAGCCGGCGACGTGAGCCAGCGGGAACAGACGCTTGAAGTTTGCAGTGGTCTGTTCGGCAAAGCGCTCGTAGGACTCACCGCGCAGCATCGCCAGGTAATCCGCCACATCGCGCACATACTCCGGCAAGTTCGGCTTGCCGCGATGGGGGATCGGCGCCAGGTACGGCGAATCGGTTTCCACCAGCAGACGGTCGGCCGGCACTTGGCGTGCGACGTCGCGCAGGGCGTCGGCGTTGCGGAAGGTGACAATGCCCGACAGCGAAATGTAGAACCCCAGGTCCAGGGCCGCCTTGGCCATGTCCCAGTCTTCGGTAAAGCAATGCAACACACCGGCCTGCGGCAGCGCGGCTTCGCGCAGCAAGGTCAGGGTGTCGGCACGGGCGCCACGGGTGTGGACGATCACCGGTTTGCCGGTCTGCTGGGCGGCTTGCAGGTGCAGGCGGAAGGACGCCTGCTGCAATTCGGCGGCTTCGGGTTCGTAGTGGTAATCCAGGCCGGTTTCGCCGATGGCCACCACGCGCGGGTGGTTCAGTTCGCCCAGCAACCAGTCGAGGGCCGGGGCTTCGCCGGGCTTGAGGTCCAGCGGATGGATACCCACCGAGCAATCCACATCGGCATAACGCTCGGCGAGGGCTTTAACGTCGGCGGCGTTTTCGGCGCTGACGCCGATGCACAGGAAGTGCCCTACCCCTCGCTGGCGTGCGGCGTCGAGCGCGGCATCAAGGGAGCCGCCGTGCTGGGCCAGGTCGAGGCGGTCAAGGTGGCAATGGGAATCTACGAGCATAGGTCTCTACAACTTCAGTCACGAAAAGTGTCTGGCCGACGATACACCCGCCGGCCACGGAAATTAACGGCGGCCGAGCAAACCGACCCACTGCACCAGTAGCGCTTCGAGCAGCAGCACGCGGTTCAGGTTGGCCTTGCCGAGCACTTTCTGGCGCTGCGCGAGGATCCAGTCCTGGATAGTCAGGACTTTGTCCTGGGCGCTTTTCTGCGCCAGGTACTGCACCACCTTGCGCATGTCCGGCAGGCCCAGGCCGTTTTCATCCTGGGTCAGCTGGTAACGCAGGATCAGGCTCGACCAGTCGCAGAACCAGTCGAACAGCAACAGCAAGGGAATGTCCTTCCAGGCAGTTTCTGCCAATTGGGTGGCGGACATTTCCTGCTTGATCAGTTTCTTCACGCCATCCACCACCAGCGCGCGCTGCTCACGCACGCCCTGGGCTTGCAGCTTCACCGCCGCCAACGGCGAGCCGGCGGCCAGTGTCAGCAACTCAACGCGCTCGTCCTCGGTGCAGTCCGGCAACGCCTGCCCCAGCCACTCAAGGCTCATGGCCTCGCTCGGCAGCGGACACGCCTGCTGCACGCACCGGCTGCGGATAGTCGGCAACAGACGGCTGGACTGGTGGCTCACCAGCAACAACACGGTATCGCCGGACGGCTCCTCCAGGCTTTTGAGCAACGCGTTGGCGGCGTTGATGTTCATCGCCTCCACCGGCTCGATCAGCACCACCTTGCGCCCGCCCATCTGCGCGGTTTGCACCACGAAGCTGACGAGGTCACGCACCTGGTCGACCTTGATTGCTTTGTCGGCTTCCTCGGGTTCCAGCACGTAGTTATCCGGGTGGCTGCCGGCCTTGAGCAACAGGCACGACTTGCACTCACCGCAGGCTTCCAGGTTGACCGGACGCTGGCACAGCAAGCTGGCCATGAGCCGCTCGGCCAGGTCACGCTTGCCGATCCCCACCGGCCCATGCAACAGGTAGGCGTGCGCGTGCTGGGCGCGGCCGGCCAGTTGTTGCCATAGGCTGTCCTGCCACGGGTAGGCTTCAGCCACGGGCGCGCTCCAGCAGGGTCGGCAACAACGCATCGATGGCTTGCTGCACGTGGGCCAACGGCTGGGCAGCGTCCAGCAGGTAATAACGCTCAGGCTCGGCGGCGGCACGTGCGAGGAACGCGGTACGGACTGCGTCGAAGAAAGCCTGGCCTTCCAGCTCGAAACGGTCAAGACGGCCACGGGCACTGGCACGGGCCAAGCCGACTTCCACCGGCAGGTCGAACACCAGCGTCAGGTCAGGGCGCAAATCGCCTTGGACGAAGGTTTCCAGGGTGGCGATGCGCGTCAGGGACAAGCCGCGGCCACCGCCTTGGTAGGCGTAAGTGGAATCGGTAAACCGGTCGCAAATCACCACGGCACCACGGGCCAGGGACGGACGAATCACTTCGGCCAAGTGCTGGGCGCGCGCGGCAAACACCAGCAGCAGCTCGGTGTCCGGGTTCATCTGTTCTTCACCCGGCGCCAGCAGCACTTCGCGGATGCGCTCCGCCAGTGGCGTACCACCCGGTTCGCGGGTCAACACCACCTCGATGCCTTCGCTGCGCAAACGCTCGGCCAGGTAATCGCGGTTGGTGCTTTTGCCGGCGCCTTCGGGGCCTTCCAGGGTAATAAACAAGCCAGTCACAGGCAGTCCTTAGTCAGAGTCATTGCGGGCTTTGCGGTGCGGCGGCGTCGGGTGCAGGAGCCGCCGGCGTTTCGGCGGGCGCATCGGCCGGTGGCGCTGCATCTTCCGCAGGCTTCACCACCGGCGCCGGGCTGGAGCGGTAATCGGCGCGGCGCTTGAGCTGGAACTCACGCACGGCGGCATTATGCGCATCCAGGTCATCGGAGAAAATATGGCTGCCGTCACCCCTTGCGACAAAATACAAGCTGCTGCCCGGCACCGGGTTCAGCGCGGCATGGATCGCCTCGCGACCGACCATGGCGATGGGCGTCGGCGGCAGGCCGGCGACCATGTAGGTGTTGTAGGGGTTGGCTTCCTTGAGGTGAGCGCGGGTCAGCTTGCCGTTGTAGCGCTCGCCCAGGCCGTAGATGACCGTCGGATCGGTCTGCAGCAGCATGCCGATCTTCAGGCGACGCACAAACACCCCGGCGATCTGCCCACGCTCTTCAGGCACGCCGGTCTCTTTCTCCACCAGCGAGGCCATGATCAGCGCTTGATAAGGGTCGGTGTAGGGCGCATCGGTGGCGCGCTTGCTCCACTCCTGGGCGAGGACATCGTCCAGGCGGTTATAGGCTTTTTTCAGGAATTCGACGTCGGTCATGCCCCGCACAAAGCGATAGGTATCCGGGAAGAACCGCCCTTCGGGAAACACGCCGGGGTGACCGAGCTTGTCCATCACTTCGCTGTCAGTCAGGCCCGAGAGGGTTTGCACGATCTTTTCATGCTTGGCCAGGGCCGAGCGCACCTGGCGGAAGTTCCAGCCTTCCACCAGTGTCAGGCTGTATTGCACCACTTCACCGCGCTGCCACAGGCCGATCAAGCCCTGCGCCGTCATACCGGGTGTCATGCGGTATTCGCCGCTGTGCAGTGGCTGGCCGTCGAGGTTGAAGCGCCAGTACAGGCGCAACCAGAAAGCGCCTTCAAGCACGCCCTCGGCTTCCAGGCGATTGAAGGTGCCGGTAGGGGTCGCCCCCGCCGGTACATCGAGCAATTGCTCCTGAGTCAGGTTCAAGGGCTGCTTCAAGGCAGAATCGAACTTCCAGGCCGAATAGCCCAACAGCAACGCCGCCGAGAACAAGGCGATCAGCAGCAGTACAACCAGTTTTCGTATCAACTCAAATATCCAATAGTGCGCGAACAATGCCCTGCAGTTTACGGGTGAGCGGCCCAACCGGCCAGCTCATCGCAGCGCACCCACGCACCGGCCAAATGCCATAAACGCTGTTGCACACAAAGACTTCATCGGCCTGCTGTAACTGCTCAAGGCTGATGTCGGCCACGGCCACCGGGACGCCCAGGGTTTGCGCCTGGGCCAGAATCTCGGCGCGCATCACGCCGGCAACCCCACAACGATTCAGATCGGCGGTTAGTAACAAGCCGTTGCGCACCAGGAACAGGTTGCTGAATACGCCCTCGATGACGCGCCCGGACACATCCAGCATCAAGCCTTCGGCATGCTCGGCATCCTGCCACTCAGCGCGGGCGATCACCTGCTCCAGGCGATTGAGGTGCTTGAGGCCGGCCAGTAACGGCTGCTCAGCCAAGCGGGTAGCACAGGCAAACAGGCGGATGCCGTCGGCTGCATGGGCATTGGGATAGGTAGCGGGCGGACTGCCCTGCAAGATACGGCGCGCCGGGGCGCCAGGGGTGATGCCATAACCGCGCAGGCTGTCGCCACGGGTGAGGATCAATTTGAGAACGCCATCGCCGAGGGCGGCGGCAAAGGCCAGCACTTCGCTGCGGATCAGCACCTGATCCGCAACCAAAGCGAGGCGCCTGCACCCCTCTTCGAGGCGTTGCAGGTGGCGGTCGAGCAGCACAGGCTGCCCGGCCTTGACGGCGAGGGTCTCGAACAGCCCATCGCCATACGCCAGGCCACGATCTTTCAGAGGCACGCTGTCCGCTGGCTGACCGTCGACCCAGCTGTGCATCACTCGGCGAACCGGCGGAACACCAGGGAACCGTTGGTACCGCCAAACCCGAACGAGTTGGAGATTGTCACGTCGATCGGCATGGGCTGCGCTTCGTGAGGCACGAAGTTCAGGTCGCAACCTTCGTCCGGCTCATCCAGGTTGATGGTCGGCGGAGCGACCTGATCCTTGATGGCCATGACACTGAAGATCGCTTCAACCGCGCCCGCCGCGCCCAGCAAGTGGCCCGTCATGGACTTGGTGGAGCTGACCGCCAGCTTGTACGCGTGCTCACCGAACACCGACTTGATGGCTTCGGCTTCCGCCAGGTCGCCCGTCGGGGTCGAGGTGCCGTGGGCATTGATGTACTGCACCTGGTCCGGGTTGACCTTCGCATCGCGCAGGGCGTTGGTGATGCAACGCGCAGCACCGGCACCGTCGGACGGTGGCGAGGTCATGTGGTAGGCGTCACCGCTCATGCCAAAGCCGATCAGCTCGGCGTAAATGGTGGCGCCACGCGCCTTGGCGTGTTCCAACTCTTCCAGCACCAGCGCACCGGCACCGTCGGACAATACGAAGCCGTCACGGCCCTTGTCCCACGGACGGCTGGCACGGGTCGGCTCCTCGTTGCGGGTCGACAGCGCACGGGACGCGCCGAAGCCGCCCATGCCCAGGCCGCAGGCCGCCATTTCGGCGCCGCCGGCGATCATCACGTCGGCTTCGTCATAAGCGATGTTGCGCGCCGCCATGCCGATGCAATGCGTACCGGTGGTGCAGGCGGTGGCAATGGCGTAGTTAGGTCCCTGTGCGCCCAAGTGGATGGACAGGAAACCGGAAATCATATTGATGATCGAACCCGGCACGAAGAACGGTGAAATTCGACGGGGGCCGGAATCGTGCAAGGTGCGGCTGGTTTCTTCGATATTGGTCAAACCGCCAATACCCGAACCCATGGCCACGCCGATGCGGTCACGGTTGGCGTCGGTGACTTCCAGGCCGGCGTTACGCACTGCCTGAAAACCGGCTGCCAGGCCGTATTGAATGAACAGGTCGAGTTTGCGGGACTCTTTTATCGAGAGATATTCCTCGACATTAAAACCCTTTACCGAGCCGCCAAAACGGGTGGAATAGGCAGAAAGGTCCGTGTGTTCGATCAGACCAATACCACTGCGGCCAGCCAGAATGCCCTGCCAACTGCTCGGCACATCCGTGCCCAGTGGCGACAACATACCCATACCGGTGACTACGACGCGTCTACGCGACACAGCACTCTCCTTTTTCTTGATGACGACACTTTGCATCAGAACCGACTTTTCATCAGCGCTTAAAGAAAAAACCGCACGCCGTTACAGCAGTGCGGTTTTTCCCTGACAGCAAGCGACGACTACAAACTATTACGCCTGGTGGCTAGTAACGTAGTCGATAGCAGCTTGAACAGTAGTGATTTTTTCAGCTTCTTCGTCCGGGATTTCGGTCTCGAATTCCTCTTCCAGAGCCATCACCAGCTCAACGGTGTCAAGGGAATCGGCACCCAGGTCTTCTACGAAGGAAGCAGTGTTGACCACTTCTTCTTCTTTAACGCCCAGTTGCTCGGCGACGATTTTCTTGACGCGCTCTTCGATGGTGCTCATACCTTGTTTAACTCCTAATGGACAAATTCAGGCAGCTGGCCAGTGGGTAAGTGTATAGAAAGCCATTTCAGCTTTTCAACTGAAAGCTTCACCCTGTACCCGGTCGGCCACCTGCCTATAAATTAAGTTGCAGCTTTATAACGGATTTTAGACAGCTCGTATGACATTTTTTTGAAGCGATCCGTCACAATTTAACTCATGTACATCCCGCCGTTCACCGGGATTGTAGCCCCAGTCACGTATGCCGCACCGTCAGATGCCAGGAAAGTGACCACATTCGCGATCTCTTGAGCCTGGCCCAGACGGCCCAGCGGAATCTGCGTCAGCAGGGCTTCACGCTGTGCTTCCGGCAATTCGCGGGTCATATCGGTGTCGATGAACCCTGGGGCCACCGAGTTGACCGTAATCGACCGCGAGCCGACTTCACGCGCCAATGCACGACTGAAACCTTCCAGACCGGCCTTGGCGGCTGCATAGTTTACTTGGCCTGCGTTGCCCATGGCACCCACTACGGAGCCAATATTGATAATTCGGCCCCAACGCGCCTTGGTCATGCCACGCAAAACGCCCTTGGACAGGCGAAACAGACTGTTCAAGTTGGTGTCGACCACGTCGTACCACTCGTCGTCTTTCATGCGCATCATCAGGTTATCGCGGGTGATACCGGCGTTATTCACCAGAATAGCCGGTGCGCCGAACTGTGCAGTGATCTCGGCCAATACCGCAGCCACGGACTCATCGCTGGTCACGTTCAGTTCAAGACCGGTGCCTTGCACGCCGTGTTCCTTCAGGGTCGCGGCGATACGCTCGGCGCCCGAGGCGGAAGTGGCGGTGCCGATCACAACGGCGCCCTGACGGCCCAGCTCCAGGGCGATCGCCTGGCCAATGCCACGGCTAGCGCCGGTGACCAGTGCAACTTTACCTTGCAGACTCATGCAGGCTTCTCCTAAGTTCGGGATCAGGGTTCAGGCCAGTGCCGCGCGAGCGGCAGCGAAGGCATCCGGGGTATTCAGGTTAGCGGTCGACACACCGTCGGCGCAGCGTTTGTTCAGGCCGGCCAGGACTTTGCCCGGGCCGCACTCGACCAGCTCGGTGGCGCCATTGGCAGCCAGGGTCTGGACCGACTCAACCCAGCGTACGGGCTTGTAGAGCTGTTCCAGCAGGTCGCGCTTGAGGGTCTCGAGGTCGGCGGCCACTGCCGCGCTGACGTTCTGCACCAGCGGGATCTGCGGCGCCTGCCAGTTGATGGCGGCGATGGACTCGGCAAAACGCTCGGCCGCCGGGCGCATCAGCTCGCAATGCGATGGCACACTCACCGGCAACGGCAATGCGCGCTTGGCGCCACGCGCCTTGCAGCCTTCGATGGCACGCTCAACGGCAGCCTTGGCACCGGCGATCACCACCTGGCCAGGGGAGTTGAAGTTCACCGCGCTGACGACCTCGCCCTGGGCCGCTTCGGCGCAGGCTTCGATCACCACGGCATCGTCCAGGCCCAGGATAGCGGCCATGCCGCCCTGCCCGGCCGGAACGGCTTCCTGCATCAGTTGACCACGACGCTCGACCAGCTTGACCGCTTCACCGAGGGTCAGGCTGCCCGCCGCCACCAGGGCGCTGTATTCGCCCAGGCTGTGACCGGCGACGAATGCCGGGCGCGCGCCACCTTCCGCCAGCCACAAGCGCCACAAGGCGATCGAAGCGGTCAGGATGGCTGGTTGGGTTTTATCGGTTTGATTGAGTTGTTCTTCCGGCCCCTGCTGGGTCAGTGCCCACAGGTCGTAACCCAGGGCGTCGGAAGCTTCCTTGAAGGTGTCCAGGATCAATGGGTATTGCGCGCCCAGCTCGGCCAACATGCCGAGGGACTGCGAACCCTGCCCTGGAAAGACGAATGCGAGGGATGTAGACATGTAACAAGCCCCTAATGATCTGGTCGTCAAAAATGCGCACTCCTACGGTGGGAGCGCACGAAACTGACAGATTGGATGGTCAATTGAACTGGCCGGTCACATTTAAGCACTCCCGGGCCGATTCGCCTAAGGCAACAGATCCTCAAGACGCCCGTGCAAGCGTTGCGGCAGGTTCTCCTGGATCTCGATCAAGGCCCGCGCAATCGCGCTTTGAAAGCCCTCGACGCCTGCCGAGCCATGACTTTTCACCACGATGCCCTGCAACCCCAGGAAACTCGCGCCATTATGCCGCGCCGGGGCCAGGTCAGCCTGCAGGCGGCGCATCAACGGCAGCGCCAGGGCGCCCACCATGCGTGACACCAGGTTCTGCCTGAACAACGCTTCGATACGCGTGGCGATCATGGTCGCCAGGCCTTCGCTGGATTTGAGCAGGATATTGCCGACAAAACCGTCGCACACCACCACGTCCGCTTCGCCACGGTACAAGCCATCACCTTCGATAAAACCGACGTAGTTCAGACCCCGCGCGCCTTGCAGCAAGGTGGCCGCCAGCTTGACCTGCTGGTTGCCCTTGATGTCTTCGGTGCCGATATTCAGCAAGGCCACCCGCGGGCGGGCTACGCCCAGCGCTTCGGCGGCCACCGAGCCCATCACGGCAAACTGGAACAGGTGCTCGGCACTGCAATCGACGTTGGCGCCCAAGTCCAGCAGTTGGCAATAACCTTTCTGCGTCGGAATCGCCGCCACCATCGCTGGCCGGTCGATGCCGGGCAACGTCTTGAGCACATAACGCGACAATGCCATCAACGCCCCGGTGTTACCGGCGCTGACACAGGCCTGCACCTTGCCATCGCGCAGCAACTCAAGGGCCACCCGCATTGACGAGTCGGGTTTGCCACGCAGGGCCGCCGCCGGCTTTTCATCCATACCGATGGTTTCGCTGGCCGCTGTAACCGTCAGGCGCGCGCGATCCACCGCCGGATGGCTGGCAATCAGTTCTTCAAGTAAGGAGGGTTGACCGACGAGGGTCAGGTGCAGCGAGGGTGTGGCGGACAGGCTGGCAATGCAGGCCTGAACAATGCTGCGGGGACCGAAGTCCCCGCCCATTGCGTCTATCGCGATGACTAGAGCAGACAAGTGATTACTCGTCAGCGCCCTTGTCGATCACTTTACGGCCACGGTATACACCTTCTGGCGATACGTGGTGACGCAGGTGAACTTCACCGGTGGTCTTTTCTACGGACAGGGTGCTAGCCTCGAGAGCGTCGTGCGAACGACGCATGTCACGGGCGGAGCGGGATTTTTTGTTCTGCTGAACAGCCATAATTGATTAACTCCTAAACGTTTGGGTCACGCTTTAACTGCGCCAATACACTGAACGGGTTGGACCGCGTTACCTCGTCCTCGCTCGGTTCGGACTCGTCATCGAGCCCCTCCGGCTGCTGGCATTCTTCCGGATGATGAGCAGGCACAATGGGCAAGGCGAGCAGAAGCTCCTCCTCGATCAGTGCATGCAGATCCAATGGATCTTCGCCCAGTTCCAGCACGTCATAACCTTTCGGCAACGACTGGGTATTCGCACCCTCCTTCACCACGGCATAACTGCACTCGCTGTGGATCGGCAGGGTGACCAGCTCAAGACAACGCTGGCAAACCATTTTGACTTCGGTGTCGATAAAGCTGTGAATTACCACAGATTTACGTTCATCTCGTTCAAAAACGAATTTAGCCTGGACCGTACCGACGGTGTCGGAAAGCGGGTCGCAGAGTCTCTCCAAATCGGCCAACAGCAACTCACCTTGAAGGGAAGTGCCACGATCAGCCAATTTGCGCGGGTCAACGTGAGGTGGAATCGGGTCATTCAACATAGGCGCAGCATTATAGGGATGCACCCAGCCATGTCAAAGGAAATTCAGCCCTGTGCGTCAGCCGGTCACGCCGCTAGAATCCGCTGCCGCCCTGAGGAGACGCCTATGCTGCCTTTATTACTCGCATCCAGCTCGGTTTATCGCCGGGAATTGCTGAGCCGCCTGCACCTGCCGTTCATCTGCAGCTCGCCGGATATCGACGAAAGCCACCGTAAAAATGAATCCGCCGTCGAGCTGGTCAAGCGCCTGGCCGAACAAAAAGCCCGCGCCCTGGCCGCCAGTCATCCGGGGCATTTGATTATCGGCTCGGACCAAGTCGCCGCGCTGGAAGGTCGGATCATCGGCAAACCGCACACTTTCGAAAATGCTCGCGAACAGTTACTGGCTGCCAGCGGCAAACGCGTGAGTTTCCTCACCGGGCTGGCACTGCTGAACAGCGAGACAGGGCACTGCCAAGTCGACTGCGTAGCTTTTACAGTGCACATGCGCGAGCTGGACGCTAAGCGTATCGAGCGCTACCTGCGCATCGAGCAGCCGTATGACTGCGCGGGCAGCTTCAAGGCAGAGGGGCTGGGTGTGAGCCTGTTCCAGGGTACCGAAGGGCCGGATGCCACCAGCCTTGTCGGCTTACCGCTGATTCGCCTGGTAGACATGCTGCTGGCAGAGGGCATGCAAATCCCCTAAGAACACCACACAACCAAATGTGGGAGGGGGCTTCCCCCCCTCCCACATTTGGAACTACACCAGGCTTGAGACTTCAGCGTAGCGTCGGGCCTTGGAAGCCCATGTACAGCGCCAGCTTCTCAGCCACACTCGAACCGAGTTTCTTGGAGAACCGATCAAACGGCGATTCCTCAACCGTGAAATCCACCAACTCCTTCTCGCCAATCACATCCCGCGCCACCGAACTGGCACTGCCCAGGCCGTCGATCAAGCCCAGCGGCAACGCCTGCTCGCCGGACCACACGAGCCCGGAGAACAGCTCCGGATGGTCTTTATCTTTCAGGCGATCGCCACGCCCTTGCTTCACGCTGGCGATGAACTGGCGATGGGTGGTGTCGAGCACGCCCTGCCAGAACTGGGTTTCATCAGCTTTTTGCGGCTGGAACGGGTCAAGGAACGATTTGTGCTCACCCGACGTGTAGGTGCGGCGCTCCACCCCCAGCTTCTCCATGGTGCCGACAAACCCATAACCAGCCGCCGTTACACCGATGGAGCCCACCAGGCTGGCCTTGTCGGCATAGATCTGGTCAGCGGCGCTGGCAATGTAATAGGCACCCGAAGCCCCCAGGTCGGAAATCACCGCGTACAGCTTGATATCCGGATGCAGGCCACGCAGACGGCGAATCTCGTCATACACATAACCCGACTGCACCGGGCTGCCGCCCGGACTGTTGATGCGCAGGATCACGCCCTTGACCTTGGGGTCCTCGAACGCGGCACGCAGGCTGCTGACGATGTTGTCGGCGCTGGCGGATTCCTTGTCGGCAATCACCCCGCGCACTTCGATCAGGGCGGTGTAGTGGGCGCCACGGGTCGCGCTTTTTTCCATGTCCATGAGCGGGCTGAACAACGCCAGCATGGCAATCAACCAGACAAATGTCAGCAGCTTGAAGAAAATCCCCCAACGCCGCGCACGACGCTGTTCCTGGACGCTGGCCAGGAGGGTTTTCTCCAGCAGCTTCCAGCTTTTGTCATCACCGTTTTCAGCCTTTTCGGGCGCTTTCCACTCGTCACTCATGCCATCAACCCCAGCAAAGACTTATTGGGCCCGGCTGAGCCAGGCCTGCAATTCGGAAAAATGATCAATCGTCAGCCTAGGCTCATAGTGCTGCAAGGCCTCGGCCGCCTGGGCGCCATAACTGACCGCCACACTGTCCATGCCAGCATTGCGCGCCATCATCAGGTCGAAGGAGGCATCCCCCACCATCAACGCCTGGCGTGGCGACACACCGCAGTGCGCCAGGATCTGCTCCAGCATCAGAGGATGAGGCTTACTGGCAGTTTCATCGGCGGCGCGGGTGATATCGAAATAATCTTCCCAGCCGTGGGCCTTGAGCACCCGGTCCAGCCCGCGACGGGCCTTGCCGGTAGCGACCGCCAGGTGATAACCCTCGGCGCGGAACGCATCCAGCGACTGCACCACACCCTCGAACAACGGCGAAGGCGTGGCCTCCAGGGCGATGTAGTGATCGGCGTAGTGATCTCGGAAGGCAACCAGCTCAGCGTCGCTGATCTCGGGGTACAAGGTGCGAATGGCCTCAGGCAAGCCGAGCCCGATAATGCCCTTGACCGCGTGGTCAGTGCACAGCGCGAACCCCGAACGGGTCGACGCCGTGTGCATCGATTCGACGATCCGACCAATGGAATTACACAGGGTGCCGTCCCAATCGAAGATCAGCAGCTTGTAATCAAGGTGCGACACTCAAACGCTCCACGGTCTTGGCCCACATCTCATCGACCGGCGCCTGCAGCTTCAATTCGCCACCATCGGGCAGCGGCACGGTGAGCATGTAGGCGTGCAGGAACAGGCGCTTGCCGCCTAAATCACGGATTTCCTTGGAGAAACCCTCGTCGCCGTATTTGGTATCACCGGCGATGCAATGACCCGCATGCAAGGTGTGTACGCGAATCTGGTGGGTACGGCCGGTTACCGGCTTGGCCTCGACCATGGTGGCGAAGTCACCGAAGCGACGCAGCACCTTGAACAGGGTCAGGGCTTCTTTACCCTCCTCGTCCACCTCGACCATGCGCTCGCCGGAGCGCAGGTTGCTCTTCTGCAACGGCGCGCGAACGCTTTTGATCGAGCTGGCCCAGTTGCCGCGCACCAGCGCCATGTAGCGCTTGTCTACGCCATCGCCACGCAGGGCGGTATGCAAATGACGCAACATGCTGCGTTTCTTGGCGATCATCAGCAGGCCGGAGGTGTCACGGTCCAGGCGATGGACCAACTCCAGCTCCTTGGCGTCCGGACGCAACTGACGAAAGGCTTCGATCACACCGAAATTCAGGCCGCTGCCGCCGTGAACCGCAATACCGCAGGGCTTGTTGATCACGATCAGCTTGTTGTCTTCAAAGACAATCGACGCTTCAAGGCGCTGCAACAGGCCTTGGGCCAGCGGGACAGGCTCATCACGCTCAGGCACGCGCACCGGCGGCACACGGACGATATCGCCCGCCTGCAACTTGTACTCGGGCTTGATCCGGCCCTTGTTCACCCGCACTTCACCTTTACGCAAGATGCGGTAGATCAAGGTCTTGGGCACGCCTTTGAGCCTGGCCAGGAGAAAATTATCGATGCGTTGGCCGGCATATTCCGGCGAGACCTCGAGCAGCTGGACGCTGGGGGTCTGGGGGGCGGTAGTCGTCATGGCGGCGATGATAACAATTTTTTATGGAATTGAAGCACTTAATCATTGCTGCTATAGTCGCGAACGCCGCCAAAAGCGGCCTGGACAGAGGACTTGCGGCAAACTGCCGGCCCTGACCATCGCAATTCATCAGGACGCGAGGCCGTCCTACGGGGCTTTCGCCACCTTGGAAGGCTCGGGATTGTAACAAGCGCAGGTGACATGAGGCCTGAAGCGAGTGCAGTACGCAGAGTGATTACTCGCGTTTTGCGCCGATATTTACGGCCAGTTCACAAAGTGCAGTCAGTCTTGAGCCACACCATGGCGAATGCTTCGGAAACAACGCCTGTTAAGAGCTGAGTGAGAGCGCGATCGCCCACACCTAGTCTTGTTTAGCCATGAGCGTGTACTCCCCATTGGAGTACACGGTAAATGCCAACCCGCTGCGGATTCTGCGCGCGGCAGCACCCGAATTATCAGGGATACGTGTAGGGTGGAGATGCACAACCGTCGGACCGTGTAGCACTAGGCTTATATTTAGACGCTTCATCTCGTCCACAGTCGCCGGTTGATTCCTCCTCCTGACCTTAGCTTTTGTTGAAGTGGTGCCTTTGTCACCACCGCTAACAAGCAGGACGCGTCCGTCGCGATACCGGCCCAATTGGCCTGTTATTGCTGGACACTGGAGTGGCCAACCACTCTTGACGCACCTGACACCGACCGTGAGAAGTCGTGTGTGCCGAACGCCGTTTCCGGCAGCCCGGAAACCGACGGTACAACATGAAAAGAATGCTGATTAACGCAACTCAACCCGAAGAGTTGCGTGTTGCACTGGTAGATGGCCAACGCCTCTACGACCTGGACATCGAATCCGGTGCACGCGAGCAGAAGAAGGCCAATATCTATAAAGGCCGTATTACTCGCATCGAACCAAGCCTTGAGGCTGCCTTTGTCGATTTCGGCTCCGAGCGCCACGGCTTCCTGCCCCTCAAAGAAATCTCCCGCGAATACTTCAAGAAAGCGCCTGAAGGCCGCGTGAACATCAAGGACGTCCTGAGCGAAGGCCAGGAAGTTATCGTTCAGGTCGAAAAAGAAGAACGTGGCAACAAGGGCGCCGCCCTGACCACCTTCATCAGCCTGGCAGGCCGTTACCTGGTCCTGATGCCGAACAACCCACGTGCCGGCGGTATTTCCCGTCGCATCGAAGGCGAAGAGCGCAACGAACTGCGTGAAGCGCTGAACGGCCTGATCGCACCGGCCGACATGGGCCTGATCGTTCGCACTGCCGGCCTGGGCCGCAGCAGCGAAGAAATGCAGTGGGACCTCGACTACCTGCTGCAACTATGGACCGCCATCAAAGAAGCGTCCCTGGATCGTTCCGCGCCGTTCCTGATCTACCAGGAAAGCAACGTGATCATCCGCGCCATCCGCGATTACCTGCGCCAGGACATCGGCGAAGTGCTGATCGACAGCGTTGAAGCGCAGGACGAAGCCCTGACCTTCATCCGCCAGGTGATGCCGCAGTACGCCAGCAAGATCAAGCTGTACGAAGACAGCGTTCCGCTGTTCAACCGTTTCCAGATCGAAAGCCAGATCGAGACCGCCTTCCAGCGCGTGGTCGAACTGCCTTCCGGTGGCTCCATTGTGATCGACCCGACCGAAGCCCTGGTGTCCATCGACATCAACTCGGCGCGCGCCACTAAAGGTAGCGACATCGAAGAAACCGCCCTGCAGACCAACCTGGAAGCGGCTGAAGAAATCGCCCGCCAGCTGCGCCTGCGCGACATCGGCGGCCTGATCGTGATCGACTTCATCGACATGACCCCCGCCAAGAACCAGCGCGCCGTGGAAGAAAAAGTCCGCGAATGCCTGGAAGCTGACCGTGCCCGCGTACAGGTTGGCCGCATCTCGCGCTTCGGCCTGCTGGAAATGTCCCGTCAACGCCTGCGTCCGTCCCTGGGCGAAAGCAGCGGCATCGTCTGCCCGCGTTGCAACGGCACCGGCATCATCCGTGACGTCGAGTCGCTGTCCCTGGCGATCCTGCGCCTGATCGAAGAAGAAGCCCTGAAAGACCGCACCGCCGAAGTCCGCGCACAAGTGCCGATCCCGGTCGCCGCGTTCCTGCTCAACGAAAAACGCAACTCGATCACCAAGATCGAACTGCGCACCCGTGCCCGTATCGTGATCCTGCCGAACGATCACCTCGAGACGCCGCACTTCGAAGTGCAGCGCCTGCGTGATGACAGCCCGGAAGCCCACAGCGGCCAGTCCAGCTATGAAATCGCCGCTGCCGCCGCCGAAGTGGAAGAAGTCCAGCCGGCCGCTGCGACCCGCACCCTGGTTCGCCAGGAAGCCGCCGTGAAGACCGCCCCGGCCCGCGCCAACGCACCGGTGCCGACTGAAGTGGCTGCACCGGTTGCCGCACCGGCCGCCCTGCCTGAGCCAAGCCTGTTCAAGGGCCTGGTGAAGTCGCTGGTCAGCCTGTTCGCGACCAAGGAAGAGCCGGTTGCTCCGGTTGTGGTTGAAAAACCTGCCACCGAACGCCCGGCGCGCAACGAAGAGCGTCGCAACGGTCGCCAGCAGAGCCGTAACCGTAACGGTCGCCGTGACGAAGAACGCAAGCCTCGCGAAGAACGTGCACCGCGTGAAGAACGCGCGCCACGTGAAGAGCGTGCGCCTCGCGAAGCCCGTGAAGAAACCCCGACCGTAGCCCGTGAAGAACGCGCACCGCGTGAAGAGCGCGCACCACGCACCCCACGTGCTCCGCGTGAAGATCGCAAGCCACGTGGCGAGCGTGAAGAACGTGTGCGTGAACTGCGCGAGCCGCTGGATGCCGCTCCGGCCGTCGCCGCCGAAGCCGTCAGCGAAGAACGCCCGGCTCGCCAGCCGCGTGAAGAACGCGCGCCACGTGAAGAACGCCAACCTCGCGCTCCGCGTGAAGAGCGTCAACCACGTGCCGAGCAAGCGGCTGCCGCCAGCGAAGAAGAAGTACTGACCGGCGAAGAGCAACCGCAGGAAGACGGTCAGGAAGGCGCCGAAGGCGATCGTCCACGCCGCCGCTCCCGTGGCCAGCGTCGTCGCAGCAACCGTCGTGAGCGTCAGCGTGATGCCAACGGCAACGTGATCGAAGGCTCGGAAGAGACCGGCGAAAACGCAGAAGCCGCTACCAGCGAACCAACGGGCGCCGAACTGGCTGCCGGCCTGGCTGTTACCGCTGCCGTTGCCAGCTCGGTCATCAGCGCACCTGCTGAAGCCCAGGCCCACGAGCAGGCTGAGCGCGCTACTGCTGCTGTCGAAGAGACCGTCATCGCAGAAACACCTGCTGCCGAGACGCCAGTCGTTGAAGCACCTGCTGTTGAAGCATCGGTTGCTGAAGCGCCAGTTGTAGAAGCGCCGGCTGTCGAAGCCACCACCCCAATCGAAGCGCCGGTTGTGCCGGAAGTGGAAGTTGTTCCGGAAGTGGAAGTTGCTCCGGTTCAAGAAGCCCAGCCAGACGTTGAAGTGGCAGCGGTTGAAGAAGCACCGGCGATTGAACCTCAGCCAGTGACTGAAACAGTCGTTGAAGCACCGGTTGTCGAGGCGGCTCCAGAAGTTCGTGAAGTTCGTGAAGTTCGTGAAGAACAGACCGCCTTCCAATGGACTGCCGAGCCTGCCGCGCCGGTTGAAGCGCCAGAACCTGCCCCAGTGGTAGAAGACGCGCCGGCACCGGTTGCCGAAGTCGTGGTTGCCGAGCCAGCCCCCGTGGTTGAGCCTGCTCCGGTCGTTGAACCTGCACCCGTGGTTGAAGCGCCGGTGGTTGCCGAAGTTGCCGCCCAAGTGGTTGAAGCAGCACCGGTCAGTGCCCTGACCGAAAACGGCCGTGCCCCGAACGACCCACGTGAAGTGCGCCGTCGTCGCAAGGAAGCTGAAGCCGCTGCAGCGGCTGCCGCAGCACAGGAAGCAGAGCACGAGAGCAAACCTCTCGTCTGATTCCGTCAGCAATTAAAAAGCCCCGCCTGAGTGATCAGGCGGGGCTTTTTATTGAGTGCCAGACACTGAGTTTCCGGCCTGGAATACAGCCAGCGCCTACAGCTAGCGTGGGGAGAAATTCAACGACTGCGGCAGGTCGACGTCCCAGAGCACGCCCGGATCATCAACAGGTACTTCAAGCAGCGTCGCCTGCGCAAACAACGGCTTGGCCCCGCGATCACCGGTCAGCGCCATCAGCCCCGGCCGAAATGCCTGGCTGAACGCGACAGGATGCCCATATTGCCCATCCTGTACCGGCACACTGATACACCCCTCCTCCAGCCCATCGATCACCCGTTCAATGCTCGATGCCCGAATAAACGGCATATCCCCCAGCACCACCAACCAGCCATCCGACTCACCGCTGGCCGCAACCACCGCCGCAAGGCTGTCACCCAGGCCGGCCGAGTGCAGCAGCAACACCTTGCAACCGTAGGCCTCTGCCAGACGAATCACTTCAAGCCGATCCGGTGAAGTCACCACCCAGCGCTCAACCACATTGCCCGGCAAATTCACCAGCACTTGCTCGATCACCGGCCGCGCCACACCATCCAAGCCCACACAATCGGCCAGCAACTTATCCTGGCCAGCCCCTGCCACAGCGCGGAAACGACTGCCCTGCCCCGCCGCGAGCACTATCGCAGTGACTGTCACTGCGCCACCACCGGCAACGGCTTTTTCTGCATCGGCGCCACGCCATTCTTGATCGCGACAATTTCCGCCATCAGCGACAACGCGATCTCCGACGGGGTGTGACTGCCGATATGCAAACCAATCGGCCCATGCAAACGTGCGATGGCCTCGGCAGACAACCCCAGCGCGGCGAGGTTTTCCCGACGTTTCTGGCTGTTGACCCGCGAACCCAGCGCGCCAATGTAGAACGCCGAGGAATTCAACGCCGTCAGCAACGCCATATCGTCCAGGCGCGGATCATGGGTGAGGCAGACGATGGCAGTGCGTTCATCCGTTTGGATATTCAGCACAGCTTCATCAGGCATGCCCGGTACGAACCGGCCGTGCTGTTCTTCCCAACCGTAGACGAACTCGTCGCGCGGGTCGCAGATGAGCACTTCGAAATCCAGCAAGCGCGCCATCTCTGCCACATAGCGGGACAGCTGCCCGGCGCCGATCAGCAGCAAGCGCCAGCGCGGACCATAAATGGCCCGCAGACGCTCGCCGTCGAAGGTGACTGCATCAGTCTTGCTTGCGCTGCTCAAGGTCACGTCACCGCTGGCCAGGTCAAGCTCACGCGCGACGATCTGATGATCTTCACACCGCGCCAAAAGCTCCGACACCCACGCCCAGTCGCCCACACGCTCTTCGGTCAGGCGCAAGGTGCCGCCACACGGCAGGCCAAAACGCGCGGCCTCATCACGGGTAACGCCATAGGTCACTAACTGGACCGGCGGTCCATCGGCAGGCAAGCGACCATCCTGCAGGCGCGCAATCAGGTCGTCCTCGATGCAGCCGCCCGACACCGAGCCGATCACCACACCATCGCCCCTCAGCGCCAGCATGGCGCCCGGTGGACGCGGTGCACTGCCCCACGTCTGAACGACGCTGTACAACACGACTTGCTGCCCGGCGCGGCGCCACTCGAGCACGCTGCGCAGGACATTCAAATCCACACTGTCCACAAAACCTCCTGCAAGCGTTAAAAGCGATTTACTTACTGTAAAACAAAAGACCCAAAGTGACGCGCCAGAAACGCAAACGCCCCGAACCAGTCGGGGCGTTTGTGCGTTGCGGTCGGCGTTAGTTCACGCCATCAGCGATTTACTTGACCACGGGTGCAGGGCCTTCGGCCACGCCCAGGTCATCGATTTCGCGGGTTTCCGAGATACCGGTACCGCCAGACGCCAGCTCGCTTTGCAGCTTGTCGGTGTCCAGTTCCTTGACCCACTTGGCCACAACGATGGTGGCAACGGCGTTACCCACCAGGTTAGTCAGCGCACGGGCTTCGGACATGAAGCGGTCGATACCCAGGATCAGCGCAAGGCCGGCAACCGGCAGGTGGCCTACGGCCGACAGGGTCGCTGCCAGTACGATGAAGCCCGAACCGGTCACGCCTGCAGCGCCTTTGGAGGACAGCAGCAGCACCAGCAGCAGGGTGATCTGGTGGGTGATGTCCATGTGGGTGTCAGTCGCCTGGGCGATGAACACGGCAGCCATGGTCAGGTAGATCGACGTACCGTCGAGGTTGAACGAGTAGCCAGTCGGGATCACCAGGCCAACGACGGATTTCTTAGCGCCCAGACGCTCCATCTTGATCAGCATGCGTGGCAATGCGGATTCGGAAGACGAAGTACCCAGAACGATCAGCAGCTCTTCACGGATGTAGCGGATCAGTTTGATCACGCTGAAACCGTGGGCGCGGCAGATACCGCCCAGCACCACCAGTACGAACAGCAGGCAGGTGATGTAGAAGCAGATCATCAGCTGGCCCAGTTGCACCAGGGAACCTACACCGTAGGCGCCGATGGTGAACGCCATGGCGCCCAGGGCACCGATTGGCGCGAGCTTCATGATCATGTTGATGATGTTGAACATCACGTGGGCGAAGCGATCGATGAAGTCCAGGACCGGCTTGCCGTAAGCACCCAGGCGATGCAGGGCGAAACCGAAGATCACCGAAAACATCAGCACTTGCAGGATGTCACCGTTGGCGAAGGCGCCGACGATGGTGTTAGGGATCACGTTGAGGATAAAGCCGACGATGCTCTGGTCTTTACCGGCAGTGACATAGGCCGCTACTTTGGAGGCGTCCAGGGTCGCTACGTCGATGTGCATGCCGGCGCCCGGTTGCACAACGTTGACCACGATCAAGCCGATCAACAGCGCGACGGTGGAAACGACTTCGAAGTAGAGCAGCGCGTAGCCGCCGGTTTTGCCGACCGATTTCATGCTTTGCATGCCAGCGATACCGCTGACAACGGTGCAGAAGATGATCGGGGCGATGACCATTTTGATCAGTTTGATGAACCCGTCACCCAGTGGCTTGAGGGCCACACCGGTCTCCGGGTAGAAGTGACCGAGCAAAATACCGATAACGATGGCAACGATCACCTGGAAATACAGGGATTTGTAGATTGGCTGACGAGTCGTCATTGCAAAGTTCCTCAATCGTCCCGTGTGGCAAATATCCGCCATTGCCCACGACACTTGAATTGCGAACCCTCCTGCACTGGAGGGATTTGTTGTTTGCGAGGTCTGTAGGTCCAGCCTGCGCTGTCATCCTTATCGCAAACGCCGTGCCACTTTGCTGAAAAACCTTACAGGCCTTTAGACATCAGGGCTTGGGGTTGGCAGACGCCCTCCTAAGCGCCGCAACACGTGGCGGATTTCCGCCGACCCGTCCAATCCCGTCCTACAATTTGGCGGATATCCGCCTTGTGACCCTCTGCGGTGATGGCTACCATCCGCCCTTCCATGGACGAGGCCTGCGCATGCGTGAACGTACCATCGCCAGTCATTACGCCCGGGCAGCCCTTGGCGGGGCGCTGCGGGCCGGTTACGACTATTCAGGGCTGCTGCAACAGGTGGGCATTACCCCGGAACTGTTGACCGAACCCCGCGCCCGCATCGCGCCGGAGCAATTTACCCGGCTGCTGCAAATGCTCTGGCTGGCGCTGGACGACGAATACCTGGGCTTCGCTGAAGGCCCGAGCAAACGTGGGACCTTCGCCATGATGTGCCACGCGCTGATCCACTGCCGCACCTTGGAGAAGGCTCTGGAACGTGGCTTACTATTTTATAGCCTATTCCCACAGGGACCGCGCTGGCAGCTGACACGCGAAGGCGATATGGCGCGCTTGAGCCTGGGCGATTCGACGCTGTGGGACCCGGATCACTTTCTCAGCGAATGCCTGCTGGTGATCTGGCATCGCTTGGGCAGTTGGCTGATAGGCCAGCGTATCCGGCTGCATGAGGCCACCTTCAGCTACCCAATGCCGGCTCACGCCAGCGAATACGACCTGCTCTTTCCCTGTACCCAAGTGTTTGGTGCACCGACCAGCAGCCTGGTGTTTCATAGCCGCTACCTGAGCCTGCCGCTGTTGCAGGACGAACGCACACTCAAGCACTTCCTAGAGCGCTCACCCGCCGATTTGCTGTCCCGGCCGGATGAAGGCGACAGCTTGAGCAGCCAGCTACGCCGCTTGCTGAGTCGCGACCGCACCTCCTGGCCCGACCTGGAAGCCGTCGCCCAGCATCTGCACATCAGCCCCCAGACCCTACGCCGGCATTTACGCGAAGAAGGCAACAGTTTTCAGACGCTCAAGGATGAGCTGCGGCGGGACATCGCCATCTATCATTTGGGCCGGGAGGATTTGTCATTGCAGGCGATTGCCGAGCAGTTGGGGTTTTCCGAACCGTCGGCGTTTCATCGGGCGTTCAAGAAGTGGACGGGGTTGACGCCGGGGGCGTATCGGGCGCAGGAGAGTTAGAGAGGCAGCGCCTGGACTGGCGCTATCGGGGGCAAGCCCCCTCCCACATTATTAATGTGTGAACACGTTCAAAGGTGGGAGGGGGCTTGCCCCCGATGAGGCCTCTAAAACCAGTAAAGATCACAAGGCGGGGAAGTGAATCTTGAACGCGGCGCCGCCCAACGGCGAATCGCCCAAGGTCAACCGCGCGCCATAACTTTCAATAATATCCTTGACCACCGCCAAGCCAATCCCCTGCCCCGGATGCTGGCGATCCAGCCGTTCACCCCTTTGCAGAATCCGCGCACGCTGATCCGGCGGTACCCCAGGGCCATCATCCTCAATGCACAACTCGGTGCCTTCCAGGCTTTCCACCAGACTGATGCGCACCTCACTCAGGCACAGGCGGTAGGCGTTTTCCAGCAGGTTGCCGAGCAACTCCAGCAAGGCGCCCTTCTCGATCGGCACATCGCATTCTTCCGGCAACTCAAAAGACACCGTGACGCGTTTATCGCGGTAGACCTTGTCCAGCGTATCGCACAGGCTTTGCAGCACCGGCGCCAGGCGTACCTGATGGCGTACCAGTCCGCTTTTGCGCAGGCTGGCCCGCTGCAACTGGTAGCTGATCTGCTGGCTCATGCGCTCGATCTGCGATTGCAGCACCCAGGCCTGATCGCGATCTTCCGGACGCTGGGCCATGTCTTCACTCACCCCCTGCAAGACCGCCAGCGGGGTTTTCAGGCTGTGGGCCAAGTCGTCGAGGGAATCGCGGTAACGCGTCCGTTGCTCACGCTCGCTGTGCAGCAGGCGGTTGAGAGAGCCGGTGAGACGCAGCAGTTCGCGGGGGTGTTGCTCGGAGAGGCTTTCGCGCGTGCCGCCTTCGATCTGGTCGAGTTCCTGGCTCAGCCGCCGCAGCGCTTGCAGGCCCCAGGTCAGGCCCAGCCATAACAAGGTCAGCAGCACCAGCAGCGCTGCGCCGAAGCCCAGGTAGAGGTTTTCGCGCAGGCCTTCGAGGGTCAGTTGGTATTCGCGCACCGGTTGCAGGGCGACGATGCTGAAGGCCGCGCTCTTGCCGCCGAGCAGCCTGACCTCGACGTCATACACGAAGAATTCCTGGCCGTTGGCCTCGCGAATCCGCGCAAATTCATTGCCGCGCCCGTCGTAGCGCGGCTTGTAGTTGATATTTTCTTCCTTGGTCGCCCGCGAACGCCATACCAGATGACCTTCACGGTCGTAGATATAGCCCAGCAGACGGCTATCGGTCAGGTTGAAGCGCTCGTCCGGCAACTGCGCCGGCATCAGCAGGCGGTTGTTTTCGACCCGCGCGGCAGAGATCAGGGTGGTGACATCCGACGCCAGGCGTTGCTCGATGGAGTCTTGCAGCGCCAGGCTGAACGCGCCCTGCATGGCCGGCAACAACCCGAGCATAAACAACACGGCCAGGGTGGCGGCCGCCAGCATCAAGCGCACGCGTAGCGAGCGAATCAACGGCAGCGCTCATTGAACAGGTAGCCCAGGCCACGCACGGTGTCGATCGGTTTGAACCCGCCCGGGCCTTCCAGCTTGCGACGCAGGCGGCCGACCAGCACTTCAATGACATTCGGATCGCGCTCGTCGTCATCGGGGTAGAGCTGTTCCATCAAGCGGTCCTTGGCGACCACTTGCTGGTGATGACGCATCAGGTATTCGAGGATGCGGTATTCGTAGGCCGTCAACGCCAAGGGCTGTTCGTCAAGGGACGCCTGCTTGCGGTTGAGGTCCAGCAGCAAAGGCCCGGCAACGATGGTCGACTGGGTAAAGCCACTGGAACGACGCAGCAAGGCGTTCATGCGCGCCTCCAGCTCTTCGAACTGGAACGGCTTGACCACGTAGTCGTCGGCGCCGGCCGCCAGGCCTTCGACCTTGTCCTGCCAGTTGCCGCGCGCGGTGAGGATCAGGATCGGGAAGGTCTTGGCCTGGGTACGTAATTGGCGGATCAGGTCCAGGCCGCCCATGCCGGGCAGGCCCAGGTCGATGATCGCCAAGTCATGGTTGAACTGGCCGGTCTGGTACAGGGCCTCTTCGGCATTGGCCACGGCCTCGACCACATGCCCGCTGTCGGTCAGGCGGGTCAACAGGTGATGACGCAGCAGCGCCTCATCTTCCACCACCAGCAATTTCATAAGGCTCTCCAAGGCAAATCAACTGTCCGACAGAGGGATATCATAGCGGCCCTGCAGGTCTTGCGGGCGCAGTTTAATACCATTGAACTGGCCGGTCAGGTGTTCATAGCCGGCGCGGTAGTCCGGCTGCGGGGTTGCAAGGCCCAGGGATTGGCCCCAAGGCGTGGGTTGGCTGCCGGCGTCTTCGAAGCTGACACGCTGGATCAGCGCGCTGGCTTTCTTGGTTTTCTCACGTCCGAATGCGGCAAAGGCGCCGTCCGAGGCCTGGACCCCGGCGGTGGCACTGAGCATGGTTAACGCCAACATCAGCTTTTTGATCGCAGTCATGGTGTTACCTCTACGCGTTTGGCTGTTGTAGCCCAGACTACGCAAGCGCCCCTGAACTCCCCCTGAACAGGCTCTGAACCTCACCTGAACCGCAGCGGGCTATCCGCAAGCGTTTGAACTCGGCAAAATACCGGCCCATGAATCCCCTACCCGCTTGCTGCACCCCACTCGACGCCCACTGGCCCCTGCCTGAGCCCTTGCCGGGCACGGTATTGCTCAGCACCCGCTTCGACCCTGCCTTATTAACGGCAGGCGACTTCCAGCGCAGCGCCGTACCGCCGCCGGCCAGTATCCAGCGCTCCGTGGCCAAGCGTCAGGCCGAGTTCCTCGCCGGCCGGCTGTGCGCCCGCGCGGCGCTGCAACAACTCGATCACCTCAACTACATCCCCGCGATCGGTGAAGACCGCGCGCCCGTGTGGCCCGCACATATCTGCGGCTCTATCACCCACAGCACCGGGCATGCCGCCGCGATCGTCGCGCACAAGGCGCAATGGCGCGGGCTGGGGATGGACCTGGAGAATGTGCTGAGCCTGGAGCGGGCGGAGCGGTTGGCGGGGGAAATCCTCACGACTGATGAGCTGCACCGCATGGGCTCGCTGCCGCGTGAACAGCATGCGCTGCTGGTGACGCTGACGTTTTCGGCCAAGGAGAGCCTGTTCAAGGCGCTCTACCCGATCGTGCAGCAGCGCTTCTACTTTGAGCATGCCGAGGTGGTGGAGTGGTCAGCTGCAGGCCATGTGCGCCTGCGACTGCTGACGGACCTGTCTGCCGAGTGGTCCCATGGCACAGAGCTGAGCGCACAATTTGCGCTGCATGAAGGTCAGTTGTTGAGCCTGGTGGCCATCAGCGCCTGAGCCCTCCTCCCACACTCGACCGAGTTCCAACGTTGGAATGCCATCGACTGTGGGAGGGGGCTTGCTCCCGATAGCGACATCAGGATTTATCCTGATCCCGTGGCCAACTCAGGCTGAAGCAGGCCCCACCCAAATTATTGCTCTTGCCGATCAACGCCCGCCCGCCATGCCAATAAATGATTCGCCGCACAATCGACAACCCCAGGCCATGCCCACCCGAAGCACGGGTGCGGCTGTCATCCAGGCGCAGGAACGGCGTGAAAATGCGCTCCCAGGCACTTTCCGGCACGCCGGGGCCGTCGTCCTCCACATCGATGCGGCAGCGCACCTGGCCGACCTGATAACTGATCAACACCTGCCCCTGGGCATGGCGCATGGCATTGCTCACCAGGTTCTGCAGCGCTCGATGCAGATAACGCGGCTCGGCATCCACCCAGGCGTCATCCCAATGCACCGAAGACAGGCAAATACCCCGGGTCACGTTGACCTGCGGGCGCAGTGGCGATAATTCGCCGATCACCTGATCGAGTAGCGCATTGAGGTCCACCCGCTGGAAATTCAGCTCCGGCGAGCCTTGCTCCAGACGCGCATACGTCAGCATTTCGTCCACCAGGCCATCAAGGTCCTGGATATCGCTGTCCATGCCCTCCAAGTATTTGCGCCGTGCCTCGGGGGTGGTGGCATCGCCGACCATCTCCAGGCCGAAGCGCAAGCGCGCCACCGGCGTGCGCAGTTCATGGGACACCGCGCGCACCAGTTCGCGCTGGATCGCCAGCAACTGTTGCAAGTGCTCGGCCATGCCGTTGAACGCCGCGGCCAGGCGCCCCACCGAGTCAGCGCCGCGAGCCGGTACGCGGACTTCCAGGTTGCCCTTGGCGATGCGGGTGGCAGCGGCTTCCAGGCCGCGCAGCCGGCGTTCAAGCTGACGCACTAATAGATAGACGATCAGACCGATCAGCGTCAGGCCGATCAAGGCAATCAGCACCAGCCATTGCGCCGGGTAAGGACTCATCTGATACAACGGGCCGATTTCCAGCACCCACGGCGTGCCGACCATGCCGGCAAACACGCGGATCGAATCGCCGCCCTTGCCCAAGGCCATCACCGTGTCGCCTTCCGATACGCGGCGGCGCTGGTCTTCGTCCATATCGGTCTGGTCGAGGGTCATCAGGTGCATGTCAAAGCCAAAACCCTTGGCTTCTTTTATGTCTGCCAGGCGTTGCGGTTGTTCCGCCACCGGGAAGCGCACCAGTTCGTCGGCGAGCAGGTAGATGGTCGCGCGGGCCAGTTGCTCGCTGATCTGCTGCACCTCTCCCTCCAGCACCAGTTGATCCTGATCACTGACCCATCGCAGCACCCGTGCGGCATGCGGCCCGGTCTGCTCCACCAGCACCTGCCCGCGTTGCAGGCGGTTGCGCTGGCTCGAGTCCAGTTGCGTATCCGCCAGGGGGCGCAATTGCAGCGGGATACCCAGCAAACGTTCCCACACCGCCAGGGCGCGTTGGCGCTCGATGGGGCTCATGGGCTGCAGGTTATCGCCCATCAACGCGAAGGTGCCGTGGGCCAGGCGCTCGCGGTATTGGCCGCTGCGCACCTCGTTGAGCAGGTGCAGGGCCAGCACCCCGAGCAGGGCCACCAGGATCAGCGCCGCGCACATACCGCCGTAGATGCGCAGGAAGATCGAGTTCACAGCGGCATGTCGGCGGCGGCTTCGGGGACGAACAGGTAGCCTTTGCTGCGGATGGTCTTGATCAGGCGCGGGTGGATCGGATCGTCGCCGATTTTCGGGCGAATACGCGAGATGCGCACATCGATGGAACGGTCCTGGCCGTCGTAGCCGATGCCGCGCAGGGCGATGAAGATTTCTTCGCGGGACAGGATGCGCCCGGCATTCGCCACCAACAGCCACAGCAAGTCGAATTCGGCGCTGGTCAGCTCGATACCGGCATTATTCAACCAAGCCTCGCGCAGGGCATTGTCCACCACCAAAGGACCAAATTGCAGGCGGCGCTGACTTCCCACGGCAGCCGGTTCCGCCGGTTCGCTGCGCCGCAGCAGGGCCTGGATCCGCGCCAGCAACAAGCGCGGGCGTACGGGTTTGCACACGTAGTCATCGGCGCCCATGTCCAGGCCCAGCACCTGGTCCATGTCGTCGGTGCGCGCGGTCAGCATCAGGATCACGCCGTCATAACGCTGGCGCACTGTGCGGCAGATGCTCAGGCCGTCTTCGCCGGGCAGCATCAGGTCGAGGATCACCAAGTCCGGCTGTTCGGCGATGATCCGCGCCGCCGCCAAGGCCCCATCGCCCTCCACCGACACCTGCAGGCCGTTGCTCTCCAGGTACTCGCGGGTCAATTCGGCGAGCCGCTCGTCATCCTCGACGATCAATACCTGCCAGGCTTCTTGCTCCACGGGTGATCCTCATTGTTATAAAGAAGGTCGTCCTGACCATGCGATCTATTGTGGGAGGGGCTTGCGCTCACATTTTGATCTGCGCCAGCCACACCTTATTTGTAATGTTGGGAAGGCATAACAAAGACCGATTGTAGCCATGCCGCAACCCTGGAACACAAGCTTGGAAATGCATTCGGTGATCGCATTTTTTTGTGATAGGGTTCGCGCCCTCAAAAATCCAATCAGCTGTTTTTACCTTGGAATATTCGGTGACAAACGGCCGAATCCAGCAGCAATGCGGCCTACACGGGTGTTCCACGTTTCATACACATTTTACCCACAGCGTTATCCACAGGTAGTGCGTTGCTAAGCCCCCCAAAACGCATTATCTTGTAGCTCCGCGCAAAAAAAACCCTACATGTAGGGTTTTGAGCGAAAAAACCAAACACAGATCAGACAAGAAACTCAAGCCCTTTCTTGCTCTCGTTTGGTTGAACCAAAGCATTTTTTGAAAGCCCAAACCGCTCACGCGGATGGCAGCCGTTTTCACGCTCCAACAGCGCAAAACGGTACGGGTGTTGCAGTGCTTGAACCTGGCAACTGTCACCCACCAGGAATACGGCCAAGGGCTTTTGAGCCCCGAACCGAAGACTTCGGCATGGAAGCGGCGCGAACAGCTCCCTTCCTCCTGTCCCGAAGTTGTTATGCCAGGCCCAGGCCTGCTGTAAATGCTTCAGGACGGAACGGTGGGCACCGTGATGGTGCCCAAATAAATATAGAACGTGGAGACAACCCCCCATGCAAACCGACACAACTCGCGAGAACCCGCAGGGCTCCGTGCCGCAGGCCGCTGATTCGAACCTGGATCTGTCCGCCACCGCACCTGGCCAACTGCGCGTGATCAAGCGTAACGGGACTGTCGTTCCTTACACCGATGACAAGATCACCGTCGCCATCACCAAAGCGTTTCTTGCAGTTGAAGGCGGCACCGCTGCCGCTTCGTCGCGCATTCATGACACCGTTGCCCGCCTGACCGAACAAGTCACCGCGACCTTCAAGCGTCGCATGCCCTCGGGCGGCACTATCCACATCGAAGAAATCCAGGACCAGGTCGAACTGGCCCTGATGCGTGCCGGCGAGCAGAAAGTTGCCCGCGACTACGTGATCTACCGTGACTCGCGCGCCAAGGAACGTGCCGTGCGCACGCCAGCCGAAGAAGCCGCGGTACAGGCTCACCCGTCGATCCGCATCACCCTGGCCGACGGCACGTTTGCGCCGCTGGACCTGGGCCGCCTGAACACCATCATCACCGAGGCCTGCGAAGGCCTGGAAGAAGTCGATGGTGACCTGATCCAGCGCGAAACCCTGAAAAACCTGTACGACGGCGTGGCCCTGACCGACGTCAACACCGCGCTGGTGATGACCGCCCGTACCCTGGTCGAGCGTGAGCCGAACTACTCGTTCGTGACCGCTCGCCTGCTGATGGACACCCTGCGTGCCGAAGGCCTGGGCTTCCTCGGCGTAGCCGACAGCGCCACCCACCACGAGATGGCTGACCTGTACGCCAAGGCCCTGCCGGCCTACATCGCCAAGGGTATCGAATTCGAATTGCTGAACCCGATCCTGGCCACCTTCGACCTGGAAAAACTCGGCAAGGCGATCAACCACGAGCGCGACCAGCAGTTCACTTACCTGGGCCTGCAAACCCTGTACGACCGTTACTTCATCCACAAGGACGGTATCCGCTTCGAACTGCCGCAAGTGTTCTTCATGCGCGTGGCCATGGGCCTGGCGATCGAAGAGAAGCACAAAGAAGACCGCGCCATCGAGTTCTACAACCTGCTGTCGTCCTTCGACTACATGTCGTCGACCCCGACCCTGTTCAACGCCGGCACCCTGCGTCCACAGCTGTCCAGCTGCTACCTGACCACCGTGCCGGATGACCTGTCGGGCATCTACCACGCGATCCACGACAACGCCATGCTGTCCAAATTTGCCGGTGGCCTGGGCAACGACTGGACGCCGGTGCGTGCGCTGGGTTCGTACATCAAGGGCACCAACGGCAAGTCCCAGGGCGTTGTACCGTTCCTGAAAGTCGTGAACGACACCGCCGTTGCGGTCAACCAGGGCGGCAAGCGCAAAGGCGCTGTCTGTGCCTACCTGGAAACCTGGCACATGGACATTGAAGAGTTCATCGAGCTGCGCAAGAACACCGGTGATGACCGTCGTCGTACCCACGACATGAACACCGCCAACTGGATCCCTGACCTGTTCATGAAGCGCGTCTTCGATGACGGCCCGTGGACCCTGTTCTCGCCTTCCGAAGTGCCGGACCTGCACGACCTGACCGGCAAGGCCTTCGAAGAACGCTACGAGTACTACGAAGCCCTGTCCCAGTACCCAGGCAAGATCAAGCTGTTCAAGACCATCCAGGCCAAAGACCTGTGGCGCAAAATGCTGTCCATGCTGTTTGAAACCGGCCACCCATGGCTGACCTTCAAAGACCCGTGCAACCTGCGCAGCCCGCAGCAGCACGTAGGCGTGGTCCACAGCTCGAACCTGTGCACCGAGATCACCTTGAACACCAACAAGGACGAGATCGCCGTTTGCAACCTGGGCTCGATCAACCTGCCGAACCACATCGTCAACGGCAAGCTGGACACCGCCAAGCTGGAACGCACCGTCAACACCGCCGTTCGCATGCTCGATAACGTGATCGACATCAACTACTACTCGGTGCCACAGGCGCAGAACTCCAACTTCAAGCACCGTCCGGTCGGCTTGGGCATCATGGGCTTCCAGGACGCGCTGTACCTGCAGCACATTCCTTACGGTTCGGACGCTGCGGTCGAGTTCGCCGACAAGTCCATGGAAGCGGTCAGCTACTACGCGATCCAGGCTTCCTGCGACCTGGCCGATGAGCGCGGCGCCTACGAGACGTTCCAGGGTTCACTGTGGTCCAAGGGCATCCTGCCGCTGGATTCGCAACAGATCCTGATCGAGCAACGTGGCCAGAAGTACATCGACGTTGACCTGAACGAATCCCTGGACTGGGCGCCGGTACGTGCCCGTGTACAAAAAGGTATTCGTAACTCCAACATCATGGCCATCGCGCCGACCGCGACCATCGCCAACATCACCGGCGTATCGCAGTCGATCGAACCGACCTATCAGAACCTGTATGTGAAATCGAACCTGTCGGGCGAATTCACCGTGATCAACCCGTACCTGGTTCGCGACCTGAAAGCCCGCGGCCTGTGGGACTCGGTCATGATCAACGACCTGAAGTACTACGACGGTTCCGTGCAGCAGATCGAGCGCATCCCGCAAGAGCTCAAGGAGCTCTACGCGACCGCTTTCGAAGTGGACACCAAGTGGATCGTTGACGCGGCCAGCCGTCGTCAGAAGTGGATCGACCAGGCCCAGTCGCTGAACCTGTACATCGCCGGCGCATCGGGCAAGAAGCTGGACGTGACCTACCGCATGGCTTGGTACCGTGGCCTGAAAACCACTTACTACCTCCGTGCCCTGGCCGCCACCAGCACCGAGAAGTCGACCATCAACACCGGTAAGTTGAACGCTGTTTCCAGCGGCAACCACGGTGACGATTCGGTACTCGCTGCTCCGGCCGGCCCGGCGCCAGTGCCAAAGGCCTGCGCGATTGACGAGCCGGATTGCGAAGCCTGCCAATAAGCTGAGTCGGTCTTGGGCTTGAACGCCCGGGATTGAAAAAACCCCTGATAAACCCTGGATGTATTGGGTTTACCGGGGGTTTTTCTTTTCCACTATATGAAAGCGTAAGCATTGCCCTGCTGAGGCCTGCCGCCTTTCTGGCCCCACAATTCAATGCGACCACCAATCACCGCCATTGAATGCCCGCCATAATCCACGACCCCTAGCTTACCGCTTGCGAGTTCAGAGCTGGATGACTGTCTGTAGAGCCCCTTCAAACCAAGCCGATCCAGCGCCTCCCAGCCCATTTCGCCATTGTTCAGGCTTTGCATCGCGTGGGCAAAACTACGCTTTGCATCATTAGGGTTGTCATCAACGCCATTACCCTCCATCTGTGCGCGCTTGGCACTCGCCGCGTACATGAAGTTAGCGTCGGTCATCATGGCCGGATCATCACCTTGAAATTGCGCATAACTCGCTGCTTGCTTCAATTCAGCTTTTGACAAATGCAGATCAAACCCATCCCGCATCCTCACGTCATAACCATCGCCTGCCTGCTTTACGTCCTGAAAGACATCGGTAGGTTTCTGGCCAAACTTCATCATTGCCGACTTTATGGCTGAAACAGTGACACAGTTACCGTCCGGCCCCTGCTTGAAACCACTCCAGATATTGCCAGCTTCTCTGCCCATGCCGGGTTTTTTACCTGGGTTGCTAGGGTCAGGCTTGTAATCAAAGTGGCGCGCGCCCTCGGTAAAGGGCTTGTTGGTCATCGGCTCACTGCCGCCGAAATCGTTCGGATTAACCCTGACGCCGCCACCGCCACCGCCACCGGGTGATGGCGGAGACGGGGGCGGAGTAACGCCCTCATCCTCCTCAGGGAACAACTCTTTCAGCAATCGCTTGAGAAACTCAAGAAACTGCTGATCAGCCTCGTCGATCAGCTTCTTAAGGATCTCCTTGAATTTTTCATCACCCAGTTGCTCGCGCAGCTTGTTCAATTTATCCCGCGAGTCTTGAACCGTCTGCGTCTTGCCTGTTTGCTGCGCCTCAAACATTTCGTTGAGCAGCTTTTTGACCGCAGTTACCTCAGCAGTGGGCGTGACCGGTGTGGCATCCCCTCGCACGACACCCGGTAAAGGAACTGCCCGCCCAGCACCTGGCCCAAAAACGCCTGAACTCCACATATTCCGTTCCCCTTGATTGGTGAACCTCCTGGGCTCTGATCCGATCAGTGGCAAGACGGGTAATAGGCGTTCCTTACCGGGCAATTCAGCGCGTAACCCTAGGTGTCGCGGGCTATATTCCTACACGCAAAAAAAAGCCCCTCTTACGAGGGGCTTCTTGTAGAGCATTGATGCATCAGGTCATCTGAATGATGGTCTGCATGATCGTGCTCTGGGTGGAGATGGTCTTGGCGTTCGCCTGGTAGTTGCTCTGGGCCTTGATCAGGTCCACCAGCTCGTTGGTCAGGTTGACGTTGGAGTTCTCCAGGGAGTTGGCCACGATCGAACCCAGGGTACCGGCTTGCGGGGTGTCATAACCTGGCTGGCCCGAGGCGAAGGTCTCTCTCCAGGTGGTGCCGCCCGAAGGCTGCAAGCCTTGTTCGTTGTTGAAGCTGGCCAGGGAGATCTGGCCGATGGCCTTGCTCTGCTGGTTGCTGAACGTGGCGAACAATACGCCGCTGCCGTCGATTTTCAGGCCGGTGATCTGCCCGGTCGCGTAACCATCGGTGGTCGGCGGGTTGCGGTAGCTGGCCGAGTTGTACTGGGTGACGTTACCCAGGTTGACGGCAATATTCGGCGCTGTAGCGTTGTTTGGCGCCCAATTACCGTTGGTCACCGTACCCGGCACCCAACCCGTGAGCGTCAAGGTTGTGCCGACCACGCCTGTACCGGTGACACCCAGAAGCTTACCGGCACCGTCAAAGGTATAGGTCGCTGGCACGGGGGCGGTGGCGCCGGTGGTTGTAGGCTTAGTGCCATCCAGGTTACGGCCGTCGATCAACGTGTAGGCCTTCCACTCGTTGGGGTTCGACTTCACCATGTACTGCACCATTTCGTGGGAGTTACCCTGGGCGTCATACAAAGTGGTGCTGTTCTGGGTGGTGAAGGTGCTCGTGTCAGTAGGATCAAACAGCTTGGTAGTCTGGTCGATCACCGGCGACGACGAGTTCAGGTTACTGGTGGAATCCACCTTGGTGGACGCCTTGGGTGGCAGGTACGACAGGTTCAGTTGCAGGTCGGTCAAGCCGCCCTTGACGATGTTGCCGTCCGCGTCCGCGGCGTAGCCTTGCAAGCGCGAAGTGCCGGTATTGTTGGTGATATAGCCGTCTTTGTCGGCACGGAAGGCACCGCTGCGGGTGTACTCCAGCGAGCCGTCGCTGCCCTTCTGAACGAAGAAGCCACCGCCCTGGATCGCCATGTCCAGCACGCCGCCGCTGTTGTTGACGTCACCCTGGGTGAACTGCTGGGACACGGCCGCCAGGTTTACACCGTTGCCGATGCTGTTCTGGCCGGTGCCCAGTTTGGACGCGGCGTAGATGTCCGAGAATTCCGCGCGGGACGACTTGAAGCCAGTGGTCGCGACGTTGGCGATGTTGTTGCCGGTCACGTCCAGTTGTTTGTTGGCCGCATAGAGGCCGCTAAGGCCGATATTAAAAGACATGTTTCTCTCCCTCTGCCGTATTTAGCCGGCTCTATGTACCGATAGTCTGAATTTGCGACAGCTTGACGCTGCCCATGCCACCTGCAAGGTTCAGCAGCATCTCGCCGCCGGTCTTGCTCAAGGTCACGCTCGTTACCGTCGCAGGCAACGAAGTGGCCAGGGCGACAGCCTCGCCCTTGTCGTTCTTGGTAGTGGCATTGAAGGTGTAGGTGCCCGCAGGAGCGACCTCGCCATTTTCGTTCTTGCCATCCCAGATGAAGCTTTGGGTACCGGCGCTCTGGGCCCCCATGTCGAGGGTGCGCACCACAGTGCCATCTTTGTCGGTGATCTTGACGGAGACGTTGCCCACCGCCGAGGTCACCGCCACGGAACCGTTCATGCTCTTGCTGGTGTCGACCATGGCCTTGTCGGTCTGGATGATGATCGACCGCCCTACCAGCGACGACGCCTGCAGCGCTTGCGAGGAGCTGAAGTTGCTGGAGATGTTATTCACCGAATCGTTCAGGGTGTTGATGCCTTCCAGGCTACTGAACTGTGCAAGCTGGGCCACGAACGCGCCGTTGTCCTGGGGCGACAGCGGGTTCTGGTTTTTCAGCTGGGTCACGAGCAGTTGCAGGAACGCGTCCTTGCCCAGCGACTGGTTGCCCGTCGCCGACTTGGCGGCGTCGCCGACGCTGCTGTTGTCCGTTGCAGTCTTGACCTTGGAATTGAAAAGGTCCTGGACTGCCGTGTTGTTACTCGTATCAACGATGGCCATTATTTGGCGCCCCTTATCACTGACCCAGGGTCAGGACCTTTTGCATCATGGTTTTGGCGGTGTTCATCATTTCCGCATTGGTCTGGAACGAGCGGCTGGCGGAAATCATGTCCGCCATTTCCTCGACCACGTTGACGTTCGGGTAGTACACGTAGCCTTTTTCGTTGGCCGCCGGGTGGTTAGGCTCGTAGCGGGCCTCCAGATTGCTCTGGTCTTCAACCACACCGAGTACCTGCACGCCGGAGCCTGCGGCACCTTGGTCCTGGAACAGCGAGTCGCTGCCGCCGCTCTGGCCACCCTGGAACATGGTGGCGAACACCGGGTGACGGGCGCGGTAGGTCTGGTCAATGCTCGAAGACACGGTCTCGGCGTTGGCGATGTTACTGGCGACGGTGTTCAAGCGCGTGGTCTGCGCGCTCATGCCACTGCCGGCAATATTAAAAACACTGGACAGGGACATGGCTTACTCTCCGCGCAGGGCTGACATCAGCCCTTTGAATTTGCTGTTAAGCAGGGTGAAGCTGGCTTGGAAGTTCACCGAGTTCTCGGCGTAGGCCGATTGCTCCAGCTGCGCGTCGACGGTGTTCTGGTCGATCGACGGCTGCATCGGCGTGCGATACAGCAACGACTCGTCACCACTGCTCAGGCCTTGCGCTTCAATATGACGGCTGTTGGTCATGTTCAAGGCGAAGGTGCCGTTCTTGGTCTTGTCCTGCTGGGCGGCGAGCACGGCAGAGAAGTCCAGGTCCCGAGCCTTGTAGTTCGGGGTGTCGGCGTTGGCAATGTTGTTGGCCAGGACTTCAGCACGCTGGGCGCGGAAGCCCAGGGCTTGTTCGTGGATACCGAGCGCTTTATCGAAGCTGATGCTCATGGCGGAAACCTTTAGGCTGACCTGCTTTTCGTTAACAGGGTTATAGCAAGGTGCATGCCAATCTGGTGAAGGCCCGTATATCAAGGGCTTGCGAGGCGGTTGCCGGCGACGATGCCAGAAAAGCGGCAAGCGATTTCCGCGTGGCGCCAGTAAAGCGGCAATGGGGAGTTGCCGCTCTCTTGAAATTTGCCGCAAAAAAATGTGGGAGGGGGCTTGCTCCCGATGACGGTGTGTCAGTGATAGCTATATCAACTGAACCACCGCCATCGGGAGCAAGCCCCCTCCCACATTGATCGAGTGCGATCGTCTTACTTGGCCTGGTAAATGATCCCAGGGCTGCACTGCACCATCTGGTAATGGTCCGGCAGGCCATTCAACGCTTCGGAAGCTCCGAGGAACAGATAGCCGCCGCGCTTGAGCGTGCCGTGAATGCGCAGCAGGATGTCTTTCTTCACTTCGGCCGAGAAGTAGATCAGCACGTTGCGGCAAAACACCATGTCGAACTTGCCCAGGCTCGCGTAGCTGTCGAGCAGGTTGAACGAGCGAAACTCCACGCGGCTCTTGATCGGCGCCTTGACCGCCCAACGCCCGGCCCCTTTGGAGTCAAAGTAACGTTGCAGGCGTTCCTGGGACAAACCACGGCCCAGGGCCAGGCTGTCGTACTCGCCGGTCTTGCAGTTGGTGAGCATGGTGCCGGACAGGTCGGTGGCAACAATTTGCGCGCCTGCCTTTAACTGGCCCATGTTGGTTCGCTCGAACTCATCGATGGACATCGAAATCGAATACGGTTCCTGCCCCGAGGAGCAGGCAGCAGACCAGATGCGCAGACGCTGGCCCGGGCTGGCTTTGATAGCTTCCGGCAGCACTTTGCTCTTGAGCACTTCAAACGGATAGGTATCGCGAAACCACAGGGTCTCGTTGGTGGTCATGGCATCGACCACCATCTCCTTGAGCCCACTGCGCGGCTGCCCCTGGATGCGCTGTACCAGCTCACCCAAAGACTTGATGCCCTGCTGCTCCATCATTTTGTTGAGACGGCTGGATACCAAGTACTGCTTGTTTTCACCGAGCAATATGCCACAGGCTTTTTCCAGGAAGACCCGGAACTGTTCAAAATCCAAATTACCCGTAGACACTGATACCGCCTCTTAAATCGTAAGACCGCCAGGGAAAAGGCCCCTAGCTATGATCTGCTGCCTTGATCCGGTCGACTACCCGGGATGCCAGGTCATCAGGACGGAATTTGGCCAGGAAGTCATCGGCACCGACTTTCTTGACCATCGCCTGGTTGAATACACCCGACAACGAAGTATGCAGGATGATATGCAATTTTTGCATGCGCGGATCGTTGCGTATCTCGGCCGTGAGGGTGTAGCCGTCCATTTCCGGCATCTCGATGTCAGAGATCATCATCAAGAACTCTTCCTCCGGCTTCTTGCCTTCATCCACCAGCTTGCGCAGGTAATCCAGCGCCTGGCGACCATCGTTGAGCGCCACCACTTCGACGCCGACGGTTTGCAGGCAACGGGTCACCTGTTTACGCGCCACCGAGGAATCGTCCACCGTCAGTACCCGCAGCGAAATAGCCTTGTGCGCGGTTTCGGCGTCCACCACACCGACGGAAATCGATTCGGACGTGGGCGCGACTTCGGCGAGGATCTTCTCCACGTCGATGATTTCCACCAACTGGTTATCGACCCGCGTCACCGCCGTGAGGTAGTGATCGCGACCGGTGCCCTTGGGCGGCGGATGGATCTCCTCCCAGTTCATGTTGACGATGCGCTCCACCGAGCGCACCAGGAAACCCTGGGTCTTGGTGTTGTATTCGGTAATGATCACGAACGGGTTCTCGCGGTCCTGCAACCCAGCAGAACCGGTGGCCAGGGCCAAATCAAGAATCGGAATCGTCGCGCCACGGATGTTAGCGACGCCACAGACCACAGGGCTGGACTTGGGCATGATGGTCAACTTGGGGCACTGCAGCACTTCCCGCACCTTGAACACATTGATGCCATACAGCTGCTTGCCATCCAGGCGAAAAAGCAACAACTCCAGGCGATTCTGCCCTACCAGCTGTGTGCGCTGGTTTACTGAATCCATTACTCCTGCCATGCCTTGACTCCTACGCTAAAACCTTTGGGGGTGCGATGCGCACCCAACACTAAACGGCACGAGCTTTGCTATTTATTGGTTTATGGATATTAAAACGACAGTTTCCCGACGCCCTGGTGCCCGACGATTGCGCAGATTGCTCTGCGCCGCGATGGCATTGCTTGCTGTTAGCCTGGGCACCACGGCCCGTGCCGATAACGTCACATTGCCTGATCTACTTATCGGCGTCACTCAAGGCTTTCTTGAGTTCACTGTAGAAGATTATCTGGCAACCACTCAGACGCCGGGGCGTTATGAAATCCAAGTCAACCAGTTGGACCCGCGTTTACGCATGCCAATGTGCGACA
Organism: Pseudomonas petroselini; assembly: GCF_045037875.1. Classification (NCBI taxonomy): domain Bacteria; kingdom Pseudomonadati; phylum Pseudomonadota; class Gammaproteobacteria; order Pseudomonadales; family Pseudomonadaceae; genus Pseudomonas; species Pseudomonas petroselini. The sequence goes on from NZ_CP173614.1 coordinate 6,068,017, forward strand.
AGGAATTGACAGCCACGCTGGAAAGCCCCGCCCAACCCATCGGCCGCGTGACGGTGAAGGTGCGTTGCGACGGCGCCTCGCCCTGGACAGTGTTCGTGCCGGCACAGGTCAAACTGTTCCGCGATGTGGTGGTGGTTGCCCGGCCAATGAAACGCACCGGCATCATTGGTTTCGAAGATGTGGTACTGCGCGAACGCGACATCAGCATGATCAGCCAGGGCTACCTGACCTCCCTGGACCAAGCGGTCGGACAGAAATTAACCCGACCAGTGGTAACAGACCAAGTCATCACCCTGGTGCATCTTGAACAGGCAGAGGTGATTCGCAAGGGCGATCAGGTGGTGATTTCCGCCAGCAGTGGCGGGCTGAACGTAAAAATGCCGGGGGAGGCACTGTCCAACGGTGGCATGAGTGAACAAATACGGGTCAAGAACCTCAACTCCAACCGCGTCATCAAGGCGCGAGTGACGGCCCCCGGGCAAGTCGAGGTTGCTTTATAGAGTGCTGGCAGAGGACGCTGGGTTTTTCTACACTGTGCACGAGATATTCCGTGCGCAGATTTATTGTCATTCGCGCCTAAAGTTCGTCCGGGTATTGCCGAAAACATGGCAAGCGTCCAAATACCCAGAGGTTTTTTGATCATGGTCATCGATTTCAGCCGTTTAAATAACACCCCGACAACGTCAGGCACTACGCGTACCACCGGTACCAAGGAAAACGTAGAAGCCAAGGCCCAGCCCCTGCCCGCCAAGGCAGAACAGGCCGCCGTCAGCCAAAGCGGGGAATCCGTACACCTGAGCAATGAGGCTCAACAGTTGCAGAAGGTCACTGACTCGCTGCGCGATCAACCGGTGGTCAATAAAGCCCGTGTGGCCGAATTGAAACAGGCAATCGCCGATGGCAGCTATAAAGTCGACAGCAACCGTGTAGCCAGCAAGCTGCTTAATTTCGAAGCCGAGCGCTAGGCAAAGGCCTGCGCCGGGCTTTTGGACGCTTAAAACCCAAGGCCAGCCATGCATCACGACGAAAATCTGCTTCAACTGATCATTGATGATCTAGCGCCGACGCAGCAGCTGCTCGAGCTACTCAGGGAAGAATCCCTGGCCCTCTACGGCCGCGACATGCCGCTGCTGGAAGAAATTCTGGCGCGCAAGCAATCGCTGATTGTCCTGCTGGAACAGCATGGCAAAAAACGCAGCCAGATCCTCGTCAGCCTTGGCCTGCCCGCAGACCATGACGGCCTGGCGCAGCTGGCCAGCCACTCTTCGGTCGGCGATCAATTACTGGCCCAGAGCAAAGAACTCAATCAATTGCTCGCCCAGTGCCAGGAAGCCAACCTGCTCAACGGTCAGTCGATCCAGCTTCAACAAGCTACGACCGCCAACCAGTTGCGTATACTTCACGGCGGAGAGCCTCCAGCGCTTTACAACGCTCAAGGTTCCACCTCGCGCCTGGTCAAGCCAAGCACTCGCAGCCAAGCCTGACGCCGGTTTACAGCGCGGCTATCCAAGACGCGCCACATACTGGCAGAATGCCTGCTCTTGCGTGTAGTCGTATTTTGTCTGGAGATGGAAGAACCGTGTTCAACGCCCTTAATGCGGAAGATGCTCCGCAGCCACCCAAGGTCCTCACCACCCCTCTGGAAATCGCCAGCACCTTGCGGATGCTGCAAGAAAGCCATGACCCGCTGATCATCACCTTCCACGAACGCAGCCAGCGCTTCCAGAGCTACCTGGTCGACGTCAACCGCGACGGCGGCTCCGTGGCCCTGGATGAGATGATCCCCCGCGATGGCGAACGCCACCTCGAAAATGGCGAACCCTTCCGCATTGAAGGCTTCCACGACGGTGTGCGCATTGCGTGGGAAAGCAACGGCAGCCTGAGCATCAGCGAAAAGGACGGCCACCGCATCTACACCGGCAGCCTGCCCGCCGAAGTGGTTTACCATCAGCGCCGCAATGCGTTCCGCGCCGCCTTGAAGCTGGCGCAACTGGTCAACATCGAACTGGGTGGCGAGAAGCTGAAGGCCCCGGTCAACGGTAAGCTGCTGGATATTTCCGCGACGGGCTGCAAATTGCGCTTTGAAGGAGATATCTCCGAGCGCCTGCAGCTGGGCCAGGTGTATGACCGTTTCATCGCCGCCCTGCCCTTTGGCAGCATGACAACCTCAGTCGAACTGCGTTACCTGCACTTCGAAGAGAAGATCAACACCACCTTCGCCGGCGTGCGCTTCCACAATATGAGTGGCTTGGTGCAGCGCCAGGTCGAGCGCTTTGTTTACCAACTGCAACGCGAAGCACGGCGTTTCGACAAAGACGACGATTTTTAAACCTTAAAAGATCGCTGTAAAAAAAAACGGGCAGATCCTGATGGACCTGCCCGTTTTTACGTTCAGGGGCGCGCCCTGCTCAAGTCGTGAGGGTGTTCGTCAGGGCCCGCAGGCTCAGGCGGCCCTTCAAAGAGCGGCTCGTCCGCCTGCGCATCGGGATCCGTCTCCGGTTCAGGTTCCGGGGCAGCGTTTTGCATTTGCTCCTGCACCACCTGCTCATCGACACGCGGATCCAGGGCGGCGACCAGCGGTGAGCTGGACATACTGTCGGGCATCGCCACGTGATGCAGGGGCGCGTCTTCCACCTGATGCAAATTGGTGACGGCTTTCGGCCGGATACGCCACACCAGGATCAACGCACACAGGCTGAAAAACGCATACAGCATGTGGCTGCCGAACATCTTCATCACCACACCGGCCAGCAACGGCCCAATGCTGGCGCCCACGCCGTACGTGACCAGCAGCATCGCCGTGAGGGATACACGGCGATCACCTTCCACATGGTCGTTGGAGAACGCCACTGCCAGCGGGTACAGGCAGAACTGCACCAGCGAACACAAGAAACCCGCCACAAACAGAACTTCCAGCGGCACCTTGGTCATTATTGCCAACGGCAACGCCGCCACCGCCAGGCACAGAGCAAAACAACGAATCAGCAGCGCGCGATCATAGCGGTCCGACAACCACCCCAACGGCCACTGCACCAGCAGGCCGGCAAAAATGCAGCTACCCATGAACAGGCCCACCTGCTCGGTGGTCAAGCCTTGCTGAGAGGCATAGAGCGGCGCCAGACCGTAGAACGAGCCCACGATCAACCCCGCCCCCAACACGGTGCTCAACGACTGCGGCACGCGCTTGATAAAGAAACGCGGCTCCATCGGCGCCGGGTGCAGGGCCGCCGGGTGAATCCGCCGAGTCATGGCCACCGGCACCAGGCATAGGGCAAAACACAGGGCAACCAGCATCAACAGCTCAAGGCCGAGCTGAGGGTGCATGACCAGGATCAACTGGCCGAGTACCAGGCCCAGGTAAGACGCAATCATATAGCCGCTGAACACCACGCCGCGTTGCTTGGCGTCCGCCTGCTCGTTGAGCCAACTTTCGATGACCATGTACTGGCACATCATGCCCAGGCCCACGATCATCCGCAGCACGATCCAGGCCGGCAGCCAGTCGATCAGGCCGTGGCCCAGCACGGCCGCACCGACAATACCGGCACAGGTGGCATAGGCCCGGATATGCCCGACCCGGGCAATCAGGCGGTGCCCGATCTTGCCGCCCAGCACCAGGCCAAAATAGTTGGCCGCCATCAGCGCACCCACCCACAGGCTGTCGACATGGTCGGCCGCCAGGCGCAGGGCCAGGTAAGTACTGAGCAGGCCGGAGCCGATCAGCATCATCAAGGAGGCGAAATAAAGGGCTCGAAAAGATTTCCAGATTTGGCGCATCGGCGTTCCGAGCGGCTCCTTGCAGTGAGAGACAGGGCTATCGGCATGATAGTCCGGGGTGGCCGGGTCCGGACAGGCGGCAGGCGCTGTTTCCGGGGATTAATTTGCTTACAGACTCAGACGCTGTCCGGCCGCTTGCTGGATACACGGATTGTGATAAATACACCGTGCACGTGCTGTGAACCCTGGACTGCAGCAAGGTTCGACTGAATCGTTGGAAAACGCGCACAAAAAAGCCCTGCCAGAATGTTCTGTGCAGGGCTTTGAACCTGGTGTCCCAGGGCCGGTTCGAACGGCCAACCTTCCCCTTAGGAGGGTCAATTTAGGCCCAACGGGTAGAGCCACAAGCCCAGGATTACTGGACCTTTTAGTCCCATTGAGTCCGTGAACATCGAGCGGTATAGTGCTTTTTGCTGCCACCCTGCTGTCACGGTCAAACCCTTGAAAACCAAAATCACTCAGAAGCTAATCGGCAGCCTAGCCGCCGAGGCGAAAGCATACCGCGTACATGACACCGTGCAACCCGGTTTCTTCATTCGCGTACTGCCCAGCGGTCACAAGTCCTACATGGTCACGTGGGGCCGAAACAAGAACGCCACCCTCGGACGTGTCGGCGTGCTTACTCTTGACCAAGCCCGAACCGAGGCCGCCCAGTACTTAGCCGATGCGCACGCCCACGGCGAGCCCCTGGCTATCGCCCAGGGCCGCAAGGGGTCAGCCCTGCCCTCGCTGCGCGATTTCATCGACGACACGTATATGCCTTGGTTCAAGGCTCATCACAAAGGCCACGAGAAGACACAACACACCCTAAGCAATAACTTTGCCCCAATCATGTCCCAGCGCCTGGACGCGATCACCGGGCGAAACCTAGAGCAAATCCGCACCGCCTGGATGCAAGCCGGCAACAAAGCATCGACGGTGAATCGAAAAATGGGCTCGATCAGTGGTGTTTTCAGTCGTGCCGTTGAGTGGGAGTACATCGACACACACCCGCTGGCCAAGCTGAAACAGCTCAAAGTCGATTCAAAGGGGGTGATTCGCTACCTGGATGCTGACGAGACAAAGCGTCTACGCGACGCCCTGGACGCTCGACAGGATGAGGTGAGGGCTGAGCGCGAAAGTGCAAACACCTGGCGCACGGATCGCCACAAAGAGCCGATGCCATGCCTGCTGGAACTGCCCTTCACCGATCACCTGAAACCAATGGTGTTGGTATCGTTGAATACCGGCATGAGGCGCGGAGAGCTGTTCGATCTGAAATGGTCAGCGGTGAACTTCGACACGAAGACAATCACAGTCGCCGGGGCCACCACCAAGACAAGCGATATGCGCCACATCCCGATGAACAAGGAGACCATTGGCGTGGTGGAAGCCAGGAAGAAGCAGGTGAGCAAGTCGCCGTACGTGTTCCCAGGGCAGGGAGGTGGACGCTTTGAGGACGTGAAAAGCGCTTGGCTCAAGTTGCTTGAGCGGGCGCAGATCGTCAGGAAAAACTCAAGATAAAAGAATTGCAGACCTAGAAAATAAATTCGAGAACCTGCAAAAAAACAACTCTAAAAAAAATGAAACTGCAAACGCATCCTCGATTGAAAGGGCCATCAGGGACGCTCATCCAAAGTTACTTGAAACCCTCCAAGAGATGGCTGAAAAAGATCATAACCGAGACCAGATCAATTCAATAATCAACAATTCAAGAAACAGCAACTTAAATAGAATCAGGTATGAAATCAGTAAACGGGGATTTCGCGGAGTTGTCTACCTTACGACAGGTGTATGTTTAGCTATCCTAGGTATTTTAGGGTTAGCTGGATTTTTTTCCAGGTGCGTTTGGAACCTACTCGAAATTTTTTGATAGCGTACCAGCAGCTGGAGCTAGCGAGTACGCAATTGCAATCCATTACGCATCGAGATTCTCATTAATAATTTCCATTGAGATTTTAGCGTATTTTTTCTTACGCCTTCACAAATCCAACCTAGTCGACTCCAAATACTATCAGAACGAGTTAACCAACCTTGAACTGAAATACATATCTCTCAACGCGGCACTTTTTTAGACCGCAGCGACATATTGCACAAAGTGATTTCAGAACTTTCCGAAACCGAACGAAACCACATACTTGAGAAAGGTCAATCTACTATCAAACTAAAGAGAGCCGAACTAGAAAAAAACCAATTTATTGAAATCACCAAATCACTAATTTTTCTCGCCCCTAAATCCAAATAAATCAACAGGATTCATTTTTCCTCCGCCCCCTCAGCTACGAGACGCCCATAAATCAAGGGCCATGGTATGACGGCGGACAAAATGCCGATACGGAAATTACAAGATGGAACCCGGCTATATCTACATCCTACAAAATCCCCTTCATGATGCCTATGTAGTTAAAATTGGTTTAACAAAACGAGAGCCGGACGCGAGGGCACGAGAATTATATGTAGGCTCCTCAGGAGTTCCCACTCCATTCGAGATAGCTGTCGCCTATTCCGTAGGCGACTGCAGAGCTGCCGAAAAACGAATCCACAAACGTTTTGCAGCATTCCGCCTAAATGGGCGCCGCGAATTCTTCCGCATATCCCCCGAAGTTGCCGCCTTCGTAACGCTTGATACATGCACAAAACTGAATGAAGAGCTTGGGCTCACCTCTCCTGTAAAATTTGAAATTAAAAAAACCATATCCGAATCAAAACGACTTCCGGGTTGTGACAGGAATTCCGAAGCACCTGAAGACAAAGATGAATATATAAAAAGAAACCTTCAGCTAGTGAATATAAACTCACTAAGAAATGCCCCGCTCGGCACCAGCACCCTGACCGAAGACCAACTTGACCGGATACAAATATTAAAGCTACAACTATCACGACTTTTTCCTGAAAAAATCCAAGAAATGCTGGATGGATTTAGCCGTGATAGAACGCCAGAACGGGAAATTCGGATCTGGGAACACATTACGAAAGCCTACTTAACAATCGAGCAAGTAGAGTTTGCTAGCGAGGACTTAAAGAACGAAGCATTCATTTTACTACTCATGCGCTCGGGTTCTTCAACAGAAGATGTTCTAAGCAGGATCAAACTTAAGCACTTTACACCGAAGGCAGCGAAAAAACTATTACAAGCATATGAGATGAGGCCAAAACCTATCATTGTGAGATTCAATCCATAGAAACTTAGCCGTTAGTTAGTAGGTTTACGATACTAGGCGCGAGAGCTGTTTACGCGAAATGTGAAGATTTGATCTCACTGAGACGTTTTGGTCTCACTGATCGAACGTCCTCGTCGACCTGTTAGGCGTCACCGCCAGCAACAAGCTAGCCCTATCCCCTTGAGGCTACCATGGAGGAGCTTTCCAATTGGGTTTGAGACCGCGGCTCGGCAGAGATAGCAGAATACGTACGCAGAGCGCCTTCCACGCTAGACAAGAAGCTTGATTTCTTGAGGCGTGGCATTGCGGAGATGACTGCTTCAGTCTGAATCATTGGACTAGGATGACGCCGTCGTGCTGAAGCCACTTTTCGACAAGCGCACGAAAAGCCTGCAAGATGATGCCATTCAATGGCCACCCACTCGATTTGGGTGTCACCTGCCTGGAGGGCACATGAAGGGACTCTTTCCGCAGTACGATTACTCAACCCCAGCAGATTATGAAGAAACCTGGAAAACTGCGCTTTTCGTCTTTGACACAAATGTTTTGCTAAATCTTTACCGCTATCAAGAGCGTACGCGCGAAGAATTATTTGAAACGTTTGACAAGCTAGCTGATCGTGTCTGGATACCACATCATGTGGCACTAGAATTTCAACGTAATCGGCTAACAGTGATAGCAGCACAAGGAAGACGCTTCACTGAAATACGCAAAGTTATAGACAAGACTAAATTAGAACTAACAAACGGCATCAAAAATCTTCAACTAACAAAAAGGCATACGCTAATAGATCCAGAACCACTTACAACTGGCTTTGACAAGCTGACCGCGGAATTCCTTTCAGAACTTGACAAGCTGCAAGAAAATCAACAGGCACTTAATGCGCCGGACCCAGTAAAAGACAGAATTGAACAGATTTTTGATGGAAAGGTTGGGCTTGCTTTTAGCTCTCAGGAAGACGTGGATAAAAAAAACAAGATAGCCGAGACGCGATATAAAGCGAAAATGCCTCCAGGCTATATGGATGATGAAAAAGACAAAGATGAACCGGACGACTTTTATCACCACGGAATTACGTACAAGAGAAAGTATGGTGATTACTTTGTCTGGACTCAGATACTTGACTACGCAGAAAGCTCCCAGCAAAAAAAAATAATATTCATAACCGATGATGCAAAAGAAGACTGGTGGAAAAAAATTGACCTCGACGGGCCCAAAACGCTGGGGCCACGAGCAGAGCTTATTGATGAAGCGACCAACGTTGGGAAGCTTGATACATTCCTGATGTACAAACCTGAAGGATTTCTAAAGTTCGCAAATGAATTTCTGGCAGCAAAAGTCTCTAATGAAACCTTGAAAGAAGTCCATGAGGTATCCAAAGACAACAAAAAATTCACATTTTATAACTTCATCAACAAAACGGAACATACGATAATGGAAACGGCCGTGTTAAATTGGGCGCGTTCCAAGCATCAAAATGCCACAATTAACGATGGTTACCCAGACATACTCGCAACTGATGAGAGCGGCGTTACCGGGTACGAAGTTAAGCTCTTCAAATCACAAGATATTTCAAAATTACTTATTACAATTGACAAAGTAATTCCCTCTATCGAGATGTACAACCTTGCATATTTAAATATAGTCTTAATTGTGGATGATTATTATCATGCAGACAAAATCCTCCACACACTCAAAAAATACTCCAGCACGTCAATACCGGATAATTTATATATTATTTTCGGACAGATCTCAAACGCCAATGAAACATTAACATTCGAGCAACTTCACGAGATCCGATATAACGACATTGGCAAATAATCACATATAAAAATAACACTATACAAATATAGGGGCAGCACACATTTACGCTCCGCTCGACGGCGCCTTGTGCAGCACACAAGCGGTATAGCCAAATAGGACGCTGATTCGGTCTCAGTCAGTGTGGTGTAAACGCCACAAAGTGTGGAGAACAACAGACGGGGGAGTGGTCAACATCACCATACCATTGCCGCAAGACCCGAGATGGTGCCCTCTCTCTTTCCCTTCGAGACAGACCAAATGAGCCGACTCGGACCGTTTCGTCTGTTGACGACCGGCGCACGCAAGAGGCGCCATTGAGCTCAAGACGAGTAGAGCGCCCCCCCATCGCTCCCTCCTTAAACCAAAGTAGCAATCATCACTTTCTAGCTTGATTTGCCACAAAGGGTGTGGCTATTTGCAATCATACCCACATGGATGAATGACCAATGGCGAACAAACGGAAGATTGCTTATGCACACCACCTGCCAGGGTGGAAATTTGAGGGCGGCAACCGAGAAGTCTTGAAAGCAAGCAGGCGTGTGGCACCGGATGAATATGAAGAGGAAATGAGAGGCGCCTTGTATTGCCCCGGATGCTTCACCAACGTCGAGCGCACCCCCAAAGAAAAAGACTTGTTTACGAACCAGCGTGACCCTTTCTATCGGCATCTGAAGCGATGGAGTCATGTCGCATGCGTGCTAAGGGCCAAGAAGCCCATCGGCAAACGATATGACACTTGGGAAGAGGCCAAAAGGGCGGTGGAACACGGGCAGCTAGCGATAGTGAACGAGTTTTTGCAAGAAAGGCCCGAAATCGACTTCACGCCAAGCGAGGAATATGACGAAACTCCTGTCGAGGATACGGACGGACCGCCATCGGAAGTACCCATAGGTCGACACCAGGGCGAATCGTTCGAGCTTCCGAGCAAAATAACAACTGTCGCGGGAATATGCCGTAATTTTGAAAAAAACAAAGACAAGTACTTCGTTCTCCCTGGAGCAATTCACGCGGTGAAGCTCGCAGAACTCCTCACCGACGTGGCTGACCTAAAGTGGGACGTCCTTGATAAAGCTCAAACGCCAAAGCTCTATTTCGGGAAAATCCTACGCAGCTGGAATGCAGGTAAGTACAGCACCTCCATCAGAATGACTCGCCTGCGATGCGGTAAAGGAGTGGGTGACTTCACGGTTAAAATGCCAGACGGCTTTTGTCAGGCGAAGAACATTAATGACGTGTCAGTAGGCAGAATCGTAATGTTCTACGGGGCGATTACTAAAAATGGCGGAGGGCTTGGGGTCGAGCACCTTGCCTGGGGCGAAATTGCGTTGGTGCCGAAGAAGTACAACGAGCTATTAATTCCCGAATAAACGCCGCTGAAAATGGCCTGACAGCAGGCTGGAACAGGTGTTGTGATGACAGCAATACCCGATCGAACTGACGAGGATTGCTCGGTAGTTCCGCCGCGGAACCAATTCTCCGCGCCACGTTTTCAAAACTCTCAAAACGTGGCGCGGATACCTGCCATACCGAAACGGTAGATCAGCCCCCGCCCAATCTCAATCTGAGGTCGGACTGAGCCGACAACCCGGCTGTGTATCACTTTGCCTACCACCGCCTTACTGCAACAAAAATCCCCTTCTCGATTCGCTGCAAACCAACTATTTGAGTCCCGTTTAATCCGGTTGCTTGTATCACCTAGAGTGCACCTAAAAAGCACTGGATAAATGATCAGATCATGCCTAATGTGAGTTTTTGAGCCACTCAAAACCCATTCGAGGCAGCACCTATGAACACAGCTAAGCCCGCCCGAGGACGCCAGCACAAACCAACTCGATCCGAAGTTGCCGCCGCCTGGGGCCGCCTTCGCGAAGCCGCAGCCGACGGAAGCGTTCAAGCATCCGCCCTGCTGATAGCGCTTGCCGAAAACAAACCGGTCATCGCTATGGAATCGCCCGCCGCATGACTGATCGCGATAAAGCCGGCAAATGGAAGCCGGGGCAGTCAGGTAATCCCGGTGGTCGTTCTGGCCAAACGCAGGAGCTGCGCGCCCGACTCGCTGAAGGTGCAGACGCCGTAACAAAAAAGGTTCTGACAGCGGCCAAGAAGGGCGATATGCAGGCTTGCCGTTTGATCCTTGAACGCCTGGTACCGCCAATCAAGCCAACCGCAGAGAAAGTGTGCTTCGACCTGGACGACACCGACCTACCCAGCGCAGCCAAATCAATCCTTCGTGCAGTTGCCGCCGGCGAGCTACCACCCGACCAGGGCAAAGCACTGATCGAGGGGCTAGGCGCCGTCGCCCGGGTGATCGAAGTTGCCGAGCTACAGAGGGCCGTCGAAGAACTCCGCGAACAGATGGAGGGAATGCGGCAATGAGCATTAAGTGGATACGGGCCGAGCTCAAGCGAATTGCAGAGAAGATCGGCACCGAAGACGAAGAGACAGTGCTCGTTATGTTGACGGTGGTGGACTGCAGGGTTGACGCGGTTGAGGGGGAGATGGATTACCCCGAGACGGTGGGCCATTCGTTCAACTATCCCGTCCTGGGCGTACAGACGGTCATGCACTTCCCACTGCGCACCATGAACAGCTATGACGCGGCCAATTTGGCAGAGGCGTTCATTCTCCACGTCCGAGCAATCGAAAGCCTCCGCCGCCCTGCTCCAGTGGGTGTGATGGATATGCGGCCATTCCCAAGTTCTGGTGCCTGGGTCTTCCCGCCGCTGGCTAATGGGCAAGACATCAAAGACCACGTCGCAGAACAGTACCAACTGATCATCGAGGCCCGCCATGAACATCCGTAGCCAGGTGGCCAAGCTGCGTCAGCAATCCGGGCTCACTCAATTCAATCGTGACGTACGAGAGATCAGCGCCCTTATGGACGAGTTGCACGTAACAGCAACCGGCGGTGGCACCCGAGAAAACGTGTCCCTACTCGAAATCCTGAGCGAAGCCTCAGACCAAAACCGGCCGAACCACGGCCAGACAATCAGAAGGTAACCCAATGAAAATCGGCAAACGATCCGTCCTCAAAGTTGGCTTGGCCAATCTTCATTACTCCGAATACGAGCACTCCCAGGTAGAGGCAAGAACATTCAACATTCAACGACCCGATGGCACCAAAGGCACTTGGCAGGCCGGTGGTTTGCTGAAGTCTGTCCGCCATTTGCAGGGATTGTCCCTGGAGGCGTTCAAGGACCTCGGAGAAGAAATCCTCTCGATTCGCGAGAACAAGGACCTCAACGCCGCAGCCATTGAGCGCAAGGGCAAGGAGCAGATTGATGGAATCATTCCCGCCCTGATGCCTGCGATGGAGAAGGCAGCAAAAGATATGCTCACGCTAGCCCAAACAGTGGCCAGCGGGTTTGCAGCGGTCACGCCTCGCGCTAGCTCAGACGTTGTTGGTTTCCTGGCTGACCAGGAGCTGCGAGCCATCGTGCGAGGCCTCAAGCCGGAGGAGCGTCAGCGGCTGGTAGCTGAAGCGCGCGCAGGCAGTCACCCCGACGTTGTAGAGGCGGTGCTCAGGGCAAACCCAATGCTTTCCGGGCTATCGCCATAGGCGGCTGACAGCCTTTCGCGCGCGGGTATTGCCGCGTCCCGCGCCGAAGACATCGAAGGGCTCAAGCAGATGCTAGCGATCTACGATGACGTGCTGGCCACCGCCTCCAATGCTGGTGTCGCACTGAGCGGTATGGTCGCCAATTCGAATGGGTACACCGGCCGATTTGAGAAGTGGAGATCGGGCTGTGAGGGCTCCGAAGCGCTTCGCGAATGGCTGGCGAAAATGCCCACTCGCACCTCTGCAAAAGCGGCCCCTGATCAATCCGAAGCGGCCTAACTGACCATCCGTGCGCTACGCAAGCATTGGTAGCGCCGATCAGCCGGCTGATTCTTTGAGTAAGAAGACATGACGTTTCAAGAGCGCTTTACCGAGGCGTGCAAAACGCAGAAATTCAAACCCTACGAACTGATCCAGGGGCCGGACGCCGGCTACACGGTGTGGGAGGTCCAGCACATCAGTGGTGGCCAACAAGTGACACTCGACGGCCCCTTCTTCACTGAGGAAGAGGCCAGGGTTTCCGCCGACCTGCTGAGGGGCACATTCCGAGGCGCCCGGGCCAGCGATTCGATCTACAACCGGGTGTGGAACTACGACCCGCGCCAGGAGCAACTGACCATCGACCAGGCGCATATGTCGCGCGCTGTACTCGCCATTCGCCTTGGGCTTCCAGCCCCTTCTACCAATCTATAGGAGGCCCCATGGCCGCCACAGCAATTGAATATGCCCCACTCACCACTATCAAGCTGTGCGGGCAACTACGGCAGTTCGGTAAGTCCTACCAGTTCTCCGTCCGCACGCCGGCCGAGGCGATCAAAGCATTGTCAGTGCAGATCCCAGGGTTTGAACGGTTTCTGTCAAACGCAAAGTCTCGCGGGCTCGTGTTCGCAGTCTTTCGAGGCAAGAAAAATATCGGTGAGGGTGAGCTTGGATTTCAAGGCAAAGGCGACATCATCATTGCCCCTGTGATCGTAGGCAGCAAACGCTCTGGAGTTCTGCAAACCGTCATCGGCGCCGTGCTGATCGCAGCCTCATTCTTCACGTTCTGGGCGCCCCCGGTATCAGCCGGGCTGTTTGCATCAGGAGTGGGTATGGTCGCCGGCGGCGTAATCCAAATGCTCAGACCCCAGGCTGGCGGCCTCAAGACGAGCGCAGCGCCAGAAAACACGCCGGGATATGCGTTTGGCTCCGCTCGGAATACCACAGCCTCCGGCAACCCGGTACCGCTTTGCTGCGGCCACCGCCGCTGGGGTGGCGCGATCATCAGCGCCGCGATTTATGCTGAGGATCAGCTGTAAAATCGGCCTCCCGGCGATACGTTTTATACGATATCGTGAGTTTTTAAACCCGAGTGCAGAGCCATGAAAGGAATGATCAGCCTAGTTGACTTCATCAAGGAAGTTAAAAAAGAACTCCGCGCAGCAGTCGATAATGAAGACCCATTTTTTGAAATGGGAGAAGTCGAGCTAGAGGTCTCTTTCACCTTAGATGCATCCGCTAAAGCCGGAGTAAAGTTACTGGTTGCAGACATTGGCGGCCAAACGAAAGCAACCCAAATGCACAAAGTAAAGATAAAGCTCCATCCGTTCGTGGAGGTGGAGGCAGAACAGCTCCCATCCTCGATGCCTGAAATCCGAAAAGGTGCAGTGACCACAGTTACGACTACCAGGCGCGTGGCTATCAAAGGCCAGCACTCCACCCAAGCTGGCAGCGCTAAGGACAAGCAAAAACCCAAAGCAAGTAAGCCAGTTGCTAGCGTCTCGTCAACGAAGGCTGCCCCTAGGGCAGGTTGATAGAGTGTGCTGATCCATGCGAGAGGCCTACAGTTTTGAGCATATATAATGCGAGCAAAACTGCTCACATCTACACCTTCGGCTTATCTCGTTTTTCAATCGCCAAGCGAGCCTTCTCCGGAAGGTTCGCGAATCGATCCTGCGTCTTGAGCGGTCGACTGATGCGCTCCTCGACAATGAAATTGATCATCTCAAAGAGCACGAGAACGCTGTCGTGATCATCCTCCAAATTCATTTCGAGAGGATGAACAGCGTTGTTGCCTGTAACCCTAATTACATCAAGCGCCTGCTGGACATGGGCATCTAATCCCCTAGCGACGAGCGTCTTTATATCGGTATCGATATGCTCACCCGTACCACCGATATGTCCCAGCAGTTTTTGTAGACAAAGTCGCAGCAAGGCCGCAGCACCGCGCGGCGATCGGCCACAAATTTCTCGCGCTTCCTCAAAATCGGGTTTACAGGCATCGGGCAGACACTCGTGAGCTGCTTGTGCAGATACATCGTATGGAAAGATCAGATTGCTCCGCTGACTACTCGACAACGTCGCTCCGTCCATCCATACGCTTTCTCCTTGGCAATGCGTGCATTGGCAAAGCCAGAATTTAGTCGAATACGCCTGACCATAAGGCTCGGCGATCAACTGCGCCCACCCCATGGTCGTCAGCGTTGAACAATGAATGCAAGTGAAGGAGCGCTCTCTAAACGAGGGTGACTTAATGATAGGAGGCATTCTGACGATCCATGACATTGAAATGATGCCACTTTAACCTATGCCTATCCAGATACAGCCTTATTTTGTCTTTTTAGGGCTTTCCGCTTGATAAGGAACACCCAAAGTGCAACAGTATTAGTAGAACGCCCTAACTGATACAGGCACACATCATGTTCATCCGCGCATACCTCCGAGCCTCCACCGAGGAACAAGACGCCGGCCGCGCCCGGGCGTCGCTTGAGCAGTTCGCCAGCGACCATAACAAGGTCATCGCCAGCGTGTACCTGGAGAATGCCAGCGGCGCCACCGCAGACCGGCCTGAGCTGGTGCGGCTGCTCAAGGATGCACGCAAAGGTGACGTGTTACTGGTGGAGTCGATAGATCGCCTATCCCGCCTCCCGGTAGAAGACTGGCAAAAGCTCAAGACTGCGATCGACTCCAAGGGCTTACGCATCGTTGCGCTCGACCTGCCGACCAGCCACCAGGGAATGCAGGACACTAAGGGCGACGAGTTCACCGGGCGGATGCTGGGGGCCATCAACTCAATGCTGGTGGAAATGATGGCGGCCATTGCACGCAAGGATTACGAGCAGCGGCGCGAACGGCAGGCCCAGGGCATCGAAAAAGCCAAGGCGGAAGGCAAGTATCAGGGCAGGCCAATAGACGTCGATCTGCACAAGCGCGTGACAGAACTTCTAGGTGCTGGTTTGGGCATTCGTGCCACAGCACGTCACGCCAGTTGCTCGACTACAACCGTATTGCGTATCCGTGATCAGACATCTATCCAATCAACTGTCGTGAGGCCCTGACGATGAAAAACCATATGGACTTGTTGAGCCAGGGGGGAAAGATCGGCGGTTCCGCGCTGGGAGGTGCTATTGGCTCTCTAGCAGGCCCAGAAGGGACGTTCATCGGAGCAGCACTCGGCGCGGCGGTGAGTGAAACGTGCGTGCTGGTACTGGATGACTTAGCCAATAGGTACCTATCACCTAAGGAACAGCAGCGTGTCGCTGGAGTAGCGGCTCTTGCGATCGATGGAATACGCGATCGGCTTTTGTTTGAAGCTCGGCGAGACGATGGTTTTTTTGAGAGCACAGATGGCGGCCCAGCAGCTGCCGAGGAGCTGTTTGAGGGGCTCCTGTTAGCCGCCAAGCAAGAGCACGAACAACTCAAGCTGCCTTACCTGGCCAACTTTTACACCAACCTAGTTTTTGACAGTAGCGTGAAACGGTCTGAGGCTAACTACCTTTTGAACCTCGCTGAATCTTTGACATTTTGCCAATTATGCCTGCTGGGATTGGTATCCCAGAAACAAAAGAAGGCATTCGATTTGAGATCTGGGGGCTGGATAGCGGGCGTAGCCCTCTCTGACGAGACAATCAGCATCGGTGAGCAAGCAAGCTATCTCAATCAACGGCAGCTGTTTTACAACCGAACACAGCCCGGCGATTCCGATCAGCGGTTCACGACTGCATATGCACTCCCAAGGTATACGAGCCTCTCTCAAACTGGGCAAAGGCTTGCAAATTTAATGGGATTGCACGGGATAGACGACGCTGAATTAAAGGCAGTAGCTACAGCTTGGTGAGATAAGCAAGGATTTATCCTTCACAGGTGCTGGCGCACCTTCCACCTGAGGTAGCAATACCTGACTCTAATCTAGGGAGAAAATCGACCTGAAGCTGTCACCCTGCTGTCACGGGCGATTCAACTGAGAGGCTTAAGAGGCTGTAAGCATTGAATTATATGGTGTCCCAGGGCCGGTTCGAACGGCCAACCTTCCCCTTAGGAGGGGGATGCTCTATCCAATTGAGCTACTGGGACAAATGACCGACGTCGAGCCAAAGACGTGGCGACGGACGGCGTGCATGTTAACGGCCGAGGTGGGTTTTGTCATGTCGTCCGTAGGCTTTTCGAGTGTAGGCCAACCCACACCCGAGTGCTTGCGGCCAGCCCCCGCAAACACGGGCACTTGCCACCATCGTGCAAAATGCACTCCCCCAAAATGCCATCATTGCAAATTGCAACCTTTCCGGCATTTGAAGTAGACTCAAGCCATTGATTTTATTGGATTAATAGTTTGGCACGGCACCTGCAATACTTCTCCTACAAACCCAACAAGCCACGGCGTTAAGCGGAGAACATAACCATGAACAGTGCCCTTCTGTTAGCCCTCAACACCGTCGCCTTGGCCGCGTTGGTCACGTTCCATTTCCAATCGACTGGCAGCAATGACCCGGCGCAGATCAGCCAGGCCGTGCCGCATCATCTGCAACAGCGCCCACAGTTG
The DNA here is from genome assembly GCF_045037875.1 of Pseudomonas petroselini. NCBI lineage: Bacteria > Pseudomonadati > Pseudomonadota > Gammaproteobacteria > Pseudomonadales > Pseudomonadaceae > Pseudomonas > Pseudomonas petroselini. The sequence continues at coordinate 6,085,094 of NZ_CP173614.1, forward strand.
GCGGTGATGACGCCGAACGCACAGTCGCCCGTCCGCCTGACCCAAGGCACCCAGGCGGCGCCTGCATCTGAACACTGGGTTTTCTGAGGAGGCCACCGATGACCAAATTTGCCTGGCTGTTTCTGTGCCTGACCGCATTCACCGGCATGCTTGGACTGGGCGCTGAGTCACAAGACGGCCAAACCACGGCGTTCATCGCCAGTGCCGTGTTTGCCAGCCTGCTGTTGCTCACCCTGATTGTGGGTCGTCGGATCAAATTCGACCCGGTCCTGCGCTGATCCCCCTCCCGCCTTACCTTATGTCGCCTCATCCTCGCTAATCGGCAAATTGCCACTAGTCTTAAACCTAAGGGCAAAAGGCCACTTTGCGATAGCATGTGCGGCCTCAAACCCTGTGGTGGCCTGGACTTACGGGAAGTTCGCCTGCGCGATTGCGTATGCAAAAGTTTTCCAACCAGTCCGCAAAAATGCAAATGAGTGCTGGCATAAAGCCTCTAGGCAGTTCAATATTTGTCACAGAATTGACGCCAAGGAACTGGCAAATCTGAGGCATGATGCGGCCTCTTTGCAATTCAGGTTGAACTTTGGTCGTGAGCCTTGTCTTAACACTCATCTTGCGGCCAATTCCAAAAACCGCTCCCCTGAACTAACCGGTTAAATATATGCGCCCATTGAAACAGGCAATTTATTCCAGCCGTACGGCTGACAAGTTCGTCGTACGTCTGCCAGACGGAATGCGGGAACGCATTGCCGAGGTGGCTCGCAATCATCACCGCAGCATGAACTCCGAGATCATCGCTCGCCTGGAACAAAGCCTCATTCAGGAAGGTGCGCTGGGCGACGAGTTGAGCATGCGCATGGACAGCCCTGAGCTGTCGCTGCACGAACGCGAACTGCTGCAGCGTTTTCGTCAGCTCTCCCACCGCCAGCAAAATGCTCTCGTCTCGCTTATCGCGCACGACGTTGAGGCGGCCGCAGAAGCCAATTGATTTGCAACTGAAAGCCGAAGCCAGCCATGTGCTGGCTTTTTTTTGCCTGGGATTTGGCGGGAATCCCTAGAAGCCGAGCTTCTTTAGCGAGCAAGCTTGCGCTGGAGCGCGAAGCACCTGCCAGGGATACGACTGCTGCGCAGCCGAGCGGGAGCAAGCTCCCTCGCCACAAAAAGCCAGCGCCCAGAGGGGAGCCGGCATGCGATGAACGATCAGAGCAGGAAGATCGTTGCCAGGCCCAGGAAGATGAAGAAACCACCACTGTCGGTCATGGCCGTGATCATCACGCTGGCCCCCATGGCAGGGTCACGCCCAAGGCGGGCCAGGGTCATGGGGATCAGCACCCCCATCAGCGCAGCGAGCAGCAGGTTGAGCGTCATGGCAGCGGTCATCACCACGCCAAGGGACCAACTGCCATATAGCAAGTAGGCAACCACGCCGATCACCCCACCCCACACCAGGCCGTTTATCAGGCCCACCGCCAACTCTTTGCGCAGCAGGCGCGACGAGTTGGCGGTACTCACCTGATCGAGCGCCATCGCACGCACAATCATGGTAATGGTCTGGTTGCCGGAGTTACCGCCGATCCCGGCAACGATCGGCATCAATGCCGCCAGCGCCACCAGCTTCTCGATTGAACCCTCGAACAGCCCGATCACGCGCGACGCGATAAAGGCGGTAATCAGGTTGACCGCCAGCCAGGCCCAGCGGTTATGCAACGAACGCCAGACCGAGGCAAAAATATCTTCCTCTTCACGCAAACCGGCCATGTTGAGGACTTCGGTCTCACTTTCCTCACGAATCAGGTCGACGATTTCATCGATGGTCAAACGACCGATCAACTTGCCGTTCTTGTCGACCACCGGCGCCGAGATCAAGTCATAACGTTCGAACGCCTGAGCGGCATCGTAGGCATCTTCATCCGGGTGGAAACTGACCGTGTCACTGGCCATCAGATCCGCCACTCTTTTGTCCGGATCATTGACCAGCAGACGCTTGATCGGCAGCACACCCTTGAGAATGCCTTCGTAATCGACCACGAACAATTTGTCGGTATGGCCAGGCAATTCCTTGAGGCGGCGCAGGTAACGCAGGACCACTTCCAGGCTGACGTCTTCGCGGATGGTGACCATCTCGAAGTCCATCAGGGCACCGACCTGATCCTCATCGTAAGACAGCGCCGAACGCACACGCTCGCGCTGCTGAGTGTCCAGCGCTTCCATGAGTTCATGGACAACATCACGAGGCAGTTCAGGGGCCAGGTCAGCCAACTCGTCGGCGTCCATCTCCTTGGCTGCCGCCAGAAGCTCGTGATCGTCCATGTCGGCGATCAGGGTTTCACGAACCGAGTCGGATACTTCGAGCAGGATATCGCCGTCGCGGTCGGCCTTGACCAACTGCCAGAGGGTCAGTCGATCATCCAGCGGCAAGGCTTCGAGAATATAGGCGACGTCGGCGGAGTGCAGGTCGTCGAGCTTGCGCTGCAACTCGACGAGGTTTTGCCGGTGAACCAGGTTTTCGACCAGGTTGTTATTCGGGCCATCCTGGCGGTGCGTCAGGTCTTCGACCACGCGCTGGCGCTGCAGCAGCTCGATGACTTGAGCCAGACGATCCTGCAGGCTTTCTTGTGTTTTCTTTACTTCTACTTCGGTCATAGGCGAGCTCCACTCCCAGCAGCGGGGCACGCCGGAAGGATCAATCAGTCAATTCATGATTGGTAAAACGGGGTACTGAGTCACTACTGGGTAAGTCCATGGAGGTATTCCACAAGCCCCGGCGGGGCTGACGGGCGCAATGATACACCGCCCGGCCACTTTAAACGTTAAAAAACTGGAAAGAACAAGCGCTTGCGAGCCAAAGTTGAGTATTGGCTGCATCTATGAACTGCGACGTCGCAGCAAGAAAGGAAAACACAGGGGAGCAGGAGAAAAAGATGAAATCCTACACAAATCCCAGACGGCAAAAAGCCCGCACTTGGCGGGCTTTTTGTTTGTATGGTGCACTCGACAGGATTCGAACCTGTGACCGCTCGGTTCGTAGCCGAGTACTCTATCCAGCTGAGCTACGAGTGCAGATTGTGTTTTTAGACCAGATCACAACTGGTTGCAACCGAATCACCTGCATGACTGCAACTGACTCTTAAATGGTGCACTCGACAGGATTCGAACCTGTGACCGCTCGGTTCGTAGCCGAGTACTCTATCCAGCTGAGCTACGAGTGCATTTGTTGCCGCGCATTATAGGCCGTTCAATCTCTATGTAAAGCTATTTTTTCGAGTAATTTCAAGCACTTACCGAAAAAACCAGATTGCAACGTACTAAGCAAATAATGGCGGAGAACGGGGGATTCGAACCCCCGACACCCTTTTGAGGTGTACTCCCTTAGCAGGGGAGCGCCTTCGGCCACTCGGCCAGCTCTCCGCAACACGGGGCGTATATTAACCACGTTCATCCCCGTTTGCAAACATAAAAAACGATAAAAATTAAAGGCTTGGTTCTTCGTCCTTCTCTTTCTTGATCCGCAGGTAGATTTCCTCGCGGTGCACCGCTACCTCTTTCGGAGCGTTAACCCCGATACGTACTTGATTGCCTTTGACGCCGAGCACGGTCACGGTGATTTCGCCATCACCGATAATCAGGCTTTCTGCGCAACGACGAGTCAGAATCAGCATACCTTTCTCCTCACGCATTTCAGTTCAGGAACAACAGTCTGCAAAAAAAGGCCTTCGACCTACAACCAAAAGGCCATAGTCCTACCGCCTAAGTATTGTCGAGCGCGCGCAAAAGAACATGCGCCCTACAAAAAAAGAAAGGCGCGGTAAACCGCGCCTTCCTGGCACTGCATCACTCGCCCTGTCGGGCCGGAGCGTCCAGCTCAAAAGCGGTGTGCAAAGCACGCACAGCCAGCTCCAGGTATTTCTCTTCGATCACCACCGAGACTTTGATTTCCGAGGTGGAAATCATCTGGATGTTGATGCTTTCCTTGGCCAGCGCCTCGAACATGCGGCTGGCAACGCCGGCATGGGAACGCATGCCCACACCCACGATCGACACTTTGGCAATCTTGGTATCGCCGACCACTTCACGGGCGCCGATTTCCTTCGCCGTGTTCTGCAGGATCCGCTCCGCCGCATCGTACTCGTTGCGGTGCACCGTGAAGGTGAAATCTGTGGTGTTATCGTGCGAAACGTTCTGCACGATCATGTCGACTTCGATGTTCGCGCCGCTGATAGGGCCCAGGATCTTGAAGGCCACGCCCGGGGTGTCTGGCACGCCACGGATAGTCAGCTTGGCTTCATCACGGTTGAAAGCGATACCGGAAATGATCGGCTGTTCCATGGATTCCTCTTCATCAATAGTAATGAGGGTGCCCGGACCCTCTTTGAAGCTGTGCAATACGCGCAGCGGAACGTTGTACTTGCCGGCGAACTCCACCGCGCGGATCTGCAACACCTTGGAACCGAGGCTGGCCATTTCCAGCATCTCTTCAAAGGTGATCTTGTCCAGGCGCTGGGCCACGGACACCACACGCGGGTCGGTGGTGTAGACGCCATCCACATCGGTGTAGATCTGGCATTCATCGGCCTTGAGCGCCGCGGCCAGTGCCACGCCGGTGGTGTCCGAACCGCCACGCCCGAGGGTGGTGATGTTGCCCTGCTCATCCACACCCTGGAAGCCTGCTACAACTACCACGCGCCCGGCTTTCAGGTCAGTACGGATTTTCTGATCATCGATCTGCAGGATACGCGCCTTGGTATGCGCGCTGTCGGTCAGGATACGCACCTGGCTGCCAGTGTAGGACACCGCCGGCACACCACGCTTATTCAGCGCCATGGCCAGCAAGGCGATGGTCACCTGCTCGCCGGTGGACACGATCACATCCAGCTCACGCGGGAGCGGCTGTTGGTCGCCACTGATTGCCTTGGCCAGATCGATCAGGCGATTGGTCTCGCCGCTCATGGCCGACAGCACCACCACCAGGTCGTCGCCGGCATCGCGGAATTTCTTAACCTTGTCGGCCACCTGCTCGATTCTTTCGACGGAACCGACCGAGGTGCCTCCAAATTTCTGTACGATCAAAGCCATTTCTAAGCCGCCTCAGCCCGTAAAGGGGCGCCTAATATCCAATCAACCAGCACCGAGCAGCCCGTGACTAGACCACGGGCCGGTTAACAGTGCCTTAAATACCTGCTTCGACAAACGGCACGGTCAGGGCCAGGGCCGCGTCCAGGGCGCCAGCGTCTACACCACCGCCTTGCGCCATGTCCGGACGACCACCGCCCTTCCCGCCCACTGCCGCGGCGGCTTGCTTCATCAAATCACCGGCCTTGAGTTGGCCAGTCAGGTCCTTGGTTACACCGGCAACCAGAACGACCTTATCCTCATGGACACTGCCGAGCAGGATCACTGCGCGGCCGAGCTTGTTCTTCAACTGATCGACCAGGGCCAACAACGCCTTGCCGTCCTGACCATCCAGGCGCGCAGCCAGGACTTTGACGCCCTTGACGTCCACGGCCGAAGCCGACAGATCGTCACCTGCAGCGCTGGCCGCCTTGGCTTGCAACTGCTCCAGCTGTTTCTCCAGAGCACGGTTGCGCTCCAGCACAGCGGACAGCTTGTCGATCAGGTTGTCGCGGCTGCCCTTGACCAGGCTGGCCGCTTCCTTGAGTTGCTCTTCAGCTGCATTGAGGTAGGCCAGGGCCGCAGCACCGGTCACCGCCTCAATACGACGCACACCGGACGCGACGCCGCCTTCGCTGATGATTTTCAGCAGGGCGATGTCGCCGGTACGGTTGGCGTGAATACCACCACACAGCTCCACCGAGAAGTCGCCACCCATGCTCAGTACGCGAACATTGTCGCCGTACTTCTCGCCGAACAACGCCATGGCACCCTTGGCCTTGGCGGTCTCGATGTCGGTCTCTTCGGTTTCTACCGCAGTGTTCCTGCGAATCTCAGCGTTGACGATGTCTTCCAGGGCCTTGATCTGCTCAGGCTTGATCGCTTCAAAATGGCTGAAGTCAAAGCGCAGGCGCTGGCTGTCCACCAACGAACCTTTCTGCTGGACGTGCTCGCCCAGGACCTGGCGCAGTGCGGCGTGCAACAAGTGCGTGGCCGAGTGGTTCAGCGCCGTTGCATGGCGTACATCGGCATCGACCTGGGTGTCCACTGGCGCACCGACCGTCAAGTTGCCCAGCACCAACACACCGTGATGCAGGAAAGCGCCGCCGGTCTTGGTGGTGTCGCGCACTTCAAAACGACCGGACGTCGAGCTCAGGAAACCGCAGTCGCCAATCTGGCCACCGGATTCGGCGTAGAACGGCGTCTGGTCCAGGACCACAACCGCCTCGTCGCCTTCACTCAACACGTCGACCGATTTACCGTCTTTATAAAGGGCAACGATCTTGGCCGCGCCAACGGTAGCCTTGTAACCGGTGAACTCGGTGGGCACGTCGACCTTGACCAGGGTGTTGTAGTCCAGGCCAAAGGAACTGGCGGAACGCGCACGCACACGCTGGGCTTCCATCTCACGTTCAAAACCGGCCTCATCGATGGTCAACTCGCGTTCACGGGCGATGTCGGCGGTGAGGTCCATCGGGAACCCGTAGGTGTCATACAGCTTGAACACGACATCGCCCGGCACAACGGTGCCTTTGAGCTCAGCCAAGTCCTGTTCCAGAATCTTCAAGCCGTGCTCCAAGGTCTTGGAGAACTGCTCCTCCTCAGCCTTGAGCACGCGCTCGATGTTGCCTTGCTGCTGCTTGAGTTCCGGGAAGGCTTCGCCCATCTCGGCAACCAGCGCGGCCACGATTTTGTAGAAGAAGCTGCCAGTGGCGCCCAGCTTGTTACCGTGGCGGCAGGCGCGACGGATGATACGACGCAGCACGTAGCCACGGCCTTCGTTGGACGGCAGTACACCGTCGGCAATCAGGAAGCCGCAGGAACGGATGTGGTCCGACACCACCTTGAGCGAAGACTGGCTTTCATTGGCACAGCCAATGGCCGCGGCCGAAGCGCTCAGCAGGTTGGTGAACAGGTCGATTTCGTAGTTGGAATGAACGTGCTGCATCACCGCACTGATTCGCTCCAGGCCCATGCCGGTATCCACCGACGGCGCCGGCAGCGGATGCAACACGCCATCGGCGGTGCGGTTGAACTGCATGAACACGTTGTTCCAGATCTCGATGTAACGGTCGCCGTCTTCTTCCGGCGAGCCCGGTGGGCCACCCCAGATGTCGGCGCCGTGATCGTAGAAAATCTCGGTGCAGGGGCCGCATGGGCCGGTATCACCCATGGTCCAGAAGTTATCGGAGGCGTAAGGCGCACCCTTGTTGTCGCCGATGCGAATCATGCGCTCGACCGGCACACCGATTTGCTGGGTCCAGATGTCGTAGGCTTCGTCATCGGTGGCATAGACGGTGACCCAGAGTTTTTCCTTGGGCAGCTTCAACACGCCGGTCAGGAAGGTCCAGGCGAACGTAATCGCATCTTTCTTGAAATAGTCACCGAAGCTGAAGTTACCCAGCATTTCGAAGAAGGTGTGGTGGCGGGCGGTGTAGCCGACGTTTTCCAGGTCACTGTTCTTGCCGCCGGCACGCACGCACTTCTGGCTGCTGGTGGCACGGGTGTAGGCGCGCTTTTCCTGGCCCAGGAAGCAGTCCTTGAACTGGTTCATCCCCGCGTTAGTGAACAGCAGGGTAGGGTCATTGCCTGGGATCAAGGAGCTGGAGGCGACACGGGTGTGACCTTGCTCTTCGAAGAAGCGAAGGAAGGCTTCACGGATTTCTGCGCTTTTCATTAGGTTCTTCCACGGAGTCTGCGGCCAAAGGCCAGTGCGCAACATCATCAGACGAAGCGACGGCAAAGGGCCGCATTATATCGGCCCTTTGCCGGTGGTACAGCGTGTTTATGCGATAGAGAGGTTCAATTAGACGGTCTGCACGCTCATTTTGGCGAAAACTCGACAAATGCCTGCAGCACGCGCTCCATCTGCGCGCGGCTGACATCCATATGCGTGACCATGCGCAGCCGCGGCGCAACGCTCAGCTTGATCCCGCGCTCGGCGGCAAAGGCCTTCAGGGCATCGGCCCGGTCGCCGATCTGCACGTAGACCATATTGGTCTGCACCGGCTCCACACTGTACCCGGCCTCGCGCAGCGCATCCCCCAGCCACAGGGCATTGGCGTGGTCATCGGCCAGGCGCTGTACCTGGTGATCCAGGGCATACAGCCCCGCCGCCGCCAGGGAACCGGCCTGGCGCATGCCGCCACCGACCATCTTGCGCAGGCGCCGGGCCTTGGCGATCAGCGCCGTGGAGCCGCACAGCACCGAGCCGATCGGCGCGCCAAGGCCTTTGGACAGGCACACCGACACCGAGTCAAAGTGCTGGGCAATCGCGCGCGCATCCACCCCCAGCTTGACCGCTGCGTTGTAGAGCCGCGCTCCGTCCAAGTGCAGCGCCAGGCCATGTTCACGGGTGAACGCGCGGGCTTTCGCCAGGTACTCCAGCGGCAACACCTTGCCTTGCATGGTGTTTTCCAACGCCAGCAGGCGGGTGCGGGCGAAGTGGAAATCGTCCGGCTTGATCGCAGCCAGCACCTGGTCCAGGTCCAGTGAGCCGTCCGCCTGCACGTCCAAGGGCTGGGGCTGGATCGAACCGAGCACCGCCGCCCCGCCCCCTTCGTATTTGTAGGTGTGGGCTTGTTGGCCGACGATGTATTCCTCGCCGCGCTCACAATGCGCCATCAACGCCAGCAGGTTGCTCATGGTGCCGGTGGGCACGAACAACGCCGCGGCAAACCCCAGGCGCTTGGCCAGCTCGGCTTCCAGGCGGTTGACGCTGGGGTCTTCGCCGTAGACGTCATCACCGCTGGCGGCAGTGGCCATCGCATCGAGCATGCCAGGGGTGGGTTGGGTCACGGTGTCGCTGCGCAGGTCAATCACGGACATGAATCAAGCCTCTGACGATTTGAATAAGTGCCTTATAAGCATGATTACTGCGGGCAAAGCCTCGGAATATCAAGCCCCCGCTGCATTGAATCGAATACCAACCAAACAAACCGATATAGCTTATCGATACGGCGGTCGTGCAGTTTTCGAAAAACCGTGTTAAAAACTCTCCGCCGCCAGGGTTCTGGCGGCAACGTTCTCAGGGCGGGGTGCAATTCCCCACCGGCGGTAATTGCACGCAATGTGCATAGCCCGCGAGCGCTTGGCGCCTCGAACTGCTCACGCGGTACGGCGACAAGGTCAGCAGACCCGGTGTGATCCCGGGGCCGACGGTCATAGTCCGGATGAAGAGAGAACGGGATTGGCACCTAAGGGCCGCGCACCGCGTGTGCTTGCGTACCCTTAAATCCCATTCGATTCATAACGCCCTGTTTTTTTCTTAAACAGGAGTCAGAACATGCAACCCACCGCTATCGACAGCAAAAGCAAAAACCATCACGGCGAGCGCGTCGCGTTTATCCAGGCCTGCTGGCACAAGGATATTGTCGACCAATCGCGTAAAGGCTTCCTCGCCGAAATGATCGCCCAGGGCTACCAGGAATCGGACATCGATTTCTTCGAAGTCGGCGGCGCCTTTGAAATGCCCCTGCACGCCAAGCTGCTGGCCAAGACCGGCCGTTACGCCGGCATCGTTGCCGCCGCGCTGGTGGTGGACGGTGGCATCTACCGCCACGAATTCGTCGCCCAATCGGTGGTCAGCGGCCTGATGCAGGTGCAGTTGGAAACCGAAGTACCAGTGTTCTCGGTGTCGCTGACCCCGCACCACTTCCACGCCGGCAGCGAGCACACCACGTTCTTCTACGAACACTTCGTGCACAAGGGCCAGGAAGCTGCGCGTACCTGCGCCGACACCCTGCACAAGGTCCGCGCGATTCGCCGTAGCGAGCCACGCGCGGTAGCGGTCTAAGCAGCACTGCAAAGCAAAATGTGGGAGGGGGCTTGCCCCGATGGCGGTGGGTCAGAATCACATACGGTGACTGACACATCCTCATCGGGGGCAAGCCCCCTCCCACATTTGGATCCGGTTAAGACTTGAGATCTAGGCCAGGCCGGCATCCGTCGTCGGCACAATCAATATCCCCGCCCGCAAACCATTCTTCACCTTCGGGTTAGGGAAGATGATGCGTGCACCCTCCTCCTCGATCACCCAGCGCGTCTTGGCCACATCTTCGGCCAGCAGATAACCCTTTTCCAACTCCGAAAAGTTCTCCACGTCAGCCGGCAAATGCAGCAGGAACGCATCGCTGTGCTTGATGACTTCGCGCGACACGGCGAACAGTTTCAACCCTTCCAGGCTGTCAGTCTCAGGTTCGGTGCCTTCGATGATCTGCTTGAGGCGCAGCTCCAGGCGGGAAACATTCACGCCCTGGTTCTGCCCAAACGGCCGCGCCTTGCCCAATTCCAGGGTGAACGCCTCGGCCTCCAACTGTTCATAGGTAAACGCGGTGAAGGTGATCGAGGTCTTGTTTTGCAGCAGCACCGCTTGCATGCCTGCAGCGTTTAGGCGCGCCAGTTGGTGACGTGAATGCTGGCGACCTTCTTTCCACGGGTACAAGGCGAACTGCTCGATCTTCGAGCCACGAATGGCCGTGTGTAGGTCGTAATGCAGGCGCGAACGGCCCGGCAGGCTGAAGAAACTGCGAGCCAGTTGCTCCAGCTCGGCGGCGCGCATGGCTTCGGGGCCGATGTTTTTTTCATGCCGACCGTTGAACAGCCGGTTGACGTCCAGCTCGAGGTAGCGCTCGCCGCGGCGCATGGCCTCGGTGTTGCCGAACAGGAACAGCACACGGGAGCGTGGTTTGATCTCCCCACGGGCGATGCCATGCAACAGGCGGTCGAGCAGTTCGATCGGCGCGGTCTCATTGCCATGGATGCCGGACGACAGCAGCAGGTCGCTGCCGTTGTCGCGGGCCTCAGGTGGGCGCACTTCAAGCGCGCCCTCACTGAGCCAGCGCATCTGCACGCCGTCGACAGTCAGTTGAATTTTTTGCGCCGGTTCGCGACCGGCGAGGGTCAGTTCAAGCAGTTTGCCGAGGGCGAGCATAAGCAGCTTCCTTAGTGGTTGCAGCCAGGACCGTGGACGTGATCGTCGTCATCGCCTTCAACGTCGGCCGGTTCCATTTCCAGTTGCAGGCTCATCAGGTTGGTAGCCAGCGGGCGCATCAACAGGTTGGCGTACTCGGCGTCGCCTTCTTCCACGTCCACACCGATCAGCAGTTGGCCACGGCCGTCGTGCTGGATCCAGATCTCCTTGCCCTGCCACACCACGGCGACGCGGGTGCAGGAGGTTTCCAGCTGGGTGCCGTCGGTGTCTTCAAGGATCAGTTTCAGGGTGTCGGTGGTCATAGAGTAGCTCTCAGCATAGGGCGTAAAAGAAGGTGGCGTTAATTGATCTGGAACGGATAAACCGAGCCCAGTTTAAGGATTTGCGTCAGTTCATCCAGTGCCGTCCGGCACTCAAGCAGCAATTGCGGGTCAGCCAGGTCGGTTTCACGCAGGCTGTCGCGGTAGTGCTTGTCGACCCATTGGGTCAGCGTGTCGTACAGCGGCGCCGTCATGATAACGCCTGGATTCACCGCCGCCAGTTCCGTTTCGTTCAAGGCGACACGCAAGCGCAGGCAGGCCGGGCCTCCGCCGTTCTGCATGCTTTGCTTGAGGTCGAACACCTTCACTTCGCGGATCAACCCACCGGACGCGGTCAGGCCTTGCAGGTACTGCCAGACGCGTTCGTTGGCGCGGCACTCTTCCGGCACGATCAGCAGCATCGAGCCATCGGCGCGGCTCAGCAGCTGGCTGTTGAACAGGTAGGAACGCACCGCGTCCTCGACACTGACCTGGGCGCGGGGCACGCACACCGACTGAAAGTTGCCGCCCAGCTTGCCCAGCTTGCCGTGCAGTTCGCCGAGCATCTGCTCGGTATTGAGGAACGCATCCTCGTGATAGAACAGCACTTCACCGTTGCCCACCGCGATCACATCATTGTGGAACACGCCGGCATCGATCACCGCCGGGTTCTGCTGGGCGTAGACCACGCCGTCGTCCTGCAAGCCGTGCAAGCGTGCGACCGCCTGGGACGCTTCGAGCGTCTGGCGCGCCGGGTACTTCTGGGGTGCCGGGTAACGGGTGTCAAAGGCGCTGCGCCCGTACACAAAAAACTCCACGCCCGCCTCGCCATAGTCGCGGCAGAAGCGCGTGTGGTTGGCCGCACCTTCGTCGCCGAACTGCGCCACCGCCGGCAACGCGGCGTGGTGGGCGAAGTGCTTCTGGTCGGCAAACATCGCCCCCAGCACGCGGCTGGTGGTCGGGTGTTCGATACTGCGGTGATACTTGCAGTTGAGGTTGGCGGCGGTGAAATGCACGCGGCCATCGGCGGTGTCGGCACTCGGGCTGACGGTGGCGGCATTGGCCACCCACATGCTCGACGCCGAACAGCTCGCGACCAGCAGCGGCATGGCGTGCTTGGCCGCCTGCTGGATGACTTGGGCGTCGGTGCCGCTGAAACCGAGGTTGCGCAAGGCGGCCACATCCGGACGCTCCTGGGGGGCCAACACACCTTGCACAAAGCCCATGTCCATCAGGGCTTTCATTTTCTGCAGGCCCTGCAACGCCGCTTCCTTCGGATTGGAAGACTGCTGGCTGTTGCTCTGGGACGCGACGTTGCCGTAGGACAAACCGCCGTAGTTATGGGTCGGCCCCACTAGACCGTCAAAATTGACTTCATAGGATTTCATCGGCGAGGCTCCACGAACATCTGTATTTTTATAGGCATCAATAACAAAGCTTCTGTGGCGAGGGAGCTTGCTCCCTCGCCACAGGGTTTCATTGCCCCCCTAAGACAAGCGCACGCCGGGGGTCAGCGTTGCCGGGACCACCAGGCTCGGGGTCTCCAACGAGGCCACCGGGTATGCGCAATAGTCCGCCGCGTAATAGGCACTGGCGCGATGGTTGCCCGACGCCCCTACCCCACCGAACGGCGCGGTACTGGCGGCGCCAGTCAGTTGTTTGTTCCAGTTGACGATACCGGCGCGGCTTTCCAGCCAGAACTGCTGGTAGCGCGCTTCGGAATCCGACAACAAGCCCGCGGCTAGGCCGTACTGGGTGTTGTTGGCCTCGGCAATCGCCGCTGCAAAATCCGCGTAGCGGATCACCTGCAACAGCGGGCCGAACAATTCTTCGTCTTCGCGCGCGGTAACGCCGGTCACGTCGATGATGCCTGGTGTCAGCAGCGCTGCCTGATCCTGTGGCTGGGTCATTTCCAGCAGCGCCACGGCGCCGTTGGCCAACATCAGTTCCTGGGCATCCATCAAAGCCTTGGCAGCCGCCAGGGAAATCACCGACCCCATGAACGGCGCCGGTTGCTGGTCAAACGCACCGACTGCAATCGTCGCGCTGACTGCCACCAGGCGCGCCAGCAACGCATCGCCCCAGGCGCCTTCCGGCACCAGCAGGCGACGGGCACAGGTGCAACGTTGGCCGGCGGAGATAAACGCCGACTGAATAATGGTGTAGACCGCGGCATCCACGTCGGCCACTTCGTCGACCACCAGCGGGTTGTTGCCGCCCATTTCCAGGGCCAGGATCTTGTCCGGGCGACCGGAGAATTGCTGGTGCAGGTGGTTGCCGGTGCGGCTGGAACCGGTAAAGAACAGCCCGTCGATACCGGGGTTGGCCGCCAGGGCGATGCCGGTTTCCCGCGCGCCTTGCAGCAGGTTCAGCACACCCGCCGGCAGGCCGGCTTCGATCCAGCATTGCACGGTCAGCTCGGCGACTTTAGGGGTCAGCTCGCTAGGTTTGAACAGCACGGTATTACCCGCCAGCAAGGCCGGGACGATATGCCCGTTCGGCAAGTGCCCCGGGAAGTTGTAAGGCCCGAACACCGCCACCACACCGTGTGGCTTGTGGCGCAGTACAGCGGTGGCGTCGCCCAGGGGACCGCTCTTCTCGCCGGTACGCTCGCGGTAGCTCTGCACCGAGATCGCGATCTTGTTGGCCATGCTGGTGACTTCGGTGGCCGACTCCCAGAGCGGCTTGCCGGTTTCCTCGCCGATGCAACGGGCGATCTCATCGGCGCGGTTTTTCAGCGTGGCCGCGAAGGTCTCGAGCACACTGATACGCTCTTCCAGCGGGCGCCGGGCCCAGGCCGGGAATGCTTGGCGCGCGGCCTGGACGGCGGATTCAACCTGCTCGGCAGTCGCACCATTGCCGGCCCACAGCACGTGCTGGGTCACCGGGTTGCGCGACTCAAACAGTTCACCCTGGCCAGCCAGCCAGCTACCTGCGATATACAGCGAATTCATTGTTTCGACTCCCGAGCAGCGGACAACGGTACGGCACGCACTTGATCACCCACCACCAGTTGCAGGCGCTTGGCGGTCAGCGGATCGACCACCAGCGTGCCTGCCGCCAGGCGGGCCGGTGCAGCGGTAATGCGACAATCCTCGCGCTTGCGGTTATGGATCAGGAACGGCGTGGCGTCGTCCCCCGGCGTGCCGATGGCCAGTACCAGCGACTGGCTGTCGCGCACGGCGCGGATCTTGGTGGTTTCACACTCCACCGCGGGGCCGGCGTCGAAGATGTCGACGTAGCCCTGGTAGCTGAACCCTTCGCTCTTGAGCATGCTCAGCGCCGGTTCGGTGTCCGGGTGGACCTTGCCGATCACGTTGCGCGCATCCTCGGACAGGAAGCAGCTGTACAACGGAAACTTCGGCATCAGCTCGGCGATAAACGCTTTGTTGCCCACACCGGTGAGGTAGTCGGCCTGGCTGAATTCCATCTTGAAAAAGTGCCGACCCAGGCTTTCCCAGAACGGCGAGCGCCCCGCGTCGTTGGACACGCCACGCATCTCGGCAATGATCTTGCTGCCGAACAACTGCGGGAACTCAGCGATAAATAGCAGGCGCGCCTTGGCCAGCATGCGGCCGTTGAGGCCGGTGCGGTAATCGGCGTGCAGGAACAACGAGCACAGCTCGGAATTACCGGTGAGGTCGTTGGCCAGGAACAGCGTCGGAATCTCGCGATAGATGTTCAGCTCCTGGGAGGCGCTGACGGTCAGGCCGACCCGGAAGTTGTACCAGGGCTCACGCAAGCCAACGGCGCCGGCGATGGCAGAAATGCCCACCACGCGGCCTTCGTCATTTTCCAGCACGAACAGGTAGTCGGCATCGCCGCGCCCGGCGTCGCCGCGAAAGGTTTTCTCGGCCCAGCCCACGCGATGGGTCAGGCGCTCTTCGTTGGCCGGCAAGGTGGTGAGGCCGGTGCCGGTGCTGCGCGCCAGATCAATCAGGGCCGGTAAATCGCTGCTGCGTACGGGACGAACGATCATGCTATCTCCTCGAACGGGCCGCTGTTGTCAGCCACCCGCGAAACTCTCTTTTTAAACCGCTACCAGGCGCACGCTCGCGCCTTCGCCAACACCCAGGGCTTCGGCCGCTGCGAGGTCCAACGTCACCGGTTTACCCGGCGCGTAATCCAGCTCCAGCATCACCGCGCGGTAATCCTGCAACTGCGCGTTGCTCACCAGGTACTGGCGGCCGACACCCTTGACCATCTCACCGATTTTCACTGGCACCACGCGGCTCTGGGCGATGGAGCGAATGCCCGACACCCGCGCATGCAGCGTTGGGCCACCGTCGAAGATGTCGATGTAATGGTCGGTCTCGAAGCCTTCGCGCATCAGGATGTCGAAGGTGATCTGCGCACGCGGGTGCACCTGGCCCATGGCTTCCTGGGCTTCGTCCGGCAGCAGTGGCACGTAGATCGGGTAGTGCGGCATCAGCTCGGCGAGGAACGTGCGGCTTTTCAGTCCGCACAGGCGCTCGGCGGCGGCGTAGTTGAGGTCGAAGAAGTTGCGACCGATGGCGTCCCAGAACGGCGAATCACCGTTCTCGTCGCTGTAGCCGACGATCTCGGTCACCACCGAGTCGGCAAAGCGCTCGGGGTGGCTGGCGACGAACAGCAGGCGGCCACGGGAGTTGAGTTCCGACCACGGCGAACCGACCAGCGCAGGCTTCACGTAGAAACTGGTGAGCAGGCTGTTGCCGGTCAGGTCGTGGCACTGGGAAAGCACGTGGATCTTGTTGTGGATCTTCAGCTCGCGGGAGGCGTGCACGAAGGTTTCGTTACGGAAGCTGTAGAACGGCTCCGAGTAACCGGCCGAGGCGACGATGGCCGAGCAGCCGGCGAGCTTGCCGGTCTCGGTGTCTTCGAGCACAAAGAAGTAGCTCTCTTCACCGTTGAAACTCACCTCGGCCGCGAAGGAGGCTTCGCTGGCGGCGATTTTATCGCTCAGGCGCTCCACATCGTCCGGCAAGGAGGTGACACCAATCGGGCTGTCCGCAGCCAGACGCTGTACCTCGCCCAGATCAGCCATTTGCGCGGGGCGCATCACCAGCATGGTGTCACTCCTTAACTCGAAAAACTCACAGGAAAAAATACCGGACAGGTCCTGATTCAACACAGGTCCAAATGTGGGAACCGGCTTTTGTGGCGAGGGAGCTTGCTCCCGCTGGGCTGCGTAGCGGCCCCAAAGATATTGGGAGCGCTTCGCACTCCAGCGGGAGCAAGCTCCCTCGCCACAAAAAGCAGCTCCCACATTTGATCCGGTCCAGCCAACAAAATGTGTATCTATCAGGCGTGTGTCAACGACTTCACGGCACGCTCAAAACGGTCCAGGCCTTCGTTGATGTCCGCCTCTTCCACCACCAGGCTTGGGGCAAAACGCACCACGTCCGGGCCGGCTTGCAGGATCATCAGGTTTTCTTTCTCGGCCGCGTTGAACACGTCCTTGGCCTTGCCTTTGAAGGCATCGCTCAGCACGCAACCGATCAGCAGGCCCATGCCACGGACTTCGGTGAAGATGCCGTATTGCTTGCCGATCTGCTCCAGGCGCGCCTTGAACAGGTCGTGCTTGGCGTTGACGCCGGCCAGCACCTCGGGGGTGTTGATCACGTCGATCACCGCCTCGGCGACCGCGCACGCCAGCGGGTTGCCGCCGTAGGTGGTGCCGTGGGTGCCGACCACCAGGTGCTTGGCCAGCGCCTCCGTGGTGAGCATCGCCGCAATCGGGAAACCACCGCCCAGGCTCTTGGCGCTGGTGAGGATGTCCGGCACCACGCCGTAATGCTGGTAGGCGAACAGGTGGCCGCTGCGGCCCATGCCCGTTTGCACTTCGTCGAACACCAGCAGCGCGTTGTTCGCGTCGCACAGCTCACGCGCGCCTTGCAGGTAGGCCAATTCGGCCGGCAGTACGCCGCCTTCGCCCTGGATCGGCTCCAGCACCACGGCGCAGGTCTTGTCCGACACGGCGGCTTTCAGCGCGTCGAGGTCGTTATAAGGGACGTGGGTGATGCCCGTGATTTTAGGCCCGAAACCGTCGGAGTACTTCGACTGGCCACCGACGTTGACGGTGAACAGGGTACGGCCGTGGAAGCTGTTCAGCGCGGCAATGATCTCGTACTTCTCAGTGCCGAAACGGTCGAACGCCACGCGACGGGCCAGCTTGAAGGCGGCCTCGTTGGCTTCGGCGCCGGAGTTGCAGAAGAACACGCGCTCGGCAAAGGTGGCGTCGATCAGCTTATGCGCCAGGCGCAGGGCCGGCTCATTGGTGAACACGTTCGACACGTGCCACAGCTTGTTGGCCTGTTCGGTCAGCGCACCGACCAGCGCCGGGTGGGCGTGACCCAATACGTTGACCGCGATGCCGCCGGCAAAGTCGATCAGCTCTCGACCCGCCTGGTCCCATACGCGCGAACCTGCGCCACGCACGGGGATGAAGGCGGCAGGTGCGTAGTTGGGAACCATCACCTGGTCGAAATCGGCACGTTGCACCGGGGCTTGCTCAACGGACATCGGAGTCTCCTGAAGAGGAACGCCTGCCTGGAACTGGCGGGCGATGCAGGGATTGTAAGGACAGTTTTCAGAGCGGCCTTGCCGCCAAGCGACAACTTCTTATAGCGCCAACCCCCGTTTTACGCGGGTTTACGCCAATGCGACAAATAGCGTCGCAATGGCGCAGTTTAAACGTTCCACGCCGTCTTAGGCAGCGGGAATGCCGGCAGGTTATTTATCTACCGCCGAGTGCAGGCGCCGGATTGCTTTGCTGACAGCCTTCTTGATCATGCAAAGGACCGCGCTCGTGACCCCATCCTCCATCGCCCTCCACACCCCGCCCTTGAACGCCTACGCCGACGTGCATGAGGAAACCCTCAAACAATCGATTCCCGCCTGGATAATCAACGCCTCGCCGGCCAAGCGTGCGGCCCTCAGCCGTGGGCAAGCCGCCATTGCCGACTGGTACAAAACCGCGAGCCCCAGGGGACATGACACCCTCAAAGCCCTCGTCGGCGCGGCCTGGGTCGCGCAAAACCAGGTGGACCAGGCGATGAACAACCTGCTGTCACCCGCCGACTTCGGCGCTCCACTGCTGCAACAGTTACTCAAGCAGCGCTTCGGCATGGACCTCGATGTACGGGCTACCTACCTGCGGTTTTACGTGCCCCAGACTGTCCCGTGGTTTCCTATCCGCACCGGCGCAGCCCGGACCTGGACCGTCTCCCTGCTGGACGCCGCCTTGCATAACTTCGAAGAGGGTGAAGCCTTTGAAGCCCAGTCGGGCTTCATCACGCAGCCGCGCCACGATGGCCAGTTCGAGCCTTTGCCCACGCTTGACGCGCGCATCAGCGTGGCCCAGTTCACCGCCCTGTGCCGCGAACTCGATATAGGCGGTCGGTACCAGCACTACCTGGATCAATTCTTCGATGCCGGGAACGCGGTGGCCGTGACCCGACTGCGACTCAAGCTCGACACCACCCACAAAGCGGACCTGGCCGTTGCCCTGCAAATAGCCTGGATGAAAAAAGACCTGCTCGACGACCAGTCCTTTGTGCTGTTGCAACGCCTGCTCAGCCCACAAAGTGGCGGTAAACCCGGCGCGCCCCTGCAGTGTTACGACCTGAGCATCATGTCGAGCACACTGACCGGCATCGTGCTGTTTTCGCAGAGCCTGGGCAGCCGTCACGACGTTCCGATGATCGCCTACATCCCGGACGACCCCTACGCGCCGCTCAAACAATACCCCTCCCCCGCCGCCTTCATGAAGGCCTTGGGAAACAACTTGCGCACCGTCGAGTATCAACAGTTTTTCAGCCGTTTCATCCACCACGACGAGCGCGGGGAGTTTTTCGCCGACCTCAATCACCGACTGTCCCGAGTCACCTGGCACCCACACACACGGGGCGACCCGCTGCCGACGTGGCGCGACACGCCCATCGACAATCCTCATCTGACATTCGGTGGCCATGTCATCCAAGGCGACCTATTCCAACACCTGTACCTGCAAAAGCTCAACAAGGTGTACCGGGACGCGAAAGCCCTCGCCGTGTCCACCGCCAGCGTCGATCAGAAGGTGCGCTGGGAGCGTTGGAGCGTCTTTCAGAAAATTGCTTCGACGCTGCTGCAAATCGCCGCCTTTGTTGCTGCGCCCTTTATTCCGCCGATTGGCCTGGTGATGCTCGGCTATACCGCCTACCAGATGCTCGATGAAGCCTTCGAGTGGATTATCGACTGGGCCGAAGGCGAGGTCAGCGAAGCCTTCAGGCATTTGCTGTCGTTCGTCGAACAAGGCATACAACTGGGGCTGTTCATTACAGGTGCGCCTTTGGCCACTGGCGCCTTGCGCAAGCTGCTACCGCCCGAGGCCTGGGCGTTTTTCGAGCGTCTCAAGCCCGTGATATTGCCAGATGGCCAGGCGCGCCTGTGGAAACCCGACCTCTCACCCTATGCCCACGACCTCACGCTGGCCAAGCACTCCTACCCCAACGCGCAGGGCCTGCACCCCTATAACGGCATAAAGGTACTGCCCCATGCCAAAGGCATGCTGGTGGTACAAAGCGACCCGATCACCGAGCAGCCTTACCTGCAACATCCGTCCCGGCCCAACGCGTACCGCCCGCCCTTGACCACCAACGGCAAGGGTGCCTGGCTGACCGAGTTGGACCGCCCCCTGAGTTGGGACAGCCAGACCCTTATGCAACGCCTGGGCCCGCACACCCAGGGTTTGACCCACGAACAATTGGCCAATGTACGCCGCATCAGCGCCACCGAAGAAGGCGCGCTACGCAAGATGTACGCCACCGGCCATCCCCCGCCCGCGCTACTGCTCGACACCCTGGAACGTTTCAAGATCGACCAGGGCTTGCAGGACTTCATACGGCAAATGAGCAGCGATGACCCGCAGGTCTATGGGCAGGCCGACATCCAGACACAACTGCAACTGCTCACTAACCTGGACCCGTGGCCCAAGACCGCGACCCTGCGTGTTGTCGATGCCCAAGGTCAACGCCTGTGGGAGTTTGCCGGGGATAAACAGGCCCGCGTCATCCTGATCCAAGAAGCCCAACTGCAAAACGGGGACCTGTTGCACACCCTGCTCGACGCTCTTGATGAGCCGCAGCAAAAGGCACTGCTGGGCGAATACTTCGGTGACCCGACCCTGTCCACGCGAGCGCGCGCCGCCAACCTGCGTAAAAAGCTGGCCGGCCTGGCCCGATCGCACCGCAGGGAACTCTTCGAGTCACGCTACCTGCTCCTTGACCGCCCTGCGGACGCGCGACAAAAAGTGCTGGTCGACGCCACCCCCGGACTGCCTGCCAGCGCCGCCGAGGCCATACTGCACAGCGCAAACAGCGAGGAGCTGCAACAACTCGACCAAGGCACGCTGGCGCCACGCCTGGCGGAACTGGCCAAAACGCTGCAGGAACAAGCCCATCTCAATCACACCTACGAAGGCCTGTTCCTCGACGCCGTCGACGACCTCGACACCCACCGGCTGGCCCTGCATTCCCTCGAAAGACTGCCAGGGTGGACAGGCACCGTGCGCATGGAGATCCGCCGACCGGCACCGGCCTCTACGCTCATCGACGCGATTGGCACGCCGGCAGCGCCCACCCTTAGAACCCTGATTCGCGAACCTGATGGGCGTTACACCCCACACGACAGCGAAGGCCCGCTGTTTGGGCAGACGGATCTGTACACCGCCATGCTCCAGGCCCTTCCCGACAGTGAACGCGATGCCCTGAGCCTGCGCATCGGTCAAGCCCCCCAACTGAAGCAGGCACTGGCGGCCCACGCACTGGAGCGTGCACCGCTAAAAAAACTGATCATCGCCCACCCCGCGCCACCACCCCGCGACACCCGCACGCATCTGCGCCTGCTGGGCATGGACGGCTATCGTGCGGCGCCCAGGGAGCCAAGTGCAGGCCCGAGCCACCGGCTTTCCCTGGAAGAACAGGCACAACAGCTCTTCCCCGCGCGCACCGCCGAACAAATCAGCCAACTGATTCACAACTTACAAACCCACCCCGGCGGGGCTCAACCGCGGCTCACTGCACTGAAGCAGGAATATCAACAGCTGGGCCGAGACCTGGACACCTGGGTGGTCAACCCCCCCCGGCTATACCCAGGCACACAGGTGCGCATCAGCCGTTCGGAGTACGGGAACAACAAACAAAATCGACACCTTTGGGCACAGGAGCTCAGGCGCTGCTGGCGCCAGGAAACCGAAGTCGACCCGTATTTCGACGTGCCCGAGCGAAACGGCCAGGTACTGACGCTGCTCCACCCCGTCTCCGGCGAACTACCGTCGCTACGGGTGCGCTTCGATCACATTTCCAAACTGGAGATCACCGGCCGTGGCGAGGCATTGGATGTCGATACGTTTCTACAGCTGTTCCCCAGGCTTCGTCATCTGAGCCTGAGGAAGATCCGACTCCACAGCCTCCCAGGGACGATCGGTACATTGGGGCATCTAAATGCGCTGATCCTCAGCGAATGCAACATCACCCTGACGCCCATCAGCCACATCACGTTGGCCACCCTCAGCCGGCTCCGGGCCCTGGACCTGTACAACAACCCCTTGGGCCTTACTCCCAACATCGAAAACCTGCCTGAGCTACGCGACCTGGACCTGTCCTCCACAGGCATCACGGCGCTACCCACGGGACTTTTGAGCCGCCCTCAACTGGAACTGGCCGTGCTATCCGACAACCAGATCAGTGAACTGCCGGCAGCTTTTTTCGAGCTGCCCGGCGATACCCGAAAGGAGTTCGACCTTTCCAACAATCCACTTTCCCTGCAGACCCTGGAGCACGTCAAAGCCTACTTCCTGAGGACCGGCCGCCACTGGGACATCGATGCGCCCAGCGAGGAGGTCGAGCAGGTCAATACGCTGTTCCCGAGCTTCAGCACAGACGAGGTCAACCGCCTGATTTTCGGCTTACCCGGAAGCCTGGAAACCGGGCGAGTCGAACTGGCCCGCCTGCATCAGCAATACCAAGGCTTGAATAGCGACCTGAACCGCTGGGTCAGCAGTGCCGCATCCCCCGAGGAACAAGCCCGGCGCCTGGCCTTCCAGCACTCGCTCCAGGCGTGCTGGCGACGGGAAACCCCGCTGGACAACAACAGCCCTCAAGCCATTCCTACCTACACGCTTGAGCATCTACAGCCGATTGAAGGTGAGTTCCCGCCGCTGGACAGTGTGTTCAGCCACGTATCCGCGCTGCGGCTGCAAGGCGAAGACGGTCCGTTCCCTTTGCACTCAGCCCCGTTTTTAAGGGGTTTCCCGACACTCAATCACTTGTCGATTGGGCATTACACAATGGGCGATATTCCTGGCCCGCTGCTCGAACTGCCGCAGCTCACGTCTTTAAGCCTGCGCTACTGCGCACTCACCTTGTCTGCCGACAGCGCGGCCTCCCTCGTCACCCTGGACGCCCTGGATTTACTCGACCTCAGCCACAACGCACTGGAATGGGTGCCGGAATTCGGCCGCTTACCACGGCTGTCCCGCCTCAACCTTGAACATACCGGCCTCACTCAAATTCCCGACAGCTTGCTGACACCGGTAGCGCGCACGCAGATCAACTTGAGCGGCAACCGGATCACCCAGATTCCCGACGCGGTATTCGAGCTGCGCGCCGAGGTGACCGCCGCCTTCGACCTGTCCCGTAACCCCCTGACAAACCAGACACTGGCGCAGGTCAAACGCTATTGCCAACGAACCGGCGAACACCTGAAAGCCGACCCTCCTACCGCACTGAGCGAGCGGATCAAGGCCCTGTACCCCACGTTTACCGACAACGAAGCCAATCGCTTTTTCTTTGAATTACCCGGCGACCTGGAAGCAGCGGCGCCGGCGATTGAAGGCCTTGAACGCGAATTCCACCAACTGATGACCGACCTGCAGCAATGGGCCCTGGATATCCCCACACGACACCCCATCCTCGACGTTCCGCTGGACGCTGGGATGCGGGCTCAGGAGCAATTCAACCGCCTGGCCTTCAAGGCACTGCTGGAAGAGGCGTGGCGCAGGGAGACCGAACTGGACGAAACCAACGGCGCCATCACCCACAGAATAGTGTTCGAGAGTCCCTTGCTGGGGGCGTTGCCGGAACTGTCCGCACGCTTCGACCATGTTTCGCTGCTGGAACTGGGAGGCGAAGGCGGCACCACAAACGTCGACGGGCTCCTACAGCGCTTCCTGCAACTCGACACCCTGATCCTGTCCAAACTCCGCTTGGGCGCTGTTCCCCAGCGGGTGTTCGATATGCACAGGCTGACCAGCCTGACCCTGTCGGAGTCCAACATTCGACTGACGGCTGCCAGCGTCGATGCACTGTCAGGCATGAGCACCCTCAGGTACCTTGATTTGAGCGAAAACCCGCTGGGTACCACGCCGGACGTCAGTCAGCTCAACCAACTGGATTCGCTGTACCTGCAGGACACCCAGATCAGCGAGATCCCCCGCGGTCTATTTGAATTGCGCGAACTGGGCGTGCTGGACTTGAGCGACAACCTGATCACCGAGATACCGGCAGACATCATCGACCTGGCGCCACGGCTCAACGGCGCGTCCGACCTGAGCGGTAACCCGCTGTCGGTGCAAAGCCTGGAGCATCTGCGCCAGTGCTATTTACTCACCGGTAACGACTTCGGCATCAGAGAGGCCACCCAGGATGCCGCCGGCAACCCGTTGGTGCGACCGGACGCCACTGAACCCATGGAGGAATAATCAGCCGCGCTCGGAGGGTACCGACGACAACTCGAATGGGCTGCTGCTGCGTCGCTGGTTGCGGTCTTCGCGAGGGGTGGCGCCGAAGAAGTTGCGGTAGGCGCTGGAGAAGTGCGGGCCCGAAGAGAAACCGCACGACAGGCCGATCTGGATGATCGACTTGCTGGTTTGCATGAGCATCTGGCGCGCTTTGTTCAGGCGCAATTCCAGGTAGTACTGGCTGGGGACACGGTTGAGGTACTGCTTGAAGATGCGCTCGAGTTGTCGTCGCGATACGCACACGTGCTGGGCGATTTCGTCGGTGGTCAGCGGCTCCTCGATATTCGCTTCCATCAGCAACACCGCCTGGGTCAGCTTCGGATGGCTGGAACCCAAGCGGTTTTGCAGAGGGATACGCTGGCGCTCGCCGCCTTCGCGGATGCGCTCCACCACCAACTCTTCGGACACCGCACCGGCCAATTCGGCGCCGTGGTCACGGGCGAGTACCGCCAGCAGCAGGTCGAGTACCGACATGCCGCCGCAGGCGGTCAGCCGGTCGCGGTCCCAGTCGAACAGATGGCTGGTGGCGATGACCTTGGGGAAGCGTTCGGCGAAATCGTCCTGCCAGCGCCAGTGCACGGCGGCGCGGTAGCCATCGAGCAAACCCAGTTGGGCCAGCGGGTAGACGCCGGCCGACAGGCCGCCGATCACGCACCCGGCGCGCACCAGTTGCTTGAGTGCCGTGCTCAGTTGTGACGCGATCACGGTCGGCGGTTCGTCCGCCAGCAGGAACAGTTTCTGGAAGCCCTCAAGCTTGCCGGCCCACGGCACGCCCGGCAGTTGCCAGTCGCCTTCGGCGGGCGGTTCGGCCTGCAGGAACGAGAGTTCATACACCACATCCGGATGCACCCGCTGAGCAACGCGCAAGGCCTCCTCAGCCAGCGCAAGCGTCAGTGCTTTTGTGCTGGGCCAAATCAGGAAACCAATTTTGTGGGCGGTCATGGAGTGCTATCCGAAGCCTGTAACAGTAATGAAGACAAGGGCCAATGCTAGCCCGTAAACCAACACAAATCTCAAAAACAATGAAGATCAATGTGGGAGGGGGCTTGCCCCTTCCCACACAGAGCCAACCCCACAAGCAGGAATTATTTCAAGCTGCCGGACAGGAACTGCTGCAACCGCTCGGACTGCGGGTTCACCAGTACTTCACGCGGGTTGCCACGCTCTTCGACGATGCCTTTGTGCAAAAACACCAACTGGTTCGACACTTCACGGGCAAAGCCCATTTCGTGGGTCACCACCACCATGGTGCGGCCTTCCTGGGCCAGGTCCTGCATCACCTTGAGCACTTCGCCGACCAGCTCCGGGTCGAGGGCCGAGGTGGGTTCATCGAACAGCATCACCTCCGGCTCCATCGCCAGGGCACGGGCGATCGCCACGCGCTGCTGCTCGCCGCCGGACATGTGGCCGGGGAACGCATCCTTACGATGGCCCACGCCGACTTTGGCCAGGTAGTGCTCGGCCTTTTCACGGGCGTCTTTCTTCGACATGCCCAGCACGTGCACCGGCGCTTCCATCACGTTTTCAAGGGCGGTCATGTGCGACCACAGGTTGAAATGCTGGAACACCATGGACAGGCGCGAACGCATGCGCTGCAGTTGCTTGGGATCGGCGGCCTTCATGGCGCCGTCCTTGTTGGCCACCAGTTTCAGCTCTTCATTGTTGAGCAGGATCTTGCCGGCGTGGGGTTGCTCCAACAGGTTGATGCAGCGCAAAAAGGTACTTTTGCCCGAACCACTGGAACCGATGATGCTGATCACATCACCGGCCGCGGCGGCCAGGGACACACCTTTGAGCACTTCATGACTGCCATAGCGTTTATGCAGGTCTTGGACTTCAAGTTTGTACATGCGGTCGGTTCTCACAAAAACAGGTGGTCAGTCGTTGAGCAAGCGCCCGTGACGCAGCGCTTCGCGCCCCGCCACCTTGGCCAGCCAGAAACCCGCTTGGGCATAACGTAGCCGTTCAACGGCAAACAACACCCCCGAGGTGCCCGCGCAAATCGTGCTGACGCGGTCTTCCAGGGGGTCAATCACTTCAAAAATCGGCTCGCCTTTTTCGACCACATCACCGGCTTTACGCAGGTAACTGATCACCCCGGCGTGGGGCGCGAACAGCAGTTCGGTGCCTTCAAACGGCAGGCCTTCACAGGGCTCGAACTGCGGCGCGGGCCACTCCCCCTTGATCAAGCCCTGCTCGGCGAGGAACGCGAGAATGCCTTCGGCGTGGAAGATCGCTTCATCGCGTCCAGTGTCGGCTTGGCCGCCCAGTTCCAGCGTCGTCGCCAGGCAGGCCAGCGGGATCTGCGCCTCAGGGAACGCCTGGGATAAACGCAGCCATGGCAGCGAACAGGCCTCATCGAACGAACTGCCGCCGGAGTCTTCCGCCAACAGGCCGACTCTCACATTCAAGTGCGCCGACAGCGAGCGCCACTGCGGCCAGTGCTGCGGCAGCGCGTACATGTGCAGCGCGGCTTCGGCGTCGCAATGCAGGTCGAGCACCACATCGGCGGTGCAAGCGTGGCTGAGCA
The DNA here is from genome assembly GCF_045037875.1 of Pseudomonas petroselini. Lineage (NCBI taxonomy): Bacteria > Pseudomonadati > Pseudomonadota > Gammaproteobacteria > Pseudomonadales > Pseudomonadaceae > Pseudomonas > Pseudomonas petroselini. The sequence continues at coordinate 6,111,724 of NZ_CP173614.1, forward strand.
GAATGCGCTGCATGCCCTGCAACTGGCTGCTCGGCTCTGGCAATGCGCTGAGCACATCGTTCATGGCTTGGCGGATCATGCGCACATTGGCGTGGGGATCATCGCCCAACTTGCCCTTGAGCAGCTCAGTGACCGGCTCGCTCAACTCAACAAAATCGCGGTTGAAGTTCTTGCCGCTGCCCACTTCGAAACGGCCCTGGTGGCTGCCTTGCAGCAACTGGCCCAGGCCCATCGGATTGGCCACCGGCACCAGCTCGATCACGCCGTTGAGGGCGCCTCGCTGTTCCAGTTCGGTGAGGCGCTTTTTCAGCTCCCAGGCGGCGCGCATGCCGGGCAATTCATCGGCGTGCAAGCTGGCCTGGATATAGGCCTTGCGCTCGCCCTTGCCGAAACGGAACACGCTCAGCTGGCGCTCGCAGCCCAGGTGGCCCCAGGGCAACAGGTGATCGATACGTTCCATATCAGTGCTTCCGTGGAGCCAGGTAGCTCAGCCAGCGGCGCTCGGCCAACTTGAACAGGCGCACCAGGATGAAGGTCAGGCACAGGTAGAACACACCGGCGGTGATATAGGCTTCGAACGGCAGGTAGAACTGCGCGTTCACCGTGCGTGCGGCACCGGTGATGTCGATCAGGGTGACGATGGACGCCAGGCTGGTGGTCTGCAGCATCATGATCACTTCGTTGCTGTACTGCGGCAGCGCACGGCGCAGGGCCGACGGCAGCAGGATGCGGCGGTACAGCTTGTAGCGCGACATGCCCATGGCCTTGGCCGCTTCGATCTCGCCGTTCGGCGTGGCCTTGAGGCTGCCGGCAATGATCTCGGCGGTGTAGGCGCTGGTGTTGATCGCAAAGGCCAGGCACGCGCAGAAGGTCGCGCTGGACAGCAGCGGCCACAGGACGCTTTCGCGCACCGCTTCGAATTGGGCCAGGCCGTAGTAGATCAAAAACAGCTGCACCAGCATCGGCGTGCCGCGAATCACATAGGTGTAGAGCCAGGCCGCACCGTTGACGATCGGCTGCTTGGACACGCGCATCAAGCCCAGGGGCAAGGCGGCGAGCAGGCCGAAGAACAGCGAGATGGCGAGCAGTTTCAGGGTGGTCAGCAGGCCGCCAAGGTACAGCGGCATGGCCTCCCAGATGACGTTGTAGTCGAAGATCATAGATCAGCCGCCCTTACGCCTACCGAGTAGCGCTTCTCAAGAGAACGCAGGGCCAACAACGACACGCTGGTGATCACCAGGTACATCGCCGCCACTGCGAGGAAGAAGGTAAAAGGCTCGCGGGTGGCGTCTGCCGCCTGCTTGGCCTTGAACATCATGTCTTGCAGGCCCACCACCGAAATCAGCGCAGTAGCCTTGGTGAGGACCAGCCAGTTGTTGGTAAACCCAGGGATCGCCAGCCGGATCATCTGCGGCACCATCACCCGGAAAAACACCTGGAAACTGCTCATGCCATACGCAAGGCCGGCTTCGGCCTGGCCCTTGGGAATGGCCATGAAGGCGCCGCGGAAGGTTTCCGATAGGTAGGCGCCGAAGATGAAACCCAGGGTGCCGATACCGGCGGCCAAGGGGTTCAAGTCGATATAGTCGTCGTAGCCGAGCATCGGCGCGACGCGGTTGAGCAGGTCCTGACCGCCGTAGAAAATCAGCAGGATCAGCACCAGGTCCGGAATCCCGCGGATCACCGTGGAGTACAAGTCACCCAGCCAGGCCAACCAGCGCACCGGCGACAGGCGTAACGCGACCCCGATCAGACCCAGAACAATGGCCAAGGCCATGGACGACAAGGCGAGCTGAAGCGTCAACCATGCGCCATCGAGGATGACGGCCCCGTAGCCTTTCAACATGATTCAGGTCCTCGAAAAGGGGGATGAAAAAATGGCGCAAACCGCAGGAATTCTGTTGCTTGCGCCATTTTGGACAGACCGTTGCGACGATTTACTTAGGGTCAGCGCCGTAAATATCGAAGTCGAAGTACTTGTCCTGGATTTTCTTGTACTCACCATTGGCACGGATCGCGGCAATGGCTGCGTTGATGCGGTCCAGGTTTTCCTTGTCGCCTTTACGTACAGCGATGCCGATGCCGTCGCCGAAGTACTTGGGGTCGGTGAACTGTGGGCCCACGAACGCGTAACCTTTACCGGCTGGGGTTTTCAGGAAGCCGTCTTGCAGCAGGGTAGCGTCAGCCACGGTGCCGTCGAGGCGACCGGCTTCCACGTCCAGGTAGATTTCGTTCTGCGAGCTGTAAGGCACAACCGTGGCGCCTTTAGGGGCCAGAACTTCCTTGGCGAAACGATCGTGGATCGAACCGCGTTGCACGCCGATTTTCTTGCCCTTCAATTCATCCAGGCTGTCGCTGACGGTGGTGCCTTCCTTCATCACCAGTTGCGCTGGGCTCAGGTAATAGCGGTTGGTGAAGTCCACGGACTTCTTACGGTCTTCGGTGATGGACATGGACGACAGGATCGCGTCGATCTTGCGCACTTTCAGCGCCGGGATCAGGCCGTCGAACTCTTGTTCGACCCAGGTGCACTTCACGTCCATCTGCTTGCACAGGGCGTTGCCGATGTCGTAGTCAAAACCGACGATGCTGCCATCGGGCGCTTTGGAAGCAAACGGAGGGTAAGCCGCTTCGATACCTATTTTCAGAGGCTTGCCTTCAGCGAAAGCCTGCATGGACAGCACGGACAGCGCCAGGGCGCCCAACAGCACGAGTTTCTTCATCTTGGGACTCCATCGGTATAGGGCAAAACAGCAGTATGAGCCATGGCCCACGATGCGACGTAAGGGAAACCGAATTGCGCTGCTGCGTCCTACACCAGTTACACACCGGAGACGACGAGCGAGTGATCGGCATTCTAACGACAGGCCGGAAGCCGATATTTCCTCAATGCGACAACAATTTACAGAAGCACCGAGAAAGCGGTTCCAACTCATTGACAGCCTCTGGATTTTATGCAGAGACAAAAGACATTAAACCTGTAGACGCTGCAAATTGCGGGCCTATTATTCGCAAACCCTTCTAGCACGGCAAGTGTGGCGTTTAATCTTATTTCTGGGGGTGTCTGGAACGCGGTTTTTCGGGGCATGGGCGTAGCGCATTGCCTCATGTTCGGGCGGCAGGTTACACATTTGCGTTTGACGGTAACATTCAGAAACGCCCTACACGAAAAACCGATATTTATTTGACTGGCGCAGATCCCACGTGGGAGGGGGCTTGCCCCCGATAGCGGTGGACCAGCGCCAAATATGGCCACTGACACGCTGCCATCGGGCGCAAGCCCCCTCCCACATTTGATCTCCATTGGTTTCAAGATCCCACAAAAAAGCCCCACCCGACTCACGCCGGATGGGGCTTCGTCCCACTAACCCGCGTTACGCGACGTTCATGGTCTTGTGCGTCTCAATCAAATGCGCCACCACGCCCGGATCCGCCAGGGTGGAGATATCCCCCAACCCGTCATACTCGGCCGTGGCAATCTTGCGCAGAATCCGCCGCATGATTTTCCCCGAGCGCGTCTTCGGCAAGCCCGGCGCCCACTGGATCACGTCCGGCGAAGCAATCGGCCCGATCTCCTTGCGCACCCAGTTTTTCAACTCCAGGCGCAGCGCTTCGTTCGGCTCTTCGCCATTTTTGAGCGTGACATACACATAGATGCCCTGCCCTTTGATGTCGTGCGGCACACCGACGACGGCCGCTTCGGCAACTTTCGGGTGCGCAACCATCGCGCTTTCAATCTCGGCGGTGCCCATGCGGTGGCCGGACACGTTCAACACGTCGTCCACACGCCCGGTGATCCAGTAGTAACCGTCCTCGTCACGCCGCGCACCGTCACCGGTGAAGTACATGCCACGGAACGTCTTGAAGTAGGTGTCGACGAAGCGGTCATGGTCGCCAAACAGCGTACGCGCCTGGCCTGGCCACGAATCGAGGATCACCAGGTTACCTTCGGCGGCGCCTTCGATCAGGTTGCCGAGGTTGTCCACCAGCGCCGGCACCACGCCGAAGAACGGGCGTGCCGCCGAACCGGGTTTGAGCGCATGCGCGCCCGGCAATGGGCTCATCATGTTGCCGCCGGTTTCGGTCTGCCACCAGGTGTCGACGATCGGGCAACGGGATTGGCCGACGTTCTTGTAGTACCAGTCCCACGCCTCTGGGTTAATTGGCTCACCCACCGAACCGAGCAAACGCAGGCTGCTGCCATCGGCGCCTTCAACAGCGGCGGTGCCGGAAGCCATCATCGCGCGGATCGCGGTCGGGGCGGTGTAGAGGATATTGACCTTGTGCTTGTCGACGATCTTCGCCACCCGCGTGATATCCGGGTAGTTCGGCACGCCTTCGAACAGCAAGGTGGTCGCGCCATTGGCCAGCGGGCCGTAGACAATATAAGTGTGGCCAGTGACCCAGCCGACGTCGGCGGTGCACCAGTAGATTTCGCCTGGGCGGTAGTCGAACACACGTTCATGGGTCAGGGCCGCATACAACAGGTAGCCGCCGGTGGTGTGCTGCACGCCCTTAGGCTTGCCGGTGGAGCCGGAGGTGTAGAGGATGAACAGCGCTTCTTCGGCGCCCATCTCTTTGGGCGCACACACGGTGCCCGCCACTTTCATCAGGTCTTCGTACCAGATGTCGCGATGCTGGTTCCACTTGATCTGGCCATTGGTGCGCTTGCACACGATGACCTTCTGGATGCTGCTGGTTTCCGGGTTGGTCAGGGCGTCGTCGACGTTGGCCTTCAGTGGAATTTTCTTACCGGCGCGGATGCCTTCGTCTGCTGTGATCACCACCTTCGACTTACAGTCGATGATGCGACCGGCCAAGGCCTCCGGCGAGAAACCGCCAAACACCACCGAATGAATCGCACCGATGCGGGTACAGGCCAGCATGGCGACCACGGCTTCGGGGATCATCGGCATATAGATCGTCACCACGTCGCCGCGGTGCACATCCTGGCCACGCAGGGCGTTGGCGAACTTGCAGACTTCTTCATGCAGCTCGCGGTAGGTGATGGTGCGGCTCTCGGCAGGGTCATCGCCCTCCCAGATGATCGCCGCCTGGTCGCCACGCTCGGCGAGGTGACGGTCCAGGCAGTTGTAGGAAACGTTCAAGGTGCCATCGGCAAACCACTTGATGTCGACATGGTGATCGTCGAAAGAAGTCTGCTTCACCGTGGTGAAAGGCTTGATCCAGTCGAGGCGCTTGGCTTGCTCGCGCCAGAAGCCATCGGGGTTGACCACCGACTGCTGGTACATGGCCTTGTAGGTTGCCTCGTCGGTCAGCGTGTTGGCTGCTACTTCGGGGCGAACGGGGTACAGGGAAGCCGCACTCATCTTTCTTACCTCGGTGACATAGTTGTTGTTGTATGGCCCTGTTGTAGCCGGGGCTGGCCTATAGAACCATTCGACGATGGTAGTAACAAGCCCCTACAAATTGCCTTGATATCCCCTCCTGCACCTCTAGCCCGCGGTCTGCGGCGCTTCGCAGCATTGTGAAAAAAGCTTTACCACAGGATTGTTACAAAAACCGCCAACAGTGTTTATCAAAAGCACGGGTATATGAATATAACCTGAGGGCCTAAAATCATTTCCGCCAACACGGCACTTTAGTTAAATACAGCAGTGATTAACAACGCAACAGCCCCCACGAAGGCAACGTTAATCCGAACTTCCCAACTCTTAAGTTACACACGTGACCTCACAAGGGTCCCGTGACCCCTTTCGCCCTGAAGAAGGTAAATAGAGAAATGAAAGCTTTAGTAGTTATGGCCCTCAGCAGCCTGTGCGCCACCGCCGCCCTGGCCGACGAAGCCCCGACTGACGTAGCTGGCCGCAACACCCCGATCGTTGAGGACTACACTTACAGCACCCATCTGGACGTAGCAAAAGTACTGTCCATGAGCAACATTCCAGAAGTGTGCGAAGTTGTACCGGTAAAGATGGAATACGAAGACTCACAAGGTCAGCGTCATATTCTTAATTACCATGTGATGGGCAATGGTTGCTCTAACGGGTAATAACTTGGTTATTTAGATTCAACTCGGATCTTGGTCGCCGCAAGAAATCGATCTTGCGGCCAAGAACCGACCCCAAGCCCGACACCGCCCAAATGTGGGAGGGGGCTTGCCCCCGATAGCAATAGCCGCCACACCCACCCTATAACGCCTGACTCACCACTCCTCTCCCCGCCCTACAAAAAACATCCCGCCGCCCGTCAAAAAATTCCAACCGCAGCAAAGCCTTATAAACCCGCACTCTGGCCGAAAAACACGCCATTCGGCCCCGTCTCCGTGACCATCCGCCTCAACACAAACCGGTTTTTTTCCCCTACAATGCGCGGGTAAATCGGGCCTGCAATATCCCTTTACACAGGGATGAAGAGCCAGACCTGAGGCCTCCGCTGGAGCAAGCACCTACCGCTCCGCCCCTCAAGCCTCACGCAGAGCACCCGTTACCCTATTGCGTTTAATGCCTGCGCTAGCTGCTGCAACAAACGATTCCTTAAGATCCACCGCGGCCCTGGGGCCGTGTGAACACCCAACCATCCGGTTTCACACGGGCACCTTGAGCCCTCACGCAGGAGACGACACGTCATGCTGAGCTGGGACGAATTCGACAAAGAAGAAGACGGCGAAGTAGCCACCAAAGGCGCCAACGCCGGCCACGCCACCGAAGCCAACATGGACCGCCTCGACGGTGCCGGCGCCGCCGCCGCCATCGAAGCCCGCGCCGTCACCGCCAGTGACTCCGCCGCCATCGTGCGCGCCAAGGCCGCCCTCGACAAACTCGACGTCGCCGAAGGCCTCGCCGAACTCGAAGGCTCCGCCGCCCGCGTCGCCGTCGACGAAAAGCGCATGATCAACTGCCGCGCCGACCTCAACCAACTCGTGCCCTTCAAGTACGACTGGGCCTGGCAAAAGTACCTCGACGGCTGCGCCAACCACTGGATGCCGCAAGAGGTCAACATGACCGCCGACATCGCCCTGTGGAAAAACCCCGAAGGCCTGACCGACGACGAGCGCCGCATTGTCATGCGCAACCTCGGCTTCTTCTCCACCGCCGACTCCCTGGTGGCCAACAACCTGGTCCTGGCCGTGTACCGCCTGATCACCAACCCGGAGTGCCGCCAGTACATCCTGCGCCAGGCCTTCGAAGAAGCGATCCACACCCACGCCTACCAGTACTGCATCGAATCGTTGGCCATGGATGAAGGCGAGATCTTCAACATGTACCACGAGATTCCATCGGTCGCCAAAAAGGCTGCCTGGGGCCTGAAGTACACCCGTTCGATCTCCGATCCGAAGTTCGAAACCGGCACCGTCGAGACGGATAAAGAACTGCTGCGTAACCTGGTCGCCTACTACTGCGTCCTGGAAGGCATCTTCTTCTACTGCGGCTTCACCCAGATCCTGTCCATGGGCCGTCGCAACAAAATGACCGGCGTGGCCGAGCAGTTCCAGTACATCCTGCGCGACGAGTCGATGCACCTGAACTTCGGTATCGATGTGATCAACCAGATCAAAATTGAAAACCCACACCTGTGGGATGCCGAGATGAAGGAAGAAGCGACCCAGATGATCCTGCAAGGGACTCAGCTGGAGATTGAATACGCTCGCGATACCATGCCGCGCGGCGTTTTGGGCATGAACGCGGCGATGATGGAGGATTACCTCAAGTTCATCGCGAACCGTCGTTTGTCGCAGATTGGCCTCAAAGAAGAGTACCCAGGGACGACTAACCCGTTCCCTTGGATGAGCGAGATCATGGACTTGAAGAAAGAGAAGAATTTCTTTGAGACTCGTGTGATTGAGTACCAGACTGGTGGAGCGTTGAGCTGGGATTGATTCCTGAGCTAGACCCCCTTAAGAAGCCCTGACTTGTTCAGGGCTTTTTTATGCCCTAAGAACTGAATAGGAACGGTCTTACGCAAAGATCATCCAGAAAGTAGTTGATGCGAGGTTCGATACTGATAGCCTCGCTCGCCGGTGCCTAAGAAACGCCCAACGTAGAAGCTAGCCTCACTCACACAGCCGAAATCCATATGACCTAGTCATGCGGAATTTTAAGGTTGTATCGAGGCCAAGCCAGTTGGAGTTTCTTAAATCCGCTCTCTACGTTGGGCCCTGGCCCTTCCGAAAATCACGTAGAGGTCATAGGAAATGCCTAGTCCATATCAGCTCGACTTACCAGCCGCCAAGAAGGTAGTTCTACCTGCGCCTTCAATTGCCATTATTTTCACCCGACAAAATCTTCTTCTACATGCCCTCCTTTTAGAAAACCAACCGTGGTTCTGCGCGCGCGACCTCGGCCGCTTGATGGGCTGCTACCTAGATGAACGAACGACTCGAAAGCTCGATGACGATCAACGGCAATACCTGAAGTTGCTGTTTCACGGTCAACCGGAAGAAATGCTGATGATCAGCGAATCCGGTGCATATGCACTGCTGGTCTATCACTACGCACCAGAGAACCGACGACTACGCAGTTGGCTCACCCACGAAGTCGTCCCGACGTTGCGGGACGAGCGTCAGCCACGAACGGTGGACCGACCACTATTGAGCCTGTTGGATTGGCCGGAGATGTCGCTAAACCTTCTGCATTGGCAGGATGAAGGCTGGATACGTCTTAGGGATATGCCGTATTTGTTGGTGAATCGAACCTATCGCAGAGAGCCGGTAAGAACTCCGTGGTGGCGAAAGCTCATTCAACCGTTCCGAACGAAGCAGCGAATTTACTGACGTAAACGACCGCCAAAGCCCAACAGCGCGTAGGAAATTTCGTAGACGTCATAATGGCTACTCAGTATCGTCCGAGGGTTTTCTACCCTCGGCGGCTGTATGGATATTACGAAAGACAAAACGGACTGGAACGACGCGGAACTGGCAGCAGCGGTCGAAGCGTACTTAAAGATGTTGGCCTGGGAAAAGAGCGGCCAACCTTTCAACAAAGCGCTCGAAAACCGCCTTCTGCGTGAAGGCCCGGTGGCAGGCCGTGCAAAGGGCTCCATCGAGTTCCGCATGCAAAACATTTCCACCGTGCTTGTGCGTATGGGCTGGGACCGCATAGAAGGATATAAGCCTGCAAAGAACGTGGGCACAGGCGTAGAGCAACGTATCCGCCAAGCCCTCGCCGCACAGGGTGTATTCGAATCCGACGACGCCGCCCAAACAGCGGATGAACAAACGCTTATCCGCCGCGCGTCCAAACTGCAGCAGCAACCTTTCCCTAAGCTACCGGACGGCATTGCCCAGCCGCAGAAGGTATCGACCGTCAGCACGGCCTTTGTCCGCGATCCCAAGGTCCGCGCCTGGGTGTTGAAAGAAGCCAAAGGCATCTGCGAAGGCTGCGGCTCAAACGCGCCTTTTGAGGTCGACGGTCAGCCATTTCTTGAAGTACATCACGTCAAGCACCTCGCCCAGAAGGGTTCGGATCGCATCACCAATGCTGTAGCCTTGTGCCCCAATTGCCATCAGCGTTGTCACCGGTCGAGTGACCGGGATGCCTTCACCGAGGGGCTTTACGCCAAAGTCGGAAGATTGGCACGGGAGTAAACTCCTGCTGTCACACCTGATGCACACTCAAAAAATACTAGATAGGACCGAGGCCAACCCGTGAACCCAGACATGCTCGAAGCCGGCCCCGCTGACGCCAAAGTACTCTCCGTCTTTGACTTCGACGGCACCCTCACCCACCACGACAGTTTCGTGCCGTTCCTCAAGTTCGCCTTTGGCACCGGTGAGTTTTATGGCCGGATGGTCAAGCTGGCGGTGCCTGGGCTGCGCTTTTTGTTGCAGCAGATCAGCCGGGATGAGTTGAAGGCGCAGTTGATCCGCACCTTTATGACCGGGATGGAGAAGGCGTGGGTGCAGCAGAAGGCCGAGGAGTATTGCCAGCGCAATTGGGCGCGGTTGATGCGGCCGGCCGGCGTGCTGTCGGTGGAGCAGGAGTTGGGTTCGGGGGCAGTGGTGACGCTGTGTTCGGCATCGCCGGCGTTGGTGTTGCAGCCGTTTGCCGATCGTCTTGGGATCAAGTTGATCGGGACTGAGCTTGAGGTGGTGGATGGGGTGCTGACCGGTAAGCTCACCGGGAATAACTGCCGGTGTGAGAATAAGGTGCTGCGGCTTGAGGCGGTGTACGGCGATTTGGGCGAGTATCGGCTGCGGGCCTGGGGCGATACGCGTGGGGATCGGGAGTTGCTGGCGGCGGCGCAGGATGCGCATTTTCGGCATTTTCATGCGAAGAAGAAGCGGGCTCGGTTGAAGCGGTGATACGGGTGGGGTTGGCAGATACTCGCTAGGCGCCTATCCAGTTCTCCACAATCAAGCCATTTACGCGCTTGAACTCACCCTCATTGTTAGTCACCAACACCAAGCCTGAGCTTCTAGCGTGTCCGGCAATGTGTAGGTCATTGACGCCAATAGGCGTGCCCTTTTTCTCCAGGTCTGAACGGATCGAGCCGTAGTGAAAAGCCGCCTTGTCGTCGTAGCTAAGGACATCGAGCCGGGAAGAGAAGTCTTCCACGGCGCGCGTGTTTTTTTCTACAAGCTGACTCTTTTCTGCGCCATGCATCAGCTCTGCGAGGGTGATTGAGGAGATAACCATGCGCCCTACGTTGGCGTTGAATTTCTCCAGTATCTCAATCGGCCGACGCTTGATGATGTAGATCACGATGTTGGTATCAAGCATGTACTTAATCATCAAAGGACTCTCGTTCTTGCTGGGTTTGATCGGCGCGCTCCTCCATAAAATCCTCAGATACCGATTCACTGGCAAGAAAAAAGCTGTCCCACGTGTTTTCCACAGGCGAAATGATCAGCTCTCTCCCTACAGCACGGACCTCGACAGTTTTCACTCCCGCAGGAAAACGCATGTCGGCAGGGATGCGGATATTTTGCGTCCGATTGTTAGTAAAGATGGTTCCAGAAGACATAGAGAACACCTCTCTGGGTAGGGAAAGACCAAGAAGAATGATAGATCGAGGATGCTCTATTGCATAGCTCTATGGCAACCGTCCGACGAATGTCTATTCTTAGCGCACTAGTATGGGGGGCTAGGGGTCAATCATCCAATTCACCCCTCCTGATAGCTGCTTGTTACTTCCTACTATCAGGAAAACGCTAATGCACTCTGAAATTCGCTAACAAATCGGCTATCCGCGTTGAAAACGATAACGGTCCGTAGAGATGCGATATGAGGTCGTGGGCTCGACAGGGAAACCGAGTCGATCCCTTCGCAGCCTCGCTGAAGCTCGACAGCTCCCACCGTTGATCTCTGTCGCTCGGAGGGGCGGTGTTTGGCTTGAGTGTTATGTCGTGGCTTTGAGGTCTACGCCCAGGGCTGTGGCGAAGGCTTTTACCATCGGGCTGCGCGGGGCGTTATGGCGCAGGATGAGGTTGAAGGCGGTGCTCAGGTGAACGTGCTCCGGGCACAGTGCGCGCAGGCGCCCTACCCTTACCAATGGCGCGGCGTAGTGTTCGGGCAGGAAGCCGAGGAAGCGGCCGGTGAGGATCAGGATCGCGACGGCTTCGACTTGCGAGGCCGAGGCGGACTGGCTGTCGTAATTGACGAAGGTGGCCTTGTCGCGATGGATCGCATACCGGTGGTTGACCACTTCATATTGGCGCAGCACGTCGGGCGTAATGTCGTTCGCGGTGAAGAGCGGGTGTCCTACGGCGCAGTAGGCGTGGGCTTTTTCTTCGTACAGCGGGAAGTAGTCAAATTCCTCTCGGCGTTGGTACACCGGCACGATGCCGACGATCAAGCGCCCTTCCACCACGCCACGTTCAACTTCGTCCAATTGCGAGGCATGTAGGCGCAATCTAATTTTTGGTGATTCGCTATGTAATTTTCCCAACGCGGTAATTAGCGGGGAATTAACGTCGGACACGGTGTTATCAATAACCCCCACACTAAGGTCGCCGATCAGTTCGTTTTGCGCCGAACTAAGCTTGTCGCGAAAACTGTCCACCGAGGTAAATAACTCGATGGACGCCTGATACACCAACTTGCCTTCTTCGGTCAGGCCGAACCCTTCCCTCCCCCGTGTACACAGGCGCATGCCGATGCGGATTTCCAGGTCAGAGATCTGTTTGCTGATGGCTGCCAGGCCCACGTTCAGCTCGTTTTGCGCGGCGCTGAAGCCGCCGGCTTCGACCACGGCCATAAATACCCGCAGCAATTTGAAGTCCAGCCCGCTCAGTTGCAGGGGCGGTCGTGTGCCGGGTTTTGGCGGTAGGTTTCCAGAAGTGGAAAGTGGAGTTTCCATAATACGCGTTGACCTCAAGTGCCATATTCAACAGGCTTCAACCCAGTCCTTGAACATAGCCAGGCGGCGATAATGAACATAAACAACCGCCCTTGGCAACCTTGAATATGGCGCGTCAGACGCTGATTCAGTCTAATTGAAAACTTATTTTTACTGCCTCCGACTCTTCTAAAAACAAGCGTGAGGAATACCCATGTCCCAGCCCACCGACCGCCTTTGGGGCGCTCGTTTCAAGACCGGTCCGTCTGCTGCATTGGCCGCGTTGTCGCGTTGCCCTGAGCGCTATTTTCGCCTGACGCCCTACGACCTGGCCGGCTCCCGTGCCCATGCCCGTGAGTTGCAGCGCGCCGGTTTGCTGGATGAGTCGGAGACCTTGCGTACCCTCGAAGCCCTGGAGGGGATCGGCATTGACTTCGCTGCCGGCCGCCTGCATCCGACCCTGGATGACGAGGACGTGCACACCTTCATCGAACGCGTATTGACCGAACGCCTCGGCGCCTTGGGCGGCAAGTTGCGCGCCGGGCGTTCGCGTAACGACCAGACGGCCAATGACCTGCGGCTTTTCCTACGCGACCATGCGCGCACCATCACCACTGAGGTGTTGGGTCTGCAACAGGCGTTGGTGGAGCAGGCTGAGCAGCATATCGAGAGCATCTGCCCCGGCTTTACCCATTTGCAGCAGGCGCAGCCGATTGTGTTTGCCCACCATTTGCTGGCTCATGCGCAGTCGATACTGCGGGATGTGCAGCGTTTGGTGGATTGGGATGCGCGTACAGCGCTGTCACCGTTGGGTGCGGCAGCCATGGCCGGTTCGGCGATTGCGCGCCAGCCGGAGCATTCGGCCAAGGAAATGGGCTACACCGGGCCGTGCGAAAACTCGATTGACGCCGTCGCCAGCCGTGACCATGTGGCGGAGTTTCTGTTTGTGGCGGGCATGCTCGGGGTGAATATTTCGCGGCTGTCGGAGGAGTTTTGCCTGTGGTCGTCGCGCCAGTTTCGCTGGGTGGTGTTGGACGATGCCTACGCCACCGGCAGCTCGATCATGCCGCAGAAGAAGAACCCGGACATTGCCGAATTGGCACGGGGCAAGGCTGGGCGTTTGATTGGCAACCTGACCGGGTTGATGTCGACGCTCAAGTCGTTGCCGCTGTCGTACAACCGCGATTTGAGTGAAGACAAGCACAGTGTGTTGGACAGCGTGGACACCTTGCTGCTGGTACTGCCGGCGATGGCCGGGATGGTTGCGACCATGAAGGTGCAGGTGGAAGAGCTACGTCGCCAGGCGCCGATGGGCTTCACCTTGGCGACGGAGGTGGCGGATTGGTTGGCCACCCGTGGTGTGCCGTTTAAAGAAGCCCATGAGATTACCGGCGCGCTGGTGCAGGCCTGTGAGAAGCATGAGATTGAGTTGTGGGAAGCCTCGCCGGCGATGTTGGCGGAGGTGGACGCTCGGTTGCTGCCGGAAGTGCGGGACTGCTTGACCCTGGAGGCGGCGATTGCGGCGCGCAGTGGGTGGGGTGGGACGGCGCCGGAGCGGGTGCGCGAGCAGATTGGGCGGTTGAAGATTGCATTGGCGGCTCAGCAGCAGTGGGCTGAGAGCTATCAGGGCTTTCGGATTTAAGCCTGTCAGAGGTGTGGTGCTGGGGCTGACGCTTTCGCGAGCAAGCCCGCTCCCACAGTTGGACCGAGTACATCAGTAGTAGCGTCATCAGTTTTGGAGAATCACCATGAACCAAACCCCGGCCGAGCGCTTGGAAATAGAGCGCAAGTTGTCCGAGAACCAGTTCGATATCACGCAGTACGAGCATGTGCCGCGTCGCTATTACGGGCGGATGTTTTTTGCCACGTTGATCGTGATCGTATTGGCCGCGCTGTTGCGCGCATTCGCCAACGGCCAGATCGAATGGTCCTACATCGGTCAGTTCCTCACGTCTGAGGCCATCCTCTGGGGCCTGATGAACACTATCGTCATGTCGATCCTGGCGATGGCGCTGGGCGTGGTGATCGGGGTGATCACGGCGATCATGCGCATGTCGGCCAACCCGATCCTGCGGTATGTGGCCATTACCTACACCTGGCTGTTCCGTGGCACGCCGTTGATTCTGCAGCTGCTGCTGTGGTTCAACCTGGCGCTGATTTTCCCGGTGATCGCGATTCCCGGGCTGTTCAGCATCGACACCGTCGACCTGATGACACCTTTCGTGGCCGCCCTGCTCGGCTTGAGCATCAACCAGGGCGCCTATACCGCCGAGGTGGTGCGCGCCGGCTTGCTGTCGGTCGACACCGGCCAGTACGAAGCCGCCAAGTCCATCGGCATGCCGAGCCTGCAAGCGCTGCGTAGGATCATTCTTCCGCAGGCGATGCGAGTGATCATCCCGCCTGTAGGCAACGAGTTCATCAGCATGGTGAAAATGACCAGCCTGGCCAGTGTGATCCAGTACTCGGAGCTGCTGCACAACGCGCAAAACATCTACTACGCCAACGCCCGGGTCATGGAGCTGCTGATTGTGGCCGGCATCTGGTACCTGGCGGTGGTGACTGTTCTTTCATTTGGTCAAAGCCGCCTCGAGCGTCGTTTTGCCCGCGGCGCCGGCAAGCGTTCGTAAGTTTGGGTTGAGGAGATTTGCCCCATGAGAAGCATCGTCAAGGCCGTCAACCTGAACAAGTATTACGACCAGTATCACGCGCTGCGCGACATCAATATCGAGGTCGAGCAAGGCGAAGTGATGTGCATCATTGGCCCGTCCGGCTCGGGTAAAAGCACCCTGCTGCGTTGCGTCAACCAACTGGAAAAAATCGACAAGGGCGGCCTGTGGGTCGACGGCGAACTGGTGGGTTACCGCGTCATCGGCAACAAGCTGCATGAGATGAATGAAGCGCAGATCGCCCGCCAGCGCCTGGCCACCGGCATGGTGTTCCAGCGCTTTAATTTGTTCCCGCACATGACCGTGCTGCAGAACATCATCGAAGGCCCGTGCCAAGTGCTCAAGCGCTCGCCCAAGGAAGCCATCGAGGATGCGTTGGAGTTGCTCGCTCGCGTGGGCCTGGCGGACAAACGCAATGCCTACCCGGTGGAATTGTCTGGCGGGCAGCAACAGCGCGTGGCAATTGCCCGAGCGTTGGCGATGCGCCCCAAGCTGATGTTGTTCGACGAGCCCACATCAGCCCTCGACCCGGAGCTGGTCGGCGAAGTGCTGTCGGTGATGCGCGATTTGGCCACCACCGGCATGACCATGATCGTGGTCACCCATGAATTGGGCTTCGCTCGCGAAGTGTCCAACCGCATGGTGTTTATGGATGCCGGCCAGATTGTGGAAGCCGGCAGCCCCGAAGAAATTCTAATAAGCCCACAAAACCCGCGTACCCAAAGCTTTATTTCTGCCGTTCGCACTTAACTAGAAAACTAACGAGAACGCCCCCATGAAAAAATTGTTTATCCCCACGTTGCTCGCAGGCCTGATGGCCTCCACTGTTGTTTTCGCGGCTTTGCCGGCGGCAATCAAGGACAAGGGTGAGATCAGCGCGGCCATCGTGCCGAACTATCCACCGATGGATTTCAAGGACCCCGCCACCAATAAGCTCACGGGTTTCGACTTCGACTTGGGCAATGCCTTGGCCGAGCGCCTGGGCGTGAAGATCAAGTGGCAGGAAACCGGCTTCGAACAGATGCTCAGCGGCCTGACCACCAAGCGTGTGGACATTGTGCTGTCGGGCATGAGCGACACCGCCGAGCGCCAAAAGGCGGTGACTTTCATCGACTACTTCACCAGCGGCCCGCAGCTTTATACCCTGGCCAAGCGTGAAGAGATCAAGGAATTGACTGACCTGTGCGGTAAAAAAGTCGGCACCAGCCGTCGCACCACCTGGCCGTCGGAAATTGCCGCGTGGAGCAAGGAAAACTGCGAAGCGGCGGGTAAGCCGGCGATCGTGGTGATCGGCACTGAAGGCTCGGCGGATGCTCGCGCGCAGTTGCAGCAGAACCGCCTGGATGCGGCGATGCAGGGCAGCGAGACGATTCCTTATTTGATGGCGCTGGACAAGGGCAAGTACAAGCCGGTGGGCCTGGCGATTTCCAAGCAGTTCACCGGGCTGGGGATTGAGAAGAGCAACACCGAGTTGGTCACGGCGATCAGTGAAGCGTTGCAGGGCATGATTGATGATGGGACCTACGGCAAGATCCTGAAGAAGTGGGAGCTGGAGCAAGGCGCGGTCGAGAAGATCACCATCAACTCCGGCCAGTAAGTCGATCCAAGTGTGGGAGCTGGCTTGCCTGCGATGGCGGCGTCATCTTGCATAATCATTGCCTGAACCACCGCTATCGCAGGTAAGCCAGCTCCCACATTTGATGTGTGTTGTCTTTAGAAAATAACAAGGACACTTGCCCCCACCGTGGCCACCTACTCCCTGGTAATCCGCCGCCTGCTGGTCTGCTCGGTGACCATCGTGGTCAGCCGTGCCATGACCAGCCCGCTGCTGGCCTTGCTGCTCAGCACGCGCCTGGGCCTCAACCAGCAGGACATCGGCCTGCTGATGGGCATCGCCGTATTCATCGCGACACTGCTGGGCCTGTACGGCGGCTACATCATCGACCGCCTGGAAAAACGCAAGCTGCTGATCCTGGCCATGCTCTCGAGCGCCATCGGTTTTCTGTTACTGACCTTTGCCAGCAACCTTTACCTCACCACCTTGACCCTGGTCATCACCGAAGCGGCGTCGGCGCTGTTCCTGATCGGCTCCAAAGCCATCATCAGCGAGAACCTGCCGGTGGGTGACCGTGCCAAGGTGTTTTCCCTGCGCTACACCCTGACCAATGTGGGCTACGCGACCGGCCCGATGGTCGGCGTGGTGATCGCCGGGCACCTGCCGCTGGCGCCCTTCCTGATCGCCAGCGCCATCGCCTTTGGCAGCGTGTTCCTGATGATCGGCATCCCCCCCACCCAACGGGATGACAGCCACAAACCCTTGAGTTTCCTCAGCACCCTGCGCACGTTGCGCAGCGACCGCACGCTGATCCTGTTCACTAGCGGCAGCCTGCTGAGCACCATTGTCCACGGGCGCTACACCCTGTATCTGTCGCAGTTTTTGCTGGTGGCCTACAAACCCGCCGAGGCGTTGAAGATTCTGTCTGCGGTGCTGGCCTGCAACGCCATCACCGTGATCTTGATGCAGTACCAGATCGGGCGGTTTCTCAAGCGTGAGCAACTGCGTTACTGGATCGTGCTCGGCACCTTGCTGTTCATTGTCGGGCTGATCGGGTTCAGCCTGGCCGACAGCCTGGTCACCTGGTGCCTGGCGATGTTCGTATTCACCTTGGGCGAGATGATCATCTACCCCTCGGAGTTCCTGTTTATCGACACCATCGCTCCCGATGCCCTGCGCGGCAGTTATTACGGTGCGCAAAACCTGGCCGCGTTTGGAGGGGCGATGAGCCCGGTGATTTGTGGGTATTTGCTGATCAATGCGGCGCCAGCCAGCATGTTCTATGCATTGGGGGCGCTGACGGCGGTCGGTGGAACGCTGTGCTTCTTGAGCGGCCGAAGGGTTGCAGTTTCTTGCTGATATTTGCGCGCGATCCCGCTATTACTAGCGAAACTTCTCACGGACCCGAGCCCCATGAAATTCGACACGGCCTACAGCCTGAGTCTCGACGACAAGCTGTCGATCTACGACGTACGAGACCTGAATTTCGACGAAACCGCCGATTTCGATTCCGACAAGGACAGCTTCCTCTGCCCCAACGAAGCCTGCCGTGCCGCGTTCGATACGGGCAATACGCTGAGCACCTTCAACGCGAAGAACGTTAACTATCAGCGCACACCCCATTTCAAGAACAAGACCAGCACCCAGCATATCGACGGCTGCCGTTACGCCAGCACCCACAAGACCGCGACCGGTGAAGGCGACGACGAGCGTGAAGACAACTTCCCCTCGGAATTTGTACTCACGCGCCGTCAATACGAACGTAAGGCCCCGCTTGCCGGGGCTGAGGGAAGTGCCCCACGCGAGCCAGCGAAAGCGCCTTCAAACCGTAGTTCTTCGCCCCACAGCGCCCACGACACCACACCGGACAAAACCAGCGTCTTCGCCCACCCGGTGGAATGCTATGTGTCGAATATCGACGACAAGGACAAGCTCAAGGCGATGCCGCTGAAGATTGGCGACCACACCGCGACCTACTGGACGTTTTTCAAGAAAATCGAATACCTGCAAGACAACAAGGGCCTGATCTACTGGGGCAAGATCAAGGCGATCAAGGACTACACCAAAAGCTTTCGCATCGACTTCGAGAAGAAGGTGTGGCTCGACAAAAAGCCCTATTCGGTCAACGTCTACCTGAGCAAAAAACTCATCGACACTTACCGCAAGCGCAAGGCGTTCCTGGAACAGATCAAGGCGGCGGTGGACAGTGATCGGGCGCTGTATTGCTTCTTCTACGGGGTGACGCCGGCGTTGAAACACGTACCGAGCACAAAAAACCCCGAACAGACGTTCGGGGTGTTCAGCGCGAATATCGAGAACCTGGATCACCTGATTATCCGGGAGGCGCCGGGGGTGGAGTAACGGCTGATTAAACATCCAGTTGATGAGCGGTCAAAACAACTGTACAAAAACACAGTATAGTTTGCCCTCCCCCGTCGAATCCTGGAGAAAACCATGTCCTCTCTGGCAATGAGCTCTTTTGTAGAACAGCAGATCGTCCTGCATCAATTCACCGCCAAGCACAGCGTGCAGGCCCGCGCGATGCTGGGCTGGAGCACCGAAGACCTGGCCCGGTTGGCGGGCGTGACGGCGCAAGCGGTTCAGCACTTCGAAAGCCAGGGCGACGTGGGCGATGAAACCCGCCTGGCATTGGCGTTCAGGCTGGAGGCTGAGGGGCTGGTGTTTTTTCCGGGCTTTGCGCCGGGGTGGGGAATGAGTGTGCGTCGGTTCGACCTTCCTTCAACCGAGCCCACTGCCCACAACAGCGCCCGACGCTCCCTTTGCGATGTACTGGGATGGCCGGTCAAAACCCAGGTTTGATTGCCACCTGGGCGGCCTGCTCATACCCATGGGCCACTGCCAGCAAGGTAGGTTCAGCCCAGCGGGTGCCGAAAAAATAAGCACTGGTGGGTAAACCGTCCTCATCCGTCCCGGAAGGTACGGCGATCCCTGGGTAGCCGGCTGCCGCGACACCGAAGAAACTGTTTGTCTCGAAATCCGACACCATGACGTCCAGGTTTTCCGATTTGATCGGGTCATCTATGGAGCTGCGGAAATCCTGGATGAGCGCGTCCCACAGTGGCTGACGCTGCTCCGGCGTCAGGGTTGAGGCACTGATTTCCTTGAGTAGTGGTTGATGATCCTCGTTGGCGCCATCACGTTCATCGTTGAACCTGATGAGTTCGGTCAGTGATCTGACCGGTAGTCCCGAGCGATTGGCCAAGTAAGCATTGAGTTCCTCTTTCGCGTCCGAGAACAACAACTCGTCATAGCGTGAAGCATCGGCCAGGCGCATGTTGACCGGCACCAATATCGCGCCTTGCTCGCGAAGCACCTCAAGTGTCCGACTGAATTGCGCACTGTTCACCACGGGCAGGGTTTCACCCTCTTTGGAAAACGTCGCAGGGTAACCGATACGCTTGCCCTTCAACGCACCTGGAACCAATAACTTTGTGTAATCAATGCCTTGGGGCGCGCCCACGCTCGCCGGGTCCAGGGGATCGCTGCCTGACATGGCATTGAGCATCAACGCAGCATCCATTACCGAGCGAGCCATCGGGCCTGGCGTGTCCTGGCGCTGGCTCGCGGGAATAATCCCATTGCGGTCCAGCAGGCCGACGCTGGGTTTGAGCCCCACCACACCATTGCGGGCGGCCGGCACAATGATCGAACCATTGGTTTCAGCCCCTACCGCCAAGGGCGCCAACCCTGCCGCGACTGCGGCGGCAGAGCCGGAACTGGAGCCCCCGACGTCGGCATCCGACTGATGCGGGTTACGGGTTTGCCCGCCCCGGCTGCTCCAGCCATCGGGGCCTCCACGAAACCCGGCCATTTCACTCATGTTGGTTTTACCCAGGATGAC
This sequence comes from Pseudomonas petroselini, assembly GCF_045037875.1. Taxonomy (NCBI): domain Bacteria; kingdom Pseudomonadati; phylum Pseudomonadota; class Gammaproteobacteria; order Pseudomonadales; family Pseudomonadaceae; genus Pseudomonas; species Pseudomonas petroselini. The sequence continues at coordinate 6,132,047 of NZ_CP173614.1, forward strand.
CGCGCCCTGCTTGATCAGGTAATTCACCAACGGGGCATTCTTGCCGGCACTTGCCCCCACAAGCCCAAACGCACCTGCACTGGTTTGCATGCCTGTGGTTTCGAGGGTGTCCTTGAGCAAAATGGGAATGCCATGCAGTGGCCCGCGCACTTTGCCGCTGGCTCGCTCGCGATCCAACTCGCGCGCAGCCTCAAGCGCTTCAGGGTTGAGTTCGATAACAGACCTCAGTTGAGGGTCCAGCCTGCGAATCCGCTCTTGCAGGAAACTGACCAGATCGACCGAGGTGAGCCTACCCGGCCGGGCCATTTGCCTGCCAAGCTCATTGACACTGAGGTATTCGGTACCGGGGGCGACTGGCTTGGAGGCCGCAGGTAAGTAGTCGCCGGCAATGGACTGCAGGGCCAACTGGGCAATCGAGCCCAGACCATACGCAATAGAGAACATAAGACCTCTTCAGGGAGTCAGAAACGACGAAGGACCCACATCGATCCATGCCCCAGTCTAAAAACCTCTCGCCCTCCCAGCATTGCGACGCACGTCGCTTACACCGTGGGATTAGTCAACACGTCGAGTAGCCCGGCCTGTACCGGTGTCAGGCGCCGAGCATTGCGGTACACCCGCACCAGAATCGGCAGCACATCCTTGGAAGATCGCGCGCCATAGAACCACAGCGTTGAACCGTCCCCGAGCGGCTCGCCAAGCCTTGGGTAACCCGTCCAGCAGGCCGCATGGAACGCAGCGCTTTGACTGTCGGACACCAGCGCATCCAAGCGGTATTGACTCATGAGCGTGTCGATTTCATTGCGGGTGTGCAGATCGAACCTCAGGGAGTCATCCGCTCGCTGTGCAGGCACTGGCACCAGTGTCAGCCCAGCCAGACGAAGGGTTTCCAGCGCCAGCGTAAAGAGCGCACGGTGCTCAATACGTTCGTGGTCATTGCCGCGCTCGTACCGTTCTGCAACCCCCACGCACAGCCCAGTCGCTCTCCGGTCTGCCGTGAAGGTGGTGTTGTTCTGCACCAAAGGCACCTCCACCATCACCGGCCCCGAAGGATCGATGCCGCTTAAGGCAATCAGCGACAGCGATGGGTCACGCACAGGTTTCACGGGCAGGGCAGGCGCGTCATACCCTGGAATCGGGATGCCGCCCGCAGGGCGTTTGTCGCCACCGGGGGCCGTCCCGAAAGCGATACCGCTCGGGGCGGGTGTATCGACGGAGGGAGTGGGTGGCACTGTCGCCAGACCTGCTATCTCCGCCGGCGAAGATGACGGTGGCGGCGCAGGTGAGCCCGGTCGACAAGGCACGCCCAGCAGCCAAATTTTCCTACACTTGATGTCCATGTGGACAGCCCTCCGGAAGATGACTTTCCGAAGGATCATCGCACCCTCATCCGAGGCCTGGAACTGCTTGGAAACACCCGGAAAACTCCTTTTTCCGACGCGTCCTCCGACTACCAGCCCAGTCGTCAGCCAGCCAAGTGCTCTTGCGCACCTTGTGTTTCCACCTCCAGCCACCACGCATACCCACGCTCAGGCTGGTTCAAGCTGAATGCCTGCCCCATCGGCGGTGTGGTAATCGATACGTTGCGCTCCCAGGCCAGCGCCATGATCCGGTCAAACGGTTCGTGCCAGGCATGGAACGCCAGGTCGAAGGTGCCGTTGTGAATCGGCAGCAGCCAGCGCCCCTTGAGGTCGATATGGGCTTGCAGGGTTTGCTCAGGTTGCATATGCACATGGGGCCAATCGACGTTGTAAGCACCTGTTTCCATCAGCGTCAGGTCAAAGGGGCCGTACTGTTCACCGATACGTTTAAAGCCGTCGAAGTAACCGGTATCGCCGCTGAAAAAGATCCGCCGCGCCCCGTCGATCATCACCCAGGAACACCACAGGGTCTGGTTGGCATCAAACAGCCCGCGCCCGGAAAAATGCTGCGCAGGTGTCGCGACAAACCGAATACCGTCCACCTCAGTGCCCTGCCACCAATCCAACTGGCGTACTTTGCTGGCCTCCACCCCCCACTTCACCAGCAGGTCACCGACTCCCAACGGCGCAAGAAAATAGCGGGTTTTCTCGGCCAATTGAACGACAGCCTTGCGGTCAAGGTGGTCATAGTGGTTGTGGGAAAGAATCACCGCTTCCAACGGTGGCAGCGCTTCAAGACTGATGGGCGGCTGATGGAAGCGCTTGGGGCCGGCCCAACTGAACGGTGAGGCACGCTCGGCGAACACCGGGTCGGTGACCCAGAATTTACCGCGCATTTTCAGCAAAACCGTCGAATGCCCGAGGCGGAACACGCTGTGATCCGGGGCGGCCAGTAATTGCTCGCGGGTCAGCGATTGCACCGGGATCTGCCCCACCGGCCGCGTACTGCGCGGTTTGTTGAACAGCATGTTCCAGAAAATACGCAAGGTCTTGCCAAAGCCTCCATGCTGCACGGGGGGCTCGTTGCTGAAATGCGCCTGATCGTGCCTGGGCGCTGCTGGCGAAGAATCGACACGGGACGAGATCGTGGCCATTACCGGGTGACTCCTACGGATCGCTTATAAGTTACACTGCACAGTGTAGTTTCAAGATTGCAACAAAATCCGGAGCAAGTAAACTGCCGAGTGTAATTTCCTTGAAGAGCCGAACGCCACCCATGACTGCCCCTCAACGCCTCACCGACCGCAAGCGCGAAGCCATCGTGGCAGCGGCCATTGCCGAGTTTCGCGCAAACGGTTTCGAGGTCACCAGCATGGACAAGATCGCCGCCACCGCCGGCGTTTCCAAGCGTACGGTGTACAACCACTTCCCCAGCAAGGAAGAACTGTTCGCCGAAATCCTCCACAAACTCTGGGCCAGCAGTGTTGCACAGCTCGACGTCAGCTACGCCAGCGACCGCCCGTTGCGCGAACAATTGCGGGGGTTGCTGGAAGCAAAGATGAAGATGATGTCGGACGTGAATTTCCTCGACCTGGCCAGGGTCGCTATCGCTGCCACCATCCATTCGCCGGAACGTGCGCAGGACATGGTCACCCGCCTGAGCGAACGCGAAGAAGGGTTTACCCAATGGGTGCGTGCCGCCCAGGAAGATGGCCGGCTCAACTGCAGCGACCCGGCCTTTGCCGCCCACCAGATCCAAAGCCTGCTCAAGGCGTTTGCCTTCTGGCCACAGATTACCCTTGGGCAACCGACCCTGGATGCGGCCAGCCAAGCCAGCGTAATCGAGTCGGCCATCGACCTGTTCCTGGCCGGCTACGAAGTCAAAACACCGGGCCAGCCGTAAAAAACCGTTGCACGAGCGACGTCCCAGGTCGTTTTTGACGCATTCGCCCTCTGTTTTGCGCAAATGGCCTGGAAGGCCACTGATTATTCCCTCGCGAATAATTGACAATATTCGTGGGCATTCTCCGATCAGCAGTGAAGCCCACGAACACGTGTCGTCGTATCTGCAAAAAAAGAGCTGACCCAGGAATTTATGGAAAACAGACAAGGCAAAGGGCTTTCCTTTGCCAGGCGTATCTACAGGCCAAGGATTATCGGCACAGCCATGTGCTGTATCAGCGTGATAGCGGCGCTGTACCCGCTCGCGATGCCGGGTTGGCTCTGGGCGCTGTTATTGGTCAACGCTTTCGTCTGGCCACACGTGGCGTATCAATGGGCAACCCGCTCCAAATACCCCTATGACGCCGAGCAACGCAACCTGCTGTATGACGCACTGTTCAGTGGGTTCTGGGCGGCGACGCTGCAATTTACCCCGCTGACCACCGTGACCTTGCTGTCGATGGTCGCCATGAACAACGTCGCTGCCGGTGGTAAGCGCCTGCTGATACGCGGCGCACTGGCCCAAGTGCTCGGCGCCGCTATCGGCGCTGTGGTGTTCGGCCTGCACTTCAACCCGTCGGTGAGCCTGGTTGAGGTTTACGCCTGCCTGCCCATGCTCACGCTCTACCCCATGGCCATCGGCATGGTCTGCTATCAACTGGCGATCAAACTGTCGGAACACAAGCGAGCCCTCAGCGCCCTGAGCCGTATCGATAGCCTCACCGGCCTGCTCAATCACGGTTCATGGAAAGACCTGCTGCACCTCAAGTTCCACAAGTGCCAGCAACAGCAAAGCCATGCCACCATCGCCTTGATCGATATCGATCACTTCAAGCGAATCAATGACACCCACGGGCATATCGTCGGCGACACGGTACTGCGGCAATTGAGCCTGGAGTTGCGGCGTAACCTGCGGGAAAACGACCTGGCCGGGCGTTACGGAGGCGATGAATTCTGTGTGATTCTTCCACAAATGTCGCTGGAACAAGCCGCCCAGGTCATGGAGCGCATGCGTGAAACCTTCAGCAATTACCGCAACCCGCAGATCCCGGAACTGCGCGTGAGCCTGAGCATCGGCCTGGCGGGGTTTCAGCCGTCCTTTACCAACGCCGCCATGTGGCTCAATGCGGCGGACCGGGCGCTGTATGCCGCCAAAGACACCGGGCGCAACCGGGTCAGCGTAAGTGACGACAAGGTCGCCTATTCCGCCTGACGTTGTCCGATAACTGCTCGTCTGAATAGTGCGCCCTGCACCCCAGGCAGCAGCATAATGCCACCATTGGTCGCCTGCCCAAAAAAGGTCCTGCCCCTGGGGCGAACTTCCCGTCAGGCTGATCACTCTGAACCCGTTGTTCCACCCCGTTCTGTCGGCACAAGGAAGCTGACAATGAGCAAGTCAACCGTATGGCGTATGCCTTACGGGGGCAGGCGCATACCCAAGGAAACTCCAGCAGTCGCTTGCCCGAGCACCCGACCATGTTTTTTAACACCCATAAACAAACCATCAACACCCTGCAACACACCGTCGCCCAACAGGCCAGCCTGCTGGATGCCATCGAGCGCGCCATGGCGGTGATCGAATTCGACCTGCACGGCAACGTGCTGCGCGCCAATGCCAACTTCCTGCAGACCATGAACTACCGCGCCGAGCAGGTGGAGGGCCAGTCCCATCGCATGTTCTGCACCCCGGCGTTCGCTCGCAGCGCCGAGTACAACCAGTTGTGGTCGAACCTGCGCAATGGCCAGTTCCAGTCCGGCACCTTTGAACGAGTGGCCGGCAATGGCCAATCGGTGTGGCTGGAAGCCAACTATAACCCGGTGCGAAATGACGCCGGCCAGGTAATAAAAGTGGTGAAGTACGCGATGGACGTCACCCCGCGCCTGCAGGCGGAAAGTGAAGCCAATGCCAAACTGGAGGCCATCGGGCGTGCCATGGCGGTGATCGAATTCAACCTCGACGGCACCATCATCACGGCCAACACAAACTTTCTGCAGCGCATGGGTTACACCTTGGCGCAGATCCAGGGCCAGCATCACCGCCTGTTCTGCACCGCGGAACTGGCCGGCAGTTCGGCCTACAGCGACTTCTGGCGACGCCTGAACCAGGGCGAATTGTTCAGCGGCCAGTTCGAGCGGGTCGATAAAAACGGCCGGACCGTATGGCTTGAAGCCAACTACAACCCGGTGTACGACGCCAGTGGGCGCCTGTGCAAAGTGGTGAAGTTCGCCTCGGATATCACCGCCACGGTGCAACAACATGCGGCCGACGCCGCCAGCGCCGCCCAGGCGTACCACATCTCCCTGAACACGCGGGACATCGCCGAAAAAGGTGCCGAGGTGATCCAGCAAACAGCCAGCGGCATGCGCGACATTGCCGCAGACATCGATGGCTCCTCGCAACTGATCGCCAAGCTGGGTGAGCGTTCGCAGCAAATCACCGCCATCGTCAACACCATTCGGGGCATCGCCGACCAGACCAACCTGCTGGCACTCAACGCCGCCATTGAAGCGGCGCGGGCAGGCGAACAAGGTCGCGGGTTTGCCGTGGTGGCTGATGAAGTCCGGCAACTGGCAGCACGCACCAGCGGCTCCACGACGGAAATTTCCAGCATGATCGCAATGATCCAGGACGAAACCCGCCAGGCCATCCACAGCATGGACGGCACCCGCGACCGCGCGGCACAAGGTCTCGACCTGGCCGATCGCGCCGGTACGGTGATCCTGCAGATCCGCGCAGGCACGAGCGAGGCTGTGCAGGCGGTGAGTGCGTTTGCCAATGAACGTGGGGCCAACTGACCCGATCTTCATGCGGGCAGCCGGGGGCTCGGTCTATAGTGCACAACTGTCTATTTGTTGAGCACCCGAGCCCGCCATGACCTCAGAAAAGCCCGAAGCCGCCCCCGTCGACCACCTGCGCTTCCACCGCCGCCACGCTCACTTGGCGCCGACCTTTGGTAACGACACCTTCGCCCTCAAGGCCGAAGCCTTCGCACGCTTCTTCGGTACGCCCACGTTCCTCGGTGCGCAAACCGCCATTGTGGTGCTGTGGGTGGTACTGAACATCACCGGCATCACACATTTCGACATGTACCCGTTCATCCTGCTCAACCTGGCCTTCAGCCTGCAATCGGCCTACGCCGCGCCCTTGATCCTGCTGGCCCAGACGCGCCAGGCCGCTCGCGACAAAGCTCAGTCCGACGCCGACGCGCAGCACCGCGAAGCGCTGGCCGTTGCCAACACCGAACGCCAGGCCCAGGCCGCGCAGACCACCAAGCAGTTGCTGGAGCTGCTTGAGCAAAACACCCGGCTCACGGAAATGACCAAACAGCTGACAGAACATATCGAAAGCCTGACGTGCGAAATGCATGAGCACTTTGTGCGAAAAACCTAAGGCAAGCGCACATGCCCACTCAGCTCATCAAACAGTGTCACCACCGAGCGCAACGCCCGGCAGTCAGGGCGCGTCAGCAACCACAGCGCCGTATCGTGCCCCGCCAACGCGGGGCCCAGCGGTTGCAGGCCGTCGTCGACTAGAAAGTCGGGCAACGCCGCCACGCCCAACCCCGCCCGTACCAGCTCGGTGACCGACTGCATGCTGTTGCAGCGATAACTCAAGCGCACGCCGGGCAGGTGCTCGCGGCGCCAGGCCACTGTGGGATGATCGGGCAGGAAGTCATCCGGGGCGATCCAAGGCAGGTCCGCCCACTCCCGGCCCGCGTATTGGCTTGCCAACCCTGGGCTGGCGCACACCCGATAGGCCACGCCGCCCAAACGGCGGCCAACCAGATGCTCCGGCGGCGTGCGGGTGAGGCGCAAGGCAATATCCGCATCGCGGCGGCTGAGGTTGGCGAAATCATTCGACGTGCTCAGCTCCAAGGTCAGCGCCGGGTACTGCGGCATGAACTGCGCCAGGGCCGGCAACAGCAAACCTTGCAGCACCGAGTCGGTACAGGTCAGGCGCACCGTGCCGCTGATCACCTCACCGCCCTGCTCCACACCGATGCGCGCCGCTTGCAGCGCTTGTTCGGCACATTCCGCCTGCTGCGCCAGGTGGCTCGCCAGGCTCGTGGGCAGGTAACCGGCGCGGCTTTTTTCAAACAGCGTCTGGCCCAACGCCGCCTCCAGGCGCCGCACTGCACGGAACACCGTGGACACATCCACGCGCAATAACGTCGCCGCCCGCGCCAGGGTACCGCCGCGCACCAGGGCGAGGATCAGCGACAGGTCAGGGTAGTCAATGGAATAGTGCGTGGCTGCATTGAGCATGTGGGCAAACGCCAATTTTGATTGCGTGAACGCCAATCTATAGTGCACCCCAGGACACCACAAGCCACGGGATGTAAACCATGAACGCCACGCCCTTGCACCTCGCCCTGATCGGCGATTACAACCCTGATGTTATCGCTCACCAGGCGATTCCCCTGGCGCTGCAACAGGCGGCCGAAACGCTGGGCCTGACCCTCCATAGCCAATGGCTCGACACGGATGCGATGCCAGAAACCCTCCACGACTTCGACGGTTTCTGGTGCGTCCCCGGCAGCCCCTACCGCGACACCGATGGCGCACTGCGGGCGATCCGTTTTGCCCGCGAACAGCGGCGACCGTTCCTCGGCACCTGTGGCGGTTTTCAACATGCCGTACTGGAATACGCGCGCAATGTGCTCGGTTGGAAGGACGCCGAGCATGGCGAACTCGCCCCAGAGGCCAAACGCGCGGTGATCGCGCCGTTGAGCTGTACCCTGGTGGAAGCCACCGACAACGTGCGTCTGAAGCCCTACACTCGCATCGCCGACGCCTATGGCACCCTTGATCTGCTGGCAGGTTATCGCTGCCGCTACGGCGTGAACCCTGAGTTCGTCGATGCCCTGCTCGAAGGCGATCTGATCCCCAGCGGCCATGATTCGGCTGGCGACCTGCGCGCGGTGGAACTGCTCGATCATCCGTTCTTCGTGGCCACGTTGTTCCAGCCCGAACGCAGCGCGCTGAAAGGCGTCACCCCGCCCTTGGCGATTGCCCTGCTCAACGCCTGCCAGGCGGTGTCGGCATGATCGCCCGTACGCCCAACCCGCCCTACTACGCGGTGATTTTCAGCTCACTGCGCACCGAGGGCGACCAAGGTTACGGCCAGGCGGCCGGCCGCATGCTCGAACTGGCGCGCGAACAGCCGGGGTTTCTCGGCGTGGAATCGGCGCGGGAAGACGGCCTGGGGATCACCGTATCGTACTGGGAGAGTGAGGCGGCGATCCTCGCCTGGAAGCAGCAGGCCGAGCACCAGGCGGTGCGCGAACAGGGGCGCGCCACGTGGTATTCGGCCTTTCAGACCCGGGTATGCAAAGTCGAGCGGGCCTACGCCTTCCAGAATTGAAAGACAGGCCCCTCGCGGGCCTAACTGACCAGGCTGCGCAATGCAGTGATCTGCGGGATTTCGACCCGGCGCATATACACCCGCAGCGGCTCGGTGATGTTGATGCGGTCATCGACGTTCTGGTCCAGCAGCAACTGGATGCGTTCGCGGGACAGGGTCATGGTCTGCTCCGGGGCCGGCAGCCAGACGAATTCGGCGGTGGGGATGATGCCGTCATCGGCCACGTCCATACCGAAGGCGTCTTCGCTGAAACGTACGATGTACTGGCCCGTCTTGCGGTTGAGGCCAACAAACCCGTGGAGTTGGTCGGCGGCCTGGCAGATAAGCTCGGAGGTGATGCGCATGGTAAACCTCACTGAAAAGTCCCACAGGGACTGGAAAGATGGTTTACACGCGTGGCGAAAGTACCGCCCTCTGACGGGGCAGCTTCGCGCAAGAGTACTGCAATGCATCCCCTAAAAACCCGAAAAACTTTGGCCGTGCGCACGTTAATGTCGGTTTGGTGATAGCGCCTTTCGCAATCAATTGTTAAAAAGGAGGCCTTCTCAAAGCTACCTCCACGAAAGGACTTCGCATATGCCTGTCACGTTTACCAAGAGCGCCCTGCTGCTCGCCCTGATGCTCGGCCTCGGCCAGGCACATGCGCAAGACCCGATCAGCCCGGCTGAATTGGCGACTAACGAAGGCATCCCCTACCCTGCCGTGATCGCCCACCGTGGCGCCTCCTATGACGCCCCAGAGTCCACCGCCGCCGCCTACAAGGTCGCCCGCGACCTGGGTGCCGATTACCTGGAAATGGACCTGCAGCGCAGCAAGGACGGCGTGCTGTTCGCCCTGCACGACAACAACCTGCAGCGCACCACCGACGTGGCCACCAAGTTCCCCGACCGCAAGGACGCCCCGGCCAACGAGTTCACCTGGAAAGAATTGCAAACCCTCGACGCCGGCAGCTGGTTCAACGCCGCCTACCCGGACCGTGCGCGCCCAGGTTTCGTCGGCCTGAAAATCCAGAGCCTGGACGACATCATCAAGATCGCCGAAGGCAACCCGCAGCACAAACCGGGCCTGTACATCGAGACCAAAGAACCCAAGCAATTCCCAGGCATCGAAGCCGACCTGAAGAACAAGCTGCTGGACAAAGGCTGGCTGAGTTCGGCCGGTTCCAAGCTGGGCAAGAGCAACACCGGCGTCGGCCAGGGCAAGGGCCGCGTGGTGCTGCAAACCTTTGAAGTGGCAAGCCTCAAAGCGCTGCAGAACGAAATGCCCAACACCCCGAAAATCCTGCTGTTATGGGTGGGTGAAGGCAGCATCGAGCCGAAAAACAAGCAGACGTTCGCGGAGTCCGGCGAAACCACCAAGGCCGCTTATTACGCCAAGCAAGAACCGAAGGATGCTGCCGAGTTCGAAAAATGGGTCGACGAAGCCAAGAGCCTCGGCGCCATCGGCACCGGTCCTTCGGCTGAGCTGACCGCCCATGGCGACCAGAGCTACACCGACCTGGTGAAACCCGAAATGAACAAGCTGACCCACGACAAAGGCCTGCTGGTGCACGTGTACACCGTCGATGAGCCGGTGGACTTCGACAAGGTGATGAAAGCCGGCGTCGACGGCATCTTCACCAACCGCGCCGCCGAACTGCTGAAGTTCTACAAGCGCTGGCCGTCGTCCAGCGTGCAGGATCTGTTGAACGACTATAAGTACTGAGTCAACGGCCTGATCCTCGGGGCGCTGGGGCGCATAGAGGCCAGTCGCTAACCGTTTCATCCGAGTCTCGCTTTTACAGGAGGCTCAAGCCTGAAAGCCTGCGTGTAAATCGGATTGAACAAACGGCGTAACGGCTTGAACTAATTAAGGATGAATTAAGTTGCACTGGCTAACCTGATCCCACTTAAACAGCTCACCGAAGAAGGACACACCATGAAAACCCTGACTACGTTGTTCGCCGCTACCGCCCTGACCCTGACCGCCGGCCTGGCCCAGGCGGATGTTCGCCCGGACCACATCGAAGGCCTGCTCAAGTCCGGCGCAGTGATGCCTTTCGAGAAACTCAACGCGGCCGCAGTGGCCAAACACGCCGGTGCCACCATCCACGACACCGAGCTGGACCACAACAAAAGCGGCGTACTGGTCTACGAAGTTGACCTGACCGACACCACCGGCAAGAAGTTTGAAGTGAAACTCGACGCCAAGACCGGCGCCGTGCTGGAAGACAAACTCGATACTTGAGTGACCGCCTCACATAAAAACCGCGCTACCTCTGGGTAGCGCGGTTTTTTTATGCCTGCGGGTAGGAAAACCCTCCCCCTAACGAATGAAATAACGCCTACAGCGCACAAGGTCGCTAAAATCCCACTCATTGGCCGGGGCATAACGCTCACCACCTTACGGATCGAGAGTGCTGCATGGGGCAAAAAGCCGCCGACATCGCCACCATTGGCAGAATCAGTGCCGTCCCCGCGATGCTCAAAGTCATCAGCGATATGACCGGCCTGCGCTTTGCCGCCGTCGCGCGGGTGACCGACGACACCTGGACCGCCTGCGCCGTGCTCGACCAACTGGACTTCGGCCTTGGGGTGGGCGGTGAGCTGGACCTGGCCACCACGATCTGCCACGAGATTCGCGGCTCCCACGTGTCCGTGGTGATCGACAAAGCCAGCGAAGATCCGGTCTACCACGACCACCACACCCCGCGGCTCTACCAGTTTGAAAGCTATATTTCGGTGCCGGTGTTCCGCACCGACGGCAGATTCTTCGGCACCATCTGCGCCCTGGACCCCAATCCCGCCCATCTGCGCAGCAGCAGTATCCAGACCACCATGGAGTCGTTCGCCCGGGTGCTGTCCTTGCAAATCGAAGCCGAAGAAGCCGCGCATTACACGCAAGCGCAATTGCAGGAAGAACGCGGCACCGCCGAATTGCGCGAGCAATTCATTGCAGTGCTCGGCCACGACCTGCGCAACCCGCTGTTCGCGATCAACTTCGGTGCGGAACGGCTGCTGCGCAAATTCCCCGACCCGGCCACCGACACCCTCGTACGCCATATCCTCACCAGCGGTCGCCGCGCCGCGCAGTTGGTCGAAGACCTGCTGGACTTTGCCCGTGGCCGCCTGGGCAGCGGTATCCCGCTGAACATCGGCGATTGCCAGGGTTTGCAGGAGGCATTGCAGCATGTGGTCTCGGAAGTACAGAGCGTGCACCCGCAACGGGTGATCCAGGCGGATATCGGCGACCTGCAGGGCGTGAGCGGCGACCGTGATCGCCTGGCGCAGTTGCTCTCCAACCTGGTGGCCAATGCCATCCATCATGGTCATCACGATGGACCGGTGGAGGTCACGGCAAAAATCGAACAGGGTCGTTTCAACCTGAGCGTGAAAAACCCCGGACAGATTGACGCCCAAGCCTTGCCCCGGCTGTTCGAGCCCTACTCGCGCCCCGCCAAGGACACCCCCCAGGCCGGTCTGGGACTGGGGTTGTACATCGTCAAGCAGATTGCCGACGCCCATGGCGGTGAATTGAGCGTCTCCACCACCGCTGAGCACGGCACCGTGTTCACGTTCAGCCTGCCAACGGCCTGATCAGGCGCCGAGGCGCGCCGTCAACTCAGCAAACAGTCACAAAACTGTCAAATCTCCTTGCAATGATTTGCGCATGCGAACCTGTGAAATTTCCTACAGGCGCTTTCTCTGCGAGCCCTCATGAACCACAGCATCGACCACAGCCACCAGGACTCCGACCTGTTTGGCTTGCTTTACGGTTTCCGTTTCCGCCCCGGTGAAAAGGGTGAGCAAATCGATTCGGCCACGGCGCTCCAGGCGCTGCAACAACCGGCCGACCCGGATGAGTTTTTGTGGCTGCACCTGAACCTCGCCCACGCGGCGTGCGAGCGTTGGATGCAGGCCCACCTGGATTTGCCGGAAGAATTCTTCGAAGCCCTGCATGAAGGTTCACGCTCCACGCGTATCGAACACGTCGACTCGGCCTTGTTGGCGGTGGTCAACGACGTGGTGTTCAACTTCAGCAGCATGGTGTCGTCGGATATTTCCACGCTGTGGGTTTGCGCCCGCAGCCGCCTGCTGATCAGCGCGCGCCTGCAACCGCTGCACTCGGTGGACAAGTTGCGCTCGTCGGTGAAAGCCGGTGAAAGCTTTCGCTCGCCGCTGGCCTTGCTGGTGCACTTGCTGCGCGACCAGGGTGAAGTGCTGACGCAGATCGTGCGCAAGACCAGCATCAGCGTCGACCATATCGAAGACCAGTTGCTGTCTTCGCGCCTGTCCACCAACCGCGCGGAGCTTGGTGCCGCGCGCCGGGTGCTGGTGCGCCTGCAACGCCTGCTGGCGCTGGAACCGGGCTCGCTGTTGCGCCTGCTCAACCGGCCGCCGCAGTGGCTGCAGAAGGAAGACGTGAAGGAATTGCGTAAATCCACCGAGGAGTTTGCGCTGATCATCAACGACCTGATGGCCCTGGGTGAGCGGATCAAGCTGTTGCAGGAAGAGATCGCCGCCAACCTCAACGAGCAAAGCAACCGCACGCTGTTCACCCTCACCGTGGTGACGGTGTTGGCCTTGCCGATCAATATAATCGCCGGTTTTTTCGGCATGAACGTGGGCGGTGTGCCGCTTTCCCAGGACCCGGAGGGGTTTTGGATATTGGTGGCGTTGGTGGCCACTTTCACCTTGATCGCCGGGCGTTGGGCCTTTAGAAAGCGCAAAGATTACTGAACTTGAAATGCAATCCAATGTGGGAGTTGGCTCGCCTGCTCGCACATTGAATCTGCGGTGTTTTGTAGACCAGCGGCGACGTCAATTCCCTAAACACTGATCTGCGGCAGCATCTCTGTAACATTCTGCAATGACTATGAACGGCATCCTCACAACACTGGATGCTCCGGCATGGCCACCCCTTCCCTGACTGCCTCCACCCACACCTCAGTTGCAGACCCCAAACCCAGGCTGGACAAGAAACCCAGCCTGGTGACGGTGATCATCTTCTTCGCCGTGCTCGCCATGGGGCTGTTGTTCACCGCCTACAGCCTGATGCATGACATGCATGAAATGGGCGCCCAACTCACCACGTGGACGCCGTTTTTGCTGCTCGGCGTGGCGCTGTTGATCGCCTTGGGGTTCGAGTTCGTCAACGGCTTCCACGACACCGCCAACGCCGTGGCGACGGTGATCTACACCAACTCGCTGCCGCCGCATTTCGCGGTGGTGTGGTCGGGCTTTTTCAACTTCCTCGGCGTGCTGCTGTCGAGCGGCGCGGTGGCGTTCGGGATCATTGCGCTGCTGCCGGTCGAGCTGATTTTGCAGGTGGGTTCATCGGCCGGTTTCGCGATGATCTTCGCCCTGTTGATCGCCGCGATCCTGTGGAACCTCGGCACCTGGTGGCTGGGTTTGCCGGCGTCGTCGTCCCACACCCTGATCGGCTCGATCATCGGCGTGGGGGTGGCGAATGCCTTGATGCACGGGCGTGACGGCACCAGCGGCGTGGACTGGAGCCAGGCGATCAAGATCGGCTACGCCTTGCTGCTGTCGCCGCTGATCGGCTTCGCGTTTGCGGCCATGCTGTTACTGGCCCTGCGCGCCTTCGTCAAAAACCGTGCGCTGTACAAGGCGCCGAAAGGCGACACCCCGCCGCCATGGTGGATCCGCGGCATGCTGATCGCCACCTGCACCGGCGTGTCCTTCGCCCATGGCTCCAACGATGGGCAAAAAGGCATGGGCCTGATCATGCTGATCCTGGTCGGCACCCTGCCGATGGCCTACGCGCTGAACCGCACCATGCCGGCCGAGCAGTCGTTGCAGTTCGCGGCCGTGGCCGAAGTCACCCAGGTCGCCCTGGTGAAAAGCGCACCGCAACCGCTGAGCGGCGATCCGCGCCCGATTCTCTCGACCTACGTACGCACCAAGGAACCCACTGCAGAACTGGTGCCGGCCCTCGCGGCCCTGGCCGGGCAGATCGGTGAGGAAGTCAAAGGCTACGGCTCCCTGGCCAAAGTGCCTGCCGAAGCCGTCGGCAACGTGCGTAACGACATGTACCTGAGCAGCGAAACCATCCGCCTGATGGACAAGGGCAAGGTCGGTAATTTCGACGCCGATACCCAAGGCAAGCTGCAACTGTTCAAGCAACAGATCGACAATTCCACGCGCTTCATTCCGCTGTGGGTCAAGATCGCCGTGGCAATCGCCCTGGGCCTCGGCACCATGGTGGGCTGGAAGCGCATCGTGGTGACCGTGGGTGAAAAGATCGGCAAGACCCACCTGACTTACGCCCAAGGCGCCTCGGCTGAAATGGTGGCAATGCTGACCATCGGTGCGGCGGATATGTATGGGTTGCCGGTGTCGACGACGCATGTGTTGTCGTCGGGCGTCGCGGGGACCATGGTGGCTAATGGCGGTGGGTTGCAGATGCGTACGATCCGTAACCTGGCGATGGCGTGGGTACTCACGTTGCCGGCGGCGATCCTGCTTTCCGGCAGCCTTTACTGGCTGTTCACCCAACTCTTCTGACACAAAACCAAAGCAAAAGTGAACAGAGAACCAAATGTGGGAGGGGGCAAGCCCCCTCCCACAGTTTTATCCAGCGAACAGTCCAGCCATCATCTTCAGCCGCTTCTTGTAGACACGCCGCGCCTCCAACGCCTCCTCCAGTGTCACCGCCACAAACCCCGCCCGCTGGTTCGGCTGCATCTGCCCGATCAAGTCCAGGTCAGCGCTGATCACGGTGCCAATCATCGCGTAGCCACCGCCCGACACCGCGTCCCGGTGCAACACAATCGGCTCCAGCCCGGCTGGTACCTGGATCGAGCCGATCGGGTAGCAACTGTCGACGATATTCGACGGATCCGATCCCGCGCCGAACGGCTGCTCCCGTGGCTGGAAGCTCAGCGCACTGCCGCCTTTGAAGCGATAGCCGATGCGGTCAGCTTCGGAGCCCACGGTCCAGGGCTCGGCAAAAAAGCTGCTTTTGGCCGCAGCGGTCAGGCGCTCGTAATACAGGCCAGGCACCACACGCAGGGTCACATCGCCACCCACCGACCGGCGCAACGCCATCGGCAGGCTGTTGCCCGCACGGCCCGTGCCGCTGGGTTCGCCGATGGGCAATTCATCGCCTGCCTGCAAGCGTCGACCGTGAAACCCGCCGAGTGCGCCAAGGGTATAGGTGGAGCGACTGCCGAGCACCAGCGGCACGTCAATGCCACCCGCCACCGCGAGGTAGGTGCGCGCGCCGGCCTTGGGAAACTCAAAGCGCAAGACCTGCCCGGCGCGCACCTGGAATGCAGTGTCCTGATGCACGACTTCACCGTCCAGGCGCGGCGACATCAAGGCGCCGCTGAGTGCCACCAGCGCGTCCTGCTGAAACTCAAGCTCGGGGCCGATCAGCGTGCATTCCAGGCCCGCCGCGCCCACCGGGTTGCCCACCAGGTGGTTGGCCGCACTCAGCGCGTACTGGTCCAGTGCGCCCGACGGCGGGATGCCCAAATGGTAATAACCTTCGCGGCCAAGGTCCTGCACGGAGGTGGCGAGGCCGGGTTTGAGGACCTTGATCATGCCAGCGCCTCCTGCAGGGTTTTCGGATAGCCGATGGGGTCGGCGAGAAAGGCGTCGAGGGAAAACTCCACCGGACGGATGCGCAAGTCGAAGCGTCCTGCGTCCACCTCGGCGACGGCAAGATCGTAGGCGTCGCGGTCCATGGGTTTGAACTGCACGATGTCACCGGGGCGG
This sequence comes from Pseudomonas petroselini, assembly GCF_045037875.1. Lineage (NCBI taxonomy): Bacteria > Pseudomonadati > Pseudomonadota > Gammaproteobacteria > Pseudomonadales > Pseudomonadaceae > Pseudomonas > Pseudomonas petroselini. The sequence goes on from NZ_CP173614.1 coordinate 6,148,435, forward strand.
AAGAACACCATGTGTTCCTTGAGGTACGCCAATTGCTGCGCCGGGTCGTAGATGGGCGCCGGGGTCACGCCGAACATCTGGTAACCGCCGGCACCACGCACCGAGTAGATGCAACCAAAACAGCCGCCATGGCCGAGGGTCAGCTTTGGTGTATCGGTGCGCGGCCGCAGGTACTTGGGCACCTGCAATTGGCGCTCGCGCTCGACCATCTGGAACATGAATGGCAAGCCCGCGACAAACCCGACCATCGACACAAACCACGGCGCGCCGCTGTGGGCGGCGATAAACGCATCGACATCGGCCAGGCCATTGATGCGCGCGGCGTACTCCAGGTCGGTGCCGCTGGGGTCCTGATGGCGGTCGCGAAAACGCATGAGCGTTTCATGGGTCCAGGGGTCGTTGTAGAGCACCGGGATTTCGATGATGCGCGTGTGCAAGGTGCGCTCGGCCACAGCCTGGGCTTCGGCGGTCTGCACCGCATCGAGCAGTACATGGGGGGCGATGCGGTCGGGGTCGAAGCGAATCTGGAACGACGCATTGGCCAGGCACACATCCAGCACGCCTTCGAGCGCCAGGCGTTCCACGGCGCGTGTCACCGCCATGCCTTTGAAAAAGGCTTCCAGGGACATGCTGTCACTGACCTCGGCAAACAGGTGTTCATCACCGCCGAAGCTGTAGCGGATGGGGGACATTTCAGCCATGTCTGTTCCTCTTGGAATCATTGTAGAAAGGCAGGCGAAAAAAAATGTTCAGGGCGTTTCTTGTTGTGGTGACTGAGCTTGCTGTGGTGAACACCCTTGTTGTGGTGAGCGGGCTTGTTGTGGTGAGCGGGCTTGCTGTGGTGAACACCCTTGTTGTGGTGAACAAGCTTGTTGTGGTGAACAAGCTTGTTGTGGTGAGCGGGCTTGCCCCGCGCTGGGCTGCGAAGCGGCCCCAGTAAGACCACCGCGTAGTGTCAGGCTACACGCGGCGTCGGGTTTAGGGGCGGCTTCGCCACCCAGCGCGGGGCAAGCCCGCTCACTACAGAAACCCATTCGTTACCACGATTCCTGCTTGATCCAGGGCTTCGCGGGTGGCTTCTACCAACTCAAGCGCGCCGGGCGTGTCGCTGTGCAGGCAGATGGAATCGAATTCGATAAACACGTCTTCGCCTTCTACGGTGCGCACCAGGCCGGTCTGACACGCACGCAAGACTCGCGCCGCGACCGTTGCCGGATCCAGCGCCCGGACCTGGCGGGTAAACACGATGGAGCCGCTGAGATCGTACTCACGGTCAGCATAAAACTCGCGCACCACCGGTTGCCCCAGTTCGGTGGCGACCCGCCAGATCACCGAATTGGGCATGCAGTAGAGCAACAGCGTCGGCTCGAGGATTTGCAGGTTCTGCACCAGCAACCGCGCCGCTTCTTCATCGCGGGCGAGGTGCATATACAGCGCGCCATGGGGTTTGATGTGTTGCAGGGTCATGCCCTGGGCCCGTGCGATTTCACGCAGGGCGCCGAGCTGGTAGAGCATGTCGTCGACCAATTCCTGGGCCGGCGCGTTGATGTGGCGACGGCCAAAGCCGACCAGGTCCCGAAAGCCCGGATGCGCGCCGATGGCCACGCCCAATTGCTTGGCCCGCTCGACCGTACGACGCATGGTGCCGGGGTCCCCGGCGTGAAAGCCGGTGGCGATATTGGCCGAGCTGATGTAGGCCATCAGCTGCGCATCCACACCGTCGCCGATGGTCCAGGGGCCGAAGCCTTCGCCCATGTCCGAATTGAAATCCACTGCCTGCATCGAGGTCGCTCCGCCTAAGTGATGCTGGAAAAGTAGGCTGCTGCTTGACCCCTTGGGAAGATCTATTATCAGATGGCCCATCTTCTGAAAATCAGATAGCCCTACGTTTTGGAGAGGCCGATGTCCCTGACCCTGCGCCAAGTCCGCTACTTCGTCGCCACCGCCGAAATCGGCCAGATTTCCCAGGCGGCCATCCACCTGAACATCTCCCAGTCGGCGGTGACTACGGCAATCAAGGAACTGGAAGCCATGCTCGGCGTGCAGTTGTTCGTGCGCTCGGCCCAAGGCATGAACCTGACCGACGCCGGCCGGCACTTTCTCAACCGCGCCTATGTGATTCTGCGCAGCGTCGATGACGCGCTGAACAGCCCGCTGCCCGACTACCGCGCCAGCGGCGTGCTGCGCCTGGCCGCCAGTTACACGGTACTCGGCTACTTCCTGCCGCACCACTTGCAGCGCATGGAACACTGGCACCCGGACGTGACCATTGAGGTCTTCGAGCAGGAGCGTCAGGCCATCGAGCACGGTTTGCTCGACGGCCAGTTCGACAGGGCCGTGGTGCTCACCGCCAACCTCACCCACCCGGATATTGTCTCGGAAATCCTGTTCAATTCGGAACGCCGCCTGTGGCTGCCCAGCCATCATCCCTTGTGCGAACGTGGCGCCGTGAGCCTGGCCGATGTGGCCCGCGAACCCTACATCCTGCTCACCGTCGACGAGGCCGAACACAGCGCCATGCGCTACTGGGAACAGGCCGGGCAAACGCCCCAGGTGCGGCTGCGTACCAGCTCGGTGGAGGCGGTGCGCAGCATGGTCGCCAACGGCAGCGGCGTGGCGATCCTGTCGGACCTGGTGCATCGGCCCTGGTCATTGGAAGGCAAGCGCATCGAAACCCTGACGGTGACTGACCCAGTCACGCCGATGAGCGTGGGCCTGGCCTGGCACCGCGAGCGCACATTCACCCCGGCGATGCAGGCGGTACGCGATTACTTCCACGATGCGTTCCTGGCCCCGCAGCAATTATCGGCGCGGCGTTAGAGCTGGGATTGCAACGTTGCCGCCAGCCAATCCATGAACACCCGCACGCGCTGCGGCAGGTGCCGTTGGCCCGCATAGAGCAGCGATACATCCAGCGCTGGCGCGGGGTAATCCGGCAGCACTGCGACCAGTTCACCGCTGGCCAATAAATCACCGATGCCCAAGGCCGGCACCTGAGTAATCCCGAAGCCTCCCAGGCACGCCGCTTTGTACGCATCGGTGCTGTTGACCGTCACGCGCCCGGCCATGGCAATACGCTGCACCTTGTTGCCCTGCATGTATTCAAACCCCGCCGAACGCGCGCCCAGTGGCCGCACGTAATGCACCAACTGATGCCGCGCCAGGTCGGCCAGGGTCTCGGGCACGCCATGACGTTGCAGGTAGGCCGCGCTCGCGCAGTTGATCATCGGCAGGCTGCACAACCCCCGTGCCACCACCGTCTGGTCCGGCTGTGCGCCGACCCGCAACACGCAATCAAACCCCTCGGCGAGCAGGTCGACCTGGCGGTCGGTGGTGCTGATTTCCAGCTCGATCAACGGGTGCGCATCCATGAATGGCGGCAGGCGCGGCAGGATCAATTCCCGCGCCATCATGTTGGGCATGTCCACTCGAATACGCCCGCTGAGTTGCGCTTCATCCTGGCGAAACAGCCCCTCCAGCTCCTCCATGTGCGACAGCAAATCCTTGCTGCGCTCATACAGCACACGCCCGTCCTGAGTCGCCTGCACCGTGCGCGTAGTGCGCTGCAACAGGCGCGCGCCGAGCAGTTCCTCCAGCGCCTGCACGTGCTCGGACACGGTTGAACGCGGCAAGCCCAGGCTCTCGCCGGCCTGGGTAAAACTCGACAGTTCGGTGACGCGCACGAAGGTGCGCAGCAGCTCAAGTTTGTTCATGGGATTGTTCGCCTTATCCGGCCAGTGATTCCGGTATAGCGCTGTTTATCACGATATGGCCGGACAAATAAACTGCTCCCAACGCTCAATCACAGAGGACATCACCATGACCCGCAAAATCGCATTGATCACCGGCGCCAGCCGCGGCCTGGGCAAAAACACCGCGTTGCACTTGGCAGCTCAAGGCGTCGATATCATCGGCACTTACCACAGCAAGGCCGATGAAGCGCAGGCGTTGGTCGCCCAGATCGAACAACGGGGCGGCCGCGCGGTGATGCTGAAACTCGACGTGAGCCAAAGCGCGACCTTTGGCGATTTCGTCGGCGAGGTTGCCAGCGCACTCAAGGATGTTTTCGCACAGGATCACTTCGATTTTCTGATCAACAACGCCGGTATCGGCATTCACGCCAGCTTTGCCGACACCACCGAAGCGCAGTTCGACCAACTGGTAGCGATTCAATTCAAGGGCCCGTTTTTCCTCACCCAGAAGCTGTTGCCACTGATCCGCGACGGCGGCCGCATCCTCAATATCTCCAGCGGCCTGGCGCGTTTCAGCCTGCCCGGCTACGCCGCTTACGCCGCCATGAAAGGCGCCATGGAGGTGCTCACCCGCTACCAGGCCAAGGAACTGGGTGGGCGTGGCATCAGCGTCAATATCCTCGCCCCGGGCGCGATTGAAACCGACTTCGGCGGCGGCGCGGTACGCGATAACGCCCACCTCAACGCAATGGTCGCCAGTAACACTGCACTGGGCCGCGCCGGCTTACCGGACGATATCGGCGGAGCGATTGCCAGCCTGCTGGCCGACGGTAGCCACTGGATCACCGGCCAGCGGATCGAGGCCTCGGGCGGTATGTTTCTGTAGGAGCTTGTCGCGCAGCACGTCATACCCCCAGTGATACACATAGGTGTACGGCAGGAAGAACAGCAGGACACCGATGTCGAGCATAAACGCCTGCATCAGGCTGATATTCAGCCACGCCGCGATCAGCGGCACGGCCACGATAATCAGCCCGCCTTCAAACATCAGCGCATGCAGCACCCGCGTCCAGCCACCCGCGGCGAGTTGCAGGCGCACCTTGAGGCGGTCGAACAGGCTGTTGAACACGATGTTCCAGGTCAGTGCCAGCAGGCTCAGCCCCAAGGTCACCGCGCCCATTTCCAGGGCCGGCCTGCCGGTGATCCACACCAGCAGCGGTGTACAAATCAACAACGCCAAGCCTTCAAAGCCCAGGGCTTGGCAAACACGTTCAGTAATCGACTTGGTAGGGCTCATAACCTGCGCTCCATGAATGACGAGGGTTGCCATGATCACGCCCTGACTCGATACTTCATAACCAATAACCATCGACCAAGGCGATAGACATGGCGTCCAACGAAGTGCTGCAAGCGTTTGTCCAGGCGGCCACCCAAGGGTCGTTTTCCGCCGCGGCGCGCAAGCTGGGCAAGAGCCAGTCCACCGTCAGCGCGGCGGTGGCAAGCTTGGAGATCGACCTGGATGTGGTGCTGTTTGATCGCAGCAGCCGCAAGCCGACGTTGACGCCAGCCGGCCATGTGCTGCTGGAACGGGCCGAGCAGGTGCTGGAAGCCAGCAGCCGCCTGGAACTGGCGGCGAGTCAGTTAGCCCAGGGGTTGGAGCCGAGGCTGACGATTGCGATGTCGGACACTTATCAATCGCAGCGTTTTGAAACCGCGATCATTGCGTTCGCCGAGCGTTACCCCGACCTCGAACTGGAATGGCTGATCGCCGAATGCGACGACCTGATCGACCTGGTGCAAAGCGGCCGGGCGCAAATTGCGTTTATCGAACAGCAGGACGTCTACCCGCCTGACCTGACGCGCTCGCCGGTGCAGGAGCGCACCGAGATCGCGTTGTTCGTGTCGCCGCAACATGCCTTGGCCAGCCTCGACAGCGTCGACCACCAGACCTTGAAACACCATCGCGAATTGCGCTTGGCGAGCATCGTCAAACCTTACGACAACCGCGCCGCTGGCCGGGTCTGGTCCGCCGCCAGTTACCTGATGTTGATGGAGATGGCCCAGCTGGGTTTCGGCTGGGCGCCCCTGCCCCGCTGGCTGGTGGAGCGTTTTGGCAACGCCAGCCTGCAGGAACTCAAGGTGCGCGGCTGGCCGCGCTCGGTCACGGTGGATGCGTTGTGGTCGCGCCAGCATGCACCGGGGCCGGCAGGGAGTTGGTTGTTGGCCACGATGCTGGAGTGAGCCCTCTGAACAATGAAGACAGTGTGGGAGCGGGCTTCATTGTCTGGGGGATTGGAGTTCGGCCAGGCGTTGTTCGAGGAAGCGTTTTTCCGGGGTTTGCTGGGTCAGTGACAGGGCTTTTTCGTAGGCCGTGCGCGCCGCTTCGACACGCCCCAGTTGCCGACAGAACTCGCCCCGCGCCGAATGCGCCAGGTGGTAATCCTGCAACTCGCCGCGCGCCAGAATCTGCTCTACCTGCTGCAACCCCGCCAGCGGGCCATCGCGCATGGCCACCGCTACGGCGCGGTTCAGTTCGATCACCGGTGACGGCATTGTCCTGAGCAGCACATCGTAGAGCCCGACGATTTGCCGCCAGTCCGTCTGATCTGCACGCGTGGCTTCGGCATGCACCGCCGCGATGGCCGCCTGCAGCCCATACGGGCCAAAGCGCCGGGCGCTCAGCGCCTGCTCCGCCAACGCACAGCCTTCGGCGATCAGGGACGCATCCCACAGCGAGCGGTCCTGTTCATCCAGCAGCACCAATTCGCCACTCGCCGAGGTGCGCGCCGAGCGTCGGGACTCGTGCAACAGCATCAGCGCCAGCAGCCCCATGACTTCCGGCTCGGGCAGCAACGCCATCAACAGACGCCCCAGGCGGATAGCTTCGCGCGTCAACGCTTCACGGGTCAGGTCAGCGCCCATGGAGGCCGAATAGCCCTCGTTGAACACCAGGTAAATCACGCGCAACACGCTGTCGAGACGCTCGGGCAGCTCCGCCAGGGACGGCACCTGATACGGAATGGCGGCCTCGCGGATCTTGCCCTTCGCCCGCACGATACGTTGGGCGATGGTGGCCGGCGTGGCCAGAAACGCCCGGGCGATTTCCTCGGTGGTGAGGTCGCAGATCTCGCGCAAGGTCAGCGCCGCCTGGGCGTCGGCCGCCAGCGCCGGATGGCAGCAGGTGAAGATCAGGCGCAGGCGGTCGTCTTCCACGTCTTCATCACTCCAGTCAGCCGCCTCCAGCGCATCGGCCTGCGCCTGCAGCAACGGGGTAAAACGCGCCTGGCGGCGCAGACGGTCGATGGCCTTGAAGCGCCCGGTCGAGACCAGCCACGCGCGTGGGTTGTCCGGCACACCGTCCAGCGGCCAACGTTGCACCGCGACGAAAAACGCTTCGTGCAGGGCTTCTTCGGCCAGGTCGAAGTCGCCGAGCACGCGAATCAGCGTCGCGAGCACTCGCCTTGATTCGCTGCGGTAGATCGCCTCGACCGAAAGGGTCAATCGCGCATGCCTTGGGTGACCAGGGTTACCAGGCGGTCGAGACTCTGACCCCAGCCATCGTGAAAGCCCATGGCTTCGTGGGCCTGTTTGTCTTCGGCACGCCAATGCATGGCGCGGGCGGTGTAGAGGGTCTTGTTGCCCTCGACCTCCTGCAGGGTCACTTCGGCGGTCATGAACGGCTTGCCCGACGGAATCCAGCCCGGCGTAAAGGCGTCGGTAAACACCAACCGCCGTGGCGCGACGATCTCCAGGAACACGCCCTGGGTCGGGTATTCCGCACCGTCGGGCGCACGCATCAGGGTGCGAAACAGGCCTCCGACCCACAGGTTCATTTCGCACTCGGGGGTGGTCATGCCGTGGGGGCCCCACCATTGCTGGAGCAAGGTGGGCTCGGTCCAGGCACGGAACACGCGGCTGCGCGGTGCATCGATCACGCGGCTGATGGACAATTCAAACTCGGCAGGTTGCGTAGACATGGGGTAAACCTCTTGAGTCTTATGGTTGTTGTTCAGAGATTCAATTCGCGCACGGGGCGCACTTCCACACTGCCGACCCGGGCGGCCGGAATGCCGCCGGCCACCTGGATCGCTTCGTTCAGGTCCCGCGCCTCGATCAGGTAGAAGCCGGCGAGCTGCTCCTTGGTCTCGGCAAACGGCCCGTCGGTGATCGACACCTTGCCATGGCGCATGCGCACGGTGGTGGCGGTGGTGACCGACTCCAGCGCTTCGGCGGCCAGCATGCGCCCACTGCCGTGAACGGACTCTGCATAAGCATGGCATTCCGGGTCCTTGGGGCTGTCGGGCAGGCTGTGCAGCAACGCTTCGTCGCTGTAGACCAGGCACAGGTATTTCATGACGTTCTCCGTTTTCGGACTACTGACTATAGATCGCGATGGTCAAGGTTTCAGGTCGAACAGACCGGTGCCGGTTTCCATGTCGAAAGGCGCAGACCAGTGCTCATGCACCACTTTCCATTGGCCATTGATGCGCTGGTAACCGGCGGTCACGCGCATCCAGCAGGTTTTAAGCACGCCATCCGGCCCGGTGCCACCACAGTGGGCGAGCCAGTGGGCAAAGGCGCTGTCGTCGGCGGCGACGATATGCAGCTCATGAAAGTCAAACACGCCGGGGCCGGGGCAAAACTCCATGCAGGCCTGCCAGTGCGCCTGGTAAGCGGCCTTGCCCTTGAATTGCAGGGCGCTGACGGCGTCGAACGCGACGATATCGTCGGCGTAGAAGCTGACAATCTTCTCGACATCCTTGGCGGTGACGGGGTGTTTCCATTGTTCGATCAAGGTGTTGATGGCGGTGCTCATGGTGATACTCCTTCGGGAGGAAAAGCGCGGAATACCCCCTTAATCGAACAAGCCAGCGGCAAATCGACAACCCACTGAAAAATAATTTCGCCCCCGGCAAACCCGCTAGAATCCAGGCCTCTTTGTAGGATTTCGGATGCGCCACTGATGGAAACCCGCCTCGTCCCCTATGAGACGCTGAGCCTTGTGCAGAAACAGCACCTCGACACCCTGCAAGTGCATCCCGAGCAACTGGCGTACTCCGGCGATATCTACTGCGCGCTGAACAGCCTGCTGGTCAACCCCAACCCCAACGCCATCAAAGGCTTCGCCCTGCTCGCCGACGACCTGCCCGTGGCCTTCCTGCTGCTCAAACGCCCACCGTGCCTGCCCCATTGGGCGGATGAGCACAGCGCGACCTTGCATGCGTTGCAGGTGGATCGGCATCAACAAGGGCGCGGGTTCGGTAGGGCCTGCTTGCAGGCGCTGCCGGCGGCGGCATTAAAGGCATGGCCGCAGATCAAGGGCCTGGAATTGTCGGTGGACGCGGACAATGTGGCGGCGATGGGGTTGTATCTCAGGACTGGGTGGGTCGACAGCGGGGAGGCGTATAAGGGGCGGATTGGGCATGAGCGCCGGCTGGCGTTAGTATTTTGAACGGTAAGGAGGAGCTAAGCATGCTGACAACCCTCGAACAACTCGAAACCCTCTACGGCCTCCCCCACGAGCGCGCCGTGCGCAAGGAAATCCCGTTTCTCAACGAGGACTACCAGGCCATGGTGCGGGCGTCGCCGTTGGTGGTGGTGAGTTCGTCCGGGCCGGAAGGCATCGACGGTTCGCCGCGCGGCGATGTGCCTGGGTTTGTGCGGATTGTGGATGAGCGCACCTTGGCGATTCCGGACCGGCCGGGGAACAATCGCGTGGATACCTTGCGCAACCTGGTGCAGAACCCGCGGATTGCGTTGCTGTTCATCATTCCAGGGGTTGGCGAAACCTTGCGGGTGAACGGCCGGGCGCAGATTTCCATCGAGCCTGAACTGCTGGAGAGTTTTGCGGTGAATGGCAAGCCGGCGCGGTCGGTGATTCTGGTGCAGGTAGAGGCCGCGTATTTCCACTGCTCCAAGGCGTTTGTGCGCTCGGACTGCTGGAACCCGGAGAAACACTTGGACCGCTCGGCGTTGCCGTCAGCGGGGACGTTTCACAAGCGGCTCAATGATGGGCAGTTTGATGCCGAGGCGTATGACCGAGAGATGCCGGAGCGGGTCAGAAGTACGTTGTATTGATGTCCCGTAGGAGCCGGCGTGCCGGCTCCCACAAGGGTCGCAGTCAGCCTCTTTCGCCTACCGGCAACCAGATTTCCACCGTCCCGGTGCCTTTGCGCCCGTCAAAATCGGCACTGTAGCGCTCGAAATCCGCGCCCATCACCTTGTAGCCCGAATGCGGCAGCCATTCGAACATGATGCGCTCGTACGTTTGTTCCAGTGCCTGCACCGGCCCGTAATGCGGGAACACGGCATAGTTGAGCGGCGGAATCTCGATGGACTCGAAGTTGCTCGGTACGTCGCCCTTGGTCGGGACCTCGACACCGGCCATGTAGTCGAATTCGCCATGCTTGGGGTTGTGGCAAACACCATACGCCACACCGCCAACCCGTTTCTTGATGTCCTTGATGCAGGTATCGAACAATTCCCACAGCTTGGGGATATCCCCCACGGTGGCCTTTGAGTAACGCCCTTGCACCCCGGCGATCACCAGGGCTTTACCGGCTTCCATGCGTGGCTCTAACGGTTGTTTTGTCTGCTGATCCATACGAACAGTCTCCTTCTTATGAGGGAACAAACCCGTATCGAGTATAGGGGCATATCCGCGCTGGACTCCATGCAGAAAATTTTCCTACGCATCTGGACAACTGGCCATCATCGACCGTATTGTCTGCCCCGCAGGCCACCGCAGTGGCCGACGTCGCTCGGACGGTTCCGGGCGCTTACGTACTCTTGAGGCAACAATGGCAGACCAAGGTTCGCCGCGCCGCTTTGCGCGCATAGATCGACTCCCCCCTTACGTTTTTAATATCACTGCCGAGCTGAAGATGGCTGCGCGTCGGCGCGGCGAAGACATCATCGACTTGAGCATGGGTAACCCGGACGGCGCCACTCCCCCGCATATCGTGGAGAAAATGGTCACCGTCGCCCAGCGTGAAGACACGCACGGCTACTCCACTTCCAAAGGCATTCCGCGCCTGCGCCGGGCGATTTCGCGCTGGTACAAAGACCGTTATGAAGTGGACATCGACCCCGAAACCGAGGCCATCGTCACCATCGGTTCCAAGGAAGGCCTGGCGCACTTGATGCTGGCCACCCTGGACCAGGGCGACACGGTGTTGGTGCCGAACCCGAGCTACCCGATTCATATCTACGGTGCCGTGATTGCCGGCGCCCAGGTGCGGTCGGTGCCGCTGGTGCCCGGCGTGGACTTCTTCGACGAGCTGGAGCGGGCGATTCGCGGCTCGATCCCCAAGCCAAAGATGATGATCCTCGGCTTCCCGTCCAACCCCACCGCGCAGTGCGTGGAGCTGGACTTCTTCGAGCGCGTGATTGCGCTGGCCAAGCAGTACGACGTGCTGGTGGTGCATGACCTGGCCTACGCCGACATCGTCTACGACGGCTGGAAAGCCCCGTCGATCATGCAGGTGCCGGGCGCCAAGGACATTGCGGTGGAGTTTTTCACCCTGTCCAAGAGCTACAACATGGCCGGCTGGCGCATAGGCTTCATGGTCGGTAACCCGGAACTGGTCAACGCCCTGGCGCGGATCAAGAGTTACCACGACTACGGTACCTTCACCCCGCTGCAGGTGGCGGCGATTGCGGCGCTGGAAGGCGACCAACAGTGCGTGAAAGACATCGCCGAGCAGTACCGCCAGCGCCGCAATGTGCTGGTCAAGGGCCTGCATGAGCTGGGCTGGATGGTGGAGAATCCGAAGGCGTCGATGTACGTCTGGGCGAAGATTCCCGAGCAGTATGCCGCCATGGGGTCGCTGGAGTTTGCCAAGAAATTGCTGCTGGACGCGAAGGTGTGTGTATCGCCGGGGATTGGCTTTGGCGAGTATGGCGATGACCATGTGCGCTTTGCGCTGATCGAGAACCAGGACCGCATTCGCCAGGCGGTGCGGGGGATCCGGGGGATGTTCAGGGCGGATGGGTTGGCCCAGAAAGCCTGACCCGATCCACTTGAAGAAATGTGCTCAACATGTGGGAGGGGGCTTGCCCCCGATAGCCGTGGGTCAGCTACAAATAAGCTGACTGATCCACTGCCATCGGGAGCAAGCCCCCTCCCACAGTTTTAATTGGGTTTTCAGCCCTGCTTCATCGGGTGTCTGTCAGACCACCAACGACAGCAACATGATGAAGATCAACGCCACGACCGACAGAATGGTCTCCATCGCCGTCCACGTCTTGAACGTCTCAGCCACGGTCATGTTGAAATACTGCTTCACCAGCCAGAACCCCGCATCGTTGACGTGAGACAGAATCAACGACCCCGCCCCCGTTGCCAACACCAGCAGTTCACGGTTAACGCCTGGAATCATCCCCACCACCGGCACCACGATGCCCGCGCCGGTAATGGTTGCCACGGTGGCCGAACCGGTTGCCACACGAATCACCGCCGCCACCAGCCACGCCAGCAGGATCGGGTTGATCTGTGCGTTCACCGCCATGTGGCCGATCACGTCACCCACGCCGCTGGTCACCAGCATCTGCTTGAAGCCACCACCGGCACCGATGATCAGGATGATCGCGGCGGTCGGCGCCAGGCTGCCGTCGAGCAGCTTGAGGATCTGCTTGGAATGGATGCCCTGGCGATGGCCAAAGGTGTACAGCGACAGCAGCAACGCCAGCAGCAGCGCGGTGATCGGGTGACCGATCATGTCCATCCAGTTGCGCACCACGTTGCCTTCGGCAAACGCGATGTCGGCGAAGGTTTTCAGCAGCATCAGGAACACCGGCAGCAGCACGGTGACCAAGGTGATGCCGAAGCTCGGCAACGACTTGTTATCGGTCTCGCGGGCCAGTTGGTCGACCAGTTCCTGGGACGGGTTGCCCGGGATGTACTTGGCGATGAACGTACCGAAGATCGGGCCGGCAATGATGGCGGTCGGCAAGGCGACGATCAGGCCGTACAGGATGGTCTTGCCGATGTCCGCGCCAAACACGCCGATGGCCAGCAGCGGGCCGGGGTGCGGTGGCACCAGGCCGTGTACCGCCGACAGGCCGGCCAGCAGCGGGATGCCGATCTTGATCAGCGACACACCGGTACGGCGCGCGACGATGAACACCAGCGGGATCAGCAGCACAAAGCCGATCTCGAAGAACAGCGGGATGCCCACCAGGAACGCGGCGAACATCATGGCCCACTGGACCTTGTCCTTGCCAAAGGCGCGGATCAGGGTCTGGGCGATCTGATCGGCGCCGCCGGACTCAGCCATCATCTTGCCGAGCATCGTGCCCAGCGCGAGGATGATGCCGACAAAGCCAAGCACCCCGCCGAAGCCGTCCTGGAAGGCCTTGATGATCTTGTCCACGGGCATGCCCGAGGTCAGGCCGAGGAAACCTGCGGCGATGATCAACGCAATAAAGGGGTGAACCTTGAACCGGGTGATCAACACGATCAGCCCGATGATGGTGACGACTGCATCTAACAGCAGGTACGACTCGTGGGACATGCCAAACATGGGGGGTCTCTCCTGTTTGTTGTTGTTATTAAAGCGGGTGTTGAATTTCCTGCCGGGGATAGCGCTATCTTTTCCGGCAAAAAATTATTTGGATGGTTCAAAACCGTGTTTCAGCCACCAGGCATTGGTCTGCTCGGCCAATTCCTCGACGCTGTCTTCGCTGGCGTTGAGGGCCAGGGTCAGCGGCTCGCCTTTGGGCGACTCAAGGGTGGCGAACTGGCTGTCGATCAGGCTTGCCGGCATGAAATGGCCGGGGCGATGGGACACGCGGTCAGCGGCCACGGCGCGGGTCAGTTCCAGGAAGACGAACCCCAGGCCCGGCGCGGCTTCGCGCAGGTGGTCGCGGTATTTCTTTTTAAGCGCTGAACAGGTGAGTACGGGATGCTCGCCCGCTTTCAGCGAACGGCGCAGTTCATCGCACAGGATGTCGAGCCAGCCGGCGCGGTCGTCGTCGTTGAGGGGGTGGCCGGCGCTCATCTTTTCGATGTTGGCGGCGGGGTGAAAGCTGTCGCCTTCGATGGCGGTTGCACCGTTCAGGCGGCACAGGGCCTCGCTGACGCTGGACTTGCCACAGCCGGAAACACCCATGATGACCAGGGCGGTAACAGGTTGACTCATGGAACACCTCAGGACGCAGATAGCGCTACCTTTGCACGCTGTAAGGCTAGTGCAAAAACAGGCTTTTCCCGCGCCGTCTTGTCTTTTTTTATGGAGTGACGCGTGCATCCGCTCCAACGCGTTGAACAGGATCAGGCAACCCTTTGTTCAAGAATTTGCAGCCCTTTGGAGACAGCGCTACCTTAGTGCCTCGATTTTTGTTTGGCAAGCCGCCTGATGACCTCTAAGAACGATAAAAAAATGCGCACTACCGGTCGCCCGACCCTTAACGAAGTCGCCCGCCTGGCCGGCGTCAGCCCGATTACCGCCTCCCGTGCCCTACGCGGCATCAGCACCGTCGCCACCGAACTGGTGGAAAAAGTGCAACACGCCGCAGCCGAACTGAACTACGTGGTCAACCCCGCCGCCCGCGCCCTGGCCTCGGCCCAGAGCCATTCGGTGGTGGTGCTGGTGCCGTCGCTGTCCAACCTGCTGTTTATCGAAACCCTCGAAGCAATCCACCAGGTGCTGCGGCCCAAGGGCTTTGAAGTGCTGATCGGCAACTCCCACTATTCGCGCGATGAAGAAGAAAACCTGCTGCGCAACTACATGGCCTACCAGCCACGCGGTTTGTTGCTGACCGGGTTTGATCGCACCGAAAGCGCCCGACGGATGGTTGAGGCCAGCAATGTGCCGTGCGTGTACATGATGGACCTGGACCCGAACGCCGGCGTGAACTGCGTGGGGTTCTCGCAGCTGGCGGCGGGCGAGACGGCGGCAGCGCATTTGATCTCCCGCGGGCGCAAGCGCCTGGCGTACATCGGTGCACAGTTGGACCAACGCACCTTGCTGCGTGGCGAAGGTTTTCGCCGAGCGCTGCAACAGGCCGGCCTGTACGACCCGGCGCTGGAGTTGCTGACGCCGCGCCCCTCCTCCGTGGGCCTGGGCGGCGAGTTGTTTTTACAGTTGCTGGCGGCGCATCCGGACGTGGACGCGATCTTCTTCGGCAACGACGACCTGGCCCAGGGCGCGCTGCTGGAAGCCCTGCGCCATGGCATCAAGGTGCCGGAGCGTGTGGCGGTGCTGGGCTTCAACGACTTGCCGGCGTCGTCGTTCATGGTGCCGCGCCTGAGCAGCATCAGCACCCCACGTGAAGCGATTGGCCGGCGGGCGGCGGAGCATTTATTGACGATCATGGCGGGCAACAAGATCGCCAAACCGGTGGTGGACATGGGGTTTGAGTTGCAGGTGCGGGAGAGTACGTAGGACGCCTGTAGGACGCAGCTGACATTGCGGTAAGCGCCTTGCCCGGTTGCCTACGCTTACGTCAGAATCCGCCGGCTTGTGCGCCTGGGTGGGGGTCTCTAAGGTTGTCTGGTCGCTGAATTTCTCGGTGATCGGGTTTAGTAGCCCGCTTCCTCACACAAGATGCATGAGCCTATCGATGCTTGATGGTGGCTGTGCGCAGGGCGCCTTCGGGTGCGCCGGGTTTGTGTGGGATACCGGTCTACTAACCTGCGTACAGCTGCCACCCTCGTTTAGTAGCGATGAGGTATCAGCCCATATCAGGTACTTCACTCATGCACAGCATCCCCACGCACACGCTCTTCACTGTCATCCCTGACACCTCCACAGAAACCCTGCTGATCAACAGCTACGAAGCCGTATGTTCCGTCAGCACCTTGCTGCTCGACCTCTCCGATGACCTCAGCGGCAAGCACCGCGATGTGGCCCTGGCGATTTACCAACTGAGTGAACTGAGCATCTTGCTGCTAGGAAAAGCCGTGGACCAGCACACACCAAGCTGCTGAAGGAAGGCTGCGTGAGTTTAACAATTGATTGCCCCTGCAGGACAAAGTCCAAGTTATTGCGTCAGAAAGCCCACTATAAAAGCTCAGTACGTTAGCCCAGTCAAATACAATAAAACACTGTGATTTCTGACAGTAGACGTGATACCGATAATACGGACTAATAAGCTTCCTGACTCCCAATATGCTCAGGACTAAACATTTATTTAAACCGGAGGAAAGCAATCATGACCGCTGGCATCCCACACACACCCGACATCAACATCAAAACTAAAAAGGCTAAAGGGCACTTTGATATTGAAGCGTCTCCGATCGGAGCTTTTTTTACTAACGATGTAATTATGACCAAGGGACAGGGCATACTTCGTTTAACCGGCACTCATATTCACTCAAACGAAAGAATTCGAGTCACTGTGTATATCGGCGATGGGCCCGGCTCTTTCGAGGGTAAGATCGTAAGTGATGACGTTCCTTCGGGTTCTTACGATATCGACACTACAAGCTACCAGGCGTTAAGTGGGAAGGTTAAATCAACCTATATTCCTAACCAACAGCATGTAACGCTGGAATTCAGTTTTTTTATAAAAATAAAAGGACAGGAGCACGAAGTTAAAGGTAAGGCCAACATTCAATATTTTGATGAACTATAACAACCTCTCATACATTGAGACTTCTCAGCCAACCGGCTCTCTATAACACTCTGAGCCGGTTTCTTTCATAGGCACAGTTTCCGCGCAACTCGCTCTTATACGTGCTCCCTGCTACATTGGCCACTGCACATTTCCACCGCCAGGGAAGCAACATGGGCCACTCACTGAAAATCTTGGTTCGCACGTCCTCCATCAACGTGCGCAAAGTACTCTGGACCTGCCAGGAACTGGGCATCGACTACCAGCGCGAAGACTGGGGCATTGGCTTCAAGCCCACCCAGTCCGCCGAATTCCTCGCCCTGAACCCCAACGCCCAGATCCCCGTATTGATCGACGACCACGGCGTGCTGTGGGAGTCCAACACCATCTGCCGCTACCTCGTGAACCTCTACCAACGGCATGACCTGCTGCCCGCCGAACCCGCACCGCGCGCGCGGGTCGAGCAATGGATAGACTGGCAAGCCGTCGAACTCAACCGCGCCTGGGGCGATGCCTTCACAGCCTTGGTACGCGGCAACCCGGAGGGTCTGGACGCGACGCAGATTGCCGCCGCTGTGCAGCGGTGGAACGACAAGATGGGCATTCTGGAACACCAGCTGACCAAGACCGGTGCCTACGTGGCCGGCGACGAATTCACCCTCGCCGATATCCTGATCGGCCTCTCGGTACACCGCTGGCAGATGACGCCCATGGAGCGCCCGCCCTACCCCGCCATCGCGGCGTACTATCAACGCCTCAGTCAGCACGCTGGCTTCAAGGCCTTTGCCCTCGACGGTCACAACTAAACCAAGGACGACACCGTGAAAGGACTCAACGTACTGCTGACAGGCGCCTGCGGCAGAATCGGCAAGACGTTTTTCGAAGCCTCGAAAGACCGCTACCGCTTCACCCTCACCGATCGCATCGCGCCAAATTTCAACGTGGGCGAACACCGCTTCGTGCACGCCGACCTCAGCGATCAATCCAGCCTGGCTGCCCTGCTCGACGGCATCGACGTGATCGTGCACCTGTCGGGCATCCCCCATGCCAGCGCCTCGTTCGACGAGTTGCTGCCCAACAATATCCTCGCCACGACCTACCTGTTCGAAGTCGCTGTGAACGCCGGGGTAAAACGCCTGGTATTCGCCAGCAGCGCGCAAACCATAGAAGGCTACCCGGTGGATCGCCAGATCACACCCGGCATGCCCGTACTGCCCGCTAACCTGTACGGCGTGAGCAAATGCTACGGCGAGGCGTTGTGCGGCTACTACGCGGCGAAAACCCCGCTGTCGACGATTGCCCTGCGCATCGGCGCCTTCGAGTTCCCCGAAACCCACGACCTGAACAACGCCCGCGACCTCAGCGCGTGGCTCAGCCCCCGTGATGCGGTGCAGTTGCTGCAACGTTCGGTGGAGGCCGAGGGTGTGAAGCACTTGATTGCCCATGGTATTTCCAATAACCGCTTCAAGCGCTTGGATTTGAGCGAGACCACGCGGGTGCTGGGTTACCATCCCCAGGATGACGCGTTTCAAACATTCGAGATTCCGATCACTTATTGAGTTTCCCCATGCCCACACTCTCCAGTACCGACGGCATCGACCCCCTCCGCGCCGCCCACATCAGTGCGCGCATCGACCGTCTGCCCGCCGTCGCTACCGTTTGGCGCTTGGTGGCGCTGCTGTCGATTGGTGGTTTTTTCGAGCTGTATGACCTGTTCCAGACCGCCTACATAAGCCCCGGCCTGATCAGCGACGGGATTTTCCACACCGGCAGCGAAGGCGTGTTCGGCTTCTCGGACCAGGCGGCCTTCGCCTCTGCGACCTTCCTGGGCCTGTTCCTCGGCGCCAGCCTGCTCAGCCCCATCGCCGACCGTTTTGGGCGCCGGGCAATCTTTACCTTTGCGTTGATCTGGTACACCGTCGCCACCGTATTGATGGGCATCCAGACCTCGGCCTTGGGCATCATCTGCATGCGCTTCCTGGTGGGCATCGGCCTGGGCATCGAGCTGGTCACCATCGACGCCTACCTCTCGGAACTGGTGCCCAAGCGCATGCGCAGTTCGGCGTTTGCCTTTGCGTTTTTTATCCAGTTCCTGTCGGTGCCGGCGGTGGCGCTGATGTCGTGGTGGCTGGTGCCGCAGGCGCCGTTCGGCATCTCGGGTTGGCGCTGGGTGGTGCTGTCGAGCGCCGTGTTCGCGTTGTTTATCTGGCAACTGCGCAAACGCCTGCCGGAATCACCGCGCTGGCTGGCACAGAAAGGCCGCTTCGACGAAGCCGGGAAGATCATGGACAACCTGGAAGCGCGCTGCCGAAAGGATCACGGCAAACCGCTGGACGAGCCCGAACCGCAAGCCGTCAGCGTGCAGGGCAGCGGCCGCTTTGCCGACATCTGGCAACCGCCGTACCGCCGCCGCGCGTTGATGCTGATCGTGTTCCATGTGTTCCAGGCCATCGGGTTCTTCGGCTTCGGCAATTGGCTGCCCGCGCTGCTCTCAGGCCAGGGCGTCAGCGTGACCCACAGTTTGCTCTACGCCTTCATCATTACCCTCGCCTACCCGCTGGGGCCGTTGTTATTCGTGAAGGTGGCCAACCGCTTTGAAAACAAATGGCAGATCGTCGGCTCGGCCCTGGGCGCCGTGATCTTCGGCAGCCTGTTTGCCCTGCAAACCACGGCGGTGGGGCTGGTGATCTGCGGGGTGATGATCACCTTCTGCAATGCCTGGCTGAGCTTCAGTTATCACTCGTACCAGAGCGAACTGTTCCCGACCAACATCCGCGCACGGGCGGTCGGGTTCTGTTACTCGTTCAGCCGCTTGTCGACGGTGTTCAGCAGCCTGTTGATCGGCTTTATCCTCGAACACCTGGGCACGCCGGGCGTACTGGCGTTTATTGCCAGCAGCATGTTGATCGTGATGATCACCATCAGTTGGTTCGGGCCACGCACGCGTAACCTGGCGCTGGAAAATATCGCCCATTGACGGCAATGAATGGCCGCCGGCAGGACAACCTTTGCCGCGGCGGCCACAGCTTCCCCAATAAAACCGGGGACTTTGACCCCGGCACGTTACTTGCTCCTCCTGAGGCACCGAACATTTCCCCAGGTGACCGATCATGCTGGTTAACAACAACACCCAAGCCGTGTCGACCCTTCAACAGATCAAACGGCCCGACATGGACCCCGCCAACGCCGCCGCCAGCGCGCTGTACAGCGGTGCCTTGCAAGCTGCGCAGCAAAGCGTGACCGTGCCGGCCGCGCAGAAGGAGTTGGACAAGGCGACTGACCGTATCGACGAAGCCTTCGCCAAGACCCGCGTGCAGTTGCAGACCACCACTGAGGCCGTTACCGCCTCCACGGCGACAACAGACGTGCCGAAAACCGGTTCGACCACCAGCACGGCGCGGTCCGAGTTCACCGATTACATGAGCAAATCCCCGGCCGAGCGCATTCGTGAGCAGTTGCTCAAGGAGCAGGGTTTGACCGAGGCGGATGTGCAGAACATGTCGCAGGAAAAGCAGGACGCTATTTCCAAGCAAGTGGCGGAACGCTTGAAGCAGCAGCAAGAGCAGCAGGTAGCGGCGAAGACCACTGACCCGCAGGCGCGGGCGGTAAAAGAAACCCTGGCCGCGATCTAAGCCCCTTAGCCTGTAGTGAGCGGGCTTGCCCCGCGCTGGGGGGCGAAGCCGCCCTAAAACCAATCGCCGCATTCCGCCTGACAGAATGCGGCGTTTTTATTGGGGCGGCTTCGCCCCCCAGCGCGGGGCAAGCCCGCTCACTACGCAAAGCGTGCTCGGGGTTACTGCAACTGCAACGTGGAATTGAACTGCCCGATCGCCTCCACCACATGCCGTGAGCCTTGCTGAATCTCCAGGATCACCTGCCCCGCTTCGTTCGCCAACTCTACACCCAGCCCTGTGCGGCTCAAGCTCGATTGCATGCTCGACACGGCGCTCAGGGACAGGTCGTGGTTCTTGCGCACCACATCAACAATTTCCACCGTCGCCTGGCTGGTCCGCCCCGCAAGGCTGCGCACTTCGTCGGCCACCACTGCAAACCCGCGCCCATGCTCACCGGCCCGCGCCGCTTCAATGGCAGCGTTGAGCGCCAGCATATTGGTCTGCTCGGCAATGCTGCGGATGGTCTGCACAATGGCGCCGATGATGTCCGACTGCTTGCTGACCGCGTCGATACTCACGGCCGCCTGGTTCAGGTCGAGGGAGATTTCTTCGATGATCTGCACAGTTTGCTGCACCACTTCCGACCCCTTACGGGCGCAGGCATCGTTTTGCACCGAGGTGGCGTGAGCCGAGTCAGCGGCGCTGCGCAGGGTGGTGACTTGGTCGGTGATGTCGCTGGCGAACTTCACCACTTTGTACAAGCGGCCATTGGTGTCGAAGATCGGGTTGTAGGAGGCTTCCAGGAACAGCGTCTTGCCGTATTTGTTTTTGCGCTCGAAGCGGTGCGAGTGGTACTCGCCGCGGTTGAGGGACGCCCAGAACGCCTTATAGGCGGGCGACTCCACTTCGCTGCGGTGGCAGAACAGGCTGTGGTGCTGGCCGACGATCTCATCCAGGGAGTACTGCACGGTTTTCAGGAAGTTTTCGTTCGCGTTGATGATCTGGCCCTGGGGCGTAAATTCGATCACCGCCATGGAGCGGCCGATGGCGTCGATCAGGCTCTGGTTTTCATGCTCATGGTGAACCCGTGAGGAAATATCCGACGCGACTTTGATCACGCTCAACACGTGATTGTCTTTGTCCAGCACCGGCATGTAGCTGGCTTCGAGCCAGACTTCCTGGCCCTGTTTGTTCAAGCGCATAAAGGTGCCA
The DNA here is from genome assembly GCF_045037875.1 of Pseudomonas petroselini. Lineage (NCBI taxonomy): Bacteria > Pseudomonadati > Pseudomonadota > Gammaproteobacteria > Pseudomonadales > Pseudomonadaceae > Pseudomonas > Pseudomonas petroselini. Next base: position 6,169,511 of record NZ_CP173614.1, read on the forward strand.
CTGAGCGCCTCGCCCCGCGCCAGGTCACGCCACAGCTTGGCGTAGGCGTCGGTTTGGGTGTAGGCCTCGTCGCAAAAAAGGCGGTGATGTTTGCCGCAAATCTCCTCGGCGCTGTAGCCCATGGCTTTGCAGAAGTTGTCGTTGGCGTCGAGGATCACGCCACTGGGGTCGAACTCGATCATGGCCATGGAACGGCTGATGGCGGCGAGTTTGGCGTTGGATTCAGTGAGCGCGCAGGAGAAACGTTCGATTTGTTGCAGGTCGGATGTGCGATGGCGGTTGAACATAGTCAGATCACCCTTGATTACCGGCGCCCAGAAGGCGCATTCCATTCATTTGTTGGCTATTGCTGGCACACCTTCATGGGGAAATAACCATCCAAATCGCTTTATATGCCAAGCGTCATCAACGGTTCTGGATGAGCATAGACACGGCTTGGCGCTATGCAAGGCCACTAGTCAGCCAGCATTTTTAACAATGCGCCTGCAGCAGCAGAGGGCGGACAGTGTTGCGCTGCGACCAGGGAGAACTCGCGGTGCACGGGCACGGCCAGTGGCATCACACGCAGGCCCTGGCGTTGGGCTGGCAGGGTCATTTCCGGCACCAGGGTCACGCCGACACCTTCGCGAACCAGGCTGAAGGCACTGCTCCACTCGCGCACTTCAACGCGAATATCACTCAGCGTCAGCCCGGCATCAGCGCCCAGGCTGCGCGCATTGGCGGTGCAGCCACCAGTGGCCAGTACAAAGGGCTGTGCCAGCAATTCCTCCAGCGTCACCGTGGCATGCGCCGGGCGTTGGGCCAGCGCGTGCTGCACCGGCAACACCGCCAGCCAATTGTCCCGCCCCAACACCGTGGCATTGCGCCCAGGATGGGGGTTGAGCACCACGCCGAAGTCGATCAGGCCTGCGTCGAGCAACGTGTTCACTTCGTTGTCGGTGACTTCAAGGGTGGTGACCTCTATACCGGGGTAAAGCTGCGCGAAGCGTTGTAACAGCGGAGTGAGATAGGCCACCAGCACCATGGGGAAACTTGCAATGCGAATACTCCCACGCAGCATGGGCCTGGCTTCGTCCACGGTGCAGCGAATCGCCTGCAAGGCTGTGAGCATCACCCGCGCCTGCTCGACCACACTCAAGCCCAAGGCAGTGGGCAAGGTCTTGCGCGGCTCGCGGGTAAACAGCTGCGCACCCAGTGATGCCTCCATACCGGCCATGGCCTGGCTGGCGGCGGATTGGGTCATGCCCACATGCTCGGCGGCGGCGGTGATGCTGCCGTGATCGGCCACCGCCACCAGCAGGCGCCAATGCATCAGGTTCATCATGGCAGTAGCGATCCTTATGGCAGGGGTCTGAAGGTTTAATTTTACGCAAGGTGCCACGCCCACGAGACTGGCGCAAACTCAACGGAGCTGCCCCAGATGAAACTGTATTTCGCCCCCCACGCCTGTTCCCTCGCCCCGCATATCGTCCTGCGCGAATTGGCGTTGCCGTTCGACCTGGTGCGGGTTGATAACCAGGCCAAAACCACCGCCGATGGCGAGGATTTCCTGCAGATCAACCCCAAGGGCTACGTCGCCGCGCTGAAGCTGGACAATGGCCAGGTGCTGACCGAAGCCAGCGCGATCCTGCAATACTTGGCCGACCTGAAACCCACCGTCGGCCTGGCCCCCGCCAATGGCAGCTGGGAGCGCGTGCGGTTGCAGGAATGGCTGAATTTTATTGCGACCGAAGTGCACGGCGGGTTGGCGGTGTTCTTCAACGACGCCATCCAGGGCGAGGTGCGTGCCCTGTTCCAGGCCACCCTCTTCAAGCGTTTCGCGGTGCTGGTGCAGACGCTGGAACGCCAGGATTATCTGTTGGGCACCGCATATTCGGTAGCGGACGCCTACCTGTTCGTGGTGCTGCGCTGGGCAGGGTTTCACGCTATTGATCTGGGCGAGTGGCCGGCGCTGGCGGCGTTTCAGCAGCGGATCGGCGCACGGCCGGCCGTGATTGCCGCCCTGGCAGCAGAAAGCCGATGAACTGAAATGCAATCAACCTGTGGGAGCGGGCGTGCTCCCACAGTTGATCGGCTTCGCTGCAGAGAACGGGTTTCAAGCGGCCATTCGGGGCTTACGGTAGAGGCTGGAAAATCTTGCAGAGGGTTTGCTTCCAAGCGTGTCACTCAGTGACCGAACAGGCCTGTCTCAGTTTTCTTGGCTTTTTTGTCGGCGCGTTTTTCATCTGCGGTCTTTGCCGGTTTCTTCTTCGCGGCTTTCTTTGAATCCATACCTTTGGCCATGATGCGTGCTCCACTGACAGGGGGATGTAGCAGTGGGTATACCACCTATTGCAAGACAGAAGGCGCTTATAATCCCCGGTCCTTGATAACGCTTGCCTGAACACCATGCCCCCATTGCACATCGAACCGCTGGCAGAGCCGCTTTGGCCGTTGCTGAATAAATTTTACCGCAGCCACAATTCGCCGATGAAGGCGCTCAAGGGCGGGCGTTTGTGGGTGGCGCGCGATGGCGAGATTGTCGCGGGTCTGTGCCTCACACCCGTGGTCGGCGGGCAGTGGCTGACCGGAGTGTTTGTTGATCCGGCCTATCGCGGCCAGGGGCTGGCCGCGCGGGTGATCGAGGCGGCGGTGGCCGATGTCGAAGGTACAGTGTGGTTGTTGTGCCATCCGGACTTGGAGGGGTTGTATCAGCGCATGGGGTTCAGTCAGGACACGCTGTTGCCGCAGTCTCTCAGCGAACGGCTGGTGCGCTACAAACGCAACAAACCGATGATCGCGATGGGCTTAGATCGTTTGGTGAGGTCGACCTCGGATAATGTGTGATCCGAGCGTACAGGGCCCATGCTAGCCTCGGCGGCACAGTGGCCCTTTACAGGATGATCATGAAAACCACACTCGCAGCTCTGTCCCTCACCGCCCTGCTCGCCCCGTTTTCAAGCCAGGCAGCCGACGCCACCTTCACCGCCCAGCAGTACCAGAGCGTGCTCGCCGGCAGTTGGCGCGACCCGGCCAACAGCGCCCGCGACGGTTATCGCCATCCGCGACAGACACTGGCGTTCTTTGGCCTGGGCGCCAAGCAAACCGTGATCGAGATCACCCCCGGTGGCGGCTGGTACAGCGAGGTGCTGGCACCACTGCTCAAGGATCACGGGCATTACATCGCGGCGGTGCAGGCCGCGAGCAGCAGTGCCTATGCGCGCACCTCGGAAGAGAACCTGAAAAAGAAATTCGCGGCTGACCCTGTTCGGTACGGCAAGGCTGAGGTGGTCGAGTTCGACCCCAAGGCGCCGGTGTTCGGCAAACCCGCTTCGGCAGACGCCGTGCTGACATTCCGTAATGTGCATAACTGGGTCGCGGCCGATACCGCAGCGAAGACGTTCAGTGCCTTCTACACCGTGCTGAAACCGGGTGGCGTGCTGGGCGTGGAGGATCATCGGGCCAAGGAGGGGGCCGATCTGGACGCGATCAAAGACAGCGGTTACCTGACCACGGCCCAGGTGGTGAAACTGGCGACGGATGCCGGGTTCAAGCTGGCGGGACAGAGCGAAATCAACGCCAACCCGAAAGACACCAAGGACTATCCGGCCGGGGTGTGGACGTTGCCGCCGACATTGAAATTGGGGGAGCAGGATAAGGCCAAGTATGTGGCGATTGGCGAGTCGGATCGGATGACGTTGCGGTTTGTGAAGCCGGCCAAATAACCCGACTTGAAAGGCGTTCCAACAGTGGGAGCGGGCTTGCTCGCTCCCACCGTTGGGTCTCATTGGGCCTGAACGCTAGGCGTCGGCCGTGGGATCCATGTCTGGAAACATCACCTCGATAAACCCGAACTTGCTGAAGTCAGTGATCCGCGACGGGTATAACCGGCCGATCAAGTGATCGCACTCATGCTGCACCAACCGCGCATGAAAACCATCGGCAAACCGCACGATAGGTTCGCCCTTCGGATCAAACCCTTCATAGCGAATCTGCTGGTAACGGCTCACCGCGCCCCGCATGCCGGGCACGGACAGGCAGCCTTCATACCCCTCTTCAAGCACCGGGACCAGCGGCGTGATCAGCGGGTTGATCAGGATCGTCTGCGGCACCGGCGGCGCGTCCGGGTAGCGTTCGCTGGCCTCGAAACCGAAGATCACCAATTGCAGGTCTACGCCGATCTGCGGCGCGGCCAGGCCGACGCCGCCCACGTGTTCCATGGTCTGGAACATGTCATCAATCAATTGCCACAGTTCGGGGCTGTCGAACATTTCCGGCGGAACCGGAGGCGCGATACGCAGAAGGCGTTCGTCGCCCATTTTAAGGATTTCACGAATCATCGATCAGACTTCGTCAGGGGTGGGCTTGGAATGGTCCCGGCCAAGGCCTGAGACGTGCTGTTTTTCAACGGTGTGGCCGAGTTCATCGAACTCTTTTGCGCCAGGGTCCTTGCCCTCGGCGGACATGTGCTCGATCACCGCATTCATCTCCGCGCCCAGCAACAACACGGCCGCAGAAATGTAGAAGTACAGGAGCAACACGATGATCGCACCGATGCTGCCATACATGGCGTTGTAGTCGGCAAAGGTTTTGACGTAATAACCAAAACCCAGAGAGGCCACGATCCAGACCACCACGGCCAGCACCGAACCTGGAGTGATAAAGCGAAATTTCTGCTCGACGTCCGGCATCACGTAATACATGAGGGCCACGGCAAACATCAGCAGGATCACGATCAACGGCCAGCGCACAATGGTCCACAAGGTGACCACAAACTCCTGCATGCCGATCTGCCCCGCCAACCACTCCATCACCTGCGGGCCGAGCACCATCAACGCTGCAGCGGCCAACAGCATGCCGGCGATGCCGACGGTGTAGAAAATCGACAGCGGAAAGCGCTTCCAGATAGGCCGACCTTCGACCACGTCATACGCGGCGTTCATCGCACTCATCATCAGACGCACGCCGGCCGAGGCCGTCCACAGCGCAATCACGATACCCACCGACAGCAGGCCACCCTTGGATTGCTGCAACTGGTCGATCACCGGGTTGACCTGCTCCAGGGCCTGGGGCGGCAACACCAACTCGGACTGCAGGCGCAGCCAGGTAAAGAAGTCCGGCAGGTGCAGGAAACCGATCAGGGCAATCAAGAACAGCAGGAAGGGAAACAGCGAGAACAGCATCTGGTAGGCCAGCGCCGAGGCGTAGGTGGGCATCTCGTCATCGACAAATTCCTTGACGGTGCGCACCAGCACTTTGTGCAGCTTGAGGCCTTCTAGTACCGGGAAAATCATAGCGTCTCCTTTCGCCGCAAAAGGAAGGTTCGTGGGCGACTCAGGGGCCGTTTTCTACATCAAGGTAGCCTATTTGGCGACCTTGAAACAATTTCGAAACTTTAACCGCATCAGGCGACACAAAAACGGCCATCCGTGGATGGCCGTCGGGCTGCGTGAAACCAGCCAGCGATTCAGGCTTACTTGGTCGCTTTTTTCACGGCGTCTTTGGTATCGCCGACAGCTTTCTGAACTTCGCCTTTCTTTTCCTGCACCACGCCTTCAGCGCGCAGTTTGTCGTTGCCGGTGACTTTACCGACGCCTTGCTTAATGTTGCCGACCGCTTCGTTCGCTACGCCTTTAACCTTATCGGATGTACTGCTCATGGTATTTCTCCTGAAACAATCGATGGTTTTTGGTCATTACGTAAAGATTGACCCGAGGCCATTCGGCAGAGTTTCAATTATTTTTGCGCAGGCATTTCATCGCCGGTTGCAGGTTTGGCTTTATGTTTTGCGGCCAACCCACGAGAATGCCCGGCACATTCAGGCTATAACGCTGAATAACAGATCCCGTAGGAAGGTTATGAAACTCAATAAAGCACAGGCCATCGCCCGCAGAAACACTGAACTGGGCGGTGCCGTACTCGGCGTCAACAACTGCCACTTCACCGACCTGGACAGCAAACGCAACATCTGGTGGTTCGACTTGCCGGTGGTGCGGATTGGCGTGGGCCAGTACGAGTGGATTCATCTGTTGATGCATAACGCCGAGACCGACCAGTTGCTGCACCTGAAGGTGCCGACGGTGTTCCTGCGCGAGAATCTTGAAGGCCTAGTGGTGCGCAACGCGGGCAAGCGCAAGCCGGAGATCACGCTGGAGCTGAGCGCGGATAAGGATTCGTTCTTGAAGGATGTGCGCCCTGCAGGCGCCGGTGTGAGCTTCGCGCAGTTCGCCCTGTAGAAAACGCATAAAAAATGTGGGAGGGGGCTTGCCCCCGATGGCGGTGTGTCAGCTACCGATTGCTGACTGATACACCGCTATCGGGGGCAACCCCCCTCCCACATGGGTATAGCGTTACTTTTTCAGACCGAGCTTCTTCAACTCTTCATCGCGCAACTCACGCCGCAGGATCTTGCCCACGTTGGTGGTCGGCAACGCATCGCGGAACTCCACGGCCCTGGGCACTTTGTAGGCGGTGACATTGGCGCGCATGTGCTCCATCACCTGCTCCTTGGTCAGGGTTGCGCCTGGCTTGACCACGATAAACAGCTTGATGTGCTCCCCGGACTTCTCGTCCGGCACGCCGATGGCCGCGCACTGCAGCACGCCCGGCAAGCCCGCCAACACGTCTTCCAGCTCGTTGGGGTACACGTTGAAGCCCGAGACCAGGATCATGTCTTTCTTGCGGTCGACAATGCGCATATAGCCGTCGGGCTGGATGATCGCGATGTCACCGGTCTTCAGCCAGCCTTCGCTGTCGAGCATCTCGTCGGTGGCTTCCTGGCGCTGCCAGTAGCCCTTCATCACTTGCGGACCCTTGACGCAGAGCTCGCCGGTTTCACCCAGTGCGAGTTCGGTGCCGTCGTCGGCGATGACTTTACACACGGTGGACGGCACGGGAATGCCGATGGTGCCGATCTGAATGTGCTGGATCGGGTTCACGGTAGCCACTGGGCTGGTTTCGGTCATGCCGTAGCCTTCGCAGATGCCACAGCCGGTCACGGCCTTCCAGCGTTCAGCGGCTGCCAGTTGCAACGCCATACCGCCCGACAGGGTGACTTTCAGCGCGGAGAAGTCCAGCTTGCGGAAGGCTTCGTTGTTGCACAGCGCGACGAACAGGGTGTTCAAGCCGACAAAGCCGCTGAACTTCCACTTCGACAGCTCCTTGACCATCGCCGGCAGGTCGCGCGGGTTGCTGATCAGGATGTTGTGGTTGCCGATCAGCATCATCGCCATGCAATGAAAGGTGAACGCGTAGATGTGGTACAGCGGCAGCGGCGTGATCAGGATCTCGCAACCTTCGTTGAGGTTGGAACCCATCAGCGCCTTGCATTGCAGCATGTTCGCGACCAGGTTGCGGTGAGTGAGCATCGCGCCCTTCGCCACGCCGGTGGTGCCGCCGGTGTATTGCAGCACGGCTACATCGCCGCTGGCCGGGTTGGCGTCGCTGACCGGCTGGCCATGCCCCTTGGCCAACACGTCGTTGAACTTGATCGCCTTGGGCAAGTGAAACGCCGGGACCATTTTCTTCACGTACTTGATGACGCTGTTGATCAGCAGGCGCTTGAGCGGCGGCAACAGGTCAGCGACTTCAGTGACGATCACGTGCTTGATGGCGGTCTTGGGCACGACCTTTTCCGCCAGGTGAGCCATGTTGGCCAGGCAGACCAAGGCCTTGGCCCCGGAGTCGTTGAATTGGTGTTCCATTTCCCGCGCGGTGTACAGCGGGTTGGTGTTGACCACGATCAGGCCGGCGCGGATGGCACCGAATACGGCAACCGGGTACTGGAGGACGTTGGGCAACTGCACGGCGATGCGGTCGCCGGGCTTCAAGTCGGTATGTTGCTGCAGGTACGCGGCGAAGGCGCCGGACAATTCATACAATTCACCGTAGGTGATTGTCTTGCCCAGGTTGCTGAAAGCCGGTTTGTTGGCGAAGCGCTGGCAGGACTGCTTCAGTACCGCCTGAATATTCGGATACTCGTCTGGATTGATTTGTGCAGCAATCCCGGCGGGGTACTTATCCTTCCAAAAGTCTTCGTTCATGGAAGCCCACTCCTCAGCGACGTCAGCGACGCGAATTCATCATCGCATTTGATGCGATTATTATTGGTGTATGTTTTTTTTAGGTGAATCTGGCGCTTTCAAGCAGGCCGAGACGTCACAAAGCGCGCCGAGAGTAGCAGCTTTGCCAAGGGCCGCCTAGAGCCAAAAGAGGGGACCACGGTCATAAACACGACTGTCCTACAATATTTGGTCACACTTTAAACCAAGCCAAAATAGCGGCATAAATGGCTCTGGAACGGGGCTTTCAGAACAACACAGTACAAATGTGGGAGGGGGCTTGCCCCCGATGGTAGTGGTTCAGTCTACACATCTGGTGACTGACCCACCGCCATCGGGGGCAAGCCCCCTCCCACTTTTTTTCAGCGCATTTCAGATCAGGCAATATCGCGCAACTCACGCCGCAAAATCTTGCCAACCGGCGTCATCGGCAACGACTCACGCAACACAATATGCTTGGGCACCTTGTACCCCGTGAAGTTGGTCTTGCAGTACGCCTTCAATTCCTCAAGGCTCACCCCTTGCGCACGCGCCACCACAAACAGCTTCACCGCCTCGCCGGTGCGATCATCCGGTACGCCGATCACGGCACAGTTGGCCACCGCCGGGTGAGCCATCACCACGTCTTCGATCTCGTTGGGGTACACGTTGAAGCCCGAGACGATGATCAGGTCCTTCTTGCGGTCGACAATGCGCACAAAGCCATCGTCATCGATCACTGCAATGTCGCCGGTCTTCAGCCAACCTTCGGCGTCCAGCGCTTCGGCGGTGGCAGCCGGTTGCTGCCAGTAGCCCTTCATCACTTGCGGGCCCTTGATGCACAGCTCGCCGCGTTCACCCAAGGGCAGTTCGAGGCCCTGGTCATCAATCACCTTCATTGCCGTGGCGGGCACGGGAATGCCCACGGTGCCCAGGCGTGATTTGTTGCCGTAGGGGTTGGTGCTGGCCACAGGGGACGTTTCGGTGAGGCCGTAGCCCTCGCCTATCGCACAGCCGGTGATCTGCTCCCAGCGCTCGGCCGTGGCCTTGATCAGCGCGGTGCCGCCGGAGTTGGTGAGCTTGAGGTGGGAAAAATCCAGGCTTTTGAAATCCGGGTGGTCCATCAAGGCCACAAACAGCGTGTTGAGCCCCAGCAGCCCGGTAAAGCGCCACTTTTTAAGCTCCTTGATAAAGCCGCCGATGTCGCGCGGGTTGGTGATCAGCACGTTGTGATTGCCGGACACCATCATGCACATGCAATTCGCGGTGAAAGCATAGATGTGGTACAGCGGCAGCGGCGCGATCATCACCTCCTGCCCTTCCTTGATCAGTGGATGGCCGTCCTCGCCGGTCTGGGACATGCAGGCGCGCACCTGTTGCATGTTTGCCACCAGGTTGCCGTGGGTGAGCATTGCGCCCTTGGCCAGGCCAGTGGTGCCGCCGGTGTATTGCAGCACGGCGATGTCATCCAGGGTCACCGGGTGGCGGGTCACGCCCAGGCCCGCGCCCATGCGCAGGGCGCGCTTGAACGACACCGCGCGCGGCAGGCTGTAGGCCGGGACCATCTTCTTGACCTTGTCGACCAGGGTGTTCACCAGCCAACCCTTGGCGGCGGGCATGAAGTCGCCCATCTTGGCTTCGATCAGGTAGTCGATCTCGGTGTCGCTGCACACCTCTTGCACCCGCGAACCGAAGAGGTTGAGGTAGACCAACGCACGCACACCGGCATCCTTAAACTGGTGACGCATCTCGCGCGGGGTGTACAGCGGATTGGTGTTGACCACGATCAGCCCGGCGCGCAAGGCACCGAACACGGCAACCGGGTAATGCAGCACGTTGGGCATCTGCACCGCGATGCGCTCGCCCGGCTTGAGGTCGGTGTGCTGCTGCAGGTAGCCGGCGAACGCCGCGCTCTGGCGTTCAAGCTCGGCGTAGGTCAGGGTGATGCCCATGTTGCTGAATGCCGGACGGTCGGCAAAGGCCTTGCAGGAGCGCTCGAAGACTTCGATCACCGACTTGTAGGCCGCGAGATCGATGTCATTGGGTACGCCCGCCGCGCGTTTGTCATTCCAGAAATCAGGTTGCATTATTCTTGTCCTCTTACCTGAGTGTGTCCGGCCGCTGCTGGTGTAAAACCTCTACATCTATAAAAAGCGGAGCTCAGGGGACGTTAGCAGCTATGGCCAAACAGGCAAATACAGGAAAGAGCGTCATTAACTGCGTGAATCTTCCTACAAGGCCCTGCACTGATCAGACGCTTCCCTTGGGATGAGCTATACACTGGAACGAATCTGACCAGACCTTGAGCAGACCTTGAGCAGACCTTGAGCAGACCTTGAGAAAAGGAACCGCCATGAACCACAGCACCTTCTGGCTGACCGCGAATGACCGCTGCCGCCTGTACGTCAATCAATGGATGCCTGACGGTCCGCCCAAGGCCCTGGTGATGCTCTCCCATGGGATGGCCGAGCACAGCGGGCGCTACGCACGCCTGGCCGAAGCCTTGTGCGGTGCCGGCTACGGCCTTTACGCGCTGGACCAGCGTGGCCACGGCCGTACCGCCGATGAAGGCACGTTGGGTCTGTACGCAGAGAAGGACGGCTGGAACAAGGTGGTGGGCGACCTGGCCAGCCTCAACCAGCATATCGGCCAGCAGCAGCCGGGGTTACCGATCATTCTGCTCGGCCACAGCATGGGCAGTTACATCGCCCAGGCCTACTTGGTGCACCACAGCGCCAGCCTGAACGGGGCGATCCTCAGCGGTTCGAATTTCCAGCCGGTGGCGCTGTACCGCGCCGCGCGGGTGATCGCACGGGCCGAGCGCCTGCGCCAGGGCTTGCGTGGGCGCAGTGCGCTGATCGAGTTCCTGTCGTTTGGATCGTTCAACAAGGCGTTCAAACCCAATCGCACTGCTTTCGACTGGCTCAGCCGCGACCCGGCGGAAGTCGACAGGTACATCAACGACCCACTGTGTGGGTTCCGCTGCACCAACCAGCTGTGGATAGACCTGCTCGGCGGCTTGCAGCAAATCAGCAAAGCGTCCAATCTCGCGCAGATCGATCCCGGCCTGCCGATCCTGGTGATGGGCGGCGAATGTGATCCGGTGAGTGAGGGCAAGCGTCTCAAACACCTGGCCCACGCCCTGCGTGAAGCCGGCTGCCAGCACCTGCAATTGACTATTTACCCGCAGGCGCGTCACGAAGTGTTCAATGAGACCAACCGCGATGACGTCACCGCGGATGTGCTGACGTGGCTCGACCAGGCCCTGACCTTGCACAGGCCCGCCCACTGCGAATGAATTCTCACTTAAAATCAAACAGTTAAATTACCGATTAGCCACAGGATGCACCTTTAGATGACCCAGGTAACCAACACCCCGTACGAAGCCCTCGAAGTCGGCCAGACCGCCAGCTACAGCAAATTGGTGGAAGAGCGCGATATCCAGCTGTTCGCCGCGATGTCCGGTGACCACAATCCGGTGCATTTGGATGCCGAATACGCCAAGGCGACCATGTTCAAGGAGCGTATCGCCCACGGCATGTTCAGCGGCGCCCTGATCAGTGCGGCAGTGGCCTGTGAGTTGCCTGGGCCGGGCACGATCTATATCGGCCAGCAGATGACCTTCCAGAAGCCGGTGAAGATCGGCGACACGCTGACGGTGCGCCTGGAAATCCTCGAAAAACTGCCAAAGTTCCGCGTGCGCATTGCCACCCGTGTATTCAACCAGCGCGATGAGTTGGTGGTGGACGGCGAGGCGGAAATTCTGGCGCCGCGTAAGCAGCAAGTCGTGACCCTGACCGAGTTGCCGCCGATCAGCATTGGCTAAAACTTATGCAATACGAATGTGGGAGGGGGCTTGCCCCGATAGCGGTAGATCAGTCACAAGATGCAGTGATTGACACTCCGCAATCGGGGGCAAGCCCCCTCCCACATTTCTTACAGCATTTACAGCACAGGGCTTACGACTGGGCGCGAGCCTGGTTACGCAGGGCTTTCACTTGGTCGTGGTTGCGTTGTGCGCCGTGGAACTGACGCTCAACCAGGTCACGAATGCCCAGCAGGTTGTGCTTGTTGATCTTCTCGATCGCTTCCTTGTAAGCCTTCAGGGCGTGGTCTTCACCGCGCTCGGCTTCGTTCAGCACGGCCTCTTCATCTTTACCGGTGACCATCGACTTCACGTCGACCCAGCCACGGTGCAGGGCGCCGGCAACGCTGCCGGACTCTTCCGGATCGCCACCCAGAGCACGAACAGCGGTCTGCAGCTCGGCAGCCGCAGTAGCACAGTCAGCAGAACGTTTCACAAACAGGGCTTTGAGCTCTGGATGCTTGATGTCTTCAGCACAAGTCGCGAAGCCTTTCTGGCCGTCTTTGCTGGTCTCGATCAGGTCGTTGAGTACGGAGATCGATTCTTTGTTGATGTCAGTCATTTTTCAATTCCTTGTGCGGGTTTAGAAACGTGTCTTAGTAATTGCAGCGCCCGTGCCAGGTTTTGATAAACAACTTTTCTATTAATTATCAATAGCTTACGAATTATTGAACCATCTGTATGTACGTTATTTGCATGATCTGTCATTTGGCCTTCATGCAGAATGCCTGTATTTTCGAAGACCTCGCCTCTACCGCCTGAAGCTCATGAACCCGGAAAAACTCGAACTGCTGATCACCCGCGAAATGCCCTTCGGCAAATACAAGGGACGGATCATCGCCGACCTGCCCGGCCCTTACCTGAACTGGTTCGCCCGCGAGGGTTTCCCACACGGTGAACTCGGCGGTTTGCTGGCGTTGATGCAGGAAATCGACAGCAACGGTTTGTCTGAACTGCTTGAACCCCTGCGCGCCAAACACGGCAAGCCCGCCCCTCGTCATTAAGAGCCACCTATGCCACGGAATGCAGACAACGAACGTCACTGGCAGGCCGTCGCGCAGCGCTATGCGCTGGAGCCCGGCCCGATCAATCTGGAAAACGGCTATTTCGGCCGCATGAGCCACGCGGTGCAAACGCACTATCTGGAGCAGGTTGCGTTTATCAACCGCAGTAACTCGCTGTATGTGCGTCAGACGTTCGAGCAGGGTGAGAATGTGGAGATTCGTCGACAACTCGGCGAGCTGATGGAGGCTGATCCCGAATCGCTGGCGTTTACCCGTAACGCCACCGAAGCCTTGCAATCACTGATCCGCAACTACAACTGCCTGCAACCGGGTGACCAGGTGCTGATCAGCGACCTGGAGTACGACACGGTCAAAGGGGCCATGCGCTGGTTGGCGAGTTACCGTGGCGTGGAGGTGATCGAACTGTCCCACACTCACCCGGCCAGTTTCGACAGCCTCGTGCAAACCTATCGTGACGCGTTCACTCAGAACCCGCGCCTCAAGTTGATGGCGCTGACCCACGTCACCCACCGCACCGGGCTGGTCATGCCCGTTGCCGCGATTGCCCAGGCGGCGCGCGAGCATGATATCGACGTGATCCTCGATGGCGCCCATGCCCTGGGCCAAATCGAGTTCAACCTCGCCGAGTTAGGCATTCAGTTTGCCGGTTTCAACCTGCACAAATGGATCGGCGCGCCGCTGACCCTGGGCTTTCTGTACATCGCCCCGGAGCGCCTGGCCGATATCGACCCGGACATGGGCGAGTTTCACTACCCGGCTACCGACGTACGCGCACGCACGTCCTACAGCACGCCGAACTTTCCGGCGCTGATGACACTGCCATTGGTGTTTGAAGAGCACCGGAAGTTGGGTGGCTCGGCGGCCAAGGGTGCGCGGGTTAATTACCTGCGGGATTTGTGGGTGAACCAAGTGCGGGCTTTGCCAGGGATTGAAGTGCTGACGCCGGATGATCCCAGGTTGTATTGCGGGATTACGGCGTTCAAGTTTGTCGGAAGGGACCAGCAGGTGATGGTGGATCGGTTGCTCAGGGACTTTGACTTGTTTACTACCACGCGTGTCGGTGCAGCATTTGGCACGTGTATCCGGGTAACGCCGGGGCTAGTGACTTCAGCTGCGGACATCAGCGTGTTGGTGAACGCGATTACCCAACTGAACGCAGACTAAAAATGTGGGAGCGGCGTTGAATTCAAGTTTTCTGCAGGCAAAAAAAAAGCGGCACACCGACCAAGTGCGCCGCAAAAATGCCGTTAAGCACAGCAACAACGATTCGGTAAATCAGCTCAATCCAGCAGCGCCAGCGCCAGCGCCTGCGCGGTGACTTCCTGGATGCGGGCCCAGTCGCCGTTCTTGACCCATTCCGGGTCCAGCATCCAGCTACCGCCCACGCACATCACGTTTTTCAACGCCATGTAGTTTTTGATGTTGGCCGGGCCCACGCCGCCGGTCGGGCAGAACTTCACTTCGCCGAACGGGCCGCCCAGGGCCTTGATGGCCGCGACGCCGCCGCTGACTTCGGCCGGGAACAGCTTGAAGCGGCGGTAGCCCAGGCCATAGCCTTCCATGATGCCCGAGGCATTGCTGATGCCCGGCAGCAGCGGGATCGGGCTGTGCACCGAGGCTTCCAGCAAGTCGCGGGTAATGCCAGGGGTGACGATGAATTGCGAACCGGCCACTTCGGCCGCTTCGAGCATGTGACGGTCGAGTACGGTGCCGGCACCGGTGCATAGTTCAGGACGTTGCTCACGCAGCACCTGAATGGCCTTGAGGCCGAACTCGGAACGCAGGGTCACTTCCAATGCGGTCAAACCACCGGCTGCCAGGGCATCGGCCAGCGGCAGGATGTCCTGTTCGCGGGCGATGGTGATCACGGGCAGGATCCGCGCCTTGGCGCAGAGGCTGTCGATCAGGGCAACTTTATCCGCCATGGACACGGTCGGTTGAGGGCTTTTCATAGCGGCTGATCCTTGGCTCATGGGCACCAGTAAATCTCTAATGTGGGTTGCAAAAACGCGCGAATCGGCATGGCAGCAACGTCGTTGCTGGCCAGCGCGGCGCTCAAGGTGGTCAACTTCGAACTGCCGGAAATCGACAGCACGGTGTAGTTCGCCGTGGCCAGCAACGCGCGACTCATGGTCAGGCGCTGGTGCGGCACGGTCGGCGCCAGCATCGGCCAGCAACGGCGGGTACCGTCGGCCTGCAGTGCTTCAGCGAGGTTCGGACTGTTGGGAAACAGCGATGCGGTGTGGCCGTCATCGCCCATGCCCAATACCAGCACATCAATGGCGGGCAGCTCGGCCAGCAGGCGATCGGCCTGTTCGGCGGCCTCTTCAAGGTTGGCCGCAGCGCTGTAGAGGCTGAGGAACTTGGCCTTGGCCGCCGGGCCTTGCAACAGGTTTGCTTTGAGCAAACCGGCGTTGCTGTCCGCGTGCTCCACCGGTACCCAGCGCTCATCGGCCAGGGTAACGGTGACCTTGGACCAGTCCAGGCCTTGCTTGGCCAGGTTCTGGAAAAACGCGACGGGGCTACGGCCGCCGGAGACGACCAGCGTCGCTTCGCCACGCGCACTGATGGCCTCGCGCAGTTGTTCGGCCACGTCATTGGCCAGGCCGTCCGCCAACAAGGCAGACGTACGGTACTCATGGGCCGTCACACCCTGAGGCAGTTTCAATTCAGATATCGCCATACCACGACCTCCCATCCCGCGTGATCAGTGCAATCGAGCTCATCGGCCCCCAGGAACCCGCCGCGTACGGCTTGGGCGCATCACCGGACTTTTTCCACCCGGCAATCAACTGGTCACACCACTTCCACGCGGCTTCGATTTCATCTTTGCGAACAAACAGGTTCTGATTGCCGCGCATCACTTCCAGCAACAACCGCTCGTAGGCATCCGGGATACGGGCACTGCGGTAGGTGTCGGAAAAATTCAGTTGCAGCGGGCCGCTGCGCAGTTGCATGCCCTTGTCCAGGCCCTGCTCCTTGGTCATCACGCGCAAGGAAATACCTTCGTCCGGCTGCAGGCGGATGATCAGTTTGTTGCTGATCTGCAGGCGCTGCTCGGGGGCGAAGATGTAGTGGGACGGTTCCTTGAAGTGGATGACGATCTGCGACAGCTTTTGCGGCATACGCTTGCCGGTGCGCAGGTAGAACGGCACCCCGGCCCATCGCCAGTTGCGGATATCGGCACGCAGGGCGACGAAGGTCTCGGTGTCGCTCTGGGTGTTGGAGTTCTCTTCTTCCAGGTAACCCGGCACCGGCTTGCCGGCGCTGTAGCCGGCGATGTACTGGCCGCGTACCACTTGGGTGGTCAGGCCATCCGGGCTGATCGGCGCCAGGGCCTTGAGTACCTTGACCTTCTCGTCGCGGATGCTGTCGGCGGACAGGTCGGCCGGCGGGTCCATGGCAATCAGGCAAAGCAGTTGCAGCAGGTGGTTCTGGATCATGTCACGCAGTTGGCCGGCCTTGTCGAAATAACCCCAACGGCCTTCGATACCGACCTGCTCGGCCACGGTGATTTCCACGTGGGAGATGTAATTCTGGTTCCACTGGGTTTCGAACAGGCTGTTGGCGAAACGCAGGGCGATCAGGTTCTGGACGGTCTCTTTGCCCAGGTAGTGGTCGATGCGGTAGGTGCGGTTCTCCGGGAAAAACTGCGCCACGGCATCGTTGACCTTGCGCGAGGACTCCAGGTCCGAACCGATGGGTTTTTCCAGCACCACGCGGGTGTTTTCCGCCAGGCCGACCTTGGACAGGTTCTCGCAGATCGCGCCGTACACCGCCGCCGGGGTGGCGAAGTAGGCGATCAGGCGTTGCGCAGTGCCGGCGATTTCCGCCAGGGCCACGTAGTCATCGGCTTTCATGAAGTCGACGTGAACATAGGTCAGGCGCGCCAGGAAACGCTGGGCGATGGTTTCGTCCAGTTCCTTGCCAACGTATTTGCGCAGTGCTTGTTCGATGTGCGCCAGGTGCTGTTGCTCGGAACCGGCTTCACGGGCCAGGGCCAGGATGCGCGTGTCATCGTGCAGGAGCCCCGCGCCATCAAGTTGGTAGAGGGCAGGAAATAACTTGCGCAGCGCCAGATCACCCAAGGCGCCAAACAGGGCAAAGGTGCAGGGTTCTACGGTTATCGAAGGCATGATGTTTGTTCTTTTATCAAGTTAAGCTACAAATACCTTTTTTCAAGGCATCACTCAAGGAAAAATGTAGTAATAACCACAACATTTTCCCGAAATACGCATTCCGAGTGGTGGTGTTCAGCTACCCTCAGTAGGATAGGCCACCGCAAAAGACCACTTATCGATTGGTTACCACCCTAATTTGCATCGTCGCCCGAAGGAAAGACTGAATGGACCGCGTGCGAAATCTTCTGGAACAGATCCGGAACCGCCTCGAAGAATTGAACAAGGCCGAGAAAAAAGTCGCCGAGGTCATCCTGCTCAACCCGCAGCAGGCGACCCGCTTCTCTATCGCCGCCCTCGCCCAGGCGGCCTCGGTCAGTGAACCGACGGTCAACCGTTTCTGCCGTTCGTTCGGCGTCAGCGGTTACCCTGAACTTAAATTGCAACTGGCGCAAAGCCTGGCCAGTGGCGCCGCGTATGTCAGCCGTGCAGTGGAGGCCGATGATAACCCTGAGGCCTACACCCAGAAGATCTTTGGCAGCGCCATTGCGTCCCTGGACAGCGCCTGCCAGGCCCTGGACCCCGCGCTGATCAGCAAGGCCGTGGACCTGTTGATCCAGGCACGGCAAATCCACTTCTTCGGCCTGGGCGCTTCGGCCCCGGTGGCCATGGATGCGCTGCACAAGTTTTTCCGCTTCAACCTGGCCGTGACCGCGCACGCGGACGTGCTGATGCAGCGCATGATCGCGTCGGTGGCACACACGGGCGAGTTGTTCGTGATCATTTCCTACACCGGGCGTACCCGTGAGCTCGTGGAAGTGGCGCGTATCGCGCGGGAAAACGGCGCGTCAGTGCTGGGCGTGACGGCTGAGAACTCACCGCTGGCCAAGGCCAGTACCGTGAGCCTGAACATTCCGCTGCCGGAAGACACCGACATCTATATGCCGATGACCTCGCGGATCATCCAATTGACGGTGCTGGATGTGCTGGCAACCGGCATGACCTTGCGCCGTGGCGTGGATTTCCAGCCGCATTTGCGCAAGATCAAAGAGAGTTTGAATGACAGCCGGTACCCGGTTGGGGATGAGTTTAACTGAGCCAGCCTGTGTGTTGGCTTCACTGGCCTCATCGGGGGCAAGCCCCCTCCCACAGTTTAATTTGTGAATACCTTCAAATGTGGGAGGGGGCTTGCCCCCGATGAGGCCATCAACCACACCGCTAAACCCCAGCCCGCGCCTGCAAACTGAGATGCGCCCGCTCCCCCGGCGCCAAACTGGCCCCCGCCATCGCCGACTCCACGCACACAAAACCCGACGCCTCGTTGAAGCTCACGCCTAACAACGGCCGACTGCCTGGGTGCCACACCACCGTGTCGGCGCTGTCGCCGGTGTCGATGCACAGTTCACGCTGCCAGGCGTGGTCCTTGAGCTGCAATTCGCCTTCGTGATGGAACACCCGCTGGCACCCGCCCTCCACCCGCAGCTCGCCTTCCTGCTGGCAAACCTGGCGATTGAGCTGGTCGTAACCCTGCGCACCGTCGAGCCCAGACAGCGCTATCTCGTCAACGTGACCAATACGCCAGTAAGCATGCAACGCATGGCTCAATTGGCACGGCAGCTCATCCTGATGCTCGGTGCTCAGGCGCAATTCCAGGGTGTCGCCCAAGTGCGCGTGGAGGTCGACCTGCCAGTCGCACAGCTGCAATTGCCAGTGCAGGCGCACGCCGTCATCGTCGGTGCTGCTGTCGAGCAGTTTCCAGTCGATCAAGCGCGCCCAGCCATGTGACGGCCAGGCATTCTCACTCGGATGGCGGCCATACCACGGCCAGCACACCGGTACGCCACCACGGATCGCGCCGACTTGCGGCCACTTGGCTGCACACCACAGCCAGGGTTTTTGGCCACGGGGCTGGAAATGCAACAGTTGCGCGCCCTGGCGACTGAACACCGCCTGGCACAGCGGGTGGTCGATCACCAGCACGTCGCGCATCTGGAAGCGCTCCCAGGCGAACACCGGACGCTCGCGCAGGGATTTGAAAAAGCGTTGCAGCGGTTGCTCATGCATGTGCCACGGTCCTGAATATCTTCACAATGCAACCCAAAAAAAAGCGGATAGCCATGGCTACCCGCAAAATGCGCACAGAGAGAAGGAGCTTATCGCAACAGCGTTAGAACGTAGACTGAATTTTCAGGCCCGCCACCAGCGCGTTGTCGACTTTATCCACGCCGCCCGGTTGGACGACGTATTGCAGGTTGGGACGCACGGTCAGCCAGTTGGTGACGTGGAAGCCGTAGTTGATTTCGAAGTTGTACTCGGTTTCGCGGATCGGCGAGAACAGCGCGTTGTCGTAGTCGTTCACGCCATTGGCGACGTTGAGCAGTTCGGCGTTTTTCTTCACGTCGTCGTTGACGTGCAGACGCGCGGCACCAATACCCACGTCGTCTTTTGGACGCGCATCGAATGGGCCTTTGTACACCAGCATCAACGACTGGTAGTTGTCGACCAGGTTGGTTTCCTTGTCGTGGAAGGTCGCGTTGGCCGCGATGTTCAGGCCACGCGAAGCGTCGCCGTTGTGCGTGGTGAGTTGTTGCTGGGCAACGAACCAGTAGCCTTTCTTGCTGCTGTGGGTACGGTATGCAGCACCCGTGGTAGCGGCATCGTTGCCGTTCACGTCTTCACGTACGTCAGAGGCATCGGCGGCACTTTTGTAGTAACCCACACGGTATTCGCCCGGCAGGTTATTAACCTTCGGCGACCAGACCAATTCCACCGGAATCACGGTACCTTTGGTGCCGCTGCCGCTGAGCTTGAAGCCATTGCCGTGCTCGAGCTGCGATGGGTTCTGGTTGTACGCACCGATTTGCGCATACAGCTCAGGCGTGATGTTGTATTTCACGCGGATCGCGGCCTGGCTGACGGGCCAGTTGTACCAGGTGTTCACATAGTTACCGACCTGCGAGCCGCAGAACGACAGGTTCTGGAAGTCGCATGGGAAGGTGTTGAAGTCTTCGCCTTCACCGAAGTAACCGAGTTTCACGTCCAACTTGTTGTCGAACATCTGGTGCTGGATCCAGAACTGGGTCAGACGCACCATGTGGCCACGGCCGTAGACTTCCATGGACGAACTCAGCGTGCCGGCACGCGGGTCGCCAATGCGGTCGTTGGAGATGTTCTGGCCATTACGGTTGGTAAACTGGATCTTGGCCTGGGTGTTATCCCAGCCCCACAGCTTTTGCAGGTCCAGTGCTACGCCCAGACCGAACTGGTCAGAGTAACGGCCGGTCCTGTCGTCGTTGTAGCCGCCGCGCAGGTTGGCGCCCATTTCCCCTACGTAGTCAGCCTTGATGTCGATACCTTGCTCGATCAGCTTGGTACGCTCACCACCCCAATCGCCGGTCATCCACTTGGAGTCGGCACTGAATGCATCGGCCGCCATCGCATTGGCGGACAAAACCAGGGCTGCTGCAGCTGACATTTGGCAGATCAGCCGAGTGTTGTTGTGTTGCTTTTTCATCCCTACATCCTCGTCTTTATTGTTATTAAACTGTTTTTATCTAACGCGGGTTACTTTTTTATTTAAAACAACAACTTAGCTGCTTCAGCGGCCTTTGAATTGGGCCACGTTGTCGGCATGCCCCTGTGCGGGCAATGAAGAAGCAGTGCCTAGGCGTTCGCCAGTGTTGGCGTCGAACAGCAATACCTTGGCCGGATCAAATTGCAGGGTCAGGGTCTCGCCGACCTGGGGCGCCACATCCGGCGCCAAACGGCAGCAGACCTTGGTGTCATTGAGCTGCACGAACACCAGGGTGTCCGGACCGGTCGGTTCGGTGACCTGGACTTCAGCGCGAATGCTCGACGAACCGTTGCCCTCGCCCGCCGCCAACACGATCTGCTCCGGACGCAGGCCCAGAATCACATCACGGTCCTCCAGGCCTGCGTCGTTCATGCCTAACGGCAATTCGCAACGGGCCTGGCCGCTGTCGAGCAGCGCGACCAAACGACCTTCCTTGCGTTTTAGGCGCATAGGAACGAAGTTCATTGGTGGTGAACCGATAAAGCTTGCCACAAACAGGTTGGCCGGGTCGTTGTAAATTTCTTTCGGCGTGCCGAATTGTTGGATGATGCCGTCCTTCATCACCGCCACTTTGTCGCCCAGGGTCATCGCTTCGATCTGGTCGTGGGTCACGTAGACCGTGGTGGTCTTGAGGCGCTGGTGCATCAGTTTCATTTCGGTGCGCATCTCGACGCGCAGCTTGGCGTCGAGGTTGGACAGCGGCTCGTCGAACAGGTAGATCTTCGGCCGACGCGCCAGCGCCCGGCCCATGGCCACGCGCTGTTGCTGGCCACCGGACAGTTGACCCGGCTTGCGGTTGAGCAGGTGTTCGATCTGCAGCAGCTTGGCCACGCGCGCCACTTCGGCGTCGATGTCCGCCTGGGCCATCTTGCGGATCTTGAGGCCGAACTCGATGTTCTGGCGCACGCTCATGGTCGGGTACAGCGCGTAGGACTGGAACACCATGGCGATGTCACGGTCCTTGGGGCTCATGCCGCTCACGTCCTGGTCGCCGATCATGATCGCGCCGCCGGTGATGGTTTCCAGGCCGGCGATGCAGTTCATCAGCGTGGATTTACCGCACCCCGAAGGGCCGACCAGGATCAGGAACTCGCCTTCCTTGATCGACAGTTCGATGTTCTTCAAGGTGTCGGGCAGGCCGGCGCCATAGGTCTTGTTTACATTGCGAAGTTCAAGCGTAGCCATGATTACCCCTTGACCGCGCCGGCCGTGAGGCCGCGCACGAAATACTTGCCTGCGATCACATAGACCAGCAGGGTCGGCAGCCCGGCGATCATCGCCGCCGCCATATCCACGTTATATTCCTTGGCCCCGGTGCTGGTGTTGACCAGGTTGTTCAGCGCCACCGTGATGGGCTGGGAGTCGCCGCTCGAGAACACCACACCAAACAGGAAGTCGTTCCAGATCTGGGTGAACTGCCAGATCAGGCAGACCATGATGATCGGAGTGGACATCGGCAGAATGATCTGACGGAAGATGGTGAAGAAACCGGCGCCGTCCAGGCGTGCTGCCTTGATCAGCGCATCCGGAATGCTGACGTAGTAGTTACGGAAGAACAGCGTGGTGAACGCCAGCCCATAGACCACGTGCACAAACACCAGGCCGGTGGTGGTGCTGGCCAGGCCCATCTTGCCGAGGGTGAACGACGCCGGCAGCAGTACGGTCTGGAACGGCAGGAAGCAGCCGAACAGCAGCAAACCGAAGAACAGCTGCGAACCGCGGAAGCGCCAGAACGACAGCACATAACCGTTCAACGCACCGATGGCGGTGGAGATCAGCACAGCGGGAACGGTGATCTTGATCGAGTTCCAGAAGTAGCCATCCACGGTGGCCCAGGCCTTGACCCAGCCGATGCCGGAGACCACGGTCGGCCAGCTCAGCAGGTTGCCGGTGCTGATGTCTTCCGGGGTCTTGAAGCTGGTCAGCAGCATCACCACCAGCGGCACCAGGTACAGCAGCACGGCGAGGATCAGCACCGCGTAGATCGCGATGCGACTCAGGCTGATGGCAGGTTTGGAGGCGAGACTAGTCATTACGTTTGGTCCTCAGCTCGGAATAGAGGTAAGGCACGATGATCGCGAGGATCGCACCGAGCATCAGGATTGCACTGGCCGAGCCCATGCCCATCTGGCCACGGCTGAAGGTGAACGAGTACATGAACATCGCTGGCAGGTCGGACGAGTAGCCCGGCCCGCCGGCCGTCATCGCCGCCACCAGGTCGAAGCTCTTGATCGCAATGTGCGCCAGGATCATCACCGCACTGAAGAACACCGGACGCAGGCTTGGCAGCACCACGCTCCAGTAGATGCGCGGCAGGCTCGCACCGTCGATCTGTGCGGCACGGATGATCGATTGATCAACGCCACGCAGGCCGGCGAGGAACATCGCCATGATGAAGCCCGAGGCTTGCCAGACAGCGGCGATCACCAGGCAGTAGACCACGCGGTCCGGGTCGATCAGCCAGTCGAGACGGAAGCCTTCCCAGCCCCAGTCACGCAGGAGTTTGTCCAGGCCCATGCCCGGGTTGAGCAGCCATTTCCAGGCGGTACCGGTAACGATCATCGAGAGCGCCATCGGGTACAGGTAAATGGTGCGGATAAAGCCTTCACGACGGATTTTCTGGTCGAGGAAGATCGCCAGTGTCACGCCGATGACCAAGGTGATGCCGATAAACATCCCGCCGAACAAGGCCAGGTTCTTGCTCGCGACCCACCAGCGATCGTTGTCGAACAAGCGCTCGTACTGTGCAAGCCCTGCCCATTTGTAACTCGGCAGGAACGTCGATGTGGTGAACGACAGTACAAACGTCCACAGGATGTAGCCGTAAAAGCCCACCAGCACGATGAACATGCTGGGCGCCAGCACCAGTTTGGGTAGCCAGCGCTGCAGTGCATCGAACGGCGAGGCTTTGCTGAACACAGCAACAGAACTCATGGGAAAATCCAGTACAGGGAAAAAGGACTACAGCCTGTCGGAGCCAGTGTGTTGTGGCGAAGGCGCTCCGCCTTTGGGGGTGCTTCGCACCCCAGCGGGAGCAAGCTCCCTCGCCACAGCAACCCGACTCCTACAAAAGGTGTTACTTGGCAGACTTGATCGCAGCGCCGAGTTTCTTGGCGGTGTCGGCCGGGTCGGCTTTCGGGTCGTTGATGTAGTTGGTCACGACATCAAAGAACGCACCTTGCACAGCCAGGGTGGTAGCCATGTTGTGCGCCATACTTGGCTGCAGGCCGCCGGTCTTGGCGTCTGTCAGGAAGTCCTTGGCGGCGGTCTGGGCGCAGGAGTCGAAGCCGTAGGAGTCCATTTTGTTCAGCATGTCATTACGCACAGGGATCGAACCCTTGTTGATGCTGAAGACTTTCTGGAAGTTTTCACCCAGCACGACCTTGGCAATGTCCTGCTGACCCGCAGCCGTGCCTTTGTCTTTCTGCTTGAACACCGCCAGGGAGTCGATGTTGTAGGTGAAAGCTTTGTCGGTGCCTGGGAAGGCTACGCACTCGTAGTCTTTGCCAGCGACTTTCTTGGCGGCCGTCCATTCGGACTTGGCCCAGTCACCCATGATCTGCATG
Organism: Pseudomonas petroselini; assembly: GCF_045037875.1. NCBI lineage: Bacteria > Pseudomonadati > Pseudomonadota > Gammaproteobacteria > Pseudomonadales > Pseudomonadaceae > Pseudomonas > Pseudomonas petroselini. Next base: position 6,193,677 of record NZ_CP173614.1, read on the forward strand.
CCGGCCTTGCCGTTGATAACCTTGCCCGCTTCGAGGTTCCAGTCCTGGCCTTTACCGTCGACGTCCATGTAGGTCGCGACTTTTTTCAGCTCAGTCAGGGCCTTGACCATTTCCGGACCGGTCAGCGCGCCGTTATCCAGGTCGACCAGGGCTTTTTTGTAGCCATCTGCGCCCATCACCGACAGGACGACGGCTTCGAACACCGTGCTGTCCTGCCACGGCTGGCCACCGTGGGCGAGCGCGATGAAGCCGGCTTTCTTCAGCTTGTCGCCCGCGGCGTAGAATTCTTCGAGGGTGGTCGGGTTCTTGGTGATACCGGCTTTCTTGAAGACTTCCGGGTTGATCCACAGCCAGTTCACGCGGTGGATGTTGACCGGTACGGCGACGTAGTCACCGTCGTACTTCACGGTATCGGAGACTTTCTTGTCGAGCAGGGAGTCCCACTTTTCTTCTTTGGCGACGTCTTTGAGCACGTCGGTGTCGAGCAGGCCGGTGGACGCCCATTCCTGGATGTCGGGGCCTTTGATCTGGGCAACGCCTGGCGGGTTGCCGGCGACCGCGCGGCTTTTCAGCACGGTCATGGCCGTGGCGCCACCGCCACCTGCGACGGCACCGTCTTTCCAGGTGAAGCCGTCTTTCTCAACTTGGGCCTTCAGGACATCTACAGCCGCCTTCTCACCACCCGAGGTCCACCAATGCACAACTTCAACCGTCCCTTTCGAGTCGGCGGCAAATGCACTGAGGGGAAACAACGAGGCAATGGAAATAGCGACGGCGAGGCGATTAATCGCGTTCATCTGAGTACCTTTTCTTGTTGTTATGCATGCAAGTCTTAAGCTTGCGCTGCACGGAGTTTAAACATGGATTTTTGAGGCGCAGGTAACAAAGGGATGCACAAATGTCACCAACTGGTGACATAAAGCCCAGCCCCGATGGCACTGGCCATACTCGGTGCCAAGGGCAGTGCAGGCAGCACGACCGCTTGCCAAGCATGGTACAGGTCTGGCTTGCCGCCCCAGATGTTGCTGCTGGGTTGGTTGTGCGGGCTGAGTTCGTGGTGCCAACTGCCGTGGAGACGGTCAATAAAGTGGGCCTCGCAAAACTCCCAGAAACGCCGGTACCAGGTTTCGTAATGCAACTCGCCCGTGCGCTTGAGTAACGCCTGGGCAGCGGCGCTGGCTTCGGCATGGGTCCAGTGCAGGCGTTCGCGCACCACTGGACGATGGTTCCAGTCCAGCGTGTAGACGATGCCGGGGGCGCCATCCACTGCCCAGGCGTATTCACAGGCACTGGCGAACAAGCCCTTGGCGTCAGTCACCAACCATTCTGGTGTGACGAGCCCGGCTTGCAGGCGCGCCGCCTCCAGGTGCAGCACCAGCCGCGCCCACTCGAAGCCGTGGCCGGGGGTGATGCCATAGGGACGAAAGCCATCGGCGGGGTTGTCTTCGTTGTAGCCGAGCAAAGGTTGCCAATAAATGTCGAAATGCTCGATCACCATGAACTGGTTACCGGCGGCGTGGGTGTGGATCACACGCTCGACGATCCGCAGCGCGCGGTCCAGCCAGCGCGTATCGCCGGTCACATCGGCGAGGGCGAGGAAGGCCTCGGTGGCGTGCATGTTGCTGTTGGCGCCGCGGTAGGCCTCGACGCCGCTCCAGTCCTGGGCAAACGACTCGAGCATCACGCCCTCCTCCTCGTTCCAGAAAAACTGGTCGATGATATGGATGGCGTCGTTCAGCAGGGTGCGCGCGCCGGGAGCGCCGGCCACAACCGCAGAGCTGGCGGCCAGCGCGACAAAGGCGTGCAGGTAAGCGGCCTTGCCACGGTTACCATCGAGGGCGTGGGGCGCGGCGAACCAGCCGCCATGCTCAGCATCGCGTAATGGGCCGTTGAGGCAGGCAACCCCGTGCTCAACCAGCTCGGCATAACCGGGCAACCCCATGGCGTGGGCCATGGCGAAGCTGTGGGTCATGCGGGCGGTGTTCATGGTTTCGGCGCGCGCATCGGCCGGCAATTGGCCTTTATCGTTCAGGTTGCCGAAGCCGTCGGGCAGTCGAGAAGCCTTGGCAAACGCCAGCAAACGCTGGCCTTCGGCGGCGAGCCAGGCGTGATGAGCAGGCGCGTTCAGCCAACTGCTGGCAGGCAGTGGTTGCGTGGTCATGGGTGGCCCTTATTATTTTTTGTGGGATGAACGGAGTCTAAACAAGGGCACGGTGGGGGCAAGTAACGAAGGGGAAGGGAAATGTCACCGAGTGGTGACATTTGCCATTACACCCTTATTGACCGAGGGGCGTGATCTTCGCCGGCGCGTTGAGTTGCTGGTTGAGGGTCTGCACTTGGCTTTGCAACGTGGTGATATTGCGCGTGGTCTGGATGCGGAACACATCAAACTCTTTATTGGTGGGCGCATCGCTGTTGACCGGCTGGTTATCCTGCGCGCTTTTGAGCACTACCAGGTCCTGCTCGATACGGGCGATGGCCGCACTGGGGTTACCCTGTTTCTTCAAGGCCGCCACGTCAGCGGAAAGCTCCTTGATTTCGCTATCGCGCTTGCTCGCATCGCCTTGTGCCGCCTTCAGCGTTGCCACTGCGTCGGTCAGGGCCTGGACCTGGCCTTGCAGCTTGCTGTTGGCGTTGGACAGCTCAGTGGTGCTGGCCGTCATTTGCGCCAGGCGCTTATCCAGCTCGGTCGCCTGGCCGGCCACGCCGACTTGCTGTTTACCCTGCTCCAGCAACTGGCTTTCAAGTTGCTTGATCTGCAGTTTCAGCGCCTCGCTGCCATTGTTGACGCTGGCCTCACTGGCCACCACCTTGCCGGAAATATCCTGCAGGCGCCCCGCCGCTTCTTCGCTGATGCGCGCAAAGCTTTCCTGGGTGGCAACCAACTGCTGGCCCATCAAGGAGATCTGCTGGAAGCTCCACCAGGCCAGGCCCGCAAAGGCGATCAGCAACGCGCCGATCAAGGCCCACAATGGGCCGGTGCTGGCGCTCTTGACCTTGACCACCTTGGTGGTGCGTGACCGCACCGAGGTGGCGGGAGAAGGCTCGAAATCATCATCATCCCCGACATCGGCCCGCAGGCTGGGAACGTTGTCGAAGTCGTCTTTAGCATCGTTGCGCATGAATCAACCCTGAATCGGTGAAATGGCGAGCGACGGGAGTATAAACCGTGATCCCGGCGCACTGATCGACCCGGAACGCCGAAATCGGTTCCCGAAGTGTTGCCTGTTGTGTGCTTACTGGATCCCCGGCGCCTGGGCTTTCCACCAACTGCAGAACTCGTCGAGGGCGGTCCACAGGCTGACCTTGGGCTCATAGTCCAGATAATGCCTGGCACGGCTGATGTCGAGGGTGAAATCTTTGTTCATGACTTGCATGCCCAGGCGAGACAACGCGGGTTCCGGCCGCCCCGGCCACATCGCGCAGAACGCTTCGTTAAGTGCCGCCACGCTGTAGGACAGGCCGTAGGACCGATACCGCGTTACCTGCGGCATTTCCATCTGGCGCATCACATAGTTCACCACATCCCACACCGGCACTGGCGCACCGTTGCTGATGTTGTAGGCCTTGCCGAGTGCCGAGCCGGGAGCAAGCAGACTGCTGAGCAGCGCCTCGTTGAGGTTGTGCACGCTGGTGAAGTCGACCTTGTTCAGCCCGTCGCCGACGATCGCCAGGCGGTTCTTGCGCTGCATTTTCAGCAAGCGCGGGAAGATACTCATGTCACCCGCGCCCGTCACGAAGCGCGGGCGCAAGGCCAGTACCTCGAGGCCGAACTCCTGGGCGCCGAACACCTTCTGCTCGGCCAGGTACTTGGTGGCGGCATAGGGGTGCTTGAAACGCTTGGGAACTTGTTCTTCGGTCACGCCCAGATGATCGCGGCCATCAAAGTAGATCGACGGTGACGACAGGTGGACCAACCGACCGACGCGCTGCTTGAGGCAGGCTTCGACGACGTTCTCGGTAACGAGCACATTGCCTTGGTGGAAGTCCTGGTAACGCCCCCACAGCCCGACGGCGCCCGCGCAATGCACCACGGCTTCGACATCGCGGCACAGGTCACGCACCAGCGCGGCGTCATTCAAATCACCCTGGATAAACTCGGCGCCGCGCCTGACCAGGTGTTCCACACCTTCGGCGCGTCGCCCGTTGACCCGAACGTCCAGGCCCTGCTCCAAAGCGAAACGCGCAAAGCGCCCGCCAATGAAGCCGCTTGCGCCGGTGACCAGAATCTTCATGTATTACCCCGTGTTCTTTCATTTTTCATCGCTGTTGCCTTGACGCGCGCCATCACTCCAACGGCACCAACCATTGGCCACAGGCCTGGGCCAAGTGGTCGGTCAACAAGCCCAGCAGTTGCCCGCCACTGCGCCAATGATGCCAGTACAACGGCACATCGATGGGCTTATCTGGTAATAACTCGACCAATAGGCCCTTTTCCAGTTGGTCACGTACCTGCAATTCCGGCACCAGCCCCCAGCCCAACCCCGCTTCCGTCAGGCGGATAAAACCTTCGGAGGATGGGCATAAATGGTGCTCGAAACCGCCGTCCACGCCGAGGGATGCCAAGTAGCGGTGTTGCAGGAAATCATCCGGACCGAAGACCAAGGCCGGCGTACGCGCCAGTTGGTCCGCGCGCACGCCGTGCGCAAAGTGCCGGGCAATAAAGGCCGGACTGGCCAACGCGCGATAGCGCATGGCCCCCAGCAAGAGGCTGCGCGCGCCCGCCACCGGGCGCTCGCTGGCGCAGATACAGGCCGCCACCTCCCCGGCGCGCATGCGCTTGAGGCCCACGGTCTGGTCCTCTACGACCAGGTCCAGCAGCAGATGCTGCTCGGCGCAAAAACCGCTGACAGCCTCTGCCCACCAGGTGGCGAGGCTGTCGGCGTTCAACGCGATGCGCAGGCGCTCAGGCATGCCTTCGTCGTCCAGCGCGGGCACCTGGCTTTGCAGGTCACGTTCCAGCAGGCGCACCTGTTGCACGTGGTTGAGCAGACGACGGCCGATATCGGTGGGCGTCGGCGGGGTGGCGCGCACCAGTACCGGCTGGCCGATACGCGCTTCCAGCAACTTGATGCGCTGGGAGATCGCCGATTGCGAAAGGCCCAGGACTTGAGCGGCACGCTCGAAGCCCGCTTGTTCCACCACCGCCGCCAGCGCGGATAGCAATTTATAGTCGAACATCAGTTTCTCTAATGAGCGATCAGCAATATTTGTTTTTCTTATACAGCCTGCCTCATGAGAATAGCCAGCATCGCTTCTCTCTATAAGGAACCTTCCATGGCTGGCGAAACCGCTCTGGCAACCCTGCTGCGCAGCATGAGCCCCCATCTCAACGACGGTGACTATGTGTTCTGCACCCTGCCCGATCACCGGATTCCTGCCGGTTGCGAGGTGATCGGCAGTTTCCGCGAGCAGGAAGGCCTGACGCTGATCCTCGAACGCCAGCACGCGCAACAGGCCGGGCTGGCGTTTGACTATGTCGCCGCGTGGATCACCTTGAATGTGCACTCGGCCCTCGACGCCGTGGGCCTGACCGCCGCGGTCGCCAGTGCACTGGGCAGCGCCGGCATCAGTTGCAACGTGATTGCCGGCTATTACCACGATCACCTGTTAGTTGGCCGTGCCGATGCCCAGCGCGCCCTGCAGGTGTTGCAACAACTGGCAGCGGACGCGGAGTAAATCCTATGTGGCAGAGTTATCTGAACGGTCTGCTGGTAGCCCTCGGCCTGATCATGGCCATTGGCACCCAGAATGCTTTTGTATTGGCGCAAAGCCTGCGCCGTGAACATCATTTGCCCGTGGCGGCGCTGTGCGTGGTGTGCGATGCACTGCTGGTGGCTGCCGGGGTGTTCGGTTTGGCGACGGTGCTGGCGCAAAGCCCGGTGCTGCTGGCGGTCGCACGTTGGGGTGGCGCGGCGTTTCTGCTCTGGTACGGGACGTGCGCACTGCGCCGGGCCTGTTCGAAACAGAGCCTGGACCAGGCGGATAATCTCAAGGTGCGCTCACTGCGTGCGGTGCTGCTGAGCGCGTTGGCCGTCACGTTGCTCAACCCTCACGTGTACCTGGACACCGTGTTGCTGATTGGCTCACTCGGCGCCCAACAAACCGAGCCCGGTGCCTATGTGGCCGGTGCCGCCAGCGCTTCATTGCTGTGGTTCTCCACCCTGGCGCTCGGCGCGGCGTGGCTGGCACCCTGGCTGGCACGCCCTGCCACCTGGCGTCTGCTGGACCTGTTGGTGGCGGTGATGATGTTCAGCGTGGCCTATCAATTGATCAGCGGTTGATGAATATTCCAAAACGCTCTGGAACCTCTATCCCACACAGTTGTTGCGTGGTTTTGCCGCACCCCCGGTGCTATGATCCGGACCCTGCGCCGCAAAGAGTACAAACTCCCCGGCGCTTGTTTGGCCGCCCGTGATCGGCCTTGCGCTCACCGCAACTGACCTGATTAGGAGAATCATCATGGCTTTCGAATTGCCGCCGCTGCCCTACGCACACGATGCCCTGCAGCCGCACATTTCCAAGGAAACCTTGGAATACCACCACGACAAGCACCACAACACCTATGTCGTGAACCTGAACAACCTGGTCCCAGGCACCGAGTTCGAAGGCAAGACCCTGGAAGAGATCGTCAAATCCTCTTCGGGCGGTATCTTCAACAACGCCGCTCAGGTCTGGAACCACACCTTCTACTGGAACTGCCTGGCGCCAAACGCCGGCGGTCAACCTACCGGCGCGCTGGCTGAAGCCATCAACGCTGCGTTCGGTTCGTTCGACAAGTTCAAGGAAGAGTTCACCAAGACGTCCGTCGGCACCTTCGGTTCCGGTTGGGGCTGGCTGGTGAAAAAGGCTGACGGTTCCCTGGCCCTGGCCAGCACCATCGGTGCCGGCAACCCGCTGACCAGCGGCGACACCCCGCTGCTGACCTGCGACGTGTGGGAACACGCTTACTACATCGACTACCGCAACGTGCGTCCAAAGTATGTGGAAGCGTTCTGGAACCTGGTCAACTGGAAGTTCGTGGCTGAGCAGTTCGAAGGCAAGACCTTCACTGCCTAAGCAACGCTTGCAGTAGAAAGAGCCCGGCATTGCCGGGCTTTTTTGTGGGTGTTCCACAACGTCGACCTGCCCAGAATCGTGGAACCCGCGGAAGGGAAACTGCCACCCATCCGGTGAGAGGAATAACCCTCCCACACGCTTCTGGAGAATCAATGATGGAAGAAATCGGAAAAGCAGGCGGACAGATGGCGATGCAACTCATCACCGGACTTATGAAAGGCCTCGCCGGCGGGGCGGGTGGCGGTGGCGGTGGCGGTGATGGCGCTGCTGCCAGCCCTCCCAGCAAACCAGGCGAGGACATGATGCCGCCGGCGCCGCCAAAGATCGAGATTTCAGCCTATCAATAACAGCGGCCACCGTAGGAAAGGCCTTTGCCTGACCCCACGTACGCCGAGCCCCCCAGGCGGCGGAGCAAATCCGCCGTTTTATCTGGTTTTTCCCCCCTCCCCACCGCCAAGACGTCTCCAGCCCTAATGTTCCTTTGACTGGCCTCACGGGATTGCCAATACTCATGGCATATTGAAGGCCACCCGCATGAGACAAGGAATGCCCCTTTGAAGCTGGAACTCAAGAACAGCTTGTCGGTGAAGTTGCTACGGGTTGTGCTGCTGTCGGCGTTGATCGTAGGCGTTACGCTGAGCGTGGCGCAGATCGTTTTCGATGCTTACAAGACGCGCCAGGCCGTGGCCAGCGATGCCCAGCGCATCCTCGACATGTTTCGCGACCCTTCGACCCAGGCCGTCTACAGCCTGGACCGCGAGATGGGCATGCAGGTCATTGAGGGGCTGTTCCAGGATGATGCCGTGCGTATCGCGTCCATCGGCCATCCCAACGAAACCATGCTGGCTGAGAAAAGCCGCGCATTGCAGCAAGCCCCCAGCCGCTGGTTGACCGACCTGATTCTTGGCCGGGAACGCACCTTTAAAACGCCTCTGGTGGGCAAAGGTCCTTACAGTGAGTATTACGGTGACCTGAGTATCACGCTCGACACCGCCACTTATGGCCAGGGTTTTATTGTCAACTCGGGGATCATCTTTATTTCCGGCGTGCTGCGCGCCCTGGCCCTGGGCCTGGTGCTGTACCTGGTCTATCACTGGCTGCTGACCAAGCCGTTGTCGCGGATTATCGAGCACCTGACCTCGATCAACCCGGACCGCCCCAGCGAACACAAGATCCCACAGCTCAAGGGGCACGAGCGCAACGAGTTGGGGCTGTGGATCAATACCGCCAACCAGTTGCTCGAATCCATCGAACGTAATACCCACCTGCGCCATGAAGCCGAAAGCAGCCTGCTGCGCATGGCTCAGTATGATTTCCTGACTGGCCTGCCGAACCGCCAGAAACTGCAGGAGCAACTGGACAAGATCCTCACCGACGCCGGACGCCGGCAACGGCGCGTGGCGGTGCTGTGCGTGGGGCTGGATGATTTCAAAAGCGTCAACGAACAGTTTACCTACCAGGCCGGTGACAAACTGCTGCTGGCCCTGGCCGACCGTCTGCGCGCCCACAGCGGCCGCCTCGGCGCCCTGGCCCGGCTGGGTGGCGACCAGTTCGCCCTGGTCCAGGCCGATATCGACCAGCCTTACGAGGCCGCCGAGCTGGCACAGAGCATCCTCGACGACCTGGAAGCGGAGTTCGCCCTCGACCACGAAGGCATTCGCCTGCGCGCCACCATCGGCATCACCTTGTTTCCGGAAGACGGCGACAGCACCGAAAAGCTCCTGCAAAAAGCCGAACAGACCATGACCCTGGCCAAGACCCGTTCGCGCAACCGCTATCAGTTTTATATCGCCAGCGTCGACAGCGAAATGCGTCGGCGCCGCGAACTGGAAAAAGACCTGCGGGAGGCACTGGGCCGCAACCAGTTCCATTTGGTATACCAGCCGCAGATCAGCTACCGCGATAATCGGGTGGTCGGCGTAGAAGCGCTGCTGCGCTGGCAGCACCCGGAGCACGGCCTGGTACCACCGGACTTGTTCATTCCGCTCGCGGAACAAAACGGCACCATTATTCCCATTGGCGAATGGGTGCTGGACCAGGCCTGCCGGCAATTGCGCGAATGGCACGACCAAGGCTTCACCGACCTGCGCATGGCCGTCAACCTGTCCACCGTGCAGTTGCACCACACCGAGCTACCGCGGGTGGTCAACAACCTCATGCAGATCTACCGCCTGCCGCCGCGCAGCCTGGAACTGGAAGTCACTGAAACCGGCCTGATGGAAGACATCAGCACCGCTGCCCAGCACCTGCTGAGCCTTCGCCGCTCGGGCGCACTGATCGCGATTGATGACTTCGGCACCGGCTATTCATCCCTCAGTTACCTGAAAAGCCTGCCGCTGGACAAAATCAAGATCGACAAGAGCTTCGTCCAGGACCTGTTGGACGATGATGACGATGCCACCATCGTGCGCGCGATTATCCAACTGGGCAAAAGCCTGGGCATGCAGGTCATCGCCGAAGGCGTGGAAACCGCTGAGCAGGAGGCCTACATCATCTCCGAGGGTTGCCATGAAGGTCAGGGCTACCACTACAGCAAACCCTTGCAGGCCCGGGAGTTGGCGGCTTTTCTGAAGCAGTCTGAACGCAATAACGCAGCGATTCTCTGACGTGGCAACGCCGCCACAGGGTCAGTCTTCTCGCTTGACTGGACGGCATGGAGACTTGCCGTAAAAACGATACTGAATATTTCCCGCGTATAACCCTTTACACAAAATGCAAATCTTTCGCATTATGTCGCAGTTTTTGCGCACCCCCGCGCGACCCCTCAACAACCGAAGCAGGATGTTCGCCATGATTCGTATGCCCCTGGCCACCGCCAGTCTGCTGGCCATTGCCATTTCTCTCGCCGGTTGCGGCGAAGGTAAAGACAAGCCCGCAGCAAACCAGGCGCCGACCCCGGCCGCCAGCACTACCGCTCCAGCGGCTGCCACGCCTGCCGGCCAGGTCGACGAAGCGGCCGCCAAGGCTGTGGTCGCGCATTACGCTGACATGGTGTTTGCGGTCTACAGCGATGCCGAGTCCACCGCGAAAACCCTGCAAACCGCAATCGACGCCTTCCTCGCCAAGCCGAACGACGAAACCCTGAAAGCCGCACGCACTGCCTGGATCGCCGCCCGCGTGCCGTACCTGCAGAGCGAAGTGTTCCGCTTCGGCAACACCATCATCGACGACTGGGAAGGCCAGGTGAACGCATGGCCGCTGGACGAAGGCCTGATCGACTACGTCGACAAGTCCTACGAACATGCCCTGGGTAACCCAGGCGCGACTGCCAACATCATCGCCAATAACGAGATCCAGGTCGGCGAGGACAAGGTCGACGTGAAGGACATCACCCCGGAAAAACTCGCCAGCCTCAATGAGCTGGGCGGTTCCGAAGCCAACGTCGCCACCGGCTACCACGCCATCGAATTCCTGCTGTGGGGCCAGGACCTGAACGGCACCGGCCCAGGCGCGGGCAACCGTCCTGCGTCGGACTACCTGACCGGCGACGGCGCCACGGGCGGCCACAACGAGCGTCGCCGCACCTACCTGCGCGCGGTCACCCAACTGCTGGTCAGCGACCTCGAAGAAATGGTCGGCAACTGGAAACCTAACGTCGAAGACAACTACCGCGCCACCCTGGAGGCAGAACCTGCCACCGACGGCCTGCGCAAAATGCTGTTCGGCATGGGTAGCCTGTCCCTGGGCGAGCTGGCCGGTGAGCGCATGAAGGTTTCCCTGGAAGCCAACTCGCCGGAAGACGAACAGGATTGCTTCAGCGACAACACCCATAACTCGCACTTCTACGACGCCAAGGGCATCCGTAACGTCTACCTGGGCGAGTACACCCGCGTCGACGGTACCAAGCTGACCGGCGCCAGCCTGTCGTCCCTGGTGGCCAAGGCCGACCCGGCTGCCGATACCGCGCTGAAAGCGGACCTGGCAGCGACCGAAGCGAAGATCCAGGTCATGGTTGATCACGCCAACAAGGGCGAGCACTACGACCAACTGATCGCTGCCGGTAACGATGCGGGCAATCAGATCGTGCGTGATGCGATCGCTGCGCTGGTCAAGCAGACCGGCTCGATCGAAGCGGCCGCGGGTAAACTGGGCATCAGCGACTTGAACCCGGACAACGCTGATCACGAGTTCTGATCCACACAGGTTCACGCTCAACGTCGGTAAAAATGCCCCGAGGTACACCTCGGGGCATTTTTTTATGCACTGAGACCCGGAAGGGCTCGAGCGCGGAAGATGAAGAGACTGACCTCGCCGCCGTCGACAGACGAGCGAACCCCTCCGACCAAAATCACGAAATTGTTGCTCACCCGCGCCCGGGCCACGAGGTTGCGTGTGTCAGGCTGCATCGCTTGTACGCGGGGTTGCACATTGACACCTTCGTCGACCCAGTTCCCCTGCGCTCGTCGCAACGACATCCAATACACCGTGTCACGCCCCGGTCGCGTAAACAGTAACTCGCCAACGACGTTGTAACCGTCGAGTATCTGATAACGACTGCGCGTCAACACCTCAATCATCAGCGCCCGCAACGTGCCCTCGGTGCCCGACGTCAACGTGTTGTGTAACAGCAGCGCCACAGGATCGGTACGAAACCGCAGATGGCCGAAGAACCCCGACGATTCCCCCAGGTGCCAACCACGCCCGGTTCTGCCGATTATAGGGAGCAGCAACAACGGGTCGCCAAACTTTGCCATGGACGACGATGGCCACTGGACCCAGTCATTCAGAGTGACCTGCAAGACGCGATAGCCCCAGGCCGTCAACCCTGACGGGTTAGCCCGCCTGAACAGTGCCCTGGCGACTTGTAGCTGACTGGTCTCATGCAGCATGGGAAATGCGCCGGCTACATAGGCCGATATCGTGCGCCGAAACGGCAATTCAATCTGGTTGATCCACCGATTAATCCCTCTATAAAACCGGGTGAGCCTGGGTTGGTTGAACAGGTCGGTTCTCAACATGTGCTCAAACTGGTCAAAGCTATCAAGTACCAGATTGGGATTACGCATATAGGCGACGCTACGTTGCACATCGCCCCCGATCGGCAGGATCGGGTAACAGCGTTCATCGATCCTGATGTAGTCACCCGTCGCGTGGCTCGCATTGCCCGGTATTCTGCGGACAATGTCCCTCTCGGCGTTCAACACGTTCAGTTCGGCAGCGTCGATGGTCTGCCCCCACTCGACAAACCGTTCATGGGGGAGCCTGTCGGGAGACGGTCGAGGCAAGGGCGCACGGTCAGTGTCGACCGTAAGCGCTTGAGGCATCCGTCCAGGGCTGTCCCCGCCACGCAAGCGCGACGCCAACCGTTCTGGCGTGATCGTGAGGTACGGATGGAAGGGATCGAGGGCGACTCCGCTTCTCAAGTGATAAACCAGGTCCAACCCAAATGCGATTTCCTGTCCCCGCGGAAAGTTGAACGAGTCAAGCACCCGCCAAGCCTGCGCCTCGTCGAAGAACGGATAAACCTCCATGAGCGCCCGGTGCGGCGGCTGACCGCCCTTCAAGCCTTTGCCTGGGTGCGAACCTATGTGCCATGTCCCACTGGCATCCAGTCGAACGGGGTCGTAATAGTATTGCGGCGGTTTGCGTACATCCCTGATCCGCCACGCCTGCTCTGCGCCGTCATCAAGGATCGAGTACCAGTGCTGATGCTGGTTGATGAAATACACCCTCGAGCCGTCTTTGGAGGTCGTGAAGTAAACCCCCTTGCCTTCCCACCCCTTCAAAGGCAGTACGCCGTCAGGCTTTTTCGCCAGCGCCATGTGCGGGTTCAATTGCCCAATCGTCTTGCTGCGATTGACGCCGGCCGACCGGCTGCCGATGGCCCCATCCACCAGCGCCCCCACCAGCTCTCCAAACGCCCGCACAAAGTGGTTCGCTGCCGCCGTACGGTCTCCCAGGTTCGCCGATTCGACCCCGTTGAACACCGAAAACAGACTCCTAGACAAGCCAATAGGCAGCATGATCTTGATGGGCAACACCATGGAGGCAATATCAAACGCCGTGGTGGCAACCGTCAGTGCGGTTTCGACATTGGTTTGATGAGTGCTCGTGGATAAGGCCTGGGCATCGTTGATCACGAAGTTGGCGTCAACCTCATAGGCGTCCTCCATGAAGTTATTGTCGATTCTGCCGAAATGAACCATCGAGGTGTCACCTCGCCCCCTCAACACGGCGCGTACTTGCGGCTGGAACGCGCGCTCAACACGGCTCACCAGGTATTCGCGCCAGGTGCTGCTGTGGACGAAATCCCTTATCAGGGTTTCATCCGGGTACTCATGAAACACCCGCCCAGTCGGTGCCTGCGGTGTATAGACCACTACCGAGCCGCCGCCGGCGCTGGCGGTGCGCAGCATCCATACCCCGCGCACCCGCTGGCCGCGCAGCTTCAAGTACTCCACCAGTATGCGATGACCTTCTACGCGCTCGCGCTGGTCGCTATCAATCGGCTCATCAAGCACGACGCGCACCCAGTTGAAGCCACGTTCCAATCGATCCGGCAAGAAATCGCCGGCAATCCTGGCCTCAATGGCATCCAGCCGCAGTTGATGCGCCATTACTTGGATATAGGTTTTTTTCTGCGCCAACGCTTGCGGGGACGTGATCAGCCGCTCACGCAACAGCGCCCCATAGGTCCCGCCCACATTCACACCGCGCACCAGATCCCTGACCTGTTCCACGGTCAGTCCTTCATAAACCTTAGCTGTCTTGAAGTCCTCCGGTCGCAGCGCTTCGTCGGGCTTGTCGAGGTCTTCGTTTTTTTCGGTCAACCGCGAGAAATTGATGAAATTGAGGTCCAGGCCACCGACGTTTTCCAGGGCCAGTTGGGTCAGTGATCGGCTGCGGCTTTTATACAACGGCGTGCCGGGTTCTCTGATGGAGTGGCCGGGCGCGCCTGGGACTATCACGCTGGGAGGGACATAAGCTTCCTGGGTGTGCACGAGAATATGATCTGGGTTGATATCCAGACCGTATTCGGCCACCAGCACCTGGCGCAGTTGCTGATTGGCGTAAGCCAGCAGTTTGCTCTTGTCGCTGAATTGCGCCCAGGAAGGCAAGCCGTCCGCCGCCAGCAGGTTCGCCAACTGTTCGTAATATTGCGCGCTGGCGGCGCTCCACGCGTCTTTGTCGCTTTGACTGGCGGCGCTGAGAAAGGCCTTGATCTGCGCTTGCCCGCGTTTTTCCAGGCTGGCGAAGCGTGCACCCGCGCCATCGAATGCCCGCGTCAGGTCCATTACCTCGTCCAAACTCTGCGGCAAATACGTGCTGTCCGCCTGCAAACCCAAGGTTTGATAGCGCGCAAGGGTCGCGGCAACGTTCTGTTGAAGGTGCAGGCATTGGGATTCGATAGCGTAATCGAACGGGGAGTCCAGACGTTCAAGGTACTTGAACTGGCCCCGTTCATGACCTTCCCGGCACCGCGCCAGCCCCAACGATTGCTGGTCTTGCGCCACCATCGCCAGGATGCGGGAGAACGCCACGCCATGGCTGAGCCGCCGATGCAGCTCGCGGTCAAGCTCACTCAACGAGGCAAACTCTTCAAGGCCTGCGCCGGGCGTGAACAACACCACCGTGCCGACGTTCGCCGCCGGCTCAATGGGTCGAACCTGAGGCGCCTGAACATCGCTTTGCCAGCCCACGCGGGTATCTTGCGGGTCCCGGGCGGTCAAGATAAAGGCCCCATGCAGCGGGATATCGTCGGTATCCCCAGCCTTCAAAGCGATCCCATAGACACACGGTCGATAGCTGCCCAACGCCTGACGCGCCAGGGCGTCCGGGTATTTCAGCACTTTGGCGAACAGCGCTTGCGCCGTCGCACTGAACAGGTTTTCGGCGCTGAGCAGGGCGAGCTCGGTGCTCAATTGCTCGGTTCGCGTTTTAATCAACTGCTGCTTGATGGTGTGCGCCTCAGTCGGCCCATGCGCCAAGGCCAGGAAGGCTTGCTGGGACTGCTGATAACGCCCTGAAAAACCATCGGCAAATTGGTCAAGGAAACGATCGAAAGCGCTCGGTGTGAGCCCGGTAACAGGCTCCCACTCCCCTTCAGCGGTCAAGCGCGCATGGAAACTGACAGGCCGGCTGGCGTAGCCCGAAGCCTGGTTGGCAACCATGCGCTGCACCACCGCTTCCATGAGGTTCAACCTCGGCACCAGGGCTTCCTCGGGCACCGGTTCGCTGTTTTCAGGGAGGGGTGTGCCGATGGCCCGTGTCTCTTGCTCATCGTACTGGATAACCCCTTGGTCTATGTCCAGCAGCGGTTTGCGGTCAGGGAATGCGTGGTCAAAGGCCTGCTGCACCAGGGCGTGAAACGTCGGTTGCCGCTGGAGCAACTCGAACAGTTCGATATTCAGTGCAACCAGCTTCTGGCGCAGGCTGGCCTGTAAGGGGGTGTCGCGCAGCGTCAGGCGACTGATCAGCGGCGTCGGTGATAACCGGTCATGCGGCATGGCGTATATCTCGAAAATAGGAGGTACGCCATCGTGCCGCTGCAGGCCGGGACGGGGGCATTACATAGCTACTCGCCAAGCCAATGTCCGCTCCGGTTTACTTGCCCCACACCCCAGGTAGAATGGCGCCTCTGCCCTACCTCGAGCGAACTTCATGGCGTTGCCGACCCTACGCATCATCGGTTTCATCATCGGCATCTTCCTGATCACCCTCGCGATCGCCATGGTCGTGCCCATGGCAACCCTGGTGATCTTCGAACGCACCAGTGACCTGCCCTCGTTCCTGTGGGCCAGCATGATCACCTTCATTGCCGGCCTGGCCCTGGTGATTCCCGGTCGCCCGGAACATGTGCACCTGCGCCCGCGGGACATGTACCTGCTGACCGTTACCAGCTGGGTGGTGGTGTGCATCTTTGCCGCGCTGCCGTTTCTGCTGACCCAACACATCAGCTACACCGACTCGTTTTTTGAAAGCATGTCCGGCATCACCGCCACCGGCTCCACCGTGTTGAGCGGGCTGGACACCATGTCGCCGGGCATCCTGATGTGGCGCTCGCTGCTGCACTGGCTGGGCGGCATCGGTTTTATCGGTATGGCGGTGGCGATCCTGCCGCTGCTGCGCATTGGTGGCATGCGCCTGTTCCAGACCGAATCCTCGGACCGCTCGGAAAAAGTCATGCCCCGCTCGCACATGGTGGCGCGCCTGATCGTGGCGGCCTA
Source organism: Pseudomonas petroselini (assembly GCF_045037875.1). Lineage (NCBI taxonomy): Bacteria > Pseudomonadati > Pseudomonadota > Gammaproteobacteria > Pseudomonadales > Pseudomonadaceae > Pseudomonas > Pseudomonas petroselini. The sequence goes on from NZ_CP173614.1 coordinate 6,209,903, forward strand.
CGTGGGCATCACCATCCTCGGCAGCCTGGCGTTCTGGTGGGCCGGGATGGGCCTGTTCGATGCGATCAACCATGCGATGTCGGCGATTTCCACCGGCGGCTTCTCCACCTCCGATGAATCCCTGGCGCACTGGAAACAACCCGCCGTGCACTGGGTGGCGGTGGTGGTGATGATCCTCGGCAGCTTGCCGTTCACGCTGTACGTGGCGACCTTGCGTGGCAATCGCAAGGCACTGATCAAGGATCAGCAAGTACAGGGCTTGCTCGGTTTGTTGCTGGTGACCTGGCTGGTGCTTGGCACCTGGTATTGGTGGACCACCAACCTGCACTGGCTGGAGGCCCTGCGTCACGTGGCACTGAATGTCACGTCGGTGGTGACCACCACGGGTTTTGCGCTGGGGGACTACAGCCTGTGGGGCAACTTCTCACTGATGCTGTTTTTCTACCTGGGGTTCATCGGGGGTTGCTCGGGCTCTACGGCGGGCGGGATCAAGATCTTCCGTTTCCAGGTCGCGTATATCCTGCTCAAGGCCAACTTGAACCAGCTGATTCACCCGCGCGCGGTGATCAAGCAGAAGTACAACGGCCACCGTCTCGACGAAGAGATCGTGCGTTCGATCCTGACCTTTTCGTTTTTCTTCGCCATCACCATCTGCGCCATTGCCCTGGCCCTGTCGCTGCTGGGCCTGGACTGGATGACCGCCTTGACCGGCGCCGCGAGTACAGTGTCCGGCGTGGGCCCGGGCCTGGGCGAAACCATCGGCCCGGCGGGCAACTTCGCCAGCCTGCCGGATGCGGCCAAATGGATCCTGTCGCTCGGCATGCTGCTGGGCCGGCTGGAGATCATTACAGTCTTTGTTCTGTGCATTCCGGCGTTTTGGCGTCACTGACGGTCGACGCTTCCAGCAACCGCGCCCGGTATTCGCCGGGCGTGGCATCGAACCAGCGACGAAACGCGCGGAAAAAGTTGCTCGGATCAGCGAAGCCTAACAGGTAGGCAATTTCCAGCAGGGTCATGCTCGGCTGCGCCAGGTACTGCTCGGCCAGCTCGCGACGGGTGTCGTCGAGCAACGTCTGGAAACTGGTGCCCTCTTCCTGCAAACGCCGCTGCAAGGTGCGCTGGGACAGGTGCAACGTCTGGGCGACCACCTCTCGCTTAGGCTCGCCCTGGGGCAACAAGCGGCACAACACCTGGCGCGCCTTGTGAGTCACGCGGCTTTCCGAGAAGCGCGCCAGGTATTCACCGGCAAATCGATCGTGCAGCAGCGCCATGGCCTCGTTGGCCGTGGGCAGTGGCGCGTCCATATCCGCCCGTTCGAAAATCAGCGCGTCATAGGGCGCGTTGAATTCCAGGGGGGCATGGAACGCTTGTTTATAGGGGGTGAGGTCCGCCGGTTGATCGCCTTGCAACACCACCTTGCGTGGTTGCAGGGTACGGCCGGTCAACCACCCACACAGCGCCAAGGCACAGGCCAGTGAGGCTTCGGCGCTCTGCCGGGTGGGGGGCAAGTGATCACCGTGCACCGTCAGAATCAGCGCATAACCTTCGGGGATCAGTCGGAAACTCAGGTCGGCACTTTCGGCGATGATCCGCTGGTAGCGCACCAGGCGCATAAAGCCTTCCGCCAGCGTGTTGCTGGACATCAGTGCGTAGCCGGCCACATGAAAGGACGCTGGGCGCACGACCTTGCCCATGTTCAGGCCAATCGCAGGGTTACCCGACAGCTCCACCGCCCGTTGCCACAGACGCGTCATGGAGTCTTGCGGGAACCGCGCATCGGGATCGTCAAGGGCGGCGTAGTCCAAGCCGAGTTGCTTGAACAAGGCACGGCAATCCAGGCCGTCCATTTCCAATGCCTTGACTATCCCCATCGCCCAGCTTGCAGAAGTTGTTCGTTCGCTCATGGCGTCTTCTTAATAAAGCAGGCTCAAACAGCAGCCAGGAAGCCAAGGATACTAAAGTGGCATCTATTGTCACTGGCTGTTACTACTGATCACTCTAGACTCAAATAAGCTCCCCGCCGAACATCTGTTCGGCGGAACAATAATCAAAGGGCCGGTCGCCGTGGAAAATGTTAAACGTTTCAATAGCTTCGCCGAGTTCTACCCCTATTACCTGAGCGAGCACGCCAACAGCACCTGCCGGCGCCTGCATTTTATTGGCACCACGCTGGTGATCGGTATCCTGGCGTATGCCATTGGCAGAGGTTCTTTGGGCTTGCTGATTGCCTTGCCGATTGCCGGCTACAGCTTTGCCTGGATCGGCCACTTCTTCTTCGAAAAAAACCGCCCCGCGACCTTTCAGCACCCGTTCTACAGCCTGCTGGGGGACTTTGTGATGTACCGCGACATGATTCTCGGCAAGGTGCCGTTTTAAAGCGGGTGTGACCCCATGTCACTTGCGCTTGAACGATGAGCTTACGTAAATCCGGCGATATAAAAGTCTATTTGTCATTTACAGTGCTGTATCCTGCCAAGGCTTTTTGAGAGCGCGGAATCACCTGCGATTGAAAAAACAGACTTTGCGAGGAGCGACGACGATGCACGAGATACCTAATCTCCCCTTCCCAAGCCTGCACCCTACAGAGCAGCCAACCCCGCAACAGGCCAGTGACAAACAGCCTGAGGCCAAAGAAGCAAAACCAGTCGAGCGCGAAAGCCAGGACTGACGCCGTACCAGACCGTGTGGAAAGCGCACCTTTGAGCGCTTTCCACACTGCCTGAATAAATCGAGATACCCATCATGACCGACAACCTCCCCAATACCCCGGACACCGCCGTACTCGATGCTGCCCTGCAGATGGTCGAGATCTGGAACCGCCTCAGCGCAGACAAACAGGCCGTGCTGCTCAAGCGCTTCGGCACCCAGGAAAACGCCCTGGCCGCCCTGGTCACCACCCAATTGCTGGCCCCTGCACAAGCCTGAGGTCTTTTTGATCTGAGATTTTTGCGGTTTACCGCCCTGCGCGGGGCAAACCACCGGTATCATTAGCAGCCTATCTTTACCTGCTGCGACAGTGGACCTCTCCCATGCCCGATACCCAGCGCCCCCTGGCGGTCACGCTGCAAGTTGTTTCCATCGTGTTGTTTACCTTCATCGGCTATCTCAATATCGGCATTCCCCTGGCCGTGTTGCCAGGTTATGTGCACAGTGAGCTGGGCTACGGCGCAGTCATTGCTGGCCTGGTGATCAGCGTGCAATACCTGGCCACCCTGCTGAGCCGCCCCTATGCGGGCAAAATCATCGACACGCTGGGCAGCAAGCGCGCGGTACTGATTGGCCTGGCGGGCTGCGGACTGAGCGGTGTGTTCATGCTGCTCGCGGCGTGGTTCTCAAGCCTGCCGGCGTTGAGCCTGGGCAGCCTGCTGATCGGCCGCCTGGTACTGGGCAGTGCTGAAAGCCTGGTGGGCTCGGGCGCCATCGGCTGGGGCATCGGCCGCGTCGGTGCGGCGAATACCGCCAAGGTCATCTCCTGGAACGGCATCGCCAGCTATGGGGCCCTGGCCGTCGGTGCACCGCTGGGCGTAGTGCTGGTGAGACATTTCGGGCTGTGGAGCATGGGCGTCAGCATCATCCTGCTGGCAATCGTCGGCCTGTTGCTGGCCTGGAACAAAGTCGCCGCCCCCCTCGTTGCCGGCGTGCGCCTGCCGTTCATGAATGTGCTGGGTCGAGTATTGCCCCACGGCTGCGCACTGGCGTTGGGCTCCATTGGCTTTGGCACCATCGCCACGTTCATCACCCTGTATTACACCACCCAGCATTGGGATAACGCGGTGTGGGCCCTGAGCCTATTCGGCGCCAGTTTTATCGGTGCGCGGCTGCTGTTCGGCAATTTGATCAACCGGATCGGCGGGTTTCGCGTAGCGATTGCCTGCCTGTCGGTGGAGGTTCTCGGCCTGCTGTTGCTGTGGCTCGCGCCGGACGCCCATCTGGCCCTGGCCGGTGCGGCATTGAGCGGTTTCGGCTTTTCCCTGGTGTTTCCGGCCTTGGGCGTGGAAGCCGTCAACCTGGTGCCGGCGTCCAGTCGTGGCTCGGCAGTGGGGGCTTATTCACTGTTTATCGACCTGTCGTTGGGCATCACCGGGCCACTCGCCGGGGCCGTGGCGGCAGGCTTCGGCTTCGCGTCGATCTTCCTGTTCGCCGCCCTCGCCGCCCTCGGTGGTTTACTGCTGAGCGTGTACCTGTATCGCCAGGCACCCAAGGCCCGCGAAGCGCGCGGCGACTAGAAGTCGACCTTGCCGCGCCCGGCCTTGATGCTGCCGCGCTTGGTCTTGGATTCGAGCCGTCGCTTTTTCGAGCCCAGGGTCGGCTTGGTCGGGCGGCGCTTCTTCTCCACCTTGGTGGCGCTGAGGATCAACTCCACCAAACGCTCCAGCGCATCCGCGCGGTTCTGCTCCTGGGTCCGGTATTGCTGGGCCTTGAGCACCAGCACGCCTTCGCTGGTGATACGGCTGTCGCGCAGCGCCAACAGCCGCTCCTTGTAGAAGTCCGGCAGCGACGACGCCGGAATATCAAACCGCAAATGCACCGCACTCGACACCTTGTTGACGTTCTGCCCACCGGCACCCTGGGCGCGAATGGCGGTCAGCTCGATCTCGGCGTCGGGCAAATGCACGTTATTGGAAATCACCAGCATTGAGACGGGTCCGCGGTTCAGGTTCGCCAGCATACGCGAACGAGTCACGATGCTACACAGGCCCGCTTCCCGCGCAGGTGCTTCGACGCGCCTTATGCCCTGTTGGCAAAGGCCTGTTCCAACAGAGACTTGGCTAGCAACGTTGAATGGATCATCGCCTGGCGATCGGTGGGTTTTTCATCATTCAGCGTCATCTCGACGCCCGACACCACCTCCGGGAAGGAATGAGAAAAGATCAGCGCAGGCTCAACCCGTTTTGCAGACAAACCGTGCAAATCGCTGCGCATCTTGTCGTAGAAGCCTTGGGCATTGTCTGTGACTTGGTTACGCATCAGATGAAACACCAGCCCCATCATCGCTGCCCGGCCGTTCTTTTCGTCCATCCCGCTTGGCCACATGGATTGACCTTGTAATTGGGCTGCATATCGAATGGTCGAGGCGACATCCGATGCGCCACCCGAGGTACCCAACATGACGGGCATGCCAAGCTCATCGCGCACCTGAGTGCCCAAGTCGTTGCGCAAATCCGTGCCATGGCGGCTGGTGAAATGATGTGTCTTCACACCGTCCACAACACGGTTCGACCCCACGCGATGCTGCACGGTGTAGGCATCGACGCCACTGAGCATCGGATCATGCGCCTTGAGCGCCTCGGCAATCGCCTTGATACCAAAGCCCATTTCCGCACCTTGCTGCGCATGCTCACGGGTCAACGGCCCCTGCTCGCCGCGAACCAACAGGGCGTGCAGGTTTTTCATACTCAAGTACAGACCGCCTGTGCCCTCTCCAGCCAGTAGAACGTTGCCGGGGTCATTGCTCGGCGCCAACAACTCCTTGTGCAGCGCCTCGCGAAACGCGGGATCACTTTTTGAATGCGTCCACAAACCGCGAACCAGGTGTGCCATATGTGATGACAGTTGCGATGCTGGCGAGTCGTCGCGGAGCAAATCTTTCTCAACGCCCAGACCAATGGCCATTTCAGACTCGATGTGCGTAAAGAAATGCTTCGCTCGGCGCGCAAGGTTTTCTGGGTTCTCGTAGTTGGAGTTTTGCAGCGTATCGTTGACGAAGGCATTGACCAGGTAGTCTTTTTCAGCGGGAGAGTAATTTTTACCCGCGATGGAGACTCCGGTGTGCGGCGTGAATGCCGGGGTTTCCTCACCGACGTACAGCTTATTAGCGCAGCCGGTATCCAAAGCCGCTGCGTACTCATTTGCTGGATTGAAAGGTTGCCTGCTGACGGAAATCAGATCTCGCATACATCACCTCAAATATTCAGATAAAACCACTATCTATTTATTGCAAGGCAACACCACACAGTTCCGGCGACGGGCTGCTGACAGCAACAAACCGAATAATCAGGCAACGGACAAGCCCAACTCCGACAACAACATCGACGCCTGGGCTTTGGAAATCACGGCGCCTTTGAACAATTTGGCATCATTGAGGCGAAACCCGCTCAGATCCGCACCGCGCAGGTCGGCGCCGGCGAAATTGGCACCGTTGATACGCGCGTGGGCGAGGCTGCAGTCAATCAATTCGGCCTTGCGAAAATCCGCATCCGACAAATCGCTGTCGGAAAAATCCAGGTTATTCAGCACAGTACGCGCGAACGACAACCCCGACAGAAAGGCGCTGTTTAACCGGGTTTCGCTGAAGCTCAGGCCCAGGGAGGCGCAATGGGTGAAGTTGGCGCCGGTCAACTTGCAGTGCTCAAAACTCGCCTGGGACAACTTGCTGCGCTGCCAACGGGTGTTGTTCAGGTCGCAGCTGTGGAACTGCGCCTCCAGCAGGTTCGCCGCTTCAAAGATGGCGTGGCCGGCGCGGCAGCTTTTCCACCGGGAGCCCTCTAAGCGCGATCCGAGGAACGAGGTCTGGACCAGGATGCAGCGTTCGAACACCCAGTGATCCAGCGCCATACGCGACAGATCGGCGCCACTCAAGTCAACGCCCACCAGGCGTAAGGGGCCGCCATGCTGATCGATCAGGTCTTCCAGCTCACAGCGCTGCAAGGTGCCGCCGTCGATGTCGGTGTGGTGCATGGGTGGGCTCCAGCCAATGAACAGATCACAACAAGACGCGAGTCTACCCCGTCGACGCCCACAAAAAACCCGGCACTGCGCCTAATGCCAGTCAGTTAAGGGTGAGCACCGTACCTGTGGCGAGGGCGCTTACTTCAACGCTTCACTCGCTGTAGTCTGCGCCGCATTGGCGCTGCGCTTATTCTTGAGCCCATAACACCCCGCCATGAACACCACCCACACCGGGATCGCGTACACCGACACCTGAATCCCCGGGATCATCAGCATGATCACCAGGATAAACACCACGAACGCCAGGCACACATAATTGCCATACGGGTACCACAGCGCCTTGAACAATGGCACCTGGCCGGCGCGGTTCATGTGCTGGCGGAACTTGAAGTGAGAGAAGCTGATCATCGCCCAGTTGATCACCAGCGTCGCCACGACCAGCGACATCAGCAGTTCCAGCGCGTGTTGCGGGATCAGGTAGTTCATCAACACCGCCACCAGGGTGATCGCCGCCGAAGCGAGGATGGCGCGTACCGGCACGCCGCGCTTGTCGATCTTCGCCAGTGCTTTAGGTGCATCGCCCTGTTCGGCCATGCCCAGCAGCATGCGGCTGTTGCAGTAGGTGCCGCTGTTGTACACCGACAGCGCCGCCGTCAGGACCACGAAGTTGAGGATATGCGCGGCAGTGTTGCTGCCCAGCATCGAGAACACCTGCACGAACGGGCTGCCGCTGTAAGCGTCGCCGGAGGCATTGAGGGTCGCCAGCAGGCTGTCCCACGGCGTCAGCGACAGCAGCACCACCAGGGCACCGATGTAGAAAATCAGGATGCGATAGATCACCTGGTTGATCGCTTTCGGGATCACGGTGCGCGGCTGGTCGGCTTCGGCTGCAGTGAAGCCGAGCATTTCCAGGCCGCCGAAGGAGAACATGATGATCGCCATGGCCATCACCAATCCGCCGACGCCGTGCGGGAAGAAGCCGCCGTGGTCCCACAGGTTGCTCACCGAGGCCTGCGGCCCGCCGGTGCCGCTGACCAGCAGGTAGCTGCCCAGGGCGATCATGCCGACGATGGCCACCACCTTGATGATGGCGAACCAGAACTCGGCTTCACCGAAGACTTTGACGTTGGCCAGGTTGATCAGGTTGATCAGCACGAAGAACGCCGCTGCCGAGACCCACGTCGGGATCTCCGGCCACCAGTAGTGCACGTATTTACCGACGGCCGTCAGCTCCGACATCCCCACCAGGATGTACAAAATCCAGCAGTTCCAGCCCGACAGGAAGCCGGCGAAACCGCCCCAATACTTGTGGGCAAAATGGCTGAAGGAACCGGCAACAGGCTCTTCGACGATCATTTCGCCGAGCTGGCGCATGATCATGAAGGCAATGAAGCCGCAGATGGCATAGCCCAGGATCATCGACGGACCAGCGGATTTGAGCACCCCGGCCGAGCCGAGGAACAGGCCGGTACCGATGGCGCCACCGAGGGCGATCAACTGGATATGCCGGTTTTTCAGGCCGCGTTTCAGCTCACCTGAAGAGGAATGGGGTCCACTCATGAAAAGGGTCTCACGCAAGGTTTGAGGATATTGAATGCAGGTTGCTGCCTTGAATTACCGACTCAAGCAGCGCCGCTCAAACCCCAGCGCAGGCACCAGGAGTACAGCGTCGTTCTAACGGTCATGCGTCACCTGTTTGTTTTTATCTGTGACGAAATCGAACCCGTCCGGCTCGTGGCCAGGCGGAGTGATCAGGGCGGGTAAACCCCGAGGTCTTGGCCTTTTGCGTGGTTACGCAAGGGGGTCACAGTAAAACGCGGCGGATTGTACACCGCTCGACCGCTTGGGGGCGTCCTCGAAGAGCGAGTGCGACGATCTGTCAGGTAATCCTTACAGCGCAGGATCGGCCAACAATGTCGCCATCTACACGTAAATTAATCGTTACAGCATGGAAAATTAGCGTTACAGCTGTAATTTTAATAAAAATTGACGGTAGGAAATTTCCGGCAGATTAGTCGCGCCAGCTACCTGTATTCATTCAAGAAAAAACGAGCGGCTAAAAACAGAACAAAAAATCCAAATGAAACCGTGTCAATAAAAATTTTGCATTTATAAACACTCTCTCCTAGGTTCATCCCACTTGCCCGCGAAGCCCATTGGCAAGCCGTTCTCAAACAACGTCCTCTAGGAGATACACCATGCAAGCACTGGAAAACGACCTGGAAACCGAACTGCAACTCGACGATTGGTTTGAAGCGCCGACCCATGAGGCCGCCGTTGAAATGATGCAAGCCGATGCCGTTGTGCCGTTCGGCACCGCGATGTGGCCATTCTAAAAACCGGCAGGCATTCGGCAGGTGCTGTGCACGGCACCTGCCCCCTTACCCAAGGCACAGAAAGGAAGTACGTCATGGACAAGGCCCGCGCCGTCGAACACTTTCTCTACTACCTCGCGCACCACCCGGCGCTCAACGGCCTGAGCTGCCCCACTGTGTTGCTGGGCCATACCGAGCGCTACGACGCCATCGCCCAGGCGATCACCCACAGCAGTGCCGCCCGCTTCAACTTCCAGGTGCAGCGCCTGGACCTGGCCACCAGCGATACCCTGGCCGAAGCGATTGAAACCTGCGACCTGTACCTGTTCCTCTACGATTCCTCGACCTTGCCCAACCCTCGCGCCGAAGGCCCGGACTTTATCCGTGCCCTGCAAGGCGTGATGGCCGAGCACTGGAAAAAATCCCTGCTATTCAAGGATTACGGCGACTACTTCTACGACACCTTCAGCGTCGAACCCCAGCGCATTGCCGACCTCAACGCCACGCTGATCCGGCGCATGTCCCAAGCCACGGTGCTGAGCTTTACCGATAAGCACGGTTCGCGGCTGGAAGCGCCGATGAGCAGCATCAAGAAGTGGACCAATATCAACGGCGTCGGCAACCACGACCTCGCCCCCGGTGAGATCGCCACCCACAGCGAAGCCATCAATGGCCAGGTACGGTTTGTCGGCACCTTTCTCAGCACCATCCCATTCGCGCGTAAATACGGCGTGCTGCAATCACCGCTGGAGCTGTGGATCGAGAACTCGACCATCTGCAGCGTGGCCAGCGACGTGCCTGGGCTGGCGGATGATTTCAATAAATACCTGAATGCCAACCCGTCCAACCGGCGTGTGGAGGAACTGGGGATAGGCACCAATGAAGGCGTGAAGGACCTGTATGCGCGCAATGCCGGGTTTGAGGAGCGCCATTGCGGGTTGCATCTGGGCCTGGGGGGCGGGCAGAAAGGCAGTCATCACCTGGATCTGATCTTCGCCAGTGGGGTGCTGGCGCTGGATGACAAGCCGGTGTTTGATGGCACCTTTGCGTTCTAAGCGCTGACGTCGATTCCCATAGAGATCCACGGTGGGAAGGGGCTTGCCCCCGATGGCAGTGGGTCAGCTGAAGTATGGGGTGGCTGGCACACCGCTATCGGGGGCAAGCCCCCTCCCACATTTTTGACCGTATTCCAAGGCAAAAAAAAGCGCCAACCCGAAGGTTGGCGTTTTTTTATGCAGCACTTACATCACTGCGGCTTCTTGCGACCAAAACCCGGGCGCTGACCCGAACCGGCCGGGGCGCCACGGCGCTTGCCCGACGGCTCGTCCGCGACCAGTTTCGGGCCAGGGCGCTTGTTGGCCGCCGGCTTGGCTGGACGCTTGGTGCTGGCGTTGTCCGCTGGACGATCGGCTTCACCGCGGTTGCTGCGACCACCCGCCGGGGCAGGACGCGGGGTGCGCGGAGCACGCTCGCCTTCCTGACGCGATGGCGCGGTGGGGCGGCGCTCGCCTTCGATCTGCGGCTCACGCGAGATACGACCGCCGGTCGCCGGTGCATTCAGCGCCGGGCGCAGGGTGCGGGCAACACGTTCGGTGCGAGCCACAGGGCGCGACGATTTACGCTGCATACGCTCGAGCTTGTCTTTGCTCTTGGCGTTCATCTGCGGCATCGCGACCGGCGTCAGGCCGACTTCGGCGCTGAGGATGTCGACTTCGTACTGGCTCATTTCGCGCCAGCGGCCCATCGGCAGGTCGGAGTTGAGGAACACCGGACCGAAACGCACGCGCTTCAGGCGGCTCACCACCAGGCCCTGGGATTCCCACAGGCGACGGACTTCACGGTTGCGGCCTTCCATCACCACGCAGTGGTACCAATGGTTGAAACCTTCACCGCCTGGGGCTTGCTTGATATCGGTGAACTTGGCCGGGCCATCTTCCAGCACCACGCCAGCCTTCAGGCGCTCGATCATTTCGTCATCGACTTCACCGCGTACACGCACGGCGTATTCGCGGTCCATCTCGTAGGACGGGTGCATCAGGCGGTTGGCCAGCTCACCGTCGGTGGTGAACATCAGCAAGCCGGTGGTGTTGATGTCGAGACGGCCAATGTTGATCCAACGACCTTCTTTAGGCTTAGGCATCTTGTCGAACACGGTCGGACGGCCTTCCGGGTCGTCACGGGTGCAGATCTCGCCATCGGGCTTGTTGTACATGATCACGCGGCGCACCGATTCGGCGGCCTCTTCACGCTTGATGACCTTGCCATCAATGGTGATTGCATCGTGCAGGTCGACGCGCTGGCCGAGGGTGGCCTCGACGCCGTTGACCTTGATGCGTTTCTGGGTGATCCAGGCTTCGACGTCGCGGCGCGAGCCCACGCCGATACGCGCCAGCACCTTTTGCAGTTTTTCGCCTGCTGGGCCGATTTCCTGGCTGTCGTTCTGGTCTTTGTCGTTCATCTTAAGCACCTCCCGGTGGGTCGATTCAGGCGTGGCCTGAAGAGTGTTGAAAGCGGGGCTTTGGCCGAATAGCTCGGCAAAGGGTCGCGAATCATACGCGCATGGCGCGCGTTGCGCATCAGAGACTAGTCGATATGCGCCCAGTCATTTGCTTTTCCGCCGACCGGTGGCGCCCAGGGCCAGCAATCGCAGCTCGGCTTCGGCCAAGACGGTACGCTTGTCGGCTTTGTCGAGTTTCTTCCAGGCGCGGATCTCGCGCTTGCTGCGGCCGCAGCCAACGCAGATGTCGTCGTTGAATTTGCAGAGGCTGATGCAGGGGTCTTTGGTGGAGCTCATGTTTTCTCCCTGGTGACGGAGATCAAAATGTGGGAGGGGGCTTGCTCCCGATAGCAGTGTGTCAGTCAGCGGGTTCGCAAGCTGATGCACCGCCATCGGGAGCAAGCCCCCTCCCACATGAGGGCAGTGGCGGTAAATAGATCGCGTCAGTCTTCGAACTGGCGGCGCTCGGCCTCGATCGCTTCGGCCAGGGCCCGGGCTTCGTCTTCCTCATCACTCAGCGGGGGCTGTTCGAGGGCGGCGACGGCGGCGAGAAGTTTCTCGCGGGCTTCGGCCACGCCGAGGATATCTTCTTCGGGCTCAGGCTCAGGTTCGACCTCAGGCTCAACGTCCACGTTCACTTGCGCTTCAGGCTCGGCAGCACCGTCACGCAACAAATCATCAAAGTCGGTCTTGATCCCCTGCTCCATGTCGTCCAGTTCCAGCAACAATGTGTGGAAACTGGTCTCGTCCTTCGGTTCTTCCGGCTCTGCGGTCGCGTCCGCCAGCTCCTGCAGGCTCGCGGGCACCGGCGCGTCGTCGAAATCGAGCACCGGCTCGGCTTCCATCTCGCGCAGCTCGGCCAGCGGCGGTAAATCGTCGAGGTTCTTCAGGTTGAAGTGGTCGAGAAACACCTTGGTGGTGGCAAACATCGCCGGTTTGCCGGGCACGTCGCGGTAACCGACGATACGGATCCACTCGCGCTCCAGCAGGGTCTTGACGATATGGCTGTTGACCGCCACGCCACGCACGTCTTCGATCTCGCCACGGGTGATCGGCTGGCGATAGGCGATCAGCGCCATGGTCTCCAGCATCGCCCGTGAATAACGCTGTGGGCGCTCTTCCCACAAGCGGCCGACCCACGGGGAAAATTTCTCACGTATCTGCAGGCGATAACCTGACGCCACCTCGCGCAATTCAAAGGCACGTCCGTCGCAGGATTTGCGCAGGATCTCCAGCGCCTTCTTGAACACCGGCGGCTCAGGGCGCTCGGCCTCCTCAAAGAGTTCGAACAAGCGCTCCAGGGATTGCGGTTTACCCGAGGCCAGGAGAAAGGCTTCCAGCAATGGGGCCAGTTCGCGGGGTTCAGTCAGATTCATCGATTCAGCTCTTTATTCGGCTCGCGCCCGCACGTGGATAGCCGCAAAAGGCTCATTCTGGACCAGCTCGACCAAGGATTCCTTCACCAACTCGAGGATCGCCATAAAGGTCACCACCACCCCCAGGCGCCCTTCTTCGGCCGTAAACAGCTCGACAAACGGCACGAAGCCGCCGCCCTTGAGGCGCTCCAGCACGTCGCTCATACGCTCACGGGTGGACAGCGCCTCGCGGCTGACCTGGTGGTGCTCAAACATGTCGCCACGGCGCAGGACCTCGGCCATGGACATCAACAATTCTTCCAGGCTCACATCCGGCAGCAACTTGCGCGCACGGGCTTCGGGGGCGTCGAGTTTGGGCACCACCACGTCGCGACCCACACGGCTCAAGCCGTCGATACCTTCGGCGGCGGCCTTGAAACGTTCGTACTCTTGCAGGCGGCGGATCAGTTCGGCGCGCGGGTCGTCCTCTTCAGCTTCGACCGTCTCCGAGCGCGGCAGCAGCATGCGCGACTTGATCTCGGCAAGCATGGCGGCCATCACCAGGTACTCGGCGGCGAGCTCCAGGCGCACCGACTGCATCAGCTCCACATAGCCCATGTACTGGCGAGTGATTTCCGCCACCGGAATATCGAGGATGTTGATGTTCTGCTTGCGGATCAGGTACAGCAACAAGTCCAACGGACCTTCAAAGGCGTCAAGGAAGACTTCCAGCGCGTCCGGCGGAATGTAAAGATCCAGCGGCATTTCCATGACCGCCTGGCCATACACCATGGCAAACGGCAGTTCCTGCTGGGCGCCTGCCTGGGGGTCGACGGTTTCCACGGCCGACATTCAGGCCTCGACCATAAACGGAGCCGGGTCGCCGCAACCCACCCGGATCACTTCCGGTTCGCCATCGGCCAGGTTGATCACGGTGGACGCCTTGCCGCCGCCGAAACCGCCGTCGATGATCAGGTCGACCTGTTTTTCCAGCAATTGGCGCATTTCGTACGGGTCTTCCAGCGGTTCGGTATCGCCGGGCATGATCAACGACACGCTCATCAGCGGCTCACCCAGCTCGGCCAACAGTGCCAGGGCGATGGGGTGCTCCGGCACCCGCAGGCCGATGGTGCGCTTCTTCGGGTGCAACAGCAGGCGCGGCACCTCGCGGGTGGCGTTCAGAATAAAGGTGTAGGGCCCTGGCGTGTGGGCCTTGAGCAGGCGGAAGGTGCCGGTGTCGACCTTGGCGAACAGCCCCAGCTGGGACAGGTCGCTGCAGATCAGCGCAAAGTTGTGCTTGTCGTCCAGTTGACGCAGACGTCTTACACGCTCGACCGCGCCTTTGTCGCCGATCTGGCAACCAATGGCGTAGGAAGAGTCGGTTGGGTAGATCACCACGCCACCGGCGCGAATGATCTCGACGGCCTGTTTAATCAGGCGCGCCTGGGGGTTTTCCGGATGAATCTGGAAGAATTGACTCACGTGGTCTACCTGTTCAGACGGTGGCAATAATGGGGTCATGCTTGAATCGCCCCCACAAGAGCGGCAAGTCTTCCGGGACGGGGCGATACTCGCCGATCTCGGACCAGCCGCCTGGGCCATGAAAATCACTGCCGGCACTGACCAGCAGACCAAATTCGCGGGCAAGAATCGCCAGGCTGCCGACCTGTTCGGCGGGTTGATGCCCGTTGACCACTTCGATTGCGTGGCCGCCCGCTCCAATATAGTCGGCAATCAGCTTGCGACGCTTGCTGCGGGTGAAATCGTAATGCCAGGGATGCGCCAGGCTGACCCAGGCCCCAGAGGCGCGCAGGGTCTGGACGGTGTCTTCCAGGGTCGGCCAATGTTGCTTCACATCCCCCAACTTGCCGGCGCCCAACCACTTGCGAAAGGCTTCGGCACGGTCCTTGACGAAACCTTCCCGCACCATCCAGTCGGCAAAGTGCGGTCGGGCCGGTGCATTGCCGCTGTCACCCAGTTCCTGCTGGATGGCGCGGGCGCCTTCGAGCGCTCCAGGCATGCCTTTAAGGCTGAGCTTGCGGCTTATTTCTTCGGACCGCAGCCAGCGGCCATCGTGCAATTGGGCGATGGCCGCGACCAAAGGCGCGGCGTTTTGATCGAAACCGTAGCCGAGCACATGAATGGTGGCGCCGCCCCAGGTGCAGGACAACTCCACACCGTTGACCAGTTGCATGCCCAGTGAATGGGCGGCTTCGCGGGCTTCGTCGAGGCCTTCGAGGGTGTCGTGGTCGGTCAAGGACAGGACTCGCACGCCTTTTTCAAACGCACGCGCAACCAGTACCGCGGGCGCCAGGGCGCCGTCGGAGGCCGTGCTGTGGCAGTGCAAATCGACATTCACGGGGATGTGTAACCTCAAGTCAGCTGGCGCTTTCGCTACCAAGGATGTTTGTTATTATGCCGCCACATCCAGCTTCTGGCTCTTACTGTGAAACAATTCATCGACTTCATCCCGCTGTTGCTGTTTTTCATCGTCTACAAACTCGACCCCAGGGTCATCGATCTGGCCGGCCATGAGCTGACGTTCGGGGGCATCTACAGCGCCACCGCCGTGCTTATCATCAGCTCCGTCGTGGTCTACGGCGCCATCTTCATCTCCCAGCGCAAACTGGAAAAAAGCCAATGGCTGACCCTGGTCGCCTGCCTGGTCTTCGGCAGCCTGACCCTGGCCTTCCACAGTGAAACCTTCCTTAAATGGAAAGCCCCGGTGGTGAACTGGCTGTTCGCCCTGGCGTTCATCGGCAGCCATTTCATCGGTGACCGCCTGTTGATCAAGCGGATCATGGGCCATGCGTTGACCCTGCCGGAGCCGGTGTGGACGCGTTTGAACGTAGCCTGGATCGTGTTCTTCCTGTTCTGCGGCGCCGCCAACCTGTTCGTGGCATTCACGTTCCAGGACTACTGGGTCGACTTCAAAGTCTTCGGCAGCCTGGGCATGACCGTGCTGTTCCTGGTTGCCCAGGGTATTTACCTGTCACGTCATCTGCATGACGCCGATCCCACCACGCCAAAAACCGAGGACTGACATGCTCTACGCCATCATTGCCACCGACGTTGCCAACTCGCTGGAAAAACGCCTGAGCGTGCGCCCAGCTCACGTCGAACGGCTGAAACAGCTGCAAGCCGAAGGACGTATCGTGTTGGCCGGCCCACACCCTGCGGTGGACAGCAATGACCCGGGCGATGCCGGTTTCACCGGTAGCCTGATCGTTGCCGAGTTCGCGTCCCTGGCCGATGCACAGGCCTGGGCCAAGGCTGACCCTTACGTCGCGGCCGGCGTTTACGCCGACGTCGTGATCAAACCGTTCAAGCAAGTCCTGCCTTGATCAAAAGGCGTGCCGAACCTATTCGGTTCGGCGAACGCCTAATTGCTCATTATTCTGGGTAACCTGCCGACAACGTTCTGAATATTCGTGTGGAATCAGGAGTTCCGATGCGCTTACGTCAGTTGTGTCTGTTGGCAGTGTTAATGATCGGGGCTACGGCCCACGCTGAAGAAACCTCGAACACCGGCAGTTCCACGCCCCTGTCCTTGAGTGCCGGCGCCCAGATCAGCGAGTTGCAGCAACGTTTGAAAGAAAGCGAACGCCAGCGTGAAGAACTGAGCAAGCAACTGCAAAGTGCTGACGCTACCCGCGAGAGCGCCCAATTGAATCGCCTTCGCCAAGAGAACCAACGCCTGGCCCAGCAACTCAAAGAGACACAGGGCGGGGCCTTGACCCGATGGCTGACCGAGCAACAACAGTGGTTCGTCACCGGCGGGGCCGTCGCACTGATCGCCCTGCTGTGCGGGATCTTCGCCAGCGGTGGGCACCGTCGCCGTCGACAATGGCTAAATTGAGTGAGTCATGAGCGAGCTGTTACTGATAGATGATGACCAGGAGCTCTGCGAGCTGCTGACCAGTTGGTTGAGCCAGGAAGGCTTCCAGGTGCGCGCCTGCCATGACGGCTTGAGCGCCCGCAAAGCCTTGGCCGACAGCGCCCCGGCAGCGGTGGTGCTTGACGTAATGCTGCCCGACGGCAGCGGCCTTGAGCTGCTCAAGCAATTGCGCAACGACCACCCCGAGCTGCCGGTGCTGATGCTGTCGGCCCGCGGCGAACCGCTGGACCGTATCCTCGGCCTGGAACTGGGCGCCGATGATTACCTGGCCAAGCCCTGCGACCCCCGCGAGCTCACCGCCCGCCTGCGCGCGGTACTGCGCCGCAGCCACCCGGCGGCCGTGTCTACCCAGCTGGAGCTGGGTGACCTGTGCTTCAGCCCGGTACGCGGCGTGGTCAGCATCGATGAACAGGAATTTGCGCTCACCGTCTCCGAAAGCCGATTGCTGGAAGCTTTGCTGCGCCAGCCCGGCGAACCGTTGGACAAACAGGAACTGGCGCAGATTGCCCTGGGCCGTAAGCTGACCCTTTACGATCGCAGCCTGGACATGCACGTGAGTAACCTGCGCAAAAAGATCGGCCCACACCCGGATGGCCGGCCACGGATCGTGGCGTTGCGCAGTCGCGGTTACTACTACAGCCTCTAACGCTCCCAGCATTCCACTGTAGAGGCTGGCGTGTTTGGAGTATTCAAACCCAAGGGTTTTGTCAGTTCGCAACAAAACCCTCTTTACCCAAGCTTTACGCACACCTGACCGCCGCTGACCTTGATCTCCGTAATCTACTCACATCCGGACTCACCGGAATAGAGACAGGAGAATCACCATGCGCAAGACCCTTATCGCTTTGATGTTCGCCGCTGCCCTGCCGACCGTTGCCATGGCTGCAATGCCCGAAGGCCCCGGCCCAATGGGCGGCCCAGAAGGCCACATGATGGGTGGCCCGGGCCACGGCGGTGAACACGGTCCGCGCGGCAAAGGCGGCCCTTTCAGCCAACTGGACCTGAGCAAAGAGCAGCGCGAGCAGATCGGCAAACTGATGGGCGACCAATGGCATGCTCGCAAGGACCTGACCAAAAAGTACCTGGATAAACTGCCCGCTGCCGACCAGAAAGCCATGCAGGACGAAATAGCCGCCGGCAAGCAGAAAACCCAGGCTGACATCCGTGCCGTGCTGAAGCCCGATCAGCAGAAAAAATTCGACGAGATCGTCAAGAAGCAAGAACAGCGCCGCGCCGAATGGAAGGAATTCCAAGCCTGGAAAGCGCAACAGCCGCAAAAAGCGCAATAATGCCCCCGTAACGCTCCCAGCCCAGTGGCTCCCGCCACTGGGCTTTTCCTGTTTGAGGGTTTCCTGTGCGTTCATTGTTCTGGCGCATCCTGGCCAGCTTCTGGCTGGCCATCGCCTTGGTTGCCGGGTTGTCGATCCTGCTTGGGCACATGCTTAATCAAGATGCCTGGATTCTCAGCCGTCACCCCGGCCTCAATAACCTGGCCGAAGAGTGGACCCAACTCTACGAAGCCCAGGGTGAAGACGCTGCCCAGGATTTGCTGCAACAGCGCAAACGCCAGTATCACATCGATGTGCAGGTACTGAACGAAAGCGGCGAGCCGGTGGTGCGCGGTACGTTCCCGCGCCGCGCCGCCGCTTTCGAGGCCCGGCAGAACGACAGCAATGACGGCCACCTGCCTTGGCGCCGCCTGACCGCTGAATACACCAGTGAGAAGACCGGCGACACTTACCTGTTGATCTACCGCATCCCACACCCGGAGCTGGACGAATGGCACCGCAGCAGCCTGGCATGGCCGTTAATGGCATTGGTCGTCGCCTTGGTGGTGTTGACCCTGTTCAGCCTGTTCGTCACGCTGTCCATCACGCGCCCGTTGAGCCGCCTGCGCGGTGCCGTGCATGACCTTGGCCAAGCCACTTACCAGCAAAACAGCCTGGCGCAGCTGGCCAACCGACGCGATGAGTTCGGCGTGCTGGCCACCGACTTCAACCGCATGGGCGCGCGCCTGCAAAGCCTGATCGGCAGCCAGCGCCAGTTGCTGCGCGACGTGTCCCACGAACTGCGTTCGCCCCTGGCCCGCCTGCGCATCGCCCTGGCCCTGGCCGAACGCGCCAGCCCCGAGGAACGCGAAAAACTCTGGCCTCGCCTGACCCGCGAATGTGATCGCCTGGAGGCACTGATCAGCGAGATCCTGGTATTGGCCCGCGTCGATGCCGACAACGCCAGCGCCGAAGAGATCGACCTCAACCCGTTGCTCAAGACCCTGCAAAAGGACGCCCAACTCAGCGCCCCGGACCAGGTGGTGCAGCTCACCACCGATACCGAACTGCACCTCAAGGGGTGGCCGACCATGATCGAACGGGCAGTGGATAACCTGCTGCGCAACGCCCAGCGCTTCAACCCGCCGGGCCAGCCGATCGAGTTACACGCCCACCTTCACGGCGAGCATATTGTGATCAGCGTGCGCGACCACGGCCCCGGCGTTGATGCCGAGCACCTGAGCCAATTGGGCGAACCGTTCTACCGCGCCCCTGGCCAGACCGCACAAGGCCACGGCCTGGGCCTGGCGATTGCCCGGCGCGCCGCCGAGCGCCATGGCGGCAGCCTGTTCCTGGCCAATCATGCCCAAGGCGGTTTTATCGCCAGTATCGACCTGCCGCTGGAGCCTGGGGTTGTCACACCGGCCTGATGATCTTCTATAGTGGCCCTTCTATTATGGAGGGCCTTTGATGACTGACCTGCTGACTCCCATCCAAGCCGCACTCGACCTGCCACACACCCCGCTGACGTTGACCGAAGCCGGCGCCCTGCCCTCGACCTTTGCCGTGACCGACCTGGCCTGCGCCAGCATCGGTGCCGCCGGCCAGGCCGTGGCCCAGTTGATCCAGCAACAGACCGGGCGATTGCCCGGCGTCAGCGTGGACCGCCGCCTCGCGTCCTTCTGGTTCTCCTCCTCGATTCGCCCGGTAGGCTGGGAAACCCCACCGCTGTGGGACCCGGTGGCTGGCGACTACGCCAGCGCCGATGGCTGGATTCGCCTGCACACCAACGCGCCCCATCACCGCGCCGCCGCCGAGCGGGTGTTGGGAAAAGCCGCCGACCGCAGCGAGATGGCCGCCTATGTTGCCAAGTGGAAGGCTGCTGAGTTGGAGCAGGCGATTGTCGATGAGGGTGGCTGCGCGGCGCAGATGCGTTCGTGGCAGGCATGGCAGTCGCATCCCCAAGGGTTGGCGGTGAATGCCGAGGCGTTGGTGCAGCGCCAGACCTATCAAACCACCCCCGACAAAGCCTGGCTCGGCTCGGTGGCGCGGCCGCTGGCGGGCCTCAAGGTCCTGGACCTGACCCGCGTACTGGCCGGCCCCGTGGCCAGTCGTTTTCTCGCGGGCCTGGGCGCCGATGTGCTGCGCATCGACTCCCCGAGCTGGAACGAACCTGGCGTGGTGCCGGAAATGACCCTGGGCAAACGCTGCGCCCGCCTGGATCTCAAGAGTGCCGAAGGCCGCCGGATTTTCGCCAGCCTCCTCCAAGACACCGACATCCTGTTCCACGGCTACCGCGCCGACGCCCTGGAGCAACTGGGCTACACCGCCAGCGCCCTGCAAACCCTCGCCCCAGGCCTGATCGACGTGAGCCTGAACGCCTACGGCTGGAGCGGCCCGTGGCGCAATCGCCGGGGTTTCGACAGCCTGGTGCAGATGAGCAGCGGGATTGCCGCGGCGGGCATGGCCTGGAAACACGCGGACAAACCGGTGCCGCTGCCGTTGCAGGCGCTGGATCACGCCACCGGGTACTTGATGGCGGCCAGTGCGCTTCAAGCCTTGAGCGAACGCTTGAAATCCGGGCGTGGCGGTTCGGCGCGGTTGTCGTTGGCGCGTACGGCAAAATTGTTGGTGGAGGCAGGACAGGTGCCGGAGCAGCCGGCGTTGCGAGCCGAGGAAGCGAGCGATCAAGGGCTGGTGGTTGAACAGACTGCGTGGGGCCCGGCGCATCGTTTGCTTGCGCCGGTGACCATCAGCGGTACACCGTTGCAGTGGGATCTGGCGGCAGGCGAATTGGGGTCACACCGGGCGCAGTGGTGAACCGACTGCCGCGATCGGGGGCAAGCCCCCTCCCACATTTTGACCACCTTCCAACGGATGTACTTGGTCAAGTGTGGGAGCTGGCTTGCCTGCGATGAGGCCAGTACAGACAGTATCAATCTGATCGCTGCAACGACGTCCACAAATGTTGCGCCGCATACGCCCTCAGCGGCCGCCACGCCTCAGCCCGCGCCAACAACTGCCGGGCAGACACCGGCCCGCCCTCCAGCGCCGCCAGCGCATTGATCAGCCCGATATCCCCCGACGCAAACGCATCCGCTTCGCGCATCTGGCGCATGGCGATGTACTGCGCCGTCCAATCGCCAATCCCCGGCAACGCGACCAGCCTGGTGATGCCCTCCTTGAGGCTGGCCTTGGGTTCGAACACCTCAGGATCATCCAGCAATGCCTGGGCGACACCTGACAACGTGCGCCCACGCGCCTTGGGCATGCCAAGGCTGGCCAGGTCCGCCACGGCCAAGACTTCAGCCGTGGGGAACACATGGGTGATACCGGCGTAAGGCGTTTCCAGCGGTTGGCCGTAGTGCGCCACCAACTTGCCCGCCAGGCGAATGGCCGCCACCACGGTGATCTGCTGGCCCAGCACTGCACGAATCGCCAGCTCCAGCCCGTCCCAGGTGCCCGGTACGCGCAAGCCCGGACGGGCCGCAACCAACCGGGCCATCAATGGGTCGGTCGCCAGCTGCGCATTGATCTGCTGGGGTTGGGCGTCCAGATCAAACATCTTGCGCAAGCGGCGCTCGATCTCGGGCAACGCCGCCCCCTCTGGAAACTCCACGCCCACATCCAACCCATCGCCAGTCCCCGGCGCCACAGTGATCCAGCCATGCCGTCCCTCGACGCTGATGCTGCGCCGATACACGCCCGCCTCCACGGTCTCCATCCCAGCGATCGCCCGCGCCGACAGAAAGCCCAACATTGCCGCCCAGTCATACGGTGGCTGATACGCCAATCTCACAACGACAACACCCCGCTGTACAACCCATACGCCGCCAGCCCCGCGCCAGTGACCACGCAGCTGAAAATGCCTTTTTCCAGGTGGGTAAACAAGGGCTGGCCCTGCTCACGCTTGGCCAGGGCAAACAGGATCACGCCCGGTGCATACAGCAACGCCGACAGCAGCAGGTACTTCAAACCGCCGGCGTAGAGCAGCCACACCGCGTAGCCGAGGGCAACCAGGCCAACCAGCAAGTCCTTCATGCGCTGGCCGTGGGCGCCTTCGTAGGTTTCGCCGCGCCCACTCAATAACACGGCATAGGCCGCCGACCACAGGTACGGCACCAGGATCATCGACGAGGCGAGGTAAATCAGGGTGGTGTAGGTGCTGTGGGAAAACAGCGTGATCACCAGGAAAACCTGGATCATCACATTGGTCAGCCACAACGCGTTGACCGGCACCTGGTTGGCGTTTTCCTTTTTCAGGAAGGCCGGCATGGTCTTGTCCTGGGCCGTGGCATAGAGGATCTCGGCGCAAAGCAAGGCCCAGGACAGCAAGGCGCCGAGCAGGGAAACCGCCAAGCCGATGCTGATCGCCATCGCGCCCCAGGGGCCGACAATATGTTCGAGCACGCCGGCCAGGGACGGGTTCTGCAATTGCGCAAGTTCCGGCTGGCTCATGATCCCCAGAGACAGCACGTTCACCAGCACCAGCAAGGCCAGCACCCCAAGAAAACCGATCACCGTGGCGCGGCCCACGTCCGAGCGTTTCTCGGCCCGCGCCGAATACACGCTGGCGCCTTCGATACCAATAAACACAAATACGGTGACCAGCATCATGTTGCGCACCTGGTCCACCACGTTGCCGATGTTCGGGTTGCCCAGGCCCCAGATATCCCGAGTGAAAATATCGGCCTTGAACGCCACACCCGCGATCACGATAAACATCAGCAACGGTACGATCTTCGCCACGGTGGTGACCTGGTTGATGAACGCCGCCTCCTTGATCCCGCGCAGCACCAGGAAATGCACGGCCCACAGCAGCAACGACGCACACCCAATGGCCACCGGCGTGTTGCCCTGGCCGAACAGCGGAAAAAAGTAACCCAGGGTACTGAACAGCAACACGAAGTAACCGACGTTGCCCATCCATGCACTGATCCAATAGCCCCAGGCCGACGAGAACCCCATGTAGTCACCGAAGCCCGCCTTTGCGTAGGCATACACGCCCGAATCCAGGTTGGGTTTGCGATTGGCCAGGGTCTGGAACACGAACGCGAGGGTCAGCATACCGACCGCGGTGATCGCCCAGCCGATCAACACCGCCCCCACCTCCGCACGCGCGGCCATATTCTGCGGCAACGAAAAAATCCCACCGCCGATCATCGACCCCACCACCAGGGCAATCAGGGCGCTGAGTCGAAGTTTTTGAACGGGTTGAGACATGAACACTCCTGATTAAATAAAAGTTTTGACTGATAACCGCGCACTCAACTGATTAATCCAGCGCGTGTAGCGTTATTAGGGACCGCGATAAAAGTGCCCTGCTCATAACCCAGCGGCATGACAGTTTATATATTTTAAGCTTATTTATAATTTAAATACGGACGATCATTCGTCGCATCCAAGCTACTTACTGTCGCATTCCCGGAAAGTTTGCACATTCCTGAAAAAGGTCTAGTTTAAATCCTCCATACGCAGCACTAAATGATTAATCAACACGCAGAGATCGCTCTGGAAAGCGTCTTTGCGCGGAAAACCATTGCCCTGGACTTTCCACCCTAAGTCATTAATTCACAATGGAATGTGCCAATGAAGTGATCTGAGTCAGCTGTTTGATTAGCGCACGGATTTATTCTGTGGTCTCTCTTCTCCTGCATTGGAGTTATGCGATGTCTGAATCTCCCGGAAAACTTCGATTGGGCGCACTGGTTGCACTTGTCGTCGGCTCAATGATTGGCGGCGGGATCTTTTCACTCCCGCAAAATATGGCCGCCAGTGCCGATGTCGGTGCGGTATTGATTGGTTGGGTGATTACCGCCATCGGCATGTTGACCCTCGCCTTTGTGTTCCAGACCCTCGCCAACCGCAAGCCCGACCTCGACGGCGGGGTGTACGCCTATGCCAAGGCTGGTTTCGGCGACTACATGGGCTTTTCATCAGCCTGGGGCTACTGGATCAGCGCGTGGCTGGGCAACGTTGGCTACTTCGTGTTGCTGTTCAGCACCCTCGGCTATTTCTTCCCGATCTTTGGCGAAGGCAATACGCCGGCGGCGGTGATCGGTGCTTCGGTGCTGCTGTGGGCCGTACATTTCCTGGTGCTGCGCGGCATCAAGGAAGCCGCGTTCATCAACCTGGTGACTACCGTCGCCAAAGTGGTGCCGCTGGTGCTGTTCGTGCTGATCGCCGTGTTCGCGTTCAAGCTGGATATCTTCACCGCTGACATCTGGGGCGTGAAAAACCCGGACCTGGGCAGCGTGATGAACCAGGTGCGCAACATGATGCTGGTCACCGTGTGGGTGTTTATCGGCATCGAAGGCGCGAGCATCTTCTCGTCCCGTGCGGAAAAACGCTCTGACGTCGGCAAGGCTACCGTCATCGGTTTTATCACCGTGCTGCTGTTCCTGATGCTGGTGAACGTGTTGTCCCTGGGCATCATGACCCAACCGGAACTGGCCAAGCTGCAGAACCCGTCGATGGCCGCCGTGCTGGAGCATGTGGTGGGCCACTGGGGCGCGGTGCTGATCAGCGTCGGCTTGATCATCTCGCTGCTGGGGGCGCTGCTGTCGTGGGTGCTGCTGTGTGCGGAGATCATGTTCGCCGCCGCCAAGGACCACACCATGCCGGAGTTCCTGCGCAAGGAAAACGCCAACCACGTACCGGTCAACGCGCTGTGGCTGACCAACGCGATGGTCCAGATTTTCCTGGTGATCACGCTGTTTTCCGCCAGCACTTACCTGTCGCTGATCTACCTCGCCACCTCGATGATCCTGGTGCCTTACCTGTGGTCGGCGGCCTACGCCCTGCTGCTGGCGGTGCGCGGCGAAACCTACGAAACCGCCCTGGCCGAGCGCAAGAAGGACCTGTTCATCGGCGCCGTCGCGCTGATCTACGCGGTCTGGCTGCTCTATGCCGGCGGCACCAAATACCTGCTGCTTTCGGCCCTGCTCTACGCCCCCGGCGCGATCCTGTTCGCCAAGGCCAAGCGTGAACTGGGCAAACCGATTTTCACCAACGTCGAGAAGCTGATTTTCGCTGCAGTGGTCGCAGGCGCCCTGGTGGCTGCTTATGGCCTCTACGACGGCTTCCTGACCTTGTAATTGTGTCTCACTGGAGGATCTGTAATGACCACGGAAAAAGTGAAGTACGGCGTACATTCCGAAGCCGGCAAACTGCGCAAAGTCATGGTGTGCTCCCCAGGTTTGGCCCATCAGCGGCTGACCCCCAATAACTGCGATGAACTGCTGTTCGATGACGTGCTGTGGGTGGCCCAGGCCAAGCGCGACCACTTCGACTTCGTCACCAAGATGCGCGAGCGGGACATTGATGTGCTGGAAATGCACAACCTGCTCACCGACATCGTCGCCATCCCCGAAGCCCTGGACTGGATCCTGGAGCGCAAGATCACCTCCAACACCGTAGGCCTGGGCCTGGTCGAGGAAGTCAGTTCGTGGCTGCGCAGCCTGGAGCCGCGCAAGATCGCCGAGTTCCTGATCGGTGGCGTGTCGGCCGATGACCTGCCAAGCAGCTTCGGTGGCAAGACCATCGAGATGTTCCGCGACTTCCTCGGCCACGCCAGTTTCATTCTGCCGCCGCTGCCCAACACCCAGTTCACCCGCGACACCACCTGCTGGATCTACGGCGGTGTGACGCTCAACCCGATGTACTGGCCGGCGCGACGCCAGGAAACCCTGCTGGCCAGCGCCATCTACAAATTCCACCCGGAGTTCACCCACGCGGACTTCCAGATCTGGTACGGCGATCCCGACCAGGAACACGGTGCCGCCACGCTGGAAGGCGGCGACGTCATGCCAATTGGCAATGGCGTGGTGTTGATCGGCATGGGCGAGCGCTCGTCCCACCAGGCCATCGGCCAACTGGCGCGCAACCTGTTCAAGAACAAAGCCGTGGAGCGCGTGATCGTGGCCGGCCTGCCGAAATCCCGCGCAGCGATGCACCTGGACACGGTGTTCAGCTTCTGCGACCGCGACCTGGTCACCGTCTTCCCTGAAGTGGTCAACCAGATCGTGCCCTTCACCCTGCGCCCAGATGACAGCAAGCCACACGGCATCGACATCCAACGGGAGAAAACCAACTTCCTCGACACCGTCGCCGCAGCCCTCAACCTCAAGGCGCTGCGCGTGGTCGAGACCGGCGGCAACAGCTTCGCCGCCGAACGCGAGCAATGGGACGACGGCAACAACGTGGTGGCCGTGGAGCCTGGCGTGGTGATCGGCTACGACCGCAACACCTACACCAACACCCTGCTGCGCAAGGCGGGCGTGGAAGTGATCACCATCAGCGCCGGTGAACTCGGGCGTGGCCGCGGCGGCGGTCACTGCATGACCTGCCCGATCATCCGCGACCCTATCGACTATTAATTTCCAGGCCTTGGCCGTCGCCCATAAGGCGCCGGCCAAGGGGATAACCTAAACAGAAGGAGATCCATCATGGCTTTCAACATGCGCAACCGCAGCCTGCTCTCGCTGATGCACCACACCACCCGCGAGCTGAACTACCTGCTGGACCTGTCCCGCGACCTCAAGCGCGCCAAATACACCGGCACCGAGCGTCCGCACCTGCAGGGCAAAAACATCGCGCTGATCTTCGAAAAAACCTCGACCCGCACCCGCTGCGCCTTCGAAGTGGCGGCCCATGACCAGGGCGCCCACGTCACCTACATCGACCCGGTGTCGTCGCAGATCGGCCACAAAGAAAGCATGAAAGACACCGCCCGCGTACTGGGCCGGATGTTCGACGCCATCGAATACCGTGGCTTCGAACAGGAAATCGTCGAAGAGCTGGCCAAGTTCGCCGGCGTGCCGGTGTTCAACGGCCTCACCGCCGAATTCCACCCGACCCAAATGATCGCCGACACCCTGACCATGCGCGAGCACAGCGACAAACCGCTGCATGACATCAGCTACGCCTACCTGGGCGATGCGCGCTACAACATGGGCAACTCACTGCTGATGATCGGCGCCAAGCTGGGCATGGACGTGCGCATCGGCGCACCGAAAGCCCTGTGGCCGCACGAGGATTTCATCAAGCAATGCCAGGCGTTCGCCGAGGAAAGCGGCGCGCGTATCACCATCACCGAAGACCCGAAGGAAGCGGTCAAGGGCGTGGACTTCATCCACACCGATATCTGGGTGTCCATGGGTGAGCCGGTGGAAGCGTGGGATGAGCGCATCGAGCAACTGCTGCCGTACCAGGTCAACGCCAAGATGATGAAAGCTTCGGGCAACCCTCGGGTGAAGTTCATGCACTGCCTGCCGGCCTTCCACAACAGCGAAACCAAGGTGGGCAAGGACATCGCCGCGCGTTATCCGAACCTGGCCAATGGCGTGGAAGTGACCGAGGAAGTGTTCGAATCGCCGGCCAATATCGCGTTTGAGCAGGCGGAAAACCGCATGCATACCATCAAGGCGATTCTGGTGTCGGCGTTGGCGGATATCTAAATTTTAATGCCGGAACGCACTCAATGTGGGAGGGGGCTTGCTCCCGATGGCGGTGGTTCAGGTACAAATCTATCGCCTGACACACCGCCATCGGGAGCAAACCCCCTCCCACAATGGGTCCGGTGTTCACAACGATGAATTCTAGAAGGATTGCATTATGCGCATCGTCGTAGCCCTGGGCGGCAACGCCCTGCTCCGCCGTGGTGAACCCATGACGGCGGACAACCAACGCGCCAATATCCGCATCGCCACCGAACAGATCGCCAAGATCCATGCCGGCAACGAGCTGGTGATCGCCCACGGCAATGGCCCGCAAGTCGGCCTGCTGTCGTTGCAGGCGGCGGCCTACACCCAGGTGTCGCCTTACCCGCTGGACGTGCTCGGCGCCGAGACCGAAGGCATGATCGGCTACATCATCGAACAGGAACTGGGCAACCTGCTGGACTTCGAAGTGCCCTTCGCCACCCTGCTCACCCAGGTCGAAGTCGACGCCAAGGACCCGGCCTTCCAGAACCCGACCAAACCCATCGGCCCGGTGTACTCCAAAGCCGAAGCGGAAAAACTCGCCGCCGAAAAAGGCTGGGCGATTGCACCGGATGGTGACAAGTACCGCCGCGTGGTCGCCAGCCCACGGCCCAAACGCATCTTTGAAATTCGCCCGATCAAGTGGCTGCTGGAAAAAAACGCCATTGTGATCTGCGCCGGCGGTGGTGGCATCCCGACGATGTATGGCGACGACGGTAAGCTCAAAGGCATCGAAGCGGTGATCGACAAGGACCTGTGCTCCTCCTTGCTGGCCGCGCAACTGGGCGCCGATCTGCTGGTGATCGCCACCGACGTCAACGCCGCGTTTATCGACTACGGTAAGCCGACCCAGAAAGCCATCGGCCAGGCCCACCCCGACGACCTGGAAAAACTCGGCTTCGCCGCCGGCTCCATGGGCCCCAAGGTCCAAGCCGCCTGTGAGTTCGCCCGCCAGACTGGCAAAACCGCCGTCATCGGTTCACTCTCGGACATCGAAGCCATCGTCCAGGGCAGCGCCGGCACGCGCATCAGCACGGCAACACCTGGCATCACCTATCTGTGAAGTAGAGGAGATACGCCTATGGCCACCTTTGAACCGGGTCACCTGCACGTTGAACGTCACGCTCTGAACAAGGATGACTACAGCTACAACCTGTGTATCGATTACGAAGTCAGCCAGGACCCCAAGGAAGGCAAGGGCATGCTGTTCAAGCTGCATGGCTCGGTGCAGGGCAAGGACCTCAAGGAAGAGTTCTTCTTGCCCAAGGACCAGGCATTCGACTTTGCCCGGTATGCGATGAACATCGCGCAGAAGTATGGGATGCCGAAGATTGCGGTACTCAATGGCTCGATGCACAAGCAGTACGACCAGATGTTCGAAGATGTGCGGCATCAGTTGGATGTGAAATCGGGTGACCCCATCAAACCTGAACACTTGGAATAACTGGCACAACCTGGCTTCAAATGTGGGAGGGGGCTTTTGTGGCGAGGGAGCTTGCTCCCGTTGGGGTGCGCAGCGCCCCAAATAGCCGACTCCAGCTTCGCTGTCGGACGGGAGCAAGCTCCCTCGCCACAGCAAGCCCCCTCCCACATTTTGATCTCCACCCTCTGCAAGGCATACTTGCTGCCTCTCGCGTCCCAGAATTGTCAGCAGCCCCATGCGTATCCACGTCAGCTTCATCGACCGCGTCGGCATTACCCAGGAAGTCCTGGCCTTGCTCGGTGGGCGCAATCTCAACCTGGATGCGGTGGAGATGGTGCCGCCCAACGTCTATATCGACGCGCCGACCCTGAGCGCCGACGTCCTCGAAGAACTGCGTGACGCGCTGTTCAGCGTGCACGGCGTGCAGGCGGTCACGGTGGTGGACATCCTCCCCGGCCAACGCCGCCACCTGCAACTCGACGCCCTGCTGGCCGCCATGACCGACCCGGTGCTGGCGCTGGACAGCGCGGGCAAGATCCTGCTGGCCAACCCGGCGTTGATCGCTCTGTACGGTCGCGAACCGGCCGGGGAAAGCATCAGCGAGCTGTTCAATGATCCGGTCCTGCTGGAGACCTTGTTGGAACAAGGCTTTCGCTTGCCGTTGCGAGAGATCAGCGTCAACGGCCAGACGCTGTTGCTGGACGCCACGCCGATTACCGACGCCGGCGCGCTGCTGACGCTCTATCAACCCAATCGCATTGGCGAACAACTCTCGGCGTTGCACCACGACCATGCCGAAGGCTTTGACGCGCTGCTCGGCGAGTCCCCGGTCATCCGCACCCTCAAGGCGCGCGCGCAGCGAGTGGCAGCGTTGGATGCACCGCTGTTGATCCAAGGCGAAACCGGCACCGGCAAGGAATTGGTCGCGCGTGCCTGCCACGCCATCAGTGCACGCCACAGCGCGCCGTTCCTGGCCTTGAACTGCGCGGCGCTGCCGGAGAACCTCGCCGAGAGCGAGCTGTTCGGTTATGCACCGGGCGCCTTTACCGGCGCGCAACGCGGTGGCAAGCCAGGGCTGATGGAGTTGGCCAACCAAGGCACGGTGTTCCTCGATGAGATCGGCGAGATGTCGCCGTACTTGCAGGCCAAGCTGCTGCGTTTTCTCAATGACGGCAGCTTCCGTCGCGTCGGCGGCGACCGTGAAGTGAAGGTCAATGTGCGCATCCTCAGCGCCACCCACCGTGACCTGGAAAAAATGGTCAGCGAGGGCACCTTCCGCGAAGACCTGTTCTACCGCCTCAATGTGCTCAACGTTGAAGTGCCGCCGTTGCGCGAACGCGGCCAGGACATCCTGCTGCTCGCCCGCTACTTCATGCAGCAGGCCTGCGCACAGATCCAGCGCCCGGTGTGCCGCCTGGCGCCCGGTACTTACCCGGCGCTGCTCGGCAACCGCTGGCCGGGCAACGTTCGGCAACTGCAGAACGTGATCTTCCGCGCCGCCGCCATCTGCGAAAGCAGCCTGGTCGACATCGGCGACCTCGACATCGCCGGCACCTCGGTGGCGCGCCAGGGCGACGGCGAAGTCGACAGCCTGGAACAGGCCATGGAAGATTTCGAACGCAGCCTGCTGGAAAAGCTCTACACCAGCTACCCCTCGACCCGCCAACTGGCCAGCCGGCTGCAGACCTCCCACACGGCGATTGCTCATCGCCTGCGCAAGTACGGCATTCCCAACAAGCCCTGACTGGCTGGGTGGGTGGATTGAGATCAAATGTGGGAGGGGGCTTGCTCCCGATGGCAGTGTCTCAGTCAGCTAATCTGTAGCTGATACACCGCCATCGGGGCAAGCCCCCTCCAGCATGAGCACATTCCAAACATCGACCGCCTGCCAGGTTTTGGTCTGAGAACGACATCGGCTGTACTGAAAGCGCTACAGCGTAACGATATCGCTACAACCCTGTTTTTTGCGCGCCATGCAAGGCTTTGATCCACATAGGCTTTTTTTCACGCGCACGTGTGTAGCGAAATCGCTACAGCCAACCGTCATCTCGTCATAGCCATTTTTTATAACTCACTGATTTATAAAGACTTAATAACCTTGGCCGCGATATTGCTAAGCAACTCCCCATTATTCCAATCCCGTCCACCAGACGAATCTGGCCCCGAGGAGTTTCCATGAGCGAGTTGCGTTTCACTGAAGATCACGAATGGCTGCGCGCCGAAGCTGACGGCAGCGTCACCGTGGGTATCACCGCTTTTGCGCAGAACGCGCTGGGTGATGTGGTTTTCGTGCAACTGCCGGAGTTGCAGGCCTACGACAAGGGCGCTGAAGCGTCCACCGTGGAATCGGTCAAGGCCGCCAGCGGTGTGTACATGCCGTTGGACGGTGAAGTGCTCGAAGTGAACGACAAACTCGATGGCAGCCCGGAGCTGGTCAACGAAGACCCGATGGGCGAAGGTTGGTTCTTCCGCTTTAAACCGGCTGATGCCAGTGCAGTGGCTAAGCTGTTGGATCAGGATGCGTACGACCGCCTGATCAAAGCCAACGCTGAAGCTTGAGGAGCGCGCCATGACCG
Organism: Pseudomonas petroselini; assembly: GCF_045037875.1. Taxonomy (NCBI): domain Bacteria; kingdom Pseudomonadati; phylum Pseudomonadota; class Gammaproteobacteria; order Pseudomonadales; family Pseudomonadaceae; genus Pseudomonas; species Pseudomonas petroselini. The sequence continues at coordinate 6,241,386 of NZ_CP173614.1, forward strand.
TTAATCTGACTACCGCCAACGAATTCATCGCCCGCCACATCGGCCCGCGCCAGGAAGACGAGCAACACATGCTCGCCAGCCTGGGCTTTGACTCCCTGGAAGCCCTGAGCGCCAGCGTGATCCCGGAAAGCATCAAGGGCACCAGCGTGCTCGGCCTGGAAGACGGCCTGAGCGAAGCCGAGGCCCTGGCCAAGATCAAGGCCATCGCCGGCCAGAACCAACTGTTCAAGACCTACATCGGCCAGGGCTACTACAACTGCCACACGCCGTCGCCGATCCTGCGCAACCTGCTGGAAAACCCGGCCTGGTACACCGCCTACACCCCGTACCAGCCAGAAATTTCCCAAGGCCGCCTGGAAGCGTTGCTGAACTTCCAGACCCTGATCAGCGACCTCACCGGCCTGCCGATCGCCAACGCCTCGCTGCTTGACGAAGCCACCGCCGCCGCCGAAGCCATGACCTTCTGCAAGCGCCTGAGCAAGAACAAGGGCAGCAATGCCTTCTTCGCCTCGGTCCACAGCCACCCGCAAACCCTCGACGTGCTGCGCACCCGTGCCGAGCCACTGGGTATTGATGTGGTGGTGGGCGATGAGCGTGAACTGACCGACGTCAGCGCCTTCTTCGGCGCCCTGCTGCAATACCCGGCCAGTAACGGTGACGTGTTCGACTACCGCGCGCTGACTGAGCGTTTCCACGCTTCCAACGCCTTGGTCGCCGTGGCCGCCGACCTGCTGGCCCTGACCCTGCTGACCCCGCCGGGTGAGTTCGGTGCCGACGTGGCCATCGGCAGCGCGCAACGCTTCGGCGTGCCGCTGGGCTTTGGTGGCCCGCACGCGGCGTACTTCTCCACCAAGGATGCGTTCAAGCGCGACATGCCGGGCCGTCTGGTCGGTGTCTCCGTGGACCGTTTCGGCAAGCCGGCCCTGCGCCTGGCCATGCAGACCCGCGAGCAACATATCCGTCGCGAGAAAGCCACCAGCAACATCTGCACCGCCCAAGTGCTGCTGGCCAACATCGCCAGCATGTACGCCGTGTACCACGGCCCCAAAGGCCTGACGCAGATCGCCCAGCGCATTCACCAGCTGACCGCGATCCTGGCCAAGGGCTTGACCGCCCTGGGCCAGAAGGTCGAACAGGAACACTTCTTCGACACCCTCACCCTCAACACCGGTGCCAACACCGCCACCCTGCACGACAAGGCCCGCGCCCAGCGCATCAACCTGCGTGTCGTGGACGCTGAGCGTCTGGGTGTGTCGGTGGACGAAACCACCACACAGGCCGACATTGAAACCCTGTGGGCGATCTTTGCCGACGGCAAGGCCTTGCCTGACTTCGCGGCCAACGTGGACAGCACCCTGCCGGCAGCGCTGCTGCGCCAGTCGCCGATCCTCAGCCACCCGGTGTTCAACCGCTATCACTCCGAAACCGAGCTGATGCGTTACCTGCGCAAGCTGGCCGACAAAGACCTGGCGCTGGACCGCACCATGATTCCGCTGGGCTCGTGCACCATGAAGCTCAACGCCGCCAGCGAAATGATCCCGGTGACCTGGGCCGAGTTCGGTGCCCTGCACCCGTTCGCTCCGGCCGAACAAAGCGCCGGCTACCTGCAACTGACCTCGGACCTGGAAGCCATGCTCTGCGCGGCCACCGGTTACGACGCGATCTCGTTGCAACCGAACGCCGGTTCCCAGGGCGAGTACGCAGGCCTCTTGGCCATTCGTGCCTATCACCAGAGCCGTGGCGAAGAACGTCGCGACATCTGCCTGATCCCGTCGTCGGCCCACGGCACCAACCCGGCCACCGCCAACATGGCGGGCATGCGTGTGGTGGTGACCGCTTGCGATGCGCGTGGCAACGTCGATATCGAAGACCTGCGCGCCAAGGCCATCGAGCACCGCGATCACCTCGCCGCGCTGATGATCACCTACCCGTCCACCCACGGCGTGTTCGAAGAAGGTATCCGCGAAATCTGCGGCATCATTCACGACAACGGTGGCCAGGTGTACATCGACGGCGCCAACATGAACGCCATGGTCGGCCTCTGCGCACCGGGCAAGTTCGGCGGCGACGTGTCCCACCTGAACCTGCACAAGACCTTCTGCATTCCTCACGGCGGTGGCGGCCCGGGCGTTGGCCCGATTGGCGTCAAGTCGCACCTCACGCCATTCCTGCCGGGCCACGCCGCCATGGAACGCAAGGAAGGCGCGGTATGCGCAGCGCCGTTCGGCAGCGCGAGCATCCTGCCGATCACCTGGATGTACATCAGCATGATGGGCGGCGCGGGGCTCAAGCGCGCTTCGCAGCTGGCGATCCTGAATGCCAACTACATTTCCCGTCGCCTGGAAGAGCACTACCCCGTGCTGTACACCGGCAGCAACGGCCTGGTGGCGCACGAATGCATCCTCGACCTGCGCCCACTCAAAGACAGCAGCGGCATCAGCGTAGATGACGTGGCCAAGCGCCTGATCGACTTCGGCTTCCACGCGCCGACCATGTCGTTCCCGGTTGCCGGCACGTTGATGATCGAGCCGACCGAAAGTGAATCCAAGGAAGAACTGGACCGCTTCTGCGACGCCATGATCGCCATCCGCGAAGAAATCCGCGCGGTGGAAAACGGCACTCTGGACAAGGACGACAACCCACTGAAGAACGCCCCGCACACCGCCGCTGAATTGGTCGGTGAGTGGTCGCACCCGTACAGCCGTGAACAGGCGGTATACCCGGTAGCTTCATTGATCGAAGGCAAGTACTGGCCGCCGGTGGGCCGGGTCGACAACGTGTTTGGCGATCGCAACCTCGTGTGTGCGTGCCCGTCGATCGAGAGCTACGCATAACTTAAGGATGTACTGGGTACAAATGTGGGAGGGGGCTTGCCCCCGATAGCGGTGAGTCAGAGACAGATGAGCTGACTGGCACACTTTCATCGGGGGCAAGCCCCCTCCCACAATTGGACCGAGTGCACTCGATAAATAATAAGAAACCGGAGAACAACTCATGTCTTTAAGCGTGTTCGACCTGTTCAAGATTGGCATCGGCCCCTCCAGTTCCCACACCGTGGGCCCGATGCGCGCCGCCGCCCGATTCGTCGAGGGCCTCAAGCGTGACAGCCTGCTGAGCACCACCACCGCCATCAAGGTGGAACTCTACGGCTCGCTCGGCGCCACCGGCAAAGGCCACGGCAGCGACAAGGCCGTACTGCTTGGGCTGGAAGGCGAACACCCGGACACCGTGAATACCGAAACCGTGGCAACGCGCCTGGCGCAGATGCGCAAGGACGGCCGCCTGAATTTACTCGGCGAACAGAGCATCGCGTTCAGCGAGAAAGAACACTTGGCGATGATTCGCAAACCCCTCGCCTATCATCCCAACGGCATGATTTTCCGCGCCTTCGACGCCGCCAATATCCAGATCCGCAGCCGCGAGTACTACTCGGTGGGCGGCGGTTTTGTGGTGGATGAAGACGCCGCCGGCGCCGACCGGATTGTCGAAGACGCCACGCCATTGACCTTTCCCTTCAAGCACGCCAAGGACTTGCTGGGCCATTGCACCACTTACGGGCTGTCCATCAGCCAGGTGATGCTGACCAATGAAAGCGCCTGGCGCCCGGAAGCGGAAACCCGCGCCGGCCTGCTGAAGATCTGGCAAGTGATGCAGGACTGCGTGGACGCCGGCTGTCGCAATGAAGGGATTCTGCCTGGCGGCCTGAAGGTCAAGCGTCGCGCTGCGGCGTTGCATCGCCAGCTGTGCAAGCACCCGGAATCGGCGCTGCGCGACCCACTGTCGGTGCTGGATTGGGTCAATCTGTACGCGCTGGCGGTGAACGAAGAAAACGCCAACGGCGGGCGCGTGGTCACGGCGCCCACCAACGGTGCGGCCGGGATTGTGCCGGCGGTGCTGCATTACTACATGCGCTTTATCCCCGGCGCGAACGAAGACGGCGTGGTGCGCTTCCTGCTCACCGCCGCCGCCATCGGCATTCTGTACAAGGAAAACGCGTCGATCTCGGGTGCCGAAGTCGGCTGCCAGGGTGAAGTCGGCGTGGCCTGCTCCATGGCCGCCGGCGCGCTGTGCGAAGTCTTGGGCGGCAGCGTTTCCCAGGTGGAAAACGCCGCCGAAATCGGCATGGAACACAACCTCGGCCTCACCTGCGACCCGATTGGCGGGTTGGTGCAGGTGCCCTGCATCGAGCGCAATGCGATGGGCTCGGTCAAGGCGATCAATGCGGTGCGCATGGCGCTGCGTGGCGACGGGCAACACTTCGTCTCGCTGGACAAGGTCATCCGCACCATGCGCCAGACCGGCGCCGACATGAAAAGCAAATACAAGGAAACCGCCCGTGGCGGTTTGGCGGTCAACATTATCGAGTGCTGACGCCTAACGGCGCGCCAGCACGTTTTTCAGGAGCTGAATATGTCCACCGAAACCCTGTTGAAAACCCCTCTGCACGCCCTGCACATTGAACTGGGCGCGCGCATGGTGCCCTTCGCCGGCTACGACATGCCGGTGCAATACCCACTGGGCGTCATGAAGGAACACCTGCACACCCGTGATCAGGCCGGGCTGTTCGACGTGTCCCACATGGGTCAGATCCGCCTGACCGGCGCGAATGCCGCCAAGGCCCTGGAAACCCTGGTGCCGGTCGACATCATCGACCTGCCGGTAGGCATGCAGCGCTATGCGATGTTCACCAACGCTCAGGGCGGCATTCTCGACGACCTGATGGTGGCGAACCTGGGCAACGACGAACTGTTCCTGGTGGTCAACGCCGCCTGCAAGGACCAGGATCTGGCGCACCTGCGTCAGCATATCGGCGACCAGTGCAGCATCGAGCCGTTGTTTGAAGAGCGCGCCTTGCTGGCGCTGCAAGGCCCGGCGGCGGTCAAGGTGCTGGCCCGCCTGGCACCGGAAGTCACCCAGATGACGTTTATGCAGTTCGCCTCCCTGCGCCTGCTGGGCGTGGACTGCTACGTCAGCCGTTCGGGCTACACCGGTGAAGACGGCTTCGAAATCTCAGTACCGGCCGCCAACGCCGAAAGCCTCGCCCGCAGCCTGCTGGCCGAGACCGAAGTGCAGGCCATCGGCCTGGGCGCCCGCGATTCGTTGCGCCTGGAAGCGGGCCTGTGCCTGTACGGCCACGACATGAACACCGACACCACGCCGATCGAAGCCAGCCTGCTGTGGGCGATCTCCAAGGCCCGTCGCGCCGATGGCGCACGTGCCGGTGGCTTCCCGGGCGCCGACACGATCTTCACCCAGCAGCAAGCCGGTGTGAGCCGGAAACGTGTAGGGCTGTTGCCACAAGAGCGCACGCCCGTGCGCGAAGGCGCGGAGATCGTCGACGCCGACGGCACAGTGATTGGCAGCGTATGCAGCGGTGGTTTCGGTCCGACCCTCGGCGGCCCGTTGGCAATGGGTTATCTGGACAGCGCATTCATCGCACTGGACACCGAAGTATCTGCGTTGGTGCGTGGGAAAAAGGTGCCACTTCGTGTAAGTAAAATGCCATTTGTACCGCAACGTTACTTCCGTGGCTGATTGACTGTTTCCATAAGTAACGCGGTTGCGTTAACGTGCACTAATCTGTAACGCAACCGCCATAAAACAGTGCACTGTCGATAGTCTTTGTTATAGGGTTCAACCTATAACAAGTGACCAACTCTATCGAATAAGTCTGATCCACAACATTCATACAAGTGTCATTAGCCCCAGCAAAAGCTGGGCTTTTGGCAGGACTTGTTTTTTCTCTGTTAGTTGGCGTAGAGTTTGACCACTGTGTTTGCATGGGTCGCTTGGAACCTGGACCTGGGCAGTAGCTGAAGTAGTTGTGCTACAACCCGTTCGACGTCTCTTACTTTCCTGCAACCCAGCCCAGTACTCTTTCATTCGAAAGGGGCTGTCATTAATTTTTAGCGTCAAAGGAAAGAAGAAATGTCGACACGTCAGAGCGGTACCGTCAAGTGGTTTAACGACGAGAAAGGGTTTGGTTTTATCACTCCAGAAAGCGGTCCGGATCTGTTCGTGCATTTCCGCGCTATTCAAGGCAACGGCTTCAAGAGCCTGAAAGAAGGCCAGAAGGTGACCTTCGTTGCCGTGCAGGGTCAAAAAGGCATGCAGGCTGATGAAGTAATCGCAGAAGCCTGATCCTTCCCTGCGACAAAAAGCCCCTGATGCTGACATCAGGGGCTTTTTTATGCGCGTTTGCTCGTAAAATGGCTTTTTTCATAAGAGAGCCCTGCCATGCCGAAACCCCTGCTGAGCCCCCAAGGCGAGTTCCCCGCCGTTGGCCTGGGCCGTCGCCTGGCAGCGATATTCTATGACTTCCTGTTGTGCACCGCCCTGCTGATTGTCACTGCGTTTATCTACAAGCTGGTCTGGATCGCGTTTGTAGGCGAGGCCAAGATGCGCACCCTCACCGAATCCGGCGCGCTGGACGGCGACCCGTTGCTGTCGACGATTCTGTTGTTTGTGCTGTTTGGCTTCTTTGCCAAGTTCTGGACCCATTCCGGCCAGACCCTGGGGATGCAGGTGTGGGGCGTGCGCGTGCAGAACGCGGACGGCTCGCGGATCAGCCTGTGGCAGGCGCTGTTGCGCTTTGTGGTGGCGATCGCGTCGTGGTTGTGCGTGGGGCTGGGGTTTATCTGGTCGCTGTTTGATAAGCGCAAACGCAGCTGGCATGACATCTATTCGGATACGCAGTTGGTGCGGATTCCTAAGCAGAAGAAATAACGCCCTGACGAGTGGAAATCAACATGTGGGAGGGGGCTTGCTCCCGATAGCAGGGTATCAGTTGCAGATGAGCTGACTGACACTCCGTTATCGGGAGCAAACCCCCTCCCACATTTTTTACTGAGCCCGCCTTGAGTCAGGCGTTGCCGGCGAGTTTAAGGCGTGCGGCCTGGGTGAAATCCAGCATGCGCTTGAGCGGGCGCACCGCCTGCGGGATCACGGACGGCTCGACGAAGATCTCGTTAGTGCCCTCACGCAGGCACTGCAGCGTGCGCTCCAGCGTGTTCATCGCCATCCACGGGCAATGCGCGCAACTACGGCACGCAGCCCCGTTGCCGGCGGTAGGCGCTTCGACGAAGACCTTGTCCGGGCACAGCTGCTGCATCTTGTAGAAGATGCCGCGGTCGGTGGCGACGATAAAGGTCTTGTTTGGCAGGCGCTGGGCAGCCGCAATCAGTTGGCTGGTCGAGCCCACGGCATCCGCGAGTTCGATCACCGCAGTCGGCGACTCAGGGTGCACCAGAATGGCTGCGTCCGGGTACAGCGCCTTCATGTCTTCCAACTGCTTGGACTTGAACTCTTCGTGGACGATGCAGGCGCCGTCCCACAACAGCATATCGGCACCGGTCTGGCGCTGGATGTAGGTACCCAGGTGCTTGTCAGGTCCCCAAATGATGGTTTCACCGTTGTCCATCAGGCTTTCGACGATTTCCAGCGCGCAGCTCGACGTCACCACCCAATCCGCCCGGGCTTTGACTGCCGCCGAAGTGTTGGCATACACCACCACGGTGCGTTCGGGGTGCTGGTCGCAGAACGCCGAGAACTCCTCCACCGGGCAACCCAGGTCCAGGGAGCAGGTGGCTTCCAGGGTGGGCATGAGGATGCGTTTTTCGGGTGTGAGGATCTTGGCGGTCTCGCCCATGAAACGCACACCGGCAACCAACACGGTCTTGGCCGGGTGGGCGGCGCCGAAGCGGGCCATTTCCAAGGAGTCGGAGACACAGCCGCCGGTTTCTTCGGCCAGGGCCTGGATAACCGGGTCGCAGTAGAAGTGGGCAACCAGCACCGCGTCTTGCGCTTTGAGCTCAGCGGCGATGGCGGTACGCAGGCCAGCCTCTTCATCGGCGCTGAGCGCCTTGGGCTGCTTGGCGTCGAGGTGAGCTTGAACCAGAAGGCGTTCGGAAATTTGCGTCATGTTCGCAAGACCTGCAGGCGCCGTTGCGCGAAAGTCGAGTGTACCACCGGCTCTGGAGCCCTTCGGGCGCCGCCGGACGAAGTGATTGTGTTCATCAAGCACGGTTAGCGATGAAGCTGCGCAAGGCTACAGAATATCCAATGGTTTCAAAAGCCTAATCTGGCATTCGCGGGTGCATCCGTCGGTTGTAAAAAAACGGGAAACCCCAAGGCTGGGGTTTCCCGTTTTTACAACCGACGCTGTGCGTTGCGCGAACATCAGAAGCGGTAAGTCACCGACCCACCAAAGCCATCGGCGCTATTTTCATACTTGGCATCGTAGGTGAGGCCTACCTGGGAAAGGTTCTGCCGCACCTTGATCGGCTCTTCCTTGAGGTAGGAATACGCCACATCGAAGGTCAGGTTGTCGACTGGCGTCCAGCCCGCGCCCAGGCTGAAAACCGTGCGATCACCCGTCGGAATCCGCACGGATCGGTCAGTGTTGTTGGTCGGCGTCTGGTCCACCGAAAAACCGGTCCGCAGCACCAGTTCTTTGTTGACCCGATAGGCCGCGCCGATGGCGTGGGACCAGGTGTCATGCCAGTGCTGTTGCTCGGTGATCGAACCCAGGCCGCCGAATTGAGCGGTGAGGCCGGACACACCGTCGTTGTTGATGGTGATCTTCTTCAACTGACTCCAACGCGTGTACGTGCTGCCGAGGTAGAGGGTCCAGTCGTCATTCAGTTGCTGGGTGACCGAGAAATCCACCGACGAAGGGGTTGTCAGGTCCAGGCTGGCGTCATACTTCTGCGGCCCACCGTCAAAGGTATCGGAAATCAGGCCGGACGCATGGGTCTTGCCGCTGAGGTGATACACCACCTGCGAGTGGTAGGTCACCCCGATGCGCGTGTTGTCGAGAGGCTGCACGAGGATACCGGCGTTGAACCCCGCGGCGTTGTCGTTACCCTTGACCTTCACGCTTTCGCTGGCGCCACCACCCAGGGGCACGTTGGAATCCAGCTCGCCGTCGATGCGGTTGAAAGTCGGGCCAAAGCCCACCGACACTTTGTCGTTGAAGGCGTAGCTGACCGTTGGCTGCACGGTGATGACCGACACCTTGCTCTTACTGCCAAAAGCATTGCCCTGGAAGCTGTGCTCATAGTCGGTCACCAGGCCGAACGGCGCGTAGATGCCCAGGCCGAACGCCCAGTGCTCATCGATGGGCGTGACCAAGTAGCCCATCGGCACGGCAATGCCGGGCACCATGTCGCCTTTGTTGGTGCCTGGGTTGTTGGCACCGAACTGCGAGGAACTGGCGTCTTTGATATCGGTTTTGGCATCAAGGTAGGTCGCGCCGAGGCTGACTTCGTTCTTCTTCAAGCGGGACATGCCGGCGGGGTTGCCGAACACCGTACTCGCGTCCTCGGCCGAAGAGGAGCGACCAGCGTAGCCCGTACCCATTGAACTGATGCTTTGTTCATTTAATGCGAAACCACCGGCGAACAGCTGGGTTGAGGCCAGGGAAACGGCAAGCGCCAAGGCGCCTTTAAGAGTTTTGTTATTCATTATTAGGACTCGAATGATGGGGCAGCGATGAGGAAGCTACCAACGTTCGAGCGGGTGTTTTATGAAGAGTTTTTCATTCGCGAAATTGTCGGACAATCCTATGGATTTCAAAGACTTTGGCCGTATTTTTGTCTCCAGCAATGACCTTAAGACCCGATTGTGACCCATGGGTTTTGGCGACAACGGCAGCTTCGCGCAGATACAAAAAAACCCCAGGCTTTCGTTGGCCTGGGGCTCGCTGTGTTTTCAAACAGGCAAAAAAAAACCCGGAAATCCTCACTTGCGTGGGCCTTCCGGATTTTCTAAACCGCCAAAAATGGTGGGTCGTGTGGGATTCGAACCTACGACCAATTGGTTAAAAGCCAACTGCTCTACCAACTGAGCTAACGACCCGCTGTGTGGTGGCGCGTATAATACTGATTTCTAAGGATTATTCAACACCTTATTTGAAATAAATCAGAAATAACGCGTTGGGTCAGCAATTCCGGCGGCTTGGAAGCCTTCTGCACGCAGTCGGCAGCTGTCGCATTTCCCACAAGCACGGCCGTCATCGTCTGCCTGGTAGCAGGAAACAGTCAGCGAGTAATCGACGCCAAGTCCTACGCCAGCCTTCACGATATCGGCCTTGCTCAGGTTTTGCAGTGGCGCCAGGATGCGGAAGCCTTGCCCTTCTACACCGGCCTTTGTGGCCAGGTTGGCCATGCGTTCGAACGACTCGACGAATTCAGGGCGGCAGTCCGGGTAGCCGGAGTAATCCACCGCGTTGACGCCGATAAAGATGTCTCGAGCGTTGAGCACTTCCGCCCAGCCAAGGGCCAGGGACAGGAACACGGTGTTGCGTGCCGGCACATAAGTCACCGGTATGCCTTCGCTGGGGGCTTCTGGCACGTCGATGCTGCTGTCGGTCAGCGCGGAGCCGCCGATGCCTTTGAGGTTCAGGCCGATCACCTTGTGCTCCACCACGCCCATGTCACGGGCGACACGGGCGGCGGCGTTCAGCTCGGCACGGTGACGTTGGCCGTAGTCGAAACTCATGGTGTAGCAGCTGTAGCCCTGCGCTTGCGCCATAGCCACCACCGTAGCGGAGTCGAGGCCGCCGGAGAGCAGGATTACCGCGCTTTTTTGTTCCATGGTGTGTTCAGTCATATCAGCGTCCTGGCTCGTCGTTCCAAAGGTATTTATGCAACTGCAATTGCAGGCGCACCGGTAGATTGTCCGCAACCACCCAATCGGCGAGGTCACGGGCGTTCAAGTCATGGTGGCTTGGCGAGAACAGCACTTCGCCGGCGCGTCGGTCCAACCCGTATTGAATCAGCTTGGAGTTCGCCCAGTCGTAGTCATCGCGCGAACAGATGACAAACTTGACCTGATCGTTGGCCGTCAGCAGCTCGATGTTCTCGTAGCGGTTACGGTGCGCTTCCTTGGAGCCTGGGGTCTTGAGGTCGACCACGCGGCTTACACGGGGATCGACTGCCGAGATATCCAGCGCACCACTGGTCTCCAGGGAAACCTCGTAGCCGGCGTCACACAGCTGCTTGAGCAATGGAATGGCGTTGGGCTGGGCCAGCGGTTCACCGCCGGTTACGCAGACGTAGCGCGGCTTGTAGCCGGCCACCTGCTCCAGGATGTCATCGAGGGTGCGCACGGTGCCGCCACTGAAGGCGTAGGCGCTGTCGCAGTACTGGCAACGCAAGGGGCAACCGGTGAGGCGCACAAAGACTGTGGGCAGGCCGGCCGTTCGCGTTTCACCCTGCAACGAGTAAAAAACTTCGGTAATACGTAATGTGTCTTGCATAGTCGCCACGGGCGTAACAGCTAAACAGGCTGTCCGCCTCCGTCAGGCACTTTAAGGGACCCCGCCAACGCGCAGGCCCCAAAAAGCGTGTTTCATAAAAGGGCGTGGATTCTAACGAAAAAACCCGCGCCAGGCGCGGGTTTCTTCTAAACGGGCTGCTTCGCTTACAAGCGCTGCAGGTCCCGTTGGGCCAACTGGGCAGCCGAGGTACCCGGATATTGGGCCACAACCTGCTGCAGAATGCCTTTGACCTTGTCGGTATGACCCAGGCGGCGTTCTACGTCAGCGAGTTTATACAGCGAGTCCGGCACCTTGGCGTGCTTGGGGTACAGCTGGCTGACCTTGGCAAATGCCTGGCCTGCCCCCTGCAGATCACCCTTTGCCAGGTTGACCTCGCCCAACCAGTATTGGGCGTTGCCCGCGTACTGGCTGTTCGGGTATTTACGCAGGAAAGCGGTAAATGCCTGGCTGGCCTTATCGAAATCCTTGGCTTTGATCAGGTCGAAGGCTGCATCGTAATACAGTTTTTCCTTCGCCGGATCACCCGGTTCGCTGCTCGCGGCAGGGGCTTGGCTTGCCGCCGCAGCCCCCGCTGCTGCACCACCGGCAGCGGCACTGGGCGCGCCACCGGCAGAAGAATTATCAGGAGTTGCGGCAGGTGTAACGCCGGCTCCAATGCGTCGATCAAGATCCTGGTATCGCTCCAGGCCTTCTTGCTTCAGCTGGTTCACTTGGTTCTGCAGAACTTCAATCGCGCCTTGTTGCTGCGCCAGTTGATCCTGCATGCGTTGCAGCTGGTTGAACAGTTCGCCCTGTGCGGAGGGGGCGGACGTAGCCGCCCCCCCAGCATAGGCGCCGTTCGTGCCATAACCCGCTGGCGGATAACTGCTCCCGCTATTGTTATAGCCAGAGTTGCTATCTTCCACAGGAACCGCAGCCCACACCGCGAGCGGTGCGAGACTGAGAGCCAATACAGTTAGAGCACGACGGCACGTTCGCATGACGAATTACTTACGCAGTTCGACGCGACGGTTTTGAGCCCACGACTGTTCGTCGTTGCCAGTTGCAACTGGACGCTCTTTACCGTAGGAAACCAGTTCCAGTTGGCCTGGAGCAACACCTTGCAGTACCAGGTAGCGCTGAACGGCTTTCGCACGACGCTCGCCCAGTGCCATGTTGTACTCACGAGTACCACGGGCGTCAGTGTTACCTTCCAGAACAACGCGAGCGCCGTTAGCTTTCAGGTCCTTCGCGTGAACGTCCAGAGCGCGCATGGCTTCTGGTTTCAGGTCCGAACTGTCGTATTCGAAGTAGAAAGTGGTGATAGCGCGCAGAGCAGCTTCTTCGCTCAGGGAGCCGTCAACTGCACCAGTGTTAGCGCCGTAACCAGCGTTTGGATCAACAGCTGCGCCTTCACCGGCATTGTCGCCGCCTTTAGACGAGCAACCAACGGCTACGGACAGAGCCAGAGCCAGAGCAGCAAACTTACCAAACTTCAGCATTTCCATCGTGAAACTCCTAATGAACCCCAGTGTGTTAAGCAAATCTTTTTTTGTAGCGCCGCGTCAGTTCAGGTAAGGGGACCAGGATGGTTCTCTGACTTCGCCTTGTGCGGTAGGAAGCGGGAGCCTTACGCGTCCATTAATGGACACGAGCATCAAGACTCCCCGGCCCTGCTGGCGGGTGGCGTAGATTACCATGGTGCCGTTGGGCGCAACAGTGGCTGACTCATCAAGGTTGGTATCTGTGAGGATTTTTACGGTTCCGCGCTGCAAATCCTGGGCCGCAACCCGGAAATTAGTGAAACCATCCTGACGGTGAATCATCACCAACGTCTTTTCATCAGCCGAAAGCTTAGGGTTGGCGTTGTAGTTACCGATAAAAGTAACACGCTCCGCACCACCGCCATTCACGTTCGCCTTATAGACCTGCGGCTTGCCGCCTCGGTCAGAGGTGAAGTAGATGGTCGAACCATCCTTGCCCCAGAACGGTTCGGTATTGATACCCGGGCCGCTGGTTACGCGGGAGATCTGGCGCGAAGCCATGTTCATCACGTAGATGTCCGGGTTGCCGTCCTTGGACAGCACGAATGCCAGGCGCGAACCATCCGGCGACCAGGCTGGCGCACCGTTGAGGCCTTCGAAGTTGGTGATCTGCTCACGACGGCCAGTATCAATGTGCTGGACGAAGATACGCGGACGACGCTGCTCGAAAGACACATAGGCAATACGCTTGCCGTCCGGCGCAAAGCGCGGCGACAGGATTGGCTCACGCGATTGCAGCAAGGTCACAGCCCGTGCACCGTCGTAATCCGAGCGCTGCAATGTGTAACGAGTGTTGTCTACGGAAAAACGTTCAGCGGTCACGTACAGCAGACGCGTCGAGAAAGCACCCTTGATACCGGTGAGCTTCTCAAACGACTGGTCCGAGATGTAGTGAGCCATGTCCCGCAGTTGTTCGGCGGTGCCCGACACGCTGCCGGTCAAGACCTGCTGCTCGGTGGCCACGTTGAACAAGGTGTATTGGATTTGCAGGCGACCGCCGGCCGGCGTGATGTTGCCGACCATCAGGTACTGCGCACCCACCGCTTTCCAGTCACGGAACACGACTTCGCTGGCCTGGTTCGGCTGACTGATCATGTTGCCTTTCGGAATCGGCGCGTAGTAGCCGGAGTTGCGCAGGTCGTCGCTGACGATCTGGGCCATGTCGTCCGGCAGCACGCTGCCGCCCTGCCAGCCAAACGGTACAACGGCGATCGGAGTGGCCCGATCGCTACCGCTGGTGACCAGGATGTTCTTTTCATCCGCCGCCGCTATCCCTGCCATACAGCAAATAACGACAAGCATTCCTCGAAGAAGGTTTCTCACAAGGCTAGATCCTCAGGTGTGAATGTCATCTTGAATGAACGATAGGGAGCGAAGTCGCTTGGTTTCATTCCCTGCATCTCGGTCAACCGGCCAATGTTCTTGACCGCGGCAACCGCCGAACTGTCGAACGAACCGTCACCACTGGACTTGGCCACGCTGACCGAAGTCACCGTACCGTCCGGCAACATGCCGATCTGCAGCACTACTGTCATGCCTTTACGCGCCGAAGGTGGACGTGTCCAACCCTCTGCTGCCCGCGCCCGAATCAGGTCGTCGAAACTGCCCGCGACATCATCGCCCTGCTCATCGGCCAAGGCTTGCTGACGCTGAGGCGTGTCGGAAAGCAAATCTGCCAAGGCCTGGGCCTTTTTCTCTTCGGCGGATTTACGCGCTGCTTCCTGGGCCTTTTTCTTGGTGGCGTCGGCGGCAGCTTTCTTCTTCGCGTCGTCGGCGATTTTCTTCTTCGCCTCGTCTGCTTCAGCTTTTTTCTTGGCGTCTTCGGCGGCTTTCTTCTTCGCGTCTTCGACTATTTTCTTCTTGGCGTCTTCAGCGGCCTTTTTCTTGGCCTCTTCTTCAGCAGCTTTCTTGGCTTCTTCTTCAGATTTCTTCTTGGCTATATCAGCCAATTGTTTCTCTTCGGCTTTTTTAGCTTCGGCAGCCTTCTCGGACTTTTTGGCTTCATCAGCCTTTTTCGCCTCGTCGGCCTTCTTGGCTTCGTCTGCCTTTTTCGATTCCTCGGCCTTTTGAGCCGCCTCTTCTTTCTTTTGTTCCGCAGCAGCTTTCACCGCTTCCTGCTCGACCTTCTTCTGTTCCATCTGTTCGACTTCAGTCTGGCGCGCAGCCGACTTCTGGGCCTCACCCGCAATCTTCTGATTGGTCTGGGTGGTGGCCTGGCTTTTCGATTTCAGCTGATACAGGGTCGCCTGCACGATCGGCTTGGCTGGCGGCAGGTCCGGGGTCATGGCAAAGCTGACGAACAGCATGCCAAACACCAGGACGTGCAGGGCAATCGCCCAGACGCTAGGCCAGAAGAAGCTTTCCGAGGCGGACGGCTCTCGCTGTTGCTGCATCAGGGCGCCTCGGTAATCAAGCCAACGTTACCCACGCCGGCCTTCTGCAGCCCGCCCATGGCGCCCATGACAGAGCCGTAGTCGACCGATTTGTCGCCACGGATGAACACCTGGGTGTGCTTGCCGCCTTCGTTGCCGGAGCGAATGATCTTGGTCACGGCATCGGTCATCGCGGGCAAGGTCAGGGCCTTGTCTTGCTGCTTCTGCGTGTCGACTTCGCTGCCAAGGTTCCAGTAATAGGTCTTGTCAGCCTTGATCGAAATGGTCAGGACTTGAGTGTTGTTGTCTTGCGGCAAGGCTTCACTGGAAACCTTGGGCAGATCAACCTTCACGCCCTGGTTGAGCATCGGCGCGGTCACCATGAAGATAACCAGCAGCACCAGCATCACGTCGATGTAAGGCACTACGTTCATCTCGGCGACCGGCTTGCGCTTTTTGCGAGCTCGAGCGATTAAAGCCATTGGGAATTACCTGCTTATTCTTCGCTGGTGTGCACTTTACGGTGCAGGATCGCCTGGAACTCATCGGCGAAGGTGTAGTAACGGCCGATCAACGTTTCGCTGGTGGCAGCGAAGCGGTTGTAGGCGATTACTGCGGGGATAGCGGCAAACAAGCCGATCGCCGTAGCGATCAGGGCTTCGGCGATACCCGGGGCCACGGTGGCCAGGGTCGCTTGCTGGGCCTGAGCCAGGCCGCGGAAAGAGTTCATGATCCCCCAGACGGTACCGAACAGACCAATGTACGGGCTGACGGAACCTACGGTGGCGAGGAACGGCAGGCTTTGCTCAAGCTTTTCTTCTTCGCGGGAAATGGCGACGCGCATGGCGCGGGCCACGCCTTCCATGACCGCTTCAGGGTCAACGCCTGGCTGCTGGCGCAGACGGGAGAATTCCTTGAAGCCGGCACGGAAGATCTGCTCTACGCCCGAATCAGGGTCCGGGTTGCTGCCGGCCTGGCGGTACAGCTTGGACAGGTCGATACCCGACCAGAAGCGCTCTTCAAAGCTCTCCAGGGCACGTCGACCGGCACGCAGCAGGTTGCTGCGCTGAAAAATCA
The DNA here is from genome assembly GCF_045037875.1 of Pseudomonas petroselini. Lineage (NCBI taxonomy): Bacteria > Pseudomonadati > Pseudomonadota > Gammaproteobacteria > Pseudomonadales > Pseudomonadaceae > Pseudomonas > Pseudomonas petroselini. The sequence continues at coordinate 6,257,639 of NZ_CP173614.1, forward strand.
TGACCCAAGAGGTAACCGATGCGGCTACCAGGGTCAGCATGACCAGTTGAACCACAACACTGGCATTGCTGACCAGGCTCCACATGGAGGAATGGTCGACGACGGTAGGTTCCACGCTAAATCTCCTGCTTTGATTGTTTACCCGCGCCGCTTACGTCGGCAAAGGCCGCACGTAGAGCTTCGGGAATGGCCCGGGGTTTCAAACTATTGGTGCGCACACAGGCCACCAGGAACTGCCCCTCACAGAGCAGCGTTGCATCCGTTGCCCGCCTGACCTGCTGCTTGAAACGCAGGCTGACACGGTTCAATTCGATTACTTCAGCGCTGACCAACAGCTCGTCGTCCAGCCGCGCCGGCGCGTGATACCGCGCCTCGCTGGAGTGCACGACGAACAACAGGTCCTCCCCTGCCAGCTGGGATTGGGCAAAGCCCAGCTCCCGTAGCCGCTCGGTTCGAGCCCGCTCCATGAACTTGAGGTAATTGACGTAATACACGATGCCGCCGGCATCGGTGTCCTCGTAATAAACGCGACAGCGATGTGCGAACGACTGATCCCCGTTTTGCGCGCGCATACTCTAGTGCTTACTCCTCAGGTTGCCAATCCGGCCCGCAACTGTTTTTTCATTATCACTCTTCATCCTGAAGAATATTTCTACTGACTGAAAGACGACACCAGCCACTAGGACAGCACAAACCTCGGATAAATCGTCTGGCGTGAAGGTTTTAATCGTCCACTGCATCGAGGAATTCGTCTACTACAGGCATCTCGCCCAATCGTGACGGAATGTTTAACCCAAAGTGCAGATAGGCGTGCCGCGTCACCACCCGCCCCCTTGGCGTGCGCATGATGTAGCCCTGCTGGATCAGGTACGGCTCCAGCACGTCTTCAATGGTGTGGCGCTCTTCGCTGATGGCCGCCGCCAGGCTGTCGACACCCACCGGGCCACCGTCGAACTTCTCGATCATGGTCAAGAGTAGACGTCGATCCTGGTGATCGAAGCCATGCTCATCCACGTCCAGCAGGTTCAAGGCCAGGTCGGCCACGGCCTTGGTGATATGCCCCTTGGCACGCACTTCGGCAAAGTCCCGCACGCGACGCAGCAAACGGTTGGCGATCCGCGGCGTGCCACGGGCCCGACGGGCGATTTCAAACGCGCCTTCCGGGTCCAGCGGTAAACCCAGGATGCCCGCCGAACGGCTGACGATCGTCGCCAGGTCCGCGGTGCTATAGAACTCTAGACGTTGAACAATGCCGAAACGGTCTCGCAGCGGGTTGGTCAGCATGCCGGCACGGGTGGTCGCGCCTACCAAGGTGAATGGCGGCAGGTCGAGCTTGATCGAACGGGCCGCCGGGCCTTCGCCGATCATGATGTCGAGCTGGAAGTCTTCCATGGCCGGGTACAGCACTTCTTCGACGATCGGCGAAAGCCGGTGGATCTCGTCGATAAACAGCACGTCATGCGGCTCAAGGTTGGTCAGCAGCGCTGCCAGGTCACCCGGACGCTCCAACACCGGACCCGAGGTGGACTTGATCGACACGCCCATTTCCTGGGCAATGATATTGGCCAGCGTGGTTTTACCCAAACCCGGCGGGCCGAAGATCAGCGTGTGGTCCAGGGACTCACTGCGCCCCCGGGCAGCCTGGATAAACAGTTCCATCTGCTCGCGCACGGTGGGCTGGCCGATGTAGTCGGCCAGGCTCAGGGGGCGAATGGCCCGGTCCTGGACCTCTTCACGGTCTCGCGGGCCGGTGGCCGCAATCAGACGATCTGCTTCAATCACTTAAATCATTCCCTTCAGGGCGCGGCGGATCATGTCTTCACTGCTCAGGTTCTTGTCCTTGATGGCCGACACGGCCTTGCTGGCTTCCTGCGGCTTGTAGCCCAGGGAGATCAGCGCGCTGACCGCATCGCTTTCGGCACTGGCCACTTGGCCCGCCGGCATATCTGGCTGATTCGGCACCAGGGCAAACATGCTGGGTACAACTTCCCATGCCTTGAAACGGTCCTTGAGCTCCACCAGCAGGCGCTCGGCGGTCTTCTTGCCGACGCCCGGCACCTTGGTCAGCGCCGAGGTGTCCTGGGCCGAAACGGCACGCACCAGCTCATCAACTTCCAGGCTCGACATCAACGCCAGGGCCAATTTCGGACCCACGCCATTGAGGCGGATCAGCTCGCGAAAGAAGTCGCGGTCGCGCTTGCCAATGAAACCATAGAGGAGTTGCGCATCCTCGCGCACCACCAAGTGCGTGTGCAGCGTTATCGGCTCACCGACCGACGGTAGGCGATACAGGGTGGTCATGGGCACTTCCAGCTCATACCCCAGCCCGTTCACATCCAGAATCAGGTGCGGCGGCTGTTTCTCAGCCAGAGTGCCGCGCAAACGTCCAATCACGGTTCAGATCCTTAAAGCTTGGGGTCAGATCAAGGCCTGACCGGAAATAACGATTGCGCTGATGCTATCAGAGACGCAGGCGCCCGCCACGACTGCGTGCCGCCCCCAGGCCATGCGGCAGCAGGCTGGAGCGGGTGTGCGCATGGCAAATGGCAATGGCCAGGGCGTCGGACGCATCGATCTGCGGTTTTGAGGTGAGCTTGAGCATGTGCATGACCATCATCTGCACTTGCTCTTTGTTGGCGGCACCGGTGCCAACCACGGCCTGCTTAACCTGGGTCGCAGTGTATTCGGCGATTTCCATGCCCTCTTCGGCGCCGGCAACGATGGCGGCACCACGGGCCTGACCCAGCTTCAGGGCGGAGTCCGCGTTCTTCGCCATAAACACCTTTTCGATGCCCATAGTGACCGGCCCGTACGTCTGGATCACTTCACGCACGCCGCGATAGACGATCTGCAGGCGCTCGGCCAACTCGCCCGCACCCGTGCGGATGCAGCCCGAGGCGACGTAGACACAGCCGCGCGGGGTCTGTTGCACCACGCCAAAACCGGTGATGCGCGAACCGGGGTCGATACCTAGGATTAAAGTCATAACGCCTGCGGGTTGGGTAAAAACAATTTTTGATACAGAGAAGACCCCATGTGGGAGGGGGCTTGCCCCCGATAGCGGTGAATCAGTCGATTTATACGTAACTGACACACTGTCATCGGGGGCAAGCCCCCTCCCACTTTTTGATCTACATCGCCCTTCAGCCTAGCTGTTCGGCTACTGACTCAGGGATGTCGGCGTTGGAATACACGTTCTGAACATCATCCAGGTCTTCAAGCATGTCCAGCATCTTCAGCACTTTCTGCGCGCCGTCCAGGTCCAGCTCGGCACTGGTGGTCGGCAGCATGACGATTTCTGCATCGGTGCCCTTGAAACCGGCGGCTTCCAACGCATTGCGCACGGCATAGAACCCGGCAAACGACGTGAATACATCAATGGAGCCATCTTCATTGGTCACCACGTCGTCGGCATCGGCCTCCATTGCGGCTTCCATCAGTGCATCCTCATCCGTGCCCGGCGCGAAGGAGATCTGCCCCTTGCGCTCGAACAAGTAGGCCACCGAACCATCAGTACCGAGGTTACCGCCGCACTTGCTGAACGCATGGCGCACGGCTGCCGCGGTGCGGTTACGGTTGTCGGTCATGCACTCGACCATCACCGCTACCCCACCCGGGCCGTAGCCTTCGTAGGTCAGTTCGACCATGTCGTCGGTGTCGGCGGCACCGGCGCCACGGGCCACGGCGCGATCAATGATGTCGCGGCTCATGTTGGCGCCAAGGGCCTTGTCCAGTGCCAGGCGCAGACGCGGGTTGGAGCCTGGGTCACCGCCACCTTGGCGTGCGGCGACGGTCAGTTCGCGGATCCACTTGGTAAAGATCTTGCCTTTCTTGGCATCCTGACGCTCTTTGCGGTGCTTGATGTTCGCCCACTTGGAATGGCCAGCCATAACACAACTCCGAAATTCTGTAGAAACCTTATCAATCCCGCCCCAGGCAGGACTTCTCTCTTTAAAACACAACCCTTGTAACGCAAAGGCGCATCCGAAGATGCGCCTTTTTAGACTGCGTAAACCTCAGTGCGCTTTCACGCAGCAGCCTTACTCAGCCTTCGGCGTCTCGCGCAGGCGGATGTGCAGCTCGCGCAGCGCCTTGGCATCCACCACACCCGGAGCCTGGGTCATGACGTCCGCAGCGCTCTGGGTTTTCGGGAAGGCAATCACTTCACGGATCGACTGGGCGCCGGTCATCAACATCACCAGGCGGTCCAGGCCGAACGCCAAGCCACCGTGCGGCGGCGCGCCGTATTTCAGGGCGTCGAGCAGGAAGCCGAACTTCTCTTCCTGTTCCGCTTCGTTGATGCCCAACAGGCGGAAGACCGCTTGCTGCATCTCTTTGCGGTGGATACGGATCGAACCGCCACCCAGCTCGGTGCCGTTGAGCACCATGTCGTAGGCGCGGGACAGGGCGCCGGCCGGGTTGGCTTCCAGCTCGGCCGGCGAGCACTTCGGCGCGGTGAACGGGTGGTGCAAGGCGCTGAAGCTGCCGTCGTCGTTCTCTTCGAACATCGGGAAGTCAACGACCCACATCGGGGCCCATTCGCAGGTCAGCAGGTTCAGGTCGTGACCCAGCTTGATCCGCAGCGCGCCCAAGGCTTCGCTGACGATCTTGGCCTTGTCGGCGCCGAAGAACACGATGTCGCCGTCGACTGCACCGACGCGGTCGAGGATCGCGTTCAGGTTGTCCAACGGAATGTTTTTCACGATCGGCGATTGCAGGCCATCAACACCGTTGGCGCGCTCGTTGACCTTGATGTACGCCAGGCCCTTGGCACCGTAGATACCGACGAACTTGGTGTAGTCGTCGATCTGCTTGCGCGGCATGCTCGCGCCGCCAGGCACGCGCAGGGCGGCGATGCGGCATTTCGGGTCGTTGGCCGGGCCGCTGAACACCTTGAAGTCGACGTCCTTGAGCTGGTCGGCCACGTCCACCAGTTCCAGCGGGTTACGCAGGTCTGGCTTGTCGGAACCGTAGCGGCGCATGGCTTCTTCGAAGGTCATGTGCGGGAAGTCGCCGAATTCCAAGTCCAGCACTTCCTTGAACAGGTTGCGGATCATTTGTTCGGTGAGGCCCATGATCTCTTTTTCATCGAGGAAACTGGTCTCGATGTCGATCTGGGTGAATTCCGGCTGGCGGTCAGCGCGCAGGTCTTCGTCGCGGAAGCACTTGGCGATCTGGTAGTAACGGTCGAAGCCGGCCACCATCAGCAATTGCTTGAACAGTTGCGGCGATTGCGGCAGGGCAAAGAAAGAACCGGGGTGGGTACGGCTAGGCACCAGGTAGTCACGCGCGCCTTCCGGGGTGGCCCGGGTCAGGATCGGGGTTTCGACATCCAGGAAGCCGTTCTCGTCGAGGAAACGACGGATGCTGGTGGTCATGCGCGAACGCAGACGCAGCTTCTCGGCCATTTCCGGACGACGCAGGTCCAGGAAGCGATAGCGCAGGCGGGTTTCTTCGCCCACGTCGGAGTATTCGTTGAGTGGGAACGGCGGGGTTTCCGATTCGTTCAGCACTTCCAGCTCATAACCCAGCACTTCGATGCCGCCGGACGCCATGTTCTTGTTCACGGCACCCGCCGGACGCAGGCGAACCTTACCGGTGATCTTCACGACGTACTCGCTGCGCACGCGGTCAGCGGCGGCGAAGCTCTCGGCGCGGTCAGGGTCGAACACCACTTGGGCCAGACCATCACGATCACGGATATCGAGGAAGATCACCCCGCCGTGGTCGCGGCGACGGTGAACCCATCCGCAAAGGGTGATTTCCTGACCTTCCAGGGTCTCGTTCAGTTGGCCGCAATAATGGCTGCGCATCATGGTAGTGGTTTCACTTCTCGTAATTCGAAATTCGGTGGAGGCCTGCCTCGTCACCGTACATTAAAGCAGGGGACGGATAATGCAGGAGCCTGCGCGTAGAGTTCAACTCAGTCTGCTTTGTCGCCGCCGGCGAGGTTCTTCTTGGCGCCGGTCTTGAAGTCGGTCTCATACCAGCCGCTGCCGCTCAGGCGGAAGCCCGGCATGGACAACATCTTCTTGAGCTCCGGTGCCTGGCAGGCAGGGCAATCGACCAGCGGCGCGGCGCTGATCTTCTGAATGGCTTCCAACTGATGACCACAGGAAGCACATTGATAGTCGTACATGGGCATGGAGATGTCTCGGCGATCAGATCGTTACTGCGCCACGCCTGCCCTAGGGGTTCCGCAGCATGCGTAGCAAAGCGCGGGATTATATCTGGTAAATCGAGGCAGCGCAGCCGGCTTTCTGCCGGAGCCTTGCCCATCTCGACCATGTAGTGAGCGGGCTTGCCCCGCGTTGGGTGGCGAAGCCGCGCCAATGAAGCCACCCCAATAAGGACACTGTGAGGTCCAGGATAGGCCTGGGTCGCCTGGTTTTGGGGCCGCTACGCAGCCCAGCGCGGGGCAAGCCCGCTCACTACAAGGGCCGGCGCCGTTGCTCAATGCACTATTCCGGTGAACAGGATGGCTCAACACCCCCTTTCAAGGCGTGAACCACACAGACCACCCTGACCAACCCACTGAAGTTTTTCACACCGCCATAACGCAAGTGCACTTCCCGGTCGACATAGGACAGCAACGCACTGACTGAACAGGCGTTGATCCTGGCTATCTCCGTGAGGATATTCCAGTAGATCTGCTCCAATCGCAGGCAGGTGGAAAACCCGTTGAGCCTTACCGACCGGGACAATGGCTTGGCCAGCCCCATATCGAACCCTTTCGCAAAAGGGTCGATCTTTATCCTATGAAAACCAGCGGTTTCCATCACTCCATTACCCACTCCGCGTGACATACACCTGACACTCCATTGCCAAACAGCAGCCCATGGGTTGTCCCATTGGGCGATGGCCTTATAAAACCGCAGGCAGAGGCAGGCAGCCAGAAGACGGGGAGTTGATAGACGTAGGACAACGCCAGGAAACGCGCGGAAACAAGCGAGCGGCGCCAGGAAGGCGCCACTCAGGGCAGGTGTCTACTGATTTTCGAGCAGGGAGCGCAGCATCCACGCGGTTTTCTCGTGAACCTGCATACGCTGGGTCAGCAGGTCGGCCGTCGGCTCATCGCTGACCTTGTCGAGCAGCGGGAAGATGCCACGTGCGGTGCGAGTGACCGCTTCCTGGCCTGCCACCAACTGCTTGATCATCTCTTCTGCGCTGGGCACGCCTTCTTCTTCCTTGATGGAAGACAGACGGGCATAGATGGAATAGGCACCCGGTGCCGGGAAACCCAGGGCACGGATACGCTCGGCAATGGAGTCCACTGCCAGCGCCAGCTCGTTGTACTGCTCCTCGAACATCAAGTGCAGCGTACGGAACATGGGGCCCGTGACGTTCCAATGGAAGTTGTGGGTCTTCAGATACAGTACATAGGTATCGGAAAGCAGCCGTGAAAGCCCGTCGACGATGGATTTACGATCTTCTTCACTGATACCGATATCGATTGCCATGTTTATCCCCTTCAATTGACAAGCATTCATTGATCAGGTGCACGACCACTCTAGCAAGAGTGCCGGTGATGCGCAGCCCGGCGCGGCAATTCGCCCCGGCGTGGCCGTTCAAACGGTGCGGCCGGGCCTCTGGCCCAAGTAGGAAATATCCCTGCAACCCGTTTGAAAAGCCTGCACGTGTCTAGGACAAGCGTTTGACACAGAAATGCCGTCATCCTTGCAACACCCCGAAATGCTTGATTTGAGTAGGCACAGCCTTTGCTGTTAAATAGGCGGCGTGTCGTCGCCGTTACTTTCTGCGGCAGCGGCATAGGCTGATACCCCGCGCACGTGCCCAACGCCTCCCATTGTTCAGAAGCGAACCGTGCCAGTCAGCTCTTCCTCGTGATCCGTCTTAAAGTGAGTTAATCAAAATGTTGAAAATCGTCCACCTGCTAACGGGCGTTGCAGCGTTGCTGCTGTCCTTTATACCGAGCTTGCAACAGGGAAGCCCTCCCTACCTGGAACAACACGACGCTCTGTACCTGGCCTTGTTCGGCCTTCTTAACCTGACGCTGGCACCGGTGATCCCTTACTGGAACAAAGGCACACGTCATCAACTGCAAAACCTGGTCAGCGCGCTGCTGGTACTGACCGTGGTCGTACAAACCCTCACCCTCCTGGCACCTATGCCTGAAGTCGGCGGCCACCCGGCCATCCTGCTCAGCCTGGTGATTGCTGTGGTCGCCATCGTTCTTCACCTGGCCATCAGCTTCTACCGTTCCTCCCCTGCGGCCTCGTCGCAAACCTACGACATGACCAATCGGGATACCGGTACCGTCAAGTGGTTCAACACCTCCAAAGGCTTCGGCTTTATTTCCCGTGATTCGGGCGACGACATTTTCGTCCACTTCCGGGCCATTCGCGGCGAAGGCCATCGCGTCCTGGTGGAAGGCCAGCGCGTGGAATTCTCCGTCATGAATCGCGACAAAGGCCTGCAGGCCGAAGACGTGATCGCTGCACTGCCGCGTCGCTGATACCTGCGCTCGCAGCAAAAAAAAACCGCGATCCAGCTTGGCTGGGTCGCGGTTTTTTTATGCACGCCTGTTAATAATGAGGCGGCGGCGCTTCTTCTTCGGAGGTTTCGAATTGGCCGCCCATTTCTTCCTGGCGTTTAAGTAGCGCGGTCATCTGCAATTGCAGGCGCTCGACAGCACGCTGCTGGGTGACGAGGATGTCATTGAGGGTCTCAATGGTGTCGTCCTGGAAGGCCAGGCGGCTTTCCAGGTCGGTGACGCGGTCTTGCAGATCCATGATTCAACCCTGGGTAAAGATGAAGTCGGCGGGCAACAACTCGCGCAGACGGCCGCGGATGGCTGCCACTTGCGCATCGGTGTAAGGCTGCGCCGGATGTTTGCCCCATACCGGCGCCGGCCAGGCGGCATCGTCACGCTTGCGCACGATCACATGCACGTGCAGCTGGCTGACCACATTGCCCAGGGCGCCGATGTTCATTTTGTCGGCGCAGAAACCGCCATTCAGCGACTGGGCCAGGGCCGTCGTCTCTTGCCACAACCTCTGCTGATCGGCGACATCCAGCTGAAACACTTCGCTGATAGCGTTGATACGCGGCACCAGAATGAACCAAGGGTAATTCGAGTCATTGGACAGCAGCAGGCGGCACAGGGGGAAATCCCCCATGACCAGCGTGTCTTGTTGAAGGCGTTGATCTAAAGCGAACACCGCAGGCACTCCGTTCGGCAGGTCAGGTTCAAGGCCCCCAGCATACCTGCGAATCGCCCACGCTTCACGCCAGCGCCTGGGCGCATGAACATGGCGCAATGAAAAAAAATGCACCATTTAGAGACAGACGAATATTTCAACTACGCTGAATGACCCATCCTGCTGCGATTGGCCAAACACTGATCAAAAGATTATGGCGAGACCCGCGACACAGAGGCCTCAAGAAACAAGGCATTGAGCCATCACCGCAATCAAGCGATATCTGGGGGCCTGCACCAAAATGACCCATTTATGCCTCAAAGAGATCCGCCGTCTACCCACCGACTGGGGTGAATGGGTAACGTTTTCTCCAGATTCAGGATGTGCGCACCTTTACACAGAGGCGGAACATGGGCGTCCGGGCCAAACCAATCGGCGTAAAAACCCCGTGCTTATGCGGTTTTCACGGAGCGACGACGTTTTTCACGAAAAAATGACATTCGGTTTGCGGTTTGGGCACGCTTGCTGCATTCATCCTCTTATCGTCGGCAACGGCACCAGAAGGGAATCAGGTGTTTCGCGATGAAAACAACAGCGGTTCAATGCGCGACAAGGACGATTTCAAACTTTTAAATTAACGTTTTTTACGCTCTTTTAACGGTTTAGAAACAGTATTGAAGTTGTCAGTCTCGTTACAGTGAGGCTGTGAATTTGCGACATGGATATAGCAATCTACGACAAGCTCGTAAAGAAGCTGAAAGGAAAGTTGGGCAAGTATCGCCAATATTGTCAGCGTGATATAACTTTGCGCCGACACAAAAAGAAAGAGCCGCCCAGACAAAAATACAGGTGGGACGGCAGTACTCTTCCTAAAACCAAAGGAGCAAATCACGATGCGCGTGATGAAGTGGAGCATGATCGCCCTGGCTGTTTCAGCAGGCACCTCGCAGTTCGCAATGGCGTCCGCCCAGGACGATTCCAAGGGCTTTATCGAAGACAGTACCGCCAGCATTCTGACGCGTGCCTTGTACTTCAGCCGTGACCGCCGTAACCAAGGTGCGGAGCAAAGCCGTATCGAAGAAACCGGTCTGGGCTTCCACGGTCTCTTCAGCTCGGGCTACACCCAAGGCACCATCGGTGTCGGTGTCGATGTCATCGGCCTGCTGGGCGTCAAACTCGACAGCGGCAAGGGCCGCGCCGGTACCGGTCTGTTCCCAGAGGGTTCCGACGGCCGTTCGCAGGACGACTATTCCAAAGCAGGCGCTGCCGTGAAGTTCCGTATTTCCAATACGGTCCTCAAGGTCGGTGATCAATACACTACCGCTCCAGTGTTCGCCTCCGATGACAGCCGCTTGCTGCCGGAACTGCCGCAAGGCGTTTCCATCACCAGCAACGAAATCAAAAACCTGAAACTGGAAGCCGGTCACTTCACCTCGATCGTTGCCCAGGATCAAACCTACCGCGACAGTATCGGCAGCTCCGAACCAGGCTCGAAACGTGGCCTGCGTGACGCCAACTTCGTGGGCGGCGTTTACAGCTGGACGCCAGAGATCACCACCAGCCTCTACTACTCCAAAGTGGAAGACTACTGGAAGAAGCTCTACGCCAACGTGAACTGGACCCACGCACTTAGCGATGACCAATCCGTGGCTGTCGACTTCAACATCTACGACACCAAGAGCGACGGCGCCGGCCTGGTACGTGCTGACAAAGACAGCACGACCAAACTCGACAACCGTGCGTTCAGCTTGCAAGGTGCGTACACCATTGGCGCTCACACCTTCACCCTGGCGGCGCAGAAAGTCAGCGGCGACGGCCAATACGGTTATGGCGTAGACGGCGGCGGCACGATTTTCCTGGCCAACTCCATCGCTCGTTCCGACTTCAACGCTGAAGACGAGAAGTCCTACCAGGCTCGCTATGACCTGAACATGGCAACCTTTGGCATTCCGGGCCTGAGCTTCATGACTCGTTATGTGAAAGGTACCGGCGCCAACACCTCTACCACTAACAACGGTAAAGAGTGGGAGCGCGATATCGAAGCCAAATACGTGATCCAGAGCGGCCCAGCCAAAGACCTGAGCTTGCGCGTACGTCAAGCGACCTATCGCTCGTCTGATCAGGTTTACTCGGGTTCTCTCGACGAACTGCGTCTGATCGCGCAATACCCGCTGAACATCTTGTAATTGACGGTTTGATTACAACGATGACTTGAGGCCTCGGCCTTAAATAAAAAGCCGCTCCTTTGTTTAACAAGGGAGCGGCTTTTTTATGGCTGTATTGTTTCAGCGGCAAAATAACTAGCAAGCTAACTAACGAGATTAACCTGTGCACCTTGAACCTGACCTAACGGCCAAGTTCAAGACTATGACTTCCCATTACTTGGCGACTGTTTCCTGCATCACACGAATAACCCGCTGCGGAAATGGAATATCAATCCCCGCCGCTTTTAAACGATCACGTGCAAGTTCGTTCAGCATAAACACCACGTCCCAATAATCCGACGTCTTGGTCCAGCAACGCAGGGATACGGTGATCGAACTGTCGCCCAAGGTCGACACCACCGCCACAGCGGCCGGGTCTGCCAACACACGCGGGTCTTTCGACAGTTCCAGCAACACCTCACGGGCTTTCTGCAGGTCGGCCTCGTAGTCCACACCCACGTCAAACACCACCTTGCGAGTCGGCTGGCGGTTGGTGTTGGTGATAATGCCGTTGGACAGGATGCCGTTCGGCACGATCACGGTCTTGTTGTCGCCGGTACGCAGCACGGTGTGGAAGATCTGGATGCTATCGACGGTACCCGAAGTGCCCTGGGCTTCGATCCAGTCACCAAGGCGGAACGGGCGGAACAACAGAATCAGCACGCCACCGGCGAAGTTCGCCAGGCTGCCTTGCAATGCCATGCCGATGGCCAGGGTGGCGGCACCGATCGCCGCAATGAACGAGGTGGTTGCCACACCGATCATCGAAGCCACGTTGACCACCAGCATGATTTTGAGCGCAATGTTCGCAAGTCTGGTAATGAAATGTTGCAGCGCCATGTCGGCATTACGCAGTGCAAGCAAGCGCCCTACCCGGTGGGTCAACACGTTGATCAGCCACCAACCGATGACCAGGGTGACCATGGCCAGCAAAAACCGGCTGCCGTATTCCATGATCATCGGGAGCCACGATTCTGAGGTCTTGATCAGGTGATCCATTTCAGCGTTCAAATCCATCTACATTCTCCTGTTTACCGGATGTTCGGTGTATTGAGTGGCCATAAATGCAATTGAGCCCCGTAGGGCTCAATCGTGGGAGCAGGTGCTGGGGCGTGGGACGTCGAAAACACCCCCAGGTTCCCCAAAGTGCCATCAGTCGCGGAAGTTATTGAACTGCAGCGGCATGTCGAACGTCTTGGCGCGCAGGGCCGCAATGGCCTCTTGCAGGTCGTCACGTTTCTTGCCCGTGATACGCACCTGTTCACCCTGGATGGCGGCCTGGACTTTGAGCTTGGCATCCTTGACGTGGGCAACGATCTTCTTCGCCAGCTCCTTGTCGATACCTTCCTTGAGCACGGCTTCCTGCTTCATCAGCTTGCCGGAGGCGTAGGCGTCCTTGATTTCAAGGCACTGCGCGTCGATCTTGCGCTTGACCAGCGACAGCTTGAGGATCTCGATCATCGCTTCCAGCTGGAAATCGGCTTCAGCGGTCAGGTTGACGGTCAGTTCCTTTTCCTTGAATTCGAAGCTGCCCTTGCCTTTCAAGTCATAGCGACGGTCCAGTTCCTTGACGGCGTTCTCGACGGCGTTGGTGACTTCGTGTTTGTCCAGTTCGGATACCACGTCGAACGAAGGCATGTCATTTCTCCAATATAAGGGGCGGGCTCAGTAGAGATGGAGCGCGCCCGAGCTAAAATGCCGGGGCATTATAGCGGTTCTTTCGCCCCATTCACTGTGAGCGACCCCACGGAGCACAAACTGATGTCGACCACCTGGCATATTCTCGGCGCCGGCAGCCTGGGCACACTCTGGGCCACGCGCCTGGCGCGCGCGGGCGTCCCTGTCAGGTTGATCCTGCGTGATAAGGCGCGTCTGGCCAACTACCAGACCACCCAGGGTCTGACCTTGGTAGAGCACGGTGTAGCACAGACCTACCCGGTGATCGCAGAAACGCCTGACAGCCCCGAGCCGATTCATCGCCTGCTGGTGGCGTGCAAGGCCTACGACGCCCAAAGCGCCGTCGCACAGTTACAACGGCGACTGGCGCACGACGCGGAACTGATTCTGCTGCAGAACGGCCTCGGCAGCCAGGACGCGGTCGCTGCACAAATGCCCCAGGCCCGTTGCATCTTTGCCTCCAGCACCGAGGGCGCGTTTCGCGACGGCGACTGGCGCGTGGTGTTTGCCGGCCATGGCTACACCTGGCTGGGGGATGCGAGCCACCCTACCCCGCCACTCTGGCTGGATGACTTGCAGGCGGCTGGCATTCCCCACGATTGGAGCGCCGATATCCTCACGCGGTTGTGGCGCAAGCTGGCGCTCAACTGCGCCATCAACCCACTGACCGTGCTGTATCAGTGCCGTAATGGCGAGCTGCAAGCCCATCACTGCGAAGTCGCCACCCTGTGCGCTGAACTCGGTGAACTGCTGGAATGCTGCGGCCAGCCCGCCGCCGCGCTGGATCTGCAGCACGAAGTGGAACGGGTGATCCTGGCCACGGCGGCCAATTACTCTTCCATGTACCAGGATGTGGCCGCTGGCCGCCGCACCGAAATCAGCTACCTATTGGGCTATGCTTGCCAGGCGGCCGCCCGTCATCAGCTGAACCTGCCGCATTTAAACCAACTGCAAGTACGCTTGGTCGAACAGCTGCTCGCACGCGGATTGCCCCGCGACTGAGCCACGCGCTACCCTGCCCGCCTGTCTATCACCTGGGAAAACCCTGATGCCGCTGCGCCAGCGTCTTGAAAACCTACCCGTCGGGCAGAAATTGCTGGCCGCCCTGCTGGTGCTGTTGACCACTGTATTGCTGGTGGCCAACCTGACTTTTATCAGCGCCGCCTACTGGATCTCCCAGGAAAGCATGGCCCCCCAGGCCTTGCAGGCCATTGGTCGCCTGGTGTCCAACCCCGCGCTCGCCGCCGAGGCCCTCGAATCACCCGCCAAGGCTGACGCCCTGCTCAATGAGCTGACCAGCTATTCACCCTTGCGCGCCGCCGCCCTGTACGACGGCGAAGGCAACCGCCTGGCGCAGATGCAACACGGTGACCGCCTGCACCTGCCCGACAACTACCGGCATATCGAAGCGTGGCGCGTGACCGAGTTTCGCAGCAACCAGGTCATCACCCTGCCCCGTGCGGGCCAGCCGTCCGGTCATCTGCTGCTGGTGGCCAGCAGCGAGCTGCCGGTGGCGTTCTACACCGGCACGCTGACCGCCAGCCTGGGCATCCTGATTTTCAGCGTGTTGCTGTGGCTGATCATCGCCCGCCAGATCAAACGCCTGATCACCCGGCCGATCCATGAACTGGAAGAGCTGTCGCGCCAAGTCACCCGTGAAGAGAACTACGCCCTGCGCGCCGGTCGTGGCAACCACGATGAAATCGGCAGCCTGGCAGAAGCCTTCAACACCATGCTGTCGCGCATCGAAGCCCGCGAGCAGCAGCTCAAGCGTGCACGTGACGACTCCCAGGCCGCCTACGATCAGGCCCAAGGCTTGGCCGAAGAGACACGCCACACCAACCGCAAGCTGGAACTGGAAGTCCAGGTCCGCAGCAAGATCGAGAAAAAACTCACCGGCTTTCAGAATTACCTGAACAGCATCATCGACTCGATGCCCTCGGCACTGATCGCCCTGGATGAACAGCTCTACGTCACGCAGTGGAACCAGGAGGCCAGCGCGCTTTCCGGCACGCGACTGGATGAAGCCCTGAACCAGCCGATCTACCTCGCCTTCCTGCCACTCAAGCCGTATCTGCCGCAGATCAGGGCGGCGGTCGAGCAACACACCGTGGAGCGCATCGAACGTGTCACGTGGTTCAAGGAAGATGAACCCAAGCATTACGCCCTGACGTTCTACCCACTGATGGGCGGCGCCGGGCGTGGCGTGGTGATCCGTATCGATGACATCACTCAACGGCTGTCCCTGGAAGAAATGATGGTGCAGTCGGAGAAGATGCTCTCCGTGGGTGGCTTGGCCGCCGGCATGGCCCATGAGATCAACAACCCGCTGGGGGCAATCCTGCATAACGTGCAGAACATCCGTCGCCGGTTGTCTCCCGACCTGCCCAAGAACCTGGAACACGCCGAACAGGCGGGCATCGAGCTGGAAACCGTCAACCGCTACCTGCAAAGTCGTGAAGTGCCGCAACTGCTCGATGGTATCCAGCAGGCCGGGGCACGGGCGGCGAAGATCGTCACCCATATGCTCAGCTTCAGCCGCCGCAGCAACCGGCAGATGGCACCGTGCGACTTGCCGGCGCTGATTGACCAGGCGGTGGAAATCGCCGGTAACGACTTCGACCTGGCCATCGGCTTTGACTTCAAGGGCCAGGCAATCATCCGCCAATTCGACCCGCAGCTGGGCCCGGTACCCGGCACCGCCAACGAACTGGAACAGGTGCTGCTCAACCTGCTTAAAAATGCCGCCCAGGCCATCCACCTGCGCGAAGACGACAGCGAGCCGGGGCGCATTATCCTGCGCACCCGCCTCAACCCGCCGTGGGCGGAGATCCAGGTGGAAGACAATGGCATCGGCATGAGCGAGAACGTGCGTAAACGTACGTTCGAGCCCTTCTTCACCACCAAGGAAATCGGCCAGGGCACCGGGCTTGGGCTGTCGGTGTCGTATTTCATCATCACCAATAACCACAAGGGCCAGATGGAAGTGCACTCCACCCTCGGCCAAGGCACTTGCTTTACCTTGCGCCTGCCCTTGGCCGGCAGCCAACTGCCGCCTTACGAACTTACCCAACTGGAGCAATGACCATGGGCTTTCGCCTGTCGAAAATCTACACGCGCACCGGCGACAAGGGCGAAACCGGCCTGGGCGACGGCCGCCGCGTGCCCAAGGACCACCCACGTGTGGAAGCCATTGGCGAAGTGGATACGCTGAACAGTCAGCTCGGCTTGCTGCTGGCCTATCTCGAAGCACTCGGCGGACAGCATCCGGGCTTGCAGGATGTGATCGAGGTACTGACGCCTTGCCAGCATCGATTGTTCGATCTGGGCGGCGAGCTGGCGATGCCAGAGTACAAAGCCTTGAATGCGGCGGAAGTGGATCGGCTGGAAGCGGCGATTGATCGCTGGAATGAAGAAGTGGGGCCGCTGGAGAACTTCATCCTGCCGGGTGGCTCGGCGCTGATCGCCCAAGCCCATGTGTGCCGTAGCCTGGCGCGCAGTGCGGAGCGTCGGTGTCAGCAGTTGAATGCGCTGGAGCCGCTGGAAGGCGTGGGGTTGGCGTATATCAATCGGTTGTCGGATTTACTCTTTGTGGCCGCCAGGGTGATCGCCAAGCGCCAGGGTGTAGCCGAAGTGTTGTGGCAGGCAGCAGCGAAGCCCCACTAACCCAATAAAAACGCCAAACCTGTAGTGAGCGGGCTTGCCCCGCGCTGGGCTGCAAAGCAGCCCCCAACAGGCCGCCGCGTAGGCTCAGACACAACACGCCGTCTGGTTTTGGGGCTGCTTCGCAGCCCAGCGCGGGGCAAGCCCGCTCACTACAGGTCCGCGTTAAGTTTGCGGCCAGAACGCGCGAATGCCCGCCACACCTTGAGCGCCAGCTTCCCAAGCCTGTTCCCGCTCGGCAGGTCCTACCCCGCCCAACAGAAACACCGGCTTGCTGAACCCACGGATCAACTCCGCCGCCTGCGCCCAACCCAACGGCTGCGCGTCAGGATGGGTCTGAGTCGGCTGCACCGGCGACAGCGTGACAAAATCCACGTCCATCATTTGCGCCAACGCCAGCTCTTCAGCGTTGTGGCACGAAGCCGCCAGCCAGCGATCCTTCGGCAGTGGGCGGCCCTTACTCGCGTATTTACGCAGTTGCGCCGCCGTCATGTGCCAGCCGGCTGCAGGAAAGTCCCCCAACCATTCAAACGGTCCCTTGAGCATCAGCTGGGCCTTGCCCGCGCACAGGCCCACCGCGTCGACCGCAAGGTCGCGGTATTTGGGGTCGTAGCCGTTGGGCGCGCGCAGCTGCACCAGCTTGATGCCACCCGCGATGGCTTTCTGGATGCCACGCAACAACGCCGGGGTTTCCAGCTCGCCTGGCGTGATCAGGTACTCGGCAGGCAAGCGCGCCGCCGCAACGATCGGTGCATTGGCCGCCGGAAACGCATAGTTGATCAGGTCCCGAGGGGCAACCCACTCCAGCGGTTGTCCTTCGACACCCTGCGGTTCGCCGGTAAACGCCGAAACCTCCCAGACATCCAGCAACACCTGCTTGTCCGGGTAGTCATGCTGCACCTTGATCAGCGGCCGTGCCGTGGTGACCTGGATACCCAGCTCTTCCTGCAGTTCGCGGGACAGAGCGCTGGCGACCGATTCATCGGCCTCCACCTTGCCACCGGGAAACTCCCAGAGACCGCCCTGGTGCTGGGTATCGGCGCGGCGCGCCAGCAGAATCCTGCCGTCGACACCGCGGATCACCGCTGCTGCTACATGCACTCGTTTCACCGCGATTTTCCTCTTGTCTGTCAGGTACGGTATTCCGCGTTGATCTTCACGTACTCGTGGGACAGGTCGGTGGTCCAGATGGTTTCGCTGCACTCGCCGCGACCCAGCTCGATGCGGATGGTGATTTCTTCCTGCTGCATCACCGCCGAGCCCTGCACTTCGGTGTAGGTCTCAGCACGGGCGCCACGGCTGGCGATGCACACATCACCTAGGAACACATCGATCTTGCTCACGTCCAGGTCCGGCACGCCGGCACGGCCGACGGCTGCCAGGATACGGCCCCAGTTCGGGTCAGAGGCGAACAGCGCAGTCTTGATCAGCGGCGAGTGAGCCACGGTGTAACCCACGTCCAGGCATTCCTGATGGTTGCCGCCACCGTTGACTTCAACCGTCACAAATTTGGTCGCGCCCTCGCCGTCACGCACGATGGCCTGGGCCACATCCATGCACACTTCGAACACGGCCTGCTTCAACGCCGCGAACAGCGGGCCGCTGGAGGAGGTAATTTCCGGCAGGTTGGCCTGGCCGGTGGCGATCAGCATGCAGCAGTCATTGGTCGAGGTGTCGCCATCGATGGTGATGCGGTTGAACGACTTGTTGGCGCCGTCCAGGATCAGGCTGTGCAGCACATCGCGGGAGACTTTGGCGTCGGTGGCGATGTAACCGAGCATGGTGGCCATGTTCGGGCGGATCATGCCCGCGCCCTTGCTGATGCCGGTGACCGTGACGGTCACGCCATCGTGCACGAACTGGCGGCTCGCGCCTTTTGGCAGGGTGTCGGTGGTCATGATGCCGGTGGCGGCCGCTGCCCAGTTATCCACAGACAGGTCGTCCAGCGCGGCTTGCAGTGCGCCTTCGATTTTTTCCACAGGCAGCGGCTCACCGATGACACCGGTGGAGTACGGCAGCACTTGGCTAGCGTCGACGCCGGTCAACTGGGCCAACTTGGCGCAGGTGCGCGCGGCGGCCACCAGGCCCGGCTCGCCGGTGCCGGCGTTGGCATTGCCGGTGTTGGTCAGCAGGTAACGGATCGTGCCGGCCACGCGTTGCTTGGCCAGGATCACCGGCGCGGCGCAGAACGCGTTGAGGGTGAACACACCGGCGACGGTCGAGCCTTCGGCACAGCGCATCACCACCACATCCTTGCGCCCCGGGCGTTTGATGCCGGCCGAAGCGATACCGAGTTCAAAACCGGCAACCGGGTGCAACGTGGGCAAAGGACCAAGACCAACAGCCATGAATGCGCTCCTTAAAAATAGGTGATGTCTGTGCCGTCGTGAACGACGGTGAAATTAATGGCAAAACGCCGCGACGGCAGAGGCCGGTCGCGGCGCGGGGTGTTACAGCGTCAGGCGGAAATCTTATTCGATCTGGCCGTGGCAGTGCTTGAACTTCTTGCCCGAACCGCAATAGCACAGCTCGTTACGGCCCAGCTTCTGATCGTTGCGAACCGGGGTTTGAGCCAAGGCCACATCGATCTCTTCGCCCAATACTTCAGGAGCGTCCAGACCCGGTGCTTCATCGTGCTGGAACTGCATGCGCGCAGCCAGTGCCTCGGCTTCCTGGCGCAGGCGGGCTTCTTCCTCGATCGGGTCTTCGCGACGCACCTGAACGTGGGACAGCACGCGAATCGAATCGCGCTTGATCGAATCCAGCAGTTCGGAGAACAGCGTGAACGACTCGCGCTTGTACTCCTGCTTCGGGTTCTTCTGGGCGTAGCCACGCAGGTGGATGCCGTGACGCAGGTGATCCATGGTCGACAGGTGGTCTTTCCACAGGTCGTCCAGCACGCGCAGTACGATTTGCTTCTCGAAGGTGCGCAGTGCTTCGGCACTCGCCTGCTCTTCTTTTTCGTTGTACGCCGCCAGCAGCTCGGTCATGAGCTTCTCGCGCAGGGTCTCTTCGTAGAGGTGATCGTCCTCGTCCAGCCACTGCTGAACCGGCAACTCGACACCGAAGTCGTTCTTCAACGCGGCTTCCAGGCCGGCAACATCCCACTGCTCAGGCAGGGACTGTGGCGGAATGTGCGCGCTGACGGTGGCGTTGAGCACGTCCTGACGGAAATCGGCGATGGTTTCGCCAATGTTGTCAGCGGCCAGCAACGTGTTACGCATGTGATAGATCACTTTACGCTGTTCGTTGTTGACGTCATCGAACTCGAGCAGTTGCTTACGGATGTCGAAGTTGCGGCCTTCAACCTTGCGCTGCGCCTTCTCGATGGCGTTGGTCACCATGCGGTGCTCGATCGCTTCACCGGACTGCATCCCCAGGGCCTTCATGAAGTTCTTCACGCGGTCCGAGGCGAAGATACGCATCAGGCTGTCTTCCAGCGACAGGTAGAAGCGGCTGGAACCGGCGTCACCCTGACGACCGGCACGACCCCGCAGCTGGTTGTCGATACGGCGCGATTCGTGACGCTCGGAAGCGATCACCTGCAGGCCACCGGATTCCAGCACGGCCTGGTGGCGTTTCTGCCAATCAGCCTTGATCTGAGCGATCTGCTCAGGCGTCGGGTTGTCCAGGGAGGCCACTTCCACTTCCCAGTTACCGCCCAGCAGGATGTCGGTACCACGACCGGCCATGTTGGTGGCGATGGTCAGTGCGCCTGGGCGACCGGCCTGGGCGATGATTTCGGCTTCTTTTTCGTGGAACTTGGCGTTGAGGACCTTGTGCTCGATGCCTTCCTTATTGAGCAGGTTGGACACGTGCTCGGACGTTTCGATAGTGGCGGTACCTACCAGGATCGGGCGCCCCTGGGCCATGCCATCCTTGATGTCGTTTATGATCGCCGCGTATTTCTCTTCGGCGGTCAGGAACACCAGGTCGTTGAAGTCTTTACGCGCCAGCGGTTTGTTCGGTGGGATAACCACGACCGACAGACCGTAGATCTGGTGGAATTCGAACGCTTCGGTGTCGGCCGTACCGGTCATGCCGGACAGTTTGTTGTACAGACGGAAGTAGTTCTGGAAGGTGGTGGAGGCCAACGTCTGACTTTCAGCCTGGATGTTGAGCACTTCCTTGGCTTCGATGGCCTGGTGCAGGCCTTCGGACAAGCGACGACCCGGCATGGTACGGCCGGTGTGCTCGTCAACCAGCACCACCTGCCCGTCCTGCACGATGTACTCGACGTTGCGATGGAACAGCTTGTGCGCACGCAGGCCGGCATACACGTGGGTCAGCAGGCCCAGGTTGTGGGCCGAGTACAGGCTTTCGCCTTCAGCCAGCAGGCCGATCTGGGTCAGCATGTCTTCGACGAACTGGTGACCGGCTTCGTTGAGCTCGACCTGGCGGGTCTTCTCGTCGATGGTGAAGTGACCTTCTTTGGTCACCACGCCTTCCACTTCCTCGATGTGCTGCTCAAGACGCGGGATCAACTTGTTGATCTCGGTGTACAGGCGCGAGCTGTCTTCAGCCTGGCCGGAGATGATCAGCGGGGTACGGGCTTCGTCGATGAGGATGGAGTCGACTTCGTCGATCACGGCAAAGTTGAGTTCGCGCTGGAATTTTTCTTCCATGCTGAACGCCATGTTGTCGCGCAGGTAGTCGAAACCGAATTCGTTGTTGGTACCGTAGGTGATGTCGGCAGCGTAGGCAGCGCGCTTCTCTTCCGGCGGCTGGAACGGCGTTACCACGCCGACGGTCAGGCCGAGGAATTCATACAGCGGGCGCATCCAGTTGGCATCCCGGCGAGCCAGGTAGTCGTTCACCGTCACAACGTGCACGCCCTTGCCGGACAGTGCGTTGAGGTAAACACCCAAGGTTGCTACCAGGGTCTTGCCTTCACCGGTACGCATTTCGGCAATCATGCCTTCATGCAAGGTCATGCCGCCGATCAACTGGACGTCGAAGTGGCGCATGCCCATGACACGCTTACCGGCTTCACGGGCGACCGCAAAGGCTTCGGGAAGCAGCTTGTCGAGGGTCTCACCTTTAGCTATGCGGGCCTTGAACTCTTCGGTCTTGGCGCGCAATTGCTCGTCCGAAAGGGCAACCATCTGCTCTTCGAAGGCATTGACCAGCTGCACCGTCTTGAGCATGCGTTTGACTTCGCGCTCATTCTTGCTTCCAAAAAGTTTCTTTAACAAAGGCGCAAACATATCGGCAGGTTCTTCCACACATAGGGATGGAGGGCGCACCGTCAGTGGCCCGAGCAGCCCTCACGGCCGCATGCGAACGCGCATTCTACCCGGAATCGTGGGTGAGGAAAGTGGCGTTATTCCCTGATGCTGGCATGAGGCGGTGAGAGGGCTTGTTTAAAATAAGGGCTTTTGCTGGAACTTCAACCCATGGAGGGCAGAAGTTACCAATTGATTTCACGAACAAAACCCCAGAAAGGCATGGCCTGGGGGCGTAGAGGTGCTTTCTGCTAAGATGGCCGCTCTGTTACTTTAGGTGTCCAATAATGGCATTTCGCCCCCTGACAGCCCGCGCTCCTGCCGTGTTGCTTCGCGATGCCAAGCCGTTGAAAGCCATCTTTGGCCATGCGCAACGCTTGGGCCATCTGCAACGCCTGCTCGAAAGCCAGCTGCAACCGGCTGCGCGCGAACATTGCCGCGTGGCGTCCTGGCGCGAAGGCAACCTGCTGCTAATTGTCACAGATGGCCACTGGGCAACGCGTTTGCGCTATCAGCAAAAACGCCTGCAACGTCAATTGATGGCGTTTGATGAATTTGCCGGCCTGACCCGGGTCCAGTTCAAAGTACAACCGCCCACTACGCTGCCGGCGGTGGCTGAGCATACTCACGATCTATCGACGAATGCGGCCGAAACCATTCAGGCAACGGCCGAGGGCATCAGCAACCCGGGCTTGCGCGCGGCGCTTGAAAGGCTCGCAGCCCACGCCAAGCCCAAGCCCTGACGCGCTATTTGCGCTTGCTACCGCCCAACAGCGACCCCAACAAACCCCGCACCAGTTGCCGCCCCATCTGGTTGGCGGCTTGTTGCATCGCTGACTTCAGCGCCTTGCCGGCCGTGGTGCCCAGAAACGCTCCCGCCTTGTCGGTGAAACTCGGCTCGTCGCTGGCCGACTTGGCGTCCTCGGTCGGCCCCAGTTCCTTGCGTGACATCAGCACTTCATAGGCGGATTCGCGATCGATCGGCTTGTCATAACGCCCTTGCAACGGTGAACGGGCCACCAACGCGGCACGTTCGGCGTCGCTGAGCGGCCCGATCCGCGATTGCGGCGGTGCGACCAATACACGCTGCACGACTTCCGGCGTGCCCTTTTCCTGCAAAGTGCCCACCAAGGCCTCACCCGTGCCCAATTCGGTCAATACCGACAACGCATCAAATGCCGGGTTTGGTCGAAAACCCTCAGCCACGGCGCGCAGGGATTTTTGCTCTTTGGTGGTGAACGCCCGCAGGCCATGCTGGATACGCAGGCCGAGTTGGGCCAGTACGCTGTCCGGCAGGTCGCCGGGCGATTGAGTGACAAAATACACACCCACGCCTTTGGAACGAATCAGCCGCACTACCTGTTCAAGACGATCCTGCAACGCCTTGGGCGTGTCGGCGAACAGCAAATGCGCCTCATCGAAAAACAGCGCCAGCAGCGGTTTGTCGGCGTCACCGCGCTCGGGCAGTTGCTCGAACAATTCCGCCAACAACCACAGCAGGAACGTCGCGTACACCTTGGGTGCCTCGTGCACCAGGCGGCTGGCGTCCAACAGATGAATGCGCCCGCGCCCGTCACCGGTGGGCTGCAAGATATCTTCCAACTGCAAGGCTGGTTCGCCAAACAACGCTTCGGCGCCCTGCTGTTCCAGCACCGCCAGGCGGCGCAACAGTGCCTGGCTGGAACCGGTGGTCATCAGTGCCGCGTCTTCCCCCAACAACTCCGGGTGATAGCGCAGGTGGTTGAGCAGTGCCTTGAGGTCCTTGAGGTCCAGCAGCAACAGGCCTTCGCGATCCGCCACCTTGAACGCGGCATAAAGGGCCGACTGCTGGCTGTCGGTGAGTTCCAGCAGGCTGCCGAGCAACAACGGGCCCATTTCGCTGATGGTGGTACGCAGTGGATGACCGGATTGCCCGTGAATATCCCACAGCGTGACCGGATAAGCCTTGGCGGTGTAATTGAGGAACGGCATGCCGGCGATACGTTCGGCAACCTTGCCTTGAGGGTTCGCCGCAGCACCCAGGCCGCACAGGTCACCCTTGATGTCCGCGGCAAACACCGCCACGCCCGCATCACTGAAGGCCTCTGCCAGGCGTTGCAACGTGACGGTCTTGCCCGTGCCGGTGGCGCCGGCGATCAACCCGTGACGGTTGGCCAGGCGCATGGCCTGGGCGATGGGCTGGCCGGAAAGGTCTGCACCGATAAGGAGTTGCGTGGAGTCAGGCATTTCGTCACCCATGGTTAATCTTTAGTGTCGCCAAGTCGATACAGGCTTATGTGAGACCCACAAAGTCCAAAAATAGGTCAGGTAGTTCCTACAGGGACCCACAGAACTATCACAAGAAGTATCACACCTTTTTTGACGCTGCCATTTTGCGCATCCCATAAGGACGCGCTTCGGATATTAAGACCTTAGCGGACCCTACAAGCCATGAATAAAAATCTGCGCTTCAGCCATAAAATCCTGCTTGCAGCCTCCCTTATCGTCATCGCCGCATTCGCGCTGTTTACCCTCTATAACGACTACCTGCAACGCAATGCCATTCGCGACGACCTCAACAACTACCTGCATGAAATGGGTGATGTCACCGCCAGCAACATTCAAACCTGGCTGACAGGGCGCATTGCCCTGGTGGAAAACGCCGCGCAAAACATCGCCATCAACCCCGAGCCTTCCGTGGTTGCCGGCCTGCTGGAACAGAAAGCGCTGACCTCTGCCTTCATGGCGACCTACGTCGGCGACAGCAAAGGCGCCTTCACCATCCGCCCTGATACCAAAATGCCAGACGGCTTCGACCCGCGCGTCCGCCCCTGGTACAAGGGCGCCCAGAGCAGCAACGGCTCAACCCTGACAGAACCCTATATCGATGCCGCCACCGGCAAGCTGATCATTTCCGTTGCCACTCCCAGCACCCAAGGCACCCAGAGCATCGGCGTGGTCGGTGGCGACCTGAGCCTGCAAACCCTGGTGGATAACATCGGCGCGCTGAATTTCGGCGGCATGGGCTATGCGTTCCTGGTCAGTGCCGATGGCAAAGTATTGGTACACCCGGACAAAAACCTGGTGATGAAGACCCTGGCCGACGTGTATCCAAAAAACACCCCGAAGATCAGCCCGGACTTCAGCGAAGTCGAGGCCAACGGCAAGGACACTATCGTGACCTTTATACCGATCAAGGGCCTGCCTTCCGTGAACTGGTACCTCGGCATTGCAGTGGATAAAGACAAATCCTTCGCCATGCTCAGCGAATTCCGCACTTCGGCGGTCATCGCCACGCTCATTGCCGTGGTGATCATCATCGCCCTGCTCGGCATGCTGATCCGCATCCTGTTGCAACCACTGCATGTGATGACCCGCGCCATGCAGGACATCGCCGACGGCGAAGGCGACCTGACCCGACGCCTGACGATCCAGAATCACGATGAATTCGGCACGCTGGGTAACGCCTTCAACCGCTTCGTGGAGCGGATTCATACGTCGATCCGCGAAGTATCCTCGGCCACTGAACAGGTCAATGAGGTGGCACTGCGCGTGGTCAGTGCCTCCAACTCGTCGATGGTCAACTCCGACGAGCAGGCCAACCGCACCAGCAGCGTCGCCGCTGCCATCAACGAATTGGGGGCTGCGGCCCAGGAAATCGCGCGCAATGCCGCGCAAGCCTCCCATCAAGCCAGCGATGCACGGCATCTGGCTGAAGACGGCCAGCACGTGGTCGAGCGCAATATCCAGGCGATGAACCAGCTGTCAGCGATGATCAGTGCTTCCAGCAGCAACATCGAAGCGCTCAATAGCAAAACCGTGAACATCGGACAGATTCTTGAGGTGATCACCAGTATTTCCCAACAGACCAACCTGCTGGCGCTGAACGCAGCCATTGAAGCGGCTCGCGCAGGCGAAGCCGGACGTGGGTTTGCGGTGGTCGCGGACGAAGTGCGCAACTTGGCGCATCGCACTCAGGAATCAGCGCAACAAGTGCAAAAGATGATCGAGGAACTGCAAGTCGGTGCCCGGGAGTCGGTCAGCACCATGAGTGAAAGCCAGCGTCACAGCCTCGACAGTGTGGACATCGCCAACCTGGCCGGTGAACGCCTGAACAGTGTGACCCAGCGCATCGGCGAGATCGATGGCATGAACCAGTCAGTCGCCACCGCCACTGAAGAGCAAACCTCGGTGGTCGAGTCGATCAACATGGACATCACCGAGATCAACACCCTTAATCAGGAAGGCGTGGAAAACCTGCAGTCCACGCTGCGCGCCTGTGCCGACCTCGAGCAACAGGCCGCGCGATTGAAGCAATTGGTCGGTAGCTTCCGAATCTGATCCTGGCGGGCAGTTACTCGCCCTCGGGCTCGGGTTTACGCTGCTCCCGCTCCCACAATTGGGCGGCACCGGGAAAATCGGTGCCGTCCTCACTGTCCAGGTCATCCGGATCAAATCGACTCAAACACCCCTCGCCCACCGTCGCTGGGGCTTTTGATGTGGCTTTGTCCAGCGGATCACTCATTGCTCACTCCTCAACGGCACGCAAAGAAAAAGGGCCTGGGACGATTTAACGCCCAGGCCCTTCATTCTTCAATCACAACGCGTCGGTCAGAACACCACCGTCTTGTTGCCGTGCACCAGCACGCGGTCTTCCAAGTGGTAACGCAGGCCACGGGCCAGCACCATCTTCTCGACGTCACGGCCGAAACGCACCATGTCTTCAATGCTGTCGCTGTGGCTGACACGCACCACGTCCTGCTCGATGATCGGGCCGGCGTCCAGCTCCTCGGTGACGTAGTGGCACGTCGCGCCGATCAGCTTCACGCCACGCAGGGAAGCCTGATGGTAAGGCTTGGCGCCCACGAACGACGGCAAGAAGCTGTGGTGAATGTTGATCACCTTGCCGGCGTATTCGCGGCACAGCTCCGGCGGCAGGATTTGCATGTAGCGCGCAAGCACCACGACATCGGCTTCGTGCTGCTTGACCAGGCGGGAGACTTCGGCGAAGGCCGGCTCCTTGTCCTGCGGGTTGACCGGCACGTGGTAATACGGGATGCCATGCCACTCAACCATGCTGCGCAAGTCGTCGTGGTTGGAAATCACGCAAGCGATCTCGCAATCCAGTTCATCACTGTGCCAGCGGTGCAGCAGGTCAGCCAGGCAGTGGGATTCACGACTGGCCATCAACACCACGCGTTTTTTCTGCTCGGTGTCGGTGATGTGCCAGGTCATCGAAAACTCTTCGGCGATCGGCGCAAATGCCTCGCGGAAAGCCTCAAGGCCGAAGGGCAGCGTATCGGCACGGATCTCATGACGCATGAAGAACCAACCACTGAGATTGTCCGAGTGATGACTCGCCTCGGTGATCCAACCGTTGTGGGACGCCAGAAAGTTACTGACTTTGGCAACGATGCCGACCCGGTCCGGGCAAGCAATCACCAGCCGAAAAGTGCGCATTAGGGGGAAACTCCAGAACTTCGCAAAGGCCGCCATTCTAGCGATTGCGCAGGAAAACTGCAGTATCCGTTAACGCTTATTCTGATCGCCGGCCCACGCCTTGCCCCTTAAGACGCTAAGGTTTTACCACCTTTATATGAATCTATTTTGCCACCCTACGGTTGTTCCGCGCATTTCAGGAGAATTGTCTTTAGGTCTACGCCCTTGTAATTAACTCGAATGCATAGCATTGCTACAAACATTTAAAGTAATTCACATAAATGCGACCTTAAATGTTTACTTGGGCATACCGCCTGACTATTATTGGGCCACTATCCCTGTCAATCAGCGCTCTACATAAGGTAGTCCACATGTCTCTGATCAACGAATACCGTGCCACCGAAGAAGCTATCAAAGAGCTGCAAGCCCGTTTGAAGAACCTGTCCCAAGACGACAAACTGCAAACCGAGCTGGAATTCGAAGGCAAACTGCGCACCCTGATGGGTGAATACTCCAAATCCCTGCGTGACATCATCGCGCTGCTGGATCCAGAGTCGAAAGTTAAAGCACCGCGCGGCGCTGTGAAAACTACCGGCACCAAGCGTGCTCGCAAGGTCAAACAATACAAGAACCCGCACAACGGCGAAGTGATTGAAACCAAAGGTGGCAACCACAAAACGCTGAAAGAGTGGAAAGCCAAGTGGGGCGGTGACGTGGTTGAAGGTTGGGCTACCCTGCTGGGCTAAGCCTCGCCAGGCTTGCGCCTGATACGCGACACATAAAAAAACGCCAGCCTGCTGGCGTTTTTTATTGCCTGTCTATTCTGTGAACCCCGATTACAGATTCATCCTCGCGGCGAGAGTGTCCGCATATTCCTGCCATTGCTCCAGCACCCCATGCTGAAACGACGTCGCACTAACGGCAAACTCCTGCCGAGCCTGATTAAATGCGTCAAGGGTATTCGGTGCGCCCCATTCCGGGCTGGACAAACGTTGCTGACAAAAAAGTTTCCAGCGTTGTTGCTCCTCGCTGTTCAAGGTATCGGGGAAGTTACGTGCACGGTAGCGAAATAATAATTCAGGCAAACGGTGATCATCAAATGGCCACTGCTGGCGTGCTAATTGCGCAGGCTCGGCCGTGCGGACTTGTTCACATAAACGCCGATCCCGGTCCCCGATAAAACCGTCGTAAAGCTGTTGTTCCGGGTCAGCACTCGCCGCGAAATCCTCTTCGGCGTAAATGGCCGCTAACTTATCGCGCCAAACTTCCTGTGCGTCAGTTAGCCGCAGCGCTCGCTCCTGATAAATATTCATGTCCAAGTGCAGGCGTTCACGATCTTCTGCCCGTAGCACATTCAGGGGAGCAACCACCGGGCAGCGATTGATATGCACCAGTTTGAGCGGTACCGGCAGTTCGCCCTCCGACAGCGCTTCACGGCGGGTATAAAGACGTTGGCGCAGCGTGTCGGCATCAAGGTCCAGCAACCCTTGCGGGTCGAGCCCAAGGTCGCAGACGATCAAGGCATTGCGATTGCGCGGGTGCCATGCCAGCGGCAGCACAACCCCCAGGTAATGACGCTCGGCGGAAAAGCGCCCGGAGATGTGCACCATCGGTTGCAGCAAGCGCACCTGGTCCATCACCCGTTGCTTGCTGCGCAGCTGAAACAACCATTCATACAGCTTGGGTTGTTTCTCACGAACCCGTCGAGCCAGGGCAATCGTGGCGCGTACGTCGGACAACGCATCGTGCGCCTGACCATGGTCGATACCGTTGGCTTCGGTCAGGCGTTCCAACTTGAGCGTGACGCGCCCATCCTGCTGTGGCCATTCAATCCCCTCGGGGCGCAGGGCGTAGGCCGTGCGGACGACATCGATCAAATCCCAGCGACTGTTACCGCCCTGCCATTCCCGTGCGTAAGGATCAAAGAAATTGCGATACAGGCTGTAGCGCGTCATTTCATCGTCGAACCGCAAGGTGTTGTAACCCGCGCCGCAGGTCCCCGGGGCGGCCAGTTCAGTGTGCACCCGCGTCATGAAGTCGGCCTCGGCCAAGCCTTTTTCCGCGAGTATCGCGGGGGTGATACCGGTAATCGCACAGGCGACAGGATGGGGCAGGATATCGTCGCTGGGCTGGCAATAAAGATTGACCGGCGCGCCGATCTCGTTGAGTTCGAGGTCCGTACGAATGCCGGCTACCTGAAGTGGGCGGTCGCTGCGCGGGTTGATACCGGTGGTTTCATAGTCGTACCAGAAAATGGAGGTCACGGGCTTTTCCTGTACTGAAGATCGTCAAAGTCTAGGCGTTGAACAACCCCCGCGACCAGCACCAAATGCACTGTACAAACATCCAGCAAAACCTTGAATGGTTGCTTCCATCGCCGACACTGCTAGCATCCGTGTCTTCCAGCCACTCTGCACTGCCAAGGATCGCGATGCCGTCAGCCCCATTGGACACCCGCTACCAGATCGAGACCCCGGAGGGCATCGACCTGCCACTGCGCCCGGCCGGCCTGGTGCCACGCGTGCTGGCCTTCGCCTTTGACTTGGGTTTGCGCGGAGTCATCATGGGTATTCTGTTGGTACCGCTGGCCTTGCTGGGCAACGTCGGTATCGGCCTGGGCTCGCTGCTGCTGTTCCTGATCAGTTGGTGGTACATGGTGCTGTTCGAGGTGCTTAACCAGGGATGCTCGCCCGGCAAACAGGTCATGGGGTTACGTGTCGTACAAGATGACGGCACCCCGATTAGCTGGTCCGCGTCACTGATCCGTAACCTGCTGCGATTTGTCGACATGCTGCCATTCGGCTATTTCCTCGGCGCTATCAGTTGCCTGCAGCATGTCCACTTCAAGCGCCTGGGCGACCTGGCCGCCGGCACACTGGTGATTTACCGAGAGCAGCCGTTGGAGCGCCCCCAGATACCTCAAGCTGCAGCCTTGCGCCTGCCCTTTGCCCTGGACTTGAGCGAACAACGGGCCATCCTTGCCTTCGCGGAACGCCAGACTGAACTGTCCACCGAGCGCGTTCACGAGCTGGCTTCGATTCTCGCCACCCCTTTGCAGGTATCCCCGGCTCGCGCTGTTGAGCAACTCAACGGCGTGGCCCGTGGCCTGTTGGGGCCAACATGAAGCAGAGCCTTTTCGAAAGCCGCCACCAGCCCCAGTGGCAGGCCTTTGCCGAACACCTGAAACAGTTGGAGCAAGGTAAGGCCAAGCCCGGCGACGTGGCTGACTTCCCCCATCAGTACCGACGCCTGTGCCAGCACCTGGCCCTGGCCCAGGAGCGTGGCTACAGCAGCTACCTGGTAGACCCACTGCAGCAATTGGCCCTGCGCGGCCATCAACAACTTTACCGCCATCGCAGCCAATTGGCGGCCAATGTACTGGGGTTCGTACTCGCCGATTTTCCTCGGTTAGTGCGGGAACAGTGGCGTTTCGTGCTGATAGCAAGCCTGCTGTTCTTTGGCAGCCTGATCGGTATCGCGCTGCTGGTGTACCTGTTTCCGGACCTGATCTACAGCATCGTCAGCCCCCAGCAAGTGGCCGAGATGCAGGGCATGTATGACCCCGACGCCAGCCGCCTGGGCCGCGCCGCCGAGCGAGCATCGAGCGAAGACTGGATGATGTTCGGCTACTACGTGATGCACAACATCGGTATCGCGTTCCAGACATTTGCCGCCGGCTTATTGTTCGGCCTGGGCAGCGTGTTCTTTCTGATTTTCAACGGTCTGGTCATCGGTGCAGTCTCCGGGCACCTGACCGAAATCGGCTATGGCCAGACCTTCTGGTCATTCGTCATCGGCCATGGCGCATTCGAACTGACCGCGATCGCCCTCGCCGGTGCCGCCGGTTTGCAGTTGGGCTGGGCGCTGATCGCTCCACGACAGTTGACCCGTGGTGAATCCTTACGGCTGGCGGCGCGCAAAAGCGTGCAAATGTTGTGCGGCGTCATGATCTTCCTACTGATCGCTGCCTTCATCGAGGCCTACTGGTCATCCACCACTGCGATAACCCCTTGGGTCAAATACCTGGTGGGCGCTGTCCTGTGGCTGCTGGTGATCGTTTACCTGAGCGTTGCCGGAAGGACCCACCATGCGCCTGAGTGATGCCAGCGTGGTAATCCGCCCCCGTACTGCCTGGGAGGCCATGGACCTTGGCGTACTAATGGCACGGGAACACCGCCTGCTATTGATGAGCAGTTGGGCGTTGGTCACTCTGCCAGTGTTTGCCTTACTCACTGCCCTGCTGTGGCAGTACCCGTCTACTGCGATATTCCTGTTCTGGTGGCTCAAGCCCGCCTTTGACCGCTTGCCGCTGTACATCCTGTCCAAGGCCTTGTTTGGCGAAACGCCCAGCGTCAAGCAGGCGGTGCGCCAGTGGCCAAGCCTGCTCAAAGGCCAGCTGCTGGCCAGCCTGACCTGGCGACGGCTCAGCCTGAGCCGAAGCTTTTTAATGCCTGTGAGCCAACTCGAAGGCCTGGATGGCCCAGCACGCCAAAAACGCCTGGGCGTACTGCAGCAACGCAACGCCGGCGCCGCACGTTGGCTGACCACCGTCGGGGTGCACCTGGAAATCGGCCTGTGGTTTGGTTGCATGGCGCTGTTCTATTTCTTTATTCCCCAAAACATCGAGACGGATTGGGACTGGCAACGCCTGGCACTGGCGACAAGCGCGGAAGGGCTTTGGTTGGAACACCTGGGCAACGCCTTCTATGCCTTGATCCTGGTGTTTTGGGAGCCGATCTACGTCGCCTGCGGTTTCAGCCTCTACCTTAACCGCCGCACCGCACTGGAAGCCTGGGACTTGGAGTTGGTCTTCCGACGTCTTCGCCAACGCCTGAGCAGTGTGGTGCCGTTGCTATTACTGATGATCGGGTTAACGTTGCTGCCATTCAGTCAGCCCGTCATGGCCGATCCTTCCAGTCCCCCCAAGCCGCTGAGCACCCAGAGTGCGAGCCAGTCCGTAAAGGTGATACTGGACAAGCCGCCCTTCAAAAACCCGGAAACCGTCACCCGCTATCGCTTCGGCGAAGAACAACCCGCCACTAAAAACAAGGCTCACAGTGATGGCAGACTTCCGGCCTGGCTGAAGGCGCTGCTGGACAACCTCAACAGCAATACCTTCAAACACATCGCCCAGGGTTTGGAAGTCCTGTTGTGGGGGCTTCTGATCGGTAGCCTGATCATGCTCGCGTGGCGGTATCGCGAATGGTTGCGCACCTTCGTCACTCGGCGGGGGCCTCGCAAACCGAAAACCGTCGCCCCCCTACCTGCGCAACTGTTCGGCCTTGAACTGGGCGTCGAGACCTTGCCCGACGATGTCGCCAGCACTGCGGAACAGCTGTGGGCCACCCAACCCAGGGAAGCCCTCGGCCTGCTGTATCGGGGCCTTCTCAGCCGACTGCTGCATGACTTCAGCCTGCCGCTGAAAAGCGCTGACACCGAAGGTCAGGTCCTGGCACGTGTAAACCAATTGCAGCAGCCGCAATTGCTGGCTTTCAGCGATGAGCTGACTCGGCACTGGCAAAACCTCGCCTATGGCCATCGCCTTCCCCCCCTCACCGCCCAGCAAAAACTGTGCAGTGACTGGCGCACCCTGTTCAACTCAGGGAGCCAGCCATGAACCGGCCATTACTGTGGGTTGGGTTATTGCTGGCGTGCCTGCTTGGAGCGGGTGGTTACTACGCCTGGAGCAAGGCGATTCCCTACGATGAAGTCGTGGACCGTGGCCCTTCCCCGGAAGCCTTGGCCAACCCCTACCTGGCGGCCGAACACTTTCTGCGCCAACAAGGCCTGACAGTTGAACAGGCCAATAGCCTGGAACGGCTGACGGCCCTGCCGGCCAAGGGCAACAGCCTATTGCTGCTCGGCGAACGCAGTAACATGTCGCCGCGCCAGGTGGAGCAACTGCTGGGATGGGCAAAATCCGGCGGCCACCTGCTACTGGTGGCCGAAGCACTCTGGGATGAAGAGACCGGCAAAAGCGGCGACCTGCTGCTCGATCGTCTGCCTATCCACCAGACCTTGAGTGACGAGCCTGACGAGCTCGCCCCCACCCGTGAAAAGCCGCCTAAAAAGAAAGCCCCGGACCTGACCAAGCTCTATGTCGACAATGAAACCGCACCGGCGTATTTCAGTTTCGACACGGACTTCAACCTCACCGACCCCAAGCATCTGGCGCAATTTTCCGCCAATAGCGCAAAGTCGACTCACCTGATGCAACTCCACCTCGGGGAAGGCAGCGTCACGGTCATCACCGACAGCGACCTGTGGAAAACCCCGGACATAGGCAAGCACGATAATGCCTGGCTGCTGTGGTACCTGAACCAGGGCACCGCCGTGACCTTGCTGTTCAACAGTGACTTCGACGACCTGTTCACCTTATTGCTACGGTATTTCCCCCAAGCCCTGGTGGCACTCATTGCCTTGGTCGCCCTGGCACTTTGGCGGGCCGGTATGCGTCATGGCCCGATCCAGCCACCCGCCTCCAACGCCCGTCGCCAATTGCAGGAACACCTGAAAGCCAGCGCCGACTTCCTGTTGCGCCGTAGCGGCCATGGCACGCTGCTGCATGCCCTACAGCGCGATATCTTGCGCACCGCACGGCGCCGTCACCCAGGTTTTGAACACCTCGACAACGCAGAACAGTGGCGGGTGCTTGAACACCTGACGCGTCAACCTTCTCACGTGATCAGCCAGGCCCTTGGCCCACTCCCGGCAAAACGGCTCTCCAGCGCCGATTTCAGCCGGCAGGTGGCATGCCTGCAAACCCTCAGGAATGCCCTATGAGCGAATTTCCAAGCGCCACCGCCTTGCCCCGCGAAACCTTGCAACGCGCCAGCGGACAAGCCCAGGCCCTACGCACTGAGTTACGCAAGGCGGTGATTGGCCAGGACGCGGTGATCGACGATGTCTTGACCGCACTGATCGCCGGCGGCCATGTGCTGCTGGAAGGTGTGCCAGGGCTGGGCAAAACCTTGTTGGTACGAGCCCTGGCGCGTTGCTTTGATGGCGATTTCGCGCGTATCCAGTTCACCCCGGACCTGATGCCCAGCGATGTCACCGGCCACGCCGTGTACGACCTTCACACCGAACAGTTCAAGCTACGCAAGGGACCGGTGTTCACCCACTTGTTGCTGGCCGACGAAATCAACCGCGCGCCGGCGAAGACCCAGGCAGCCTTGCTCGAGGCCATGCAGGAGCGGCAGGTCACCCTCGAAGGCGAGCCGCTGCCCATCGGCCAACCGTTCATGGTACTGGCGACCCAGAACCCCATCGAACAGGAAGGCACCTACCCCCTGCCGGAAGCGGAACTGGATCGTTTCATGCTCAAGGTGCGCATGGATTACCCCGACGCACAGCAGGAATTGGACATGGTGCGCGAAGTCACGCGCTCGTCGCGGGCCGACATGCTGGATGTACACCCATTGCGCACGGTGTTGCAGGCCGGGGACGTGCTGCAGTTGCAGCAGATTGCCAGTGACCTGGCCCTGGACGAACACGTGCTCGATTATGCCGTACGCCTGGCACGGGCCACCCGTAGCTGGCCGGGGCTGGCGATCGGCGCCGGGCCTCGTGCCTCGATCGACCTGGTACGCGGCGCCCGCGCCCGCGCGTTGTTGCGCGGTGGTGAATTCGTCACCCCGGACGATATCAAGGGATGTGCCCTGGCAGTACTGCGCCATCGGGTGCGTATCGCGCCCGAGCTGGATATAGAGGGGCTGGAGGTCGATCAGGTGCTCAAGCAACTGCTCGATCAGATCCCGGCTCCCCGGCAATGACTCGCCCATGAAACCGACCCGTCTGCTGTTGAACTGGCTCGGCGTATTGCTGGCCCTGGGCATCCTGCTGGGCACTGCAGCAGCATTGCAGTTCAAAGTGCCCGACACCTTGCACTCCGTGACGTGGGGATTGCTCCTGGCGCTGTTGCTGCTGGCCATGCTGGATGCGATGCGCCTGCGTCGCCGCCCATCTCCCCGCGTACACCGACAGATGCCCGCAAGCCTGGCACTTGGACGGTGGGGCGAGGTACGCCTGGCCTTGGAGCATGACTTCCCACAGCCGCTGACAGTGCAGGTATTCGATCATGTCCCCGACGGGTTGACCGTGGAAAACATGCCCCAGTCCATAAACCTGCGCCCCGGTGAACGCAGTGAGCTGGGTTATCGTCTGCGCCCACTGCGGCGGGGACACTTCAGTTTCAGCCGCTGTGAAATTCTGCTGCCCAGCCCAATGGGGCTGTGGTCAGCGCGGCGCTTTATCGAGGTGAGCGATGCCACCCGCGTCTACCCGGATTTCGCCCGACTCTACGGCGCACAGCTGCTGGGCGTGGACAACTGGCTGAGCCAACTGGGTGTGCGTCAACGTCAACGCCGAGGGTTGGGGCTGGAGTTTCATCAGTTGCGCGAGTTTCGCGACGGCGACAGCCTGCGGCAAATCGACTGGAAGGCCACCGCGCGGCAGCGCACCCCCATCGCCCGTGAATACCAGGATGAACGCGACCAACAGATCGTGTTCATGCTTGATTGCGGCCGACGCATGCGCAGCCAGGATGACGAGCTGTCGCATTTTGACCATGCCCTCAATGCCTGCCTGTTGCTCAGCTACGTCGCCTTGCGTGAGGGTGATGCGGTGGGACTGTGCACCTTTGCCAGTGACCAGCCGCGCTACCTCGCGCCAGTGAAGGGCAGTAGCCAGTTGAACCTGTTGCTCAACGCGGTATACGACCTGGACACCACTCGACGGACTGCCGATTATCAGGCTGCGGCCAGCCAACTGCTGGCTCGGCAAAAGCGCCGTGCATTGGTGGTCGTGGTGACTAACCTGCGGGATGAGGACGATGAGGCGCTGCTGACGGCCGTCAAGCGCATCAGCCGACAGCATAGGGTGATGGTGGCCAGTTTACGCGAGGAAGTGCTCGATCAATTGCGCCAGGCTCCCGTGCAAACCTTGTCCGAAGCCTTGGCCTACAGCGGCACCATCGACTACCTCAATACCCGCGATGAGCTGCACGACCGCCTAGGCGCCCAAGGGTTATCCGTATTGGACACCTTGCCATCTGAACTGGGACCGGCCCTGGTGACACGTTACCTGGGCTGGAAGAAAGCCGGGGTTTTCTGACAAAAGCCCCCTTGAAACAGCGCACGGCCACAACAGGGGCTGCACTACCCCGGAACGGCTCGACCAGGCGCTGTGATTCAGGCCGAAGCCTGTAAGGGATCAAAACTGAAGTAGTGCAATAAGACGCTGATCAACTGCCCATATTCCTCGGAGGCCTTGAGCACGCTGAACCCGGAATCATAATGCTGCGGGTTGATATCTTCGTGGCTCCACAAACAGGTTGCCGTGAGATCAATCGGATGGAAGGTGCCGTCAGCACCGGGAATTTTCAGGCGCAGCTCGAAATCCACGTCGACCATCATGGGCAATTGGCTGATTAACATCAGTCCGTCTTCCGAGACATTGCCTAGAAAACCGATGGGCTTATCGGTGAGGCGGTTAAACACTTGCAGAAAATAAGGTAGCTGATGCCGCTCGATCCGTCGGTCGGTAAACATGGTGAGATCGCCATCCAATGGCCATTACTGCGGCCGTGCCAGTGATTCGGAACAGGCCAAAACGCCCGCTCTCCCTGGATCTCGGTGTGATAACAGGCAATATTTTGCCGCCAAACAACCACCAAGTCCGGGCCCCACATCGTTTGCGCTTGAAACTTGTACAAACGAACGTCTAAAGAATAGCCCAAGACTGGCAACGGGCCAGTTATGAAATGACGAATATCATCATAACGAGGCTGGACGCGGCCGAGCGACGCTTGCGCCAGGGTAATGCCCCAGTTGTTGCAGGGTGTCGAGCCGCGCACGCGCACGATAGGCGTACTCACTCGAGGGGTACTGATTGATGATGAATTGGTAGGTCTGCACCGCATCGACGAACAGCTTTTGCCGCTCCAGGCATTGCCCGCGCAACATCGAAACCTCTGGCTGCACATAACGTCGGGTGCGACTTTCGCGGTCGACCTGGGACAATTCCAGGGTGACACGCTCACAATCACCGACCTTGTAGGCGCGGTAGGCGTTGTTCAAATGGTGGTCCATCGACCAACGGGTGCAGCCGACAACACTGACGGCCAGGGCAGCAATGAGCAAAATTCGCATGAGGGTTCTCCTGTCTTGTGCAGTGTATCGACCCCTCGTCGAAAATCTTCAAGGATGTTCGTATTCCACCGCAGCGAAAACAAGTCAATCATCGATAAGTAGTGCAAACGAACAATGACTACAACGAAAGAGCATAGTAGCCTTCCTCAGCGCTTGAACTCAGGAGTCTGTGCATGTCCGTCCGTCGTACCAAAATCGTCGCCACCCTTGGCCCGGCCAGCAACTCGCCGGAAGTCCTCGAACAGCTGATTCTGGCTGGTTTGGACGTTGCCCGTCTGAACTTCTCCCACGGCACCCCGGACGAGCACAAGGCTCGCGCCAAGCTGGTGCGTGAACTGGCTGCCAAGCACGGCCGCTTCGTGGCCCTGCTGGGTGACCTGCAAGGCCCGAAGATCCGTATCGCCAAATTCGCCAACAAGCGGATCGAGCTGAAAATCGGTGACACCTTCACCTTTTCCACCAGCCACCCGCTGACCGAGGGCAACCAGCACGTCGTGGGTATCGACTACCCGGACCTGGTCAAGGACTGCGGCGTCGGTGACGAGTTGCTGCTGGACGATGGCCGCGTGGTCATGCGCGTCGACACCGCCACCGGCACCGAGCTGATCTGCACCGTGACCATCGGCGGCCCACTGTCCGACCACAAAGGCATCAACCGTCGTGGCGGCGGCCTGACGGCCCCGGCATTGACGGAAAAAGACAAGGCTGACATCAAGCTCGCCGCCGAAATGGAAGTGGACTACCTCGCCGTGTCCTTCCCGCGCGACGCCGCCGACATGGAATACGCCCGTAAACTGCGCGACGAAGCCGGCGGCACCGCCTGGCTGGTCGCGAAGATCGAACGCGCCGAAGCCGTGGCCGACGACGAAACCCTCGACGGCCTGATCAAGGCTTCCGACGCGGTGATGGTTGCCCGTGGCGACCTCGGCGTGGAAATCGGTGATGCCGAGCTGATCGGTATCCAGAAGAAGATCATCCTGCACGCACGCCGCCACAACAAAGCGGTGATCGTGGCGACCCAGATGATGGAGTCGATGATCCAGAACCCGATGCCGACCCGTGCCGAAGTGTCCGACGTGGCCAACGCCGTGCTCGACTACACCGACGCCGTGATGCTCTCGGCTGAAAGTGCCGCCGGCCCGTATCCGCTGGAAGCCGTGCAAGCCATGGCGCGTATCTGCATCGGCGCTGAAAAGCACCCGACCAGCAAGACCTCCAGCCACCGTATCGGCAAAGAGTTCGAAAGCTGCGACCAGAGTATCGCCCTGGCGGCCATGTACACCGCCAACCACTTCCCAGGTGTGAAGGCGATCATTGCGTTGACCGAAAGTGGCTACACGCCATTGATCATGTCGCGCATCCGTTCGTCGGTGCCGATCTACGCGTTCTCCCCGCACCGCGAAACCCAGGCCCGCGCGGCCATGTTCCGTGGTGTGTACACCGTCCCGTTCGACCCGGCCTCGTTGCCGCCGCACGAAGTCAGCCAGGCTGCCATTGATGAGCTGATCAAGCGTGGCGTTGTAGAGAAAGGCGACTGGGTCATCCTGACCAAGGGCGACAGCTACCACACCATCGGCGGTACCAACGGCATGAAGATTCTGCACGTTGGCGACCCAATGGTCTGAGTGACACGCTGAAAAACAAAAGCCCCGCCCTGTGAATGGCGGGGCTTTTTGCATTTCAGATCAGAGTGACCTGCTGGCTCTCAGGGCCTCATCGCGGGCAAGCCCGGCTCCCACATTGGAACGCGGTCAACTGTGGGAGCCGGGCTTGCCCGCGATGAGGCCAGACCAATCGACTTACCTTCAGCGACTGCTGATAAACCCCGACAACGCCGCAATCGCCTCAGGCGACCTCAACCGCTGGGTAAACAATGCCCCCTCCTCCTCGATCACCTGCCGCAACTGTTCGCGGTCCACGCTTTTCATCAACTGCTTGGTCACCTGCACCGCCCCCGGCGCCAGGGTTTCAAAACGCTCGGCCACTTCCCGCGCCTTGGCCAGCGCCGCCTCACCACTGCCCAACGCCTCGGTGGCAATGCCCCAGGCAGCCGCCTGTTCACCGGTGAACCCCTCACCCAGCAATAGCAACTCAGCCGCCTTGGCATGCCCCAACAAGCGCGGCAGGATCAAACTCGAGCCAAATTCGGGACACAGTCCCAAATTGACGAACGGCATGCGCAACCGCGCATCGTGGCTGACATACACCAGGTCGCAATGCAGCAACAGGGTCGTGCCGATGCCCACCGCCGCACCCGCCACCGCAGCAATCACTGGTTTTCGACAGTTGAGCAGGCTCTTCATGAAGTGGAACGGCGGGGCATCAAGATCGCTGGGCGGATGGTCGAGAAAATCGCTAATGTCGTTGCCGGCAGTGAAGCACTCACTGCTGCCCTGGATCAGTACGCAGCGAATCTCCCCGTCCGCATCGGCCTGCTCCAACGCCTCGGCCAGTTGTGTGTACATGGCGCGGGTCAGGGCGTTCTTTTTGTCAGGGCGATTGAGCTGCAGGGTCAGCAGCCCACGTTCGCGCTGCTGTTGGATGGCGTCAGTCATGGTCAATCTCGCGACTGTAGAGTTCAGCGCTCAACCACGGGGCAGGAACACATCGGCCAGCAGTTGATTGCGCGGCAGTCCCGCCAGGAACAAACGCTTGGAAAACGCTTCCACGCTGGCAGGGTGCCCGCAGAGTAAGGCCAGAGTTTGCCGCGAAACAAGCCGCAGTTGCGCCAATGCCTGGGCCGACTCGGCCGCCGTCCATAGCTCCACCGACAGGTTGGGGTACTGCGCGGCCAGCGCCGCCAAGGGTTCGGCCAGATAATGGCCATCGGCATCATGGGCCAGGTGAATCACACGGATGGCCCCCTGATGATCCTGGCGCAGCGCTTCACGCAACACGCCCCACAACGGCCCCAACCCGGTACCGGATGCCAGCAGCCACAACGGCCGGGATTGCCAGTCAGGATCATATTGCAGTGCGCCACCGCGTAATTCGCCCAAACGCAATCGGTCACCCACCGACAGCGCCCGCGCCGCATCGCTGAATTCGCCCGGTTGACGGCAATCGATATGAAACTCCAGAAAGGCATCCTCCTGGGGCAAGCTCGCCAGGGAATACGGGCGCGCCACCGACCCCGCCCACAGCACCAGGTGCTGCCCGGCACGGTAGCGCAGACTGCGCTCCGGTTGCAGGCGCAGGCGCAATACCGTCGAGTTCAACCACTCGATGCCCACCACCTCGGCCGGCAAACCGTCACGCAGCGGGTCAAACGTTTCGACACGCAGATCCCCACGGACCTGGCACTGGCACGCCAAGCGCCAACCCTCCTGGCGTTGCGCCGCGCTCAAAGCCTCGGGCTGCTTATCTTCGACCTCGCCCTGGCACCGCACCAGGCACGCGTGGCAACTGCCGGCGCGGCAACTGTAAGGCACGGCCACACCCGCCTGGTTCAAGGCATCCAGCAGATTACTGCCGGCCGTTACC
Source organism: Pseudomonas petroselini (assembly GCF_045037875.1). Lineage (NCBI taxonomy): Bacteria > Pseudomonadati > Pseudomonadota > Gammaproteobacteria > Pseudomonadales > Pseudomonadaceae > Pseudomonas > Pseudomonas petroselini. Next base: position 6,298,621 of record NZ_CP173614.1, read on the forward strand.
GACCAATGGCGTTCGCCGACGTACAGTTCAGGCATATAAGGACTCAATCACAAAGGGCGCGCACAGGGAATCATGCCTGCGACAGTTTGACCATAGTCGGGTGTATCGGCCACCGCGCCGGGTTATACTGCCGCGCCTTTTTAGCGTCGCGCCTGCACCACTTTGGCGTGCCTTGGAAAGGTGAGCTCAGCCGACCGATGCAACACTGGGCTCACCTTTATTGAATGTTCCCTTATAGAGGAGCGCGACTCATGACCGTGATCAAGCAAGACGACCTGATTCAGAGCGTTGCCGACGCCCTGCAATTCATTTCCTACTACCACCCCGTTGATTTCATCCAGGCCATGCACGAAGCCTACCTGCGCGAAGAATCGCCAGCGGCGCGTGATTCCATCGCCCAGATCCTGATCAACTCGCGCATGTGCGCCACCGGCCATCGCCCGATCTGCCAGGACACCGGTATCGTTACCGTGTTCGTGCGCGTGGGCATGGACGTGCGTTGGGATGGCGCCACCATGGGCCTGGACGACATGATCAACGAAGGCGTGCGTCGCGCCTACAACCTGCCGGAAAACGTCCTGCGTGCCTCCATCCTCGCCGACCCGGCAGGCGCGCGTAAAAACACCAAGGACAACACCCCAGCGGTCATCCACTACTCCATCGTCCCGGGTAACACCGTGGAAGTGGACGTGGCGGCCAAGGGCGGCGGTTCCGAGAACAAGTCGAAAATGGCCATGCTCAACCCGTCCGACTCGATCGTTGACTGGGTGCTCAAGACCGTTCCGACCATGGGCGCCGGCTGGTGCCCACCGGGCATGCTCGGCATCGGCATCGGCGGCACCGCCGAGAAAGCCGCGGTGATGGCCAAGGAAGTGTTGATGGAGTCCATCGACATCCACGAGCTGAAAAAGCGCGGCCCGCAGAACCGTATCGAAGAGATGCGCCTGGAGCTGTTCGAGAAGGTCAACCAACTGGGCATCGGCGCCCAGGGCCTGGGTGGCCTGACCACCGTGCTCGACGTGAAGATCATGGACTACCCGACCCACGCCGCCTCGCTGCCGGTGTGCATGATCCCCAACTGCGCCGCCACCCGTCACGCGCACTTTGTGCTCGACGGCTCGGGCCCGGCGTCGCTGGAAGCGCCACCGCTGGACGCCTACCCGGAAATCGTCTGGGAAGCCGGCCCTTCGGCCCGCCGCGTCAACCTCGACACCCTCACCCCGGAAGAAGTGCAGAGCTGGAAGCCGGGCGAAACCGTGTTGCTCAACGGCAAGATGCTCACCGGTCGCGACGCCGCGCACAAGCGCATGGTCGAGATGCTGAACAAGGGCGAAAGCCTGCCGGTGGACCTCAAGGGCCGCTTCATCTACTACGTCGGCCCGGTTGATCCGGTGCGCGAAGAAGTGGTTGGCCCAGCGGGCCCGACCACCGCGACGCGGATGGACAAGTTCACCCGTCAGATCCTCGAGCAGACCGGCCTGTTGGGCATGATCGGCAAATCCGAGCGCGGTCCGACCGCCATCGAAGCGATCAAGGACCACAAAGCCGTGTACCTGATGGCCGTCGGTGGTGCCGCTTACCTGGTGGCGCAAGCCATCAAGAAGTCGCGCGTTGTCGCCTTCGCCGAACTGGGCATGGAAGCGATCTACGAGTTCGATGTGAAAGACATGCCGGTCACCGTGGCGGTGGACAGCAAGGGCGAATCCGTCCACATCACCGGTCCTGCCATCTGGCAGAAAAAGATCAGTGACAGCCTGGCGGTAGAAGTGCAGTAAGCATTTCCCCTGCAAGGATAGGCGACTGCGGCCTTGGGCCTAGTCGCCTTTTTATTGCCTGCTGGTTTCTCTGTAGTGAGCGGGCTTGCCCCGCGCTGCGCGGCGAAGCCGCCCCATCATTTTGCCAAACAGAACGCGGTGTCAGGTTTTAGGGCGGCTTCGCCACCCAGCGCGGGGCAAGCCCGCTCACTACACAACCCCGCTCGCCACAACGATAACGTCGTGCATGCTATGGTGCACTCCCCTTTCTGCGCCTGCCCATCACCGTATGATCGTGATCCCTCGCCCCCTGCGCTTGACGTTCTACTCCCTGCTGATCATCGCCGGTGCCGTGCTGGCTGCCGCCTTGGCCACGCGCCATGCCGAACGCCAAGCCCTGGTGGACGATGCCGCCCGCGCCAATCAGCAGCTTGCGTTGTATGCCAACTCGCTGCACACCCTGATCGAACGCTACCGCGCCCTGCCCGCCGTGCTGGCGCTGGACTCGGAGATGATCAACGCCTTAAAGGGCCCGCTGGATCCCTCCACCCAGGACCTGCTCAACCGCAAGCTCGAACGCATCAACGGGGCTGCGCAGTCTTCCACGCTGGAGTTGATGGACCGCACCGGCCTGGCCGTGGCCGCCAGCAACTGGAACCTGCCGAGCAGTTACGTGGGGCATAACTATGCGTTCCGACCGTACTTCAGCCAGACGTTGAGCCAGGGCACCGGGCGCTTTTATGCGGTGGGCGTAACCACCGGGATCCCCGGTTACTTCCTCTCCAGCGCGGTGCTGGATGAACACGAGCAGTTCCTCGGCGCCATGGTGGTCAAGCTGGAGTTCCCCGAGCTTGAGCGCGAGTGGGCCCAAGGCAATGACTTACTGCTGGTCAGTGATGCGCGTGGCATCGTGTTTATCGCCAATCAACCCGGCTGGCGTTATCGCAACCTGCGGCCGCTGTCGGCCAGCGACCTTGCCGAACTCAAGGCCACCCGCCAATACGACAAAAAACAACTGCTGCCGCTGGATGCCCAGTCACTGCAGCGCTTTGGCGAAAACAGCCATTTGATGCGCGTCAACGGCCCGGAGGGCAGCGCCAACTACATCTGGGAGTCCTTGCCGCTGAAAGCCGAAGGCTGGACCCTGCACCTGCTGCGCAAGCCCCAGTTCGCCTTTGAGGATCAACGCAACGCCGGGCTGGCCGCCGCCGGTTCCTGGCTGGCGCTGGTGTTCCTGGTGTTGTTTCTGACCCAACGCTGGCGCCTGGCCCGTTTGCGCCAGCGCAGTCGCGAGGAGCTTGAACAACTGGTGGAAGAACGCACCCAGGCGCTGCGCACCGCCCAAGATGGCCTGGTGCAATCGGCCAAGTTGGCAGCGCTGGGGCAGATGTCCGCCGCCCTCGCCCACGAAATCAATCAGCCACTGACGGCCCAGCGCATGCAGTTGGCCACGTTGCGCCTACTGCTCGATCACGGCCGCGTCGACGACGCCTACAAGGCGCTCACCCCGCTGGACGACATGCTCACGCGCATGGCCGCGCTCACCGGTCACCTCAAGACCTTCGCGCGCAAAAGCCCGAGCGGCCTGCGTGAACGCCTGGACTTGGCCACGGTGGTGGACCAGTCCCTGCATCTTCTGGATGCACGCCTGCGCGATGAAGCCATCGGCGTAGTGCTGGACCTGACCCGCCCCGCCTGGGTCCGCGGCGATGCAATTCGCCTGGAGCAGGTGCTGATCAACCTGCTGCGCAACGCCTTGGACGCCATGGCCGATAAGCCGCGCAAACGCCTGGAAATCCGCCTGCAGGCCGATCAACAGCTGTGGCAGCTGACCGTCAGCGACTCCGGCGGCGGGATTGCCGACGACCACCTGAACAGTGTGTTCGACCCGTTCTTCACCACCAAGCCCGTGGGTGACGGGCTCGGCTTGGGGTTGGCGGTTTCCTACGCTATCGTGCACGAACTGGGCGGACGCCTGAGCGCCGGCAACCGGGGCGACGGCGCGGTATTCACCCTGACCTTGCCTATCGCGCTGGAGACGCCCGAACCATGCTGAACGCGGTGATTGTGGTCGATGACGAAGCCAGTATTCGCACAGCCGTCGAGCAATGGTTGAGCCTGTCGGGGTTTGAGGTGCAATTGTTCAGCCGCGCCGACGAATGCCTGGCGCGACTGCCTAAGGACTTCCCCGGGGTGATCCTGAGCGACGTGCGCATGCCCGGCCTCAGCGGCCTGGAACTGTTGGCCGAGGTGCAGCGCCGCGACGCGGATTTGCCGGTCATCCTGCTCACCGGCCACGGCGATGTGCCGATGGCCGTTGAGGCCATGCGTGACGGTGCCTACGACTTCCTGGAAAAACCCTTCAGCCCCGATGCCTTGCTCAACAGCCTGCGCCGTGCCTTGGACAAGCGTGGCTTGATTCTCGAAAACCGACGCCTGCATCAACAGGCCGATCATCGGGCGCAGTTGGAATCGACGCTGCTGGGCGTGTCCCGGGGTTTGCAAACCTTGCGCCGCCAGGTGCTGGACCTGGCGAGCCTGCCGGTCAACGTGCTGATCCGTGGCGAGACCGGCAGCGGCAAGGAGCTGGTCGCCCGCTGCCTGCATGATTTTGGCCCGCGCGCGAAAAAGCCGTTTGTGGCACTCAATTGCGCCGCGATTCCCGAGCAATTGTTCGAGGCCGAACTGTTTGGCCACGAAAGCGGCGCGTTCACCGGGGCCCAGGGCAAGCGCATCGGCAAGCTGGAGTACGCCCACGGTGGCACGCTGTTCCTCGATGAAATCGAAAGCATGCCGCTGGCCCAGCAGGTGAAACTGCTGCGCGTGCTGCAGGAGCAGAAGCTGGAACGGCTGGGCTCCAACCACAGTATTCACGTGGACCTGCGCATCATCGCCGCCACCAAGCCGGACCTGCTGGAAGAGGCCCGCGCCGGGCGTTTTCGCGAAGACTTGGCCTACCGCTTGAACGTCGCGCAATTGCGCCTGCCGCCTTTGCGTGAGCGCCGCGAGGATATCCCGTTGCTGTTCGACCACTTCACCCACAGTGCCGCCGATCGCCTGGGCCGCACCGTCGAACCGCTGAGCGGCGCGCAATTGGGACGCCTGCTCAGTCACGACTGGCCGGGCAATGTGCGTGAGCTGGCTAACGTCGCCGAGCGCCAGGTGCTGGGGCTTGGCGACCCGGAACCGGAAGGCGTCGAGGCCGGGCAATCCCTGGCGGCGCAGCAGGAGGCGTTCGAGGCTCATTGCTTGAAGGCCGCGTTGACCCGGCATAAAGGCGATATCAAGGCGGTGCTGGCGGAGTTGCAACTGCCGCGCAGAACCTTGAATGAAAAGATGCAGCGGCATGGGTTGGTGCGGGAGATGTTTCTCTAGGCCCATCGTTGTGTTGACTGGCAGGCCGCTATCGGGGGCAAGCCCCCTCCCACATTTTGATTTGTGAACACGCTCAAGTGTGGGAGGGGGCTTGCTCCCGATGAGGACAGCAGCCATAAGCGGATTTCCGCTCATCACCTGAAAATCATCAGCAACTTTCCGCTCAATAAAATCTTGTAACCCTTCTATTCCGGGCCTTCACCCACCTGGCACAGCTCCTGCTATAGCCCCAGCCAGGCAGTGCTCAAGCACGCTCCATAAAAACAACTAGATGAAGGATCCTTCAATGGATAACTCCAACTCCCTGCCTCTGGGGTCGGCGGCTGCGCCGGCGAAAGAGCGCACCACGTCCAGCCGGATCAAATCGATTTTCAGCGGATCGGTCGGCAACATGGTCGAGTGGTACGACTGGTACGTCTACGCCGCTTTCTCGCTGTACTTCGCCAAAGCCTTCTTCCCGAAAGGCGACACCACCGCCCAACTGCTCAACACCGCCGCGATCTTCGCCGTGGGCTTCCTGATGCGCCCGATCGGTGGCTGGCTGATGGGCCTGTATGCCGACAAAGTCGGACGTAAAAAGGCCTTGATGGCCTCCGTCTACCTGATGTGCTTCGGCTCGCTGCTGATTGCCCTGAGCCCAGGCTATGAAATTATCGGTATCGGTGCGCCGATCCTGCTGGTATTTGCCCGTTTGCTGCAGGGCCTGTCGGTCGGCGGCGAATACGGCACCTCCGCCACTTACCTCAGCGAGATGGCGACCAAGGAACGTCGCGGTTTCTACTCCAGCTTCCAGTACGTGACCCTGATCTCCGGCCAGCTCATCGCCCTGGCGGTACTGATCGTGCTGCAACAAGTGCTGACCACCGAGCAACTGTATGCCTGGGGCTGGCGTATCCCGTTCGCCATCGGCGCCCTGTGTGCGGTGGTCGCGCTGTACCTGCGTCGCGGCATGGAAGAAACCGAGTCGTTCACCAAAAAGGAAAAAGCCAAGGAAAGCGCCATGCGCACCTTGATGCGCCACCCCAAGGAACTGCTGACCGTGGTCGGCCTGACCATGGGCGGTACGCTGGCGTTCTACACCTACACCACCTACATGCAGAAATACCTGGTGAACACCGTCGGCATGAGCATTTCCGACTCCACCACCATCTCGGCGGCGACGCTGTTCCTGTTCATGTGCCTGCAACCGATCGTCGGTGGGCTGTCGGACAAGGTAGGCCGTCGGCCGATCCTGATCGCCTTCGGTATCCTCGGCACGCTGTTCACCGTGCCGATCCTCACCACCCTGCACACCATCCAGTCCTGGTGGGGCGCGTTCTTCCTGATCATGGCTGCGCTGATCATCGTCAGCGGCTACACCTCGATCAACGCCGTGGTGAAAGCCGAACTGTTCCCGACCGAAATCCGCGCCCTGGGCGTGGGCCTGCCGTATGCGCTGACGGTGTCGATCTTCGGCGGTACCGCTGAATACATCGCGCTGTGGTTCAAGAGCATCGGCATGGAGACCGGCTACTACTGGTATGTGACCGCATGCATCGCGGTGTCGCTGGTGGTCTACGTGACCATGAAGGACACGCGCAAGCATTCACGTATCACCACTGACTAACGCTTCGCCAGTCCTGCAAAAAGGGCTGTGTCAGCAGATGACACAGCCCTTTTTTGTGAGATCAGGACAGTTCCGCAACCTCACGCTGCCCATACCGCCGCTGCGCATACGATGCAGCCACAATCATCACCAGCAACACACCCGCCAACACCGCCGACGACCCCACCGTGCCAAAGTCCAATCCGCCCTTTTCATGGGGCTTGGTGAGAAAGTCCCCCAGTGTTGCGCCGAATGGCCGCGTCAACACAAACGCCACCCAGAACAACAGCACCGACGAGATCCGGGTGAAGTACTTGAGCGCCACCACCGCGGCGATGGTCGAGCCGATCAACAAGGCGCCACCGGCAAAACCAAGCCCCGAATCGTCCGCGAGGAAATCGCCCAAGGCCGTGCCCAAGGTGTTGGAGAACAGGATCGCCATCCAGTAGAACAACTCACCTCGGAAGGTCTGCACCTTGTTCACGTTCAGCGAGTCACCACTGAGGTGCCACACGGCAAAGATGATCATCAGGATCACAATCAGGATCATCGACCCCGTGGCGTAGCCCAGGCCGAGGGTGCGGTCCATGAAGTCCGACATCGTAGTGCCGGCGGTGCTGGTAGACAGGATCACGATCCAGTAGAGCACGGGGTTGTAGGTTTTGGACCAGAGTTGCGTCACCAAGGTGACCAGGAACACGCTGATCAGGATCATTGAGCTGATGGCATAACCGACATTCAGCGTCATCGACAGCAAATCCCCGGCGGTTTCGCCCAGGGTGGTTGCGCAGATTTTCATGACCCAGAACGCGAGGGTGATCTGAGGAAGTTTGTTCATGCGGTAGAAGGCTCCAAGGTTCAGTCTTATGGGGGTGTCGACCTTGGGCGCAGACTGAACGGGGAACTGTGAAAAATAGGTGGGCGAGGAATGAAAATTCCATATCGCCGATGGAAATTAGCCGCCTTGGGTTGCAGTATGGCCACCTCAACGAAGCCAACAGCAGGAACCCGGCCATGTCCGACGATATCCACTTCTACGAACCCGCCAACGGCCACGGCCTGCCCCATGACCCGTTCAATGCCATCGTCGGGCCACGGCCGATCGGCTGGATTTCGTCACACGACAGTGAAGGCCGCCTGAACCTGGCGCCCTACAGCTTCTTCAATGCGTTCAACTACATTCCGCCGATCATCGGGTTTTCCAGTGTCGGGCGCAAAGACAGCCTGAACAACATCGAACAGACCGGCGAGTTTGTGTGGAACCTGGCGACCCGCCCGCTGGCCGAGCAGATGAACCAGAGTTGCGCCGCCGTTTCCCCCGAGGTCAACGAGTTCGAGTTGTCCGGCCTGACGCCGGTGGCTTCCAAGATCGTTGGCGTGCCACGGGTGGGCGAGAGCCCGGTGTCGTTCGAGTGCAAGGTGACGCAGATCATCCAGTTGCAACGTGCGGACAAGGCGTTGGTGCCGAGTTGGCTGGTGCTGGGCGAGGTGGTCGCGGTGCACATCGCCAAGTGGCTGCTCAAGGATGGGGTCTACGACACCGCCGCCGCCGAGCCGATTTTGCGCGGTGGTGGCCCGGCGGATTACTTCCAGTTGGGGCCGGAGGCGCTGTTCAAGATGTACCGGCCAGGCGCCACCAAACCCTGACTGAAAATGCCGTCAACACTGTGGGAGGGGGCTTGCTCCCGATAGCAGGGGGTCAATCAGCAAACCTTTAGCTGATACACCGCTATCGGGAGCAAGCCCCCTCCCACGTGTGGTTTAGTTTGCGGCGGCTGCCCAGGTCAGTTGACCGTCTTCGTCCACATCGACCAATCGCTCCAATTGCACCGTCGCTGCATCGTCGGCGTCGGAAGCGGTCTTGAACGTCTGTCCATCAAGGATCTTGTGAAACTTCGGTGCGCCCATGCCATCCAGTGCCTTGACGGCGACGGCGGCGCTGTAGCCACCTTCACCCGGTACTACGGCGGATACGGCTTCGTGGTGGGCAAATTGTTTACGTGCCATGTTGCAGGTCCTGGCCAATGGAAAGTCGGCCATTCTAAACCTGATCAGCCGGCGAGTTGCAGGTACTCGCCGTAGGCATTCGCGGCGGATGCATCGGTGAAGGTCTGGAAGTCCATGCTGCGCACGACCATGTCGTTCAACAGCTCGGTAAAGATCATCAGGGCCGGAGAGTCGAAGTAGGCGCTCATCGCCTGCTCGCTGCTCCAGAAACCGGAGATCAGCCAGACATCAGGGTCGACCTGGGAATGCTGCAACGAGAATTGCAGGCAACCCTGAGCCTGGCGGCCCGGTTCGATCAAACTGCTCAAGCGTGCACCGAGTTCGGTGCTGCACCCGGTGCGGGCGCGGATAAAGGCCATATGGCTCGCGGGAATGGGGGTGGACATGTTCGACTCTCCCGTTGAGAAGTGATGCTCGGCAAGCACTGTGAGGGTGTGTTGCCACAGGATCAAAGATAACGGCGCGGGTGAGCACGCGGTTAGTCGATTCCTGCCGGCTTATTGCACAATCCTGCGAGAAGCGTAGAGAGGACGTTCGGCCCAGGGCTTTATTCCACGGACAAACGCCGTGTTTCAGGGAGATGACAGGCCCGCTGCTTGCCTGATTCACGATATGGCGCAGGATCAGGCAAGGATTGTGCAGAATCGACGTAACACTGTTTGAACCGTCGCCGCTAAGCTTGCCCCCATCACCGCAGCCTGTAGAGGACGCCCCATGCCGTCGCCCGAATCCAAATCCATCCCCCTCGATGCCGAGATGGAAAAACAGCGCGCCGAGCTGGCCAGTATCGTGCACCGGCATACCTGGGAAGAAGGCTCCTACGGCACGGCCATCACGACGCTGTACCTGAACCGCCACAACACGCCGCGCGACTTCATGCCGGTACTGGTCGAGCCGGCCCTGTGCATTCTGGCCAGCGGCAGCAAGGAAGTGCGCCTGGCTGACGAAATCTTCGCCTACGACCCGCTCAACTATTTAGTCTTTTCGGTGGCCATGCCAGTGGCCGGGCGGATCATTGATGCCACCCCGCAAGACCCGAACCTGTCGGTACGCATCAACATCGACCCGGCCCAGCTCACCGCCTTGATTGCCGAAGCCGGCCCGATGGGCGTGCCGACGCGTCCAACCTCCCGTGGCATGTACGTGGACCGTATCGACACCCAATTGCTCGACGCCGTGCTGCGCCTGGCGCGCCTACTCGATACGCCCAAAGACATCGCCATGCTCGCGCCATTGATCAACCGGGAAATTCTCTATCGCCTGTTGCGGGGCCCGCAGGGTTATCGGCTGTATGAAATTGCCGTGGCCAACAGTCAGAGCCATCGCGTCAGCCAGGCGATCAAGTGGTTGAATGGCAACTACGAACAACCGCTGCGCATCGATGACCTGGCCAAGGAAGTGAACCTGAGCGTCTCGACCTTGCACCACCGCTTCAAAGCAATCACCGCCATGAGTCCGCTGCAATATCAGAAGCAACTGCGCTTGCAGGAGGCCCGGCGATTGATGATTGCCGAAGGGTTGGAAGCGTCGGCGGCGGGGTATCGCGTGGGGTATGAAAGCCCGTCGCAGTTCAGCCGGGAATACAGCCGATTGTTTGGGGCGCCGCCGTTGCGTGACCTGGCGCGGTTGCGCCAGAGCATCTGACCCAATGAAGATCAAAATGTGGGAGGGGGCTTGCCCTCGATTGCGGTGGGTCAGCTACAGACTAAGCTGACTGACATACTGTCATCGGGGGCAAGCCCCCTCCCACACGTTGACCGCTTGTGTTCAGTCTAAGCCGCGCGGTAGTTGCAGGGTCACCCGCAACCCACCCTCGCGCAGATTCTGCAAACTCACTTCGCCGCCATGGCTATGCGCAATGTTGCGCGCTATCCCCAAGCCCAAGCCGTAACCCTGCTGCTGCCCGGCCAGGCGGAAGTGCGGTTCGAACACCTGCTCCAACCGCTGCTCCGGCACGCCGGGGCCTTCGTCATCCACGTGCAGGATGAACTCCGCGCCATCGTCCTCGATGTGCAAATGCGCGTTCTGCCCGTACTTCAAGGCGTTGTCGATCAAGTTGCCGATGCAACGCTTGAGCGCCAGCGGCTTGCCCGGATAAGTGGTCAGGGCGCGGCCATGTTGAGTCACGCGGCCATTTCCGTTAGGCGCCAGATACGGCTCCACCAGGCAGTCGAGCACGTGGTTGAGGTCGACCGGCTCGATGTTTTCGTGGATATCGGTGTCTTTCACACATTGCAGCGCGCCCTTCACCAGCAACTCCAACTCATCCAGGTCGCGGCCAAACTTGGCTTGCAGGTTTTCGTCTTCAAGCAATTCCACGCGCAGGCGCAGGCGGGTGATCGGCGTGCGCAAGTCGTGGGAGATCGCACTGAACAATTGGCTGCGTTCGGTCAGGTAGCGGCTGATGCGCTCGCGCATGGCATTGAACGCACGCCCTACTTCCACCACTTCGCTGCCGCCGCCTTCGGCCACCGGCTCAACATCGGCCCCCAGGGACATGTCCCGCGCCGCCCGCGCCAGGCGCTTGAGCGGCCGGCTCTGCCAGTGCACCAGCAACCCGATAAACAGCAGCAGGAAACCGCTGGTCAGCACGATAAACCACACTTGCTGGGACGGCAGGCCTTGTTCTTCAAGGCTGGTGTAGGGCTCGGGCAACAGCGAGGCGATGTACAGCCATTCGCCCTGGGCGAGTTGGATCTGGGTGACCAGCACCGGCGGGTTCACCGGTTCCAGGGTCAGGGCGTAGTGCGCCCAGGAGCGCGGCAGTTCATCGAGTTTCAGGCCGGCGTTGAAGATACGCAGGTCTTCGGCGCTGACGAACTCCACCGACATGTGCACATCGGCGCCGAGGGTTTGTTTCAACACCTCGTCCACCGCCTCGAGCACCGCCTGTTTACGCGGGGTCTGCGGCAGGATGGCCATGTCCAGCGGACGATCATTGAGGGTCACCACAAAACGCGTGCCGCCCATGCTGCGCAATTGGTCCAGCACCAACGGCCGATACGCCACCGGCAACGAACGGAAGTAACTCACGCTGGCGGTCATCGAATGCGCCAGGCTGCGGGCGCTGGTGACCAGCCCTTCGAGCTGGGTGGCACGCAACTGCGACACCCAGATCACACTGGACAGCGCCTGGGCAAACAACACGGCCAGCAGCGTCAGCAGCAGCATGCGCCCCAACAGCGAGCGCGGCACCGGGAAGCGCCGACGGCGCTCGGTCAATGGTTCAGTGGGCATTGCCGGCAACCACGCTGGCTGCCAGTTGATACCCACTGCCGCGCACCGTACGGATCAGCCTCGGCGGTTTTTCGGTATCGCGCAGGCGTTGGCGCAGGCGGCTGACGGCCATGTCGACGATACGGTCCAGCGGCATCAGGTCGCGGCCACGGGTGGCGTTGCCGATGGTGTCGCGGTCGAGGATCTGTTGCGGGTGGTCGAGAAATAATTTGAGCAGGGCAAAGTCGGCGCCGGAGAGGATCACCTCTTCGCCATCCACGTGGAACAGGCGGTGGCTGATCATATCCAGGCGCCACTCATCAAACACCAGCACATCGCCGCCACTGCTGCGCTCCTGGCCGAACTGGCAACGGCGCAACAAGGCCTTGATCCGCGCCTGCAGCTCGCGGGGGCTGAAAGGCTTGCCGATGTAGTCATCGGCGCCCAGCTCCAGGCCGATCACGCGGTCGGCCTCGTCGGAACTGGCGGTGAGCATGATGATCGGCACCTGCGCCTGGCGCGGGTGCTGGCGGATCCAGCGGCAGAGGCTGAAACCGTCTTCGTCCGGCAACATCACATCAAGGATGACCAGGTCGCAGGGCGCCTCGTTCATCGCCTGGCGGAACCCCGCGCCATCCGGCACGCCACGCACCTGGAAGCCGGCGCGACTGAGGTAGGTCTGCAGCAATTCGCGGATTTCCTGGTCGTCGTCGACGAGGAGAATCGATTTACTGATTACGCTCACGGGGTCCTCCTTGTTGTTATCGGTGTACTTGATGGCCTCATCGAGGGCAAGCCCCCTCCCACACTTTGAATGTATTCACACATCAAAATGTGGGACGGGGCTTGCCCCCGACAGGGCCATCACTGCCTATGCAAAAGCCTGTTCGAGCGCCACACCCGCCCCGGTCAACCCGGAATACGGCGCCGTCACCAACCACACCGGAATGCCCTTGAAGTAGTCGCTCATGCAGCCTTTGTCACTGAAGCTCTTGGCAAAGCCACTGTGGATAAAGAAGTCGGCAAACCTCGGTATCACCCCGCCCACGATATACACACCTGCGCGTCCACCGGTGGTCAGCACATTGTTGCCTGCGACGCGGCCCAGCCAGATGCTGAACTGGTCCAATACTTCCATCGCCACCGGGTCACCGGCCAGGCCGGCGGCCGTGATGGCCTCGGGCGTTTCCAGGACCGGTGCGTGGCCATCAACCGCACAAATCGCCCGGTACAGACGCGGCAACCCGGCACCGCTCAACGCGGTTTCCGCACTGACGTGGCCGATCTCGCTGTAGATGTGCTGCCACAACTGGGTTTCCCGTGGGCTGCTCAGCGGCAAATCGACATGCCCGCCCTCCCCCGGCAACGCCGCAAAGCGGCCAGCGCCGAGGTCCAGCAACGTACCGACACCCAGGCCGGTGCCCGGGCCGATCACCACCGCCGGGCGCAACGGCTCCGGCGTGCCTGCGCAGACCACGCGGAATTCGTCGGGCTTGAGACGGGTCATGCCCAGGGCCATGGCCGAGAAGTCATTGACCAGCAGCAGTTCATCCACTTGCAGGGTTTTGCAGAAGGCAGTCTTGCTCAGGCGCCAGTGATTGTTGGTGAATTTAAATTCATCCCCGCTCACTGGCCCGGCGACTGACAGGCACACCGCGCCGATGTCCCCGATTTCCAGGCCTTCCTCGTTGAGGTAGACCTTGATCGCCTCTTCAGGACTCGTGTGATCCGCGGTGGCATGCACACGGATCGAATGCAGTTCCTGATCCCGCCACAACGCAAAACGGGCATTGGTGCCCCCGATGTCACCGACCAGCGCTAACTTCACTTAAGCGTCTCCAAGGCAGAGGTAAAGGCGCTGGCGCCCTGCTCTGCGGAGCTTGCGGCCATGCGCATAAATGCAAACAGCTCGCGACCGGCCCCCACGTTATTGCCCAACAGGCCCGTGGCAGGCGCGCGCGCTGCAAACTCTTCGGCGTCCACCTTAAGCTCCAAGGTGCCCTTCACGCCATCCACGCGAATGATATCGCCATCGCGCACGCGCGCCAGTGGCCCGCCGCTCTGGGCTTCGGGGTTGACGTGAATCGCGGCGGGGATCTTACCCGACGCGCCGGACATCCGCCCGTCTGTTACCAGCGCGACCTTGAAGCCGCGGTCCTGCAGCACGCCAAGGAACGGCGTCATCTTGTGCAATTCGGGCATGCCGTTGGACCGTGGGCCCTGGAAGCGCATGACCGCGACAAAGTCTTTTTCCAGTTGCCCGGCCTTGAAGGCGTCAGCCAGGTCCTGCTGATCCTGGAACACCACGGCAGGAGCTTCGACGATCTGGTGCTCCGGCGCCACGGCCGAGACTTTCATCACGCCACGGCCAAGGTTGCCTTCCATCACGCGCAAGCCGCCTTCGGGCGAGAACGCACGGGCCACGGGGCGCAGGATGGTTTCGTCGAGGCTTTCGATGGGGCCGTCGCGCCAGATCAGCTCGCCGTCGACCAGGAACGGTTCCTGGGTGTAACGGCTCAGGCCCTTGCCGGCCACGGTGTTGACGTCTTCATGGAGCAGGCCGGCTTCGAGCAATTCGCGGATCAGGAACGACATGCCGCCCGCCGCCTGGAAGTGGTTGATGTCGGCCTTGCCGTTTGGATACACGTGGGACAGGGTCGGCACCACCTCGGAGAGGTCGGCCATGTCGTCCCAGGTGAGGATGATGCCTGCCGACATCGCGATGGCCGGCATGTGCAGGGTGTGGTTGGTGGACCCGCCGGTGGCATTGAGCGCGATGATCGAGTTGACGATGGATTTCTCGTCGACGATCTCGCCGATCGGCGTGAAGTTGCCGTTGGCCTTGGTCAGGCGCGTGACCTGGTGTGCGGCTTCGCGGGTCAGCGCATCACGCAGCGGTGTGTACGGGTTGACGAACGAGGCGCCCGGCAAGTGCAGGCCCATCACTTCCATCAACAGCTGGTTGGTGTTGGCAGTGCCGTAGAAGGTGCAGGTGCCGGGGCTGTGGTAGGACTTCATCTCCGATTCCAGCAGCTCTTCGCGGGTGGCCTTGCCTTCGGCGTAGCGCTGGCGCACGTCGGCCTTCTGTTTGTTGGAAATACCCGACGGCATTGGCCCGCCCGGTACGAAGATCATCGGCAGGTGGCCGTAGCGCAGCGCCCCCATCATCAGGCCGGGGACGATCTTGTCGCAGATGCCCAGCATCAGCGCGGCGTCGAACATGTTGTGGGACAGCGCTACCGCCGTGGACATGGCAATCACTTCGCGGCTGAGCAGGCTCAGCTCCATGCCGGGCTCGCCCTGGGTCACGCCGTCGCACATCGCCGGGGTGCCGCCGGCGAACTGGCCGACCGAGCCGACTTCGCGCAGGGCTTTCTTGATCTGTTCCGGGAAATGTTCGTACGGCTGGTGCGCCGAGAGCATGTCGTTATATGAAGAAACAATTGCCACGTTGGCGGCATTCATCATGCGCAGGCTGTTTTTGTCTTCGGTGCCGCAACCGGCCACGCCATGGGCGAAGTTGGCGCATTGCAGCTTGCCGCGCATCGGACCGTCGCTGGCTGCGCCGCGAATGAGCGCAAGGTAAGCCTCGCGGGTGGCGCGGCTGCGGGCGATAAGCCGTTCGGTGACCTCAAGGACGCGGGGATGCATGTGTAGAACTCCAGGCTAACGGATGTGGCGACCTGAGTGTCTATGCTGATCAAACGCCCGCAGCGCATGGGATGGCAGGGAGTCGTTTGGATCATCGGACCAGTTGATTCAGGTCACTCGTTGTAGATTGAACAAAATATTGCCACTAAAAAGGCTTGTTTTCTATTTTTATGCGAATAATCTTGTAATTCTTACAACAAATCGACGACAGGCACTTTCCAATGACTCTTCGTATCGCAATCAATGGTTTTGGCCGTATCGGCCGTAATGTCCTGCGCGCACTGTATACCCAAGGCTACCGCCAGGATTTGCAGATCGTCGCCATCAATGATCTGGGCGACAGTTCGATCAATGCCCATCTCCTCAAATACGACACCGTACATGGCACTTTCGAAGCAGAGGTCGCCCACGATCAGGAAAGCCTGACCGTCAATGGTGACCGGATTGCCGTGAGTGCCATCCGCAACCCGGCCGACCTGCCGTGGGCCGCGCACAAGATCGACGTGGTGTTTGAATGCACCGGCCTGTTCACCGACCGTGACAAGGCTGCCGCCCATATTACCGCCGGCGCACGCAAGGTGATCATCTCGGCACCGGCCAAGGGCGCGGACGCCACGGTGGTCTACGGCGTCAACCATGACATTTTGCGTCAATCGCACCAGATCATCTCCAACGCCTCGTGCACCACCAACTGCCTGGCGCCGGTCGCCCAGGTGCTGCACCGCGAGTTGGGCATCGAAAGCGGTTTGATGACCACGATTCACGCCTACACCAACGACCAGAACCTCACCGATGTCTACCACACCGACCCGTACCGCGCGCGTTCGGCCACCCAGAACATGATCCCGAGCAAGACCGGCGCCGCCGAAGCGGTCGGCCTGGTGCTGCCGGAACTGGCGGGCAAGCTGACCGGCATGGCCGTGCGGGTACCGGTGATCAACGTGTCGCTGGTGGACCTCACCGTGCAGTTGAAGAAAGAAGCCACTGCCGAAGAAGTCAACGCGCTGCTGAAAGAAGCCAGCCAACACTCGAAGATCCTCGGCTACAACACCCTGCCGCTGGTTTCCAGTGACTTCAACCACAACCCGCTGTCGTCGATCTTCGATGCCAATCACACCAAAGTCAGCGGCAAATTGCTGAAAGTGCTGGCCTGGTATGACAACGAGTGGGGCTTCTCGAACCGTATGCTGGATAACTGCCTGGCGCTGTGCAACGCGGAATAATTTGAGTTGTGCAGGGCTTGTGTGGGAGGGGGCTTGCCTCCTCTCACATTTGATCGATACAGGCTCACAGCAATAGCCACTTGCCATTTGAGTTTATGATAAGCATTATCATTAACTGCAAACCGGTCTGGTATCACTGTGAGCCAATCTCGCTTCAACCACGTCTTTATCACCCAACGGGTGATTCTGCTTCGCACCTTGCAGCGGATGGTGAATAACCACAGCACCGCCGAGGACCTGTTGCAGGAAACCTACCTGCGCGTCACCCGGGCCCTCAGTGAGCGGCCGATCGATCACCTTGAGCCCTTCGTCTATCAAACTGCGCGCAACCTCGCGCTGGATCATCTGCGCGCGCGTAGGATCCAGGCCCGTACGCTGCAGGAAGATGTTCCGCTGGACGTCCTGCAAAGCGTCGCCGCGCCCATCAGCCCCCCCGAAGACGCCACTCAGGCCGAGCAGATGCTTGAAGCCCTGAGCGTCAGCCTCGGCCAGTTGAGCGCCCGCCAACAGCAGATTTTCATCCTCAGCCGCCTGCACGGTTGCAGTTACCAGGAGATCGCCGATCAGTTGGAAGTGTCCTTGAGCACCGTGCAAAAGGAACTGAAATTGATCATGGCCATCTGTGTAGGTGTGGCCGAACGGCTGGATCGGCCTTAAGCTTCTCCCGACAGAAACGTCGACCCAAGCTGTAGGAAAGTTGAATAGAACGTGACGAAGACCCGAGGAACACCGTGACGGACCCGAATAAACTGCGCCCCCATGAGCTGGCTCATGAGGTGTTGCAAGACACGGCTATGGACCAAGCCCTCGACTGGCTGATCGCCCTGCAGTGCCCGCTGCCTGGGCAGCAGGCTGAATTCGAAGCCTGGCTGGCCAGCGACCCCGCGCATGTCCACGCGTTCGGCAAGGCCCAAGCCGCCTGGGGTGGCGCGCCGGTCCACAGCGCTGCTGTCGCACTGGCCGCGCCGCGCAAACCCAGCGCCTGGCGCCGGGTCAAGCCGCATTGGAAACCGCTGGCCACTGCCGCCGTGTTGTTGATCGGCCTGTTCAGCTTCAGCAACCTGCCGATACGCCTGCAAGCCGACCACCTCACCGTGGTGGGCGAACGCCAGCGCCTGCAATTGGACGATGGCTCCAAAGTGCTGCTCAACACCAACTCGGCGTTTTCCAGCCGCATCAAGGACCACCAGCGCATCGCCCGCCTGTACCAGGGCGAAGCGTTTTTCGACGTCGTGCCCAGCCATGGCCTGCCCCTGGAGATCGACGCCGGCCCCGTACGCGCCAGCGTGCGCGATACCGCCTTCGCCGTGCGCTACCTCAATGGCGAAGCGCAGGTGCAAGTGCAACGCGGCGATGTGGACCTGAGCAATACCTTCGACGATGCCCGTGTGCGCCTGAGCGCCGGTGAAAGTATCCGCATCGGGCCCAAGGGCTTTGGCCAACCCGCCAAACTGGACGCCAACAAGGACTTGGCCTGGGTGCAAGGCCGGCTGATCTTCGAAAACTGCCCGATGAGCGAAGTGCTCGCCGAGCTGCGTCGCTATTACCCCGGCTGGATCGTCAACACCAACGACCAACTCGCCAGCGTCGCCGTCACCGGCAATTACCGCCTCGACCAGCCCCTGGACGTGGTGCGTTCGCTGGCGCACATCACCTCGGCCAAGCTGTCGGAATACCCGGCGCTGGTGATCTTGAACTAAATGAGAATTATTTTTACTCGATAGCTGTCGGTGGTACGTCTCGTCTTAGCCAATGCAACTGATTCCTATTTGTCTCAGTTCGCAACTATAAGACTCGTACCCCGGAGCGCTCTCGATGTCCTCTTGTTTCAACCGCCGGTCCTCTTCGCCCGTCCTGTCCTTGCTGGCGGCAGCCATCCTGCTGGCCGCTGCGCCAGTGATGACCGCCACCGCCGCCGAACCTGCCCCGCGCAGCCACGGCAATTACACCTTCAGTATCGAGCAGCAGCCGCTGGTTTCGGCACTGAACGCCTTTACCGCCGTGACCGGCTGGCAAGTCGGCCTGCCGGCGGAACTGGGCCAGGGTGTATCGTCCCCTGGCGTAAGCGGCCCGTTGTCGCCGGAAAAAGCCCTGGACCGGCTGTTGGTGGGGACCAACCTGAGCTACCGCAAACTGGGCAGCAACAGCATCGTCCTGGAAAAGCGCGCAGCGGGCGGCGCCCTCAACCTGCAACAGGTGACCATCAGCGCCACCCGTAACGAGCAGGATGTGAGCAGCGTGCCGAGCACCGTCAGCGTGCATGAGCGCGAAGCGCTGGACCGCCAGAACGTCAACACCATTCGCGAACTGGTGCGCTACGAGCCTGGCGTTTCAGTCGGCGGCGCCGGCACCCGTGCGGGTAACGCCGGTTTCAACATTCGCGGCATCGACGGCGACCGCATCCTCACCCAGGTGGACGGCGTGGAAGTGCCGGACAACTTCTTCAACGGCCCCTACGCCAAGACCCGTCGCAACTACGTCGACCCGGAAATCGTCAAGCGCGTGGAGATCCTGCGCGGCCCGGCGTCGGCCCTGTACGGCAGCAGCGCGATTGGTGGCGCGGTGAGTTACTTCACCCTCGATCCGGACGACATCATCAAGCCCGGCCAGGACGTCGGCGCGCGCCTGAAGACCGGCTACAGCTCCGCCGACGAAAGCTGGCTGACCTCCGGCACCGTCGCCGGCCGTGTGCAGGACGTCGACGGCTTGCTGCACCTGAGCCAGCGCAATGGCCACGAGATGGAGTCCTACGACGGCAACAACGCCACCGGCCTGGCCCGCACCGGCGCCAACCCGGAAGACGCACGTACGACCAATATCCTGGCCAAGCTCGGTTGGAACTACGGCGATGACAACCGCCTGGGCCTGACGTATGAAAAGTACAAGGATGATCGCGACACCAATCTCAAGAACGCCGTGGGCGGCCCGTTCAACGCCGGCCCCTTCGTCTCGAACTGGTACCGTGCCCGTACCGGCAACGACACCATTACCCGTGAACGCTTCGGCCTGGAAAACAGCATTGCCCTCGAGTCGCCGATTGCCGACCGCATCAAGACCAGCCTCAACTACCAGATTGCCAAGACCGACCAGACGACGGCCGAAATCTACCAGCCAAGTCGCCGCGTCTTACGTACCCGCGAGACCTTGTACCAAGAACGGCAATGGGTGTTCGACGCACAGCTGGACAAGGCGTTCAGCCTCGGCGAAACCGATCACCACGTCACGTACGGCACCACCCTCAAGCAGCAGAAAGTCACCGGTTCGCGCGAAGGCGCCGCCACCTGCCTGGCCGTCGGCAGCGGTTGCACGGCCATCGGCGCACCCAGCCCCTCGGCCGGTGACAGCGTGCGCAAGGCCAGCGACTTCCCGGACCCGACCATCAACACCTACTCGCTGTTTGCCCAGGACCAGATCGCCTGGAACAACTGGACCTTCCTGCCCAGCGTTCGCTACGACTACACCCAGCTCAAGCCCAAGCTGACCGAGGACTTCCTCAACGCTACCGACCCGACCCGCATTTACCCCCACGACGACAGCACCAAGACCTGGCACCGGGTCTCGCCGAAATTCGGCCTGACCTACGCGCTGACCGATCACTACACCTGGTTCGGCCAATACGCCGAAGGCTTCCGCACGCCGTCGGCCAAGGCGTTGTACGGTCGCTTTGAAAACCTCCAGCAAGGTTACGTGGTCGAGCCCAACGCGGACCTTAAGCCGGAAACCAGCAAAGGCATCGAGACCGGGATTCGCGGCAACTTCGACGCGGGCAACTTCGATGTCGCGGTGTTCTACAACAAGTACAAGGACTTCATCGACGAGGACAACACCTCGGTAAGTCCGACCGGCACGATCTTCCGACCCTTCAACATCAAACGCGCCACCATCAAGGGCATTGAAGCCAAGGGCCGCATGAACCTGGACGCCTTCGGCGCACCACAGGGTCTGTATACACAGGGCGCCGTGGCCTACGCCTACGGCCGTAACGACGAAACCGGCCAGCCGCTCAACAGTGTCAACCCACTCAAGGGCGTGTTCGGCCTGGGTTATGACCAGGAGCAATATGGCGCCCTGGTCAGTTGGACCCTGGTCAAGAAACAGAACCGCGTCGACAAAAATACGTTCTTCTCGCCCGACGGCAACACCACCAGTGCCCCGTTCAAGACCCCAGGCTTCGGCATCGTCGACCTGACCGGTTTCTACAAGGTCACCCACGACGTGACCGTCAACGGCGGCCTCTACAACCTGACCGACAAGAAGTACTGGAACTGGGACGACGTGCGCAGCTACGACGGCGTCGGCGAAGCCGGTGTGACCTCCCCGGCCAACCTCGACCGCCTGACCCAGCCAGGTCGCAACTTTGCGATCAACGTGATCTGGGACATCTGATGAAACCCGCCTCACCCCGGCGTAATTATTCAGCGCCGGGGTGAGGATTTTTTACTGTGCCGCGTCTTCTTGTTCGTCTAGTTGATAACAGCTCTCTTTCGGGCACCCAGGCGCTTCCCTTCTCAAGGACTTTTTTCATGACCGCTTCCCCTACCGCTGAACGCCCAAGCCTGCGCTCCCAGCGCCTGAACCAGATCACCCACGAGCCACACACCAAGCTCGACGCACTGGTGAAGGCTCATGCCCCGTTTGAAACCCAAGCCAACTTCGCCCGTTTCGTGGTGGCGCAATACCTGTTCCAATCGGAACTGGTGGCCCTGTACAACGATGCCGAACTGATCAATATCGTGCCGGACCTGGCCGAGCGCTGCCGCGCCGAAGCCGCCAAGCTGGACCTGGGCGACCTGGACACCGACGTGCCTGCACCGGTCGCCGGCGCCGTGAAAAACCCGAGCAAGGCCGAAGCCCTGGGCTGGCTGTTTGTGTCAGAAGGTTCCAAGCTGGGCGCCGCGTTCCTGATCAAGCGCGCCGTGGGCCTGGGCCTGAGTGAAACCTTCGGTGCCCGCCACCTGGGTGAGCCGGCCGGTGGTCGTGCCGAAGGCTGGAAAAGCTTCACGCGCACCCTCGACGCCCTGCCATTCACCGCCGAAGAAGAAGCTGCTGTGGAAAAAGGCGCGATCGACGCGTTTGTACGCTTCACCGTATTGCTGGAACAGGCGTACGCTAGCGCCCCTGAATTGGCCTGACCTCCAGATTGAAATGCCATCAACTGTGGGAGGGGGCTTGCCCCCTCCCACAGTTGGCGCTCACTTCGCGACGTTACAAATAAACCATGACCCGCAAAACCCCATCCACCTCGAAAATCGCCCGGATCCTCTTCGGCCTGCTGGCCTACGTCAGCCTGGGCATCGGGTTGGTGGCGATTGTCATACCGGGTTTGCCCACCACCGAATTCATCCTGCTGGCCGCCTGGGCCGCCACCAAAAGCTCGCCGCGCCTCAGCGCCTGGCTGGAAAACCATCGGCTGTTCGGGCCGATCCTGTCCAACTGGCGCAACGGCAAGATCATCGCCCGGCGGGCCAAGGTCAGCGCCACCGTGAGCATGCTGCTCTGCGCCACGCTGATGCTGGTGATGCTCGACCACGGCTGGCCGATCTACCTGGCGATTGCCGGGATGAGCTTGGGCAACCTGTGGATCTGGTCACGCCCCGAACGGCTCGCACAGCCCGTATAACGGCGCGTACAGGCGCTTGCGCGCCGTTCATCGCCTGCCTCTCATGTATTGATTTATGACGCCGATGTTTCAGACATAGCGCTGAATGGACTTGGCTCTGGTGCTTGCATACCCATGAGTCCATTCGTGAGTGAACCTATGTTCAACACCCTCTCCATCCGCTTGAAAATTGTGCTGCTGTCCGGTCTTTGCCTGTTGGGGGTGATCGCGCTGGTCGTCAGCATCAATATCTACAACACCACCCAGAATGATCAGTTGGTCAGCGACTCAAGCTCGCGCATGCTCACTGCCAGCGTCGAACAACTGCTGCAAGCCAGGGCGGCCGAACAGGCGGTGCAGTTGCAGAAAACCTTCGGTGACAGCCTGATGGCGCTGACCGCACTGGCCGACCAAATCAAGGATTTGCGCATCATGGCCAGCAAGCGTGGCCTGGAAGCCGGCGCGCTGCGCGAAGAAATCAACCAGAGCTTGAAAACCACGTTTGATCGCAACAGCAAAGTGCTGGGTTTCTGGCTGTCATTCGAACCCAACGGCCTCGACGGCAAGGACAGCGAATTCGTCGATGACAAGGCGCGCGTCTCCAACGAAAAAGGGCGCTTCTCCAGCTACTGGAGCCGTGCCGGCGGCGAAGGCGTGAACACCATCATGGTCGAAGAAGACCTGAACAAGACCACCCTCACCCTCAACGGTACGCCCTACAACATCTGGTACACCTGCCCACGGGACACCCGCAATACCTGCCTGCTGGACCCGTATGAAGACACGGTGGCCGGCAAAAAGGTATTGATGACCACCATCGCCTCGCCGCTGATCGTGGAGGGCAAACTCATCGGCGTCGTCGGTGTCGACATCGCCCTCACCGCCCTGCAAGCAACCGCCGACGCTGCACAGAAGGACCTGTTCAACGGCGCAGCACACTTGGAGATTCTCTCCAGCACCGGTTTAATTGCCGCCTACAGCGGCGAGCCGGCGAAGGTCGGCAAGAACCTGATCGACACCCTCGGCGCCGAAGGCAAGGAAATCGTGCAACTGTTGGCGAGCGACAACCGCATGATCCGCGAACAGGACGGCACCATTCGCGCCGTGTACCCGGTCAAGCCGATTGCCGAGGCCAAATCCTGGGGCGTGGTGATCAAGCTGCCAAAAGCCGTGATGCTGGCCGATAACGTCGCGTTGCAAGGGGTACTCGATAAAGCCCAGGCGGCCGGCACCCTCAAGGCACTGCTGGTGGCCGCTGCCGCCGGCCTGCTAGGCCTGCTGCTGATCTGGCTGACCGCCACCGGCGTGACCCGCCCGATCAACGGCGTGGCGGCCATGCTCAAGGACATCGCCAGCGGCGAAGGCGACCTCACCCAACGCCTGGCGTACGCAAAGAAAGATGAACTGGGCGAACTGGTGAACTGGTTCAACCGCTTCCTCGACAAGCTGCAACCGACCATCGCCCAGATCAAGCAGAGCATCACCGAAGCCCGGGGCACGGCGGACCAGTCTTCCGCCATCGCGCGCCAGACCAGTGAAGGCATGCAGGTGCAGTTCCGCGAAATCGACCAAGTGGCCACCGCGTCCAATGAAATGAGCGCCACCGCCCACGACGTCGCCAACAGCGCCTCGAATGCTGCCAACGCGGCACGCGGTGCCGATCAATCGGCACGCGAAGGCATGCAAATCATTGAACAGAGCACACGGGATATCACGACCCTGGCCGAGGAAGTCAGCAAGGCGGTGACGGAAGTCGAAGCCCTGGCGGTCAATAGCGAGCAGATCGGCTCAGTGCTGGAAGTGATCCGCAGCATTGCCGAGCAGACCAACCTGCTGGCCCTCAACGCCGCCATCGAAGCGGCGCGCGCCGGGGAAAGTGGCCGTGGGTTTGCGGTGGTGGCCGACGAAGTGCGCAACCTGGCCAAGCGCACCCAGGATTCGGTGGAGGAAATCCGCCTGGTGATCGAACGCATCCAGAGCGGCACCCGTGGCGTGGTGGCCACCATGCATTCGAGCCAAAGCCAGGCCCAGAGCAATGCAGGGCAGATCCATCAAGCGGTGCAGGCGCTGGGCAAGATCAGCGATGCCGTCACCGTGATCAGCGACATGAACCTGCAGATCGCCAGCGCCGCCGAACAACAAAGCGCGGTGGCCGAAGAGGTCAACCGCAATGTCTCGGCGATCCGCACCGTGACCGAAACCCTGACCGGGCAGGCGACTGAGTCGGCGGCCATCAGCAGCCAACTCAATGCCTTGGCCAGCCAGCAGATGAAACTCATGGATCAGTTCAAGGTTTAAATAACACCAAAGGAGCAATGTGGGAGGGGGCTTGCTCCCGATGGCAGAGTATCAGTCTACTTATCTGTAGCTGACACACCGCTATCGGGGGCAAGCCCCCTCCCACATTAGGTCCACGAACGGCTAAAGACCCTGCCAGGCCTGGACGAACGCCGCCACATCTTCCTTAGCCGCCGTGCGCGGCGGGTTTTGTGGTGTACCCAAATAGAGGAAGCCAATCACTTCCTCATCCGCCGTCAGCCCAAGGCCTTTGGCGACGTGGGCCGAGTAGGACAGTTCGCCGGTGCGCCACACCGCACCAATGCCCTGGGCATACGCGGCCAGCAGGATGCCGTGCGCCGCGCAGGCGGCGGCCAGCCGTTGTTCGGACTTGGGCACCTTGAAGTGTTCCTGCAGACGGGCAATCACCACCACCACCAGCGGCGCACGCAGCGGGCCGTTCTGGGCCTTGTCGATGGCGGCTTGCGGTGCGTCCGCGTCTTGCAGGCGCGCAGCCTCGGCCAGCAACGTGCCCATCTGCTCACGGGCAGCCCCTTCAACCGTCAGGAAACGCCAAGGGCGCAGCTGGCCGTGATCGGGTGCACGCATGGCGGCGGCGAACAGCACGTCGCGCTGCTCCTGGGTCGGTGCCGGTTCCAGCAGGCGCGGCACGGAAACACGGTTGAGCAAAGCGTCGAGAGCCTGCATTGGCCACCTCCAGAAAAAAATGTGCGGTCATTCTAGCGGGAATGAATCGGATACCACCAAACGATAATTGCTCTTATTCATTGCGCCCCGCCCTGTTAGACTTTGCGCCCCTATTTTGCGCCTTCACTCAGGAAACCCGATGTTCCGTTCGCTTTTTCGCCTGTCCGCGGGGTTGCTGGCCTTGAGCCTGACTGCCTGCGATGACGCGCCCAGGTTTACCAAGGCCGAGCCGGGTGAATCACGGGCGGGCGGCGCTGCGACGGTGAACAAGCGCGACCAGAACGCGTTTTCCTTGCCCTCGGCGAACCTGTCGCCCACGCGGCGCCTGGACTTCAGCGTCGGCAACAGCTTCTTTCGCAGCCCGTGGGTGATCGCCCCGTCCACCACCACGGCGCGTGATGGCCTGGGCCCGTTGTTTAACACCAACGCCTGCCAGAACTGCCATATCAAGGACGGCCGTGGGCATCCGCCGTTGCCCGACGCACCCAATGCGGTGTCGATGCTGGTGCGCCTGTCGATTCCGGACGCTGCGCCCTATGCCACACTCATCGAACAGATCGGCGTAGTGCCCGAGCCGGTCTACGGCGGGCAACTGCAGGACATGGCGGTGCCGGGCGTAGTGCCCGAAGGCAAGGTGCGCATGGACTACACACCGGTCAACGTGACGTTCAAGGACGGCACCGTGGTCGAGTTACGCAAGCCGGACCTGCAAATCACCCAACTCGGCTACGGCCCGATGCATCCGGACACACGCTTCTCCGCGCGCATCGCCCCGCCGATGATCGGCCTGGGCCTGCTCGAAGCCATCAGCGACGCCGATATCCTGCGCAACACCGCCCCGAAGACCGCCGACAAGGAAGCCATCGTCGGCCGCGCCAACTGGGTCTGGGACGACGCCCAGCAAAAAACCGTGCTCGGGCGTTTTGGCTGGAAAGCCGGGCAACCCAACCTCAATCAACAAAATGTTCACGCGTTCTCTGGTGATATG
Source organism: Pseudomonas petroselini (assembly GCF_045037875.1). Classification (NCBI taxonomy): domain Bacteria; kingdom Pseudomonadati; phylum Pseudomonadota; class Gammaproteobacteria; order Pseudomonadales; family Pseudomonadaceae; genus Pseudomonas; species Pseudomonas petroselini. The sequence goes on from NZ_CP173614.1 coordinate 6,325,004, forward strand.
GGCCTCACGACTTCCCTGAGACCGTTCGATGACTGCACTGATGCCCAAGTCGCCTGCAAACAAGCCCCTAACGGCAATGGCCCCGACGGCGAGCCGGAGGTCAGCGACAATATCCTGCGCCTGGTGCTGTTCTACACCCGTAACCTGGCCGTACCGGCGCGCCGAGGCGTCAACACGCCACAGGTGCTGGCCGGTAAAAACCTGTTCTATCAAGCTGGCTGCCAGGGTTGCCACACGCCCGCGTTCACCACGGCCGCCAACGCCGCCGAACCTGAGCTGGCCAACCAAGTGATCCGCCCCTACAGCGACCTGCTGTTGCACGACATGGGCGATGGCCTCGCCGACAACCGCAGCGAATTCAAGGCCGGCGGCCGCGACTGGCGCACGCCGCCGTTGTGGGGTATCGGCTTGACGCAAACCGTGAGTGGCCACACCCAGTTCCTGCATGACGGCCGCGCTCGCAACCTGCTGGAAGCCGTGCTGTGGCACGGCGGCGAAGCACAAGCGGCGCAGCAGCATGTGTTGTCTTTTAATGCCGAGCAGCGCGCTGCGTTGCTGGCGTTCCTGAATTCTTTATAAGCTTTGCCCCAATTACAGAAGGGAGCTCGACATGTTCCGTCCCAAGTTGTTGTTCACCAGCCTTGCCGCCCTCGCCCTCGGTGCCTGCTCGCCGCAAGACCCGCAAGCCGTGACCTCGGCGGCCATCGCCAAGCAAGTGATTCTGCCCACCTACAGCCGCTGGGTTGAAGCCGACCGTCAACTGGCCGTCAGCGCCCTGGCCTACTGCCAGGGTAAAGAGAGCCTGGACACCGCGCGTGCCGATTTCCTCCACGCACAAAAGGCCTGGGCCGAGCTGCAACCGCTGTTGATCGGCCCGCTGGCTGAAGGCAACCGTGCGTGGCAGGTGCAATTCTGGCCGGACAAGAAAAACCTGGTCGGCCGCCAGGTCGAGCAACTGGTCGCCAGCCAGCCGCAGATCGACGGTGCCGCCCTGGCCAAGTCCAGCGTGGTGGTGCAAGGCCTGTCGGCCTACGAATACATCCTCTACGACGCCAAGACCGATATCGCCGACGACGCCCAAAAGGCCCGTTACTGCCCATTGCTGGTGGCCATCGGTGATCGCCAGAAGGCGCTCGCCGAAGAGATCCTGGCCAGCTGGAACAGCACCGACGGCATGCTCGCGCAGATGACCAAGTTCCCGAACCAGCGCTACGCCGATTCCCACGAAGCCATTGCCGATCTGCTGCGCGTCCAAGTGACCGCACTGGACACCCTGAAGAAAAAGCTCGGCACGCCGATGGGCCGCCAGACCAAGGGTATCCCGCAGCCTTTCCAGGCCGATGCGTGGCGTAGCCAGTCGTCCCTGCAAAGCCTGCAAGCCAGCCTCGCGGCGGCCCAGACCGTGTGGGTCGGCGTCGACAACAAAGGCCTGCGCGGCCTGCTGCCGTCCGAGCAGAAACCGTTGGCTGACAAGATCGACGCCGCCTACGCCGCGTCCCTGAAACTGTTCGACAGCAACCCGCGCACCCTCAACGAGCTGCTGGCCGACGATGCCGGGCGCCAGCAACTCAACGATATCTATGACAGCCTCAACGTCGTCCACCGCCTGCACGAAGGCGAATTGGCCAAGGCGCTGGGCATCCAACTGGGCTTCAATGCCAACGACGGTGACTGATGATGCTCAGGCGACAGGCTTTGGCCGTTGGCAGCGTGCTGCTCAGCGCACTCACGTTGGGTGGCTGGACGCTGTTCAAAAGTAAAGACAAGGGCCCGCTGCTGCTCTCGGCGCGGGATGATGCGGACGGCAAGCACTACGCCGTGGGCTATCGCCTGGACGGCAAGCCGGTGTTTGCCACCCAGGTCGGCCAGCGCTGCCACGACATCATCAACCACCCGACGTTGCCGATTGCGCTGTTTGTCGCCCGTCGCCCCGGCACCGAGAGTTACCTGATCGACCTGCGAGATGGCGCGTTGCTGCAAACCATCACCTCGAAGGCCAACCGCCACTTCTATGGCCACGCGGTCATTCACAAGAGCGGCGACTGGCTGTATGCCACCGAAAACGATACGTCCGACCCTGGCCGTGGCCTGCTCGGCGTGTACAGGTTCGAAGGCGAACGGCTGGTGCACACTGGCGAAATCTCCACCCACGGTATCGGTCCGCACCAGGTGTCGTGGATGCCCGACGGCGAAACCCTGGTGGTGGCCAACGGCGGCATTCGCACCGAAGCCGAAAGCCGCGTGGAGATGAACCTCAACGCCATGGAACCGAGCCTGGTGCTGATGCAGCGTGACGGTACGCTGATCAGCAAGGAAACCCTCGGCCAGCAGATGAACAGCGTGCGCCATATGGGGATCGCCAGCGACGGCACCATTCTCACCGGGCAGCAGTTCATGGGGCCGTCCCAGGAACGCTCCGAGTTGTTGGCGATCAAGCGTCCAGGGCAGCCCTTCGTGGCATTCCCGGTGGCCGATGAACAGCTGCAGGCCATGGGGCACTACACCGCCAGCGTTGCAGTGCACAGCGAGCTGCGCCTGGTGGCGTTGACCGCACCGCGTGGCAACCGCTTCTTTATCTGGGACATGGACAGCGGCGAACTGCGGCTTGATGGGCCGCTGCCCGACTGTGCCGGTGTCGGTGCCGTAGACGATGGGTTTGTCGTGACGTCGGGACAAGGGCGTTGCCGGTTCTACGACTGCCGCCAGAACCCACTGCTTGCAAAACCGTTGGAGCTGCCGGCGGGGCTCTGGGATAACCATCTGCATCTGATCTAACGCCGGGACTCTCTTCAGCGCCTTAGCGCCTGGGCTGACGCCCTGGCGCATGCCCCTCCCTCAGCAACACTCCGCACTTTTCCTACAACAAATATGAAAACACCTTTCATTTAGAGATCTGTATTCCTACAGAAACTCGCGAATTTACTGCTTATTGCCCCCGCCTTTCTCGTGAAAACTTCGGCGCTCAGCGTGTCGTCGGATGGTCCTGCCTGCGCGTCCTTCATGCAACACCTCACTCGCCTCACTACAAGGAATCAGCTATGCCGGGCCGTCGGATGCTTACCATGCTCAGTATCGTCCTGTTAGTCGTACTGATGCTTGCCAGCTACAAGGCGTTTTGGGTTTACCAACAGCTGCAAATCCTGCATGCGCCAAAGCCGCCCGTGAGCGTGGCGGTCTCCAACGCATTCGAAAAGCGCTGGCAGCGCCAGTTGCCGGCGGCTGGCACGTTCAAGGCATTGCAAGGTATCAATTTAAGTATCGAAGTCCCCGGCGTGGTCACCCAGCTGCACTTCGAGTCAGGGCAAAGGGTCGATGCGGGCCAACCGTTGTTGCAACTTGAGCACCAGACCGAACAGGCCGAATTGGACATGGCACGGGCCGACCAACGTTTGGCCCGGCAGAATTTCGAACGCGGCAAGGAGCTGGTGACGATCAACGCCATTTCCCGAGGTGAGTACGATCGACTGAGTGCAGAGCTCACGCGGCACAATGCCCTCGTTGCGCAACGCAGCGAAGCACTGAAAAAGAAATCTATCGTCGCCCCTTTCAGCGGCATCATCGGTATTCGCCAAGTGGATCTGGGTGACTTTCTGCAAAGCGGTACGGTGATCGCCAGCCTGCAGGACACCAGCAGTCTTTACGTTGATTTCCATGTCCCCGAGCAAGCCGCCCAATTGATCACGATCGGCCAGTCGGTTCAGGTTGAAGTCTCTGCGCGCCCCGGTGTTTTCAGCCTCGCCAGCGTCAGCGCCATCAACCCGATCGTTGATGACAGCACGCGAAATGTATTGGTGCGGGCGACCCTGGCAGACCCGCCCAAAAATGTGCTGCCAGGCATGTTCGCTGACCTGCGGATACAGCTGGCCGACCCGCAATTGCACACGGTGGTTGCGGAAAGCGCGATCACGTTCAGCCCCTACGGCCAGTACGTGTACGTTGTGGCCCCCCCCGATGACACCCAGGAGCATGGGCTGCAGGAAGACGGCACGCCGGTGCTGATCGCCGAGCGGCGCTTGATCCAAAGCAGCGAGCGACGCGATGGCCTTGTCGTGGTCGACAAGGGCCTGCACAAGGGTGAACAAGTCGTCACTGCTGGTCAGAACAAGCTGGTGCACGGTACGCCGGTGCATATCAGCATCGACAGGAATCAACCGGACGACCTGCCCCAGGCGACCTATCGGGAAAACCAAGAATGACGATCACCGACCTGTTCATTCGCCGCCCCGTACTTGCGCTGGTGGTGAGTCTGTTAATTGTGTTGCTGGGCTGGCAGGCGTACGCAAAACTGCCGTTGCGCCAGTTCCCACAGATGGAAAGTGCGCTGATCACGGTGACCACGGTCTCTCCAGGCTCAAGTGCCGAGAGTGTTCAAAGCTACATCACCCAACCGTTGCAGAAGAGCCTGGCCAGCGCGCAAGGCATCGATTACATGAAGTCTTCCAGTCGCCAGAACATCTCGATCATCTCGATCTACGGGCGAGTCGGCGCCGACAGCGACCGCTTGTTCACGGAGCTGCTGGCCAAGACCAATGAAGTCAGGAACCAGCTACCGCGCGAGATTGACGACCCGATACTGAGCAAGGTCGCGGCTGACAATACCGCGTTGATGTACCTGAGCTTTTCCAGCGAAACCATGAACAACGCCCAGATCACTGACTACCTGAGTCGTGTGATTCAACCTCGGCTGGTGACCCTGCCGGGCATGGCCGAAGCGCAGATCATCGGCAACCAGAGCTTTGCCATGCGCCTGTGGCTGGACCCTATAAAACTCGCTGGTTTTGGTTTGAGCGCCAGTGAGGTGACGCAGGCGATCAAGCGCTACAACGTGCAGCCCACCGCAGGTGATGTGACAGGTGAATATGTCGTCACCAGCATCCAGACCAACACCGAACTCCATTCGGTAGAGGGGTTTAATGCGATCCCCCTGAAAACCAAGGGCGACAGCCAGGTGCGCCTGGGTGACGTGGCACGCGTGGAATTGGGTTCACAGAACTACGACAGTTTCAGTACGTTCAATGGCATTCCTGCACTCTACATCAGCATCAAACCGGCCCCCGACGCCAACCCCCTGGAGTTGGCCAAGCACGTTCGCGACCTGCTGCCGCAGCTGCAATCACAGATCCCACCTGGCCTGGACGTGGACATCGCCTACGACTCGACGCTGTACATCAACGCCTCTATCGACCAGGTGCTGTCCAGCCTGGTGGAGGCCATCGTGATCGTGGTGTTGGTGGTTTTTTTGTTCCTGGGTTCGCTGCGCTCAGCGGTAATTCCAGTCGTCACTATTCCGCTGTCACTGATTGGCACGCTGTTTTTCATGCAAATGATGGGGTACTCCATCAACGTTCTGACCCTGCTGGCCATGGTTCTGGCGATCGGCCTGGTCGTCGATGACGCCATCGTGGTGATGGAAAACATTCACCGGCACATCGAAAGGGGTAAATCCCCTCTTGAAGCGGCTATCAGAGGTGCGAGAGAGATATGTGTGCCGGTGCTGTCCATGACCATCACACTGGCTGCGGTGTATACCCCTATCGGTTTCCTGCAAGGCCTTACGGGCGCCTTGTTCAAGGAGTTCGCCCTGACGCTCGCAGGTGCCGTGGTGATTTCCGGTATCGTCGCGCTGACCCTGTCACCGATGATGTGCGCGGTGTTGCTACGCCCCGAGGAACAGCCCAAGGGCCTGTTCCTGATCCTGGACCGCTTCTTTAATGCGTTGAGAAAAAGCTATCAGCAACGCCTGCATCAGATCATGAAAGCGCAGTCGGTGGTCTTGGTGTTTGCCCTGGTCGTGCTCGGCCTGATTCCCGTAATGCTCATGTTCACCCTTTCGGAACTGGCACCCGATGAGGACAAGGGCCTGATATTCATCCTTTCCAGTGCGCCGCAGCCGACCAACCTGGCCTACCTGAATACGTATACCCAGGCATTTATCGAGCCGTTCAAGACGCTGCCCGAATACCAGGCTTCGTTCCAGATCAACGGCCTGGAAGGTGTTCATTCAGGTGTCGGCGGGTTTCTACTCAAACCCTGGAAAGATCGCGACCGCACACAGATGCAGGTACTCGCCCCCCTGCGCGAAAAACTGGACCGTATCCCCGGCCTGCAGGTCTTCGCGTTTAACCTGCCGTCCCTGCCAGGAGGGGGTGAGGGCCTGCCCTTCGGCTTCGTGCTCAGTTCCCAGCAAGACTATGAGTCGATGATGAGCGTGGCCGAACGCATCAAGCAACGTGCAATAGACTCAGGAAAATTTGCCTACGTGGATATCGACCTGGCGTTCGACCGCCCCGAAGTGGTGATCGACATCGACCGGACCAAAGCCGCGCAAATGGGGGTATCCATGGAAGAGCTGAGCCTGACCCTCGCGACCCTGCTGGCTGAAACGGAAATCAACCGATTCAGCATTGATGGCCACCTCTACAAGGTGATTGCCCAGGTCGAGCGCACCTACCGAGACAATCCGCAATGGCTGAGCCACTACGCAGTCAAAAACGCCGACGGTCAATTGCTCCCCCTTTCGACATTAATCAAAGTATCCAGCCAACAGGTGCGACCACGGCAGTTGAATCAGTTCCAACAGCTCAATTCAGTCATCGTTTCAGGATTTCCGATTGTCGGCATGAGTCATGCGCTCGAAACCCTGCAAGCAATCGCCCAAGAAGAGGCGCCACCGGGCTACACCTTCGATTACAGCAATGCTACCCGCCAGTTTGTTCAGGAGGGGAACGCGCTGTGGGGCACCTTCGGCCTGGCGCTGGCGATCATCGGCCTGGTATTGGCCGCACAGTTCGAAAGCCTGCGCGATTCCTTGGTGATACTGGTGACGGTGCCACTGTCGATAGCCGGGGCGTTGATCGCGCTGTTCCTGGGCTGGTCCACCCTGAACATCTATACGCAAATCGGTTTGGTCACGTTAATAGGCCTGATCAGTAAGCACGGTATTCTCATCGTCGAATTTGCTAACCAACTGCGCAAGGAACAGGGCCTGTCACCGCGTGCCGCCGTCGAGGAGGCAGCAGCAATCCGTCTGCGACCTATTCTGATGACCACCCTGGCAACCGTGCTGGGGGTGATCCCGCTGATTTTGTCCAGCGGCGCAGGCGCCGTCAGCCGATTTGATATTGGCCTGGTGATCGCCACCGGCATGTCGATCGGGACATTATTTACCTTGTTCGTCCTGCCATCGGTGTACGCGGCATTGACCAAAGCCGACCCTGCGGCTCGAACGGTTGGCAGCACATCCCCGCACTGATTCACTGGAAAGGGCTGACAGCCCTTTCTCACCTTTTACAACTGACAATCGGTGAGTTCCAGCCTGCAACCGACGGTAAAACTTACCCGCTGGAATACCTCCGACACTCGGAGTATGTTCCGGATGTGCCTGTCTTCGTCTGCCCCAGTTTTTCCAAGGAACCGGAATATGCTGCGCCGTCGCCTGCTGATCATGTTGGGTGTTGTCCTGTTAATTGTCCTGCTGCTGGCGGGCTATAAAGCCTTTTCCATCTATCAGCAAATCCAGGTCTTCTCCAAACCCAAGCCGCCGGTGAGTGTGGCCGTCGCCACGGCGACCGAGCAGCCCTGGCAACTGCGCCTGCCCTCGGTGGGCACGCTCAAAGCCTTGCAAGGGGTCAACCTGAGCCTGGAGGTTGCCGGCACAGTCAAGGATGTGCAGTTCGCGTCCGGGCAGAAGGTCAAGGCCGGGCAGCCGCTGGTGCAACTCGACAGCGCAGTGGAAAGCGCCCTGCTGGAAACCGCCCAGGCCGACCTCGGCCTGGCCCAGCTGGACTACGGTCGCGGCAGTCAACTGGTCGGCAGCCAAGCCATCTCCAAAGGCGAGTTCGACCGCCTCTCCGCGCAACTGCAAAAGAACAAGGCCACGGTCAATCAGCTCAAGGCGTCGTTGGCGAAAAAGCACATCGTCGCGCCATTCAGCGGCACCATCGGCATTCGCCAAGTGGACGTAGGCGACTACCTGGCCAGCGGCACGGTGATCGCCACTTTGCAGGACATCAGCAGCCTCTACGTCGACTTCTATATCCCCGAGCACTCCGTGCCCAAAGTCGCCCTTGGGCAGGCCGTGCAGGTCGCCGTCTCGGCTTACCCGGGCGAACCATTCCCCGGCAGCGTCAGTGCGATCAACCCCAAGGTCGAGAACAGCACGCGCAATGTGCTGGTGCGCGCCACCCTGGCCAACCCGGAGGGCAAGCTGCTGCCCGGCATGTTCACCAGCCTGGACGTGCTGCTGCCCAATCCCGCGGCGCAGATCGTGGTGCCGGAAGGCGCGATTACCTACACCCTCTACGGCAACTCGGTGTACGCCGTGGCCGAGAAAAAAACCGAGGGCGGCGAGGTGGAAAAGGATGCCGATGGCAAGCCGCTGCTGATCGCCGAACGACGGTTCGTCGAGACCGGTGAGCGGCGCGGCGGCCTGGTGCTGGTGAGCAAGGGCCTGAAAGCCGGCGAGCAGGTGGTCAGCGCCGGCCAGCTGAAGCTGGACAACGGCACGCCCATTGCCATCAGCCCGGACAAAAACCTGCCGGCAGGGCACTGAGCCATGAAGTTCACCGACGTCTTTATTCGCCGGCCGGTGCTGGCCATGGTGGTCAGCCTGCTGATCGTGCTGCTGGGTTTCCAGGCTTACAGCAAGCTGCCGCTGCGCCAGTATCCAAGCATGGAGAACGCCCTGATCACGGTGACCACCGCCTACCCCGGTGCGAACGCCGAGACCATCCAGGGCTATATCACCCAACCCCTGCAACAAAGCCTGGCCAGCGCCGAAGGCATCGACTACATGACCTCGGTGAGTCGCCAGAACTTCTCGGTGATCTCGATCTACGCGCGCATCGGCGCCAACAGCGACCGCCTGTTTACCGAATTGCTGGCCAAGGCCAACGAGGTCAAGAACAAGCTGCCCCAGGATGCCGAGGACCCGGTGCTGAGCAAAGAAGCCGCCGACGCCTCGGCGCTGATGTACATCAGCTTCTCCAGCGGGCAACTGAGCAATCCGCAGATCACCGACTACCTGTCTCGGGTGATCCAGCCCAAGCTCGCCACCCTGCCCGGCATGGCCGAAGCGGAGATCCTCGGCAACCAGGTATTCGCCATGCGCATCTGGCTCGACCCGGTGAAACTCGCTGGTTTCGGCCTCAGCGCCAGCGACATCACCGACGCCGTGCGCCGCTACAACTTCCTGTCCGCCGCCGGCGAGGTGAAGGGCGAGTTCGTGGTCACCAGTATCAACGCCAACACCGATCTCAAGTCCGCCGACGCGTTTGGCGCGATCACGGTGAAAACCGACGGCGACAGCCGTGTACTGCTGCGGGACGTGGCCCGGGTGGAAATGGGCGCGGAAAACTACAACGCCATCAGCTCATTTGGCGGCACGCCGTCGGTGTACATCGGTATCAAGGCCACGCCCAGCGCCAACCCGTTGGATGTGATCAAGGAAGTGCGCAAGATCATGCCGGAGCTGGAATCCCAGCTGCCGCCCACCCTCAAGGCCGAAATCGCCTACGACGCCACGCTGTTTATCCAGGCGTCCATCAACGAAGTCGTCAAGACGCTGTTTGAAGCGGTACTGATCGTGATTGTGGTGGTGTTCCTGTTCCTCGGTGCCCTGCGGGCGGTGGTGATCCCGGTCATCACGATCCCGCTGTCGATGATCGGCGTGCTGTTTTTCATGCAGTTGATGGGCTATTCGATCAACCTGCTGACGCTGCTGGCGATGGTCCTGGCCATCGGCCTGGTGGTGGACGATGCCATCGTGGTGGTGGAAAACATCCACCGGCATATCGAAGACGGCAAGACGCCTCTGGATGCAGCGCTGGAAGGCGCACGGGAAATCGCGCTGCCGGTGGTGTCGATGACCGTCACCCTGGCGGCGGTGTATGCGCCGATTGGTTTTCTCGAAGGGCTCACGGGTGCGCTGTTCAAGGAATTCGCCCTCACCCTCGCCGGTGCAGTGATCATTTCCGGCATCGTCGCCCTGACGCTGTCGCCGATGATGTGCGCGCTGTTGTTGCGTCACGATGAAAACCCTTCGGGCCTGGCTCACCGCCTCGACCGGATCTTCGACAGCCTCAAGCGCCGCTACCAGAGCATGCTGCACGGCACGTTGAACACGCGGCCGGTGGTGATCGTGTTTGCGTTGATCGTGCTGTGCCTGATCCCGGTGTTCCTCAAGTTCACCCAGTCGCAACTGGCGCCTGACGAAGACCAAGGCATCATCTTCATGATGGCCAGCGCGCCGCAGCCGACCAACCTGGACTACCTCAACACCTACACAGACGAGTTCATCAAAATCTTCAAGGAGTTCCCGGAGTACTACTCGTCGTTCCAGATCAACGGCTTCAACGGTGTGCAATCGGGCATCGGCGGTTTTCTGCTCAAGCCGTGGAACGAGCGCGACCGCACCCAGATGCAAATCCTGCCCGAGGTACAAAAGCGCCTCGAGCAGATTCCCGGCCTGCAAGTGTTCGGCTTCAACCTGCCCTCTTTGCCGGGCACGGGCGAAGGCTTGCCGTTCGGCTTTGTGATCAACACGGCCAACGACTATGAGTCGTTGCTCGATGTGGCCAACCGGGTGAAAAAGCGCGCGATGGCGTCGGGCAAGTTTGCTTTCGTCGATATTGACCTGGCGTTCGACAAACCCGAAGTGGTGGTGGATATCGACCGTGCCAAGGCGGCACAGATGGGCGTGTCGATGCAGGACCTCGGCGGCACCCTGGCGACGTTGCTCGCGGAGGCGGAAATCAACCGGTTCACCCTGGATGGACGCAGTTACAAAGTGATTGCCCAGGTCGAGCGTGCCTACCGCGACAACCCCGACTGGCTGAACAACTACTACGTGAAAAACGCCCAGGGCGAGTTGCTGCCACTCTCGACCCTGATCACGCTGACGGACCGCGCCCGCCCCCGGCAGCTGAACCAGTTCCAGCAACTCAACTCGGCGCTAATCTCGGGTTTTCCCATCGTCAGCATGGGCGAGGCCATCGACACCGTGCGCCAGATCGCCCTTGAAGAAACCCCGCCCGGCTATGCGTTCGACTACAGCGGCGCGTCCCGGCAATTTATCCAGGAAGGCAAGGCGCTGTGGGTCACCTTTGGCCTGGCCCTGGCGATCATCTTCCTAGTGCTGGCGGCGCAGTTCGAGAGTTTCCGTGACCCGTTGGTGATTCTGGTGACGGTGCCGTTGTCGATCTGCGGGGCGCTGATTCCGCTGTTCCTGGGTTGGTCGAGCATGAACATCTACACCCAGGTCGGTTTGGTGACGCTGATCGGTTTGATCAGCAAGCACGGGATCCTGATCGTGGAGTTCGCCAACCAATTGCGCAAAGACAAGGGCCTGACGCCACGCCAGGCGGTGGAAGAAGCCGCAGCGATTCGCCTGCGACCGGTGTTGATGACCACCGCGGCGATGGTGTTCGGCATGGTGCCGCTGATTTTCGCCACGGGTGCGGGCGCGGTCAGCCGGTTTGATATCGGTATGGTGATTGCGACAGGGATGTCGATCGGCACGCTGTTTACATTGTTTGTGCTGCCTTGCGTGTATACCTTGCTGGCCAAACCGGATAAGGCCTGACCTGCAGGCAAAAAAAAGGGCCTCGCATCGCAAGGCCCTTTTTCGGGGGTTTGAATCGTTTCAACTCTGCGGCCTCATCCCTTGAGACATTCCAAACATGAACAGCAACAACTCATGATCAGGCTTGACCGCCACACTGGTCTTGGCGACGCGCGGCAACAGGCATTGCCCGCCACCCTGCGTCGCACTGAGCACCTGTGTGCGGGGCTGTTCCCACGCCGCCAGCGCCAAGGCTGCAACACCCAGCGCCCCGACCAGGAACAAACCTCGTGCTATTTCTAGCTTCATCTGGTTAAACCCTTGATAGCGCTGCCAAACGCCGTCTCATAAAAATAGCTGAGTTTCTTCCAGTCGGTATCGTTCCACGACGAATGGCGGCGCAATTGCAGCATGTCATGGGAGGCCGCCCGATAAGCGGTCAAACGCTGGCGGCATTTCTCGAAATCCAGCAGCGCCACTTCCACGTTGGCCGAGTCACCTTCGCCCGTCACCCGCACGAAAATATGCTTGATGTACAGGCAGCCATGCTGCCAGCGGCCCTTGTGCATACGCGCCAGGGTGCCGGCCAATTCCTTGAGCAGACGCTCGTGAACCAACTCGCCGTACTGTTCGCGGCCACCGGCGGCGTACCAGTTTTCGATTTCGTCGAAACCGTCGAGAGAGGCGGTAACCAATAACGCCTTCCATTGGTGCTCGGGGTCGCGGCGCGCCTCGCAAAACACCATCTCCGGCACTCGCACATCCAACAGGCGCAGGCCCTTGATGGCATCGCGCTCGCGCAACACCGTGGGGCGGCCGAACGGGTGCAACCAGCTGCGGTAGATATGCCCAGTCTGGCGTTTGCTGTAGAGCAAGCGTCCATTGGGGCCCATGACCCGTTGCACGCCACTTTCACCGCCACGCCGACGGTTAGGCTCCTCGACCCACTCGCCCTGCTGGCGCCAGAAATAATCGAATCGCTCTTCGGGAGCTACGTGACTGCCCGCTACGCACTCAACTGCCATCCTGTTACCTCTTGCGCAATACATAGACTCGCCACATGGCGTAGAGCGGTATGAAGTCCAGGGACTCCTGGACACGGAAACCCGCTTCCTCAAATTCTGCTTCAACAGTAGCAGCCGGTAACACAAACCGGTTTTGGTAACCTTCCTGCTCACCCTTGTTGCGACGTTTTACTTCGGCGCGCTTGCGTTTCCAGGCCTTGAAATTGCCATCCACCCACAGCGAAATGATCACGCTGTCGCGGGTAACACGCTGAAATTCCCGCAGTATCGCTAGCCTGTGCGCCGGATCACCAATATGGTGCATCAGGCGCATGCAGAAGATGCTGTCGACTGAGTTATCTGGCAAATCGATATCAAAGGCAGATGTCTGCAAGGGGCGTACCCGTTTCACCACGTCCGCCGGTTGGGCGATTGTGGCGACCTTCAACATCGACGCTGAATTGTCGGCACCGATAATCACACGGTTGGGCTTTTCAGCCAGCAACGGCCAGAACCGCCCGGCCCCGCATGGCAGGTCCAGCACCAGCCCAGGCTCACCGGCCATGGCCAGCGCACCGCGCGCTAATTGCTCGTCGCGTTTGTGGGACAGCCGGCGAGCCAGATTGTCCTGATGCTTGAGCAAATAATTCTGCGCGTGCTCGTCGTCGTACTTTTCGGAAAATTCGAGTTTGATCGGGGTAGACATCACTGATCTCCAGTTACTGATGCCTACAACCTTAAGCAGTGAACTGTGATCAACAGGTCAACCAGTTGTGAAAAACTTGTCCTGTCCAATCCCATACATTTCAAGACTTTACAGACACAAGCAATGGCATGGGGCCATCTTCGCCGAATAGCGGGGATCTCTGGCAGGATTGCGGCAGAGGGTAGAGTCAGGCGTTGACCTGACTCAATTGCACATGAAAGCGGCAGCCGTTGGGCTCCATGGTGCTGAGGCTGACGCTCCAGCCCTGGTTTTCGCAGATCCGCTGGACCAGCGACAAGCCCAAGCCCAATCCTTCACCGCGTTTCTCGTTGCCGCGCACGAAGGGCTCGAACATCGCTTCGCGCTTGTCTTCCGGAATGCCCACTCCGGAGTCTTCCACCACAAAACCGCTCGGCTCCAACGTGAGGCGGATAAAGCCGTGTTCGGTGTAGTGCAAGGCGTTGCGTAACAGGTTGCCCATTACCGCATGCAGGAAGGTGGTGTTGTAGCGCGTGTCCAGGGGGTTACCCGGCTGGTAGATCAGTTCCAGGCCTTTACGCTCGATTTGTTCACGCCAGATGCCGAGTAAGTCGTCGGCGACCTGCGGCAACGTCACCTGTGGCGACATCGACGCATTGTCGTGTTCGGCGCGGGCAAGCATCAGGAAGGTTTGCACCAGCTCACGCATCTCTTCACACGCCCGGGCAATACGCTGTACCTGGTTACGCCCACGCTGATCGATGGCCGGGTTTTCCAGCAACAGTTCGCAGGAGCTGGCCAATACCATCAACGGCGTGCGTAATTCGTGGCTTACATCGCTGGTAAACATCTGCTCGCGGGACAGCGCCTGACGCAGCCTTCCCAGCGTGGCATCAAAGGCCACGGCCAGCTCGCCCACTTCATCCGCCGCATAGTCAGGCGCCAGGGGCGGTGCCAGGCCCAGCAACTGGTCACGGTGACGTACCTGGCGGGCCAGACGCACGACCGGTGCCATCACTTTGCGCGCCAGCACCCAACCCAGGAACACCGCCAGGGCCAGGCTGAGGACGAAGCCCACCAGCACGACCGCAAACAGCACCCGCTCGCGTTCTTCGAAATCGCTTTGATCCTGCAGCAGCACGTAGCGCCTGCCGTCAATGACTTCGACCATGGCGTGGTACGACAGCGTCTCGCGGAATACTTCATGGAACCCGGGCTCAAGGTGCCGCAAATCCTTGGGCAACTCAAAGTCGCCAGGCCCACCGCTGAAGTAAAACAATTGGTCCGGCTCGGGCCGGTGCCGCCAGTCCTCGACCGTGTCCATCAGCAGCAGACGCTGCAAGTCACCGCCCAGGCCCGCCGAGATCAACTTTTCTTCGACCAAGTGCACAGTCGCCACGATGCCCATGGCAAAGGCGCCCGCCACCAACGCACTCATCAAGGCAAAGGCGATGATGATCCGTTGGGAAAGGCTTTGCTTAAACTCCATCACGACCCTCGGCCAGGCGATAACCCACGCCGTGCACCGTTTGCAGCAACGGTTTGGCGAACGGCTTATCGATCACTTGGCGCAATTGATGAACGTGGCTGCGCAGGCTGTCGCTGTCCGGGCAGTCATCGCCCCACAGGGCTTCTTCGAGAATTTCGCGGCGCAGCACGTGCGGGCTTTTCTGCATCAGTACCGCCAGCAGTTTCAGGCCGACCGGGTTGAGCTTGAGCAGGCGCCCCTCGCGGGTGACTTCCAGGGTGTCGAGGTCGTAGCTCAGGTCACCCACCTGCAGGGCGCGGCGACCGCCGCCCTGGGCACGGCGCAGCACGGCTTCGATACGCGCGGCCAGTTCCGACAGGGCAAACGGCTTGAGCAGGTAGTCATCGGCACCGGACTTGAAGCCCTGTAGCCGGTCGTCGAGTTGGTCGCGGGCGGTGAGCATGATCACCGGCGTGTCACGGCGGGCGTCTTCACGCAGGCGCTTGCACAGGGTGTAGCCGTCGATGCCGGGCAGCATGATGTCGAGCACGATCAGGTCGTAATGCTCGGTGGCGGCCAGGTGCAGGCCTGACAAACCGTCCTGCGCACAGTCCACGGTATAGCCCTTCAAACCCAGATAATCCGCCAGGTTGGCGAGGATATCGCGGTTGTCTTCAACCAATAAAATTCGCATGGGCAGTGTCTCCGTACGCGGTAACGGCCGTGTTGGCTCGCGCAGCTTAAGGCCAAGTGGGGCTCAGGGATAGAGCTGAAAGGCCCGTCGATAAAGCTTTTCAACTGATTGTATTGTCGAACGAGTTTTTCACTATAGCTTCACAAACTGACTACAGTGTCAGGGCGAAGATCGCCCCCATTGATATAAGGAACATAGACATGGGTTTGTTCAAAACAGCGCCAATGCGCTATTTGCTGTTGGTAACCGGTGCCTGGCTGGTTATTTTCTTGCTCACACGCAGCGTACTGCTCATCACTCACCTGGACGAGGTCGGAGGCAACTTACTGCCGGTGTTTGGTGTGGGTGTGCTCTACGACTTGGGTTTTCTAGCCTACGCGGCCCTGCCACTGGGGCTGTACCTGCTGCTATGCCCACCCGCCCTGTGGCGCCGCCGTGGGCACCGTTGGTTCCTGCAGGCAGTGCTGACTGTCAGCCTGTTCGCCATGTTGTTTACCTCGGTTGCCGAATGGTTGTTCTGGGATGAATTCGGCGTGCGCTTCAACTTTATCGCCGTCGATTACCTGGTGTATTCCGATGAGGTGTTGAACAACCTGTTGGAGTCCTACCCGATCGGCAAACTGCTCAGCCTGCTGGCGATGCTGGCCATTGTGCTGAGCCTGGCCCTGCGCAAGCCATTCAACGCAGCGATGAGTGCCCCGCTGCCGGCGATGCGTGGTCGTCTGCTGAACGCCCTGGCCCTGCTGGTCGTCACCGGCCTGAGCCTGCAACTGATCAGCCAGGACAGCCCGCGCACGCAGGGCGGCAATGCCTACAAGAACGAGTTGGCGAGCAATGGCCCGTATCAGTTCTTTGCCGCCTTCCGTAATAACGAGCTGGATTACCCGCAGTTCTACAAAACCCTGCCTACGGACATCGTGGCCCGACAACTGCGCGCTGAACTCAGCGAACCCAACGCGCGCTTCATCGGCCAGGACCCGCTGGATATCCGCCGCGCCATCACCAACCCAGGCACGCTACGTAAACCCAACATCGTGCTGGTGACCATCGAAAGCTTCAGCGCCAAGTACCTGGGCAGTAATGGCGATGGCCGCAACCTTACGCCTAACCTGGATGCGCTGCGCAAACAGAGCCTGTATTTCAATAACTTCTACGCCACCGGCACCCGCACCGATCGCGGTCTGGAGGCGATCACCCTGGCAATTCCCCCCACGCCTGGGCGCTCGATCGTCAAGCGCATCGGCCGGGAAAGCGGCTTCGCCAGCCTCGGCCAACACCTCAGCGCCATTGGCTATGACAGTGTGTTCGTCTACGGCGGGCGTGGTTACTTCGACAATATGAACGCGTTCTTCAGCGGCAACGGTTATCGGGTCGTCGATCAGAGCAGCGTACCTGAATCGGAGATCTCGTTTAAAAACGCCTGGGGCATGGCCGACGAGGATCTGTATAAACAGACCCTCAAGCTGGCCGATGCCGACTACGCCAAGCAGCAGCCGTTTTTGTTGCAACTGATGACCACGTCCAACCATCGCCCCTACACCTACCCGGACGGGCGCATCGATATCAAATCCGGCAACGGCCGTGATGGCGCGGTGAAATACACCGACCATGCCATCGGCGAGTTCCTGGAGGCAGCGCGCCAGAAGCCGTGGTTCGATAACACGATTTTCGTGTTCGTCGCCGACCACACGGCCGGCAGCGCGGGCAAGGAAGACTTGCCTATCACCAACTACCAGATTCCACTGTTCATCTATGCGCCCAAGCTGATCGATGCTCGGGAAACCGCGCAACTGGCCAGCCAGATCGACCTGGCGCCAACCTTGCTGGGCCTGATCAACCTGAGCTACGAATCAACCTTCTTCGGCCGCAACCTGTTGCAGGACAACCCGCTGCCACCGCGCGTAGTGGTCGGTAACTATCAACACCTGGGTTTGTTTGACGGCACTGACCTGGCGATCCTGAGCCCACGCCTGGGTCTGCGTCGCCACGATCAAGCCTTGGGCGAGAGCCAGGAGCTGCGGGTCGGCAGCGAGGACGCGTTGATCCAACGGGCGATCACCTACTACCAAGCCGCCAGTTACGGGTTCAAGCAGCAATTACTTGGATGGCGAGCCCCCAAGGACGAGGTTCCGGTACTTAGCAAGCGTTAACGAACACGTCCCGTGCCGTTCGGTACGGGATTCTTCAAGCAGGGTTCGTCATGCAGTCCACACTCGCGGCGCCGGCTTCCAAGCCACTCAATCTTTGGCTGTGCCTGGGCATACCCGCCGGTGGCGCGCTCCTGATGCTGTTGCTGGAGCTGACATCGCTGGACATGGACCTCGCCAAGCGTTTCTACAATGCGGCGGATGGCGGCTTCATCGGGCGTTACAGTTTCTTCCTTGAAGACATCCTGCATGACCGTGCCAAGCAATTGGTCATCCTGTTTTCGGTTCTAGCGATTCTAGGGCTTGTCGGCACCTTTATCCTGCAACGGCTCAAGCCTTATCGCCGCGAACTCGTCTGCCTGGTCCTGTCCCTCGGCCTGGCGACGGCCTTCGTCTCGCCGTTGAAAACCATCACCGCCGTGCAGTGCCCCTGGAGCCTCAAGGAATTCGGCGGCCAGGAAACCTACAGCGCACTGCTGAGCCCGCGCCCGCCCACGGATAAACCTGGGCGCTGCTGGCCCGGCGGTCATGCGGCAACCGGGTTTGCCTTGTTTGCCTGGTTCTTTGCGCTACGCGATCGCCGGCCACGCCTGGCGCGCAAGGCATTCATCTTTGCCATCGGCCTGGGCAGCGCTTTTTCAGTGAGCCGCATGCTGCAAGGCGCCCACTTCTTCTCCCACAATGTATGGACGGCGATTTTCTGTTGGCTGATCTGCCTGGGCCTGTACTGCCTGTTGCTCTACCGGCCCTCGAGGGTTGAGGTGCCGCAGGTGCGGGAACTCCACACGTAGACGGGCAACCTGTTCAACCACTGCCGATGCCCATACAGGTACAAAAAAGCCCCGCCTGCATCACTGCAGGCGGGGCTTATTCAGAGCGGGGGTAAGGCTGGCTTACATCATGCCGCCCATGCCACCCATGCCGCCCATGTCTGGCATACCGCCACCGCCAGCGCCTTCAGCCTTAGGCTTGTCAGCGATTGCAGCTTCGGTGGTCAGGATCAGGCCGCCGATGGAGGCTGCAGCTTGCAGCGCGGAACGAGTCACCTTGGTAGGGTCCAGGATGCCCATTTCGATCATGTCGCCGTAGACGCCAGTCGCAGCGTTGTAACCGTAGTTACCTTTGCCGTTCTTGACTTCGTTGACCACAACGCTTGGCTCGTCGCCGGAGTTGGCAGCGATCTGGCGCAGCGGCGCTTCAACAGCACGACGCAGTACAGCGATACCGACGTTCTGGTCAGCGTTGTCGCCGGTCAGGTTGGTCAGGGCTTCCAGAGCACGGATCAGCGCAACGCCACCGCCAGGTACCACGCCTTCTTCAACGGCTGCGCGGGTTGCGTGCAGGGCGTCTTCAACGCGGGCTTTCTTCTCTTTCATTTCGACTTCGGAACCGGCGCCAACCTTGATCACTGCAACGCCGCCGGACAGCTTGGCAAGACGCTCTTGCAGTTTTTCACGGTCGTAGTCGGACGAAGTTTCGGCAACCTGGGCACGGATCTGGGTGATGCGAGCCTGGATGTCCTGCTCTACGCCAGCACCGTCAACGATGATGGTGTTTTCTTTGGAGATGGTCACGCGCTTGGCGCTGCCCAGGTTTTCCAGGGTGGCGCTTTCCAGGCTCAGGCCGATCTCTTCGGAGATAACGGTACCGCCGGTCAGAACGGCGATGTCCTGCAGCATGGCCTTGCGACGGTCGCCGAAGCCTGGAGCCTTGACGGCTGCGACTTTAACGATGCCACGCATGTTGTTCACAACCAGCGTCGCCAGGGCTTCGCCTTCAACGTCTTCGGAAACGATCAGCAGTGGGCGGCCGGCTTTGGCAACGGCTTCCAGCACTGGCAGCATTTCGCGGATGTTGGAGATTTTCTTGTCGACCAGCAGGATCAGCGGGCTGTCCAGCTCGGCAACCATGGTTTCCGGCTTGTTGACGAAGTACGGGGACAGGTAGCCACGGTCGAACTGCATGCCTTCTACAACCGACAGTTCGTTTTCCAGGCCAGTGCCTTCTTCAACGGTGATCACGCCTTCTTTACCGACTTTTTCCATGGCTTCGGCAATGATGTCGCCGATGGAGCTGTCGGAGTTGGCGGAGATGGTGCCTACCTGAGCGATAGCCTTGGTGTCAGCGCATGGCTTGGACAGGTTTTTCAGCTCGGCAACGATGGCGATGGTCGCCTTGTCGATGCCGCGCTTGAGGTCCATCGGGTTCATGCCGGCAGCGACGGCTTTGTAGCCTTCGTTGACGATCGCCTGGGCCAGGACGGTAGCAGTGGTGGTGCCGTCGCCTGCGTCATCGTTGGCACGGGAGGCAACGTCTTTGACCAGCTGCGCGCCCATGTTTTCGAAACGGTCTTCCAGTTCGATTTCTTTGGCGACGGAAACGCCGTCCTTGGTGATGGTCGGAGCGCCGAAGCTCTTCTCGATGATCACGTTACGGCCTTTCGGGCCCAGGGTCGCTTTTACTGCGTCAGCCAGGACGTTGACACCGGTGAGCATTTTCTTGCGGGCGGAATCGCCGAATTTAACTTCTTTAGCAGCCATGATCGATATTCCTTAAATACTTTGTAGTAACGGGAAAATGAGCGGGGAAATCAGTCTTCCAGAACGGCGAGAATCTCGTTCTCAGCCATAACCAGCAGGTCTTCGCCGTCGACTTTCACAGTGTTGCTGCCGGAGTAAGGGCCGAATACAACCTTGTCACCGACTTTAACGGCCAGCGCACGTACATCACCGTTTTCCAGGGTCTTGCCTGGGCCAGCAGCGACGATCACACCGTGGTTGGCTTTTTCAGCAGCCGAACCTGGCAGAACGATCCCGCCGGCGGTTTTCTTTTCTTCTTCGCTGCGACGGATTACGACGCGGTCGTGCAGAGGACGAAGCTTGCTCATTGTCGATCTCTCCTAATTGTGTTTTTCATCGGCCGGTGTGTGTACCGGCGGGTTGTCTTCCGGCTGTGCCGGTCGCGCCTCGCCAAGCAAGACGCGGAAGTCTGTCTGGTGTCGCCACCAGAAACCTTGCGGTGACCGTTACATAAGGGCGCATAAGCTTATTACAAGGGGCCGCGGCGGAAATTTTTTACCTGTGCCGACGGCTGAAAGCAACACGGCACCCGAAGGTGCCGTGCCAATGAAGCGGTTATTTGCTGTCGCGGTGTTCGAACTCACCTTCGATCACATCGCCTTCACGCCCCAGGGGCTGGCGCGGAGCCGGGCCACCACGGGGTTGCAGGTCTTCGGCGAAGGCACGCTGGCGAATCGCAGCCTCTTCAGCCCGCTGGCGCATCTTGCCGGCCAGCAGCTTACGGGTGACCGGCAGCAACATCACCAGGCCCACCACATCGCTGATAAAGCCTGGCAGGATCAACAGGCCACCCGCCAGGGCCATCATCAGGCCTTCAAGCATGGTCTGCGCGGGCAGTTCGCCACGGTTGAGGCTTTCACGGGCACGTAGCGCCGTGGCCAGGCCGGCGACGCGCAGCACCAGGACGCCGAGCATCGAGCCAAGAATGATCAGCAACAGGGCCGGGAAAAACCCGATCGCACCGCTGACTTGAACGAATACGAACAGCTCCAACACCGGGAACAGCAGAAAGAGCAATAAAAAAGGGCGCATCAAATGGTTCCTCAACGCAAGAATGCCTTGCCAGTCCACCTTAGATGACGTCGCCATTTCGTGAATTCAAGCGTCAGCGGCCTCTTTTTTCGGCCAGACCTCAGCGTGGGCCAATGAAACCAGCGCTTCGCGGACTTGTGTCGGCGTGTTGCAAGGCGCTGCAAAAGGCAACCAATGCAACGACTGGCCAATACGCAAATGCATGCCTTCGCTGTCGATGCCCGCCAACTGCGCAGGTTCGGTGGCAGGCAGGCCTGCCAGTTCAACGTAGTGGGCAATGGCCTTGGTGTGATCGCTGTTCATGTGTTCGATCATGCTGCGCTCAGCCTGGCCGGCGAACGGGTTGGCGAGGGTCAGTTGGTCGACCCAGTGAATCGCGCCAAAGCCGCCGATGTAGCGGTGGCGCACCGGCTTGAGTACCCAGAAGTCGAAGTCGTGGGCCTTGTGGTAGTTGGCCGAATCGGGGAAGTACCGATAGTAGCGTTCGGCCGCCGCTTCAATCGCGGCGCCCTCTTCCAGTTTTTCGGCTTCGGCCAGGTAGGTAAGGCGCCCGACCGCCTGCACGTCATCCGCCTCACGTTCACCCACCAGCAATGAGCACTTGGGGTCTTTTTGCAGGTTATGGGTGTGCTGGGCAATCCGGCTGATCAGGATCAGTGGGCGGCCCTGCTCGTCCAGGCAATACGGCACGACCGACCCGAAAGGGAAACCGGGCATGGCCTTGGACAATGTGGAGAGGGCCCCACGGTATTCCTTGAGCAACAGCTCTCGGGCGTTCTTGGCAACCTGTGCGCTCAACGTTTGACTCCTCGGGTATTCCGCCGCCCATGGCATATGGGAATGGATCTCAACACAAGGTAATCAATCTACGCACCAGTTGCCAGAGGCTCTCCTGCCGGGATGTGTCGAAGGCTGTTACCAGGCCACACCGAAGCCTGCGGTGTAACGGGTCTTGCTCAGGCTGCTTTCCGAGTCGCCACTGATGACATCGCGTTCAGCCTTGAGGTTGAGCGAGGCCCATTCGGTGACTTTGTAGCGCAGGCCCATTTCCGCATCCAGGGAATACTCCGCCGGACCACCGATGGGTTTGCCGAGTTCGCCGCTGGTGAAGAACTCAACGGTCTTGCCTACCAGATAGCGGTTGTAGTTCCACTTCATGGCCAGGGAATAGAAGTTGTCCTTGCCGCCGTCGGAATATTCGTAATCGGTGCGGTTAACCAGCGAACCCAGGGAGAATGCCCCCAGCTCATCGTCCCAGAACTGGTAGCCCGGGCCGGTACCGACCGTACGCTGGCGGGCGAGGTCTTCAACCTTGTCACGCTTGTAGGTCAAGCGACCTTGCCAGAACCAATGTTCGGTCAGGAAGCGGTCGAGGTCGTATTCCAACGCCCAGTTGTCGGTGGTGGTCACGTCGTCCTGGAACTCGCGGTTGTACTCGCCCTGCCCGGTATGGCGCCATTGGCCATGCCGCGCGGTGGTCTTGAAGTCGACGTCGTAGTCGTTGGTGTCCTTCTCGGCGCGCTTGTAGTCCAGCGCCATGTCGACATTGCCCTTCCACACCAAGTCTTCGATCACCGGCTTGGGCTTGATGATCTGCTGGATACTGGCCAGGTCGACGGTCTTGGGCGCCTCGCCATTGGCCAGCACCACTTTGCCATCATCCGCCGCTTGCAATGATTTGGCCTTCTCGCCCGTGTAGGCATCCTGCTTGACCAGCAACTCCTGGTCGCTTTGCAGGGTCTTGACCTGCTTCCAGTCCACCGGGATGGCGCCCGCGTAGTCGGTCTGGATCAGCAACTTACCGCCGTCGAAGACCTTGATCTTGCCGGTCAGGCGGTCACCGTTCTTTAACCACACGGTATCTGCGAGCAAGGGCGTTGAGGCGCTGACAACAGCGAGGCACAGCAGGGTTCTGGACAACATAAGCGGATTCGAGGCTCGGGCTTGGCGAAAAGAGGGCATTATCGTGTTAGATAACGTCTTAGCAAGGACTGACTCAAGGATCGGGGTTGAGTTCAATGCTCATCGCCATGTTTACAGACGTTTCTTACACAAATGACGACGATTTCAACGGATAGACTCACAGTGAATAAATCTGCCGAGCCCCCGCAAAGCCCCGCCGAGATGCGCCGCACCGCGCTGTACCTGACCCTGGCGCAAGTGCCTGAAGGTTGCGTGGTCAGTTACGGCGAGCTGGCACACCTGGCCGGGCTCGGACGCGCGGCGCGCTGGGTGGGCCGCACCTTGAGCCAGCTTCCCGAAGACACCAAGCTGCCTTGGCACCGTGTATTGGGTGCCTGTGGTCGGATAAGTCTGCCGGCGGGCAGTGCGTCAGGTGACGAACAGCGCGCGCGTTTACGCGATGAAGGTGTCACTGTCCGCAACAATCGCGTGGATATTCAGCGCCATGGCTGGCGCCCGGTAGAGCACAGCGGTTAGAGTGCGCGCTTTGTTTCCGCAAACCTGAGGCAGACTCCAGCCCATGCCCCGTAAAACCTGGCGCGCCGCGCTCGCCGCCTATGCCAGCCCCTCGACGTTAGTCCTGTTGTTGCTCGGCTTTGCCGCCGGCTTGCCTTACATGTTGGTGTTCTCGACGCTTTCAGTGTGGTTGCGTGAGGCCGGTGTGGCCCGCGAAACCATCGGTTACGCGAGCCTGATCGGTCTGGCGTATGCCTTTAAATGGGTCTGGTCGCCGCTGCTCGACCAATGGCGCCTGCCGTTGCTCGGCAAACTCGGACGCCGCCGCTCCTGGCTGGTGTTGGCCCAATCGCTGGTGATCCTCGGATTGATCGGCATGGGCTTTTGCGACCCGCAGAAACACTTGTCCTGGCTGATCGCTATCGCCGTCGTCGTGGCCTTCGCGTCGGCGACCCAGGACATCGCCGTCGACGCCTACCGCCTGGAAATCGCCGACGACAGCCGCCAGGCTGCCCTGGCCGCCAGCTACATGTCCGGTTATCGCATCGCCGCGCTGCTGGCCACGGCGGGTGCACTGTTCTTTGCCGAAGGCTTCGGTTCCACCGGCTTCAACTATAAACACTCGGCCTGGACCGGCACCTATGTGCTGTTCGGCGTGTTGATGATTCCTGCGCTGCTGACCACCCTGTTCATGCGCGAACCCAATGTGCCACTGCGCACCCAGTTGCAGGCCGGGCGCTACAGCTTCGTGCATCAATTGGTCTCGGTGTTTGTGCTGATCGTGTTGCTGGTGTCGGTGCCGGCGATGTTCACCCAACTGTTCAACACGGATTTCGCAAGCGTGCTGTTCCACGGCATGAGCCTGTGGGACTTGCTGATGGAAGACCGTGCCTTCCTGCGCGCCATCCTCTATATCACCCTGACCGCCCTGTGCCTCTCGGCCATGGGTCGACGCGGCCTGGCCCCTGTGCTGACGCCGGTCAATGACTTCATCCTGCGCTACCGCTGGCAAGCATTACTGCTGCTGGGGCTGATCGCCACCTATCGCATGTCCGACACGGTGATGGGCGTAATGGCCAACGTGTTCTACATCGACCAGGGCTTCACCAAGGACCAGATCGCCGGGGTCAGCAAGATCTTCGGCCTGATCATGACGTTGGTGGGTGCCGGCATGGGCGGCCTGCTGATCGTGCGCTTCGGCATCCTGCCGATCCTGTTTATCGGCGGTATCGCGTCGGCCGGCACCAACCTGCTGTTCGTGATGCTGGCGGACATGGGCCCGGACCTGCAGATGCTGATCTTCACCATCTCGCTGGACAACTTCAGCTCGGGGCTGGCGACCTCGGCGTTCGTCGCCTACCTTTCAAGCCTGACCAACCTGAAGTTCTCCGCCACCCAATACGCCCTGCTCAGCTCGATCATGCTGCTGCTGCCGCGCCTGATCGGTGGGTATTCGGGGGTGATGGTCGAAAAGTTCGGGTATCACAATTTCTTCCTGATCACCTGCATGTTGGGTGTGCCGACGTTGTTGCTGATTGCGCTGCATTGGTATCAGGAGAATCGGCGGATTCGGTTGAATCCACCGGTAGACGACTGACACACATGCTTGTGTAGTGAGGGAGCTTGCTCCCGCTGGGGTGCGAAGCGCCCCTATAAAAGCCGGCTCCAGCTGCGCTGTCGAACGGGAGCAAGCGCCCTCACTACAAACAGCCCTGTATTCTGATGCCTGTACGGCGGCAGCTTGCGCCCGTACAATCCCAAGTCATTTCAAGTCCAAGCAACCGACAACGGCCTACCATGCGTACCAGTCAATATTTGCTCGCCACACAGAAAGAAACGCCTTCCGACGCGGTCGTGATCAGCCATCAGCTGATGCTGCGCGCCGGTATGATCCGCAAACTGGCCTCCGGCCTGTACACCTGGCTGCCCATGGGCTTGAAGGTGATGCGCAAGGTCGAAGCCATCGTGCGTGAAGAGATGAACGCCGCCGGCTCTCTGGAAGTGTTGATGCCGAGCACCCAACCGGCTGAGCTGTGGCAGGAATCCGGGCGCTGGGAAGAGTACGGCCCTGAACTGCTTCGCTTCAAGGACCGTCATGGCCGCGACTTCTGCGCCGGCCCGACCCACGAAGAAGTGATCACCGACCTGATGCGCAACGAGCTGAGCAGCTACAAGCAGCTGCCGCTGAACCTGTATCAGATCCAGACCAAATTCCGTGACGAAATCCGCCCACGCTTCGGTTTGATGCGCGGCCGCGAATTCATCATGAAGGACGCCTATTCGTTCCACGCTGACCAGGCGTCCCTGCAGGTCACCTACGACCGCATGCACCAGGCCTACTGCAACGTGTTTACGCGCCTGGGCCTGAAATTCCGCCCGGTTGAAGCGGACAACGGCTCCATCGGCGGTGCCGGCTCCCACGAATTCCACGTGCTGGCCGAGTCCGGCGAAGACGATATCGTATTCAGCAACGGTTCCGACTACGCCGCGAACATCGAGAAAGCCGAAGCCGTGCCACGGGAAACTTCCCGTCCAGCGCCGGCTGAAGAGCTGCGCCTGGTGGATACGCCAGAGACCAAGACCATCGCGGCCCTGGTGGAGAAATTCAATCTGCCGATTGAAAAGACCATCAAGACCCTGATCGTGCACGCCGAAGAAGAAGGCAAGCTGATCGCCCTGGTGATTCGTGGCGACCACGAGCTCAACGAAATCAAGGCCGCCCAGCAACCTGGCGTGGCCAGCCCGCTGGTCATGGCCTCCGACGCCGAACTGCGCGACGCCATTGGCGCCGGTGCCGGCTCCCTCGGCCCGTTGAACCTGCCGCTGCCGATCATCATCGACCGCTCGGTCGAGCTGATGAGCGACTTCGGGATCGGCGCCAACATCGACGACAAGCACTACTTCGGCGTGAACTGGGAACGTGACCTGCCGGTGCCAACCGTGGCCGACCTGCGTAACGTGGTGGCCGGCGACCCAAGCCCGGATGGCAAGGGCACCCTGGAAATCAAGCGCGGCATCGAAGTCGGGCACATCTTCCAGCTGGGCAACAAGTACAGCAAGGCGATGAAGTGCGAAGTGCTGGGCGAGAACGGCAAGCCGATCACCCTGGAAATGGGCTGCTACGGCATTGGCGTATCGCGCGTGGTGGCCGCTGCCATCGAGCAGAACAACGACGAGAAAGGCATCATCTGGAGTGACGCGCTGGCGCCGTTCCAGGTTGCCCTGGTACCGCTGCGTTATGAAACCGAGCAAGTGCGCGAAGCCACCGACAAACTGTATGCCGAACTGACGGCCGCCGGTTTTGAAGTGTTGCTGGATGACCGGGACAAGAAAACCAGCCCGGGCATCAAGTTCGCCGACATGGAACTGATTGGCATCCCGCACCGGATCGTGGTCAGTGACCGCGGCCTGGCCGATGGCAATCTGGAATACAAGAGCCGGACCGAAGCCGAAGCCCAACCGTTGCCGGTGGCTGACGTGCTGTCTTTCCTTCAGGCGCGTATTCGTCGCTGAAAACCAGATCAAGAGAAGTCATGTTCAAGCGAAACACCAGAGCCCTGGGGGGCGCCGCCTTGTGCGGCGCCCTGCTGGTCAGCGGCTGCGCCAACCAGATGTCGCAACGCAGTGAGCACGAGGAGCGGGTCGAGCGTAAGTTGCTCGACCACAGCCTGCAGATCGATGTAGGCGAACCCAAAGTGCTGGAGCTGCCGCAACGCCGGGTACGCATTCACGAGCAAAAGACCTTCGAGGTCACCGAGTTCGAAGTCACCCGTCGCTACGATCGCTACACCCCTTACCAACCCTGGCGCAAACTCTATGAGATGCCCTTGGGCGCGGTCGCTTTGGTGGCGGGCGCGGGCGCCAACGTGGTGAACATCTTCGCCCTCGGCAACCTGCCGACCAGCATGACCCACGACTGGCTGACCTACGGTGTGGACGGTCTCAACCCGTTCATGAACGTGCAATCCCACGGCCGTGCGCAACAGAACCTGGCGGGCATCGATGAAGTCCAGCGCGACAAGCGTGTGGAGTATTCGAGCCTGCCCTGGAGCGAACGCCCGGTGCAGGTCACTGCCGGCAAGCAAGTGCATGAGCTGACCACCGACCGCAACGGCGTGCTGCGCCTGAACCTGTTGGACAGCCCGTTTGCCGAGCAGGACTTGAACCGCGTCACGACCTTGAAGATCAGCGTGGAAGATGGCCAGGACGATGTGCATTCGGACTCGACCCTGGCGATCAGCAACACCCTGCGCGGCAAGTTGCTGGAAGCCCATGGCCTGATCTACGACGATCTGGAAGACGACGAAGTCAGCCAGTGGGTGCACCGCGTCAAGCGCCTGTCGGAGCTGGGCCTGGAAGAGGAAGCCAGCGAGCTGGAACAAAGCCTGATCGAACTGACCCGCAATGATCCCGAGTTGCAGCAGGAATTCCTGCAGGCACTGACCAAGGATGCGGGGCGGCTAGTCGCAGACCCTGGAGCACGCTGAGACGCTCGAAGTGTTGCAGATCAAATGTGGGAGGGGCTTGCCCCCTCCCACATTTTGGTTCCGGGTTCCTACCAAGAGAACTCGAGCTGCTCGTTGCCGTTGCTCAGGTCCAGCAACCGCACACCAATCCCCAACAACCGCACCGGCTTCCCGCCACGATTGAACGCCTGGGTCAGCAGTTGCTGATAACTCTCCAGGTCCCGCCCGGCCCCCGCCTGTTCCAGCGTCGTCTGGGTAAAGTCATGAAACTTCACCTTAACGAACGGCTTGCCCGCACGGTAACTGCTGTCGATGCGCGCCATGCGTCCGGCCAGGGTTTCCATCAATTCGGGGAGTTTGGCCAGGCAGCTTGAGAGGTCCGGCAGGTCAACGTCGTAGGTATTTTCTACACTGATCGACTGCCGGCGACTGTCGTTCTGCACCACACGATCATCGATCCCACGGGCCAGGCTCCACAGCCGCTCGCCAAAACTGCCGAATTCGCGCACCAGCGCCAGCTTGTTCCATTCACGCAACTGCAAGCAGTCTTCTATGCCCAGGCGCGCGAGCTTGTCGGCGGTGACCTTGCCCACACCGTGCAACTTGCTCACTCGCAACTGCGAGACAAAGTCTTCGACCTGGTCCGGGGTGATCACGAACAACCCGTTGGGTTTCTTCCAGTCACTGGCGATCTTGGCCAGGAACTTGTTCGGCGCCACGCCTGCGGACACGGTGATGTGCAATTGGTTGGAGACGCGGCGGCGAATGTCCTGGGCGATACGCGTGGCGCTGCCGCCAAAATGCGGGCTGTCGGACACGTCCAGGTAGGCTTCATCCAGCGACAGCGGTTCGATCAGGTCGGTGTAATCGCGAAAGATCGTCTGGATTTCCTTCGACGCTTCCTTATAGGCATCCATGCGCGGCTTGACGATGGTCAGGTCCGGACACAGCTTCAAGGCATGGCGTGACGACATCGCTGAGCGCACCCCGTAGGCGCGTGCCTCGTAGTTACAGGTAGCGATCACCCCGCGCCGGTCCGCCGAGCCGCCCACCGCCAACGGCTTTTGCGCCAGGCTCGGGTCATCGCGCATCTCGATGGCGGCGTAGAAGCAATCACAGTCGACGTGGATGATTTTGCGCTGCGTCATATAAACGGGGTGTGAACCTACGGGGCGCCAGTATCGCATTCACACCTGTATATAGCACCAGTAGTTTTAATCTTCCGCTTGAGCGGTAGGAAAATTCCAAGATGAATTTATTTTCTCAATCGAATTTCGCATCCCAATAGAGCTGAAACCCTCGGCCCGACTGGCCCAGAGCCTCATCAGGCGTCAGCTTGGAGAGCTAACCACTTGAACCACAAGCGCTTTTCTTCAATTCACAGGTTGACACACACGCGTTCCTCTGTAGAATGCCGACACACAGACGCGGGATGGAGCAGTCTGGTAGCTCGTCGGGCTCATAACCCGAAGGTCGTCGGTTCAAATCCGGCTCCCGCAACCAAACATCAAAAAAGGCTACTCGAAAGAGTGGCCTTTTTTGTGTCTGCTTTTTTTGTGTCTGCTTTTTTTGTGCGTGCTTTTTTGTGCCCGTTTTTTTTGTAGTGAGCGGGCTTGCCCCGCGCTGGGTGGCGAAGCCGCCCCAAACCAGGCGACTTGGTTTATCAGGCGCTCGGCGGTGTCTTTGTTGGGGCGGCTTCGCCACCCAGCGCGGGGCAAGCCCGCTCACCACAACAACCCTGCTCACCACAACACCCCCACTCCACCACAACTCCCCCGCTCACTACAAAAGCGTTTTCTATCGCGTACTTAGGGTGACTGGCAGGTCAAATTACACTTATTTGACCCATCGGCCCATTAACGGTTGACACCTCGCCGCTGGGCTGTAGAATGCCGCCCACAGACGCGGGATGGAGCAGTCTGGTAGCTCGTCGGGCTCATAACCCGAAGGTCGTCGGTTCAAATCCGGCTCCCGCAACCAAACATCAAAAAAGGCTACTCGAAAGAGTGGCCTTTTTTGTATCCGGTAAAAAAGTTCTTCTGAAACAATGGCATGGCATCTTTCATGAAACCCCACACGGGTTGTAGAGTCCATGTCATTGCAAGCTATGCTGAATGCTCAAGCACTACCCTCTACGACCAATGGCCGCTGTCGCCGACCCCGGTGATACGCGTTAATATTTGTAATTATTTTGTCCATAGGGATTGGTAACTTGGCTGGATACCTCCATCCTGTCGCGCACAATCCACGAGGTGATTGATGCGCGCCAACTCGTCTGAACCACAAGACACCGTCACAGCAGAACAACCGATCCCGCCAACGCGTTTGCGTTGGCTGGACCTGGTGAGCAAGTACCGGCAACCCATCGGGCTGGCCGTCACGCTGCTGCTGTTCGCCATCGCCCTGATCGCTTGCCGACACCTGCTGCTGGAGCTGGACCTTTACGCCCTCCACGACTCGATCCTGGAAGTGCCCAAGCCCGCCCTGCTCGGCGCATTTGCCGCGGCCGTCGCCGGCTTTGTGATCCTATTGGGCTACGAGTTTTCCGGTGCGCGCTATGCCGGGGTGAAGCTACCCGCCAAGACCCTGGCCCTGGGCGGCTTTACCGCTTTCGCCATTGGCAATGCGATTGGCCTGTCGATGCTCTCGGGCGGCTCGGTGCGTTACCGTTTATATGCACGCCATGGTATCGGGGCGTCGGAAGTTGCCCACATGACGGTGTTCGCCAGCCTGGCCCTGGGCTGCGCACTGCCGCCCCTGGCTGCACTGGCCACCTTGAGCAACCTGCCCGCGGCATCCACCTATCTGCATCTGCCGCAAACCCTGCTCGGCGGCATCGCCGGCGCGGTGCTGCTGTTGTCGGTGGTGTTGTGCATCGGCATTTATCGCCGTCGCCTGCCTGAACAGCCCTACCCGGACAACCTGCTGGTCAAAGCCGGCCGTCGTACCCTGCGCCTGCCGGGTCGCCGCCTGACCTTCCTGCAACTGATCATCACCGCACTGGACGTCGCCGCTGCCGCCACCGTCCTTTATATGCTGCTGCCGGAAGCGCCGCCCTTCGGGCCCTTCCTGCTCGTGTACCTGCTGGCCCTGGCTGCCGGCGTACTCAGCCATGTACCGGGCGGCGTGGGGGTATTCGAAGCGATCCTGCTGGCGGCCTTCGCCGATAAACTCGGTGCGGCGCCATTGGCTGCTGCCCTGCTGCTGTACCGCATGATCTATGTGGTGCTGCCGCTGCTGATTGCCTGCGTGTTCCTGCTGGTCAACGAAGCCCAGCGCCTGTTCCAGACCCAGCAAAGCCTGCGGGTCGCCTCGGGGCTGGCGGCGCCAGTACTGGCCGTACTGGTTTTTTTGTCCGGCGTGGTCCTGCTGTTTTCCGGCGCCACGCCCGAAATCGACTCACGCCTGGAAAACATCGGCTTCCTGATTCCCCACCGCCTGATTGACGCCTCGCACTTCGGCGCCAGCCTGATCGGCGTGCTCTGCCTGCTGCTGGCCCAGGGCCTGCGTCGACGCTTGTCAGCCGCCTGGATGCTGACCATGGTGCTGCTGCTGGTGGGCGCCCTGCTCTCGCTGCTCAAAGGCTTCGATTGGGAAGAAGCCAGCCTGATGACCATGACCGCCATCCTGCTGGCAATCTTCCGCCGCTCGTTCTACCGCGCCAGCCGCCTCACCGAGCTGCCCTTCTCGCCGCTGTACCTGGTCGCCAGTGTCTGCGTGCTGGGAGCCTCGATCTGGCTGTTGCTGTTCGCTTACCAAGACGTCCCTTACAGTCACCAACTGTGGTGGCAGTTCACCCTGGACGCCAACGCCCCACGCGGCTTGCGCTCGCTGCTGGGCGCCGCCGTGCTGCTGGTGATCGTGTCGCTCACCTGGCTGCTGCGCACCGCGCGCCCGGTGATCCACCTGCCGACCCCCGATGAACTGGAGCGCGCCAGCAAGATCCTGATGGCCTCGTCCCAGCCCGACGGCGGCCTGGCGCTGACCGGTGACAAGGCGCTGCTGTTCCATCCCAATGATGAAGCTTTTCTCATGTACGCCCGTCGCGGGCGCAGCCTGGTAGCCTTGTACGACCCAATCGGCCCGACCCAGCCACGCGCCGAAATGATCTGGCAGTTCCGCGACCTGTGCGACATCCACCACGCGCGCCCGGTGTTCTACCAGGTCCGCGCGGAGAACCTGCCGTACTACATGGACATCGGCCTCACCGCGATCAAGCTGGGCGAAGAAGCCCGCGTCGACCTGAAACGCTTTGACCTGGAAGCCAAGGGCAAAGAGATGAAGGACCTGCGCTACACCTGGAACCGCGGCACCCGCGACGGTCTGTCCCTGGAGATCTTTGAACCAGGCACGGCGCCGATGGATGAACTCAAGGTCATCTCCGATGCCTGGCTGACCGGCAAGAACGTACGGGAAAAAGGCTTTTCCCTGGGACGTTTCAGCGACGACTACCTCAAGCACTTCCGCATTGCGATCATTCGCTTCGAAGGGCGCCCGGTGGCCTTCGCCAACCTGCTCGAGACCTACAACCACGACCTGGCCAGTCTCGACCTGATGCGCGCCCATCCGGACGCGCCCAAGCTGACCATGGAGTTCATGATGGTCGGCCTGATTCAACACTATAAGAGTCACGGCTACGCCCGCTTCAGCCTCGGCATGGTGCCGTTGTCGGGCCTGCAACCACGCCGCGGCGCCCCGCTGACCCAACGCCTGGGCTCGATGGTGTTCCGACGTGGCGAGCAACTGTATAACTTCCAAGGTTTGCGCCGCTTCAAAGACAAGTTCCAGCCTGACTGGGAACCCCGTTACATGGCCGTGCCCGCAGGACTTGATCCGCTGGTGGCACTGGCCGATACCGCCGCCCTGATCGCGGGCGGCTTGACTGGATTGGTGAAACGCTGATGATTCGACGTTCCTGGCGGTATGTATTGGCCTTTGTAGTGCTGCTCGCCCTGGTCCTGGGTGGCGGCTATTGGTACTGGAACCGCCCTGCCCCGCAGCCGACCCTGGAGCAACTACCCCAGGCCGACGGTTCGGTCATGACCCGCGTGACCCCGTACGGCACGCCCAAGGCCCGTGTGGCCGTGGCCGTGATGGCCGATGAAACCCTGACGGACAGCCAACTGATTGCCTTGAGCCAAGGCGGCAAGGCGCAGATTGTCCAAGTGATCCTGCCCAAGGACGACTGCAAGCTGCAGGAAAAAGCCCTGCAAAACGCCCTGGGCCAGCTCAAGGGCCCCGCGACGCTGGTCAGCGGCATCGGCCCTGGCGCAAGCCTGGCCTGGCGCTGGCTGGCGGCACAAAGCGACGACAAGGCCAACGCCATCTCCGTCGGTTTCGCCATGACCCAGCCAGGCTGCAACGACCCTTTGCCAAAAACCTCAGCCCACGGCAATTGGCTGGTGGCCTGGAACGACAACCCTGAGGATGATGCCGCCAGTTTCGTACGCGATACCCCACGTGCCACGACCAGCATCAGCGACTACGACATTCATTACCCGCAAGTGCTGAACAACGAGCTGCGCAAGCAACTGGTGGGCTCGGACAACGGCGGCCTGGCAATTCCAGTGGTTGAAGTACCGGCGGGCCAAGCCAAGGACACCGTCACCCTGTTCCTCTCCGGCGACGGCGGCTGGCGCGACCTGGACCGCGACGTGGCCGGTGAAATGGCCAAGATCGGCTACCCGGTGGTGGGCATCGACACCCTGCGCTACTACTGGCAGCACAAGAGCCCGGAACAAAGCGCCAAGGACCTCACCGAGCTGATGCAGCACTACCGGCAGAAGTGGGGCACCAAGCGCTTCGTGCTGACCGGTTACTCGTTCGGCGCCGATGTACTGCCGGCCATCTACAACCGCCTGCCGGAAAACGAGCAACAGCGCGTGGACGCGATCATCCTGCTGGCATTTGCGCGCACTGGCAGCTTCGAGATTGAAGTGGAAGGTTGGCTGGGCAACGCAGGCAAAGAAGCCGCCACCGGCCCGGAAATGGCCAAGCTGCCGCCTGAGAAAGTGGTGTGCATCTACGGTGCGGAAGAAGTCGACGAGAGCGGCTGCACGGACAAGACCGCCGTGGGTGAAGCCTTGAAGTTACCAGGTGGGCATCACTTCGACGAGAACTACCCGGCGCTGGCCAAACGGTTGGTGGATATCATCGTGAAGCACCAGGCCAAGGACAAAGCCGAGTAATTTCTGCCATACGCAAAACCAAATGTGGGAGGGGGCTTGCTCCCGATAGCGGTGGGTCAGCCAAAGATCAGTTGGCTGGTCTACTGCCATCGGGAGCAAGCCCCCTCCCACATTGGTTTTGTGGTGTTGCTTAGATCTAGCGTGGCTCGATGTGCGCGATCATCAGTTGCACGGTTTCATTCCCGCGAAACTCGTTCACATCCAGCTTGTAGGCCAGCTCCACCCAACGCACCGTCGGGTTCGGCCAGACCTCACGGTCCACCCCAAACGCAATGCCGTCGAGCTTCACGGACCCGCATTCGCTCTTGAGCACCACTTTCAGGTGCCGCTCGCCCACCACGCGCTGTTCCACCAACTGAAACACCCCGTGAAACAACGGCTCGGGAAAGTGTTGCCCCCAAGGGCCCGCGTGCCGCAATGCGCGGGCCAGTTCCAAGTGAAACTCTTCCACTGCCAGAGTACCGTCGGACAGCAGGCGCCCGGTCAGGTCTTCTTCGCGCAGCTGCCGGCGCACTTCGGCATCAAAGGCCTCGGCAAACAGCGGGAAGTTTTCTTCGGGCAGCGTCAAACCAGCCGCCATGGCGTGGCCGCCGTATTTGGCGATCAGGTGGGGATGCTGGCTGGCGACCACCGCCAGCGCATCGCGGATATGAAACCCCGGCACAGAGCGCCCTGAGCCCTTGAGCAGGCCATCACCGGCATCAGCGAAGGCGATGGTCGGGCGGAAATAGCGCTCTTTCATGCGCGAGGCGAGAATGCCGATCACGCCTTGGTGCCATTTCGGGTCGAACAGGCACAGCCCGTAGGGCATCGACTCCACCGGCAAGTCCTTGAGCTGGGCCAGGGCCTCGCGCTGCATGCCTTGCTCGATGGATTTACGGTCCTGGTTCATGCCGTCCAGTTGCGCGGCCATTTCACGCGCGGCGGCAACGTCGGTGGTGAGCAGGCATTCGATGCCCAGGCTCATGTCATCCAGGCGCCCGGCGGCATTCAGGCGCGGCCCGAGGATAAAACCCAGGTCGGTGGAGGTGATACGTGCCGCGTCGCGCTTGGCCACTTCAAGGATCGCCTTGATCCCCGGCCGTGCGCGACCGGCGCGGATGCGCTCCAGGCCCTGATGCACCAGGATGCGGTTGTTGGCGTCCAAGGGCACTACGTCGGCCACACTGCCCAGGGCCACCAGGTCGAGCAGTTCGCCGATGTTGGGTTGAGGCTTATGCTCGTACCAGCCCAAGCTGCGCAGGCGCGCCCGCAGGGCCATCAGCACGTAGAAGATCACGCCCACACCGGCCAGGGCCTTGCTCGGGAACTCACAGCCCGGCTGGTTCGGGTTGACAATGGCATCCGCCGCCGGCAATTCATCGCCGGGCAAATGGTGGTCAGTCACCAGCACCTTCAGCCCGGCCGCTTTCGCCGCCGCCACGCCTTCGACGCTGGAGATACCGTTGTCCACGGTGATCAGCAACTGCGGCTCGCGCTGCAGCGCGACCGCAACGATTTCCGGGGTCAGGCCGTAGCCATACTCGAAGCGGTTGGGCACCAGGTAATCGACATGGGCGGCGCCGAGCAAGCGCAGGCCCAAGGTGCCCACGGTGCTGGCCGTGGCGCCGTCGGCGTCGAAGTCACCGACGATGAGGATACGCTGGCGCTGTTCCAACGCGGTCACCAGCAAGTCCACCGCTGCGTCGATGCCCTTGAGCTGCTGATAGGGAATCAACCGCGCCAGGCTTTTGTCCAGCTCGGCTTCGGACTGCACCCCGCGCGCGGCGTAGAGACGGGTCAACAGCGGTGGCAAGTCACCGAGAAACGGCAGGACGGCAGGCAACGGGCGAGGATCGATACGCATGGGGCGACGGGAGCTTCTCTTTGATAAAACGGTTAAACAACAAGGCTACAAACGACACAGGTCATTGTGGGAGGGGGCTTGCTCCCGATTACGGTGTATCAGTCGATGGGGTGCTGACTGAACCGCCGCGATCGGGAGCAAGCCCCCTCCCACCGTTTCAACCGCGTTCGCCGACCAGCCATTGCAGTTGGACTTCATGCTGGCCACGGTCGTCAGTGACGAAAATCGTGCCTTCGCTGATCATCACGTCCCACTTGATAACGCGGGGCATGTCCTTGGCCAGCGTCTCGAGGACTTCCTGGGGCACGGCGGCGATGTGCACGTTTTTCAGGTTATTCGCCACCGGCACCACCTTGCCTTCCCACACCCGCAGGCTGCCGTAGGCCAGCAGGCTGGTGCGTTCGGTGCGGCGCGAGCACCAGGTGAGGCGGTCGGCATCCGGCTGGCCGACTTCAATCCAGTGCAAAACCCGGTCATCCAGGCTTTTTTCCCACAGGGCTGGCTCGTCTACATCTGACAGGCCACGACCGAATGCCAACTGCTCGTTGTACCAGAGGGCGTAGGCCAGCAGACGTACGGTCATGCGCTCTTCGGTTTCCGAAGGGTGGCGGGCGATGGTCTGTTTAACGCTCTCGTACACCGAGCGGTCAAGGTCGGTGAGGTTGAGTTCGAATTTGTAGGTCGTGGACGGCTGGGCCATGAACGGACTTCTAGAGACAGGGAAAGGCGGCCAGTCTAACCGATGGCGAGGCCATTCAACGAATCCTGCGCTGCATCATCCTTATCCCTGGGCCGCTCGCCTATGTTAAAAGGCATCACACCCCCGCCCCGCGCAGACAAGGATCCTCATGTCGTTTAATGCCAAACCGCTTGCCGGCCTGAAAGTCATCGAACTCGGCACCCTGATCGCCGGCCCGTTCGCCTCACGTATCTGCGCGGAATTCGGCGCCGAGGTGATCAAGGTCGAATCGCCGGACGGCGGCGACCCGCTGCGCAAATGGCGCAAGCTGTACGAAGGCACGTCGCTGTGGTGGTTTGTGCAGGCGCGCAACAAGCAATCGCTGACGCTGAACCTTAAGCATCCGGACGGCCTGGCCATCCTCAAACAGCTGTTGGCCAACGCCGACATCCTGATCGAGAACTTCCGCCCCGGCGTGCTGGAGAAACTCGGCCTGAGTTGGGAAACCCTGCACGCCCTCAACCCCAAGCTGGTGATGGTGCGCCTCTCCGGCTTTGGCCAGACCGGGCCAATGAAAGACCAGCCAGGGTTTGGTGCGGTGGGTGAATCCATGGGTGGCTTGCGCTATATCACCGGGTTCGAAGACCGCCCGCCGGTGCGTACCGGCATTTCCATCGGCGATTCGATTGCCGCGTTGTGGGCGGTGATCGGCGCGCTGATGGCGCTGCGTCACCGCGAAGTCAACGGCGGCCTGGGCCAGGTGGTCGATGTGGCGCTGTATGAAGCCATCTTCGCCATGATGGAAAGCATGATCCCGGAGTTCGACGTGTTCGGCTTTATTCGCGAACGCACCGGCAACATCATGCCCGGTATTACGCCCTCCTCGATCCACACCAGCGCCGACGGCAAGCATGTGCAGATTGGCGCCAACGGGGACGCGATCTTCAAGCGCTTCATGTCAGCCATTGGCCGTGAGGACTTGGCCAACGATCCCTCGCTTGCCAGCAATGACGGACGCGACAGCCGTCGCGATGAGCTGTATGGGGTGATTGATCGCTGGGTGAACTCACTGCCGCTGGATCAGGTGGTGGAGCGGCTGAATAAAGCCGAAGTGCCTGCCA
This sequence comes from Pseudomonas petroselini, assembly GCF_045037875.1. NCBI lineage: Bacteria > Pseudomonadati > Pseudomonadota > Gammaproteobacteria > Pseudomonadales > Pseudomonadaceae > Pseudomonas > Pseudomonas petroselini. Next base: position 6,362,891 of record NZ_CP173614.1, read on the forward strand.
GCCGGATCTACAGTGCCGAGGACATGCTGGGCGACCCGCAATTCCTTGCCAGGGAGATGTTCCTCAAGGCCCAACTTCCCGACGGCAAGGCGTTCAAGATGCCGGGCATCGTGCCCAAGCTGTCGGACACGCCGGGCAGCTGTGAATGGGTGGGGCCACAGTTGGGTGAACATAACAGCACGGTGCTGGGCAGCCTGGGTTATGACGCGGCCGCGATTGTGCGTTTACGCGAGGACGGCGCGATCTGATGGCTCGTCGGCTTATTCAGCTAGGCCTCAGCGTCATGCTCGCCTGCGGCTGGCCCCTGCCGGCCAGCGCTGAAGACACGCTGATCTGGCTAGTGCGTGACTTGCCACCTTTGACCATTTTCGAAGGCCCGCGCAAGGGCCAGGGCGCACTGGATCAACTATTGCCGATACTGATCGAGCGCCTGCCGGAATACCGGCATCAGGTGCTGCACGTCAACCGCGCTCGGGGCACGCAAATGTTGAGTGACCCCTCGTTCACCTGCGATCCATCGCTGCTGTGGACGCCGGAACGGGCCAAGTACGTGGTGTTTTCTCGCCAGGCGTTCGTTACCCCCAGCAATGGCATCGCGATACGGCGCAGCCAACAGGACGCCATGGCGCCGTTCATCGTGGACGGCCAGTTCGACCTGCAGGCTTTTCTCGACGCCCGTGGAACGCGGGTGGGTGCCACGGCGGAGCGCAGCTACGGCCCGGTGATCGATGAGCAGCTTAAACACGCCGATGCACACACAGTGGCGCTTCATTACGGCAACGACGCCCTTGGCAGCTTGTTGCAAATGCAGCGCCGGGGACGGCTGGAAGCGGTGTTGGGGTATTGGCCGGAAATCCGCTATCACGCGCTGCAACAGAGGATTGCTTCGGACGACCTGAGCTTTTATCCGATCAAAGGCTCAATGCCCTACCAACGTACGCATATCGCCTGTTCGGATACCGCCCAGGGGCGTCGTGCCATTGAACGAATCGACCAGGTGCTGCGCGACATCCCACAGGAACAGGTGCAGCAGTCCTATGCTGCTTGGCTGGATCCGGTCATGCGCGAACAATACCTGCGCGACAACTCGCGCTTTTTCCAGGACTCACCCGAACCGTGACAAATCGCAGGCAAAAAGAAACCCCGAAGGGTGGGGAGACACCTCGGGGTTAAACGTGGCCTACAAAGACCAGTACAGCAAGGCACAAACACCGGAGCACAATGTTTGCTCTTGCTGTTACGAAATCTGACCGGCGACGTTGTAGGAAGTTTCCACAGTTAAACAATTCTTCATGCGACGGCGGGGCTGCGCGTCTGGGCAGCATTGCGCAAGGCTGCAATGACCGACGGTTCCAGTCGCCCTTCGGCAATCTTGAGGTCGCGCAACAGGCAATCCACCACATCCACCAGCACGCGCTTGTCCATCAGTTGCGCACGATCGACTTCACGCTCGACCACGATAGCGCCAGCAGGATTCTTCACCGTCACCAGGCACTCGCCCTGCACACCAGAGGTGGTCAGCGTAACCTGATAAGGGCTCAGTGCTTCTTCGAGCAATAGGCTGATACTTTCCATCTCGATCACCACTCAATAGTTCGGGAACAATCGTTTCAACGGGAGCTGCATCTATCCTAAGTGACTGTTTGTGACGTAGGAAAGTTCGCTTTATCGTCTTTATGGGGCCGTCAGGGGGTGACGGATTCCAGCATGCGCTTGCAACATGACAACCAAAAAACGGACGCACACAAGTGCTTACGCAATGGTGGGCCGTTTTGAGGTTTGCCGAAGGCTCGGACCAGAGGTGAATCCTATACTCGGTGAGCGCCGGTGGCTCCGCCACGCAGATAAACGCGCAGGTCAGAAGGCCCTTGTTGATTGCGAAGGATAAAGACGATGCTGGAACACGATAAAGAGCAAGCTGCGTTAGAGAAGATTCACGCCGACATATCACGCATTTATGCGGAGCAACGCAAACTCACTGCTGAGACACACAAGATAACCCGTGAGAATTTCTGGTATCCCTTAGGGGTCGTCATGGCCATGTTTACAGCGTTCAGCACCGTATTGGCCATCGTGCAGAAACTGCTCACCTAGTCGCTTGCGCCAAGTGGGGCCTGCCAAAACAAAAAACGCCGCTGACCCAAGGAAGGGAAAGCGGCGTTTTTGTCTACGCGGTGTGCCTTACAGCGGCTTACCCCGGTTGCCGTGCTGGCTCACAAACGCCTGCACAGCCTTCAGGTCATTGGCCAATACGGTGCAACGCTCTTCACGCTCGAACAGGTTTGCCAGGTGCACCGGCAATTCCAGTGCCTTGGCAACCCCGGCCTTCTCCACCGCTTCCGGGAATTTCACCGGGTGCGCAGTGCCGAGTATCACCATCGGGATGTCCAGGCTGCGACGGCATTCGCGCGCGGCCTTCACACCGATGGCGGTGTGCGGGTCGAGCAGCTCGCCGGTCTGGGCGTAGACTTCAGCGATGGTTTCGCAGGTCTGTGCGTCGTCCACGGCCAGCGAGTCGAACAGCTTGCGGGTTTCTGTCCAGCGCTCTTCGTCAACGCTGAAACCGCCACCGCTCTTGAAGGTGTCCATCAAGCCGGCAATCGCCGCGCCGTTGCGACCGTGCATGTCGAACAGCAGGCGCTCAAAGTTCGAAGAAACCATGATGTCCATCGACGGCGAAAGGGTCGCGTGCAGGGTTTCCTTGACGTACTGGTTGCCGCTCATGAAGCGGTGCAGGATGTCATTGCGGTTGGTGGCGACGATCAACTGGTTGATCGGCAGGCCCATGTTGCGCGCCAGGTAACCCGCGAAGATGTCGCCGAAGTTGCCGGTTGGCACCGAGAACGACACCGAACGCGCCGGCCCGCCCAACTGCAGGGAGGCATGGAAGTAGTAGACGATCTGGGCCATGATCCGCGCCCAGTTGATCGAGTTCACCGCCACCAGGCGCGTGCCTTTCAGGAAGCTCTGGTCGGCGAAGCTGTTCTTGACCATTTCCTGGCAGTCATCGAAGTTGCCTTCGATGGCGATGTTGTGGATGTTCTCGCCAAAAATGGTGGTCATCTGGCGACGCTGCACTTCCGACACGCGCTTGTGCGGGTGCAGGATGAAGATGTCGACGTTTTCGCAGTGCTTGCAGCCTTCGATGGCGGCCGAACCGGTGTCACCGGAGGTGGCGCCAATGATCACCACGCGCTCACCGCGCTTCTCCAGCACATAATCCAGCAAACGACCGAGCAGTTGCAGGGCGAAGTCCTTGAACGCCAGGGTCGGGCCGTGGAACAGTTCAAGCACCCACTCGTTGCCATTCAGCTGGCGCAGAGGCGCGATGGCGCTGTGGGAAAACACGCCGTAGGTCTCTTCCAGAATCTTTTTAAAGTCCGCATCGGGAATGCTGCCGGTGACGAACGGGCGCATCACCCGGAAGGCCAGCTCGTGGTACGGCAGGCCGGCCCACGAAGCGATTTCTTCTTGGGTGAAGCGTGGCAGGTTTTCCGGCACATACAGGCCGCCGTCAGTGGCAAGGCCTGCCAGCAAGACGTCTTCGAAATTCAGGGCCGGTGCCTGGCCGCGGGTGCTGATATAACGCATGACTGGCTCCTCTAGAGCATTCTTGAACAAGGGCCGCCGAACCTGCGGGGCCCTTGCAGCAAAACCATTAGTTCAGGTGTTCGACGCGAATCCGCACCACCGGCCCGACGACGCCCTGCAGGGCTTCCAGCGCGGCGATGGCATCGTTGATGTGCTGTTCGAGCACGCGGTGAGTCAGCAGGATCATCGGCACCTGGCCGTTTTGCTCCTCGACTTCCTTCTGCATGATCGACTCGATGTTGATGCCGCGCTCCGACAGGATGCTGGCGACCTGGGCCAACACGCCCGGATGGTCTTGGGCCTGGATGCGCAGGTAGTAGGCGCTTTCGCAGGCTTCGATCGGCAGGATCGGGTGGGCCGACAGCGAATCCGGCTGGAAGGCCAGGTGCGGCACGCGGTTTTCCGGGTCGCTGGTCATGGCGCGGACCACGTCCACCAGGTCGGCGATCACCGACGAAGCGGTCGGCTCCATGCCGGCACCGGCGCCGTAGAACAGCGTCGAACCCGCGGCATCACCGTTGACCATCACCGCGTTCATCACGCCATTGACGTTGGCGATCAGGCGGTCGGCCGGGATCAGCGTCGGGTGCACACGCAACTCGATACCGGCCGGTGTGCTGCGCGCCACGCCCAGGTGCTTGATGCGATAACCCAAGGCTTCGGCGTAGTTCACGTCGGCGGTGGTCAGCTTGGTGATGCCTTCGGTGTAGGCCTTGTCGAACTGCAGCGGGATACCAAAGGCAATGGACGCCAGGATGGTCAGTTTGTGCGCCGCGTCGATGCCTTCCACGTCAAACGTCGGGTCGGCTTCGGCATAACCCAGGGCCTGGGCTTCGGCCAGCACGTCTTCGAAGGTACGGCCCTTCTCGCGCATTTCGGTGAGGATGAAGTTACCGGTGCCGTTGATGATGCCGGCGACCCAGTTGATACGGTTGGCGGACAGGCCTTCACGGATCGCCTTGATCACCGGGATGCCACCGGCCACGGCGGCTTCGAACGCCACGATCACGCCCTTCTCGCGCGCCTTGGCGAAGATCTCGTTGCCGTGCACGGCGATCAGCGCCTTGTTGGCGGTGACCACGTGCTTGCCGTTCTCGATGGCCTTGAGCACCAGCTCGCGGGCCACGGTGTAGCCACCGACCAGCTCGATGACGATATCGATTTCAGGGTTGGTGGCAACAGCGAAGACATCGTTGGTAATCGCAATACCGGTCGTTTGGAACTGAGGCTTTGGCGAACGCGTGGCAATTTGCGCCACTTCAATCCCGCGGCCTGCGCGACGGGAAATTTCTTCAGCATTACGCTGAAGTACGTTGAAGGTGCCGCCACCGACGGTCCCTAACCCACAGATGCCTACTTTGACCGGTTTCACTGAAGAACTCCCCATGAAACGGCCGACGCTAGGTCGGCCGTGGAAAACAGCCGCACAACTGCGGCTTTCAATTAATGGCCCGTCGACTTAGCCACGGGCCATGATCGTCAAAGGTTCGACGATGCTGGTTTATTTGGCACTCAGCGCCAGTTTGGCAACTTGTGGTGCCGGCTGGTAGCCCGGAATCACCTGGCCGTCAGCCAAAACGATGGCCGGTGTACCGTTCACGCCAATGGACTGGCCCAGGGCGAACTGCTTGGAAACCGGGTTGGCGCATTTGGCCGCCTTGATTTCCTTGCCGTCGACCATCTTGTCCATGGCCGCCTTCTTGTCGGCTGAGCACCATACGGCTTGCAACTGCTCGTCACCCGGCGAACCCAGGCCCTGACGCGGGAACGCTACATAGCGTACTTCCACGCCCAGCTTGTTCAGCGCAGGCACTTCGGCGTGAAGCTTGTGGCAGTACGGGCAGGTGGTGTCGGTGAACACGGTGATGTGCGTCTTGGTCTCGCCGATGGCCGGGTACACCACGGTTTCAGCCACCGGGATGCCGTTGATCAGCTTGGACACGCCCAGGCGCTCGGCCTTCTCGGTCAGGTTGACCGGCTTGCCGTCCTTCAACTGGAACAGGTAGCCCTGCACGATGTACTGGCCGTCGGCACTGGCGTACAGCACGCGGCTGCCCTTGAGCTTGACTTCGTAAAGGCCGGCCATCGGGCTGGCGCTGATGCTTTCGATCGGCGTGTCGAGCTGCAGGTTGGCCAGGCTCTTGCGAATGGTCTGCTCGGCCGCGTCATCGGCGACAACAAAGGTGGAAACCAACGCAATGGCTGCGGCGGCAATAATCTGGGTCAAGCGCATGGGAACTCCTGAAGGCAGATGCAAGGACGGGTGCAGGTACGCCGATATGAAACCCGGGTGTGGGCCGTCCCCTTTGCTAACCGGCAAAGCCTACCACAGTTGGGCCACAGGGCAGCCCGTGGCGGGATAAAATGGCGGTTTTCACCCCCGTGGGTGGTGCTTGGCGTGCATATCCTGCAAGCGCGCGCGTGCCACGTGGGTGTAGATCTGGGTTGTGGATAAGTCGCTGTGCCCGAGGAGCATTTGCACCACCCGCAAATCGGCGCCGTGGTTGAGCAAATGGGTGGCGAATGCATGTCGCAGGGTATGGGGCGACAGGGCCTTGCCGATCCCGGCGACCTTGGCCTGGTGCTTGATGCGATGCCAGAAGGTCTGGCGGGTCATCTGCTCGCCGCGCAAGCTGGGGAACAGCACATCACTGGGGCGCCCACCCAGCAGTTCGCCACGCGCATCGCGCATATAGCGCTCCACCCACACAATCGCCTCCTCACCCATCGGCACCAGCCGCTCCTTGCTGCCCTTGCCCATTACTCGCAGCACGCCCTGGCGCAGGTTCACTTGCTCCAGGGTCAGGCTGATCAGCTCGGTCACCCGCAGCCCGCAGGCATACAACACTTCGAGCATGGCGCGGTCACGCTGGCCGATGGCTTCGCTCAGGTCAGGGGCGGCGAGCAAGGCATCCACGTCGGCTTCCGACAGGGACTTGGGCAATGGCCTACCGAGTTGCGGCATCTCGACTTGCAGGGTGGGGTCGAGGGCGATCAGTTTTTCTCGCAGCAGATAGCGATAAAACCCACGCACACCCGAGAGGAATCGCGCCGTGGAGCGTGGCTTGTAGTTCTGCTCCAGGCGCCAGGCCAGGTGATCGAGGATCAGCTCGCGGCCGGCGTTGATCAGTTCGAGGTTTTTCTCCTGCAACCAGCCATTGAACAGCGCCAGGTCGCTGCGATAAGCCTGGCGAGTGTTGTCCGACAGGCCTTTTTCCAGCCAGAGGGCGTCGAGGAAGCGGTCGATCAGGGGGTGGTCAATGGCGGGCATGGGGGCTCAGGCAAAATTATGTGGCGTCTGTCAGATCCTATCGCAGGCAAGCTCGTTCCCACAGTGGATCATCGTCGGTCACAACATGGGGGCAGGCAACACAGCCTGCGATAGCCGTAGGTATATACACAACACTGTAGTGAGCGGGCTTGCCCCGCGCTGGGCTGCGAAGCGGCCCCAAACCAGGCGAATTGGCTCTATCTGGAACTCGGCAGTGCTTTTATTGGGGCCGCTTCGCAGCCCAGCGCGGGGCAAGCCCGCTCACTACAAAGATGTGTAGCCATCCAGGCTGTGTTAGCGGCGAACAGTTAACAAATTTCAGGCACAAAAAAGCAGCCCGTAGGCTGCTTTTTTCTGCATCGGGAAGCTGGACTTAAGCCAGTTTTTCCTTGATGCGAGCTGCTTTACCGGACAGGTCACGCAGGTAGTACAGCTTGGCTTTACGTACGTCACCGCGACGCTTGACGGCCATGCTGTCGATTTGCGGGCTGTAGGTCTGGAAAGTACGCTCTACACCAACACCGTTGGAGATTTTACGAACAGTGAAAGCACTGTTCACACCACGGTTACGCTTGGCGATTACCACGCCTTCGAACGCTTGCAGACGCGAACGGTCGCCTTCCTTCACTTTCACCTGAACGACAATAGTGTCGCCCGGGGCAAAGGTAGGGATCTCTTTGGTCATCTGCTCTGCTTCGAGTGCAAGGATGATTTTGTTAGTCATGCTGTGCTCCTAAGGTAAGTCAATGGACCTACCATCGATACGTTGTTAACTATCGTCCCGCGCGAGGATGTATTCCTCGAGCAGCTTCTTCTCTTCTCCAGAAAGCGAGCGGCTTTCCAGAAGATCGGCGCGTCGTTCATAGGTCCGACCAAGGGACTGCTGTAAACGCCAACGCCGGATGTGTGCGTGATTGCCACTTAGCAATACGTCGGGAACACGCTGATCCGCATACACCTCCGGACGGGTGTAGTGCGGGCAATCCAGCAAACCATCCGTGAAGGAATCTTCCTCCGCGGAGTCCGCATGCCCTAAAGCTCCAGGCAGCAGTCGTGTAACCGCATCTATCAGGACCATCGCCGGCAGCTCACCGCCAGACAGGACATAGTCCCCAATCGACCACTCTTCATCGACATGAGCCTCAATAAAGCGCTCGTCAATGCCTTCATAGCGACCGGCAATCAGGATCAGTGCTTCCTCATTCGCCAGTTCGCGTACCCCAGCCTGTTTCAGCTGGCGGCCTTGAGGGGACAGGTAAATTACCTTCGCCTTCTCCCCGGCGGCGGCCTTGGCCTGAGCCAACGCGTCTTCCAGGGGCTTGATCTTCATCACCATGCCCGGGCCACCGCCAAATGGGCGATCGTCCACAGTGTGATGTCGATCCGTCGTGTAGTCTCGCGGGTTCCAACAGGTAAGCTGCAACAGCCCCTGTTTCACCGCCCGACTGGTGATGCCGTACTCGCTGATGGCGGAGAACATCTCGGGAAACAAACTGATCACTTCAATGCGCAAATTAGCCACGCTTAGAAGTCCGCGTCCCATTCCACCTTCATCTCGCCTGCTTCCAGGTCGACAGCCAACACGCATTGCTTCGTATAAGGCAACAGGCGTTCGCGATCATCCAGGCTGCCAGCGCAAGGCTTGACCACCATTACATCATTGGCGCCGGTTTCCAGAAGATGATCGATTTTCCCGAACAATTGCCCGAGTTGATCAATAACCTTCAGACCTTCCAGCTGGTACCAGTAGTACTCGCCGTCGGTCAATTCAGGGAACAGGTTGCGCGGCACACAGATCTCATAACCGGCCAGAAGACGAGCTTCTTCACGGTCATCAAGACCCTTGAGCTTTGCGACCAGGAACTTATCGCTCCCGCGTCCACTGACCAGCTCGACCTGTTTCACACTACCTTCGCGCTTGAGCGTCCAGGTCTTGTACTGCAACAGGTTTTCAGTCGGATCAGTAAAGGAATACACCTTCACTTCGCCGCGAACGCCATGAACAGAGTAAATCTTGCCGATAACGATCAAATCATCAGCAACAGCTGGCGTCGCGTTCATATTGCTCAGGCTGCGGCCTTAGCCGAGTCCTTCAACAGTTTTGCAACGCGCTCGGATGGCTGTGCACCCACGCTCAGCCAGTAGGCTACGCGCTCTTGGTTCACGGACAGACGAACTTCTTGACCACGAGCAACAGGGTTGAAGAAACCAACCTGTTCCTTGTGCGAACCGTCGCGCGGGTTGCGGCTGTCGGTTACGGTCAAGTGGTAAAACGGGCGCTTTTTGGAGCCGCCAAGGGCAAGACGGATTGTTAGCATGTGAACATCGTTCCTGTAGTCGGTGCTGCAAATCTAAATGCACAGCGGGCATAGGTGCCCGAAAGGCCGCATATTCTAAGGAATATCCGGACTTTTGCAAATGTCTTTTTCTGGCGCCTATCAGCGTGCCATTCAGATCTGCTATAGAGCCGTCGGTAAAAACGGCGAGTCAGCGCCCGCCAACGGCGGGTTTGCTGGAGATCCCACATCCCTGTGGGTCGGAGCAGGAGCTGGGCTCCCGCTCGAATACTTTACATTTTAGGCATGCCACCGCCGGGCAACATACCGCCCATGCCGCGCATCATCTTGGCCATTCCGCCTTTTGCGGAGAACTTCTTCATCATCTTCTGCATCTGCTTGTGCTGCTTGATCAAGCGACCGATGTCCTGCACCTGGGTGCCGGAACCCATGGCGATCCGACGTTTGCGCGAACCGCTGATCAACTCAGGGTCGCGGCGCTCGGCCGGGGTCATGGAGTTGATGATGGCTTCCATCTGCTTGAACTGCTTCTCTGCCGCGCCCTGGGCATTGCCCATTTGCGCCAGGTTCACACCGCCGATGTTCGGCAGCTTGTCCATCAAGCCGCCGAGGCCGCCCATGTTCTTCATTTGCTGCAGCTGGTCGCGGAAGTCTTCGAGGTCGAAGCCCTTGCCCTTCTTCAGCTTCTTGGCCAGCTTATCGGCCTTGTCCTTGTCGAGGGTCGCTTCGGCCTGTTCGATCAGGCTGAGCACGTCGCCCATGCCGAGGATGCGCGAGGCGATACGCTCCGGGTGGAACGGCTCGAGCGCGTCGCTCTTCTCGCCCATACCGATGAACTTGATCGGCTTGCCGGTGATGGCACGCACCGACAGCGCGGCACCGCCACGGGCATCGCCGTCGACCTTGGTCAGGATCACGCCGGTCAGTGGCAGTGCGTCGCCGAAGGCCTTGGCGGTGTTGGCCGCATCCTGGCCGGTCATGGCGTCGACCACGAACAGCGTCTCGACCGGGTTGATCGCGGCATGCAGCGCCTTGATCTCGCCCATCATCTCTTCGTCGATGTGCAGGCGACCGGCGGTATCGACGATGACCACGTCGATGAATTTGAGCTTGGCCTCTTTAATAGCGGCGTTGGCGATGTCGACCGGCTTCTGGCTCAGGTCGGACGGGAAGAAGGTCACGCCCACTTCGCCCGCGAGCATTTCCAACTGCTTGATGGCCGCCGGACGGTAGACGTCGGCCGACACCACCATCACGGACTTTTTCTTGCGCTCTTTAAGGAAGCGCGCCAGCTTGCCGGCGGTGGTGGTCTTACCCGCACCCTGCAGACCCGCCATCAGCACGACGGCCGGTGGCACGGCGCTGAGGTTCAAGTCTTCGTTGGCCGCGCCCATCAGGCTTTCGAGTTCGGCCTGGACGATCTTCACAAACGCCTGGCCCGGGGTCAGGCTGCGGGACACTTCGGTGCCCACTGCGCGCTCTTTGACCGAGTTGACGAAGTCCTTTACCACCGGCAAGGCGACGTCGGCTTCCAGCAACGCCATGCGCACTTCGCGCAGGGTGTCTTTAATATTGTCCTCGGTCAGCTTGGCCTTGCCGGTTACGTGGCGCAGCGTCTGCGAGAGACGGTCAGTCAAGTTTTCAAACATGCGCGATCCTTTCAGGCCCTATTCATCGAAATGCATTGGTAGACCGAGGTAATGGCGGCCCAGGCTGTGGTAAATCGCTATTAAAAACAGCGCTCGGCGAGCCTGCGGCGTGGGCAGGTCGCGGATTATAGCGAAGACTGCGCCCATGCACACCCGCTGTCTGGTCCGGGAGTCTTTCGTGTTACGCAGGGGTATGCCAAACTCAGCGCCTTTCGGGCCTGCTTAACAGGATTTATGCTCCCTTTGTCACCCAGTTTGCTACCCAGCCTCGCCGCCGCCATTTTGTATGCCGCTGCGACTTTCTATCAGGGCACTCGTCTGACCCAAGGCACCAAGGCGGACAAACGCCTGCTGGTGGGCCTTGGCGTCCTCGCCCTGCTGGCTCACGCTGCCAGTTTGTTTACTCACCTGATGACGCCCGTCGGCCTGGGCCTGGATTTTTTCAGCGCCGCCAGCCTGATTGCCGCCGCCGTCATCGCACTGACCCTGATGGCCTGCTATCGGATTCCCGTCGAGAACCTGCTGGTGCTGTTATTCCCGCTGGGCGTGCTGACGGTGCTGCTGGCGCAATTCGCGCCCACCGGCACGGTGCAGGTGATTGATGAAGAACCGGGCATCCTCGCGCACATCCTGCTATCGATCCTGGCCTACGGCATGTTCACCATCGCGGTGTTCCAGGCCCTGCTCCTGCTGTTGCAGGACCACCAGCTCAAGCACAAGCACCCCTCAGGGCTGATCAAGAACTTCCCGCCATTGCAAACCATGGAAAGCCTGCTGTTCGGCTTCCTGTGGGCCGGCTGGACGCTGCTGTCGCTGTCGCTGATCTCCGGCTGGCTGTTTGTCGAAAACCTCTTCGCTCAGCACCTTGTGCACAAAACCCTGCTGGCGTGCCTGGCCTGGGTGGTGTTCAGCGTCTTGCTGTGGGGGCGCAACCGCCTCGGCTGGCGCGGGCACAAGGCGATCCGCTGGACGCTGGCCGGTTTCTGCCTGCTGATGCTGGCCTATTTCGGCAGCAAGCTGGTTCGCGAATACATCCTGCATATCTGACGGGCAGCAAAAATGGACAACTTGCCCCTGGGGCCGATGCTCGCGGTAATTGCCTTGCTGCTGTTATGGGCGGCACTGTTTACCGCCATCGAGGCCGCGCAACAACACCTGCTGGCCCTGCGCCCCGGAACGCGCCAGGGCGACAAGGCCGCCGCCCGCCTGAACTTCCCGCGCCATAGCCTGATCCTGTGCAACAGCCTGTGCCGCGCGGCGGTGGTGATCCTCTGCACGCTGCTGGCGATCTACGCCTGGGCGCAGAATGGCCCATGGCTCGGCTGGCTGATCTCCTGTGCCCTGCTGCTGATCCTCGCCGACTACTTGCCGCGCACTCTGGCCACTCGCCACCCTCAAGCGGTGCTGGGCTTTGGCAATACGCTGCTGGGCGTCCCGCTGAAAATCCTCTACCCCCTGGCCTGGCTGCTCAATGGCATCAGCCTGTTGCTGCTGCGCCCGTTCGCACGCACATCCGGCGTGGTGAAAAAGAGCGACGAACCGCAGCCCGACCACGACGATGAACCGGAACCGGAGGCCGACGAAAACCGTACCCCCGGCATGCCAGGCATCCACGCCCTGGACAACATCACGGTCAACGACATCCTGGTGCCCCGCAGCGAAGTGGACGGCATCAACCTGGATGACTCGGTCGAAGAGATCATCGAGCAACTGCGTACCTCCGAGCGCACCCGCCTGCCGGTGTTCCACAGTGATATCAACCAAGTCCAAGCCGTACTCAACACGCGGCAGATCCAGCACCTGCTGCCTGACGCCAGCCTGACCAAAGAAGCGTTGCTGGCGGCTTGCCACGAACCCTACTTCGTCCCCGAAAGCACGCCCCTGCAACTGCAATTGCTGAATTTCCACAAGCAACAGCGACGCCTTGGCATGGTGGTGGACGAGTACGGCGAAGTGCTGGGCATTGTCACCCTGGAAGATATCCTCGAAGAAATCGTCGGCGAATTCGAAAGCGAGCAGAGTGCAGACAACCCGCATATCGAAGCGCAACCGGATGGCCGCTATATCATCGACGGCGCCGCCTCGATCCGCGAACTGAACAAGAGCCTGAACTGGCACCTGCCCAGCGATGGCCCCAAGACCCTCAACGGCCTGGTCACCGAAGCCCTGGAGACCATCCCGGACTGCGCGGTGTGCCTGAAAATCGGCCGCTACCGCCTGGAAATCCTCGAGACCGAAGACAACCGGGTGAGCAAGGTGCTGATCTGGCACACCAGCAAAATGCCCGTCGCCGCTTAGTTTCCAGACAAAACACAATCAAATGTGGGAGGGGGCTTGCCCCCGATGGCCGAGTGTCAGTCACTGCATCAGGTGACCGATACACAGCTATCGGGGGCAAGCCCCCTCCCACATTTTGACTTGTTGTAAGTTCAAACCCCTTCCTATAATCCCTGCGGCTTATCCAAGCCCCGCCCGACCGCGTGCTACCCGCACCCAACGCGTCCAGGCACCGCTTCATCCTGTCTGACCGGTGTTCGCTCCCATCCCGAGCCACCCCGCGCAACCCCTGATCCATGGGTGTTCGACCAATAATAATCCGCGTCCAAACGCGCAATGACCGTCAGGGATATCGCCATGAGCACCACCTACAACGAGGCCGCGACCGCCGCCCCGACCAACTCGACTGCACGGGTCGCCACGGCGAGCATCGTCGGCACCGCCATCGAGTTCTACGATTTCTATATCTACGCCACGGCAGCTGCGCTGGTGATCGGCCCGGTGTTCTTCCCGCAGACCTCCGGCACCGCGCAGATGCTGGCGTCGTTCCTGACCTTCGGTATCGCCTTCATCGCCCGCCCATTGGGCTCGGCGCTGTTCGGCCACTTCGGTGATCGCATCGGGCGTAAATCGACGCTGGTGGCTTCGCTGCTGCTGATGGGCGTGTGTACCACGCTGATTGGCTTGCTGCCGGGTTATGACAGCATCGGGGCCTGGGCGCCGATCCTGTTATGCATACTGCGGTTTGGCCAGGGCTTGGGGCTCGGTGGGGAATGGGGCGGCGCGGCACTGCTGGCGACCGAGAATGCGCCCAAAGGCAAGCGCGCCTGGTTCGGCATGTTCCCGCAACTGGGCCCTTCGATTGGCTTCCTGGCGGCCAATGGCTTGTTCCTGATCCTGGCGATGAGCCTGAACGACGAGCAGTTCCGCAGCTGGGGCTGGCGCATCCCGTTCATCCTCAGCGCTGCGTTGGTGATGGTGGGCCTGTATGCGCGCTTGAAGCTGCATGAAACGCCAGTCTTCGCCAATGCCGTCGCCAAAGAAGCGCCGGTAAAAGTGCCGTTGGTGGAACTGTTCAGCCAGCATTGGCTGCCCGTATTGCTGGGCGCCGCGTCGATGGTGGTGTGTTATGCGTTGTTCTACATCACCACCGCGTTTTCACTGAGCTACGGCGTTTCGACCTTGGGCTATAGCCGCGAGACCTTCCTTGGCTTGTTGTGCTTTGCCGTGCTGTTCATGGGCCTGGCCACGCCGCTGGCGGCCTTGGCCAGTGACCGTTACGGGCGCAGGCCTGTGCTGATCGTCGGTGCGATCCTGGCGATCCTGTCGGGCTTTACCATGGAGCCGCTGCTGACCCACGGTTCGACCTGGGCGGTGGCGCTGTTCCTGGCCTTGGAGCTGTTCCTGATGGGCGTGACCTTCGCGCCGATGGGCGCCATGCTGCCGGAGTTGTTCCCAACGCGCGTGCGTTATACCGGCGCGTCGGCGGCGTATAACCTGGGTGGGATCGTGGGGGCTTCAGCGGCACCGTTCTTCGCGACCAAGCTGGTGGCGATGGGCGGGCTGAGTTATGTCGGCGGGTATGTGTCGGCGGCGGCGTTGCTCAGCTTGATCGCTGTGCTGTGCCTGAAAGAGACGCGGGATAATGATTTGAACAAGGTCGTCTGATAGACCGTCTTCGCGAGCAAGCCCCACATTTGATCGGGTTCACACATTTTGACTTGTGAACTCATTCAAGTGTGGGAGCCGGGCTTGCCCGCGATGGGCGCGACGCGGTTTAAAGCTCTACGACAACAGCCTTGGAAGCACGAGTAGCCTTGGCCCGAGCCGCTTCAATCGACTCATCCCGCGCCAGCGCCACACCCATGCGACGCTGGCCATTCACTTCCGGTTTGCCAAACAGGCGCAACGCCGTGTCCGGCTCGCTCAACGCGGCGCCCAAGTTGGCGAACGCGGTCTGGGTCGACTGCCCTTCCACCAGAATCACCGCCGAAGCCGAAGGCCCGAACTGACGGATCAACGGGATCGGCAGGCCCAGGATGGCGCGAGCGTGCAAGGCGAACTGCGACAGGTCCTGGGAAATCAGGGTCACCAGGCCGGTGTCATGCGGGCGCGGCGACACTTCACTGAACCACACCTGATCACCCTTGATGAACAGCTCCACGCCAAACAGGCCACGACCGCCCAGGGCCTCGGTCACCGCTTTGGCAACGCGCTCGGACTCGGCCAGGGCAATCGGGCTCATGGCCTGCGGCTGCCAGGATTCCTGGTAGTCGCCCTTCTCCTGACGGTGACCGACTGGCGCGCAGAAGGTGGTGCCACCGATGTGACGCACGGTCAGCAGGGTGATTTCGTAGTCGAAGTCGATAAAGCCTTCGATGATCACGCGGCCTTTACCGGCACGACCGCCTTCCTGGGCGTAATCCCAGGCTTTCTGCACATCGTCTGTGCTGCGCAGTAGGCTCTGGCCCTTGCCCGACGAACTCATCACCGGCTTGACCACGCACGGGAAGCCCAGGTCCTGGACGGCCTTGCTGTAGTCTTCGAAGGTATCGGCGAAGTGGTACGGCGAGGTCGGCAGGTCCAGCTCTTCGGCGGCCAGGCGGCGGATGCCTTCGCGGTTCATGGTCAGCGAGGTAGCACGCGCGGTCGGGATCACGGTGAAGCCTTCAGCTTCCAGTTCCACCAGGGTGGCGGTGGCGATGGCTTCGATTTCCGGCACGATGAAGTGCGGTTTTTCCGCCTCGATCACCGCACGCAGGGCGGCGCCGTCGAGCATGTTGATCACGTGGCTACGGTGCGCCACCTGCATGGCCGGCGCGTTGGCGTAGCGATCCACGGCAATCACTTCAACGCCCAGGCGTTGCAGTTCGATTACCACTTCCTTGCCCAGCTCACCGCAGCCACACAGCAAAACGCGGGTCGCGGTTGGCGACAATGGAGTTCCGATTCGGGTCATCTCAGGTCCTCAGGGGAGCGGATCATGGGGAGAAAGGCGGGCATTTTACATGAACTGTAAAAATTGGCCTCAGTTGGCGACGGCCCGCTTGCGGATTCGCCAAGCCATGATCAGCCACACCACCGTGACCCCGGCGAATTTCGATACCAGCGCGGTGCCCGCCACGGCCGGGGTGAGCGCGCCGATCAGGCCGAAGAAGATAAACGTGTCGAGGGGAATGCTCAGTGCTGAACTTATCCACAGGCGATCGTGCAGCGGGCGCTTGGTGATACTGAACACCAGCCAGTCAATGCACTCGGACACCGCGAACGCCGTGGCGCTGGCCAGGGCAATGGCCGGGTCGGACGTGACATACGACAGCACCAGCGCCGCCAGCATGGCAATGATTGCACCGTGGCCGAAGCGGGTTTGCACCATGTCGCGCAAGATGAAGACCAGGCCACCCCAGGCGGACCAGATGACGTCGAGGTGCGGGGCGGTGGAGAAGGCGAAGTTGATCAGCACGACGCTGCTGATGTAGGCGATCAGGAAGAGCATGGAGGACGGACCTGTGGGTGATGCCGCACAGGGTACTTCACAGCAACCCTTGTAGCGAGCGGACCTCTTGTGGTGAACGGGCTTGCTGTGGTGAGCAGGCTTCTTGTGGTGAGCGGGCTTCTTGTGGTGAGCGGGCTTGCCCCGCGCTGGGTGGCGAAGCCGCCCCAAACCCAGGCACTCAGTTCTAACTGGAAAAACTCAGTGCCTGAAATGGGGCGGCTTCGCCACCCAGCGCGGGGCAAGCCCGCTCACTACAAATCAGGCACCGGATTCCCCGGAGACCATAAACACCAACCCACTCGCCACCGCCCGCTCATGGCACAACCCTAACACCACCCGGCGCTCGGCATTGTCCATGCGGCTCCAACGCGTGATCTCATCCACCGTACGCTGGCAGCCGGTGCACAGGTCGTCATCGTCCAGCGCGCAAATACTCACGCACGGCGAGGCGACGGGGCGTTCAATGGGGTTCATGCTTCCTGCTCAACCAGGTCACGCGCATAACGCTGCGAGTTGTGCACATAGTGCGCAGCGCTGGCTTCGAGCATGCGTTTTTGCGCGTCGGTCAGTTCACGCACCACCTTGCCCGGCGAGCCCATCACCAGCGAACCATCCGGGATTTCCTTGCCTTCGCCGATCAGCGAGTTGGCGCCGATGATGCAATGTTTGCCGATCTTCGCGCCGTTGAGGATCACAGCATTAATGCCGATCAGGCTGTAATCGTCGACAGTGCAACCATGCAACATGGCGTTATGACCAATGGTCACGCCGGTGCCCAGGGTCAGCGGGTAGCCCATGTCGGTGTGCATCACGCTACCGTCCTGCACGTTACTGTTCTTGCCGATCAGGATCAGTTCGTTGTCGCCACGCAACACCGCGTTGAACCAGACGTTGGCGCCCTCCTCCAGCTTGACCTTGCCCACCAGTGTGGCATTCGGTGCCACCCAGCTCTGTGGATGAGTCTCGACACGGGCGTCGCCCAGGCGGTATTTCATGGTTTTCCCTCACGGCATTGCCATTCAAACGATGGCTTAGGTATTGATGAAGCTCTTGGGCGGCTGATGCAGGCTGATCTGAGCGTCGTCATAGAGCAGATTGATCAGTTCGACGATCATGATTGCCGTCAGCCCCCAAATCTTGTATTCGCCGAACCGATAGCTGGGCACGTACCAACTGCGGCCCTGGTAATCAATCCGATGGGTATGTTCGCGCGGATCCTGTCGGAAGAAGTCCAACGGCACGCTGAAAACGGCGGCAATCTCGGCATCGTTGGCCAGGTATTCGACGTAATCGGGGATAACGCCCACATACGGCGTGACGCGAATGCCATGCAAGGAGATCAACGGGCTCAGGGGGCCGATCACTTCGACCAGCCCAGGCGGCAGGCCGATTTCTTCTTCGGCCTCGCGCAGCGCGGTGAAGATCAGGTCCGGGTCTTCGGGGTCGCGGCGCCCGCCGGGGAAGGCCACTTCGCCACCATGGGTCGACAGGCCGCTGGCGCGCAGGGTCAGGATCAGCTCAGGTTCGTCACTGCGGGTAATCGGCACCAATACAGCGGCCTCGGGGAAACGTCCGTCCGTTTCCAGCGTATGCGGCGTGTGATTGCTTACCCGGCGAAGTAGCTCGTCCAGCATGAGTCATCTCGGTCTGTTGGCTACCTTGCATCATGCACCAAAGCGTGCGGGTGCCCAACCCCAAAACCCGCGCAGTGTCGCTAAACGACAACTTGCAGCGCCCTGCCCGTCACGCCAAGATAGACGCACTTTCCAGGAACCCCAGCATGAATTTCTGCAGCCAGTGCGGTAAACCGGTTACCCAACGCATCCCCGAAGGCGACGGCCGCCTGCGCTTTGTGTGTGATCACTGCTCGACCATCCACTACCAGAACCCCAATATCGTCGCCGGCACCGTACCGGTGTGGGGCGATAAAGTGCTGCTGTGCCGCCGCGCCATCGAGCCGCGCCTGGGTTACTGGACCCTGCCCGCAGGGTTTATGGAGAACGGCGAGACGGTGCAACAGGCCGCCGCCCGCGAAACCCTGGAAGAAGCCTGCGCCCGCGTGCACAACCTGAGCCTCTACACGCTGATCGACGTGCCGCACATCAACCAGGTGCATATCTTCTACCGCGCCGAGCTGGTGGACCTGGATTACGCCGCCGGCCCCGAAAGCCTTGAAGTGCAGTTGTTCGACGAAGCCGACATCCCTTGGTCCGAGCTGGCTTTCCGCACCGTGGGGCGTACCCTAGAATACTTTTTCGCTGACCGTCGGCAACAGTCGTTCCCGGTGCGCAGCGAGGCCGTGCCGCCAATGGGCAAGCCCACCCAATAACACTCCGGCAGATGGCCTTTAAAGGGATACCGTTTCAATGCGTTGGTTGCTTGCTCTTATCTGCCTGTCGTTCGTTACCCTGTCATCCGCCTCCACCGTGGAAACCCTGGGCGGTAAAACCGTCGAAAAAGTCCTGGTGCTCAAGTCCGCCCACCAGCTGCAGTTGATCAACGACGGCAAGCCCTTCAAGACCTACCGTATTTCCCTGGGCAAAAACCCCAAGGGCCACAAGTTGATCGAGGGCGACCGCCGCACGCCGGAGGGCCTGTACTGGATCGACTGGCGCAAGACCAGCGAGCGCTTCAACCTGGCCATGCACATCTCCTACCCGAATATCAGCGACGCCGCCCGCGCCCGCCGCGAAGGCGTGAAGCCGGGCAGCATGATCATGATCCACGGCACCCCCGACACCGAGGATTACCCGGAGCAGTGGTTCCACACCCTGGACTGGACCGACGGCTGCATCGGCATGCGCAATGTGGATATGCGTGAAGTCTGGACCCTGGTCAAAGACGGCACCCTGATCGAGATTCGGCCGTAATCTCGTACCGTTCGTAAAATAATCTGAAAATAATTCCTGCCCCTGGCAGGGCCTGCCGGTGAATACCAGTTCACCGTGCGGGCTGCGCACTTCTGTGCGCGATAAAGACCTCTCTAATACCACTTGATACCAGGCACCAATAGAGCGCCATAAAACCGGTGCTTGCACCGTTTTGGCAGCATTGACATGGTATTTAAGTGGTATTAATTTCCGGCCCATACCGGGCGACAACACTCCAATAACCGCATCGGAAACCTCACAGATGAACCCCATCCTGACGCTGCGTCCCGACGACAAACAATCCACGCCGCTGTACCTGCAACTGGCGCGCAACCTCGAAGCGGCGATCCATGCCGGCCAGTGGAAATCCGAACAAGCACTGCCGTCGGAGCGCGCCCTCAGCGAGCAGTTGAGTATTTCGCGAGTGACTGCGCGTAAAGCGCTGGAAGTGCTGTTTGCCCAAGGCCTCATCCGCCGCAGCCAAGGCTCCGGCACGTTTATCACGCCGCGCCTGGAACAACCGTTGTCACGCCTGTCGGGCTTCAGCGAGATGCTGCGGCTGAAGGGTTTTGTCCCCACCTCCCAGTGGCTGGAGCGCGATATCACCCCGCCGACCCACGAAGAGCTGATCCGCCTGGGCCTGTCGCCCACCGACAAAGTGGCGCGCCTCAAACGCCTGCGCAAAGCCGATGACACGGTCATGGCGATTGAAATGACCGCCATGCCCGCCTCCGTGCTGCCCCACCCGCAAGCCATCGGCAATTCGCTGTACGAATACCTGGAAAGCATCGGTAAGCCCGTCGTGCGTGCCCTGCAGCACATCCAGGCCATTAATGCCTCGGATGAGTTCGCCAAGCTGGTAGGTATTGCTCCCGGCACCGCCATGTTGCTGATGACCCGGGTCGGCTACACCGCCGACAACACCCCGATTGAAATCACCGACACCTACTGCCGCAACGACTACTACGACTTCGTCGCAGAACTGCGCCGCCATGACTATTCCGCTGAACTGCGAATTTAGAGAACTGCCCATGTCCGAAGACAACATCCTCACGCCCAGCGGCTGGATTCGCGGCCGCCTGGTGCACGAGCACGGCAAGGTCGTCGCCATCGAAGGCACGCCGTGCGACCCGGCTGACAACGACGTGCCCTACTTGCTGCCCGGCTTTATCGACCTGCATGTGCACGGCGGTGGCGGCAAGGACATCATGGAAGGCGTTGAAGCCTTCGAGACCATCACCCGCACCCATGTGCGTTTCGGCACCACCTCGCTGCTGGCCACCACCATGACGGCACCGGTGGATGAAATCTCCCGCGTGCTCGGCCAGCTCGGCACCTTCTGCGAGCAACGTCCTACAGGCAGCGCCCGTGTGCTCGGCGTGCACTTGGAAGGTCCCTACATCAACCCAGGCAAACTCGGCGCCCAACCCAACTTCGCCCACACCGCGTTGATGGCCGAAGTGGAAGCCTACCTGCGCCTGGCGCCGATCCGGGTGATCACCATCGCGCCGGAAATCGTCGGCCACGATGCGCTGATCCGCGCCCTCAGCGAACGCGGCGTGCGCATGCAAATCGGCCACACCCTGGGCAGCTATGAAGAAGGCGTCGCCGCCCTCGCCGCCGGTGCCACCAGCTTCACGCATTTGTACAACGCCATGAGCCCGCTGCATCACCGCGAACCGGGCATCGTCGGCGCCGCGTTGGCGCATGCCACGTACGCCGAATTGATCCCCGACCTGCTGCACGTCCACCCCGGCGCCATGCGCGTGGCACTGCGCGCGATCCCCTGCCTGTACTGCGTCACCGACTCCACCGCCGCCGCCGGCATGCCCGATGGCGAATACAAGCTGGGCAGCCACACCGTGACCAAATGCCTGGGCGGCGTACGCCTGGCCGACGGCACCCTGGCCGGCAGCACGCTGACCATGGACCAGGCGCTGCGCAACCTGGTGAAGATCGGCCTGCCCATCAGCGAAGCCTCACAACGCCTGTCGCAATTTCCCGCGGACTACCTGGGCCTGGAAGAACGCGGCCGCCTGCAACCCGGCAGTTTTGCCGACTGCGTGCGCCTGAACCGCTCCCTGACACTCACCGACGTAATGGTCGAAGGAGAAACCATTGACTTCAAAAATGCTTGAAGAGGCCCTGGCCTCCTGCGACGCCGTCGCGGCGCAGCTGCAACGCCTGGACCCGTTGCTGGAGGAAGTCGCCGGCCGCCTGCGCCGCCAGCCGCCGCAAGTGGCGATGACCATCGCCCGTGGCAGCTCGGACCATGCCGCCAGCTACTTCGCGTACTTGGCCATGCAGCATGTGGGCATTCCGGTCGCGTCATTGCCCATGTCCGTGGTGACCTTGTTGCAAGCGCCGATGAAAGTCAGCGGCCAGGTGGCATTTGGGTTTTCCCAATCGGGGCAGAGCCCGGACCTGGTCAACAGCCTGCGCCTGCTGCGTAAACGTGGCGCCTTGAGCGTTTCGCTGGTCAACGCCGAAGATTCGCCCTTGGAAGCCGCCTGCGAGTTTCATATACCGCTGTGCGCCGGGCCGGAACACAGCGTGGCCGCCACCAAAAGCTTTATCGCCACCCTCAGCGCCAGCGCGTTGTTGATCGGCCACTGGAACCAGGAAGCCGATTTGCTCGAAGCCTGCCGCGCCCTGCCCGACGAGCTGCGTACAGCCGCCAAGCAGGATTGGAGCACAGCCATCGACGCCCTGCGCGACTGCCAGCAATTGATGGTCATCGGCCGAGGCGCCGGCTTTGCCATCGCCCAGGAAGCCGCGCTCAAGCTCAAGGAAACCTCGGCGATCCAGGCTGAAGCGTTCAGCAGCGCCGAAGTGCGCCACGGGCCGATGGCGTTGATTGGCGATAACTATCCGCTGTTGATATTCGCCCCACGCGGCGCCGAGCAAGCCGGCCTGCTGAGCCTCGCCGCCGACATGCGTCAACGCGGTGCCCGCGTGCTGCTGGCCGCGCCGGACGATATCGCCGAGCGCGACCTGACGTTGAGCCGCGCCGAACACCCGAGCCTGGACCCGATCCTGGCGATCCAGAGTTTCTACGTGATGGCCGCAGGCCTGGCGGTCGCCCGGGGCATGGACCCGGACCAACCGCGCCACCTGAGCAAAGTCACTCGCACTCACTGAGTCGAGTGCCGTGTTTTCCTGATGAGTACCGTGCCCATGTCCAACAACAATAATGATCTGACCCTCTGCGCGCCCCTCAGCGGGCCGGTACTGACCCTGGGCAATGTTCCCGACGACGTGTTCGCCAGTGGCGCCATGGGCGACGGCATTGCCATCGACCCGCTGAATGATTGCCTGCACGCGCCGTTTGACGGGGAAATCATCCACGTCGCGCGCACCGGGCACGCCCTGACGATCCGCGCCAAGAACGGTGCCGAGGTGTTGATGCATGTGGGCATCGATACGGTGGAACTGAATGGCGAGGGGTTTGCCTTGCTGGTGAAGAACGGCGCGCGGGTGAGCCAGGGCCAAGCCCTGGTTCAGTTTGACCTGGACCGCATTGCGCGCCAGTGCAAGAGCCTGGTCAGCCTGATCATCCTGACCAATGGCGAGCGCTTTGAATTGCGTGCGCTTGCCGGGCGAACGGTCAAGGTCGGCGAGCCGTTGTTGCAGATCGTGGCGCGTTCGGCGGCGTCGGCTGAAACGCCTGTGGATAACTCGGCAGGTGAAGCCAGCGCCAGCGTACGCATTACCCATCGGGGCGGATTGCATGCGCGTCCGGCGGCATTAGTGCGCAAGGCCGCGCAGGGTTTCAGCAGTCAGGCGCAACTGCATTTTGGCGACAAGTCGGCGTCGTGCGACAGCTTGATTGGCTTGATGGGCCTGGGCATTGGTGAAGGTGATGAGGTCCGTGTGAGCTGTCGTGGCAAGGACGCTGAGGCGGCGCTGCAGGCGTTGGTCGCGGCCTTGTCCGCCGTCATTAAAGAAGAACACCACGCCCCCGCCGCAGCCCCCGCGCCGCGCCGGGCGAATACCGAAGTCGGTGTGTTGCAAGGCGTGTGTGCTGCGCCGGGCCTGGTGTGCGGGCCGCTGTTCCGCCTGACCGGCATCGAACTGCCTGCCGACACCGGCAACCACTCTGCCGATGAGCAACTGCAGCGTCTGGACGCGGCCCTGGAGCAAGTGCGCAGTGAAATCCGCAGCACCCTCGACCACGCCCGCCAGCGCAAGAACACCGAGGAAGAGGACATCTTCGCCGCCCATCTTGCGCTGCTGGAAGACCCTAATTTGCTCGAAGCTGCGACCGGCTCGATTGAACAAGGCAGCGCGGCTACCCATGCCTGGCGCGATGCAATCCAGGCGCAATGCGCAGTGCTGCTGGCCCTGGGCAAACCGCTGTTCGCCGAGCGCGCCAATGACCTGCGTGACCTGCAACAACGGGTACTGCGCGCATTACTGGGTGAAGCCTGGCACTTCGAATTGCCGGCCGGGGCGATTGTCAGCGCCCATGAACTGACGCCGTCTGACCTGCTGCAACTGAGTGCGCAACACGCTGTCGGCCTCTGCATGGCCGAAGGCGGCGCCACTTCTCACGTAGCCATTTTGGCTCGGGGTAAAGGCCTGCCTTGCGTGGTGGCGTTGGGCGCCGACGTACTCGACGTGCCCCAGGGCCAACGCGTGGTGCTGGACGCCGCCAACGGTCGCCTGGAACTGGCCCCCAGCGATGCGCGCCATGCTGAAGTACACCAGATTCGCGACGCGCAAAAGTTGCGGCGCCAGCAGCAACAAGCGCAAGCCCAACAACCCGCTCACACCACCGACGGTGTGAGCATCGAGATCGCCGCGAATGTCGCCTCCAGCGCCGAAGCCCAGGTTGCTTTTGAAAACGGTGCCGATGGCATCGGCCTGCTGCGCACCGAATTTCTCTTCGTCGACCGCCGCACCGCGCCCGATGAACAGGAACAACGCCACGCCTACCAAGCCGTGCTGGATGCCATGGGTGACAAGTCAGTGATCATCCGCACCATCGACGTGGGTGGCGACAAGCAACTCGACTACCTGCCGCTGCCCGTCGAGGCCAACCCGGTGCTGGGCCTGCGTGGCATTCGCCTGGCCCAGGTGCGCCCTGACGTGCTCGACCAGCAACTGCGCGCCCTGCTGCAAGTCAGTCCGCTGGCGCGCTGCCGGATCCTGCTGCCGATGGTCAGCGAGGTCGATGAACTGCTGCACATCCGCCAACGCCTGGATGAGCTGTGCGTGGAGCTGGAACTGACCCAGCGCCCCGAATTGGGCGTGATGATCGAAGTGCCCGCCGCTGCACTGATGGCCGAGCAGCTTGCGCGGTATGCAGACTTCCTGTCCATCGGCACCAATGACCTGTCCCAGTACACCCTCGCGATGGACCGCGACCACGCCGGCCTCGCCGCCCGCGTCGATGCGTTGCACCCGGCACTGCTGCGGCTGATCGCCCAAACCTGCGCGGGCGCTGCGAAACACGGGCGTTGGGTCGGCGTGTGTGGCGCCCTGGCATCCGACCCGCTGGCCACACCGGTGCTGGTCGGCCTGGGGGTCAGCGAGCTGTCCGTCAGCCCGCTGCAGATCGGCGAAATCAAGGACCGTGTCCGCCACCTGGATGCGGCGCAATGCCGGCAACTGAGCCTTGAGCTGCTTGACCTGAGCAGCGCCAAGGCGGTTCGCCAAGCCTGTCAACACCACTGGCCGCTGAGCTGACAACAACAAGAAAAAAGGAGACACGCCATGTACCAACATTTTATTGAAGGCCTGCAACGCCTGGGCCGCGCCCTGATGCTGCCGATTGCGATCCTGCCAATCGCCGGCCTGCTGCTACGCCTGGGCGACACCGACCTGCTGAACATCGCGGTGATGCACGACGCCGGGCAGGCGATCTTCGCCAACCTGGCGCTGATCTTCGCCATCGGCATCGCCGTGGGTTTCGCCCGCGACAACAACGGCACGGCGGGGCTGGCCGGGGCGATTGGTTACCTGGTGATGGTCTCCACGCTCAAGGTGATGGACACCACCATCAACATGGGCATGCTCGCGGGGATCGCCAGCGGCTTGATGGCAGGCGGGCTGTATAACCGCTTCAAGGACATCAAATTGCCGGAGTACCTGGCGTTCTTTGGTGGGCGGCGTTTTGTGCCGATTGTCACCGGGTTTTCGGCGGTCGGCTTGGGCGTGATATTTGGTTTGATCTGGCCGCCGATTCAGCATGGCATCAACAGCTTCGGCGTCTTGCTGATGGAAAGCGGCAGCCTGGGGGCGTTCGTGTTCGGCGTGTTCAATCGCCTGCTGATCGTTACCGGGCTGCACCATATCCTCAACAACATGGCGTGGTTTGTGTTTGGCACCTTTACCGATCCGGTGACCGGGGCGGTCGTGACCGGTGACCTGACGCGCTACTTTGCAGGCGACCCGAAAGGCGGCCAGTTCATGACCGGCATGTTCCCAGTGATGCTGTTCGGCCTGCCGGCTGCGTGTTTGGCGATGTACCGCAATGCATTGCCGGAACGACGCAAGGTGATGGGTGGGATTTTCCTGTCGATGGCGCTGACCTCGTTTTTGACTGGGGTGACGGAGCCGATTGAATTTGCGTTTATGTTCCTTGCGCCGTTTTTGTACCTGATCCATGCCGTGCTGACCGGCCTGTCGATGGCGGTCACGAATATGTTGAACATCCACCTGGGCTTTACCTTCTCCGGTGGGTTTATCGACATGGTGCTGGGTTGGGGCAAGTCCACCAATGGCTGGCTGGTGTTCCCGGTGGGGTTGGCCTACGCGGTGGTCTACTACAGCGTGTTCAACTACTGCATTCGTCGCTTCAACCTGAAAACGCCGGGCCGGGAAGATATCCAGGTGGTGCAGGCTGAGGTGATGACGGATAACCAGCGGGCCACGGCATACATCCAAGCCCTGGGCGGCGCGGAGAATCTGCTGAGCGTTGGCGCCTGCACCACACGCCTGCGTCTGGACATGGTTGATCGCAACAAGGCGGTGGACGCGGAGTTGAAAGCGCTGGGCGCCATGGCCGTGGTTCGGCCGGGGAACGGCGGGAGCTTGCAGGTGGTGGTTGGGCCGATGGCGGATAGCATTGCTGATGAGATTCGCTTGGCCATGCCTTCGTTTGTTGCCAGTACACCTGTGACGGTTGCGCCTGTGGATAAGCCGATGGCGGTGAATGTGCAGGAAGCCGAGAAATGGCTGAGCGCCTTGGGTGGCCGTGGGAATGTGCGGCAGTTGGAAGCGGTGGCGATGACCCGGTTGCGGGTGGAGTTGGGGGATGATTCGGGGTTGTCCGAAGCTGATCTCACTGCACTGGGTTGCCAAGGTGTCAGCCAGCTGGAAAGCGGTGTTTGGCACCTGTTGATTGGTGACAAGGCATCCGGGTTGAGTGAGGCGCTGGAGCGGTTGGTGACCCGCCCAATCAACGCCTGATCCCCCTGTGGCGAGGGAGCTTGCTCCCGCTGGGCTGCGTAGCAGCCTTTTGTTCAGAACACCCATTTTTTCAGACAGAACGCTGTGGCAGGTTTTGGGGGCGCTTCGCACCCCAACGGGAGCAAGCTCCCTCGCCACAGAGTGTGGTGTATTCAGTTACTGACCGACACTTCCTGTAGATCCAACACTCGATCAACCATCAACTGGATACCTTCCACCATTCGATGAATCCCAGCACCGCATCACGCTGGGGGCCGTCGACGTCAAACGCCAGATTGCCCGCCAGTCCCGGTCACTGAATGGGCAGCGACTGGCGAAGATTGGTGAGGAGAGTTCCGAGGGACAACCTGAAAGGCTCGTGGGAAATCTCCGAGAGCTCAAGATGTCGCAAGCAACGAAAACCCGGCCAAAGCCGGGCTCTTTAATCTCGGTTACTCAATCCGAGCAAACCGCTCAATAACAGGCTGTTCTCTATGCTCTGCCTGCCACAGGTCATAACTGCTCTGCATTGAGAGCCACATCTGGGCCTTGCTGATGCCCGCGCGCTCAAGCCGCACAGCTAGATCAGGGCTAACAGGCGCATGCCCATGAAGAATTCTTGAAAAGGTTTCCCTAGCGAAACCCAGGCGTCGAGCAACTTCAGTGATCGTCATTCCCAGCCCGGGAATGACATCCTCAAGCAGTATTTCCCCTGGGTGAGGAGGATTGTGCATACCCATAAACAGACCCCTTCTCAGTGGTAATCCAGATAGTCGACCAGCTCGACTTAATCGTCATACATGCAATAGCCGCATATCAGTTCTGATCGTCAGACTCATAACATTCCACCACTGAGAAAATACAAAGCAGGGAGACTAGGGAGATGGGTTCCGAGGGACAACCTGAAAGGCCTGTGGGAAAGATCTGACGCGCCTGTCCCAACGCCTTGGCGAGCAAGCCCCACATTCGACTGCATTCCTTCAGGATAAACGCGGTCGAATGTGGGAGCTGGCTTGCCTGCGATTGGCCCTTACAGCCAACAAAAAACCCGCTGACCAAACTGGCCCAGCGGGTTTCTTGTTTCTACAGCCAACAGATCAAAAATCCGCCAACTGCCACACCTCATACGCCGGTGTCTCATACGGATGGCTGAGCTTGAGTGCAGCCACGACAGCCACGATCAACTCATCCGCCACCACCAGCTCAACCTTCCATTCCTCAACCACTTCAACCTGGCCAACTTGCCCAATAAACGGCTGGCTGCCGTCCAACGCGCGGAATTGGCCCTGGCCCAGCACTTGCCAGGCGCAGCTGTCGTAGTTGCCGATGCGTCCGCCGCCGGCTGCGAAGACGGCGGTCTTCACCGTCTCCACATGGCTGTCGGGCACGAAGAAGCTGAGCTTGTACACAGCCTTAGTTCACCCACACGCGGGCGTTGCGGAACATGCGCATCCAGGCGCCGTCCTCGTCCCACTCTTCCGGGCGCCACGAGTTCTGCACGGCGCGGAATACACGCTCCGGGTGCGGCATCATGATGGTCACGCGACCGTCGCGGCTGGTGAGGCCGGTGATCCCGCGCGGCGAGCCGTTCGGGTTGGCCGGGTAGGTCTCGGTGACCTTGCCGTGGTTGTCGACGAAACGCAGGGCAACGGTGCCGGACAGGTCAGCCTCAAGCAGGGCTTCTTCGCTGGCAAACTCGGCATGGCCTTCACCGTGGGCGATGGCGATCGGCATGCGCGAACCGGCCATGCCTTGCAGGAAGATCGAGTTGGACTCCTGCACCTGCACCATGGCAACACGGGCTTCGAACTGCTCGGAACGGTTGCGCACAAAGTGCGGCCAGAACTCGCTGCCTGGGATCAGTTCGCTAAGGTTGGACATCATCTGGCAACCGTTGCACACACCCAGGGTGAAGCTGTCGTTGCGTTCGAAGAAACCCTGGAACGCATCACGGGCACGGCTGTTGAACAGGGCCGACTTGGCCCAGCCCTCACCGGCACCCAGCACGTCGCCGTAGGAGAAACCGCCGCAGGCGACGAGGCCTTTGAACTCATTGAGGTCAACGCGACCGGCGAGGATATCGCTCATGTGCACGTCGATCGCATTGAAGCCTGCGCGGTCGAACGCGGCCGCCATTTCCACCTGGCCATTGACGCCCTGCTCACGCAGTACGGCAACTTGTGGGCGAATGCCTTTCTTGATGTAAGGCGCGGCGATGTCCTGGTTGACGTCGAAGCTGAGCTTGGTGCTCAGGCCCGGGTTGTCTTCTTCCAGGATCACGTCGAATTCCTGCTCGGCGCAGTCGGCGTTGTCGCGCAGGCGTTGGATCTGGTAGCTGGTCTCGGCCCACTGGCGTTGCAGCAAGCGGCGCTGGCCGGCAAACACGGTGTCGCCGTTGAACGAGATGTTGATCTCGCCGTTGTTGATCGGCTGGCCGATCACCGCCACGCAGTCGTCCAGGCCAGCGGCGCTGAATTGTGCAAGCACGTCCGGGGTAGCGTCCTGGCGAACCTGGATCACGGCGCCCAACTCTTCGTTGAACAGGATGCCGTTGATTTCGGAGGCATCCTCGGCAACGCTGTCGAGCACGATGTTCAGGCCGCAGTGACCGGCGAAGGCCATCTCGACGACGCTGGTCAGCAAGCCGCCATCGGAACGGTCGTGGTAGGCCAGCAAGTGACCGTCGGCGTTGAGGCCCTGGATCACGGCGAAGAAGGCTTTGAGGTCTTCGGCGTCATCGACGTCCGGCGCGTGTTTGCCGAGCTTGCCATGGGTCTGTGCCAGGATCGAGGCGCCCATGCGGTTCTGGCCACGGCCCAGGTCGATCAGGATCAGGTCGGTGGTGCCCTTGTCCATGCGCAATTGCGGGGTCAGGGTCTGGCGGATGTCGGTGACCGGTGCGAAACCGGTGACGATCAGCGACAGCGGCGAAGTGACGCTCTTGTCGGTGCCGTCTTCGTTCCAACGGGTGGCCATGGACATGGAGTCCTTGCCCACCGGAATGGTGATACCCAGCTCAGGGCACAATTCCATGCCGACCGCTTTGACGGTGTCATACAGGCGTGCATCTTCGCCTGGGTGACCGGCTGCCGACATCCAGTTGGCCGACAGTTTGATGTCGGACAATTTACCAATGCGCGACGCGGCGATGTTGGTGAGGGTTTCACCAATGGCCATGCGGCCCGACGCCGGAGCGTCCAGCAGGGCCAGCGGCGTGCGCTCGCCCATGGCCATGGCTTCACCGGTGTAGACGTCGAAGCTGGTGGCGGTGACGGCAACGTCAGCCACGGGAACCTGCCACGGGCCGACCATTTGGTCACGGGCCACCAGGCCGGTGATGGTGCGGTCGCCGATGGTGATCAGGAAGCTTTTGCTCGCCACGGCCGGGTGGTGCAACACACGTTCGATGCTGTCGGCCAATTCCAGCGTGCTTGGGTCGAAGTCATCGCCCAGTTCGGCTTCACGTACCGCCGAACGGTGCATGCGTGGGGCTTTGCCCAGCAGCACTTCGAGCGGCATGTCCACCGGGCTGTTGCCGAAGTGGCTGTCGGTAACGGTCAACTGCGGCTCGGCCGTGGCTTCGCCGACCACGGCAAACGGGCAGCGCTCGCGTTCGCAGATGGCCTGGAAGCGCGCGAAGTCTTCAGGGCCGACGGCCAGTACGTAGCGTTCCTGGGATTCGTTGCTCCAGATTTCGTGCGGGGCCATGCCCGGCTCGTCGTTTGGAATGTTGCGCAGTTCGAAACGGCCACCACGGTCGCCATCGTTGACCAGTTCCGGGAAGGCGTTGGACAAACCACCGGCGCCGACGTCGTGGATGAAGCTGATCGGGTTCTTGTCACCCAACTGCCAGCAGCGGTCGATGACTTCCTGGCAGCGACGCTCCATCTCAGGGTTTTCGCGCTGTACGGACGCGAAGTCCAGGTCTGCCGAGCTGGTGCCGGTGGCCATGGAGGAAGCTGCGCCGCCGCCCAGGCCGATCAACATCGCCGGGCCGCCGAGTACGATCAGCTTGGAGCCGACCAGGATCTCGCCTTTCTTGACGTGTTCTTCGCGGATGTTGCCCATGCCGCCGGCCAACATGATTGGCTTGTGGTAGCCGCGCACTTCATCGCCACGCGGGGTGGTGATGGACTGTTCGAAGGTACGGAAGTAACCGGTCAGCGCCGGACGCCCGAACTCGTTGTTGAACGCGGCGCCGCCCAGTGGGCCTTCGATCATGATGTCCAGCGCGGTCACAATGCGCTCAGGCTTGCCGTACGGCACTTCCCACGGCTGTTCAAAGCCTGGGATCTGCAGGTTGGACACGGTGAAACCGGTGAGGCCCGCCTTGGGCTTGGCGCCTCGGCCGGTAGCACCTTCGTCACGGATTTCGCCGCCGGAACCGGTGGCTGCGCCCGGGAACGGGGCAATCGCGGTCGGGTGGTTGTGGGTTTCAACCTTCATCAGGATGTGCACCGGCTCCTGCACCGCGCCGTACTGGCGGGTTTCAGGGTCCGGGAAGAAACGGCCGGCGACGGAGCCGACGATCACCGAAGCGTTGTCCTTATAAGCCGACAGAACGCCTTCGCTGTGCATCACGTAGGTGTTCTTGATCATGCCGAACAGGCTTTTTTCCTGGCTTTCGCCGTCGATGTCCCAACTGGCGTTGAAGATCTTGTGACGGCAGTGCTCGGAGTTGGCCTGGGCAAACATCATCAGTTCGATGTCATGCGGGTTGCGCTTCAAGCCGTTAAAGGCGTTGACCAGGTAGTCGATCTCGTCTTCGGCCAAGGCCAGGCCCAGCTCGGTGTTGGCCTTCTCGAGGGCGGCGCGGCCACCGCCGAGCACGTCAATCGCGGTCAGCGGCTTGGGCTCGGCGTGGCTGAACAGGCCGGCAGCCTGTTCCAACTGGCTGACGATGATCTGGGTCATGCGGTCGTGCAGGCTGCTGGCGATCAGCTCGGCTTCGGCATCGCTGAACTGGCCGGCGACGTAGAAAGCGATACCACGCTCCAGGCGCTGGATTTTGTCCAGGCCGCAGTTGCGGGCGATATCGCTGGCCTTGCTCGACCAGGGCGAGATGGTGCCGAACCGCGGCAATACCAGGAACAAGCGGCCGTTAGGCTCTTGAACCGGAACGCTTGGGCCGTACTTCAGAAGGCGCGCCAGCACTTGCTGTTCGTCGGCGGTCAACACGCCGGTAACGTCGGCGAAGTGAGCAAATTCAGCATACAGGCCTGTAACCGCTGGAACCTTCTGGCTCAGTTGCTCAAGGAGTTTGCTGTGGCGAAAGGCAGAAAGGGCAGGAGCGCCGCGCAGGATCAACATCTTCGGGACAGCCTCGGGAAGGGGGTGTGCTTTGAGGCCGTGCATTCTAGCGTAAACCGTCGCCAACGGCACCCGAAACGCTACCGGTGGCTGGCGCCGAACGTCAGTTGGCCGGATTACAGCCCTTTCGAGGGGTCATAGTGGGCATTCGGCGCAGTTATTTTAACCGTCACAATCCCCTGCCAAGCCACGTTTCTGCGGGCTACAGCACAGTTTTGCGGGCGCTAGCAGACAAGTCCCGCGCTGTCGAGATATGGCGCCGTGGGCCGTTTGCGTATACTGCGCAGATGTTCTCCCCAACTGCTTTGCGCCCGCGATGCGCCAAATGGCTCATCGCAACCGGACTCTTCCTGATGCTCAGCGCCTGTGTTGATAAGCCCAGCACGCTCGAGCGAATCAAGGAGGATGGCGTATTGCGGGTGGTTACCCGGAACAGCCCGGCGACTTATTTCCAGGACCGCAACGGTGAAACCGGTTTCGAATACGAACTGGTCAAGCGCTTTGCCGACGACCTGGGCGTGAAGCTGGAGATCGAGACCGCCGACAACCTCGACGATCTGTTCGGCCAGTTGGGCAAGCCCAACGGCCCGGTCCTCGCGGCGGCCGGCTTGGTCAGCAGTGAACAGCGCCAGGCGCAGGTACGTTTCTCCCACCCTTACCTTGAAGTCACCCCGCAGATCATCTATCGCAATGGCCAGTCCCGCCCGACCAATGCGGCGGACCTGGTGGGCAAGAAGATTATGGTGCTCAAGGGCAGCACCCACGCCGAGCAACTGGCGGCGCTTAAAAAGCAGAACCCTGCCATTGAATACGAAGAATCAGACGCCGTTGAGGTCGTCGACCTGCTGCGCATGGTGGACGAGGGCCAAATCGACCTGACCCTGGTGGACTCCAACGAAGTGGCGATGAACCAGGTGTACTTCCCCAACGTGCGCGTGGCGTTCGACCTCGGCAATGCCAGCAACCAGAGCTGGGCCGTCGCCGCCGGTGACGACAACAGCCTGCTCAACGAGATCAACAGTTACCTGGATAAAGTCGAGAAAAACGGAACGTTGCAGCGTCTGAAAGACCGCTACTACGGGCACGTCGACGTGCTCGGCTATGTGGGCGCCTACACCTTCGCCCAACATCTGCAGCAGCGTTTACCCAAGTATGAGAAACACTTCCGGGCCTATGCCAAGGCAGAAAAGGTCGATTGGCGCCTGTTGGCAGCCATTGGCTATCAGGAATCGCTGTGGCAGCCGGCCGTCACGTCCAAGACCGGCGTGCGCGGCCTGATGATGCTGACCCAGAACACCGCCCAGGCGATGGGCGTGTCCAACCGCCTGGACCCCAAGCAAAGCATCATGGGCGGTGCCAAGTACCTGGCCAAGATCAAGGATGAACTGGACGACAGCATCGCCGAGCCGGATCGCACCTGGTTCGCCCTCGCCGCCTACAACGTCGGCACCGGCCACTTGGAAGATGCCCGCACCTTGGCCAAGCGCGAAGGCCTGAACCCGAACAAGTGGCTGGACGTGAAGAAGATGCTGCCGCGCCTGTCGCAGAAGCAGTGGTACAGCAAGACCCGCTATGGGTATGCGCGCGGTGGGGAGCCGGTGCATTTTGTGGCGAACATCCGGCGTTACTACGACATCCTCACCTGGGTGACCCAGCCGCAGTTGGAAGGCAACCAGGTGGTCGAAGGCAACTTGCATGTGCCGGGCGTGGACAAGACCAAGCCGCCGGAAGATAACCCGCAGTTGTAAGAACACAGCAAACCTCATGTGGGAGGGGGTTTGCCCCCTCCCACATTTGGATCTCCACCTGGCTTAGAGGCCGGTGAGCAGATGCACTACGCCGCCCGCCAACACCATCACCCCAGACACACCTGCCGCCCTTAACGCCGCCTCGTCCACCCGCCCCGCGTCCTGCAACTGCACCCGCACCCGCGTCAGCGCCACACGCTGCTGCGACTTGAGATTATCCGCCCCACCCAATGCGCTCAGCATGTCGGCCGACAACAGACTTTGCTTCGGCGCAGTGACGGTCTCGGCAATCAAATCCGGCGTCAGCGCCTTCCAGAACGCCCGCTGTAGTTTCTCGAACATGCTCAGTGCTCCACGACAGGTGAGGTTTCAACGGTAGCCGCGTGATATTGGCGCAGGGCCTCACGCACTTCGGCGGCTTCTTCCAGGCCCAACACCTGGCGGGCGATGATCTGGCAGTCCGCCAGGTCCAGCTCGCGCACGGTGGCCTTGATGGTGGGGATCAACGGCACGCTGACCGACAACTCGTCCACGCCCAGCCCGATCAGTACCGGCACCGCCAGCGCTTCGGACGCCAACGCGCCACACACACCGACCCACTTGCCATGAGCATGCGCGGCCTTGACGGTGGTGGCGATCAAGCGCAGCACCGCCGGGTGGAAGCTGTCGGCCTGGCTGGCCAATCGTGGGTGGTCGCGGTCCATGGCCAGCGTGTATTGGGTCAGGTCATTGGTGCCGATGGAGAAGAAGTCCACATGGGGGGCAAACACGTCCGCCATCAGCGCCGCCGACGGCACTTCAATCATGATGCCCAGCTTCGGCAACTCGGTGAGCTTCAGCGCCAGCGCTTCCTCTTCAAGGATCTTGCGCGCCAGGTGCAGCTCCGACAGCAGGCTGACCATCGGCAACATGATGTGCAGCCGCGCAAACCCGGCACTGGCGAGGATCGCGCGGAACTGTTCGCGCAGCAGCTCAGGACGTTCCAGGCACAGGCGAATGCCACGCAGGCCAAGAAAGGGATTGGTCTCAGCGTCCATGGGCACATAGGCCAACGGTTTGTCGCCGCCAACATCCAGGGTGCGCACTACCAGGTTGCGCTCGGAGCCCAGGGCGCGGGCGATCGCGGTGTAGGTGCCGGCTTGCTCCTCGGGGCTCGGCGCGCGGTGGCGGTCCAGGTAGAGGAACTCCGAACGCAACAGGCCGACACCTTCGCCGCCGAGGGTCAGGGCGTGCTCCACTTCTTGCAACGAGGCCACGTTGGCGGTGACTTCGACGTGATGGCCGTCGCGGGTGGTGGCCGGTAACGACGCTTGCGCCACGTCGCGCTGATGGCGCAGCACCTGCTGTTTGCGCGCGGCCTCCAGGTGTTCGATCTCGGCCAGGTTCGGCTCCAGGTGCAGCTCGCCTTTGTCGGCGTCGAGCAGCACCTGTTTGCCATTGGCCAACCCCAGCACGTCGACCGAAACACCGCAAATGGCCGGCAGGCCAAGGGCACGGGCGAGGATCGCGACATGGCTGGTCGCGCCGCCGCCGACGGTGACGAACCCCAGCACTTTGCGGGTATCCAGGCTGGCAGTCTGCGAAGGCGTCAGTTGCTCGGCGATCAGGATTGCACGTTCCGGCAAGTCCCAGGCACTGTCCTGAATCCCCAGGATCAGCTTCAGTACACGCTGGCCGACGTCCGCCAAGTCTGCCGCACGTTCGGCCAGCAGGGCATTGCCTGAACCCTGGAACAGCTTGGCTGTGGCGAGCGTGGCACGGTTCCAGGCAAAGGCGGCGCTCTTGCCGTCAGCCAGCAGACTGTGGGCTTGTTCGAGCAAGGTCGGGTCCTCGAGCAATTCCTGATGAGCGCGGAAAATCTCCGCCTGGGCACTGGCGCAAGCCTTGTCTTGCAACGTTTGCAGGGCTGCGGTGGCAGCCCGCAGGCCACGCGCCAGGGCGGCACGCTCCGTCGCTTCATCCGTACCGTGTTCAGGAATGGCCAGTTCGGACTCGATCACCTGAACCACCTGGCCAAATGCCGAACCCGGTGAGGCGCACACGCCTTTAAGCAACGTCGCCGACAACACCGTCGCGGCCGGTTCGGCAACGGTCGCCACCGCCTCGCCACAGCCTTGCGCCAACAAGGCCACCAGTGCCTTGATCGCCGCCTCGGCATCCTCGCCCGCCGCGCTCACTTGCAGGGTGTCGCCCTTCACCGTTTGCAACGCCATGATCGCCACCAGCGACTTGGCGTTGGCGCTCTGGGTTTGCTTGTGCAGGTAGATGCTGGCCTTGAAACCCTTCGCCGCCTGGGCGAATACCGCCGCTGGGCGAGCGTGCAGGCCGTTGGCGTTGGGTAAGGCCAGCGGCTTGGAAAACAGTGCATCGCCCTCCTCTTCGTCCATCACGTCAACGGCTTCACTTGGGGATAACTGCAACAGCGGCTGGCCGGACGCCACAAGACCGCTTGCCAACACGCTAAACGGCTCACCGCTGACCACCAGCATCAAGGTCAGCAAACTGCGCGCATGGAGCGCCACGTAGTCGGCATCGAATTCGATCAGCGCCTGCCCGGCCTCCACCCGCTGGCCTTCCTGCACCCGCCGGGTGAAGCCCTGGCCCGCTAGGTTGACGGTGTCCAGCCCGATATGCAGCAGCACTTGGACCCCGTTGTCGTCGGTGATGCTGACGGCATGCCCGCTGTCCTGGATATTGCTGATCACCCCAGCCAACGGGGCACACAAGGTCTGCGAGGTCGGGTCGATGCACAGGCCGTCGCCGATCACGCGACTGGAGAATACCGGGTCGGGGACCTTGTCCAGTGCCAGCAGCACACCGGAT
This sequence comes from Pseudomonas petroselini, assembly GCF_045037875.1. NCBI lineage: Bacteria > Pseudomonadati > Pseudomonadota > Gammaproteobacteria > Pseudomonadales > Pseudomonadaceae > Pseudomonas > Pseudomonas petroselini. The sequence goes on from NZ_CP173614.1 coordinate 6,399,618, forward strand.
AGGGGCGCCAGCAGTTCCAGGGGTTTAGATAGGGTCATGACTTCACCTGCTGTTTTGTTCTGTAAAAATCATTGGCTGGATGCAAATCTTTGGGGTAACGACGGTCTAGTTATTTCCACCAGTATTCGACTTGCACACCCACGTTCGACCCATGCCGCGCCGTGCCATAAGAACCGGTATCAGACAACGCCGACCCCGCCGCCAATTCATTCGCCGCACGCTTGGCCGCCTCGTTCCAGGTTGCATAGGTGTAGTACAAGCGCACCTCCGGCCGCGCCCAGAATTCCGGGCCTTTGGGGGACCAGGTCGGGGCGAAGGTGAATTTGCTCAGTTTGCGCGTGCCGCCGGTGGCGTCGACCTGATCATGCCCAAGCTCGGTGACCAGTTTGAACTGCTCGCTGATCGCGTACGCCGGGCGCACACCGATGGACATCCAGGTCTGGTCCTGGCTGCCGGGACGAATATCCTTCTGGTACACCGCCTCGACCTGTCCACCGAAACGCGGGGTCACCTGCCAGTCGAAAAACTCCACGGCGCGGTAACTTTTGCTGCTGTTGTCCAGGAAGGTATTGCCGGTGTAGCCCAGGCCGGTGCCGGGGCCTTCGCCGTACTGCAAGGCGAACTTGTTCTTGCCGCCCAGAAAAGGTTTTTGCACATGCTGCGCAGTGATCGCCCAGCCGCTGTTGGTGTCACGCCCGCCGGCTTTTTCGATGTAGCTCAGGCCCAGTTCCAGCTCACCGCCGCGGTTGGTCTTGAAGCCCGCGACGTTGAAGTCGTGACGGGTGGCGTATGCCTTCTGATACAGATTGTCCTTGCGCGAAATGGCGTAGCTGTATTTGAGGTCGCCGATCAGCACGTCCTCAATCCCGCCGCCCGTGGCGCTCTGGTTCCAGTAGTAGAAGTCGGAGATATGGATGTCGTTACGTTTGTAGTAACGCCGACCGGCCCACAGCGAGCCACCATTGAGGCTGGGCAGGTTGGACCATTGTGCATACATTTGCGGCATGCGCGCGGTGCCGTTGTTTTCGCCCTGGAATTTCAGCTCACGATCGTACTTGTTGTAGAGCGACGCCATTGCATCGACGCTGAGCACCGAGCCGTCATCAAGGGTGAGCAGGTCCTGGCGCAGTTCCAGCTCGGCGTATTGCTCGCATTCGTTACCCAGACGGTACTTGGTTTGCGCCCCCGGCAGTTGGAAACATTGCTGTGGGCCGCTGCCTGTTGAAGTGCCCGCGCCGCTGCGCAAGTAACCGGCGAATTCCAACGCCTGAGCGCCAAACGGCAGGCTCAGACAAGACGCAACGAGGCCCAGCTTTATTGTTGTTTTCATGCAGCACTCCGATATTTTTATTATGTTTTTCAAAGCGTCCCGTGCTCCCACACGGGGTTACAACGGGCCTCAGTCCTTGAGGTGCAACACAAACGATTCGTACGGGCGCAGCGCTACCGTGCCCGTACGCACCGGGCAGTCCGGGTAGTTGCTGATCAGCAGGCGTTGTTCGCTGGCCGGGTTGATGACGCCGTCCGGCAGTTGGATTTCGCAGGGCGTGCCGTAGAAGTTGTTCAGCACCAGCAGCCGCTCGCCATGGCCTTCGCGCAGGTAGGCCCAGACCTGCAGATGGTCTTGCAGCAGCTGGCGATAAACACCGGCCTGGATCAGCGGTTCATGACGGCGCAAGGCGATCAGCGCACGGTAGTGATGCAGCACTGAATCCGGGTCATCCAGCTGGCGCTCGACGTTGATCTGCGCCGCATTGGCCGGGATGCCGATCCACGGCTCGCCGCTGCTGAAACCGGCGTTCGCCTGGGCATTCCACTGCATCGGCGTGCGGCCGTTGTCGCGGGACTTCTGCATGATCGCGGCCATGCTCGACGCCTCGGACTCGCCCGCATCGCGCTTGAGCCGGAAGATGTTGAGGGTCTCCACATCGCGATACTGCTCGATCCTGTCGAAGCCCGGATTAGTCATGCCCAGCTCTTCGCCCTGGTACACAAATGGCGTGCCTTGAAGGAAGTGCAGCGCGGTCGCCAGCATCTTGGCCGAGACCACACGGTGCTCACCGTCATGGCCGAACCGCGAGACCACCCGTGGCTGGTCGTGGTTACACCAGAACAGCGCGTTCCAGCCTCCACCGGCCTGCATGCCCAGTTGCCAATCCGAGAGGATCTGCTTGAGCTGCAGGAAGTCGAAGTCGGCCTTCACCCACTTCTGAAGGTTCGGGTAATCGACTTTCAGGTGATGAAAGTTGAAGGTCATCGACAGCTCTTTCGACTCTGGCCGTGAGTAGCGGATGCAGTGTTCGAGGCTGGTGGACGACATCTCGCCGACGTTGATCAGGTCGTGCCCTTCGAAGACTTCGCGGTGCATTTCCTGCAGGTATTCGTGCACGTTCGGGCCGTCGGTGTAGAAGCGACGGCCGTCGCTGCTGTCTTCGGGAAAGTCGGCGGGCTTGGAGATCAGGTTGATCACGTCCAGGCGGAAACCGCCCACGCCTTTGTCGCGCCAGAAGCGCATCAGCTTGAACACCTCGGCGCGCACCTTGGGGTTGTCCCAATTCAGGTCGGCCTGGGTGTGGTCAAACAAGTGCAGGAAGTACTGCCCGGTTTGTGCCTCGTATTCCCAGGCCGAGCCGCCGAACTTGGATTCCCAGTTGTTCGGCTGGTCGCGCCAGATGTAGAAGTCGCGGTACGGGTTGTCGAGGCTGCTGCGCGCCTGCTGGAACCACTCGTGTTCGATGGACGTGTGGTTGACCACGATATCGAGCATCAGCTTGATGCCACGCTTGGCCGCTTCGCTGATCAGCAGGTCGCAGTCGGCCATGGTCCCGTAGCTGGGGTCGATGGCGTAGTAGTCGCTGATGTCGTAGCCGTTGTCGCGCTGTGGCGAGCGCAGGAACGGGGTAATCCACAGGCAGTCGACACCCAGCCATTTGAGGTAGTCGAGTTTGTCCACGATGCCCAGCAGGTCACCGGTGGCGTTACCCGCGTGGCTGTGGAAGCTTTTGGGGTAGATCTGGTAGATCACCGAGTGTTGCCAGTTTTGCATGGTGGGTTCCTTCAGTTGATTTTTGTGCAGGCCTTTCGGGCCTCATCGGGGGCAAGCCCCCTCCCACATTTGAAATGCGTTTCAATGTGGGAGGGGGCTTGCCCCCGATTGCGGTAGATCAAGCAACCCTGTACCCAGGCCGAACAATCTTCATGCTCAACGCACAGGTCAGAACAAACGGCACCACCATCGCGATGACCATGCCGATCACAAACACCGCGATGGATTGCGGCACGATCGAAATGAACCCAGGCAAGCCCCCCACGCCGATGGCCGACGCCTGCACCTTGTTCAGCGACAGGAAAATGCTGCCCAGCGCCGAGCCCACCAGGGCCGCATAAAACGGAAACTTGAAGCGCAGGTTCACCCCGAACATCGCCGGTTCAGTGATGCCGAAGTACGCGGAAATCGCCGAGGTCGACGCCATGCTTTTGTCCCGCGCATTGCGGGTGGTGTAGAACACCGCGAGCGCGGCGCTGCCTTGAGCCAGGTTGGACATGACGATCATCGGCCAGATAAAAGTGCCGCCCTGGGTGGAGATAAGCTGCAGGTCCACGGCGAGGAACATGTGGTGCATGCCGGTGATCACCAGCGGCGCATACAGCAGGCCGAAAATCGCCCCGCCGACCATCGGCGCCAGGTCAAACAGGGTGACCACGCCTTCGGTGATCAGGATGCCGAGGTGACGGGTCACCGGGCCGATGATGGCCAGGGCCAGCACACCGGTCACGACGATGGTGGTGATCGGCACGACGAGGAGTTGAATTGCATTGGGCACCCGCGCACGTAGCCATTTCTCGATCACACTCATCACATAAGCCGCCATCAGGATCGGCAGGATCTGCCCTTGGTAGCCCACCTTCTCGATCTGGAACCAACCGAAAATATCGAAGTACGGCAGGCTTTGACCGTCGAGCCCGGCCACTGCCTTGCCATAGTTCCAGGCGTTGAGCAGGTCCGGGTGCACCAGCATCAGGCCGAGCACGATGCCAAGGATTTCACTGCCGCCAAAGCGCTTGGCCGCCGACCAACCGACCAACGCCGGCAGGAACACGAACGAGGTGTTGGCCATCAGGTTGATCAGGCTCCACAGGCCATCCAGGTTCGGATACGCCTCCAGCAGCGTCTTGCCCTCGATGAACATGCCCTTGGCGCCCATCAGGTTATTCACGCCCATCAACAGGCCGGCGATGATCAGTGCGGGCAGGATCGGCATGAACACATCGGAGAACACCCTGACCAGCCGTTGCATGGCATTGGTCTTGTCGGCGCCCTTCTTCTTCACATCGGCGATGGTGGCGGCGGCAAGGCCGGTCTGTTCGCGCAGGGCGGCGTAGACCTTTTCCACTTCGCCGGGGCCGATCACCACTTGGAACAGGCCACCGGTAAAGAACGAACCCTTGACCAGATCGACCTGGTTCAGCGCGCTGCTGTTGACCAGGCTCGGGTCCTTGAGCGCCAGGCGCAGGCGGGTCACACAGTGGGCAGCTTGCTCAAGGTTGTCGCTGCCCCCGAGGTTTTCGAGGATCTCGCGGGCAATGTTCGAATAGTCGTGGCTCATGCTTGTTTTCCACTTTGATTTTTTTATTTGAGGGGCAGTCATTGGCAGCACGCCGAGGGCAAAACTACTCGTCTGTACGAGTTAAAGCAACAACTCGTCTGTATGAGTTACATTTTGTTTATCTTCTGCAGGCCACCACACCGCTGCAAGCCGCATACATCCAAGGGTCTAATGGACAAACCCCCTCTCTGCCACTAAGGTTCCTGCCTTGACCGCAACCCCGGCAAAGAGCCATCCCCATGAGCAAATACAACCAGATCTATACGGATCTGCTTGCCAGCATCACCACTGAACGCCTGCAGCGCGGCACGCGCCTTCCCTCCGAAACCGAATTGATGGACAGCTACCAGGCCAGCCGAGGCACCGTGCGTCGGGCCATCGAGCAGCTGCAGGAGCGTGGGTTTGCGCAAAAGATCCACGGCAAGGGCACCTTCGTGTTGTCGCCCAACCCGATCGAGTTCCAACTGGGCGGCATCGTCAGCTTCCACGAAACCCACGCCGACCTGGGCGATGACGTACGCACCGAAGTGGTCGAATTCACCCAGTTCCCACTGGAAGGCTCACTGCTGCAACACATCGAAGCCGAACCGGGCACCCTGATCACCCGCATCAAACGGGTACGGCGCATCGGCGGCAAACGGGTGATCCTCGACATCAACCACTTCGTGGCCGACGTGATCCCCGGCCTGGACCGCGCGATTGCCGAGCAGTCGATCTACGCGTTTATCGAACAGACGCTGCAGCTGCAAATTGCCTATGCCCAACGCACCATCGAGGCCCTGCCGCGCAGCAAGGACGACCAGACGCACCTCGACCTCGAGGGCCAAAGCCACGTGATCGTGGTGAGCAACCAGACGTTTTTGCAGGACGGGCGGCAGTTCGAGTACACCGAGTCGCGGCATACGTTGGATAAGTTTTACTTTTCGGATATTGCGCGGCGGTAAGCATAGGTCGGGAAGATCATTGTACTGCGATACTCTTCGCCAGCCCTGCCATCCATGCAGCAGTCATCTTCTCTCCTACCGCCGCGAACTCTGGGTGAGTGCTTCGCCGATATACAACCGATCCCTTTGACTAATCATGGAAGCTTACTGATTTCAATTCATCGAGGGTTTTGCGCCGACGTTTTGGTATGGCGGTCAATTCGTACCCCAAGCCCTCGAGGATCGCTTCGACTTTGCGAATTCCCACTTCGGAGATCGTGTTGTTCTCGATCCCCGAAATGGTGGAGCGGCTCATGCCATGACGGTGCGCAAGCTGACTTTGTGAAAGGCCCGCTGTTTTACGGAGGCTACGGATCAATTTGCCTAACTCCTCCATATCAAAATGCACCCCATACACTGCATAAATAGATAAATCTGAATTTATGCACCCTATACGATGCATTCCATTCTGAATATTGTTTATCTGATACAGTTTTTGACCAAAAGCTTACATGCCATAAACACAAAACCCCGGCACATGGCCGAGGTTTTGTTGTTCAACATTTACCTGCTAACGCAGGATCACTCCCACTCAATCGTCGCCGGCGGCTTGCTCGACACGTCATACGTCACGCGCGAAATACCTTCGATCTCATTGATGATACGGCCGCTGACAGTCTCCAGCAGTTCGTACGGCAGGTGTGCCCAACGGGCGGTCATGAAGTCGATGGTTTCTACGGCACGCAGGGCCACAACCCATGCGTAACGACGACCATCGCCTACAACACCCACGGATTTCACCGGCTGGAACACCACGAACGCCTGGCTGACTTTGTGGTACCAGTCGGCCTTGCGCAGTTCCTCGATGAAGATGTGGTCGGCACGACGCAACAGGTCGGCGTATTCCTTTTTCACTTCACCCAGGATACGCACACCCAGGCCTGGGCCTGGGAATGGGTGGCGGTAGACCATGTCGTACGGCAGGCCGAGTTCCAGGCCCAGACGGCGGACTTCGTCCTTGAACAGTTCGCGCAGCGGTTCTACCAGCTTGAGGTTCATTTCCTCAGGCAGGCCACCCACGTTGTGGTGGGACTTGATCACGTGGGCCTTGCCACTCTTGGCGCCGGCCGACTCGATCACGTCAGGGTAGATGGTGCCTTGGGCGAGGTACTTGATGTTGTCCAGTTTGTTGGACTGGGCATCGAAAACGTCGATGAAGGTGCGGCCGATGATCTTGCGCTTCTTCTCCGGGTCGGACTCGCCGGCCAGGTTGTTGAGGAACTGGTCCTCGGCGTTGGCGCGGATCACTTTGACGCCCATGTTCTCGGCGAACATGGCCATCACTTGCTCGCCTTCGTGCAGGCGCAGCAGGCCGTTGTCGACGAAGACGCAGGTCAGTTGGTCGCCGATGGCTTTGTGCAGCAGCGCGGCGACCACGGAGGAGTCAACGCCGCCGGACAGGCCGAGCAATACGTTGTCGGTGCCGACCTGGGCACGAACCTGGGCGATGGCATCTTCAGCGATTTTCGACGGGGTCCACAGGGCTTCACACTCGCAGATGTCGAGAATGAAGCGCGACAGGATGCGGCCGCCTTGTTTGGTGTGGGTCACTTCCGGGTGGAACTGCACGCCGTAGTAGCGACGCTCGTCGCTGAACATGCCGGCGATCGGGCAGCTCGGGGTGCTGGCCAGGATGTGGAAGTCTTCCGGCATCTTGGTGACTTTGTCACCGTGGCTCATCCACACGTCGAGGCCGAACAGGCCGTCGGCGTCGATGTGGTCTTCGATACCGTCCAGCAGGCGGCTCTTGCCGACCACGTCCACACGGGCATAACCGAATTCACGCAGCTCGGAACCTTCAACCTTGCCGCCCAGTTGCTCGGCCATGGTCTGCATGCCGTAGCAAATGCCGAAGACCGGTACGCCCAGGTCGAATACGGCTTGCGGGCAGCGCGGGCTGTTGGCTTCGTGCACGGACTCGGGGCCACCGGCGAGGATGACGCCTTTCGGTGCGAATTCGCGGATCGCTTCGTCATCCATGTCGAACGGGTGCAGTTCGCAGTACACGCCGATTTCACGCACGCGGCGGGCAATCAGCTGGGTGTACTGGGAACCGAAGTCGAGGATCAGGATGCGGTGGGCGTGAATGTCGAGGGCCATGAAGTCAGTCTCGTCTAATGAATCAGAAACAACTCGGGGCTGAAGAACAGCCCCGGTTACTTAACATTTTGCTGGAAGCCTCAACCTACGCGGTAGTTTGGCGCTTCCTTGGTGATCTGCACGTCGTGGACATGGGATTCAGCCATGCCGGCGCCGGTGATCCGTACGAACTCTGGCTTGGTGCGCATTTCTTCGATGTCGGCGCTGCCGGTGTAGCCCATCGAGGAACGCAGGCCGCCCATCAGTTGATGGATGATCGCGCTCAGGGTGCCTTTGTATGGCACACGGCCTTCGATGCCTTCCGGGACGAGCTTCTCGGCGCCTGCCGAGGAGTCCTGGAAGTAACGGTCGGAAGAGCCTTGCGCCTGGGACATGGCGCCCAACGAACCCATGCCGCGGTAAGCCTTGTAGGAACGGCCCTGGAACAGTTCGATCTCGCCTGGCGCTTCTTCAGTACCGGCGAACATCGAGCCCATCATCACGCAGGAAGCACCGGCCACGATGGCCTTGGACAGGTCACCGGAGAAACGGATACCGCCGTCGGCGATCAACGGGACGCCAGTGCCTTCAAGGGCAGCGGCGACGTTGGCGATGGCGCTGATTTGCGGCACGCCGACACCGGCGACTATACGCGTGGTGCAGATCGAGCCAGGGCCGATACCGACCTTGACCGCATCAGCGCCGGCTTCGGCAAGCGCCTTGGCCGCTGCGCCGGTGGCGATGTTGCCGCCGATCACTTGTACGTCAGGGAAATTCTGTTTGACCCAGCGCACGCGGTCGATCACGCCTTTGGAGTGACCGTGGGCAGTGTCGACCACCACCACGTCAACACCGGCAGCAACCAGCGCCGAAACGCGGTCGCCGGTGTCTTTACCGGTACCGACTGCTGCGCCGACGCGCAGACGACCTTGGTCATCCTTGCTGGCCAGCGGGTAAGCCTTGGCTTTTTCGATGTCGTTGACGGTCATCATGCCTTTGAGGGCGAAGTTGTCGTCGACGATCAGCACGCGCTCGATGCGGTGCTTGTGCAGCAGTTCGCGCACATCGTTCTTGTCGGCGCCTTCCTTGACCGTGACCAGACGCTCTTTAGGCGTCATCACTTCGCGGACGGTGACTTCAAGACGGTTCTCAAAACGCACGTCACGGGAAGTGACGATGCCGACCAGGTCGCCATCGTGCAGCACCGGAACGCCGGAGATGTTGTGCAGGCGGGTCAGTTCGAACAGGTCACGCACGGTGGCGTCGGCTTCGATGGTGATTGGATCTTTCACCACACCGGCTTCGTAACGCTTGACCTTGCGCACTTCGGCAGCTTGCTGCTCGATGGTCATGTTCTTGTGGATGATGCCGATGCCGCCTTCCTGAGCCATGGCAATTGCCAAACGGGCTTCGGTGACGGTGTCCATGGCAGCGGAAACCAGGGGAATATTCAGCTCGATGCCACGGGTTAGGCGGGTCTTGAGACTGACTTCGTTAGGAAGCACCTCGGAATAACCGGGCACTAGGAGAATGTCGTCGAATGTCAGAGCTTCTTGGCTGATACGCAGCATCGCGGGGGCTCCCGAGCGGGAAAATGGAAGCGCGCCATTATATACATGCACCCTGCCGGGCTCAATGTAAAACTCTGACAAACTTGGTAATACTGATAGATGGGTTAAAGCTCGACTTTGACCCAACTCATCTTCTGGTCCAGCCAATCGGCGAATTCGTCGATAAAGCTCTGCTTGAACCCCGCCTCCGCCCAGTTGTTGAAGATGAATCCCAGGTTGGAAAAACCGCATTCCTGCAGGAACAGGAACCCGTTGATGTCGTCTTCATGCCCACACAGCGGGCAGGTGAAGTTGTCGGTGTGGCCGGGCATCCAGTCTTCCAGGCTTTCGAACAGCGCTTCGCCGACTTCCTTGAGGCATTCCGGGCAACCGGCTTCCTCGAGAAAGCCTTTGGCCGGGGTGTAGATGCAGCGTTTGTAGATGATTTCCAGCCCGTTGATGGGCTCGTTGAACGGCAACGCCTCGGGGTGCAGCACCACGGCGCGGGCGCCATCGGCCAGGGCGTAGGCCATGCGGTTGCCGGTGCGACCGCAGGTGGTCAGCTCTTCCTTGATGATGTTCTTGCGCACCAGCCAACGCACGATCGCCCGGGCGCGGGGTTCGTGGACGGGCAAGGTGGAGATTTTCGGGACAAGGATGCTTTGGGAATTCATGGGAGTCCTGCGGTGTGGCGTCTGGCGTCATCGGGGGCAAGCCCCCTCCCACATTTTTGAAGGGTGAATACCTTCAAAGGTGGGAGGGGGCTTGCCCCCGAAGAGGCCCTGAAGGCTGGCAGCTTAATCCCTGCCCCACACAGGTCAAGTACTCAAATACCGTCCAATCAACGCAATTCCACTGGCGAGCACCAACCATGTCACCAACCGCACAAACGCCTCACGCGACATACGCATGGTCAACCTGCGCCCACACCACAGCCCGAGCGCCATCGCGGGCAACAGGCACAGCGCCAACATCAGCAACGGCAGATCCGCATACACCCCGGCAATCAAAAACAGGCTCAAGCGCACCACCGTGCTGCAACTGATCAACGCACTCTGGGTGGCACGCGCCGCGTCCTTGGGCAGGCGGCTGTTCAAGTAGATCGCATATAAAAAGCCGCCACTGCCAAACAACGCGCCGAACAAGCCGCCCACCGTCCCCATCGGAATCGACCACCCCGCCGCCAGCTGCGCGGGCCGCGCCTTGACCATCAGGCTGTAGAGCGCATAGGCGCTGATAAACAGGCCCATCAACAGCAGCAACACGTCGGAATGCAGATTGAGCAAAAACACCACACCCAGCGTGCAACCGATGGCCATGCATGGCAGCAATCGCAGCAGCTCCGGCGTGTTCACGTCCCGCCGCGATTGCAGCAGGTTGCCAAACGCCGCGACAAAGTCCAACAGCACCAGCAACGGGATGATTTTCGACAGCGGCATAAATAGAATCAGGATCGGGCCCGCGACCAGCGCAGTGCCGAAACCCGCAATGCCAAACACGATGTAGGCCACCACCACACCCACGCCGATCAGCAGCCAATCCGCACCACCAAACGACCACTGACTCATCAGCTCAACCGGGCTCATGGGGAATTCCTTGTTAGAGACAGTCATCACTTTAGCCATCGGCGAGCGATGCGACTAATATCTTCAAAGCCCTCCACTCATCTCGAAAAGGCATGACGCGTGATTTCCACCCGCCAACTGCGCTACTTCGTCGAAATCGCTGACAGCGGCAGTTTCAGCGCCGCCGCCGAGCGCCTGTTCGTGGCGCAATCGGCCCTGAGTCGACAGATCAAAGCGCTGGAAACCCAGCTGCACACCCCGCTGTTCGAACGCACCGCACGCCAACCGCGACTCACGGCTGCGGGTGAGGCCTTCTATCCGCGAGCACGCAACCTGCTGAGTGAATTACTCAAGGCCAGCGAGCTGGCAACCCAAGTGGGCAATGGCGAACTCGGCACGCTGCGCCTGAGCCATTCGAGCACCGTGCCGATGAGCGGCCCGCTGCTGCAAGGCATCAGCACCTGGCTGGACCGCTGCCCTGGGGTGTCGATGGATATCGTCAAACTGTCCTCCGAAGCGCAGCTGGAAGAAATCGCCGACGGTCGCCTGGAAGTCGGCGTGCTGCGCTTGCCCGTGCTGCGCCAGCGTGAGGGGGTGCGGGTGGTGCCTTTATACGGCGAGCAACTGCTGCTGGCGGTGCCGCCCAATCATGCGCTGGCGCGCAGTCCTGCGCCCATCGAGCTGGAGCAATTAAGGGACGAAGCGTTTATCTCGATCCCCCACCCACAACGCGGCGGCCTGAGTTATCTGTCAGCCGAGTTGTGCATGCGCGCGGGATTTTTTCCCAAGGCCGCGCGAGTGATGTCGCGCAAGACCACCCAGCTGCAGCTGATCCAGGCCGGCTTCGGCATTGCCTTGTTACCAAAATCCATGCAGGACATTGCCCCGGCCAACGTGCATTTTTTGCCCCTGGCCGACCCGGACTGCCTCAGCACCGTGGCGCTGGCCTGCGCACAGACGCCGAGCGCGCTGGTGGAGCAATTCTGCCAAACCTTGCGCGAATGCCTATAAACTGCCGCCCATGATTAAAGATCGCTTCTCATGATTAAAGACCCGTTTGCCCGACTGGGCCTGGACCGCGAAGTCCTGACTGTCAGCCAGCTCAACGGCCGCGCGCGGGTGTTGCTGGAAGACGTGTTCACCAATATCTGGGTAGAAGGCGAAATCTCCAACCTCGCCCGCCCGGCCTCCGGCCACGTGTATTTCACCCTCAAGGACAGTGGCGCCCAAGTGCGTTGCGCGCTGTTCCGCAATAACGCCGCACGGGTGCGCCAGGCATTGAAAGATGGCCTGGCCGTGAAAGTGCGCGGCAAGGTCTCGCTGTTCGAGGGCCGTGGCGACTACCAGTTGATCCTCGATACCGTCGAGCCGGCCGGTGATGGGGCGTTGCGCCTGGCGTTCGATGCGTTGAAGGAAAAGCTCAGCGCCGAAGGCTTGTTCAGTGCCGAGCGCAAGGTACCGTTGCCTGCGCACCCTCGGCGCATTGGTATTATCAGCTCGCCGACTGGCGCGGTGATTCGCGACATCATCAGCGTGTTCCGCCGTCGGGCTCCGAACATTGAATTGACGCTGATCCCCACCGCCGTGCAAGGCCGCGAAGCCATCCCTCAGATTGTGCGCGCGTTGAAACTGGCGGATGCCCGTGGCTTCGACGCGCTGATCCTGGCCCGTGGCGGCGGCTCACTGGAAGACCTCTGGTGCTTCAACGAGGAAGCGGTGGCCCGTGCTGTGGACGCCTGTATCACGCCAATCGTCAGCGCTGTCGGGCATGAGACCGATGTGTCCATCAGCGATTTCGTGGCGGACGTGCGCGCCCCTACCCCCTCCGCCGCGGCTGAACTGCTCGCGCCAGACGCCAGCCACCTGGTGCGCCAAGTCGAAAACCTGCACCGCCGCCTGGTGATGCTGATGCGCAACCGCCTGAGCCATGACCGCCTGCGCCTGGAAGGCATGGCCCGGCGCCTGCGTCACCCCGGCGAACGCCTGCGCCAACAGGCCCAGCGTCTCGACGACCTGGACATGCGCCTGCGTCGCGCGTTTGAGCGCAGCCTCAATACCCGGCGCGAACGGCTGATCCGCCTGGAAACCCGCCTCGCCGGCCAACACCCGGGGCGTCAACTGGCCCTGCTGCGCCAACGCCTGGAGAGCCTCGCCGAACGCCTGCCTCGCGCCATGCGCGAAGGCCTCAAGGCGCGGCGCCTGCAGCTGCAAAGCCAGGTGCAGACGCTGCAAGTGGTCAGCCCGCTGGCGACCCTGGGCCGTGGCTACAGCATCCTGCTGGACGAGCGCGGCCAGGCCATTCGCACTGCCGCGCAGACCCACACCGGACAGCGCCTGACCGCACGCCTCGGTGAGGGCCAATTGCAAGTGCGGGTGGAAGACAACCACCTGACACCCGTCACCCTTTCGTTATTGGATTGATTGATGCCACGTCTATTTAGCTTGTTGATGCTGCTGTGCCTCACGTTTAACGCCCACGCCGACAGCTACATCACCCGCACCCTGAACAAACCGGTGCCAGGGGGGGTGGCCGTGGTCGAGCTGGGCCCTTCGGCCGCCGCACCGAAAGCCACTTACCAAGGCAAGCCGGTGCTGGTGGTGAAAGAGGCGGACAACTGGCTGGCGATTGTCGGCATCCCTCTGACCGTCAAGCCGGGCAACGAGCGCATCAGCAGTGGTGGGCGAAGCCTGCCGTTTATCGTCGGCTACAAGCAGTACCCGGAACAACGCATCACCCTGAAAAACAAAAGCCAGGTGAACCCCGACCCGGCGCAGCTCAAACGCATCGAGGCGGAGCTGGCAGTGCAGATCAAAGCCTACCGCAGCTTCAGCCCGAGCCTGCCGAGCAACCTGGTGCTGGACAAACCGGTGAACGGGCCGCTGTCGAGCAAGTTTGGCGTGCGTCGTTTCTTCAACGGTGAAGAGCGCAACCCTCACTCGGGCCTGGACTTCGCCGTGCCCGCCGGTACGCCGATCAAGACGCCGGCGAACGGTAAAGTGATTCTGGTGGGCAACTACTTTTTCAACGGCAACACGGTGTTCGTCGACCATGGCCAGGGCTTTATCAGCATGTTCTGCCACATGTCGAAGATCGACGTGAAAGTCGGCCAGCAACTGGCACGCGGCGCAGTGGTGGGCAAGGTCGGTTCGACGGGCCGCGCGACGGGGCCCCACATGCACTGGAATGTCAGCCTGAACGACGCACGGGTTGACCCGGCGATCTTTATCGGCGCGTTCCAACCCTGAAAGGTTCAATTGCGCGCCCGATAATGGGCGCGCAATTAAAACCAGCCTGCCACTCATCCCCAAGCATAAAATCTCGTTTCCTACGCAGATAGAAGAACTTCTCTCAATTTTTAGCGACTGCTTGCCATCTTTCACCCCGGCGGTTAGGGTTGAGCTTATGAAAACCTCTCACACCCTCATTCAGCTCCGCCAGCACCGCAGCCTGTGCCTTGTCAGCGCACGACTGCCAGGCTGAATCGATCTGCCTCGTCCTTACGTTTTATCCCTAAAAACAGTTCTACGGCAGGCCGCCTTTTCTCGGCCCCTACTACAAAGGATTTCCCGATGAGCATGCTCAAAGACCCGTCTTCGAAGTACCGCGCGTTCCCGACCATCGATATCCCGGACCGCACCTGGCCATCGAAGACCATCACCGAAGCGCCGATCTGGTGCAGCTCCGACCTGCGTGATGGCAACCAGTCGTTGATCGAGCCGATGGATGCCGTGAAAAAGCTGCGGTTCTGGAAGACCCTGGTCGCCGTTGGCGTGAAGGAAATCGAAGCGTCGTTCCCGGCCGCCTCGCAAACCGACTTCGACTTCGTACGCACCCTGATCGAAGACAACCACATCCCCGAGGACACCACCATCCAGGTGCTGACCCAGGGCCGTGAAGACTTGATCGCACGGACCTTCGAATCCCTGCGCGGTGCCAAGAAAGCCATCGTGCACTTGTACAACGCCACGTCGCCGTCGTTCCGCCGCATCGTATTCAACCAGGATAAGGAAGGCATCAAGGCCATTGCGGTCAACGCGGCCAAGCTGTTCGTCAAATACGCCGCCCAGCAGCCGGAAACCCAGTGGACCTTCGAATACTCCCCGGAAACCTTCAGCGCCACCGAGCTGGAATTTGCCAAGGAAGTCTGTGACGCGGTGATCGAGGTGTGGAACCCGACGCCTGAGCACAAGATGATCCTCAACCTGCCGGCCACCGTGGAATGCGCCACGCCGAACATCTATGCCGACCAGATCGAATGGTTCGGTCGCCATATCAACCGTCGTGACAGCGTGATCATCAGCCTGCACACCCACAACGACCGTGGCACCGGCGTGGCCGCCACCGAGCTGGGCCTGATGGCTGGCGCTGATCGTGTCGAAGGCTGCCTGTTCGGCAACGGCGAGCGTACCGGTAACGTCGACCTCGTCACCGTCGCGCTGAATATGTACACCCAGGGCCTCGACCCACAACTGGACTTTTCCGACATCGATGGCGTGCGCAAAGTCGTCGAGGAGTGCAACCAGATCCAGGTTCACCCGCGCCACCCATACGTCGGTGACCTGGTGCATACCGCGTT
Organism: Pseudomonas petroselini; assembly: GCF_045037875.1. Taxonomy (NCBI): domain Bacteria; kingdom Pseudomonadati; phylum Pseudomonadota; class Gammaproteobacteria; order Pseudomonadales; family Pseudomonadaceae; genus Pseudomonas; species Pseudomonas petroselini. Next base: position 6,414,979 of record NZ_CP173614.1, read on the forward strand.
CTCCGGTTCGCACCAGGACGCGATCCGCAAGGGCTTCACCCAGCAGAAAGACGACGCGCTGTGGGAAGTGCCGTACTTGCCGATCGACCCAGCCGACATTGGCCGCAGCTACGAAGCGGTGATTCGCGTGAACAGCCAGTCGGGCAAAGGCGGCATCGCCTACCTGCTGGAGCAGGAATACGACATCAGCCTGCCGCGTCGCATGCAGATCGAGTTCAGCCAGGTGGTACAGGCCGAAACCGACCGCGTCGGCCTGGAAATGACCGCACCGCAGATCTACGCCTTGCTGCAGCGTGAATACCTGCAAGCCAACACTCCGTATGCGCTGGTCAGCCATCGCCTGCAGGAAGAGAACGGCAACAGCTTTGTCGAGGTGGAAGTTTCGGGCAAAGGCCAGGGCGAAACCAACCTGCACTGGAAAGGCAAAGGCAACGGCGCGCTGGAAGCGCTGGTGGCGGGCCTGCCGATTGGCGTTGAGATCATGGACTACAACGAACACGCAATCGGTGCCGGCACTAACGCTAAAGCGGCGGCGTACATCGAACTGCGTGTGAACGGCGAGCGCCCGGTCCATGGCGTGGGCATTGATGAAAACATCACCACGGCCAGCTTCAAGGCCCTGTTCAGTGCGCTTAACCGCTCGTTGAGCCAGCAGGAAGCCAAAGCGGCTTAAGCAGTCTGCTTAAATGTGAAAGGCCCCTGGATAGGAGTCCAGGGGCCTTTTTTTGGTTTTGTGATGTCTGTGAGGGCCTCATCGGGGGCAAGCCCCCTCCCACATTTTGAATGTATTCACAGATCAACGTGTGGGAGGGGGCTTGCCCTAATGCCCGTCAGTCAAGGGTGAGCACCGTACCTGTGGGGAGGGAGCTTGCTCCCTCGCCACTGGTTACTGTTCGCTCTTGCTGCTTCTTAACTGACTGGCATTAGGGCTTGCCCCCGATAGCGGTCTGTCAGACAAACTGGAAAGTATCGGCATCCAGGTTCGCCGGAAACCGCGTGCGATACGCCGCCAATTCCGCCGCATCCAGGTTCACCTGGAACACCCCATCCGCCTCCCCCGCACTCAGCAAGGTCTCACCCTGGAAGTCCAACACCTGACTGTCCCCGGTGTAGGCAAACCCCTTCCCGTCCGTCCCCACCCGATTCACCGCCGCCACGTAGCACAGGTTCTCGATGGCCCGCGCCGGCAGCAGGCGGTTCCAGTGCGAGCGCCGCGCTCCGGGCCAGTTGGCGGTGTACAGCAGCAAGTCAGTGTCCTGGGCATCGCGGCTCCACACCGGAAAACGCAGGTCGTAGCAAATCAACGGCCGAATGCGCCAGCCCTTCAATTCGAACTGCACCTGGCGCTCGCCGGGGGTGTAATGGTCGTGCTCGCCGGCCATGCGGAACAGGTGGCGCTTGTCGTAATGCAGCACCTCGCCATCAGGCCGCGCCCACAGCAGGCGGTTGCGGTGGCTGCCGTCGGCGGCCTGGATGATCACGCTGCCGGTGATGACCGCGTTGTACTTGGCTGCTTGGGCTTTTAACCAGCGATGGGTCGGGCCGTTTTCAGGCTCGGCGAGGGTCTCGGATTCCATGGAAAAACCGGTGGTGAACATCTCTGGCAGCACGATCAGGTCGGCGCCTTTGGCTTGCTCCAGCAACAATTCGAAGTGCTCAAGGTTAGCCTGGCAGTCGTGCCAGGCCAGAGTGGTCTGGACCAGGGCGATGTTCAGGTTCGGCAACGCATTCAGATCACGCATAGTTTTTCGGCTGCTTGTTGCAGCGTTTCCTCGCGTTTGGCAAAGCACAGGCGCACCAGGCGCTGGCCTTGGGGTGGGTTCTGGTAGAACACCGAGACCGGGATGGTGGCCACGCCGTGTTCACGTGTCATCCACAGCGACATGGCGACGTCGTCCAAGTCCGGACGGATCTGTGAGTAATCCACCAGTTGGAAGTAGGTGCCGGTGACGCGGGTAAAGCTGAAACGCGATGGCGCCAGCAAGTCACAGAACAGGTCGCGCTTGGCTTGGTAAAAAGCCGGCAGCTCCTCAACATGCTCCGGATGTTCGGCCATGAAGTCGGCCAACGCGTACTGCAACGGGGTGACGCCGCAAAAGTTGACGTATTGGTGCACCTTGCGCAGTTCGGCTGTCAGGGCCGGTGGCGCGACCACGTAGCCGGTTTTCCAGCCGGTGACGTGGTAGGTCTTGCCGAAGGAACTGACCACGAAGGCACGCTGATAAAGCTCCTCGTGGGCCAGTACGCTGACGTGGGGCACGCCGTCGAATACCAGGTGCTCGTAAACCTCGTCGCTGACCAGGTAGATATCGCGGTCGCGGATCAATGCCGCTAACAGATCAAGCTCGGCGCGACTGATCAGCGCGCCAGTGGGGTTGTGCGGTGTGTTGAGGATGATCATGCGCGTACGCGGCGACAGCGCCGCCTGGATCTTCTCGAAGTCGAGGGCAAAGCCATCCAGGCTCAGTTGCACGTGCACGCAACGGCCACCGGCCAGCTCGACCGAGGGCTCGTAGCTGTCGTAGCACGGGTCGAACACGATGACCTCATCGCCATGACGAATCACCGCTTGAATTGCGCAGAAGATCGCCTCGGTGGCCCCAGGGGTGATGGTCACTTCACTGTCGGCATTGACCGTGGCGCCATAACTGCGGGCGATCTTGGCGGCCACCTGCTGACGCAGCACCGGCAGGCCGGTCATGGGTGCATATTGGTTGTGACCGAGGGCGATATGCTTGCCGACCGCGTCCAGCAAACCCTGAGGGCCATTGAAGTCCGGGAAGCCTTGGGACAGGTTGAGCGCACCGGTTTCGGCGGCGAGTTGCGACATCGTGGTGAAAATCGTCGTGCCGACATTCGGCAGCTTGCTGGTGATCATCGGAGGCCCCTGCAGGTGAGCCCCAAGTTTTAAGCTGCCAGCCGCATCGGGTCAAGGCACAAACCTGCGGGCACAAAAAAGGGCTCATCAAGAGCCCTTTTTGCGAGGTCGGAATCAGCGCTTATCGCGGCGCTTCTTGTCGGCCTTCTTGTGGTGAGTCATCAAACGACGCTTCTTGTTCACCTGACGGTCCGTCAGTGTGTTCTTGTTGCCTTCGTACGGGTTCTCGCCACCCTTGAACTCGATACGGATCGGCGTACCGACCAGTTTCAAGACACGGCGGTAGGTGTTTTCCAGGTAACGCACGTAGGACTTCGGCACCTTCTCGATCTGGTTACCGTGGATCACGATAATCGGCGGGTTGGCACCGCCCAAGTGGGCGTAACGCAGTTTGATCCGGCGGTTGTTGACCATCGGCGGCGCGTGCTCGCCAACGGCGTCTTCCAGGATCTGGGTGAGGCGGTTGGTCGGCCAGCGGGTAACCGCGGACTTGAACGAGTTCTGCACGGACGCGTAGAGGTTGCCCACGCCGGTACCATGCAGTGCCGAGATAAAGTGAATATCGGCGAACTCGACAAAGAACAGTCGGCGCTGTAGCTCGATCTTGACGAAATCGCGCTCGCTCGGCGTCATGCCGTCCCACTTGTTGATAGCGATGACCAAGGCTCGACCGGCTTCCAGGGCAAAGCCCAGCAGGTTGAGGTCGTGGTCCACCACGCCTTCGCGGGCGTCCATCACGAAGATCACCACGTTGGCGTCTTTGATCGCCTGCAGGGTTTTGACCACCGAGAACTTTTCAACTTCCTCGTGGATCTTGCCGCGTTTGCGCACACCGGCGGTGTCGATCAGCGTGTACTTCTCGTCGTTACGCTCGAACGGGATGTAGATACTGTCGCGGGTGGTGCCGGGTTCGTCGTAGACGATGACCCGGTCTTCACCGAGCATGCGGTTGACCAGGGTCGACTTGCCGACGTTAGGGCGGCCGATGATGGCGATCTTGATACCGTCTTTTTCACTCGGGCCAGGAATGCGCTTGGCTTCCTCACCTTCGGCGACGATCTCTTCTTCACCCTCTTCTTCCTCATCATCATCCTTCGGGAAGGTGCTGAGGGCAATTTCCAGCATCTGGGTGATGCCGCGACCGTGGGCACCGGCGACCGGGATCGCGTCGCCCAGGCCCATCGGGCTGAATTCGGCACGGGCCTGCTCAGGATCGATGTTGTCGATCTTGTTGGCGACCAGATAGGAACGCTTGTTGCGCTTGCGCAGGTGCTCGCCGATCATCTGGTCGGCAGCGGTGTAGCCCGCACGGGCGTCCACCAGGAACAACACGACATCGGCTTCTTCAATGGCCAGCAGCGACTGCTCGGCCATCTTTTCATCCATGCCATGCTCGTCACCGGAGATACCACCGGTGTCGACAATAATGTAGGAGCGCCCTTGCCACTTTGCCTCACCGTATTGGCGATCACGGGTCAGACCGGACAAGTCGCCGACGATGGCGTCGCGAGTCCTGGTCAGGCGGTTGAACAAGGTGGACTTGCCGACGTTAGGTCGGCCCACCAGGGCGATTACGGGAACCATGCGGCTCTCCACTTCGTTATTTCAGAAAATACAAAAGCCGCTGCAAGGCAGCGGCTGGTGCTCGGGGCAGCATAATCAAATGCCGCATGCCCCGCCGAAGCGGGGCCGCCTGGGTGTTACCCCAAGCATAGTTCTTACTTGATGGTCAGGGCTTCCAGCTTGCCGCTGTTGCCAAACACATAAAGCATGTTACCCACCACCAGCGGACGGGCACGCAGGCCGTCGCTGTCGATACGCTCGCGACCGACGAAGCGACCGTCCACCTGGCTCAGCAGGTGCAGGTAGCCTTCGAAGTCACCTACCGCTACATAGCTGGAGAACACTTCCGGTGCCGACAGTTGACGGCGAGCCAGGGAATCGTTGCTCCACAGTGCAGTGGTGGAACGCTCGTCGACACTTTCAACGGTGCCGGACGCCAGGCTTACGTAGACGCTGCCAAAGCCTTGGGCGACACCGGCGTAGCTGGAAGCATCACGCTGCCAGTTGACGCGGCCGCTCTGCAGGTCCAGCGCCGCAACACGGCCCTGGTAAGTCGCGACGTAGAGGGTTTCACCGGACAGCAGCAAGCCGCCGTCGATGTCCACTACGCGGTCCAGCTCGGAACGACCTTGGGGAATGGCCACACGGGTTTCCCAGGCCGGCACGCCGTTCTGGGTATCCAGGGCGACCACTTTACCGGTCGACAGGCCTGCAACGGCCAGATTATTGGTCACAATCGGACCACTGGTACCGCGCAGCGTCAGTACCGCCGGGGTGCTGTCGTACAACCAACGCTGTTCGCCAGTGCTGGCGTCGAGGCCGATCACACGGTCATCCTGGGTCTGCACCACGACGATATCGCCGTTGGTGGCAGGCGGTGCGAGGACTTCACTGGTCACGCGAGCGCGCCATTTCTCTTCACCGGTGCTGGAATCCAGGGCCACGACTTCGCCTTTCAGCGTGCCGAGCATGACCATGCCGTAACCCACGCCTACGGCGCCGGAAACTGGCAATTCGAGGTCTTTCTTCCACTTCACATCGCCGTTCATGCGATCCATGGAGATCACTACGCCGGTGACGTCAGCGGCCACAATGTTTTCACCGTCGATTGCCGGTACCAACATGTTGTAGGTGTCGCCTTGGCCGTCACCGATGGAGCGGCTCCACTGCTTTTGCAGGATCACTTCTTCCTTGAAGCTGGTCAGCTCGGCCGGAGGCAGTTCTTTTTTACTGTTGCTGCTGCAACCCGCGGCCAGAACGGCCAGAGCCAGCAATGCTGCATGTTTCCAACGGATCACGTCACGCATCCCCTTTGGCCAAGTCGTCCAGCTTGATTTGTAAGCCACCGACCGCCGCTTCATCAGACAGCGCCGCCTTGGCTTTTTGGTACGCAGCATTGGCTTCGTCGGTACGACCCAATTGGACCAACAGGTCGCCCTTGAGCTCTTCGCGAGTGGCTACAAATGCCTTGTCAGCATCGCCGTCGAGCAGTTTGAGTGCTTCGTCAGCCTTGTTCTGTGCCGCCAGTACCTGAGCCAGGCGCTGACGTGCGATTTCACCCAGGGTCGGGTTGGTCGGCTTGTCGGCGATGGCCTTCAGTTCAGCGGCTGCGTCATCCAGCTTACCGGTGTCGACCGCGACTTTCGCGACGAACAGGCTGCCGTATTGGGCGTAGGTGCTACCGCCGAATTCGTTCTTCAGCTTGCCGGCCAGGTCTGCGACCTGCGCAGGATCAGGCTTGCCGTCCGGCGTCAGGGTGGTTTCCAGCAATTGCTGATAGAGGATCGAGGCGCCTTGGGACTGGTTGGCCTGATACTTGGTCCAGGCTTGCCAGCCGAACACCACCACTAAAGCCAGCAGGCCGCCAGTTACCAGGGGCTTGCCGTTACGCTGCCACCAGTCCTTGAACTCGGCCAGTTGCTCATCATCAGTACTCGACACCCCAATACTCCTTAATCGCTAAATTCGGCTGTTCGACAGCTTCAACCCTGCACGACGCAGGTGGCCAAGTGCGCGGCGAGCGCATCAAAGGCAATGTTCTGTTGCTCGCCCTGGCCACGCAGGGGTTTGAAACCTATCACTTGCTGGGCCAGTTCGTCTTCGCCGAGGATCAGTGCATACAGCGCACCGCTCTTGTCGGCCTTCTTGAATTGGCTCTTGAAGCTGCCGGCGCCGGCATTGATCTGCAGGCGCAGGTTCGGCAGTTGGTCGCGGACTTTTTCGCTCAGGGCCAGGGCCGCCAGTTCGGCCGCCTCGCCAAAGGCGCACAGGTACACGTCCACCTGACGGGAGATCTCTTCCGGGACCTGCTCCAGGGTTTCGAGCAGCAGGATCAGCCGCTCGATGCCCATGGCAAAACCTACGCCCGTGGTCGGCTTGCCGCCCATCTGCTCGACCAGGCCGTCGTAGCGGCCACCGGCACACACGGTGCCCTGGGCGCCGAGTTTGTCGGTGACCCACTCGAACACGGTCTTGCTGTAGTAGTCGAGGCCACGCACCAGTTTCGGGTTGATCACGTACGGGATACCAGCCGCATCCAGGCGAGCCTTGAGGCCCTCGAAGTGCGTACGGGATTCGTCGTCCAGGTAATCGGCCATTTTTGGCGCATTGACCAGCACGGCCTGGGTGTCGGCGTTCTTGGTATCGAGGACGCGCAACGGGTTGGTCTTCAGACGGCGCTGGCTGTCCTCGTCCAACTTGTCCAGGTGGGCGGACAGGTACTCAACCAGGGCAACGCGGTAGCGGCCCCGGGATTCGCTGGTGCCCAGGCTGTTGAGTTCAAGCTTGACCGCGTCGCGGATGCCCAACAGGCCCCACAGGCGCCAGGTCAGCACGATCAGCTCGGCGTCGATGTCCGGACCGTCGAGGTTGAACACCTCCAGGCCGATCTGGTGAAACTGGCGATAACGACCTTTCTGCGGGCGCTCGTGGCGGAACATCGGACCGATGTACCACAGTTTCTGCGGCTGGCCGCCACCGGTGAGGCCATGCTCGAGCACGGCGCGCACGCACGCGGCAGTACCTTCCGGACGCAGGGTCAGGGAGTCGCCGTTACGGTCTTCAAAGGTGTACATCTCTTTTTCGACGATGTCGGTCACTTCACCGATGGAGCGTTTGAACAGCTCGGTGAACTCGACGATCGGCATGCGGATCTGCTTGTAACCGTAGTTATCCAGCAGGCGCGCGACCGTGCTCTCGAAGTAGCGCCACAGGGGCGTCTGCTCCGGCAGGATGTCGTTCATGCCACGAATGGCTTGCAGAGACTTGCTCACATCAAATCCTTAAATTCGTTCTTAGCCGCGCGCGATCAGCGCTGCGTCAGCCGCGACCTTCTGGGCCGCTTTCTCGCGGATCAGCCTTTCGAGCTCATCCACCAGATTGTCATTCGTCAACTTCTGCGACGGCTTGCCGTCGATATAAATCAGGTTCGGTGTACCGCCGGTCAGGCCTACGTGAGCCTCTTTGGCTTCGCCCGGCCCGTTGACCACGCAACCGATCACTGCAACATCCAATGGCACCAGCAGGTCTTCGAGGCGGACTTCCAGTTCGTTCATGGTTTTCACCACGTCGAAGTTCTGCCGCGAGCAGCTCGGGCAGGCAATGAAGTTGATGCCACGGGAACGCAAATGCAGAGATTTGAGAATGTCGTAACCGACCTTCACTTCCTCTACCGGGTCTGCCGCCAGGGAGATGCGGATAGTATCGCCAATCCCTTCGGCGAGCAGCATACCGAGACCCACCGCAGATTTCACTGTGCCTGAGCGTAAACCACCCGCTTCAGTGATACCCAGGTGCAACGGCTGCACGATTTCCTTGGCCAGCAGGCGGTAGGCTTCTACCGCCATGAACACATCGGAGGCCTTTACGCTGACCTTGAAGTCCTGGAAATTCAGGCGTTCAAGGTGTTCAACGTGGCGCAATGCCGATTCAACCAGCGCCGCCGGGGTGGGCTCGCCGTATTTCTTTTGCAGGTCTTTTTCCAGCGAACCGGCATTGACGCCGATACGGATTGGAATGCCGCGATCACGGGCTGCATCGACCACGGCGCGCACACGGTCTTCGCGACCGATGTTGCCCGGGTTGATACGCAGGCAGTCCACACCCAGTTCGGCTACGCGCAGAGCGATCTTGTAGTCGAAGTGAATGTCGGCCACCAACGGCACCTTGACCAGTTGCTTGATGCGACCGAAGGCTTCGGCAGCGTCCATGTCCGGTACGGACACCCGCACGATGTCTACGCCGGCGGCTTCCAGACGGTTGATCTGGGCGACCGTAGCGGCGACGTCATTGGTGTCGCTGTTGGTCATGCTCTGTACCGCGATGGGGGCATCGCCACCCACCGGCACCGAGCCGACCCAGATCTTGCGCGATACGCGACGTTTGATTGGAGATTCGCCGTGCATGACTATTGTCCCAACTTCAGGCGAGCGGTCTCGCCGGTGGTGAACGGCGCCACGTCCACAGGCTGGCCGTTGTAGGCCACTTGCGCACCACGGGCAAAGCCCAGACGCAGCGTCAAAGGAGGCTTGCCGCCCAGGTCGAGCGTATCTCCCTTACGCTTAAGGCCACTGGCCAGCACTTTGCCGTTGCCATCGGTGACTTGCGTCCAGCAGTCAGCGACGAAGGTAATCTGCACGCGCCCATCACCGGCGATCAACGCAGGGGTGGTGGGTGGCGAAATGGCCGGCGCGCTTGACGCGGCAGTCGCAGGCGCCTGCACGGGAGCGGCCGGTGTATGCGCCTGGGCAACCGGGGCCGCCGGTGTTTGTGCGGGTGCAGCCGGGGTCGTAGGGGCGGTGGCGGAAGCGGCTGTTTCCGGCGCTGGCTGCTCGGTAGCAAGCGGCGCTTCAGGTGCGGCCTGACCTTCGACAACCGCCTGGTCTTCCGGCTCGTCCAGCGGATGAATCTGCGTGGTGCCGTCGGCGCTTTCGACTTCGACGTGCTCCATGGCGTTACTGGTCAGGTCCTTGGTGCGCTGGGAGGCCTGGTCTTGCCACCAGACAAAGCCACCGCCAATGACCGCGATCAGCAGCAACAGGCTGACAATTCGCAAAATCGTGTGGGAAACCCGTACCGGTTCTTCAATACGACCCAGGCCATGGACATTGCTGCCCTGGGAGTCGGTACCGGTGAACTGGTCGAACTCCTGGACCAGCACGGTCTGGTCAATGCCCAGCAACTTGGCGTAGGCGCGGATATAGCCGCGGGCGAAGGTATGCCCAGGCAGCTTATCGAACGCGCCGGCTTCCAGGTTGCCAAGGGACGTGGTGGTCAAATTGAGCTTGAGGGCCACTTCCGCCAGCGACCAACCATTGCTTTCGCGGGCCTGACGCAAGGTGTCGCCTGGGTTTACGCGATTAGCTGCTACAACTTCCGGGTGCGCCGCTTTCATCATTGCTCCGACAGGTATTGCTGATATTCCGGCGTACCGGGATAGAGTCGTTCGAGTTGCTGGCCAAAACGTGCGGCCGTGTCGCGTTCTTCATGAACCGTCGCCAGGCGCACACCGAGCAATAGACTACGTGCATTTTGCCCACTGAGCAGGCTAAAACGCTCGTAATAGTCACGTGCCGGCACATAATGCCTGTCTTCGTAGGACAACTCAGCCATTTCAAGCAATGCGCGAGGCTGGCGACCGTTCAAGTGCAGGGCTTTTTCCAGCTGTCGGCGGGCGCTGTCGCGCTGGCCGAGGCGCATCGAGGTCACCCCAAGGTTCTCGAACACCCGAGAGCGCTCAGGATAGAGGGTATCGGCGCTGGCTTGCTGAAAATAAAGGGCGGCCTGGTCATACCGTTTTTGCTCGAACAGGAAGCTGCCGTAATTGTTCAGCAGCCGCGGGTCGGCAGGACGGGAGGCCAGGGCCTTGTGAAAATACTGTTCGGCCAGCTCAGGCTCGGCCTGGGCCTGGAACACCAGGGCCAGTGCGGCATTGGCGTCGGCATCGTCGCTGTCCAGCTCAAGGGCCTTTTTCAGCGGTACCTTGGCCTGCTCGCTCATGCCTTGCCGAAGGTAACCCAAGCCCAGTTGCACATAGGCAACTCGCGCCTCATCACGGCCTTTACCGGTTTGCAAAGGGCTGTCATGACCCGATGAAACACAACCGGCCGCAAGGCCGGTAACAAGCAACAGCAGCGCAAGGCGCAAGGGCATAGAGATCCTCTCTCAGATTCGATTCACAGCAATTTGCGGCAGATCGTCGGCGGCGTTCAATTCACGCACGGCGATATAACGCTCGCTGCGGCGGGTGCGGTCCATCACCTGCCCTACCAATTGGCCACAGGCGGCGTCGATGTCTTCACCACGGGTGGTGCGTACGGTGACGTTGTAGCCGGCCTGGTGCAGTTGATCCTGGAAACGGCGGATAGCGTTGTTGCTCGGCCGCTCGTAGCCAGAATGTGGAAACGGGTTAAACGGAATCAGGTTGATCTTGCACGGGGTGTTCTTGAGCAACTCGATCATCTCGACCGCGTGTTCGACCTTGTCGTTGATGTCCTTGAGCATGGTGTACTCAATGGTCAGCACGCGTTTCTCACCCAAGGTCGCCATATAACGCTGGCAAGATTCGAGCAGCATCTTAAGCGGATACTTCTTGTTGATCGGCACCAATTGGTTACGCAATGCGTCATTGGGTGCGTGCAGCGACAACGCCAGGGAGACGTCGATGTGCTTGGCCAGCTCATCGATCATCGGTACCACGCCGGAGGTCGACAGGGTCACACGGCGCTTGGAGATGCCGTAGCCCAGGTCGTCCATCATCAGGTGCATGGCCGCAATCACGTTGTCGAAGTTCAGCAGCGGCTCACCCATGCCCATCATCACCACGTTGGTGATGGCACGGTCGACGGTCGCCGGGACGCTGCCAAAGGATTTGTTGGCAATCCACACCTGGCCGATGACTTCGGCGGCGGTGAGGTTGCTATTGAAGCCTTGCTTGCCGGTGGAGCAGAAACTGCAGTCCAGGGCACAGCCTGCCTGGGACGAAACGCACAAAGTACCGCGCTTGCCCTGGGGAATGTAGACGGTCTCGACGCAGCTGCCGGACGCCACGCGCACCACCCACTTACGGGTGCCATCGCTGGAGATGTCCTCGCTGACCACTTCAGGACCACGGACCTCAGCAATGGCCTTGAGCTTGTCGCGCAGGGCCTTGCTGACGTTCGTCATGGCGTCGAAATCGTCGACGCCAAAGTGGTGAATCCACTTCATTACCTGACCGGCACGGAAACGCTTCTCCCCGATTGAGTCGAAGAATTTCTCCATTTCCGGCTGGGTCAGACCCAGCAGGTTGGTTTTAACAGTCGATGTAGTCATGGATTCACCCTCACTCTTTAAGCCGATGCTTAGCGAGCGGTTACTTCAGTAGCGGCGAAGAAGTACGAGATTTCGCGAGCAGCAGCAGCTTCGGAGTCCGAACCGTGTACAGCGTTGGCGTCGATGGACTCAGCGAAGTCAGCACGGATGGTGCCGGCAGCGGCTTCTTTAGGGTTGGTAGCGCCCATCAGTTCGCGGTTCAAAGCGATAGCGTTTTCGCCTTCCAGAACCTGAACAACAACAGGACCGGAGATCATGAAGGCAACCAGGTCGCCGAAGAAGCCACGAGCGCTGTGCTCAGCGTAGAAGCCTTCAGCTTCAGCCTTGGACAGTTGCTTGAGTTTCGAAGCTACAACCTTCAGGCCGGCTTTTTCGAAACGAGTGGTGATCTCGCCGATGACGTTTTTTGCAACAGCGTCAGGCTTGATGATGGAGAAAGTACGTTGAACAGCCATGGTGTAACTCCAGAAACGGTAATTTACGAAAAATTAAACCCGCGAATTATACGCGGGTTATTGGGTATTGCCTAACTGCGTAAGGGAGGCGTCAGTCCTGCTCTTCTTTCCAGGCAGTCTGGATGGCCTCCAGGACCTTTTCACCGCCACGATCCCGCTCATCTTCAAACCCTGGCAACGCCATGACCATGTCACGCAAAGCTACAAAGTTCAGGGAATAAGGATCCAGACCCGGGTTGCCGTCGGCCAACAGGATAGCGATCTCTTGCACATCAACCCATTTAAGACTCATGACACTTCCTTGAATCAATGCGGCGCTTCGGCTGCATGGTTGAGGGAATATTTCGGGATTTCGACGGTGATGTCTTCAGTTCCGACCTTCGCCTGACAGCTTAGACGCGAAGTCGCTTCCAAGCCCCACGCACGGTCAAGAAAGTCCTCTTCCAGCTCATCGGCCTCTTCGAGGCTGTTGAAGCCCTCGCGAATGACGCAATGACAGGTGGTGCAGGCGCACACACCGCCGCAGGCGCTTTCGATTTCGATGTGGTTGTCATGGGCAACTTCGAGGATGGACTTGCCGGTCTCAGCCTCCACGACCATACCATCCGGACAATGCTCGGCGTGTGGCAGAAAAATGACCTGCGGCATTAATTATTCCTCGAGTTCATTCAGGTTGCGCCCCGCCAGGGCGGCTTTTACCGACTGGTCCATACGGCGGGCGGCAAAGGCATCGGTCACTTGCGACAGACGCTTGGTCTGTTGCTCGATGGCGTAGCCATCGGTGCCTTTTATCAGTTCGGCCAGTTCCTGCATCTGCAGGTCGATCACCATGCGCTCTTCGGCGTCCAGCAGGCGCTCGCCGTCAGCATCCAGGGCACCCTGCACGGCTTCGAGCAGGCGCTGGGCGTCGACTTGCTGCTCACGCAGTACGCGGGCGACCTTGTCGTCACCGGCGTATTGGAACGAATCCTTGAGCATCTTGGCGATTTCGCCGTCGGTGAGGCCGTAGGACGGCTTGACCTGGATGCTGGCTTCAACGCCCGAGGCCAATTCGCGCGCAGCGACACTGAGCAGGCCATCGGCGTCGACTTGGTAGGTCACGCGGATCTTCGCGGCACCGGCCACCATCGCCGGAATGCCGCGCAATTCAAAGCGCGCCAGGGAGCGGCAGTCACTGATCAGCTCGCGCTCGCCTTGCAGCACATGAATCATCATGGCCGTCTGGCCATCTTTGTACGTGGTGAAATCCTGGGCGCGGGCGACGGGGATGGTGGTGTTGCGTGGAATCACCTTCTCCATCAAGCCACCCATGGTTTCCAGCCCCAGAGACAGCGGAATCACGTCGAGCAACAGCAGTTCGCCACCATCACGCTTGTTACCGGCCAAGGTATCGGCCTGGATGGCGGCACCAATGGCGACCACTTGATCCGGATCGATTTCAGTCAGCGGCTGGCGACCAAAGGCCTCAGCCACGACATCACGAACGCGCGGAACGCGGGTGGAACCGCCGACCATGACCACGGCACCGACGTCTTCCAGCTCAACACCGGAATCACGCACGGCACGGCGGCAAGCTTTCAGGCTGCGAGCGACCATCGGTTCGATCAACGCATCGAAGGCTTCGCGAGTCAGCTGGGCCGACCAGGTGCCGTAGGACACTTCAACAGTTGCAGCATCCGTCAGCGCTTCTTTGGCCGCGCAGGCGGTTTGCAGCAGATTACGCTGCGCACCTGGGTCCAGGTCGGCCGACAAGCCGGCACTGCTGATGATCCAGCCCGCGATGGCGTGATCGAAGTCATCGCCACCCAAGGCGCTGTCACCACCGGTGGCCAGCACTTCAAAGACACCGCCGGTCAGGCGCAGGATCGAAATATCAAAGGTACCGCCGCCCAGATCGTAAATCGCGACCAGGCCTTCGGCGTGCTGGTCCAGGCCATAAGCCACCGCTGCAGCGGTCGGCTCGTTGAGCAGACGCAACACGTTCAGGCCGGCGAGTTTCGCCGCGTCCTTGGTCGCCTGGCGCTGGGCGTCATCGAAATACGCCGGAACGGTGATCACTGCCCCCACCAATTCGCCGCCCAGGGTGGTTTCTGCACGCTGGCGCAGCACCTTGAGGATATCGGCCGACACTTCCACCGGGCTTTTCGGGCCCTGGACGGTGTCGATAAACGGCATATGGGATTCACCGCCGACAAAGCGGTACGGCAGCTGGTCGCCCAGTTGCTTGACGTCGGACAGACCACGACCCATCAAGCGCTTGACCGACAGCACGGTGTTCAAAGGATCGGCAGAGGCCGCCAACTTGGCCGACTCGCCCACTTCGGTGCGATCAGCGTGATAACGCACGGCAGACGGCAGAATCACTTGGCCATCAGCGTCGGGCAGCGGCTCGGACAGGCCGCTGCGCAAGGCAGCAACCAGGGAATTGGTGGTGCCCAGGTCAATCCCCACCGCCAGGCGACGCTGGTGCGGTTGAGGGCTTTGGCCGGGTTCGGCGATTTGCAGTAATGCCATGGTAATCAGGTCTTATCTGTCTATCAGGCGTGCATCACGGGCAGCACACTGGGTTAATCGTCGAGGCGCTCTTCTAGCTGGCGCACTTCGTAGGTGAGCTTGTCGAGGAACTGCATGCGCCGCATCAGGCGTTCGGCCTGTTCGCGTTGCGCTGCATCATTCCAACAAGCTGCGAAGCTTTCGTTGAGCTCATCCTGGGCCGTTTTCAGACGACGCTTGAAGACTGCGACACCCGCCACATCGGCTTCGTCCTGCAAGTCTTCGAGCTCTTCGCGCCACTGCATCTGCTGCATCAGGAAGTCCGGGTCGTGCACCGTGACTTCAATCGGCACCTCGCCACCATTCATTGCGAGCAGATAGCGCGCACGTTTGGGCGGGTTTTTCAGCGTCTGATAGGCCTCATTGAGGCTGGCCGATTTCTCCAGCGCCAGGCGTTGCTCACGCTCGGAAGCGTCAGCGAAGCGGTCCGGATGCACCCCACGCGCCAGTTCTCGGTAGCGCGTGGCAAGCTGCTCAAGGTCCAGCCGAAAGCTCGGCTGCAGCTCGAATAAAGCGAAATGACAAGGAGTACCCACGTATAGCCTCAGATGTTGAAGCTTTCGCCGCAGCCACATTCACCGCGTACGTTGGGGTTGTTGAACTTGAAGCCTTCGTTCAACCCTTCCTTGACGAAATCGAGTTCGGTGCCGTCCAGGTAGGTCAGGCTTTTAGGGTCGATGATCACTTTCTCGCCGTGACTTTCGAACACCTGGTCCTCTTCAACCACCTCGTCGACAAACTCCAGCACGTAGGCAAGGCCGGAACAGCCCGTGGTGCGAACACCCAGACGAATCCCCTCACCTTTACCGCGCCCATTCAGGGAGCGGCGAATGTGCTGCGCAGCCGCTTCTGTCATGCTGATAGCCATCGTTGACTCCTTACTCGTCGCCAAATGCTTAGATCAAGCCTTTCTTCTGCTTGTAGTCGCGAACAGCCGCCTTGATGGCGTCTTCAGCGAGTACGGAGCAGTGGATTTTCACTGGCGGCAGGGCCAGTTCTTCGGCCAGCTGGGTGTTGCTGATAGTGACAGCCTCATCCAGGGTCTTGCCTTTCATCCATTCAGTCGCCAGGGAGCTGGAGGCGATGGCCGAACCGCAGCCGTAGGTCTTGAACTTGGCGTCTTCGATAACGCCAGCGTCGTTGACTTTGATCTGCAGGCGCATCACATCGCCGCACGCCGGAGCGCCGACCATGCCGGTGCCGACATCAGGGTCTTCCGCGTTCATCTTGCCGACGTTGCGCGGGTTTTCGTAGTGGTCGATGACCTTTTCGCTGTAAGCCATGGTACTGAATCCTCACTCATCAGGGCCGCTCTGGAACCCTGTAGAAACGCCTGCGTTTTCCGCCACGTTGCTACAGAGCTGGGGTGGCGGCTTCTATAGTTAGTGTGCCGCCCACTCGATCTTGGAAATGTCGACACCGTCTTTGTACATGTCCCACAGCGGCGACAGTACACGCAGCTTGTTGACGGCTTCGCAGACTTTCTGCGCGGCGTAGTCGACTTGTTCTTCGGTGGTGAAGCGGCCGAACGTAAAGCGGATCGAGCTGTGTGCCAGTTCGTCGTTGCGGCCCAGGGCACGCAGTACATACGAAGGCTCAAGGGACGCCGAGGTGCAGGCCGAACCGGACGAAACCGCCAGGTCCTTGAGCGCCATGATCAGCGACTCGCCTTCGACGTAGTTGAAGCTCAAATTCAGGTTGTGCGGTACGCGGGCAGTCATGCTGCCGTTGATGTACAGCTCTTCAAGGTTTTCGACCTGCTTGTAGAAGCGGTCGCTCAGGGCCTTGATGCGCACGTTTTCGGCAGCCATGTCTTCTTTGGCTACGCGGAAGGCTTCGCCCATGCCGACGATCTGGTGGGTCGCCAGGGTGCCCGAACGCATGCCGCGCTCGTGACCGCCGCCGTGCATCGTGGCTTCGATGCGCACGCGTGGCTTGCGACTCACGTACAGGGCGCCGATGCCTTTAGGACCGTAGGTCTTGTGGGCGGAGAACGACATCAGGTCGACTTTCAGTTTCGACAGGTCGATGTCGACCTTGCCAGTGGACTGAGCAGCGTCGACGTGCAGCAGAATGCCCTTGGAACGGGTCAGTTCGCCGATGGCTGCGATGTCGTTGATGGTGCCGATTTCGTTGTTCACGTGGATCACGGACACCAGGATGGTGTCTTCACGCAGCGCGGCTTCGATCATGGCCGGAGTGACGATACCGTCGGTGGTCGGCTCGAGGTAGGTGACCTCGAAACCTTCACGCTCCAGTTGGCGCATGGTGTCGAGGACAGCCTTGTGCTCAATCTTGGTGGTGATCAGGTGCTTGCCTTTGGTCGCGTAGAAATGCGCCGCGCCCTTGATAGCCAGGTTGTCGGACTCGGTGGCACCGGAGGTCCAGACGATTTCACGCGGATCGGCGTTGACCAGGTCGGCGACCTGGCGACGAGCGTTCTCGACCGCTTCCTCGGCTTTCCAGCCGAACACGTGGGAACGGGAGGCTGGGTTGCCGAAATTTCCGTCAACCAGCAGGCATTCGCTCATCTTTTGCGCGACACGCGGATCAACCGGGGTGGTCGCTGAGTAATCAAGGTAAATCGGCAATTTCATGGACTTTCTCCTAAATCAGGCTGGCTGGCGCGCCGTTAGCTCTTCGGCTGTCACTCGACGGCGGACGCTTCGATCTTGTCCAGACGCGGCGCCTTGGTGTTGCAACGGCGCTGGTCCTGACGCTGGGCTACTTCTTGCACCTCACGGCGAGTCACAAGATCAGCCAAGCTGATACCACTCAAAAACTCATGGATCTGCAGGCTCAGGTCACACCACAAGTGGTGCGTCAGGCAGGTGTCGCCGGCGTGGCAGTCACCCAGGCCCTGGCATTTGGTCGCGTCGACGGATTCGTTGACTGCGTCGATCACCTGGGCTACCTGGATGCCCTGCATGTCGCGGGACAGTTGATAGCCGCCGCCTGGCCCACGAACGCTGGAAACCAGATTGCTGCGGCGCAACTTGGCGAACAGCTGCTCAAGGTAGGACAGGGAAATGCCTTGGCGCTCGGAGATATCGGCCAGGGACACCGGCCCAGTTTGCGCGTGCAAAGCCAGGTCAAGCATGGCGGTCACCGCGTATCGGCCTTTTGTAGTCAGTCTCATGGACAAGTACCAAGGTGTTTCAGAATGGGAGCGAGTATGCGATTCCCGAGTATTTAAGTCAACTATAAGACCTAGTGCTTTAGTCGGGATTACCCGTAAAAAGGGCGCGCGAATCATAGCAGGATGGGGTGGGGACGAACAGCGGGGATAAGGCCAAGCAGGAATCTCAACCCCTATGGAGATCGTCATGTGGGAGGGAGCTTGCCCCCGATGACAGTGCAGCAGCCAATAAATCTGCGGCTGACACACCGCTATCGGGGGCAAGCCCCCTCCCACAGGTTTCCTGTGGTGGTGACGAGACCTCAGCCTGCCTTGGTAGCCGCGTCGTCCTTGATTTCGGCGAAGTCTTCTTCGCGCAACTCAGGCAGATCTTTCGCACAGTACGAACTGCCCAGGTCCTTCAGCGCGCCGCACATGCCGTCCAGCTTGCCGTCCACCGCCTGCAGATGGTCGAGCAACTGGCCGATGGCGCGGGCCACCGGGTCGGGCATGTCTTCGCTGACACCATAGGCATCGAAGCCGATTTTCTCGGCCATGGCCTTGCGCTTGGCTTCTTGCTCGTCGCCGACTTCCGGCTTGACGATGATGCGACCCGGAATACCCACCACGGTTGCGCCAGGCGGCACAGCCTTGGTCACCACCGCATTCGAGCCCACCTTGGCACCGGCGCCGACGGTGAATGGGCCGAGCACCTTGGCGCCCGCCCCTACCACTACGCCATTTTCCAGCGTTGGGTGACGCTTGCCTTTATTCCAGCTGGTGCCGCCCAGGGTCACACCCTGATAAAGCGTCACGTCATCGCCAATCTCGGCAGTCTCGCCGATCACGATGCCCATGCCATGGTCGATAAAAAAGCGACGACCGACCTTGGCCCCTGGATGAATCTCGATCCCGGTCAACCAGCGACCAAAGTTCGACACCACGCGCGCCAGCCACTTCCAACCCATGCCCCACAGGGCGCCGGACAGGCGATGGATCCAAATCGCATGCATGCCCGGGTAGCAGGTCAGCACTTCAAAGGCATTGCGCGCCGCCGGGTCACGGTGGAAAACACTTTGGATATCTTCTCGCAAACGCTCGAACATTTTTAATCCTTCCGCTTAAGAAGCTCGCCACGGGCCGCTTTCTGGGTTTCCGTGAGGATGCCACGCAATATATTCATTTCTGCCCGGCTGACCGAGCTGCGCCCGTACAGGCGGCGCAGGCGCGCCATCAAGTGCCGTGGTTTTTCCGGGTCGAGGAATTCGATGGCCACCAGGGTTTGTTCCAGGTGCTCATAAAACCGCTCCAGCTCGTCCATCGTGGCCAACTCGCCACTTTTGATCGACGCCACTTCATCCTTCTCGACCTTGCTCGGCTGCCCTTCAGCGGCCAGCCAGGCCATGCGCACTTCGTAACTCAACACCTGCACCGCTGCCCCGAGGTTCAGCGAACTGAAGTCAGGGTCTGATGGAATGTGCACGTGGTAATGACATCGCTGGAGCTCTTCATTGGTGAGGCCGGAATCTTCACGGCCAAACACCAGAGCGATTTCAGCGCCGCTGGCCGCCTCTTCCACCACTTTGGTGCCGCATTCGCGCGGATCCAGCAGCGGCCAGGGGATACGCCGGTCGCGCGCACTGGTGCCGAGTACCAGGTTGCAGCCGACCAGGGCGTCTTCCAGGGTGGCGACAACCTGGGCTTTTTCCAGGATGTCATTGGCGCCGGACGCACGGGCATCAGCCTCGTGGTGCGGGAACAGACGCGGTTCGACCAGCACCAGGCGCGTCAGCCCCATGTTCTTCATGGCTCGCGCCACCCCGCCGATGTTGCCGGGATGACTGGTATTGACCAAGACGACACGAATGTTTTGCAGCAAGGGAGGCGCTCTCGGACACGGGAAAGGGGAGCAAATCTTACAGAACAGCCTAAGGTTATGCCATGAAAGCTAACGTCGTCCTTCACCTGAAGAAAGTTTCTGCTAGAATGCTCGGCTTTCTTTAACAACCTTAGGTGACACATCCATGCAGCCCATGCTGAATATCGCGCTGCGCGCCGCCCGCAGCGCCAGTGAATTGATCTTCCGCTCCATCGAGCGCCTGGATACCATCAAGGTCGACGAAAAAGACGCCAAGGATTACGTATCCGAGGTGGATCGCGCCGCCGAACAGAAAATCATCGACGCTCTGCGCAAGGCCTACCCTACCCACGGCATCCTCGGTGAAGAAACCGGTATGCACAAAGGCAGCGGCGAAGGCGAAGACTACCTGTGGATCATCGACCCACTGGATGGCACCACCAACTTCCTGCGCGGCATCCCGCACTTTGCCGTGAGCATCGCGTGCAAATACCGTGGCCGCCTGGAACACGCCGTTGTGCTGGACCCGGTCCGCCAGGAAGAATTCACCGCCAGCCGTGGCCGTGGCGCCCAACTCAATGGTCGCCGCCTGCGCGTCAGCGGCCGTACCAGCCTGGACGGCGCCCTGCTGGGTACCGGCTTCCCGTTCCGTGACGACCAGATGGACAACCTGGAAAACTACCTGGGCATGTTCCGCGCCCTGGTTGGCCAGACCGCCGGCATCCGTCGCGCTGGCGCGGCAAGCCTGGACCTGGCGTACGTGGCCGCCGGTCGTTTTGATGCGTTCTGGGAGTCAGGCCTGTCCGAGTGGGACATGGCTGCAGGCGCGCTGCTGATCCAGGAAGCAGGCGGTTTGGTGAGCGACTTCACCGGCGGTCACGACTTCCTTGAAAAAGGCCACGTCGTTGCCGGTAACACCAAATGCTTCAAGGCAGTACTGACGGCGATCCAGTCGCACCTGCCGGCTTCGCTGAAGCGCTAAGCGAGCAGGCACAAAAAAGCACCCCGAGGGGTGCTTTTTTTATGCCTGGGATTTGAGGTTTGCCGCGACTCCAGCAACAACACAAATCAACTGTGGGAGGAGGCAAGCCCCCTCCCACATTTTGAACTCACACAATTTTTTGCATCTGTACCAGACTTGGAATTACTGCTGGTTCTGGCCCAGCACCAAGCGGCCTTCCTTGTCGACCGGAATCTGGCCGCCTGGATCACGGTCCATACGCACCGAACCTTCCTTGCCATCCAAGGTGTAACGCACGTCATAACCGACAACCTTGTCGCTGATGTCGTTGACGGTGTTACAACGGGTTTGCGTGGTGGTGTAGGTATCGCGGTTCTGCATACCTTCCTGAACCTTGTTACCGGCATAACCGCCACCGACCGCACCAGCTACGGTAGCCAGCTTCTTACCATTACCGCCACCGACCTGGTTACCCAATAGGCCACCGGCCAGTGCACCGACCACCGTACCGACGATCTGGTGCTGATCCTGCACGGGCTTCTGCCGAGTCACAGCGACGTCCTTGCAGACCTCACGCGGCGTTTTAATCTGGGTTTTCACCGGCTGCACCGCCAGCACTTGCGCATACTCAGGGCCGCTTTTTACCAGGCTGTAGGTGGCAACAGCACCCCCGGCAGTCACACCGACAGCACCCAATACCGCACCAACCAGTAACGACTTGTTCACGTTGAACCTCCTGACCATCACAAACGGACCGAACGATCCGCGCTATACCCAGCCTTGGAGCAAAAAAAAAGGCACGAGTTCAATCCTCGTGCCTTCTTTGTAACAGCAAGTCAACGACACCCCATCAAGGGCGGTCGTCGACCTCCTTGCCGGTAGCGGCAGGAGGGATCAAGTCTTCGCTGCTGAGGTTCAGCCAGATCAGCACCACGTTGGCGATGTAGATCGACGAGTAGGTACCCGCCAGCACGCCGATAAACAGCGCCAGGGAGAAGCCCCACAGGTTGTCGCCACCGAAGATCATCAGTGCCGCAATCGCCAGCAAGGTGGAGATTGACGTCGCCATGGTCCGCAGCAGGGTCTGGGTGGTGGAGATGTTGATGTTCTCGACCAACGTTGCCTTGCGCAGTACCCGGAAGTTCTCACGAACCCGGTCGAATACCACGATGGTGTCGTTGAGGGAGTAACCAATGATCGCCAGCACCGCCGCCAGTACGGTCAGGTCGAAGGTAATCTGGAAATACGCCAGGATACCCACGGTCACGATCACGTCGTGGATCAGCGACACAATGGCGCCGACACCGAACTTCCACTGAAAGCGGAACGCCAGGTAGATCATGATGCCGACCAGCGCCATCAGCATGCCGAGGCCGCCCTGGTCGCGCAGCTCTTCACCGACTTGCGGGCCCACGAACTCGACGCGCTTGACCGACGCCGGGTTGTCGCCGCCGACCTTCTGCAAGGCCTCGGCAACCTGGTGACCCAGTTGCGGGTCTTCGCCAGGCATACGCACCAGCAGGTCGGTGGTGGCACCGAAGCTCTGCACCACGGCCTCGTGGTAGCCGGCCTTGACCAGCTCGCTGCGCACCAGGGTAACGTCGGCCGGTTTCTCGTAGGTCAGCTCGATGAGCGTACCGCCGGTGAAGTCCAGCCCGTAGTTCAGGCCCTTATGGAACCAGCTGAACAACGCCAGAACGGTAAGGAGCACGGTGACGCCGAACGCAATGTTGCGAACGCCCATGAAGTTGATTGTACGTAACATGGCAGCCCCTTAAATCCACAACTTCTTGAAGTCACGCCCGCCAAAGATCAGGTTGACCATTGCGCGGGTCACCATGATGGCCGTGAACATCGAGGTAAAGATACCGAGGGACATGGTTACCGCAAAACCTTTGACCGGGCCGGTGCCCATGGCAAAGAGAATCCCGCCGACCAGCAATGTGGTCAGGTTGGAGTCGAGAATCGCGGTAAATGCCCGGCCGAAGCCTTCGTTGATTGCGCGCTGTACGGTCATGCCCGCGGCGATCTCTTCACGGATCCGCGAGAAGATCAGTACGTTGGCGTCCACCGCCATACCCATGGTGAGTACGATACCGGCGATGCCTGGCAGGGTCAGCGTAGCGCCCAGCAGCGACATCAAGGCCAGCAGCATCACCATGTTGCCCGCCAGGGCCACGGTGGCGATGATGCCGAAGAAGCGGTAGATGGCGATGATGAACAGCGACACAAACAGCATGCCCCACAAGGCGGCATCGACACCCTTGGTGATGTTGTCCGCACCCAGGCTCGGGCCGATGGTACGTTCTTCAGCGAAGTACATCGGCGCAGCCAGGCCGCCAGCACGCAGCAGCAAGGCCAGTTCCGAGGACTCGCCCTGGCCGTTCAGGCCAGTGATACGGAATTGAGCACCCAGCGGCGACTGGATGGTCGCCAGGCTGATGATCTTCTTCTCTTCCTTGAAGGTCTGTACCGGCACGTCTTTCTCTACGCCGTTGACCATTTGCTTGGTGTAGGTGGTCACCGGGCGTTGCTCGATGAAGATCACCGCCATGCTGCGACCGACGTTGCTGCGCGTGGCGCGGCTCATCAGTTCGCCGCCATGGCCATCCAGGCGGATGTTCACTTCAGGTGTACCGTGCTCGCCGAAACCGGCCTTGGCGTCAGTTACCTGGTCACCGGTGATGATCAAGCCACGCTCGATCAACGCGGGAGGACGGTTGCCTTCACGGAACTCAAACTCTTCGGAAGTGGCGCGGGTAGCACCCGGCTCAGCCGCCAAGCGGAATTCCAGGTTGGCGGTTTTACCGAGGATACGCTTGGCTTCAGCGGTGTCCTGTACGCCCGGCAGCTCAACCACGATGCGGTTGGCGCCCTGGCGCTGAACGATCGGCTCGGCCACACCCAGCTCGTTGACGCGGTTACGGACCGTGGTCAAGTTCTGCTTGATCGAGTATTCACGGATTTCCGCGATCTTCGCCGGGCTCATCGCCAGACGCAGTACAGCCTGGCCATTGAGGTCAGCCGGTACGATGTCGAAATCGTTGAAGTTCTTGCGGATCAGCGCACGGGCCTGTTCGCGGGAACCTTCGTCAGCGAAGCCCAACTGGATGGCACCGTTGAGCTGCGGCAGGCTGCGATAACGCAGCTTTTCTTTACGCAGCAGGCTCTTCACGTCGCCTTCGTAGACTTTCAGGCGCGCGTCGAGGGCTTTGTCCATGTCGACTTCCAGCAGGAAGTGCACACCACCGGACAAGTCCAGACCCAGCTTCATCGGGTGCGCGCCAATGCTGCGCAGCCAGGCGGGTGTGGTCTGTGCCAGGTTGAGCGCGACCACATAGTCGTCGCCCATGGCCTTGCGCACGACATCTTTGGCCGGCAATTGGTCTTCTTGCTTGGTCAGGCGCAACAAGCCGCCCTTCGCATCAGCTGCCAATGTTGCCGCTTTAACCTGGATACCGGCATCGGTCAGCGCTTTGCTCGCGCGTTCCAGGTCAGCCTGATTGACTTGCAGCGAAGTGCTGGCGCCCGTGATCTGGATCGCAGGGTCATCAGGATAGAGATTGGGAGCGGAATAAATAAAACCGATCGCCAGCACCGCCAGGATCAGTACGTATTTCCACAGAGGGTATTTGTTCAGCATCACGCCGCCCGCTTATAACGCGGGGCGCCTTGCGCGCCCCGTCGATTGGTAAAGGTTGTTACTTAGATCGCTTTCAGCGTGCCTTTAGGCAGCGTGGCGGCGATGGCGCCTTTCTGGAACTTCATTTCGACGGTGTCAGAGACTTCCAGCACCACGAAAGCATCGGAAACCTTGGTGATCTTGCCGGCGATGCCGCCGGTGGTCACAACTTCGTCACCTTTCTGCAGGCTGCCCAGCAGGTTTTTCTGCTCTTTGGCGCGCTTGGCCTGTGGACGCCAGATCATCAGGTAGAAGATGACCAGGAAACCGACCAGGAAAATCCACTCGAAACCACCGCCCATAGGGCCGGCAGCAGCAGGCGCAGCGGCATCAGCCATGGCGTTAGAGATAAAAAAGCTCATTTAGCACTCCAGTTGCAAATAGTGAATCTTAGGGTCGGAAAACTCAGTCCAAGGGCGGCACAGGGAGCCCGCGCTTGGCATAGAAGGCATCGACGAAGGCGGCCAATGTACCCTGTTGAATAGCCTCGCGCAAACCAGCCATCAGGACTTGGTAGTGACGCAAATTGTGGATGGTATTCAACATGCTACCCAGCATTTCCCCGCACTTGTCCAGATGGTGCAGATAAGCACGGGAGAAGTTCTGGCAGGTGTAGCAGTCACAGGTGGGATCCAGCGGCGAATCATCATGGCGATGGAACGCGTTACGGATCTTCAGCACGCCTGTATCGATGAACAGATGCCCATTGCGGGCATTACGGGTTGGCATCACGCAATCGAACATGTCCACACCGCGGCGCACACCCTCTACGAGATCTTCCGGTTTGCCAACGCCCATAAGGTAACGAGGTTTGTCAGCAGGCATCAGGCCCGGCAGGTAATCCAGCACCTTGATCATCTCGTGCTTGGGCTCGCCCACCGACAGACCGCCGATGGCCAGGCCGTCAAAACCGATTTTGTCGAGGCCTTCCAACGAGCGTTTACGCAAGCTTTCGTGCATGCCGCCCTGGACGATGCCGAACAGCGCCGCCGTGTTGTCGCCATGGGCATTCTTCGAACGCTGGGCCCAACGCAGGGACAACTCCATGGAAATCCGCGCGACGTCTTCGTCAGCCGGGTACGGCGTGCATTCGTCGAAAATCATCACGATGTCGGAGCCCAGGTCGCGCTGCACCTGCATCGACTCTTCCGGGCCCATGAACACCTTGGAACCGTCCACCGGCGAGGCGAAGGTCACGCCCTCCTCCTTGATCTTGCGCATGGCACCCAGGCTGAACACCTGAAAACCACCCGAGTCGGTCAGGATCGGGCCTTGCCACTTCATGAAGTCATGCAGGTCGCCATGCTTCTTGATCACTTCCGTGCCCGGGCGCAGCCACAGGTGGAAGGTGTTGCCGAGGATGATCTCGGCGCCGGTGGCGACGATGTCACGTGGCAGCATGCCTTTGACAGTGCCGTAAGTGCCCACGGGCATGAACGCCGGGGTCTCGACGGTGCCGCGCGGGAACGTCAGGCGACCACGACGGGCTTTGCCGTCAGTGGCGAGCAATTCAAACGACATACGACTCATAGTTGTTCCTCTGGGCCGCGTGGCGCCGGATTACGGGTGATAAACATCGCATCACCGTAGCTGAAAAAACGGTACCCATTGTCGATGGCGGCTTGATAAGCGGCCATGGTCTCGGGATAACCGGCAAATGCCGACACCAGCATCAACAGCGTGGATTCCGGCAAATGGAAGTTGGTGACCAGGCAATCGACCACATGGAACGGCCGGCCTGGGTAGATAAAGATATCGGTGTCGCCACTGAACGGCTTGAGCACGCCATCACGCGCCGCACTTTCCAGCGAGCGCACGCTGGTGGTACCCACCGCAACCACCCGCCCGCCGCGCGCCTTGCACGCCTCAACCGCGTCCACGACGTCCTGGCTGACTTCCAGCCACTCGCTGTGCATATGGTGGTCTTCGATGTTATCCACACGCACCGGCTGAAACGTGCCGGCCCCCACGTGCAGGGTCACATAGGCGGTCTCGACGCCCTTGGCTGCAATCGCATCCAGCAGCGGCTGGTCGAAATGCAGCCCGGCAGTCGGTGCGGCGACGGCACCCAGACGCTGGGAGTACACCGTCTGATAGCGCTCGCGGTCCGAGTCTTCGTCGGGGCGGTCTATATAAGGAGGCAACGGCATATGGCCGACGCGCTCCAGCAACGGCAACACCTCTTCGGCGAACTTGAGCTCGAACAGCGCATCATGCCGCGCCACCATCTCGGCTTCGCCACCGCCATCGATCAAGATCGAAGAGCCCGGTTTCGGCGACTTGCTGGAGCGCACATGGGCCAGCACACGATGGCTGTCCAGCACCCGCTCCACCAGAATTTCCAGCTTGCCGCCGGAAGCTTTCTGGCCAAACAGCCGCGCCGGAATCACCCGGGTATTGTTGAACACCATCAAGTCGCCTGGGCGCAAATGCTCAAGCAAATCAGTGAATTGACGGTGTGCGAGGGCACCGCTTACCCCGTCCAGGGTCAGCAGTCGACTGGCGCGACGCTCGGCCAAAGGGTGGCGAGCGATCAGCGAATCAGGGAGCTCAAAAGTAAAGTCAGCAACGCGCATGATGGGGTTCGTCTAGCAGGGCCGGGAAGTCTAGCGGAAATAGTCAAAATTGACCATGAAACGTGATTGACCAACGGTAATCTCATCTCTATACTTCGCCGCCATTGAGCCCTGATGGCGGAATTGGTAGACGCGGCGGATTCAAAATCCGTTTTCGAAAGGAGTGGGAGTTCGAGTCTCCCTCGGGGCACCATCTTAAAAAAAGACCTTGAAATTCAAGGTCTTTTTTTTCGCCTGTCAAAAAGTGGGTGGTCAGAGGACTCACTGCTTAGCGCGCACTATCAAGCTCAAACATAATCCCCTGTGGGAGCTGGCTTGCCTGCGAAGACGCCAGCCCAAACACCCTCAAACTACCTGCCTACTCCCCCCCAGCGTCAACCTCTGCCACCACCCCATTCGGCAACATCCCATTCGCCCAATCATCCACCACCGCCTTCGCCATCTCCCCCAAATAATGCGCCGCCTCGGCATAGCGATCCGCGCTTGTGCCCATTGCTGCATGCAATGCATACATTTTTGAGCAGTGGAGACGTTCGGAGGCCGCCGCATCGGTGCGTCTGCATGCGTGGCTGGCTGAACGCGGCGGCGCCGGTAACTTCGAGGGCGATGCGATTTTGGCGCGGTTGCGCCAGGTCATCGAGCGTTTTGGGGAAAGCCGCTTTACCCGCAGGGAATCTGCCGCCGCCAAGATTGATGAACACGGTCCACGCACGATTGATCGGTTGGGCTTTCAAGACGATGGAGCACGGCATGGGCGATGCCCTGCACACCACCAACACCTACTACGTGCTGCCGGAAGCCTGAGGGCCGAGATCTTCAAGGGCATGAATATCAGCGCGGTGAAGACGGTTCTAGGAACGGATGAAGGCGAGGCCAAGGCCGCCTGACGGCATGCCTGCTGATAGAGGTAGTGCCGGCTCATTACCGGCCTCGCCAGCCGTTCGACAACCATTCCTCTCAACCGCAATCCCCAGAGACAAGACAGATGAACACTATCTAGGAACTGAAAGACCGCCGCGACACACTGCCCCTCGAAATGGAGAGCAGTCAGCGGGACCTGGCGCCCTTCGAAGAAGCGCCGGAAAGCCCGGAGGTTATCCAGCAAGGCCGTCAACGGGCAAGAGCGGACTGTCCGGACAAGGTATCGTTCATGGATGTGATTTGCTAGAAGGGATCATCGACAGGTTTCAATCAAAAAACTCAACAAACCACTCTCGGGAACGGTAGAAACTGTGGAAAAAATTAAGTTGATCAAAGCGATGATGAAAGCGGGCCGGGCTAAAGATCTACTGACATTCGTCGAAGATGAGTCCCCCTACCTGACTGATGCGTCGGAGGGCGTACCAAATGCGCTAGAGCTGAGGCGCAATTGGATTCTGGTCGTTCATCACCTGCGATTCGTATCTATATTTGGGCATGAAAAATCTCCTCAGCAATGGAGCGGAAAAATTTTGGCGTCATATCCTTCTGACTTTGAGTTTTGGCTTGACGCCGGAGCCCCAGGCATTGCGGAAGTGGATCTGCAGGCTTATCTGGCAGATTACCCTTTGTGAAGTCATCCAGAGGGCTGACGGTCTAGAGGCGGTGTCACGCTTTATATTGAGTATAGTCCGGGTGTTCGCTGAGGGTGAGAGGCTGTCCGTCGTGGAGTCAGCGCTGCGACTCTTCGGCAACTGGTGGTACAAAACTGAGCCTATGACGACATGGATAGAGGCGAAATGAATCAGCTGAGTGCCGATCTGCGTGAAGACCTCCTCGAAGTGCTGGATGAGGTCTCTACACTGATGTCCGCAGCATATGCGCAGCTTGGCCCCTTGCCTCATGATCATCCACTGGCGCAGTCGGGTCTTGAGAATGGGGCAGAGATCGTTCTGGACTACATCGCGCACGGCGAGGCATGTGTCGCACTCGATCATCTGTTCTACATGATCAAAGAGCCTCCTCTCGCTATCTCTGCCAGATCTGCCGAGAAGCTGGCTCGGCTTGCAAAAGTGTTCGAAATGCCTTTGAACTGGAGGGCATGAGGTCTGATCGGACAGGAGAACAGGACGCGCTATTGTCGGAGCGGAAGACGGCTATTGGCCGATTGAGACGCTGCTTTCGACCTGAAGAGGTTTCAACGAAGTTTCGCCGACGTATTACGGTGTTCTTTTAGGTGGCAATTCAGGTGTAATCGGCAAGCCCGCTCTGAGGATTTAAGCCCTATGACTGACCGCTTGGTGTCAAGCTATCCTGACGTACACCGTGCTTTCGATGCTCTAGAACCCGCCGAGAAAACGCGGGTGGCTACTCGTATCGTTCTCTGGGCGGTTGATGAGGTAGGGGGTGACTGTAATGAGGTCGCTGAACTGTTGTCGTGTGGAGGTCGAGCCCGACTTGAGACTATATGCGCTCAAATGGAGGAACAATGCTTCTATCTGCTGGAGCGCGATGACGACGGATCTTTTGCTTGGTTTTGCAAGGCCCGCGCATATGGTGCTAGCGTGTTCCTTGCCGGTGACGAATTTGACGACGCGGTCTATGAATCGATTTTCGCGACTGATAAACCGTTCCAGATCAGTGATTTCTTGTGAATGCGTTGTGCAGTGTGAGCAACGAAAAGCTGTCGATGACCACTTTCGGCCCGAAGCGGACAATCTTGCACAAGTGAAAAATGGTCCAAAACGAGCAATAGAACCGTCTAGCAAATGAAGTTGTCATGCATCGTGCATCATCTGTTCGAACTGGCGAGTGAGCTTTTCAAATCGCGGTGCATCACACGCTGGACAAAGGAAAGGCATTCGTCGTCCCGTAAACATAGACGTCAGACTACTGCACTTCATACAACGCAGATGTGTTTTTATGTATGCAGTTAGAGGCTCGGCGAGCTGCTTGTTCAATCGGCTTGCGAGAAAAGCGACCTGAGATCGATCGAACTGGTTCGTCAAGCTTAAGTGGCGTAGATGCGTACAGCGAACGAGGCTAGTGATGTCATCGACCTCGAACTTCGCATTGGCCAGTGAAAGTCTGGTGAGCTTGGAGATACGAGTAACAGGCTCAATGGATTCAAGGCGGAGAGGCGAGCCTCCACCCTGGCTACCGGACAGACGCAGCTCTGTCAGCTCGCTTAGCTTCTCAAGCCCGTCGAGTTGCCGCAGCCTTGGAAAGTCTCCAATTGCCAGATACGTCAAACCACTCAGTCCGAAAACGGGTTCCAGTGTTTCAATTTTTTTCGCCCATTCCAGCGTCAAACGCCGTGTATTAGTTAACCTATCAATTCCCTCAAGTGAAGTAAGCTTAAGATTGTAAAGGCGTAGTTCATTTGCTTTACACCGAGAGAGCACCGTCGGCCATATATTTGCTGAAACGTTCCTTAGATCGAGTTCGTCCCTTTCGGAAAGTTCTTGTTCACAAAACTGGCCATCCAAACATAGCATCATGTCTCACATCCTTATAAGTTGGTCCGTGAGGCGAAACGGGAAGGCTCCCCCAGGCTTAGGGCGCCGAAGCTATCGAGTGGCAGCAAGGCTGTCCAGCGGCTCCTATTGGCCCAGAGTGTGTAAAAACGCTCATAACCTGATCGTCTTGGGTCATTGACGTTCGTTGGTTGAGCTATCGCACGGTCAATGCTTCGAGTCGCATCGGTCGCGACCTGGAACATGTCAATCCGTTTTACAGCCTCTGGGATGGGCCAAAACCAGCCTTTTTTAGGCCGACAGCGCCTTCATTAAACCGTTAGCGCCAAAGAGAATTGGGGTCAGACCACGCTTTCAATAATGGTGGTCTGACCCCTATTTCGCCTTCGCCCAATCATCCACCACCGCCTTCGCCATCTCCCCCAAATAACGCGCCGCCCAGGCATAGCGATCTGCGTTTGTGTCCATTGCTGCATGCAATTCCAGCATTTTTGAGCAGTGGAGAAGTTCGGAGGCCGCCGCATCGGTGCGTCTGCATGCGTGGCTGGCTGAACGCGGCGGCGCCGGTAACTTCGAGGGCGATGCGATTTTGGCGCGGTTGCGCCAGGTCATCGAGCGTTTTTGGGAAAGCCGCGTTACCCGTAGGCAATCTGCCGCCGCCAAGATTGATGAACACGGTCCACGCACGATTGATCGGTTGGGCTTTCAAGACGATGGAGCACGGCATGGGCAATGCCCTGCACACCACCAACACCCAATACGTGCTGCCTGAAGTCTGGAGGGTCGAGATCTTCAGGGGGCATGAACATCAGTGCGGTGAACAAGGGGTTGCTGCAACGGGGCGTGCTTGAACCGGGAAGCGATGGCAAGGCGTACAGCTTGATTCGCCCGCCCGGATTAGGACCTCAACGCTGTTATGTGTGGTGAAGAACGTTTCAGGAACGGATGGAGGCGAGGCCAAGGCCGCCTGACGGCATGCCTGCTGTACGTCCTAGACGGCTTTTACATACACTCATCACCCTCACTATCGCAGCCGCATTGAATAGCTACTATTGGCCTACAACAAAACCCAAAGCCGGATCTAGTTCTACTTTTTTTACACCTTTCGCCTTGGGACCTTTCGGAGCTTTTTCAATAATGAACGTGACTCGATCTCCTACATTGATGTCGCGCCCTTCATCCTCAATATCATCATAGAAAAAAAATACATCTTTACCTTCCGCTCTACGGATAAAACCATATCCTTTAAACGCATCAAATGTCGTAACGACCCCCGAATTTATCGCCTGATCATCTTTCGACATATTATCCCCACATTTCAGATTTGGTAGGAGCGTTAATAAACCTAAGCCTGAGCATTTTCTTATAGTGCCTAGCCAAAGGCTTATCCGTCCGAGTCAGAATACCGAGAGAATACAAAGTCTTATTCAAAGAGTTTATGACACCAGGCCTAACATGATGAGCAACAGGTTTTTTTAGTAACTTATCAGCCTCAAATATGATGCTCGCCTTCATCTGACTATCATATTCGGGAAAAATCCCTGACATCCGCAATCTTAGATCTTCCGCTTGCGTGTGCTCTAAGCGTGTTAGCTTAGCAACTTGCCCGGAAACCCTATTCCACAGAGCGTGGTACTCTTCAGAAAATCGACACTTCAAATATTCTTTTTCACAAATATAAACTAGATGCCTAATGTGCCGTCGCTCAGCTTTTCTGAGCTTCGGTATCCCATGGCCAACCCATACTCCAGTGACCTTATACTCGGCTTTGACGTCGCTTGACGACTCTTGCTTAGTTTTTTTATTATTAAGTCTAAGATTATGTTTTTTGAAGATCGCCGCCACCTCCTTAATTAACTCTGTGCTTTCCTCTTTAGCAATGGGCCGCGTCGAACTCAAAGTGACATCATCTAGCAGACGCGTATAAGAAAAACCTCGCGCCCTTACTCTACTAACAAGTGAATATTCTGAATTAAAAAAAACCAAATTGGCGACATAGCTCGAAGTGCATGCGCCCTGCGGCACCCTGCCATCTCTCGTCACCAACTTTGTTAAAATACTAGCCACGTCATCTGGAAAGTTAAAAAGCCGAGTAAAAATAGGCTTTACACTTTCCTCTTTGATATTGTTGTAAAAATCCTTTATATCAATACCGATCAAATTTTTTGATCCGGCATGTATGGTACCATTTACAATATAATCTCTTGGATTCTTCTCATCTCTTATCCCACCCTGCAAGTAAGACGGGTAGAAAACCTCCTCGAAGAGCCTAGAGTTTATTCTCTTTTGCAAACGCTTAAGTTCAAACTTAGGATCATAGACAATGCGCTCCTTGCCTGACTTAGACGTAATACTAAATTCGGTATAAGAGCTAGAGGTGTCTTCTGATAAGTCTTTTAAAAGTTTCGGCGGCAGCCCTAAACATTTCGCAAGGGCTTCAACGCTTCCGATCGGAAGGTGAGGATAGTAAGGCTTGTCCTTTGCCACGACCGCTCCTTAGTAAGCAAAAAAGATGAGAGTCAGTTAGCTATTATCACTTCCAATAAAAATTGAAAATATCCAACGGATAACCCAACCAAAAACAGCTGAAACAGTCAGTTTTTTTATGGTTGCTCTTAAGTCAATTCCTTTCGTTGCGAGCCTGTCTCCAAGCTTCGTACGAATGCTCTTATTTTTTCTAGTCACGTAGATTACAACATGTAGTTTATACATCGCTTTTCTCCTCGAATGAACAACGCAAAAGCGCGATGTCCGGCCAGACCAAAGAGAGAAACAGCAAGGAATATTTATATTGACTTAAGAGGACTCTCAGCTTTTACGCCAGACAACCCTCGCAAGCGCAAATCGATTTCGCGCATGCCGCGCTATGCGATTCGCGCAGGGGTACCGAGGGGCCGGTCATGATCTCTTACGAGATCGCCAAAGAAGGCTTCGATTTCCTTGCAAACGTGACTTTTAAAGAGCGGAACAGGCGTGATACACCTGCAAGGTCGATCCTAGGATAGGACGTATGACCTGTCAATATCAGCATTACTATTTTTATGAACTTTCACTAAAAAAAGCTGCCCTGACGCTTGTCTGAATTTTATTGCAAAGAAAAAAACCCATAAATTCATTTATATATATTGCTCGCACACTATTCAAACGCAATCTAACCAACTGTTTTTTAAGCATATATGCGTTCCTGCTTGGTAGCATGTATCCCCTCGTCCACACCATTTTTATACGTCAAGGCGCCAATTGGCAGGCTTTGTCGTTTCTGACTTCTGATAAAAACCACGGCCCTTGTGAGTTTTCAAAAATCGTTTTCGCAGCTGCCTGAGTAAACGCTGTGCGTGCACACCCACCGCGTCCCCCTCCTCCACCACCCCATCCGGCAAATATCGAAAACGGCCACGCTCCTTTCTCCTGCGAATGGACAGCAGCTCTGCGCGTGTTGAGAAACCGGGACAATACGACACCGACAGACCCAAAGCGCTCCCACGCACAGCAACAGACCACAGACATGCGCGCACAAAAAGCGCCAACCATCGAATACCTGTGGCGAGCAATGTCCGGTGTACCGCCCGGCGCGTTACGAGCGTTCGGAGGAAGAAAATCGTCACCTCAGCCCAACATCCATCCTCACTTATGCAAGATCGCCAGATAAATATCCTCCAGCGCCATGATGCGCTGAGCAGCGTTGAGCTTGATGGCTTCCTTGGGCATGCCGAACACCACGCAACTGGCTTCATCCTGGGCGACTGTCGCGGCCCCGGCTTCAAGCATTTCTTTGAGCCCGCGCGCGCCATCGTCGCCCATGCCCGTCATGATGATGCCGGTGGCATTCCTGCCGGCGAACCGGGCCACCGAGCGAAATAGTACATCCACGGAAGGCCGATGCCGGTTGACCAGCGGTCCATCGATAACTTGAGCGTGATAATAGGCGCCGCTGCGGGTGACCATCAGGTGCTTGCCGCCAGGTGCGATCAGGGCCAGGCCGGGCAGGATACGGTCGTTGTTGCGCGCTTCGCGCACCTCGATCGCGCAGACGCTGTTGAGGCGCTCGGCGAACGAAGCGGTGAATTTTTCGGGCATGTGCTGCACGATAACCATACCTGGACACACGCGCGGCAGTGCCGTCAGCACGGCTTCCAGCGCTTGGGTGCCGCCGGTGGAGGTGCCGATGGCGACGATACGCTCGGTGGTCTGGGCCATGGCGTGGCCATTGGCGGCTGGCAGGATCGCATCGGCACTGAGCTTGCTGGCCGGGGTCAATGGCGGGCTGACGCTGCGCTTTCCCAGGTTCTTGACGTTGGAGTTCGCTGCGGCCCGGATCGCTGCCACCAACTCGGCCGCCGATTCAATCAGGAAACTCTTTAAACCGGTTGAGGGCTTGGTGATGATTTCCACTGCGCCCGCCGACAGCGCCTGCAGGGAGGTTTCCGCGCCTTTCTGGGTCAGCGAGGAACAGATCACCACCGGCGTCGGCCGCTCGCTCATGATTTTCTTGAGAAACGTGATGCCGTCCATGCGCGGCATTTCGACGTCCAGCACGATCACATCCGGCCATTCCCGAGCGAGTTTGTCCATGGCGAAAATCGGGTCGGACGCGGCACCCATGACGTGGATATCCGGCGTATCGCTGAGAATCGCCAGCAGTACCTGGCGCACCACGGCCGAATCATCGACCACCAGCACACTGATTTTTTTGGTAGGCATCTTCTTGAAGTAATCCCATTGGTTGGTGCCGAACCCAGACGTTGCCGTTCCACAGGTCGAACATGATCGTGCGGTAACCGGTACTGCCCATGTCCTGGGCTGTCAGGTGCAGGTGATAGCGCTCGGCCAGGGCCAGCGCTGCGCGAATATTCAGGCTGGCCACGTCCTGCGTCGGCAGGCGGCGGTGCAGATCAGGAAACATCTCGCCGCCGCCGAACAACTTGACCTGGTAATCCCGTGCATGCGTGCCATTGACTTGCGCGTGGCGCAGCAGCAGTTCCAGGGCTTCGTCGGCATACCTGCCATCCAGGGGCTGATGCTTGCGCAGGCGCCCCGGCAGCATGAAGTGACACATGCCGCCGATCAGCCGTTGCGGATGCCAAAAGGTGATCGCCACGCAGGAGCCGAGCAAGGTACGCAGGCGCGTCGGCCGCGTCGCAAAGCTGACTTGGCCAGGCGCCAATATCACTTCGGTCGTACCCACAGGCTTTTTCATGGCTTGCGGTAGATCGACGGCGCCACCAGCTTCAAGGTGTCATTGACACCGTGGAGGCTTTCCGAGTGGCTGATGATCAAGTAACCACCGGGTTTGAGCAGCGGCAACAGACGCGCGACCACCTGGCTCTTGGTCTGCTGATCGAAATAAATCATCACGTTGCGCAGGAAGATCACCTCGAATTCCCCCAGAACCGGCAGCGCTTCGTTAAGGTTGACCTGGACAAAATTGACGCGGCTGCGCAAGGCCTTGTCGATCAGGACGGTGCCTTCCTGGCGACCAATGCCCTTGAGGCAATACTTGACCAGCAGCGGCTGGGGCAATGTCTCGATGCGTTCCATTGAGTAATGCCCTGTGCGCGCCTTGGCCAGCACTTGGGAGCTGATGTCCGAGCCGATCACTTCCCAGGGTGTGGTGCCGAGGCTTTCGGCCAGGGTCATCGCCAGGCTGTAGGGTTCTTCACCCGTGGAACTGGCCGCGCTCCACACGCGAAACATCCGGCCCGGCGCAGCCTTGGGCAACACGTGCTGACGCAGAAAATCGAAGTGCTTGGGCTCGCGAAAAAAATAGGTTTCGTTGGTGGTCAGCAAATCCAGCGCAACCTGCAGTTCACCCTTGCGCTGGTCATTCATGATCAGCTTGAAATACTCACCATAGCTCTGCAGCTCATAGTGCTTGAGGCGCTTGAACAGGCGCCCGGCCACCAAGGCTTTCTTGGCCGGCGACAGGTTGATGCCGGCCGCGCGGTACAGCCAGGCCTGGAACTGACCGAATTCACGATCGTCGATGGAGACGGTGTCTGACATGATCGAGCCTCAACGCGGGTCGAGGTCAGGGGCTGGCGCCTGGCCGGCCTCGGCCAGGCTGGACATCTCGTCGATGGACAGCACCTTGTCCACTTCCAGCACGATCACGAATTTACCGTCGACCTTGGCCATGCCACTGATGAAATCGGCGCGAATGCGCGCACCGAAGCTGGGTGGCGGTTCGATCTGCGTGGCCGGGATCTCCTGCACCGCAGACACCGTATCGACCAGCAGCCCGATGTCCTGTGGCTGACCGTCCTCGGTACTCGCCTCGATGATGATCACGCAGGAGCGCCGGGTGATCGCTGAGTTGGCCCGACCAAAGCGTGCCGACAAGTCCACCACCGGCACCACCGCGCCGCGCAGGTTG
Organism: Pseudomonas petroselini; assembly: GCF_045037875.1. Taxonomy (NCBI): domain Bacteria; kingdom Pseudomonadati; phylum Pseudomonadota; class Gammaproteobacteria; order Pseudomonadales; family Pseudomonadaceae; genus Pseudomonas; species Pseudomonas petroselini. The sequence continues at coordinate 6,451,702 of NZ_CP173614.1, forward strand.
ATCACCCCGCGCACAAAAGACGGCATCATCGGCACCACGGTCAGGCTGCCGTATTCGATAATTTCCTTGATCCCCAGGATGCCGATGGCGAACATTTCGCCGCCCAGCATGAAGGTCAGGTACTGCGCATCCTCATCGACCGCCACCGCGGTCTGCCGAGTCGTCATTACTGCACCCATGTCACTACTCTCCCTTGTAGGCGCGCATCGATCGTGCGATCAGAAGCGGGTGAAATCCGATTCGTCCGGGGCACTGGCCATGGTGTAGGCGAACGCCTTGCGCGGCGCCGTTGGTTTAGGGCGTGGCGGCTGACGGTTGGGCGTGCTGCCTGGGCTGTCCGCGCCGGCGCTTTGACCCGCAACCTTGGACGCGGAATCCAGCACGAAGAAACTCATGGCCTGTTGCAGTTGCTCGGCCTGGCTGCTCATTTCTTCGGCCGTGGCCGCCAGTTCCTCGCTGCTCGAGGCGTTTTGCTGGGTCACTTGGTTGAGCTGGGTCATCGCCGTATTGATCTGCGCGACACCGGCGGCCTGTTCTTCGGATGCAGCGCTGATTTCCTGCACAAGGTCGGACGTCTTGTTGATGGAAGGCACCATTTCATCGAGCAACTTGCCGGCTTTCTCGGCCATTTCCACGCTGCTGGAAGACAGTTCGCCGATTTCCTGGGCGGCTACCTGACTGCGTTCGGCCAGCTTGCGCACTTCGGCGGCCACCACGGCGAAACCCTTGCCGTGTTCGCCGGCCCGAGCGGCCTCGATGGCGGCATTGAGCGCGAGCAGATTGGTCTGGTAGGCGATGTCATCGATGATGCTGATGCGCTGGGCGATCTTCTTCATCGCCACCACCGTCTGCTGTACCGATTCGCCCCCCTCGGTGGCTTCCTTGGCCGCTTTGCTGGCCATGCCATCAGTGACCTTGGCGTTTTCGGTGTTTTGGTTGATGCTGGCGCTCATCTGCTCGACCGACGCACTGGTTTCCTCGACACTGGCGGCCTGCTCACTGGTGGCCTGGCTCATCGATTGCGCGGTGGCGCTGACCTGTTCGGAGGCGCTGGCGAGGTTATCGGCGGCGTTACGCACTTCGCCGATGATATGTGCCAGCTTGCCGACCATGTTACGCATGGCGTTGAGCACCAGGCCGGTTTCATCTTTGCCACCTGGCTCGATGTGTGCGTTAAGGTTGCCTTCGGCCAATTGCTCGGCGGCGCTGGCAGCTTGGCGCAACGGTCGGGAAATGATCCGCGCGATGAATATCGCCAGGCCCAGACCGATCAACAGGGACGCGACCAGTACCGCGATGATCGACATGCGTGAGCTTTCATACAGCACCGAGCCCTTGTCACCCGCAGCAGTCGCACCGGCGTCATTGAGCTCGACCATTTTCTGCAGGCGGCTGGTCACCTCATCGAAATGCCCTTTGGATTCCCCCCTGAGCAAACTGCGCGCTTGGGCTTCCTGGTTCTGACGGGAAAACTCCAGTACCTGCTTGCTGCTCGCAATGTAGGCGTCCCATGCGCTTTTCACGCTGAGCATGAGTTGACGGTCTTCATCGTTCGACAACAATTGCTCGTAGGTCTGCATGCGGGTTTCGAACTGCTGGCGCGCCTCGATGGCTTCGCGTTCGGCCTGGACCTTTTCTTCGGCAATCTCGGTGCTGATGTGGCGGTTTTCTTTCAAGCGATAATTGGCGGCAAAAAAACGCATGCCAGCCGCTGCGCGCATGGAGGGCATCCAGTTGCCCTTGATGTCCTGGGCGGCCTGGTTGACGGCACCGAGCTGAAGGATCGCGAAGGCGCCCATGGCCCCGGTGAGCGCCAGGACCACCAGGAACGAGCTGATCAGCTTGGTGGAAATTTTAAGATCGTAGAACCATTTCATCGGGGAACCTCCATGGAATTGCAAAGACGTCAGCGGGCGACGAACGTTGGCGATTGAGGCGCCTGAGCCGTGCGGGCTTCCAGTTGTACGATTTGATTGAGCAGTGCAGGTACATCCAGGATCAGGGCCACCGCGCCGCTGCCCAGGATGGTCGAGCCACTGATACCGCGCAGTGCGCCGAACAGCTTGCCCAGGGGTTTGATCACGGTCTGGAACTCGCCGTGCAGGTCATCGACCACCAGCCCGGCCTTGTGCTCGGCATAGCGCACCACCACCACGTTCTGACGGCGCGCGGCCGGGCCTTCGTGGCTGAAGTGGTCGCGCAGGTCCACCAGTGGCAGCACCTCGCCACGCAGGTCCAGATAGCCCTGATCGCGGCTGGACTGGCGCTGGCGTTCATCCAGTTCGATGCATTCCTGGACCATGTCCAGCGGAATCACGTAGGTGGATTGGTCGATGCCGACCAAGAAGCCGTTGATGATCGCCAGGGTCAGCGGCAAACGAATGCGTACCATCGTGCCCTGGCCGGGGCGGCTGTCGAGGTCCACGGTGCCGCGCAACAGTGTGATATTGCGCTTGACCACGTCCATGCCGACGCCACGCCCGGACAGGTTGGTGACGGCCTCGGCGGTCGAGAACCCCGCTTCGAAGATCAGGTTGTACACCTCCTGATCGGTGAGCACCGCGCCGCTGGCCACCAGCCCGCGTTCCTCGGCTTTTTCCAGAATACGGTCGCGGTTGAGCCCGGCGCCGTCATCGGCGATTTCGATGACGATGCTCCCGGAGTCGTGATAAGCATTGAGGCTCAGATGCCCCTTGCTCGACTTGCCCGCCGAACGTCGCGCATCGGCGCTTTCGATACCGTGGTCCATGGCGTTGCGCAGCAAGTGCATCAGCGGGTCGCCGATCTTCTCAACCACGGTCTTGTCCAGCTCGGTTTCGGCGCCGCTGATGATCAGCTCGATGTCCTTGCCCAGTTCCTGGCTGACATCGCGCACCACGCGGCGGAAGCGGTTGAACGTGTCGCCAATCGGGATCATGCGCAGGTGCAGGGCGCCATCAAGGATCTCTTCCACCAGCCCCGACACCGTCGAGGTGGCCTCCTGCAGCGGGTCGTTGTTACAGGAGCGCGCCAACAGGCTTGCGCCAGCGCTGGCGATCACCAGTTCGCCGACCAGGTTGATCAACTCGTCGAGCTTGTCGGCGTTGACCCGCACATAACTGCCGTCGCGGGTTTTTGCCTCGCTGTTCGCCGGCAGGCGCTGGAGCGAGGCGGGGGCCGGACCTGGCTCGGCTTGCGCGATCAGGTCACTGCCGAGGGCGACGCTGCTTTCGGGCGTTTCGTCGACCGCGCTGATGTGCACGTCACAGTCGTCGCGCACGAAGTCGAACACTTCGTTGAGCGTGGCATGGCTGGCCGTCGAACGCAGGTCGATCTCGAAGCCCAGGTAGCAGCTTTCCGGGTCCCAGTTCTCCAGGGCGGGGATGCTGTCGGTCAGGGTGGTGACCTGCACCATTTGCCCCAGCGTATCGAGGTAGCGCAGGAACGACAGCGGGTCCATGCCATTACGGAACACGTCCACGCCGAAACGCAGAGAAATATGCCAAAGCACTTCGGCCCCCGTGTCGTCGTCCACCGCAGCGGGTACGACGTCGGCAGTGGCGGTGTGCAGCGGCTGATAGGCGCTCAGCGCCTCGCGCAAGGTCTCACCGCGCTCCAGCGCGGCCGGGGTTGGCACCTCACCGCGGCTGGCGACCACGTCGATCAGTTCAAGCATGTGGTCGCCGCACTTGAGCAGCAGCGCGATCAAGGCGGCGTCCACCGCCACACTGCCGTCGCGCAGGCGGTCGAGAACGTCTTCGACGATATGCGTGAACCCCACGATCGACGCGAGGCCGAACAGTCCGGCGGAACCCTTGATGGTGTGCGCGGCGCGGAAAATCGCGCCGATGGCATCCTGGTCGCCGGGCTCGCTTTCCAGCTGCAGCAGGGATTGCTCCATGGCATGCAGCAGCTCGCGCGCCTCGACGATGAAGGTCTGCAGTGCCTGATCGAGATTGATGCTCACCTGGACTTTCCTTGTCGATCAATGGACGGGACAGTGCCGATTAAAGCGCGGCGCTGCGACACAGTTGAAGCGCCTGCATGACCGCCTGGCTATGGCCGGTCACACTCAAGGCGGTGCCGGCAATGCCGGCTTCACGCTGGATGACTGCCAACAACTGCAGGCCGGCGCCATCCATTTCCGTCACCTGGGACAGGTCCAGTTCCAGGCGCGGCGCCGCGCCCATCTGCGACAACAACGCGCCCGCCAGTTCAGCGACGGTGTAGATCGTGAGTTCGCCGTCGATGCCCACATGGGCGGTGTCGTCGATGGTTTCGTGAGTGATCGGCATGTTGGCCTCCCTGGCGCCGGGTGTCAGGGCAGGATCAATTTGGAGACCGCCGCCAGCATCTGCGCCGGCTGGAACGGCTTGACCACCCACGCCTTGGCGCCCGCGGCCTGGCCTTCGGCCTTCTTCGATTCCTGAGATTCGGTGGTCAGCATGATGATCGGTGTGAACTTGTAGTTGGCCAGCTTCTTGACCTCCTTGACGAAGGTGATGCCATCCATGTTGGGCATGTTCACGTCGCTGATGATCAAGTGCACTTTTTGCCCGGTCAGCTTGTTCAGGGCGTCCTTGCCGTCACTGGCCTCGATCACGTCGTAACCGGCGCTTTTCAAGGCTATGCCGACGACTTGCCGCACACTGATGGAGTCGTCGACCACTAATACACTCTTCGCCATGATGTACTCCTAAAAGAAAGTGATGTCTTGAGCGTTCTGCTGCACCGCCGCCTCTCCATGATGGAGGCGCCGTTGCTCGTCGGTGGCATAGGTGGTTTCCATGCGCGCCAGCCATTGGCGGGCGTCGATGGCCATCGGCTGGTCCGGGGTCTGGTTGGCCTGCAGGAGATGGTCATGCAGGGCGTGCATGTTGTCGCGCACGTGACTGAGGATCTGGCTGACCCGGTCCTGGAATTGCAGGTTGACCAACACCTCGGTCATCTCATCCCGGATGCCATAGCTTTCCTGCTTGAGCAGGTCGGCAGATTCGGCCAGACGCCCGGTGATGTTCTGGAAGCGTGTGAGCACCATCTGAATACTGTTTTCGGACTCGGCCACCGAATGGCTGTCCTGGTCGGCACTGCTGGACGCGGCCTGCACCAATTGAGTAATGGCGTTATTGATGATGTCGACCTTGGCCGACATCTGCTGGCCCGTTTCACTGGATTTACTCGACAGGCTGCGCACCGCATCGGCTACCACCGCGAAGCCGCGACCGGCCTCACCGGCACGCGCCGCTTCGATGGCCGCGTTGAGGGCCAGCAGGTTGGTTTGTGCGGCAATCGCCGCCACATCAGCGGCCATGGTGCGCAGTTCGCCCGTGTAGGCGGTCAGGCTGCGCACCTGGGCCAGGGTCTGGTCACGGCTGATTTGAGTGGCCTTGAGTGAATTGATCACCTGGCTCAACTCGCTGTCACTGCGCGCCAGCACCTCAAGCGCACCGTCGGCGGCCTGCCCGTCCAGTTCGCCGGCCGCGTGCTGCGACGCTTGTACCGTTTCCTGCAAGCGTGTGGCGATCCCGGTGAAACGGTTCGCCAGGCTCACAATCGCTTCTTCGGTCTGATGGCGCGAGCTTTCCACCTGTTTGGCCCAGATGGGCATGGCGCCCAGCAATACCTCGTCAAGCTGTGCACGAGAGGCCATGCCGTTATGCACATCCGCACTTGACTGGTCCGCCTGCGCCTGCGCAATCGCTCGCTGCAGTACGTTGCGCTGTGAAACCGCGCTCCAGGCACAGGCACCGAGGCCGATCATCACCAGTGCCGTGCAAGCCACCAGATTGGCTGGCGAGGTTGATTGCACGAGTATCCACAAAACGGCCGGCACGACCGGGACCAAGGCGAACCAACGGAAACGGGGATAAACGGGAAGGGGCAGGCGGCTGGATGAGCGTTGGGGCATGGGTTCGGTCCTTGAACAGTGCTGCGGATGTAATCAACATAGAGTTTATCCGCCCCTAGCGCCTCAACTTTAGGACTCCTGAGTGCCTTCCGTCTGGTTTATGACCAGTGTGTGACTGAGCAGGGCGTTAAGTGTAGGTGACGCCAGCCGACACGCTCAGGCTGCTTGCAGGATCGTACAAGCGCCCTCGATACCTCGTTCGCTAACCTGACGACTCTTAACCAGCAGAGTCTGCGACATGTCTCAGTCACAGCCCCCGACAAAACCCATAAATCTCATCCAAAAAGCCGACCTGATCGACCAACCATGGAGCCCACGCGTCTTCCCGTGTCAGCCTTGAGCGGGTCGAGACGCGGCCGCCCTGGGCGAGCGGCCGGTAGGGTTATTTCAGCAAGGCAATCAGCAGGCAGGTCACCGTGATCACCAGCGCCGGCCACTGCATCGGCATGAAAAAGAAGTGGTGGCGGACGCCATCGGCGTGCGGTTGTCGGTTCAGTACAAAGCCCAGCACGGTGTTGATCGCTGATCCCGCCCCGAAGCCGAGCAACACCTGCATCAGCGATGTGTTGCCGGGTTTGACGCTGGGGTCGGGCCACAGCCACATCAATAGCAGCACCATCGCCACCGGTGTAAACAACGTCAGCCAGCCTGCGCCGCGATAGATCATCGTTTAATCCTCAGTTGTGACGCAGCAGGCTCAAGCCAGCTCGCGTGCTTGTTGTTGCGCCGCAAACACGGCATCGAGGGTATTGAGGAACAGGTCGTGGCTCAGAATGCCGGTGGCGATGGTCGACAACACGGGTTTGCCGCTTTCATCCTTGATCACCACTTTTTCTGTCCAGGCGTTGAGGTCGACGGTGCGCAGCGACGACATTGGCACTATGCGGCCCTGGTACTCCAGGCATGCGCGGCTGACGACGATGGGCGAGGTGGTGATTTTCAGGAAGTTGCCACTCATGCGCTTGCCCCAGACCTGCCCCGAGCTGATGCAGTTGAACGTCACCGCCCCGCCCATCTCCAGCGTCGCGATCACTGCCGGCATGCGTGCGCGAACGTGCAGCTCACGCACCCGTTGCTGGAATTCGTAAAAGCCCTTGAGGCTCTCAATCACACGATGAAACGGCTCTGACGCGTTACGGCGATAGGCCAGGTTGGTGATCATGCCGGTCATCACGGTTTGCCCGGAGCCGAATAAGTACAGGTCTTCGATATCGGCAAACGCCGTGTACTCACGTTGCTCGTTGATGATGCGTTCGATACCGAACTCAAACACGTTGTAACGTGGGGCGCGCAGTTTTTTGTGCCAGACGTAGGCTGCAAAAACGCCCACGGCGAGTACGGCCAGCAAGGCGCTGGTGGCGTAGATCAGGGTATGCGGGTTGGCAAAGTTCAAGGCCATGCCACGGGATGTCTGGAGGTTGACCGGGCCATCGTTGCCCGGTGGTAGGATCGTGCCCAGGTACAGCACAAAACCGGCGAGGGCTAGCAACACAACCCCGAATATCAAACTGAAAATCAGGAAGCCTTTGCCGTGGCGGAAACTCGCGATCAGCTCGCCAGTGGCCGAAGGTGCTTGGGTGGGGGATGACTGCATGAATGCTTGCGTCCTTGTAATGGGTTAAGCCTTGCACCCTATCCGTCTGGTGGCCGGGTGCACTTGGCACGGCGAGTTGGAACATGGCTAATTAATATCGTTCCTTGGGCACATGACTTCACAGGGGCGTGAGCCTGACCGCTTGCGGTATTGGGGTCTTTTTTTTCCTGCGCAGAACAGTGATCATCGCCCTCCCCCAAGCCCTAGGAACCAAGACCATGGAGTTGACGCTGGAAGCGGTTGCGCTTTTTGCACTGAAGCTGGTGCACGAGACGGACGGCGGCAGCCCGGTTTTGCGGGACGATCCGGTGATGGATGGGTATGAGCGAGAGGTATTCGGGCTGCTGGTGCGGCAGGGAGACTTGGCGGTCATTCAATCCAAAGTCGCGGAATGTGTTGATCAAGCGCTTGAGGCATTGGGCGGGGCCGATACTGTGATGGGTCGCGAGTTGCAGCGCTTGGCGCTGGGCGTGCGCCAAGCGTCGACATTGGATGAACTCAATGCCCCGCTCAACGCACTCAAGGATTACCTGAAGGCGATCCTGTAACGCTTGGTTTAGCGTCGTCCTTCCACTGCCATCCGCACCGCCAACCCCATCAGCACCGACCCCATCAGCCAGCGCTGCACCACCTGCCAACCCGGCCGGGTGACGAAAAACACCGCGATCGACCCCGCCATGGTGGCAATGACCGCGTTGACGCTCACGCTGATAAAAATCTGCGTAAAGCCCAGCACCAGGGATTGCGTCAACACGCTGCCATGGCCGTTCGGGTCGATGAACTGCGGCAGCAACGACAAATACATCACTGCCACCTTGGGGTTGAGCAGGTTGGTCACCAGGCCCATGGTGAACAGCTTGCGCGGGCTGTCCTTGGGCAGATCCCGCACCTGGAACGGCGAACGCCCGCCCGGCCGTATGGCCTGCCAAGCCATGTAGGCCAGGTACAACGCACCGCCGAAACGCAGCGCGTCATAGGCAAACGGCACCGCCATGACCAAGGCCGTGATCCCCAAGGCCGCGCACAGCATGTAAACCAAAAAACCCAACGCCACGCCGCCCAGGGAAATCAGCCCGGCCGTACGGCCCTGGCAGATCGAACGGGAGATGAGGTAAATCATGTTCGGCCCGGGCGTGAGCACCATGCCGAGCGAGATCAGCGCATAGGCAAGCCAGCTGGACACTTCAGGCATTGTTTGGCTCCTTGATCGTTATTCTGTCGACGTGAAACATTTGGCCAATGTTGTAGGCTTGGACGCCATGGTAGGGCGTTCAAAATGCGCGCGTTAGATACAGATCCGCGAGCAAAACGTCATACACCCACCGCACCACTCACCCAAGGGCAGGCCCATGATCGACTTCAACAACAAAGGCTTCTTCAAGCTCAAGCAAAACAACGAATACGCCGAGCGCGTATCGGCCCTGCTGCTCGACGGCGAGGAAGTGGTCGACGCCTACAAGGCCATGCGCGACGGCGTAGTGTTTACCACCAAGCGGATTATTGCGGTGAACGTGCAGGGGATTACCGGCAGCAAAAAGGACTTTACGTCGCTGCCGTATAAAAACATCGTCGCGTATTCGGTGGAGACGTCCGGGACGTTTGATCTGGATTCGGAGTTGGAAATTTACTTTTCGTCGTTGGGCAAGGTGAAATTCGAATTCACCGGCCAGACTTCCATCGTCGAAATCTCGCGATTGATCTCCAAGCACCTGCTGACCTGATCGGCAGGCAATTGCTTATTGTCTACAAGGCTGAGACGGCTGTACCTCGATCAAAAGGTGGGAGGGGGCTTGCCCCCGATAGGGCCCTCTCCCACACCATCAAACCACAGCCCTACACACCAATCCCTTCCCCTTCCTCCACTACCCCATTCGGCAACATCCCATTCGCCAAATCATCCACCACCGCCTTCGCCATCTCCCCCAAATAATGCGCCGCCCATGCAAAACGATCCGCGCCCGTGTCCATGGCTGCGTCCAACGCCAGCATCTTGGAGCAGTGCAGCAGCTCGGAGGCATGCTCCAGGGCATCGCGAATGGGTACACCGGAATTGACGCGGAATAGACGGTGGAGGTTGGGCTGCTTGCCGCAGGTGGAGAAGGTGATGATGCCGAGGGTTTTGTTGAGCGGTGGGTTGATCATTGGGCACCTCCGGAATGCGTGGAGGTGTTGAGGATGGTGTTGTGAGGGTATGGCCTTTCAGAAATGCTCATTGGCTTGACTCCTAATGTAGAAAAGAGCCGCCACGTTCGTTTCCAGGCGAATGGGTGGCAGCTATGCGCAGGCTGGAAAACCGGGACAATAGGAACCCGGCAGACCCGAAGGTCTCCCGCGCACAGCCGCCATAACACGGATATGCTGGCACAAAAACACCAGCAGTCGTGATAAAAATAGTGGCACCTGTGCGCTATTGTTCCACGGGTTTCCAGGCCCGACCGTCGAATGTCGACGACACGCCAAAAGTAGCCTAGAGATTGATTAGCAGGAAATCGGCTTTGTGGCTAAACGTGTCTGATGTGGTAGAGAAAATAAAATGAAACACCAAAAACTCTTTATTCAAAAAACATAAAAGCAGCTGACGAGACCAGTACATACATGAAACCCCAACCAAAGATATTAAACTTAGATTCCTTTTACTCGGACATACTAAAAGAAGACGAATTAGGGGCAACCATCCGTACGCACATTTATATAGAGTCGGCTCTTGAGCAGCTGATTGAAATACTAGTCTCAGATTATGAACACATCAAAAAAATGCAGCTCGACTTTTCTCAAAAGGTAAACCTAGCAGTTGCGATCGGGATGCCAAAAGAGTTCGCCCCCGCACTTTTAGCAGTTGGGACGATTCGAAATAAATTTGCGCACAGGATTGACACAAAAATTGACAAGGAGAAAATAAACAACCTTTACAAACAGTTTTCACCTGATCAAAAAAGTGCGATACATACATCATTCAATAATACTCAAAAAAATACTCCACTAGGTCAAGTGAGGAATTTTTCCGAAATCACACCCAAAGAGCAATTTGCAATTTTGTCGGTAGCATTAGTAATGCAAATCCTCACCCTAATACAGACACACAGCACATAAAAACAAAAAAGAGCCGCATTGATTAGAATCTAACAATACTGCATTAAAGGCGTGAACCTCAGCGAGAACTGCGCCACTAGTATGAAGTTTACAGCATCAACTCATAAGGCCCCAGCGCCTTACTAGTCTGCACCAACCCCTGCCTCATCAACATCTCAAGATAATTTCCCGCCGCCATTGGAGGCCGCTTCAACGCCCGCCTTTGCTTCTGCGCCGCTCCCAACACCGCCGCCTGATCCAGATCCCAAAGATCCGAAATAAAGTCATCCGGATGCATCGGCTCAATGTCGTAGGCAGCCAGTATATGCGGCGGGAAGTCTTTCAAATTGAAGGTCACGATAACCTCAGCTTTACTCCGAATCGCCGCCGCCAGCACGTGACGATCATCAGGATCGGGCAGATCCAAGCTCGAACACAGATCCTCATATCCCGTAACCAAAGCGTCAGGTATCGCCTTGTCCATCATCGCTGACGTGCAATTCACTTGCTCAGCCGTGAGATCGGGTCGGTTCTTGAGTACGTTGCGCTTCCACTCCTCATGAATCTGGCTAGTCCATCTAGCTCGATACAACCCTGACAAGCCAAGCCACATCAGCAAATCCCTGAGGGCCGCCGGGTAGAGAACGCAGGCATCATATACAGCGGTAAAAGGCGAACACCTCATCCGTCATACCCCATTCCCAACTCCTGGGCCTGTTGCGCCAGCGCTTCCATTGCTTCCTGGCTTTCCTCATCCCGCCGCTGCTTGAACGCCATCAAATCCGAAAACCGGATGCGCCGATGCCGACCGGTTTTTGTAAAGGGAATGGCGCCTTCCTCCAGCATCTTGACCAAGTGCGGTCGTGAAACGTTAAGCAGGTCGGCGGCCTCCTGCGAGGTGAGTTCGGCATGCACCGGGACGACCTTGACGGCATTGCCGATCGCCAACTCGCCCAGGATATCGACCAATAAGCGCAGTGCTGAGGTTGGGAGTACGAGCGTGTGGGGTTTGTCTTCTTTGTCGAAAATGTCGATGCGCTGGGTTTCAAACTTGGTCGACAGCAGCGAGGCCAGTTCGCGTTGGCCTTGCACGGCGGCTTCGACTTCCTTTTCCAGCGGAAGGATCGTTTTGGGAAGGTGGTTGGTGATCATGATGCAACTCCGGCGACGCTTAATTCAGTTGCAATCAAAGCTAAACGAAACAAACGAAAATCGCAATATTCGAAACGGAATTACCGACTGAAGCCCTGTCCACTTTTCCCACACCAACCGCCGAATTAAGCCGACATCAGATTCTGATTACCCCTCGTAGGCTCACTCCCTCGCACAAGGAAGTGAGCCGTCATGTCAGAGCGCTTGTACCCACCCACCGAAGAAGACTTACGCAAACGACGGATCCTGACCCCGCAGCCGTCGCGTGTGCCGTATTCGCCGTCTGTTGATTTTTTCGAGCCATCCCCTGGCCCGACACCCACGCTAACAAAACCTCCCGGCTGCGTTTTCATCAAGCCCTGCCAACTGCCTGACGGCATCACCCATTACTTCAACCCGGCCGGGTATGTCCCGCTGGAGCTGATTAAGGAGTACGGCCATTTAAGCTTGCTGGGTGGGCGTGAGGTGGACGGCCGGGGCGCGGTTGCCCTGCGCAAGATCGGCGGTAGCGCATTGCCCGCAGGTTTGGGGCAGTTGGCATTGCGTTCGGCGGTTTGGGAGTCGGCGGCCACTGCCGTCGGGTCCGTCGCCGGTGGCCTGTTGACGGGTTTGGTGGCGCTGGCTTGGCCGTCGGAGCTGGGCGATAGCGCGCTCTACAGCGAGGAGCAGTTGCGTTCGATGCAACGGGCGCGCTCGCAGATGCGGTTGCATATCGAGCAACGCGAGGACGGCACGCTCAAGGGGTATGGTTTTTACACGGGCAACCATGCCGACTGGCAGATGATTGATGTGGTGCAGTTTCAAAGCCGTGGCGATCAGTTTGTGGCGGATTTGGATGAGGGCGTGGAGCTGATCTGGACGCCCGCCGTTGATCCCAGTGACACGCTGGGTATTCCGGCCTTGGAGGCCGCGCCGCAGGCGCCGGTGATCTGGATTTATCCGCCGACGGAGAAGGCCGCGCAGATTCTGGTGAACCCGATTTATCCGCCGGAGTATCGGGATTTTATTCTGGTGTTCCCGGTGGAGTCGGGGGTTCGGCCGCTGTATGTGGTGGTAAACCAGCCAAGGAAAGGGCTTAGAAACCCAGACTATGATTACTTTTCTCCACCCGAAACCGAAGACATAACAGGCTTCCCGGGTCTGATTCCCCAAAAGCCTGTGACACCAAGAAAAGGCGGAGCCGGCTTACGTGAACGTTGGATAGACGCAAAAGGAAGAAAAATATTTGAGTGGGACTCCAAAAAAGGCGAGCTGGAAGTCTATCGAAACAGCGATTTGGCACACCTCGGCGCATTTGATCCTTATACCGCCGAGCGTCGAGGACCGGCGGACCCGAAACGTCGTATTTACAGATAAAAAGGAACTCGGAAAATGCTGATGAAAATCAGACTGCGATGGTACGAAAAACACAGTAATGACTTGAAGGCGGATGAGTACTCAGCCGATATCGCAGATCCAGACAATGTTTTTGAAGCATTGGGTTTAGGCGAAGAAACCGCGATATACGCCGACGTATTCAACGTTCAGCCTAACTGGATTACGATTATTCAGCCGTACTTCCAGCACATGATCGAACCCGACCATCACGACTACCAACTGTCCTTCCGCTACCAAGGCGCCTGGCCACCGCCCCCAAAGCAACCCAAAAAGGCGTCCTAATGCAATGAAACCCGCACTGCAAAAGCCACTCCTCTACCGCTCAGTCAACACCCGAACCCATGGCGTGCGCCACGGCAGTTGCCGCGCCTACCGGTATGAGCGGCACACCAAAAGCGAAAAAGACAAACAATCAAATCGCGGTTCGATGCATAGCCATCAACGGCATGGCTTTGATTACACCCCGCTGTTCAGGTTTCTCCTGTCCAAAGTCGGCCACCCATGGGATCAGGTGTTCAGCGAAGCCAAGGCCCGCCTGGATCGTCCGGATCCGGTATTCTGGATGGTCGCGCAACATGAAAGCGACAAGCAGGATTGCGTGAGAACGGATGAAAACAGCTACTACAGCGGCTTGTATGTCGACGAAGGCGGCCTGCTGCAAAAGGTCAACCCACAGCTGACGCCCGAGCAGATAAAACCCTGCTGCAACTGCTGCACCCACACCTTCAACGGTGTGGTATGCCCACAGGGTCTACCCCACGATGGCTAACCCTCAACCCGACTTAACCCCACTGCCCGCCTCCGCAACCGGTACGCGATTCGCCGGGTCCGTCACGTCATACACATGCTGCTCACACCCCGAACCCTTGAATTGGAATTCCACCAGGTACACTTTTGCCCTCTCCGGGCGGAACGTATTCATCGCCGGCCCGCAGGTGTAGTAGTAACCCGTGCGGGTGTCGTTCGCGTAACCCGATACCGTGAGTTTCTTGCCGGGGTCGGCCTGGATTTCCAGTTGTGGAAAACGCTTGAACGTGGCGCTGGCAACGGTTTGGTTGAGCTTGGCGATCCAGTTGAAGACCTTGCCTTCGCCGGTGTCCATCACCGTGCCGAGGGCTTCCATGCGTGGGTCGGGGTCGCCTTCGCGGCTGATCGAGAAGTCGACGGCAGGAGTGCCGCCACTGGACTTCATGATGACCTTGGCGTGTTCCGCATCCACAGCCACGGTTTTCTGGCGAAACTGAATGCCGTCCTTGAGCAGGCTGGGCGATGAGTCACGTTGGTTGGATTGACAGGCGCCCAGGGCCAGGACGAGGGAGAGCAGCACGATTCGCTTCACGGGGATGTCCTTATCGGAGAAGAGTGTGATGACTGGACCCGAATTTAAACGGATTGTTCCGTTTTAGGAGGGGATTAACAGTGCGGCCGTTTCAAGCGCGGTCAAACACCAACCGCGCGCACAACCCACCCCGCTCCCGGTTATGCAGCGCCAACCGGCAGCCGATCTTGCCCACGATCATTTGCACAATGGCCAACCCCAACCCCGCGCCATTGGCATTGCCCCGGCTGTAGAACCGTTCGAACAGGCGCTCCATTTGCGCCTCATCAATCCCGGGCCCCTGGTCTTTCACGCTCAGGCAATGCGCACCAATCACCACCTTCACTTCACTGCCTGCCGGGGAAAAGTTAAGGGCATTGGTCACCAGGTTCTGCAATGCAATCGCCAACGCCGCCGGTTCGGTTTTCACCCAACATTGCTCCTCCCCTTCAAGCACCAGCTCCACACCTTTTTCCATGGCCAAGGGGGTCAACTCGGCAAGTTCTTCGCGCACCAGTTCGGTCAATTGCACACGTTCACACACGGGGTTGTTCAACTGCGGCTCGATGCGGGCCATGGTCAGCAGTTGGCTGCCGATGCGGGTGGCACGGTCGACGCCGTTGACCAAAAAGTCCAACGCCTCACGTCGCTGCTCCTCAGTGATGGCACTCTGCGCGTTCTGGGCGTGAATTCGCAGGATCGCCAGCGGTGTACGCAGTTCGTGGGCGGCGTCGGCGATGAAGCGGCGTTCGCGCTCCAGCAGCTCATCCACTTGCACCAACAGCCGGTTAAGCGCGGTTTGCATGGGTTCAAGATCGCTGGGCAAAGGCTTGAGGTGCAAGGGTTGCAAGGTCTCGGCAGTTCGCCCACGGATGGACAGGGCCATGGCGCGCAAAGGTTTGAAGCCCCAGCCGATTACCCACCAGATCAACAGCGTCAGCAGCGGCACGCCAATCAGCGTCGGCCAGAGGGTGTGGCGCATGATGCGCTGGATCACGTCCTGGCGAATGTCATCGCGCTCGCCCACCCAGATCAGCAATCCTTGTTGCGGATCGGCAAGGAGGAAGGCGCACCAGTCATTGCCGTTGTCCATCAGGTCGTGGGAACCGAGGATCGTCGGCGGTGACGCCAGCACGGGCGCTTCGGCGGAGCGCACGAGCAATTGACCCGCGCTGTTCCATACTTGGAAGGTCAGGCGGGTTTCATAGGGGTGGGCCACGCCATCTTTACCCACGCGACTCATGGCCTGGTCGAACGCCTGGTACAACCGCCCCCAATCCGCTTCCCCTGGATCCCGTTGGCGCAGCACGCCTTGCAGCAGGCGCGCGCTCTGGGCGAGTTGGGCGTCGTAGACTTCTTCGATTTCATGGTGGCTGTCGCGCAGCACCAGCCAGCTGATCAGGGCGTCACCCGCCAATATCAGCAGCAAGACCGGGATGAGGATACGTGCACGAACCGAGGTCATGGTTTTAGCGCCAGTACATAGCCGACACCGCGCACGGTGCGGATCAGCTCGGTGGATAACTTCTTGCGCAGGTTGTGGATCAGCACTTCCAAGGTATTGCTCTCGACCCGATCCTGCCAGCCATACAACGCGCGGGACAACCGCTCGCGGGTCACGACTTTGCCGGGGCGCACCATCAGTTGGTGCAGCAGTTGGTACTCCATGGGGGTGACGATGATGTCGGCGTCCTGGTAGCGCACTTGCTGGGTGGCCGGGTCGAGGCTGATGCCGGCGTGTTCCAACATCGGTTGTGCGCGGCCCTGGCTGCGGCGCAACAGGGCGCGCACGCGGGCTTTGAGTTCTTCGACGTCGAAGGGTTTGACCAGGTAGTCGTCGGCCCCCGCGTCCAAGCCGGCGATGCGCTCGGCGGTACCGTCGCGGGCGGTGAGGATCAGCACCGGCACGTCATGTTGCTCGGCGCGCAGTTGCTGCAACAGGTCGAGGCCGTCGAGGCGCGGCAGGCCGAGGTCGAGCAGCAACAGGTCGAAGCTTTCCGTGCGCAAGGCATGCAGGGCCGCAACGCCATCCTGCAACCAATCGAGGGTGTAGCCTTCGGCGCCCAATGCCACGCGAATGCCTTGGCCGAGGGCACGATCATCTTCGACAAGGAGTAGGCGCATAGCAGAATCTCTGTAGGAATCGGCGGCATCATGCCGGGTTCTGGCATGGGTTATTTCGGCAAAGATGTTACGGCGCGTTGCCAACTAAGGTTGCGCTAAGGTTGGTTTTGCACTGTGAAACCTCCCACCTCTGCTGAGAGCCTTTCCATGCGCAAAATTCTCCTGCTGTCCCTGATTCTCGCCAGTCCCCTGGCCGTCGCCGGCCCGCAGTGCACCACCGCCGAGCGTTCGCAATGGCAAGACGAAAAAGCCTTCCAGGAGAAGCTCAAGGCTGAAGGCTACACAATCAGCAAGTTCAAAGTCACCGATGGCAACTGCTACGAGATCTACGGCTTCGACAAGGACAAGCGCAAGGTCGAGATCTACCACGACCCCGTCACCGGCAAAGCCGTGAAGACTGAGATCAAGGGCTGATGCCAGGCGAATCCCTGCGCCTGTGGGACCCGCTGGTGAGACTGTTTCATCTGTCGATCGCCGGGGTCTTTGTCGCCAATTACTTCTTTAACGAAGCAGGCGATGACTGGCATGTCTGGCTGGGCTACTACGCCATGGCCTGGCTGCTGGTGCGGTGGGTGTGGGGATTTGTCGGACCGCGCAGTGCGCGTTGGTCGGACTTCTGGCCGACGCCAAAGCGCCTGACGGCCCACATGCGCTCGTTGCTCAAAGGCCGGCCCCAGCATCGCCTGGGCCATTCGCCGATTGGCGCGCTGGTGATGCTGTTGATGTTACTGGCGCTGCTGAGCATCGGCATTAGCGGTTTCCTGATGCAGGAAGTCGACGCCTTGTGGGGAGCCGATTGGCCGCTGCAAATCCACGAAACCGCTGCCAACGTGCTGCTCGGCCTGGTCTGCGTGCATGTGCTGGCGGCGGTGTTCGAAAGTATCCAGGTGCGGGACAACCTGCCGTTATCCATGCTCACCGGTCGCAGGAAGCGCCTGCCGGATGAACCTGCGCAGTAATCCTTTATCCACAGGTCCCCTATGCGCTCCGCCTTATTGATTTGTAGCCTGCTGGCGGTGTTTTTCGCCGCCTGGCAGAGCCATCCGCCCCATGTATTGGCGCCGTTTGCCCAGGCCAGCCCGAACACCGCAAAAGTCGCGGCGCCGGCGCAGTACAGCAGCCGGTTCGTGTCCACCCAGCTCACCGACTTTGTGCACTCGTCGTCCGTCACCGCCCTGCCCGGCGGCGACTTGATGGCGGTGTGGTTCGCCGGCTCCCGTGAAGGCGCGGCCGATGTGCAGGTGCGCACCGCACGCTTTGATGCACGCAGCGGCGAATGGGGCGCCGAACAGGTGCTGGCCACACGCGAAAGCACCCGCGACGGCACCCAGCGCTACATCCGCAAGTTGGGCAACCCGGTGATCGCCCTGGGCCCGGATAAACGCCTGTGGATGTTTTACGTGTCGGTGTCAGTCGGCGGCTGGGCCACCAGTGCGATCAACCTGATGGTGTCGGACGACCTCGGCGCCAGTTGGTCGGCGCCAAGGCAACTGGTGACTTCGCCGTTCTTCAATATCAGCACCCTGGTGCGCGCCGCGCCGGTGTTCCATGCCGACGGTTCCATCGGCCTGCCGGTGTACCACGAGTTCATGGGCAAGTTTGCCGAATACCTGTACCTGAGCGCCGATGGGGCGGTGATCGATAAATTCCGCATCAGCCGCGGCAAAAATTCCCTGCAACCGACCATCGTGCCGCTGGATGGCCAGCGCGCCGTAGCGATGTTGCGCTATGCCGGTGACACCCATCACCGCGTGCTCGCCAGCCGCACCGAAGACGCTGGGCAAACCTGGAGCGAGCCGTATCCGTTGGAGCCGGCCAACCCCAATTCATCGCTGGCGGCAGTGGCCACGCAGGACGACGGCTTACTGGTGGCCCTCAACGATCTGCAGGACGGCCGCTTCAAACTCAGCCTCTATGGCACCGACGCCCAGCTCAGCCAATGGCGCACGGTGGTACAGCTGGATGAGTCTCCCGACCCGCTCGGCCAGCCATTCTCACCCGAGGCCTATAAAGAAATCATCGGCGAAGGTTTCCGTGCTTCCAGCGGCGCCCGGCGTCTGCCGTTGGAGCAGCGCTTCCTCAGCAACCTCGACTACCGCGTGTGCAAACCCCGTGGCTGCGATTTCGAATACGAGTACCCGTATTTCAGCCGCAGCCCGGACGGCATGTACCACTTGGTCTACTCGTGGAATAACACCTTTATCAAACATGTCAGCTTCAACGAAGCCTGGCTGGCGGAGCGGCTGTGATGGTTAATTTGTGGCAGGCGCATTTGAGTTTTGTGCTGTTGGGTTTTGTGCTCCTGAGCCTGTTTCGATTCACCGCGCCGTGGCGGCCGTGGTTGTTGCCGCTGTTGGCGGCGGTCAGTTTTATCCCGGTCAATGAATTGCCGCTGGCGGCGTATGTGCGCAGTTTTACCGATGACCTGGCGATCAGCACGTTGGTGTTGCTGGCGTGGGTTGCACTCAGTCGACTGGGCGTGGTGCAGCCGCTTAATCGACGGCACCACATGCAGACGCTGATGATGTTTGGGCTGTTGAGCCTGGCTCTGTACCCGGCCACGTTGGGCCTGACCTATTTCGATCCGTACCGCTGGGGCTTCAACCCCCGGCCGATGATTGTGCTGGTGGGCGCGGCCGCATTGCTGATGCTGTGGCTGCGCAATGCCCTGGCAGTGTGGATGCTGGCGATTGGCACGCTGGCCTTCGCGCTGCGGCTCAAGGCGTCGGAAAACTATTGGGATTATCTGGTCGATCCGCTGTTGGCGGGCTACTGCATCGTCGCTGGACTGATGCAATTCAGACTGTGGGAGGGGGCTTGCTCCCGATGGCGGCGTGTCAGCCAGCACCTGCGGCACTGAACCACCGCCATCGGGAGCCCCCCCTCTCCCACATTGGATTTGTGTTGATTTAGAGAATGGGAAAAATGATGAGTGCGTTGCAATCACGCCGCCTGCGCTACGGCGTGGGCGCGATCGGGTTGGTGTTTGCCTTGCTGGCCGCGTTGCGGCTGGTGTTTGTGCTGGGGTTTTCCGGCCTTGATTTGAATACCCCGGCACTGCCGGAAACCCTGGGCATCGGCCTGCGTTTCGACCTGCGCCTGGCGGTGCTGCTCCTGCTGCCGCTGGCGCTGCTGGCCTGGATTCCTCGCTGGAACCTGACCACCCTCCCGGCCCTGCGCTGGCTGGCCCGCGCCTATCTGGTGGTGGCGCTGTCCGTGGTCGGCCTGGTGTACATCGTCGACTTCGGCCACTACGCCTACCTCGGCGTGCGCATCAACGCGACCGTGCTGCGTTACCTGCAAGACGCGCAGATTTCACAACAGATGGTGTGGGAAACCTACCCGGTGCTGTGGATAACCGCGTGCTGGCTGGCGGCGGTGGCCTTGTGGGTGTGGGCGCTGGTCTGCCTTGAGCGGTTGACCCTGGACCGCGCACCCAGCACCCGCGGCAAACTGTCATTGGTGGCTGTTTCCGTCATCGGCGTGATCGGCGTACTGCTGGCCCTGCTCGGCCGTGTCGCCCATCTCAACCTGGAGAACCCGGTGCCGCTGCGCTGGAGCGACGCGTTCTTTTCCGGCAACCCGCAGGTGGCCGCCGTGGGGCTGAACCCGGTGCTGTTTCTGTACGACACGCTCAAGGTCGGCCAATCGCAATTCGACGAGGTCCAGGTGCGCGAGCATTACCCACAGGTCGCCCACTACCTGGGCGTCGACCGCCCCGATGCCCAGCAGCTGAACTTCATCCGCGAACAAGGCGTGCAGCCCTATCGACTGGCCGGCGAGCGAGCGCCCAACGTGATCTTCGTGATGCTCGAATCCCTCGGCACCAGTGCTGTCGGCGCCTACGGCAACCCACTCAACCCCACGCCGAACCTGGACAAACTGGCCACGCAAAGCTGGTTTTTCAAACACTTCTACGTGCCTGTCACCGGCACCGCCAAGACCGTATGGGCGAGCATCACCGGCGTGCCCGACGTCACCCGCCAGGAGACCGCCACGCGCAACCCGCTGATTACGCGGCAACACACGCTGATCAACGCGTTCGAGGGTTACCAGAAGTTCTACATGATCGGTGGCAACGCCGGCTGGGCCAATATCAATGCCTTGATCCGCCAGAGCATCGACGGCGTGCAGCTGTTTGAAGAAAGCCATTGGCGCTCGCCACGGGTAGACGTGTGGGGCATTTCCGACCTGGATCTGTTCAAGGAAGGTGACGAACTACTGCGCGCGGTCCCGAAGAACCAACCCTTCTTTGCCTACGTGCAAACCTCCGGCAATCACCGTCCGTTCACCATTCCCAAGCACAACGATGGCTTCCAGGCCCGCGACGTGACGCTGGAGCAGGCCCAAGCTGCCGGTTCACGCAGTGTCGAGCAATACAACGCCGTGCGCCTGCTGGACTACAACATCGGCCGGCTGATGGAAATCGCCAAGGCGGGCGGTTACTACGACAACAGCATCTTTGTGTTCTTCGGCGACCACAACACCCGCATCAGCCAGATTCCGCACATGGCGCCGGCTTTCGAACAACTGGGGCTGGAGAGTAATAACGTGCCGTTGCTGATCCACGCGCCCGGCCTGCAACCCCGGGTGATCGAAGAAGCAGTCGGCCTGGCTGACTTGCTGCCCACCGTGGCCGGCTTGGCGGGTGTGCCGTTTAGTCACGGCACGATGGGGCGGGATATCCAGCAACCGGCACCGGAAGGTGAACGCATGGTGCCACTGGTGTTGCGCGAGGGAACCTTCCCGGTGATCGGCGGCGTGACCCGCCACTTCCTGTTGCAGATGCAGCATGACGGCAGCTCACCGACCCTGCATGACCTGGCATCGCCCACCCCGCGTGACGACGTGGCCGCGCTGCATCCCGATGAGTTTAAGCGTTTGCAGGGGCTGACCCGAGGCCTGCATGAAAGCGCGCGGTTGATGCTGTTCAGGAATGTGCGGGAGTGATTATTTGTCCTGGAACGTTTCGAGGTACGCCAGGATGTTTTCAATCTTCTCCTGGTCACTGATGCCCCAGAAGATCATCCGCGTGCCACTCACCACTTTCTTCGGGGCTTCGATGTAGGCCGCGAGTTTGTCGCGGGTCCAGACCACACCGGAATTCTTCATCGCATCGGAGTACTGATAGTCAGCGGTCGTCCCCGCAGGGCGTCCGATGATGCCGTTGAGTTCCGGGCCAAAGCCGCCGCGCGCGCCTTCGCCGATACTGTGGCAACCGCCGCAGGTCTTGGCGAAGAGCTTGCCGCCCGCCTCGGCATCGCCCGCAGCAAACGCCGAGTGGGTATTGAGTAACAGGACGAGGGAGAGTAACGCGTACTTCATGATGGCTCCGCATCGGGCAAGGAGGGAGCGATTATGCCTGTATCCGCTGCGCTGCGCCGTTCGAGGAAACAGTCTCTAAACCGCTCTAAAACGACCACCCATCGCCCCACAGACATCCAATCGAACCTATTCCAACCCATTCCACTCCACCTTACTGAACCCATGATGGAGGAGTAAGGATCATGGCTCAGCCATCGATTTTGGTACTGGAAGACGACGAAATCATTCGCGCGTTAATGGTGGATGTGCTGGAAGATTTCGGTGCAGTCGTCACGTCTTTTCCTTCGGCGGATGAGGGAATGATTTACCTGGAGCGGGCCGATGATCCGGTCGACCTGATTGTCAGCGATATCCAGATGCCTGGGTTACTCAATGGCTACGATTTGAGCCGCGTGGTTGCACACCGCTGGCCCTCGGTGCCCGTGCTGCTGACCTCCGGTAACGCGAAGATTGCGTCGCAGTTGGGCGGGTCTGTGCGGTTTCTGCCCAAGCCGTGGAGCACTGAGCACTTGATTGAGTATGTGCAAACAGCATTGACACAACAGGGCATGTCCATGCATTGATAGCGTCGCGATATCACGCTTACCGAACTTCGTTGCAGGCTCGGTGGTCATTATTGATGCAAGGAGCGACTTTTCTGATCCGTCGGTCAGCCTTTTCGCCTTGTGCGCTCAGTGGCCAACGACGAGTTGTGTAGAATTGTCGCCCACTTCCATGCGTCATTCATGGCCGCAAGGCCCACAGTTCGAGCTCATTGAATGCATTCACAGGCCCCTGATGTCGGTGCGCCCTCAACGCTGGAAGCGCTGCGCACCGGTACGGCCCTGCTGCACGTGGCGCTGGAAAAGCGCTTGCCGTTTTTTTCCGAGCGTTTGGACGCCGGCTGGTATCAGCGCTTAATCCAGGCGTACTACGGCTTTTATGCGCCGATGGAAGCGGTACTGTACGACGGTGAGATGATCCCCGAAGGCTTCGACCCGGTGATGCGGGTGAAAACGCCTACGCTGGTGAACGACCTTCAAGCCCTTGGCCTGAATGACCGCGCTATCAACGCCCTGCCCCGCTGCGCCAACCTGCCGCCCCTGGATACTCCCGCCGCCTGCCTGGGTGCCCTGTACGTGCTGGAAGGCGCGACCTTGGGTGGCCAGGTACTGCGCCGGGAAATGGCCGAGCGCCTGAACGTGAGCGGCGACACCGGCGGCGCGTTCCTCAACGTATACGGCGCCGAGACCGGCCGTCGCTGGAAAGAATTCCTTGATTACCTGGGCCGCCTGCCGCTGGACGCTCTCGCCAGACAGCACGCTGTGGACGCCGCCCGTTCGACATTCAGCTGTTTTGAGCAATGGCTCGACAGCCAGGAGGTACTGCTATGAAACCCGACGATTTTGAAGAGCTGCTTGCCAACTGTGCCGACGAGCCCATCCGCTTTCCGGGGGCGATCCAGCCCCACGGCGTGTTGCTGACGTTGTCGGAGCCGGACCTGAAGGTCATTCAGGTCAGCGCCAACATCGGTACTTTGTTCGGGCACGCGCCCGAAGCGCTGCTGAATCAGCCGCTGCACACCCTGGTGGGCATCGAGCACGCCAAGGCCGTCGCCGCCATGGCCGAAAACAACACGTTTTTCGACGCCCCGCCGCTGCACGTCAGTTTTAACGGCGCCGAGTTCGAAGGCCTGCTGCACCGCCATCAAAACGTGCTGGTGCTCGAGTTCGAACCCCTGCTCAAGGATTTCCGCCCACGGGCCCTCAACGGTCGCACCAGCGACCTGGGCAAGATGCTGCAACGCCTGCAGTCGGCAAAAACCCTGCAAGCGCTGTACGAAATCAGCGTGAATGAAATCCAGGCCATGACCGGCTACGACCGTGTGCTGATCTATCGCTTCGAAGAAGAAGGCCACGGCCAGGTGATCGCCGAGGCGTCCGCGCCGTCCATGGAGCTGTTCAACGGACTCTTCTTCCCTGCGTCCGACATCCCGGAGCAAGCCCGCGAGCTGTATCGCACCAACTGGCTGCGCATCATCCCGAATGCGGCCTACGAGCCGGTCCCCCTGCTGCCCAAGCTGCGCCCGGACACCGGCCAGCCGCTGGACTTGAGTTTTGCCACCCTGCGCAGTGTGTCGCCGATTCACTGCCAGTACATGCAGAACATGGGCGTGCTGTCGTCCATGAGTATCTCGCTGATGAAGGGCGACACACTCTGGGGCCTGATCAGCTGCGGCAACCGCCAGCCACTGTTGGTGCCTAACGACCTGCGCACCGCCTGCCAGACCATCGGCCAGGTACTGTCGTTGCAGATCAGCGCCATGGAAGCCCTGGACCTGAGCCGCCAGCGCGAGGAGAAAGTCGAGGCTTTGGCCCTGCTGGATCGGGCGATGAAGGCCTCGGAAGTGAATGTATTCGACGGCCTGGCACAGCAAGGTCAGTTGCTGATGGACCTGACGCTGTCCGGCGGCGTGGCGATCATCGAAGACAAGCAACTGCACCGCTACGGCAACTGCCCGGAACCGGCGCAGATCCGCGCGTTGCACAGGTGGCTGCAGGAGAGCGGCGAGCCGGTGTTTTCCAGCCATAACCTGGCGTCGGTCTACGCGCCGGCGGTGGAGTTCCAACAGATGGCCAGTGGTGTATTGGCCATGAGTTTGCCCAAGCCCGTGGATAACGGCGTGCTGTGGTTCCGCCCGGAAGTGAAAGAGAACATCAACTGGAGCGGTGACCCGACAAAGCCGCTGGACCTGGAAAATTCCGACGCAGGCCTGCGCCTTCGCCCACGCACCTCGTTTGAAATCTGGAAGGTAGAAATGGCCGGCATCTCCACCAAGTGGAGCCATGGCGACCTGTTTGCGGCCAACGACCTGCGCCGCTCCGCGCTGGAAAACGACCTGGCGCGCCAGGTGCAACGTGAGCAACAAGCCGTGCGTGCGCGTGATGAGCTGGTGGCGGTGGTGTCCCATGACCTGCGCAACCCGATGACCGTGATTTCCATGCTCTGCGGCATGATGCAAAAAGCCTTCAGTTCCGATGGCCCACATACTTCGCGGCGGATTTCCTCGGCCATCGACACCATGCAACAGGCCGCCGCGCGCATGAACGTGCTGCTGGAAGACTTGCTCGACACTTCGAAAATCGAGGCCGGACGCTATGTGGTCAAGCCGGTGGCGCTGGACGTGAGCCAGATGTTCGAAGAGGCCTACTCGTTGCTCGCACCGCTGGCGATGGAGAAAGGCATCGACCTGTCGTTCAACGCCGAGCCTGGGTTGCAGATCAATGGCGACCCCGAGCGCCTGTTCCAGGTGCTGTCGAACCTGATCGGCAACGCCATCAAGTTCACGCCGCGTCAGGGCAATATCGGTATCAGCGCCATGAGCAATGGCGAAGAAATTGTCTTCTCGGTACGCGATTCCGGCGAAGGGATTGCGCCGGAACAACTGCCGCATGTGTTTGATCGCTACTGGACCCAGACGGAAAACAACCCGACCGGCAGTGGGCTGGGGCTGTACATCACGCAAGGTATCGTCCAGGCCCATGGCGGCAGGATCGTTGCCGAGAGTGAAGTGGGTCGGGGGAGTGAGTTTCGGTTTACGGTGCCGAGGGTCATCGAAGACTCGTATACCTGACGCGGTAAGAATGTGAGGTGTGGGCGCAGGGTTTGCCCGCGATGGGGATAGGTATCTACACCACTCCGGGTACGGCGCTGGGCCTGTGGCGAGGGAGCTTGCTCCCGCTGGCGGCCTCGCAGACGACTTGGATGTTGGATCAGACTGGGTACATATCCGTTATTTAGGTAACGGCCACTATGGGTTCCGCTTTTACAGCGGCTCACTTTTGAAGAGCGCAAAAGTAAGCAAAACGCTCTTGCCCCAACACTCGGCACCTCGCTCACGCTCGGTGTGCCCGTAATCCGACAGGTATTTGGGGGGCCGCCGCCACGCGCCATCCATGGCGCGGGGCGGCTAAACCGGCATCCCTGCCGGTTTACCCCCCAAATCCCTGTCGAATTCCGGCCAGCGTGTTTGACGGGGCGCCTGAGATCAAAAGCTAGATCAAGATCACGATCAAGAGCGGCTCGCTTCGCATCGTGGTTACGTGGTTACGTGGTTGCTACAACGTTGTGTAGTTACTTATGCCTATCGCAACGTGTTTTGCATTGCCAGGTAAACCTCATACGGGCAACACCACCACTGCCTCCAACCCTCCGCCCTGGCGTTCTGTCAGGGTCAGCGTTCCGCCGTGCTCCAGCACAATCGCCCGTGCGGTCGATAACCCCAGCCCGACACCGCCCGTGCTTTTGTTGCGCGAGCCTTCAAGGCGATAAAACGGCAGGAACACCTGTTCCCGATATTCAGCCGCGATGCCGGGGCCTCGGTCCAGCACCCGAATTACCACTTCTTCCGGCCTTTGCTGCAACTCGATCTCCGACGCCACGCCGTAGTGGATCGCGTTGTCCATCAGGTTGGTCATCACCCGTTTGAGGCCCAGGGGCCGGCCGAAGTACACCAGGCGCGGGGGGCCACGAAAGGTGAGGTCGATGGACTGGTCACGGTAGTCATCGATCAGGGTTTGCAGCAATTCCGCCAGGTCCAGTTGGGTGGCCTGCTCCAGGCGGGCGTCGTCGCGGAAGAATTCCAGGGCGGTGTTGATCATGGCTTGCATTTCATCGACGTCGCGGAACAGTCGTTGTTGTTGGTCGGCATCTTCGATGAACTCACCGCGCAGGCGCAGGCGGGTCAAGGGTGCGCGCAGGTCATGGGAGATGGCCGCAAGCATTTGGGTACGGTCCTGGATGAAGTGTCGCAACTGCGCCTGCATGCTGTTGAAGGCAAGAATCGCCTGGCGCAGTTCAAGAGGGCCCATCGGTTCGATGGGCGGCGCACGGAAGTCGGCACCGAAACGTCGCGCGCCCTGGGCAAAGTGTTGCAGGGGCCGAGCCAGTCGACGGGTCGCGACCAGGGTGACCAGCGCGGTGGAGATCAGCACCAACAGCGCCACGATCAGATGGCGCGCGCCATCGTCCAGCCCCCAACTGCGCGACGACGCGCTGAACATCAGCCAGGACCGGTCAGCCAATTGCACCAGCAGCGCGTAGTGGCCGTTGCCCTCCGGCCAATCGGAGGGTTCATAGGCCTCCATCGGACGAGGCGGCCCCTGGAGCAGGTGCTTGAAGACCTGCTCGCCCGAGTGGAAATCAGGATCGTTCAGAACGGGTAAAACCAACGCCTGCCGCTGGGCCGCCCACGTCACCTTGAACCCCTCATCCCCCACCGCCTGGGCCAGACGTGCCCGTTGTGGCGGCTCCGAGGCCTCGACTACGCGCACCACCACGGCGATTTTTTCCAGCAATCCGGTTTCGGCCAGCGGCGGTCGTGCCCACACCCCTGCCAGCTGCACAAACAAGGCGTTGAACGCCAGGGCGGTAAGCATCGCGACCAGGATGGTCAGGGCAATCCAACGGGCCACCGTATCGCGCGGTAGTCGGCTCATGAGCGGGTCACACTGGCGGTGAACTGATAACCGCCATTGCGCACCGTACGGATCATCGCCGGGCGCTTGGTATCGAATTCCAGCTTGCGGCGCAGGCGGCTCACTTGCACGTCGATGCTGCGATCGAACGCGTCATGACTATGGCCCCGCGCCAGGTTCAGCAGTTGCTCGCGGGTCAGCACGCGCTGGGGGTGTTCGGCGAACACCAGCAGCAGGTCGAATTCACCGGACGACAGCGGGATCATCACGTGGTCGGGCGAACGCAGCTCGCGGCGCATGAGGTCCAGCTGCCAGCCGGCAAAATGGATCAACGGGCGCGCGACTTCGCCCACGGGCGCCCGGTGTTCACCCGCCCGGCGCAATACCGCCCGCACCCGCGCCAGTAATTCGCGGGCGTCGAAGGGTTTGCTCAGGTAGTCGTCGGCCCCCATTTCCAGGCCCACCACGCGGTCGCTGAGTTCGCCCATGGCCGTGAGCATGATCACCGGCGTGGCGTATTGCTGGCGCAGGCGTTGGCAGAGCAGCAACCCGTTATCGCCGGGGAGCATCAGGTCGAGAATGATCAGGTCGGTGGGCTGGCGCTCCATGGCCGCCCACAGCTCGGTACCACTGGCCACGGTCTCGACCGCATAGCCGTGTTGCAGGAAAAATTTCTTCAGCAGGGCGAGGACTTCAAGGTCATCGTCCACGATTAACAGGTTGCTCACCGGCAGGCTTCACTGGGCTGGGTCGAGGTGCCATCTAAAACCATTCGACGCGGCCCGTCATATATTTCAATCGTGCAATAAAGCGTCAACGGCGCAATAAACCAGACATCTTTGCGCAAGACCGCAATGCCAGGATCGGCCTCCTTTTTGCGGAGACTGTGCCCATGCGTTCGCTGACCTACCCCCAGCATCTGGCCCGCCAGGCCATGCTGTTACTGACTGTGTCTTACCTGACGGGCTGTGCGAGCCCGGCCCCCGTAACACCCACCACCGGCTGCGCGCAGGTGAACTCGCCCGTCTATGACCCGGGCGAGCCGGTCAACCGCAGCGTGTTTGCATTCAACCGCGCGGTGGATCACTACGCCCTGGCACCTGTAGCTCGCGGTTACCGTGACCTGCCGGATTTTTTTCAACAGGGTGTGCATAACTTCGCGAGCAACTTCAGCGAGCCGAAGGTGTTTATCAACGACGTGCTGCAAGGCAACCCGCGCCGCTCAGTCAATACCCTGGGGCGTTTTGCTGTGAATACCACGGTGGGCGTGGTGGGGCTGTTCGATGTGTCAGACCGCTTGGGCATCCCGCGCCATACAGCCGACTTCGGCCAGACGTTCGGCGTGTGGGGTGTCGGCAATGGACCGATTGTGGAATTGCCATTGCTGGGCACCAGCAACAGCCGGGATGCGGCAGGCAAAGTGTTGAGCTTCCTGGTTTCGCCACTGGGGGATAGCGATACGGTGCAGACGCTGGGCACCATCAGCCTGGTAGGCGGCACTGTCGATACACGGGCCTCGCTGTTACCGCTCACCGACAGCCTGCAAAAGCTACCGGATTACTACAGCGCTTTACGCAATGTGGTGGCGGAAAATCGGCTGGCCTTTGTGCAGGAGGGTAAAGAAGGCGCGACCTCTCCCGGGCTGGACGGCTGCGCGAAGGGCCGCGCGGATGACTTCTGATTCGAATCCCGCAGGGCTGTCATATCTTGCAGCAGCGTGCTTATAGCCGGCACGCTTTGGCCTCTATAAGTTTGGCCTCACTTCGCTCCGACAGGCGAAGTAACCCTCTGCTCAATAGAAGGAAACATCCATGCTTAGCGCTATCAACCACTCACTGGGCAATATTCAATACACTCCCCTGCAGCAGGATGATGCAGAGCCCCAGCGCAAGAAGCGCAGCACTGATGCAATGCACACGCAACCGCACACTGCCGACTCCACCCACACGGCAGCCAACGACCGACCCCGCAAGAACGGCGGCGGGCTAGACAGCCTGGGTCAGGGCAACATCCTTTAAACCGCCTTATACGAAGGGCAGTGCACGGCCCTTCGTACTCGCCCTTAACAAAACCATGACATTCACTGGATTAATCTTGCCGGTTCTATCCAGTCTGGAATCCATAACTGCATGCCGCACACCGATACACTGCCCGCCGTACTGGCCGGCCCACTGCTGCGACGCCTCGAACCTCGGCGCCTGGTTATGTGGCTGGTGGGAAGTCGAGCACTGGCGTTGACGCTGAAGCTGCACCTGCCCGCGCAGACGGTGGAGATACGCCTCGACCAGTGCCAGGTCATCCCCGTGGGGTGCCATGCCTTTATCCACCTGATCGATGTGCCGTTGAGCGATGCCCTGCCCCTCGACGTGGTCATCAGCTACGACCTGTTGTTCGACAACACCGGCATCGCCGACTGGGCACCGCACCTGCTGTACGCCGACGCCCAACTGCCCGGTTTCGTTTTGCACAGCCGTATCCATCAGTTGGTGCATGGCTCCTGCCGCAAACCCCATCACAGCGCCGACGAAGGCCTGCTGTGCGTCGACCGCCTGCTGGCCGACGCCCGTACCCCGGCCGACCGCCCAGCCCTGCTGATGATGAGTGGCGACCAAGTCTACGCCGACGATGTCGCCGGCCCGATGCTACGGGCGATACATGCGTTGATCACACGCTTGGGCCTCTTCGACGAATACCTGGAGGGCGCCGTGGTGGATGACAGCGCCAGCCTCTATGGGCATCGCGCCAGTTATTACCATCGCGCTGACTTGCTGCCCGCACTGGACAGCAACGAAACCCTGCGCGAGCGTTTTTTTGGTGGTGTGAAAAAGCCGATCTTCACCAGCAGCACCGCCGACAATCACCTGGTGACCTTCGCTGAAGTCATCGCGATGTACTTGCTGGTGTGGTCGCCCACGCCCTGGACGTTGATCGCACCGCAAACGCCGCAACTGAACACAGAAGAACAGCAGCGCTATGCCCGCGAACAGGTGCAGGTCGATACATTCCGCGACGGCCTGCCGGGCGTTGCGCGGGTCTTCGCCCACCTGTCCACCTTGATGATCTTTGACGATCACGACATCACCGACGACTGGAACCTCAGCGCACAGTGGGAAGAAACCGCCTACGGTCACCCGTTCTCCAAACGCATCATCGGCAACGCCCTGCTGGCCTATCTGCTGTGCCAGGGTTGGGGCAACCAGCCGGATGTGTTTGACGGGCTGATAAAGCAAAGCCAGGCGCTCACCCACCAGCCCCAGGCCAACCACCTGGATGCCGCCGCGCAGAATGAATTGCTCGAAGCGCTGCTCACGTTCCAGCACTGGCACTACGTACTGCCCACCACCCCTGCGCTGGTGGTGCTCGACACTCGCACCCGCCGCTGGCGCAGCGAGTTCACCTTCAAGCAACCTTCCGGCCTGCTCGACTGGGAAGCCTTGAGCGAACTGCAACAGGAACTGCTCGACCACCCTTCGGCCATCATCGTCTCGCCCGCGCCGATCTTTGGCGTCAAGTTGATCGAGACGGTGCAGAAAATCTTCAGCTGGTGCGGCCACCCCTTGCTGGTGGACGCAGAAAACTGGATGGCCCATCGCGGCGCAGCCCAGGTGATCCTCAATATATTCCGCCACTCGCGAACGCCGGGTAACTACGTGATCCTGTCAGGTGACGTGCATTACTCGTTCGTCTACGAAGTGCTGATCCGTCATCGCAACGCCGGCCCCCGGATCTGGCAGATCACCAGCAGCGGCATCAAGAACGAATTCCCTCCACGCTTGCTGGAATGGTTCGACCGCCTCAACCGCTGGCTCTACTCACCGCGCTCGCCCCTCAACTGGTTCACCCGCCGACGCACCATGCAGGTGGTGCCGCATATTCCGGAACATGCCGAAGCGGGCGAACGATTATGGAATTCGGCGGGGATTGGCCAGGTGTTTTTCAACCAACAAGGCCAGCCTGAAGCGATCTACCAGCACAACGCGGATGGCAAGGCGCCGACGAGGATGGTGGCGCCGAAGTAACCCTTTCCAGGCTCTGACTTCTCCTCGCGATAAGCCGTAAAAAGAGCCAGAAAACGCCTGTGGTAGAGCGGGATACCGCGCAGCGTCGTAAAAACAAGCTATGAGGAAAACCACATGAACAAACATATCGGTTCCAACTTCGACGATTTTCTCAACGACGACGGGCTCATTGAGGAAGTATCCGCCGGAGCGTTGAAACGTGTTATCGCCTGGCAGTTGGCTGAAGCGATGAAGGCGCAGAAAATCAGCAAAAAAGCGCTGGCTGAACGTATGCATACCAGCCGCACCGCCGTAGATCGCGCACTCGATCAGAACGATGCAGGCATGACATTGGCCACTCTGGCAAGTGCAGCACGGGCACTGGGCCAACGGGTAGAAGTTCGGCTTGTACCTGATTCAGACGCAAGGCTCTCGATAAACTGAAACACAGCGTGACCCTTGGATACCGGGAAACACATCTACAAAAATGCAGCAATAGCCAAAAGCCATCAACCTTTAGCCGTACATCTGCCCTATTCAAAGCATCCAAGCCCCGTTGTACAGTAGCGCCAGCCACGGAGTATCGGCGTCAACAATGGCAGGCCTTGACGCCTGCCCCCGCAAGGAATGCGCAGATGGACGATACCTCCGACAACACTCCGTTGAGGCAAGATTTCTCTCACTTCAACGCCGACATGCTGCACACCGTCCTGGAGTTGGTCAGCGATGGAATCTGGGATTGGAACGCCAATACCGGGTTCGTCTACCGCAACCCAGGGTGGTACGAAATGCTCGGCTATCCCCGCCATGCGCTGGAGAACAGCGTGTTCACTTGGGAAAACGTGATTCACCCGGAGGACTATCCTCAGGTGATGAAGCTGTTTGACGATTACATTCACCGTCGGGCGCCCCACTATCAAGCCGAGTACCGTTGCCGCAAAAAAGATGGCAGCTACCTGTGGATCGAAGACCGGGGCTACGTGATTGCCCGTAATGCTGACGGCTCCGTGGCGCGCATGGTGGGCGCCCACCGCGATATTCATCTCAGAAAATGTTCCGTCGAACAGTTGGAACGACGCAATCAATCCCTCGAAGCGCTGGTGGCAGAACGCACGCACGAGCTGTCGCGGGTCAATCAGCAGTTGCAACTTCAGTTGGACGAGAACCGCTCAATGGCCGAGCGGGATGCACTGACCCTGGTCGCCAATCGCTATCGCCTGGAAAAAGTGCTGCTGGAAGAATGTGACCGTGCCCAGCGCTTTCGCCTGCCGCTTTCACTGATTGCGATGGATATCGATGATTTCAAGCCGATCAATGACCGTTACGGTCATGGCGTGGGCGACCAGACGCTGGTACGGGTGGTGGAATGCCTGGAACACGCTATTCGCCCCGATGACCTGCTGGCCCGCTGGGGTGGCGATGAGTTTGTGCTGGTCCTGCCAAAGACCTCGCTGGAGGTTGCAACGGCATTGGCAGAGAGCATTCGGCAAACGTTGAAGAACCTCCCGAGTGGTGACTTCAAGGTCACCCTGAGCCTGGGCGTGGCCCAGCGAAAAACGCATGAAGCCCCCGCCGCCCTGATGATGCGCGCCGACCAGGCGCTGTATCGCGCAAAGGCTGCGGGAAAGGACGGGGTGTCGGTGTAACACCCCGCAAGGCTATCGAACCGGCGGCGCGTACTGGATGCCGCCGTTGTTCCACAGCGCATTGAGCCCGCGCTTGATCTTCAGCACGCTGCCCTGGCCGATATTGCGCTCGAACACTTCGCCGTAGTTGCCCACTTGCTTGACGATCTGCACCACCCAGTCCTTGCGCAGTTTCAGGTCTTTACCGTATTCGCCGTCGGCACCCAGCAAGCGTGCAATGTCAGGGTTCTTGGTGGTCTTGGCCTGCTCTTCGACGTTCTGCGAGGTGATGCCCATTTCCTCGGCATTGAGCATGGCGAACAGGGTCCACTTGACGATGCTGAACCACTCGTCATCGCCTTTACGCACCAGCGGCCCCAACGGCTCCTTGGAGATCACTTCCGGCAGCACCACGAACTCGTCCGGATGGGCCATCTTGATGCGCTGCGCGTACAGGCCCGACTGGTCGGTGGTCAGCACGTCACACCGCCCGGCCTCCAGGCCCTTGGCGCTTTCGTCGGCCGTGTCGAAGGTGATCGGCGTGTACTTCATGCCATTGGTACGAAAGTAATCGGAGACATTGAGTTCGGTGGTGGTACCCGCCTGGATGCACACCGTCGCGCCGTCCAATTGCTTGGCACCGGTGACGCCCAACTTGTTGTTCACCAGAAAGCCGATGCCGTCGTAGTAAGTCACACCGGTAAACACCAGGCCCATGCCCGAGTCACGGGAGCTGGTCCACGTGGTGTTGCGTGAGATCACGTCGATCTCACCGGACTGCAGCGCGGTGAAGCGCTCCTTGGCGGTCAACTGGGTAAACTTCACTTTCGATGCATCGCCGAAGACCGCCGCCGCCACCGCGTGGCACACGTCCACATCGATGCCGGTCATCTTGCCATTGCTGTCCGGTACGCCGAAGCCCGGCAGCCCGTCACTGACGCCGCATTGGATGAAGCCTTTTTTCTGGATGGCGTCCAAGGTCACGCCTGCCTGAGCGGTGCTCGCCAGGCCAAGGGCGGCGGTGGCGCCGATCGCGGCCAACGTCGTTTTGAATGGGTTCATGCAAGGCTCTCCCTGTCATTCCTTATTATTCGGCGCCCCACAGCCCGCGCCGGTTTATAGTGCTGCCGGGCAGTATCAACGGCTTATACCGCTGCCACAAACGACCTTTAGGCAAAGGCTCCTTCCGATTTGGAATGAACTGCATGATTTCAAAACGCTTGACCCCTTCGTTTTGCGGCGAAACATCCGAACATTCACTTGGATGTGCGCAACGAGCTGGAGCCTTTTGACGTGTTGCAGGCCAAGGCCGATATCGCGTTTTTCTTCGGCCAGGGCTCATGGCCGGGGGCGACTTGCATCGAGCTGTTCCGTGAGGCGGTGGTGCCGGTGTGTGCACCGGGTTTCGTCGCCGAGCGCAGCGATGCTTTCGGCGCGCACTTTATTGCGCATGCCGAACATGCCGGTGAGATTCCCAAGGTGAACGCTTTCCTGAACTGGATGGTGGAATACACCCGAGCACATCCCGACTTTTAATAATGACCCGGCGATTTTATTTCGTTTGCGACAAGGGCGGGCACCCGGCTTAGATAAAAACAAACCCGTCACAGCCGAGTCCCCGATTCATGAGCCGCGAAACCATCAGCCAGTCGATTTCCATCGTTCACCCCATCAGCCTCAGCCACGGTAAAAACGCCGAGGTCTGGGACACTTCGGGCAAACGCTATATCGATTTTGTCGGCGGTATCGGCGTGCTCAACCTCGGCCATTGTCACCCTGGCGTGGTCGAGGCAATTCGTGAACAGGCGACCCGGCTGACCCATTACGCGTTCAACGCCGCGCCTCACACGCCCTACCTCGAGCTGATGGATCGCCTGACGGCGTTCATCCCGGTGGACTACGCGGTCAGCGGCATGCTCACCAACAGCGGCGCGGAAGCGGCGGAAAACGCGCTGAAAATTGTGCGCGGCGCCACCGGCCGTACGGCGGTGATCGCTTTTGACGGCGCCTTCCATGGCCGCACCCTGGCCACGCTCAACCTCAACGGCAAGGTGGCGCCCTACAAACAAAAGGTCGGTGTACTGCCGGGCCCGGTGTATCACCTGCCCTACCCCAGCGCCGACAACGGCGTGACCTGCGCCGAAGCGCTGAAGGCCATGGACCGTTTGTTCTGCGTGGAAATCGACGTCAACGACGTAGCGTGTTTCATCATCGAGCCGGTGCAGGGCGAAGGGGGTTTCCTTGCGCTGGACATCGCGTTCGCCCAGGCCCTGCGGCGCTTTTGCGATGCGCACGACATCCTGCTGATTGCCGATGAAATCCAGTCGGGTTTTGGTCGTACCGGCCAACGTTTCGCGTTCTCGCGCCTGGGTATCGAACCGGACTTGATCCTGTTGGGTAAAAGCATCGCGGGCGGTGTGCCGCTGGGCGCAGTCGTCGGACGCAAGGCGCTGATGGACAACCTGCCCAAAGGCGGCCTGGGCGGAACGTATTCCGGCAACCCTATCGCCTGTGCGGCGGCCTCGGCCACGCTGGATACAATGACCGATGAGCACTTGAAAACCTGGGGTTCACAACAGGAAGAGGCCATCGTCCGCCGTTATGAAACCTGGCGCGCACAGGGCCTGACACCCTACCTCGGCCGGCTCACCGGCGTCGGCGCCATGCGCGGTATCGAGCTGGCCAACGCCGATGGCACCCCAGCGCCAAAACAGCTGGCTCAATTATTGAGCCTGGCGCGGGACGCCGGGTTGCTGCTGATGCCCAGCGGCAAGGCGCGGCACATCATCCGTTTGCTGGCACCGCTGACCATCGAGCCGGCGGTGCTGGAGGAAGGCCTGGATCTCCTCGAGGCCTGCTTCAAGCAGTTGGACTCGTAACGCTTATCGACGGGTTTGCCGCCCTGCCCGACGGGAATGTCTCATGAACGCCGATCGGCAAACCGCCGGCCATCGCCTTGGGTTGCTTGGCGTTGTGGCAGGCGATGCCGTCGCCCGCCAGTTGAGGGCATTGTGCTGCCTTGACCTGATCCCCCTGCGCGCTGAAAATGCGCGACGCTTTTTTGTCCTCGTTTACTGAAGTAGTGAAATTTCAATGTCCGATTCTTACACCGAAAAATCCGCCCCCGAAGAATCCGTAATCGCCTTGCAGTCCAAAGCCGAGTACGAAAACGCCATCAATCTTTCACAGCATGTGCCGGCCGCCAAGATCATCAGCGAGATGGTGCTGGACGCTTTCCACACCTCCAAGGAAAGCGACCAGATCCGCGAGCTGCGCGTGGCGATCCGCCAGGCCCACGACGCCTTCGACGACGACAAGGCCTATGACCTGATGGGCCAGCTCAAGCAACTCAAGGATGCAGAAGCCGCGGACAACGCCGCCCTGGAAAACCTGAGCAGCCAGTTTTCCATCAGTCGCATCCTGTCCAGCTTCAAGGACGACCCCGAGTTTCAGGAGTTGGTCTACGGTTTGGCGTTGAAGGTGCTGAACCAGAGCCACCAGGCCATCAGCAACCCGAGCGCCGGCAAGAGCAAGGCGTCACGGCCCAAGAAAGAAGCCGAGGTGTTTGTGATCAGCAAGGATGGCATCAGCGTCACCCTGCCGTTGCGCACGCCGCGCTCGAAGCTGAACGTTGACCGTGAGGCGTTCGAGTTTTTGGGCTTCAGCTTTGTGGGTGAAGGCGATGAAGCGGAGCTGGAGGTGGAGAGCTTTGTGGATAACGCCGGCGCCGAGCAGCCGTTGAGCCGCAAGAGCGTGATCACTGCGTTGCAGCAGCAGACGGCGTTTGAGGGGTACAGCATCGCTCAGCAGTAACTGACACCACGGAGTAACTGTGGGAGCAAGCCCCCTCCCACAGTTTGAACGGTGTTGTGTCAGTTGATCGGTTCGATCTGCGCCGCAAACACTTCGCGAAACCGCTCCATCTCCCGCTTGTTCCCTACCGTCACCCGCACCCACTGCGGCCAGTCTTTCCACACCCGTCCGATCAGCACGCCTTGCGCGGCCAGTTTCTCGATCACCTGCGCCGCCGGTTGTTTCACGTCGATCATGAAACAGTTCGCCTGGGAGGCCGTGCAGGTGAACCCACGCCCTTTCAGCCAGGCTACCGTCTCGTCGCGCAGTTGGTTATTGAGCGCCTTGCGTTGCGGCAGCAGTTTCACATCTTCAAGGCTGGCGAGGCCGCCGAGCAGGGTGCAGCCCGCCGGGACGTTGTCGCCGCCAAACACGGCCAGCCGCTCCAACAGCGCCGGGTGGCCGATCGCCAAGCCCAAGCGAGCGCCGGCCATGCCGTAGATTTTCGAGAAGGTGCGCAGCACCAGCAGGTCGTCGTGGTCCTTGACCCAACTGACGACGCTGGGCACGTCGGCGAAGTCGATATAGGCCTCGTCCACCACCAGCACGCTGCCTTTGGGTTTATCCGCCAAGGCTTGGCGGATGGCGTCGATGGGAGTCACGGTGCCCGTGGGGTTGTTGGGGTTGCACAGGTAGAGCATGCCGGCCTGTGGATCGGCGGCGAGCATGGCCGGGATGTCGTGGGCGTGGTCGGCGTTCAGGCTGACCTCCTTCACCGGCGCCCTGCTCGACTCGGCGGCCTGGCGCGGCACTTCGTAAGACGGCGTGGGCATTACCAGGCCACGGGTTTCGCTGGTGAATGCCAGCACGGCATAACGCAACGCGGCCATCGAGCCTGCGAAAACGGCCACGTGCTCCTCGGCAATGCCTTGCTGCTGGGCAAACAACCCGGCCAGGGCGTACATGTGTTTGTAGGGATAACGCCCGGACGTGGCGATCCCTTGCTGCATTGCGTCACGGGCGGCGCGTGAGGGCCCGTAGGGGCTTTCGTTGTAGTTGAGCAGCACCTTGTCAGTCTTGGTCGGCGGTGGGCTGGCAACGGCCCAATCCAAGCGCCCCAGCATTGGCAGGGCTGCGCCCAAGGCGAGAAGGGACCGGCGACTGACGGTGACCATAGGGCTACTCCTTGTAAAGACGTCCTGGTAGACGGGCGATGGATTCGCACAACTCGTACAGAGGGGTATGACGAGATAAACCTGCGCAGATTTAAACCCGCGCCCAAGAAAAAGCCCCGCGCTTCTCTCGAAGGCGGGGCTTTTTCACTGCCAGACCACTCAGTGAGCGTAGGTCAGCAACAGCTCTTTCGGCACTTGGAAATCCAGGGACATCATCACGCTGAGCGCGGTGATGGTGAAGATCGAGAACACGAACAGCTTGCGGGCCCAGACGGTGTCGTCCACCGCCTTATAGCCGGTCCAGGCCATGTACAACCAGTACATGCCCATGGCCGCCGCGACGGCGAGGTAGCTCATGCCGGCGTAGCCACTGAAGGTCAACATCAAGGTCGCCACGAGGAAGGCCAGGATGTACAGCAGGATGTGTTTCTTGGCGACCTGGATGCCACGCTTGACCGGCAATACCGGAATCGACGCAGCCAGGTAGTCGTTGAAACGGAAGATCGCGATGGCGTAGGAATGCGGCATCTGCCACAGGCTGAACATCACCAGCAGCACCAGCGCAGCCATGTCGAAGCTATTGGTCACAGCCACATAACCAATCACCGGCGGCATCGCCCCCGACAGACTGCCCACCAGCGTGCCGTGAACCGACTTGCGCTTGAGGTACAGGCTGTAGAGGCCGACGTAGATGACAAAGCCGATCACGGCAAACAACGCCGCCAACGGATTGGCCACCTTGTACAACAACACCACGCCGGCAACACCCAGGACGGTTGCGAAGATCAGTGCCAGCTTCAGGGAGATCAGGCCCTGGACCAGCACACGATTCTTGGTGCGCTCCATCTTGATGTCGATATCGCGGTCGATGCAGTTGTTGAATACACAACCGGAAGCTACCACCAGGGACGTACCGATCATCGCAGCCAGGAAGATGGCCAGATCGACATGTCCCTGGGAGGCCAGGAAGAAACCGCCCGCCACAGAAAGCACGTTACCGAAAATGATCCCCGGTTTGGTGATTTGGATAAAGTGCTTAAGCGACATCGGGTCTTACCTCACTTCGCCATCATGAACGTATGGATGCTGAACATGATCCATATCGACAGGCCAACCAGCAGCAGGATTACTAAGCCTGCGAACACGAACGCAATCACGTTATCGCGCTGCTCTTTAGAGCGGTCCAAGTGCAGGAAGTACACCAGGTGAACCAGCACCTGAATCACCGCGAACGCCAATACGATCATCAAGGTGATCGACTTCGGCAGGGTCGGGTACATCACCAGACCGAACGGGATGAGCGTCAGGATTACCGACAGGATGAAGCCGATAGCGTAAGACTTAACGCTGCCGTGGCTCGCATCATGGCTGTCATGGTCATGGGAGTGTGCATTAGCCATTACAGAGTCCCCATCAGGTAAACAACGGTGAAGACGCAGATCCAGACCACGTCCAGGAAGTGCCAGAACAGGCTCAGGCAGCTCAGGCGAGTCTTGTTGGTGTTGGTCAGGCCGTGTTTATTGACCTGATACATCATCACCGCCATCCACAGCAGGCCGGCCGTTACGTGCAGACCGTGGGTGCCGACCAGCGTGAAGAACGCCGACAGGAAACCGGAACGGTGCGGGCCGTAGCCTTCGGAGATCAGCAGGTGGAACTCGTTGATCTCCATGCCGATGAAGCCCAGGCCGAACAGGAAGGTCAGTGCCAACCAGCTCAGTACGCCTTTTTTGTTGCCCTTGTAGAAGGCCAACATGGCGAAGCCGTAGGTGATCGAACTGAACAACAGCAAGGCGGTTTCGCCGAGCACGTAAGGCAGTTCGAAGATGTCGTGGCCCGACGGGCCACCCGCTACGTTGTTTACCAGTACCGCGTACACCGCGAAGATCGACGCAAACAAGATGCAGTCGGTCATCAGGTAGAGCCAGAAACCGAAAACGGTCATCGGCCCCGAGTCGTGGTGATGGTCATCGTGCCCATGGTCATCGACATGGGCGTGTCCAGCATTGGTCACTAAGTTCGACATGGTTTAAGCCTGTTCCAACGAGGTTTCTACACGGTTGGCCGGGATTTTCTTCTCGGCGACCAGACGAGCGTGTTGCTCGGCTTCGATGCGTTCGATCGTTTCGACCGGCACCATGTAGCCTTGATCATCACGTGCAGCGTGGACGATGAAGTAACCGATGGTGCCCACCAGGCCCACGATTGCCAGCCACCAGATGTGCCAGATCATCGCGAAACCGAACACGGTCAACAGCGCACCCATCACCACGCCAGT
The DNA here is from genome assembly GCF_045037875.1 of Pseudomonas petroselini. NCBI lineage: Bacteria > Pseudomonadati > Pseudomonadota > Gammaproteobacteria > Pseudomonadales > Pseudomonadaceae > Pseudomonas > Pseudomonas petroselini. The sequence goes on from NZ_CP173614.1 coordinate 6,491,872, forward strand.
GGCGGTGTTGTTTGGCATGTGGATCGGTTCGTAGTGCTTAGGACGCTGGTACGCAGTACCGTCTTCCTTGGCTTCGGTGAACGCATCAATGGTGTTCGCAGTCGGGATCACGGCGAAGTTGTAGAACGGTGGTGGCGACGAGGTCGACCATTCCAGGGTGTGGCCATTCCATGGGTCGCCGGAGTCGCAAGCGTTCTGCTTACGGTCACGGATGCTCACGTACAGCTGGATCAACTGGCAGGCGATACCCACAGCGATCATGATTGCACCGAACATGGCGACGTACAGGTACGGCACCCACTCAGGGTTGGTGGTGGCGTTCAGACGACGGGTCATGCCCATGAAGCCCAGTGCATAGAGCGGCATGAACGCGACAAAGAAGCCCGAGATCCAGAACCAGAATGCAGCCTTGCCCCAGCCTTCGTGCAGCTTGAAGCCGAACGCTTTCGGGAAGTAGAAGCTGAAACCAGCGATGTAACCGAATACCGCACCACCGATGATCACGTTGTGGAAGTGAGCGATCACGAACAGGCTGTTGTGCAGGACGAAGTCAGCACCCGGGATGGCCAGCAGTACGCCGGTCATGCCGCCGATGGCGAAGGTCACCATGAAGCCCAGGGTCCACAGGACCTGGCTGGTCATGCGCAGACGGCCGTGGTAGATGGTGAACAGCCAGTTGAATAGCTTCACCCCCGTCGGGATGGAAATCAGCATCGTCGCCAGGCCGAAGAAGGCGTTGACGCTGGCCCCCGAACCCATGGTGAAGAAGTGGTGCAGCCACACCATGAAGCCCAGTACGGAGATTGCGCCCGATGCGTAAACCATCGAGTGGTGACCGAACAGGCGCTTGCCGGTAAAGGTCGAGATCACTTCGGAGAAGATACCGAACGCTGGCAGGATCAGGATGTACACCTCAGGGTGACCCCATGCCCAGAACAGGTTCACGTACATCATTGGATTGCCACCAAGTTCGTTGGTGAAAATGTGGAAATCCAGGTAACGGTCAAGCGACAGCAGCGCCATGGTAGCGGCCAGGATCGGGAACGAAGCCACGATCAGGACGTTGGCCCAGGTGCAGGTCCAGGTGAAGATCGGCATGTCCATCAGTTTCATGCCAGGGGCGCGCATTTTCAGGACGGTGGCCAGGAAGTTGACCCCCGTCAGTGTCGTCCCGAGTCCTGATAACTGTAGCGCCCAGATGTAGTAGTCCACACCCACGCCAGGGCTGTATTGCAGGCCCGACAATGGCGGATACGCAACCCAACCGGTCTTGGCGAATTCGCCGACACCCAGGGACACGTTGATCAGCACAACGCCGGAAACCAGCAGCCAGAAGCTCAGGGAGTTCAGGAACGGGTAGGCAACGTCACGGGCGCCAATCTGCAGCGGCAAGGCAAGGTTCATCAGGCCGGTGAAGAATGGCATCGCCATGAAAATGATCATGATCACACCGTGGGCGGTGAAGATCTGGTCATAGTGTTCAGGTGGCAGGTAGCCAGGCGAACCCTCGGTGGCCATGGCCAACTGGGTACGCATCATGATGGCGTCGGCAAAACCACGCAGCAGCATGACCATGGCCACGATGACGTACATGACACCGATTTTCTTGTGGTCGACCGACGTCAACCACTCGGTCCACAGGTAGGTCCACTTCTTGAAATAAGTGATTGCTGCAAACAGTGCCAGACCACCCAGCGCGATCATGGCGATGGTAATCATCACAATCGGCTCGTGGAACGGGACCGCATCCCAACTTAATTTACCAAACATCGTTTACTCCTCTGCCCCAGCAGTTGAATGCGAGCCCGTGTCAGAACCTTCAACCGCGGCCACTTCTTTCTTCTCGTGCTTGACCGGCTTGCCTGGTTTCATGCCTTCGTACTTGTCGACGATTTTCTGAAACAGGTTCGGCTCATACGTGGAGTACAGGGCGACTGGGTTGTTCTGGCTTGGTTTGGTCAGGGCGTCGTATTCAGCTTGATCAAGCTGTTTAGGTGCGGCCTTGACTTCGGCTACCCAGGCGTTGAAATCTTCCTGGCTCGTCGAGATGGCTTTGAATTTCATGCCGGTGAAGCCAGCGCCGCTGTAGTTCGCGGAGATGCCTTCCATTTCAGCTTTTTCGTTGGCGATCAGGTGCAGTCGGGTCTGCATGCCTGCCATCGCGTAGATCTGACCGCCCAAGGCAGGGATGAAGAACGAGTTCATCACGGCGTCGGAGGTGATCCGGAAATTAAGCGGGGTGTTTTCCGGGAAGCGGATCTGGTTAACGGTGGCGATACCCAGGTCCGGGTAGATGAACAGCCACTTCCAGTCCAGCGCGACCACTTCGATGTTGATCGGCTTGACGTCGGACTCCAGCGGACGGTACGGGTCCAGCTCGTGGGTCGACTTATAGGTGATGTAACCCAGGGCGATGATGATGAGGATCGGAACCAGCCACACCGCGATTTCGATCTTGGTGGAGTGCGACCACTTCGGCGCGTAGGTCGCGTTGGTGTTCGACGCGCGGTATTTCCAGGCGAAGGCGAAGGTCATGATGATCACAGGCACCACGACCAACAGCATCAGCAGGGTGGCGGTGATGATCAGGTTTCGTTGATCCAGACCGATCTGTCCTTTTGGGTCCATCAAGGTCCACTTGCAGCCTCCCAGCATTAACATCATGCCCAGCAGCGGCAAAAAGCCTAGTAATCGGGGGTACCTGTTTTTACTCATCTCACGACCTCTAAAGCAGCTTGCGCAATGCAGTTGGGTTTTGATCGCCAACACTTCACCCTGCCAAGGGTTGGCATTTCTCTTCGATTGAATAAGAGCCTGCCCGTCACGCCATAACTGTACGTTTCACGGACCTGCGGTGAGTTCTTATTCGATTTCGTGGTTAAAGGCCTTGTTACAGACCAATTCCATTTGGTGCGGATAGTTGAAAGGCTGCCGGAACCTTGGGGTCGCACAGAGCCATCCATCTGCCCCTCGACCGCTCCAGTGCTCAAATATTGAACAGCACAGGACATTCAGTGCGGGCGATTGTAGTTAGCTAGCGATGTATAAACCATGTCTTATAAAGAAATAATTTTTATCGATTACAGCAATAATCCTTCACCATTATTGCAAAGGTTCGCGATCTTATCGCGTTCAATTCTCAACAAAAACCACAAAAATTGCCGTGTTATAGGGCAATCCGCCACAGCCCTTACAGCGCGTAAGGGCATGCCAAACCGATGCAACCCCCCATAAAACAAGGCATTCGGACATCACCGAATCGCTGGTTCGGCGTGAGGTGCGTGGCATTGGCGCAACCACAAACTGACAGCACAACTTGGCCGCTTGATGCAAATTTAAGCAGCCGTTTGGCCGGTCAGAAACGTCCTGCGGACGCTTCCGTGTGACAACATGTCGCACGCTGCGCGCACCTGAAATTGTCCGGCGTCACGTTCTGTTCACAAATCCCCACACGCAAAAACGCCCCGGCCTTCCGCTAAGAAAGACCGGGGCGATTGGGTGATGGTCTCAGGCTGTGTGCTGGCGATTCCGGTAGATACCCAGCGGTACCAGGATCACCGTCAGCACGAAGGCGACCAATGCCCACTGCGCCAGGGACAGGCCGAGTACGGGTGGATAAGGGGTACTGCAGAAGCCGTCGACCTGGAAGCCCAGGGGAAACACCTTGGCCAGGGGCAGGTCATCGACAATCGGTTGCAGCACATCGATGCCGCAGCTCACCTGAGGGAAGAACTGGGTGTACACATGGTGGCCGGCGGCGGCCACCCCGCCGAGGGCGCTGAGTATCACCAGGCCTTCAAACAGCGTGAGGGCGCCTTTGGTGCGCATGGCTGCGCCGATGAACGCGAAGATCGCGATCAACAGCAAGGCGTAGCGTTGCAGGATGCACAGCGGGCATGGGGCCTCGCCCAGTACGACCTGCATGTAGAGCGCACCACCGATCAGCGCCAGGCAGATGATGCCCAGCAACACCAGAAAGCGCCGCTCCCTGCCTAAACGCAATTCGTCACTCATCTCCGTTTCCCTTTGCCTGATTATGGTTGTGGCGTATGGCCGCAAGTTTACACACAGGGAGTGGTTTAAACAGAGGGGGTTAACGGGGGATTAATCATGGGAAATGTTGTGGCGGACCTGTGGCGAGGGAGCTTGCTCCCTCGCCACAGGTTATGTGTACCTATTCCAGGGCCGCCGCTGGGCCGAAGAATTCATAGCGGCTTTGTTTTTCGGGGACACCCAAGGCTTTGAGGTGGCGTTTGATCGCGGCCATGAAGCCTTTAGGGCCGAGGAAGTAGGCATCGATGTCGCGCTGCTCGGGCAACCAGGCGGCCAGCTGTTCCTGGCTCAGCAGGCCGACGTTGTCCGCTGCGGGGCTCACGCCGTCGTCTTCGGCGTAGCAGTAGTAACGCTTGAGTTGCGGGTGCTGGGCCGCCAGGGCATCCACCCAGTCGCGGAACGCATGCACGGCGCCATTACGTGCGCAGTGGATAAAGTGCACCGGGCGCTCAGTGGCCAAGGCCGCTTCGAGCATCGGCAAGGTCGGCGTGATGCCTACCCCGCCGCTGATCAGCACCAACGGTTTGTCGCTGGCCGCCAGGGTGAACTCGCCCGACGGTGGGAACAGGTCGATGGTCGCCCCGACGTGCAGTTGGTCGTGCAGGTAGTTGGACACCCGCCCACCCGCTTCGCGCTTGACGCTGATGCGGTACTGGCCCGCATCGGTCAGGGCCGACAGCGAATAGTTGCGGCGTACTTCTTCACCCTCCAGCACCAGCTTCATGCCGATGTACTGGCCAGGCGCGGCGGCGAGGACCGGGCCGTTATCCACCGGGGCGAAATAGAAGGAAGTGATTTCAGCACTCTCCTCCACGCGCTTGACCAGCGTGAACGGCCGCGCACCGCGCCAGCCGCCGGGGGCCTGGGCTTTCTCTTCATAGATCGCCGCCTCGGCGCCAATCAGGATATCCGCCAATTGGCCGTAGGCTGCACCCCAGGCATTCATCACCTCGGGGGTCGCGATCTCGCTGCCGAGCACTTCGGAAATGGCGCGCAGCAGGCAGGCACCGACGATCGGGTAGTGCTCCGGCAGGATCTGCAGCGCCACGTGCTTGTTGATGATCTTGGCCACCAAATCGCCAAGCTGGTCCAACTGGTCGATATGCCGCGCGTACATCAACACGCCGTTGGCCAGGGCGCGAGGTTGGTCGCCGCTCGCCTGGTGCGCCTGGTTAAACAGCGGGCGAACCTCCGGGTACTCAGAGAGCATCATGCGGTAGAAATGGGTGATCAGCGCTTCGCCACCGCTTTCCAGCAGCGGCACGGTGGATTTGACGATGGCACGGTCTTGGGCACTAAGCATGGGAGCCTCCTGGGCTTCTTCACTGATTACCCTGACGCACTCAGTATTCGTGCCAACTTATAAACCTATATTTTTCAATGACTTAAATGACTAGTAGTCAATATGACTTCCTACAATCTATAGTCATAAGGACTACAAGGAGTCATTATGACTGCGAAATCACTGCTCACCACCCTGCTGCCCTTGGTCGCCGACCTGTCCCGCGAACTGCCCGAAGGCGAGCGTTACCGCCGCCTGCTGCAAGCCATGCGCGCCCTGCTGCCCTGCGACGCCGCCGCGCTGTTGCGCCTGGACGGCGACTCGCTGGTGCCGCTCGCCGTCGACGGTTTGAGCGCCGATACCCTGGGCCGGCGCTTCAAGGTCAGTGAACATCCCCGCTTCGCCGTATTGCTGAGCAGCCCCGGCCCCACGCGCTTCGACAGCGACAGCGAATTGCCCGACCCCTACGACGGCCTGGTCGATGGCCTGCACGGCCACCTGGAAGTGCACGACTGCATGGGCTGCCCACTGTTTGTCGACGACCATCCCTGGGGCTTGCTGACCCTGGACGCGCTCGACACCGAACGTTTCGAACGCGTTGAGCTGGATGCCCTGCAAGCCTTCGCCAGCCTCGCCGCCGCCACCGTCAACGTCGCCGAGCGCATCGAGCGCCTGGCCCTGCGTGCCGAAGACGAACACCAGCGCGCCGAGATCTACCGCCAAGCCAGCGGCCAGCAGCACAAGGAAATGATCGGCCAGAGCAAAACCCACAAACGCCTGGTGGAGGAAATCAAGTGGGTGGGCGGCAGCGACCTCACCGTGCTGATCACTGGTGAAACCGGCGTGGGCAAGGAACTGGTGGCCCAGGCCATTCACGCCGCCTCACATCGCGCGGACAAACCGCTGATCAGCCTCAACTGCGCCGCCCTGCCGGAAACCCTGGTGGAAAGCGAGCTGTTCGGCCATGTACGTGGCGCTTTTACCGGTGCGCTGAACGAACGCCGGGGCAAGTTCGAGTTGGCCAATGGCGGCACGCTGTTCCTGGATGAAGTGGGCGAGCTGTCGTTGACGGTACAGGCCAAGCTGCTGCGGGTGCTGCAAAGCGGCCAGCTGCAGCGCCTGGGGTCGGACAAGGAGCATCAGGTGGATGTGCGCTTGATCGCCGCCACCAACCGCGACCTCGCTGACGAAGTACGCAACGGCCGCTACCGCGCCGACTTCTACCACCGCCTCAGTGTGTACCCGCTGCAAGTGCCGGCGCTGCGCGAGCGCGGGCGCGATGTGTTGCTGCTGGCCGGTTTCTTCCTTGAACAGAACCGCTCACGCATGGGCCTGGGCAGCCTGCGCCTGACCAGCGATGCCCAGGCGGCACTGTTGGCCTATAACTGGCCAGGCAACGTACGAGAGCTGGAACATTTGATCGGACGCAGCGCGCTGAAAGCCCTCGGCAACTGTCGCGAGCGTCCGAAGATTCTCAGCCTGAGTGCACAGGACCTCGACCTGCCCGATGTCAGCGCGCCGGTGGTCGAAGCGCCGGTCGACACCGGCCTCGCCGTCACCGGCGACCTGCGCCAGGCCACCGAGCAATACCAACGCCAAGTCATCAGCGCCTGCCTGGAACGCCACCAGCACAACTGGGCCAGCGCCGCTCGCGAGCTGGGCCTGGACCGCGCCAACCTCGGCCGCATGGCCAAGCGCCTGGGGATGAAATAAAAGGATGCACCCCATCTAAATGGGGGCTTGCCTGCGATGGCGGTGAACCAATCAAAGATAAGCCGGCTGTCACACCGCCATCGGGGGCAAGCCCCCTCCCACACTAGACTGCCTTCGCCTCGAAAACCGGGCTAGTAACCTTAGGCTTACGAAACACCAACACATTCCCCACCATCACCAGCACCAACCCCGCCAACGCCGGCGCGGTCCACTGATAGCCCTCGGCAAACGCCGACACATTCAACGCCACCACCGGGAACAGCACCGTGCAATACGCAGCACGCTCCGGTCCCATGCGCCCCACCAGCGTCAGGTACGCCGTGAACCCGATCACCGACCCTGGGATCACCAAGTACCACAACGCCCCGACATACCGCGCACTCCAGTCCATCTCGAACGGGATCCCGCGCACCGCGCAATACGTTGCCAACATCGCCGCGCCATACGCCATGCCCCAGGCATTGGTGGTCAACGGCCTGAGCCCAGCCTTCTGCTGCAGACTCGAGAGCATATTGCCGGCCGAGAAACACATCGTCCCCAACAACGCCAAGCCCAGGCCAAGCAGGGTCTGCGGGCTAGCGGTATGCCCCACCACTTCCGGCCAGAACAGCAAGCCCAACCCGGCCAACCCCAGGCCGCCGCCCATCAACACATTGCGCGCGACCCGCTGGCCGAAAAACACCCGGGCATTGAGTGCATTCCACAACGTGGCCGTGGAAAACACCACCGCCACCAGGCCGCTGGGGATCCATTGGCTGGCGGTCAGGAAGCACATGAAGTTAACGCAGAACAGGCACAAGCCCTGGGCGACGCAGATCAGGTGCCCGCGGCGGTTCATCACCTGCAACTTGCGGCTCAGCAGCAACAGCGCAAACAGCACCAGCGCCGCCAGGCCGAAGCGATACACGATGGACACAGGAATCGCCACCACGCCCAGCTGCCATTTGAGGGCAATCCAGGTGGTGCCCCAGATCAGCACGGTGAGTAAGTAGAGGGAAAGGTTCATGACGGGCTCCGGTGATTGAGCCCCAGTGTCACCCTGCCCCCGTGGAAGGGTCTTGCACAATCTTGCGCTTTTGTCGGGCAGCGGGAGCACAGCGCCAGCATCGCGGAGTAGGATGCAAGGCGTCGGAGAGTATTCACCATGCCAGATCTGGAATCCCTGCAAGTCTTTCAAGCGCTTAACCGCTCGCCCAACGCACGGCTCGAAGCCTGCGCCGAGCTCGGTGACGGCTTGTCTGCAGCCTTGTGGAGCAACCACCACGACTCGCAGGATTACCAGGCGCCCAGCCATCACACCCTGTCGTGCTACATCGGCGGCGGCACCGGCACGTTCCGGCGCGACCAGCCCGGCACCAAGGGTGGGCCGGACAAGCTGTGCATCCTGCCCGCCGAGCATCAGTCGGCGTGGGTGATCAATGGCGAGATTCGCCTGGCCCATGTGTATTTCAGCCCGGAGCAATTTGCCCTCGGTTGCGTCACTCTGCTCGACCGCGAGCCCCGCGCGTTGCAACTGCGGGAAAGCACCTTTCTGGAGGACGCCAGCCAGGCCCGACGCTTTCACCAGTTGATCGCCCTCAACTGGCACGAACCCGCCGAGCGCCTGCTGACCAGCAGCCTGGCCCATGAAATGCTCAGCCATACCTTGCTCAGCCAGGTAGGCGCGCGCGAGGGGCTGCGTTTGAAAGGCGGGCTGGCGGCGCATCAACGGCGGCGATTGGTGGAGTACATCGACCAGCACCTGGAAGACCCGATCAGCCTGGGCCAACTGGCCGGGATGTGCGCGTTGTCCGAGTACCATTTCGCGCGGATGTTCCGCCAAAGCTTCGGCCTGCCGCCCCATCAATACCTGCTGGCACGGCGGCTGACCCGCGCCCAGGCGCTACTGCGCAGCGGCGCCTTGCCCCTGGGCGAGATCGCGTTGCTGTGCGGTTTCTCCAGCGCCAGCCACTTCACCCATCGTTTTCGCCAAGCCATGGGCGCCACGCCCGGCGAATACCGCCAGGCGCTCGGCACTTAGGTCATCAACCCCAGGGCCTTGGCCTTGGCCACCGCTTGTGTACGTCGCTCCACACCCAACTTGCTGTGGATGCGCCGCGCATGGGTTTTGACGGTGTGCAGGGAGATAAACAGCCGATCGGCGATTTCCAGGTTGGAGTTACCAAGGGCGATCAACTGCAGCACTTCCAATTCGCGCTGGCTCAGGGGATTGTCCACCGCGCCCGGCGTTGACGCCTGCGGCTCCATCCCCAGCTCACTCAACAACCCCGGGGAACGCAAACGCAGTTCACGAATCGCCTGCTGCACCTGACAACGACCGGCCAGTTCCAAGCCGGTTTGCAGCGAGCGACGCGCCAGGGCAGCGTCGCCCAATTGCCAGGCCACTTCACCCAACACCAGGTGCAGCTCGGTTTCCAGGCAGAGCATGCCGCGCTGGTGGGTGGTTTCCAGCAAGGCACTGAGCCGCGCCACCGGTTGCTCGGCGCAGCCCAGTTTGACCTCTGCCAGCACCAGCAAGTATTCCAGGCGCGGAATCAATTCCAGGGTGGCCGGCGGCGCCTGTTTGGCCAGGGGCCCACGGAAGTGGCGGAGCACACGGCGCACCGCTTCTGCCGTCAGTTCGGCGCGACCTTGCTGCAGCCAGAAATGCCCGCTGACCAACAGCAGCACCGCACGGTACACCGTCTCGGGCACCTGGCGTTGCTGCATCAGCCGTTCCGCGTCGCGCAGCTGCACAAAGGCCTGGGCGTAGTCGCCACGGTTGGCGGCCAGCAGGGCCAGGCCGAGAAACCCATAAAGGACGCGCTTATCCTGACTGTGCAGGCACATTTTCAAGCCTGCCTGGAAACAGGCGTCCGCCAGGCTGTCTTGCCCCTGGCGCAATGCCAAGTGCCCGCGCCGCAGGGCAATACGCCCCACCAATGGCCCGGCCTTGAGCCGCTGTTTGAGCAACATCGCCTGCACGTTTTCCAACAAACTCTGTGCCCGATAGGGTGCACCGCGCTGTTCCAGCAACTGTGCGTGATCCAGTTCGAGCAGGGCCTCGAGCAACAATGAACCCTGGGCGCGCGCCAGGCACAGCGCTTCACGGTTCAGGGCCTGGGCAACGTCCAGCTCGCCGCGCAGCAAGGCTTGCTGGGTCAGGCCCGACAGGCACATCAACCGTGAGGTCCAGGCGCTGTCGGGCAAGGCTTGCAACGCTTCAAGGAAATGCTCGCGGGAACGCTCGGCGTCACCGCCCAAGTGCAACAGCCAGCCCCACTGCGCTTGCCAGCGCGCGAGTAAATGCCGCTGCAGTGCCGCCGTCGGTTGCGGAGCGAAGCGCGCCAACTGGTCGATGCATTGCGCGGCCTGGTCGAAGCGCCCGGCGAACAGCAGCGCCGCCGTCACCAGCCCCACCAGTTGCGCCGAGCCGAGCATCAATTCGTCGCCGTGCTGTTCATGCAGGCGCAACAGCAACACCGCGTTCTGCTGACGGAACAAGTCCTCGAAACTGAAATGCTGTAACAGGCTCACCGCCACTTCATATTCTTCGGCCAGCAGCGCGTGTTCAAACGCAGCCTGCCAGTCCTGCTCGGTGGTGAACCACTGGCAGGCGCGACGGTGCCAGGAACGTTTGGCCGGCCAGGGCTCGTCGCGCAGCAATTGGGCAAGCGGTGGAAAAACCTGCAACCAGTCGGTGTCTTCCCAAGGCTGGATAAACGCACCGAGGGCCTGCAGGTCGCGCAGGTAGTGGTCACCGTCGCCAAAGCCGAACAGGTGCTCGCACAATCCGGTGTTGAAGCGCGGCAGATGGGCGAGCACGCGCCAGGCTTCGGCCAGTTCCGGCGGCAAGGTACTGAACAGTTCGTGCTGCAAATAGTCGAGCAAGGTCTTTTCCGGGTGCCCTTCCCCGAGCAAAGCGATACGCACACCGGCACACCAACCGCCGCTGAACTGCAGCACGCTGTCGACAGAAAGCCCCAGCGCCGGATTGAGCAATTGCTGAATCTCCTCTGGGCTGAACGCCAGATCGGCACCGCACTCCAGCAACTCATCGTCGAGCAGCAACCGTGGCCAATTGCACATCGGCCGGCGCCGCGCCCCCAGCCACCACGTCAACGCCGGGCTGCTGACGGTGAGCAAGCGGTCGAGCAACGCGTCGGTGTCGGGGGTGGGCAAGCGACAGAAGTCATCGAGAAACACCCACGCCGGCGTCTGCCACTGAGTGAGGTCCAGCAGCAGCGTCGCTTCATCGGTGAATGACAGGCCGAGGTTCTGCGCCAGGCGTCGGCAAACGTCGACCGGGCTTAAGGCAACACCGTTGAACGGCAGCCAGTACACCTGGCACCCCACCGGCGCCTGCAATGCACACTCGGCCAGCAACGCACTCTTACCGCTGCCACCCGGGGCGCACAGCAATTTGACCCTGACCTGCGCCGCCAGCAAAGGCTCGGCCAGGCGTGGGCGCAGCAGATGGTGGGCGGATAGCCGAGGCATGAATCCAGGACGGTCCAGGCAGCGTGTCATGGCGGTCATTGCTGCATCCTGCGTTCTTATTGTTATGCAACCAGGCACCTACCCTAGTCCTGTGGTTGGCGGTTGTTGAAGAAGTATTCAGCGGGGTGATTTCCAGCCATGCATAAAACCCCATGTGGGAGTTCAGGCTTGCTCCCGATGGCGGTGTATCAGTCGACCCATCCATTGACTGACACGCCCTCATCGGGGGCAAGCCCCCTCCCACCTGTTTGACCCTGCTTCGATCCGGATCAGCGCACCCCCTCAGCCCTCAGCGCAGCCGGCGTGTAGTCCGCCGCCTTGGCATTGAAACCAAACACAAAGCTGCTCTTCTCCTCGTTCTTCATGCCCAGCGCGATGTAGCGCCCGGCGATGATGTCGTAGAGGGTTTCCACGGTGTACGCCGGGGTCTGGTGGTTGTAGTAGAACTGCGCATGACCTTCGGCAACCCGCCACAGTTGGCCACGGCCGTCGTAGTGGTCCACCAGCGCCACCTGCCAGCTGTCCTCGTCGATGTACATGTGGCGCTTGGCGTAGATATGCCGCTCACTCGGCTTGACCGTGCCCACCACTTCCCACACGCGGTGCAGCTCATAGCGGGTCAGGTCCTGGTTGATGTGGCCGGCCTTGATGATGTCGTCGTACTTGAGCGTCGGTTGGTCGAGTTTGTAGCTGTTGTAGGGGATGTACATCTCCTTCTTGCCCACCAGCTTCCAGTCGTAGCGGTCCGGGGCGCCGGAGAACATGTCGAAGTTGTCGGAGGTGCGCAGGCCGTCCGAGGCGGTGCCCGGCCCGTCATACGCCACTTGCGGCGCACGGCGTACGCGGCGTTGGCCGGCGTTGTAGATCCAGGCCAGGCGCGGCTCTTTCACCTGGTCGAGGGTTTCATGCACCAGCAACACATTACCCGCCAAGCGCGCCGGCGCGGTCACCGACTGCTTGAAGAAGGTCAGCACGTTGGCGGCCTTGGCCGGGTCCATGTCGGGGATCAGTTGCGGCACGGCCACTTCTTCCTCGAAGCGGATCGGCGTGTAGCTGCCGTTGGTCTGCGGCGTGGCCTGGGTGATGATGCGCCGCAGGTTGCCGCCGTGATAACGGGTGATGTGGTTCCACAGCACCTCCACGCCATTCTTCGGAATCGGGAACGCGTAGTAGCGGTTGCCGGTGAAGTTCTCCAGGCCGTTGCCGTCGTTGATCGGCTTGACGTTCAGAGCGCTGCGCTTGATCGATTCGTAGATCTCCGGCGGCAGGTTGACCGTGCGGTGGGTCGGGTACACCGGGATCTTGTAGGTCTCGGGGTAGCGCTTGAACATCGCCACCTGGCCGTCGGAGAGTTTGTCCTTGTACTTGTCGACGGTGGCGGCGGTGATCACGAACAGCGGCTTTTCACTGGCAAACGGATCGGCCAGGAAACCCTTGCTGTCCACCGCACCGGCGTTTTTCGGAATGCCACCGGTCCAGGCCGGAATCGAGCCGTCGGCGTTGCCGGCTTTTTCGGCGCCTACCGGGGTCAGGGTGGTGCCGAGCTTGGCGGCTTCTTCCGGTGACACGGCGGCCATCACGTTGGCTGCCAGCAGGCTGAGGGCCATTACCGCAAATATCTTACGCATAGAGTCTTGTCCTTCTTTAAGCCAGATCAGAAGTTCACGCCGAAGCTGAGGGCGAGGAAGTCACGGTCGGTCAGGGTGTTGTAGTCGCCACCAAAGAAGTCGGTGTAGCTGAGGCTCGCGGTGTAGGTGTTGCGGTAGTCCGCATCCACGCCAACACTGATGGCCTTGGCGCCTTTGTTGAACAGGCCGTTGGGGCCGTAGCCGGCAACGTCGTGGGACCAGGAGAGGTTGGGCTTGAGGTTCACCCCGGCAATCGCGTTGTTGTAGTCCAGGATCGCCCGTGCGCGGTAGCCCCAAGAGGTAGAGGTGACAAAGCCGTCGGTATCACCCTGAAAACCGTAGGCACCGTAAACCGAGTCTCGGCCGTAACGCAGCTTGGATTTATCTTCCAGGCCGGCGACATGCACAACAGCCGCTTCGCCCACCAACGTCAGGCGCTCGGCGCCCAGGACCTGGTCGAAGAACTGGGTCATGGTGCTTTGGATCTGGGTGATTTCCTTGCGGCGGTAGCCTTTGTTGTCGTCGCCGAAATTGCTGCGAATGGGTGAGGCCAGTTGGCCGGAAGTGGGGTTGATCAGGGCCAGGGTGAGGTCGGTTGTATTCAGTTGCACCGGTGCGTTTGGCCGGTAGCTGATCTCGCCAGTCCACGCCGTACCGGTGGGCAAGGTGGTGGAGAAGCTGGCACCAAACAGGCGGATATCTTCCGGGTATTCAAGGTAATACTGGCCACGGCCGAGCATAGTGCTGGTGACCAAACCGTCTCCGGTTCCCGGCCGCAGGAAGTTGGCAAGGTTACGGATGGAAGTCATCGTCGTCGCGTTAGAGTTGTTGGTAATCGTGCCTACCGTGGGCGTTCGACTGTGGTAATTCATGAAGTACACGCCGTACTCGGTGTCATCGCCCAACCAACGCAGGGCGGCACCAAATTGGCCGGAGTCGCGTGCGTCACGGTCTCCGGCGCGGCGCACGATTACCCCCTCGTTGGTCACACTGAACCCTTGGCCAAAGTTCGCTGCCACCGGCTGCAAAGGCGCAATCGCCGGGTTCCCCACGGTGTAGTTGTTGGTGCAGCCGTCCGCCGCCACATCGCCACCAAAGAAGGTGCCGCAGTTGTCCAGCACCGTCTGGTCCCACTCCAATTGGTAGAAGCCTTCCAAGGTCAACTGGTTGGTCAGGCTCTGGGAAGCGAACAGCATGTTGACCGGAATCAACCCCTCCTTGATCTCGGCGCCCGGCCGACGAAATGCCGAGACGTCGATGGGGTTGATGCTGTTGATGGAGTTACCGATGAAGGTACTTTCGCCCCAGCTCACCACCTGCTTGCCCGCACGCACCGTGCCCGGCAAATCACCCAGCGAATAGTTGTGGTAGACGAAGGCGTCGAGGATTTGCGCGCCGCTGGACTTGGCGCCTTCCTTGCGGTTGTGGTTGCTGATCGGCTTGAACTCGCGGTCTTCGTCCTGGAGCTCGAAGTCGTACCAGTATTTACCCCGCACAAACACGCCCGTATCGCCGTACTTCAATTCAAGGTCGTGCAGGCCCTTGAAGATCTTGGAAAAGGTTTCGCCCTTCTTGAAGTTCAGCCGGCCGTCATCCCCGGTGGACGCTTGCCCGGTGCCGCCATTGACGGTGCCCACCAGCTTCTTGTCCGCATTGCGCATGCCCCAACTCGCGCCCACCGACAGCGAGGAATCGAATTGCCCTTCGATCTCGCCAATGTTGAACGAAACAGCCTGTGCCTGCGCACAGCAACCCAACGCAACCGCAGCGGCCAGCGCCTGTGGCTTGAAGATGGCGCGCATTGTTGTTTTTGTCATGCGTCTTCCCCGGTGAGTGACAGAAGGCCCCACCCTACTGCCGACTATCGGGAGCGATAAGCGCACCAAGGAGGGATTCGTGTTGTCGCTCGAAAGGATGACAAGGCGCTCTGGCCGGGGTCTGGGCGCACGCATGCGTCGGGTGGATGGCGGGCTATCAGGAGAATGGATGGAGCGCAGCGTGATTGTTGCCGATTCAGCAACAGTCCTTGTCATGAATGGGCATTACTCATTTTGTTACAAGCAGCTATTCTTGCCGGGCTTTCAGGGCACACCGCTCGCTTCCGCCTCCGGAAGAAAAGCCAGCCTCAAGATGGATTGATGTCTCTATTCAATCTGTTACCTGTGTTAACGGACGTTGATTTGTCGCTCCTTGATCCAACGTCTTACTTCAGCCGCTGCCTTTGCAGCGGCTTTTTTTTGCCAAAAATAAAACGGGGCGCTATCAGCGCCCCGTAGGATTAAAGCTTTTTCAAGCAATGATCACAGGCTGTACTTCTGCAAATTGGCCATCATTTCCTTCAAGGCCTCGATGTTGTCCTTGGGGTGAGCCGCCCCTTCGAAGTCGCAGATCTGCTGCCAGTGCGCCGCCACATCCTCGGGTGAAAAACCGGCCTCTGGATCAAAGCCTACACCCAGGCTGCGCTCCCAGCGGGTCTTGCCGATCCAGCCGCCGCCCACTTCAAACAGGCCCGAAGTTTCCTGGCACGCCTCACTGCCCAGGTACACCACCAATGGGCTGACCAGCTCCGGCTTGAGGCGCTCGAATACTTGCGGCGGGATCAGGCCTTCGGTCATGCGCGTTCCGCCTGTTGGGGCAATGGCGTTGACCAGGATGTTGTTCTTGCGCCCTTCTAGCGCCAGGGTGCGGGTCAACCCATACAGCCCAAGCTTGGCCATGCCGTAGTTGGACTGACCGAAGTTGCCGTAGATGCCCGAGGTGGACGCGGTGAAGATCACCCGGCCATACCCTTGCTCGCGCAGATGCGGCCAGGCGGCGCGGGTGACTTTGTAGGCGCCTTCGACATGCACCCGGTAAACCAGGTCCCAGTCGCTGTCGTCCATTTTGTGGAAGGTCTTGTCACGCAGAATACCGGCGTTGTTGACCACCACGTCGACACGGCCGAAGGCGTCGAGGGCGTTCTGCACGATCTTGTCACCGTCGGTGACAGAGTCATGGTTGGCTTCGGCGATACCGCCGGCTTCGCGAATCTCAGCCACCACGCGGTCGGCGGCCGAAGCATTGGCACCTTCGCCCTGGGTGGAGCCGCCCAGATCGTTGACCAACACTTTGGCGCCATGCCTGGCGAACAACAGCGCATGTGCCCGGCCCAATCCGCCGCCGGCACCGGTGACGATCACGACCTTATCCTGGAACTGCACTGAATCACTCATACCAAACTCCAATGGCGACAATGGGAATGGGTCGAGTGTCAGGCACAGGGGCCATGGTCACAATAACCACGACTGAGCCTGAATGGTGCTCGATAAGGCAGAGGGATGATCATGCGGGCGCAGGCGTACCTACGATGCAAGCGCCTCGGTCTTTCAGTTGAACCGCCGCGATGCTATCGCAGGCAAGCCACACCCCACACTGGGCCAGCAATGCGCTCACGAAACACCAGATAGTGCTTGAGCACCTGCACCGGCGCCTCGATCTGCGGGTAGTGACCGATATTGGCCAGCAGCACCGTATCCGCGTGGGGCACCAATTCGCGGTAACGCTCGACCATATGGGCACCGGAGATCGGGTCGATCTCGCCATCGATCACCCGCAGCGGCACGTCATCCCGTTGCATCGCCTGCACCCAACGCTCACGCAAGCGGCGCCGTTGTGGGATGTAGGCGATGAGTTTGTGCAGGATGCGCGTGCCTTCGTGACTATTGATCAGGCTCCAGAAGTCATCCAGGGCGCTCTCACTCGGGCGGGTATTGGGGCCGAATATCTGGCTGAAGCTGTCCGCCAGGGCATTACGCCCGAAGGCTCGGCCGATCATCCAACCCAGCGGGCTGAGCAAAAGCTTTTGCACCAGCGCGGTGCGATGAGTTTCAGGGAACAACCCACCATTGAGAAACACACAGCTGGCCATGTGAAAACGGCCCTCGTAGTGCCGAGCCAGCAACTCCTGGGCGACGCTGTCGCCGTAGTCGTGGGCCAGCACGTGCACCGGTTGCTTGACGCGCAGGTGTTCCAGCAGCGCCTGTTGCAAATCCGCCTGTTCCAACAGGCAATAACCGTGGTCCAGGGGTTTTGCGGAATCGCCAAAGCCGAGCATGTCGCAGGCGATCACCAGGTTGCGCTGGGCCAGCGGTTGCCACAGGTAATGCCAGTCCCAACTGGCGGTGGGAAAACCATGGATCAACAGCAACGGCTCACCCTGCCCTGCCACCCAGTAACGGATGGTGCGGCCATGGAAGTCGAAGGTCTGGCTGCGTTTGCGCCAGACACTGAGGGGGATCTCGGCGAGTGGCATCAGGTTTTATACTCAGGATCGACGCGGCCCAATTTGCGCAGCAACGCCGGCCAGGCCAGCGCGCCCCCCATACCTTGAGCACTCTTGGTGACCGCCGCCGCCATCACCTTGGCACCGGCGAGTATCTGCGGCCCGATGGCGATCAATTCGGCACCGCCGTTTTGCGCCAGCACCTGGATATCGCAGGCGCGCTGGAAGATAAACATCATCAAAAAGGTGTCGGCGATGGTGTCGCCGCAGGTCAGCAGACCGTGGTTGTGCAGCATCAGGAAATTGTTGTCGCCCAGGTCGGCCTGCAAACGGGCCTTCTCTTCGTGGTTCAGCGCCACCCCTTCGTAGGCGTGATAGGCCAGGCTCGACAAGACAAATATCGACTGCTGGCTGATCGGCAATACGCCCTGTTTCTGCGCCGCCACCGCGACACCGGCAGCGGTGTGGGTGTGCAGCACGCAGGTCACGTCGTGACGCACTTCATGGATGGCGCTGTGGATGGTGTAGCCCGCAGGGTTGATCTCGTAGGGGCTGTCCATCAGCTTGTTGCCGGCCTGATCGACCTTGACCAGGCTCGACGCAGTGATTTCGTGGAACATCAGCCCATAGGGGTTGATCAGGAAATCATCGGTACCCGGCACCTTCGCCGAGATGTGGGTGAAGATCAGGTCATCCCAGCCATGCATCGCCACCAGGCGATAACAGGCGGCCAGGTCGACGCGGGTTTGCCACTCGGCGGCGCTGACCTGATCTTTGAGACTCAATGACGATAGGACCGGGGCTAGACTCACAATAATGACCTCCTTGGCGCATTTTCTTATTGTTTTTTTGACTGATGGGCCAGTCTAGTCAGAGGTCGTGGCTGGAGGAGTTGCCTTGGCAGCCAGCTTGATGACCGTGCGGGTCAGCGTTGAGAATAGTTTAAATCCTCACAAGCGGCGTCAGAGAAGTGCCGCCAATAAAGGCGCGGCGCGGGCGGTTTCCATGGGCACCGTCACCGCCAGCAACCGCACTGGATGCCTGAGAATCAAGCGAACTTACGCTAAAGCGCGCAGTGCAGTGACCAGCTCAGCCAGCCAGGGCTCGGCGTCGGTTTCCGGGGTGACGCTTTCGCTGGCATCCAGGCGCAGCATCGGCAGCACTTCACGCACGCCCAGTTCGCCGAACAGCTCGCGCATCTGCTCGCCGCCACCACAAAAGGTATCGCCATAGCTGGCGTCGCCCAGGCCGATCACCGCACCGGGCAGGCCGCGCCAGGCGGCGGGCAATTGGTCGCGAATGCTCGAATACAGCGGTTGCAGGTTGTCGGGCAGTTCGCCCATGCCGGTGGTAGAGGTCACCGCCAGAAAGGCCTGCGGGGCAAACGCCTGTACATCCGCCAGGCTGGCACGGGGGTTATGCCAGGCTTCGAAGCCGGCCTCTTTGAGGAGGTCGGCAGCGTGACGGGCGACTTCTTCAGCGGTGCCGTAGACCGAGCCGGAAAGGATGGCGACTTTCATCAATCTAATCCTGTAGTTGAGCGAAAGCCTGGGATATTAACAGCTGACGCAAATATTTCGGCGCACCCCGTGCAACATTCAGAGCATGTCATAAACTGCCAACTCCAATCACAAGCCATGGACCGCTCAATGATTAACGCCAAGCTGATGCAACTGGTCATCAACGCTTCCAACGACGGCATCGTCGTCGCCGAACGCGAAGGCAAGGACAAGCCGCTGATCTATGTCAACCCGGCATTCGAACGCCTGACCGGCTACACCCTGGATGAAATCCTCTACCAGGATTGCCGCTTCCTGCAATCGGGCGACCGCGATCAGCCGGCCCTGATGGCAATTCGGGAAACACTGGAGAGCGGTGGCGCATGCCGGGAAATCCTGCGCAATTACCGCAAGGACGGCAGCCATTTCTGGAACGAACTGTCGCTTTCGACGGTGTATAACGAAGCCGACAAGCAGACGTATTTTGTGGGTGTACAGAAAGACGTCACCTTGCAAGTCAAGGCCCAGCAGCGGGTGGGTCAACTGGAAGCCGAACTGAACCAGGTAAAAGCCGAACTGGCTGCGCTCAAAGCGACGAGCGGATTCAACAAAATTTAGGAGATGTCATCATTAGAGGCGATAATGGCATTTTAACACCTCCTACCATTGAGCAAGAGCGATGCAACGCGACGCGCTTCTGACCCAGGATGAGTTGGATTTCATTCAGAATATGCAGCACAACCCGCAGCTCAACCTGCGGGATACTTCGTCGAGCCTGACAGTCAACGGTGGTGCACAGATTCGCGATTTGCTCACGCGACTCGCCGCCCACGACCATCTCACTATCCAGGCGCAGTTCGATAACCAGCAACTGACCTTCCCGCTGCACCTGGTGGAAGATGAGTTTCACGCCGTGCACCTTCGCCTGGGGGTGCCGAGTATCTTCGAAGACGGGCCCATGATCCGTCCGTGGCGTCTCGCGCTTGAGGCCCCGGTGGCACTGGAAAACGTCAACGGCATCGCCGGCGCACTGTGGGTGCACGAAGTGTCATTCAAGGGCGTACTGGTGGAAGTTCGTGGTCGGGTCAAGCCGCCGAAGACCTTTTCGCTTTGGTTCAGCCCATCCGGCTACGAGCGCATCGCATTGCGCGGGACACTGGAGCGGGAAACCGCCCGGGGCTTGTTTGCCTACCGCCTGAGCCAAAGTGATGCAGATGAAATCGAGCGCCTGCGCCAATTCATTCTGCATCAGCACCGCATGGTGCACCCGCAGGCGCACGCCTGATTTCAGGTATCCAGGTTACCGCTGAGAAACTGCTGCAAGCGGCGCTGCATCAGGCGCCCTTCACTGCCCAGGCAACCGATCGACGAACCTGCCAGCTCTTTCTGCGCCAGGTCTGACGCAGCACCCGCCAGGAACAGCGGGCAATCCAGGGTCAATGCCAGGCGATTGAGGCGCCCAGGCAGGTCATGGTTATGTGCGTGGTTGGAAAAGATGATCAGTGCCTGGGGGCGAGTCTTTTCACAGACCAGGGTTAATTCATCAAAAGGCTGGCCCATGCCCAGCACCTTAACAGCCAGATCATCCCGACTGATCAACAGCGCCGCCACCAGCAGCTCCAATTTGCGGCACTCGCCAGGCATGGCCGTCAGCAATACACGGGGCGCAGGCGACAGGGTCGCGGTTTGCAGGCGCTGGAAGGTATGGATACGCAGGAAGGCGTCGAAGAACAGCCACTCACTGGCTTGGCCAAAACGCCCCTGGTGACGCAACAGCTCGTTCCATAAGGGCATAAGAATGTCCTGGAACGCCACGCTGATGGGGTAGAGCGCAAAAATCTGGCCGTACAGGCTCTCCAGTTGGCGGTCGTCAAAGGCGCTGACGGCGTGTAACAGCCGCGTCCGCCATTGTGGCAATTCACCTTCCTCGATCACATCGTGCCCAGCGCGAACCACGCTGGCCTGCAAATCGTCGCGGGCGAGAATCTTGCCGACCTTGCTCACCGATACACCTCGCTCGATCCAATCGAGGATGCCATTAACGGTCGCAATATCGGCCTTGGAGTAGAGCCGGTGCCCACTCTCGGTGCGCACGGGCTGGATCAGACCATAACGCCGCTCCCAGGCACGCAGGGTGACTGGATTGATGCCTGTCATTCTCGAGACTTCACGAATCGGAAACAGCTCATCCGAATCGAGCGATTCTAGATGCAAATTGCTATCACTTGAGGCAGTAATCACGGGTATGAGAGACCAAAAGACCAACGAAAATTGGATCCTCATTTAACGCCTTTAGACCTGTCTTTTTCAAGGTCCCTGCTTATTCGGACCAATGCCGCTGGTGTATTTCTACAAAACGGGAATAATCCTTGCGTGTTTTTACGTAGCGGCAACACCCCGCCGCTATGTTTGTGCGCCCCCTACCCGGCCCAGCGCACCCGAATACTTGGAGATACACAATGTCTACCTCTCCCGTCACCTTGATGGTTGCGCGTCGCGTGGCCAAGGGTCGCTACGAAGAACTCATGGCCTGGCTGCGCGAAGGCGAGCAATTGGCCACGGACTTTCCCGGCTACCTGGGCTCAGGCGTACTTGCCCCGCCGCCCAACGATGATGAATTCCAGATCATTTTCCGCTTCGCCGATGAAAAAACCCTGCATGCCTGGGAGTTTTCAGCCTCGCGCAGTACGTGGCTGAGCCGTGGCAGTGAACTGTTTGCCGACCCTTCCGAGCACCGCGTACGCGGCATTGATGGTTGGTTCGGCGCGGCAGGTGCACGCCCTCCTCGCTGGAAACAGGCCGTGGCGATCTGGCTGGCGTTTTTCCCGGTGTCGCTGCTGTTCAACTTTGTGCTGGGACCACTGCTCGGCGGGCTGGACCTGGCGCCGCGCGTACTGGTCAGCACCCTGGCGCTTACGCCGCTGATGGTTTATTGGTTCATCCCATTGTCGACCCATCTGCTGGCAAACTGGCTGCATCCTGCCCCGGCACCGCGCAAGGCCACTGAAGCTGCGGCGTGAATACAGGGGCGGCCGGTCGCTGGTATAGTTTCAATCTGCCAGCGATTCGAGCTCCCCATGACCGCAACAAACGCCCCGATCCTGATCACCGGCGCCGGCCAACGTGTCGGCCTGCATTGCGCCCAGCGCCTGTTGGACGAGGGCCACTCGGTTATTTTCAGCTACCGCAATGAGCGCCCCGGCGTACATGCCCTGCGTGAACGCGGCGCGATCGGTGTGTATGCCGACTTCTCCAGCGAGGCCGGGATTCTGGCGTTTATCGCTGAGCTCAAGACCCGGACCGACAGTCTGCGCGCGATCATCCATAACGCCTCGGCCTGGGTCGCGGAAACGCCTGGCGACGAAAGCCGCGCTTTTACCGACATGTTCAGCGTACACATGCTTGCACCGTACCTGATCAACCTGCATTGTTCGCCTTTGCTGCAACGCTCTTCACCCGCCGATATCGTGCATATCAGCGATGACGTGGTGCGCAAGGGCAGCCGCCGACACATCGCCTATTGCGCCACCAAGGCAGGGCTCGACAGCCTGACGCTGTCGTTTGCCGCGCAGTTTGCGCCGTCGATCAAGGTCAACGGCATCGCGCCGGCCATGGTGATGTTCAACGACGGCGACGACGCAGCCTACCGCGCCAAGGTACTGGCCAAGTCGGCACTGGGCATCGAACCCGGGCCCGAGGTGATCTACCAGAGCGTGCGCTACCTGCTGGACAACCCCTATGTCACCGGTACCACCCTGACCGTCAACGGCGGGCGGCATATCAAGTAAGCCGTTTGTGAGGATGTTGTATGACCGTATCCCTGCCCCACCATTACCGCGAGATCCTCAAGGGCTTGGGCGAAGACCCCGAGCGCGAAGGCTTGCTCGACACCCCCAAGCGCGCCGCCAAGGCCATGCAATACCTGTGTCATGGCTATGAGCAGAACCTGGAAGAGATCGTCAACGGCGCGCTGTTTACCTCTGACAATGACGAGATGGTGATCCTCAAGGACATCGAGCTGTACTCGCTGTGCGAGCACCACCTGCTGCCCTTTATCGGCAAGGCCCACGTGGCCTATATTCCGACCGGCAAGGTATTGGGCCTGTCGAAACTGGCGCGCATCGTCGATATGTTTGCACGCCGCCTGCAGATCCAGGAAAACCTCACCCGGCAAATTGCCGACGCTATCCAGGACGTGACCCAGGCAGCCGGTGTGGCGGTGGTAATCGAAGCCAAGCACATGTGCATGATGATGCGCGGGGTGGAAAAACAGAATTCAACCATGAACACCTCGGTGATGCTCGGCGCGTTCCGCGAGTCGAACACCACGCGCATGGAGTTCCTGCAACTGATCGGACGGAGCAAGTAGCAATGCCACAACTTCAACCAGGCATGGCGCGCATCCGGGTCAAGGACCTGTGCCTGCGCACCTTTATCGGCATCAACGAGGACGAGATCCTCAACAAACAGGATGTGCTGATCAACCTGACCATCCTGTATGCCGCCCAGGAAGCCGTGCGCGACAACGATATCGACCACGCGCTGAACTACCGCACCATCACTAAGGCGATCATCGCCCACGTCGAGGGCAACCGTTTTGCCCTGCTGGAGCGCCTGACCCAGGAGCTGCTGGATTTGGTGATGAGCAATGAGTCGGTGCTGTACGCCGAAGTCGAAGTGGACAAGCCCCATGCGCTGCGCTTTGCCGAATCGGTTTCGATTACCCTGGCAGCCAGCCGCCACCCCTGAATTGTCAGTGAGCCCTATGAACGACCAACAACGCCTCGAACTCGAAGCCGCCGCCTTCCGCCGGCTGGTGGCCCACCTGGACAGCCGCAAGGATGTGCAGAACATCGACCTGATGAACCTCTCGGGCTTCTGCCGTAACTGCTTGTCCAAGTGGTACAAGGCCGCGGCCGATGAACGCCAGATCGACGTCAGCCTCGATGACGCCCGTGAAGTGGTGTACGGCATGCCGTACGCCGAGTGGAAAGCCCAGTACCAGAAAGAAGCCAGTGCCGACCAGCAGGCGGCGTTCGCCAAAGGCGTCAATGACCCTGCGCCCGTCAAAGGCTGAATTCGGCAATAGCGAATTAACGTTAAAACAACCAAAGGAAGGTTAAGTGAAGCACTCTGTATACACACTCGCTTTAACGCTGGGCCTGTTATCGTTATGCGCTTGCTCCACCGCTGACAAATACGCCAGCGGACGCTATTACGAAATTTATTCGGTGAGCGGCTTGGGCGCTTGTGAATTCAAACCGGCGTTCAACGATTGCGCCGAGCAACGTGTTTTCGACGTAAAGATATCGGACAACAAAGAGAAAATTGCGTTAGCGAAGTTTATCAACCCCAGTGACAATGTCAGCTTCTTTGGCTTTATCCGAAACGATTACCCGGCACAAGTTAAACCGGTACGTGACTTTCTACTGTGGGCGCAGGCCGATACGCACACCGCCAAACATTTAACGATGAAACGGCCTGCGGGTAACGCCTATGGCTATCTCTTCGAAAACAGAGAGGTCGAGTATCAGTTTGACTTTACTCAGACCCGCGCGGGCGTGCCGATGCTGGTGATTCACATCGATGGCAAGGATCGCTACTTCGGGCTGACGGTAGAACAGGCAAAAAAACTGCTTTCCACCCTGGATGCCTGGTACGAAAATCGTGCTGTGGGGTACAAGCTGACGTAATACTGCGGGCAGGCAGCCGCAACGGCTGCCTGCCACGCTCGAATCAGAACCTCTGCAACCTTGAAGTGCCCTCATCACAGTTTTTCAAGGCCAGGTCGGTGACCGGCTTTTTATCGTAGTAGCCCTTCTCGGTTTTATAGACTTCATAAACAGTGAGCTTGCGCGGTGCATACTGATTAACGAAGAGCCCGGTCACATAATAGTAAGAGCCTACGACCGGTCTGAATGTAACGGTACTGTACGAACCATTAGCGGTAATCATGCGCACTGCAATATTTCGCTGTGCACTGACCCAAAACTCGCGGCGTAGCGGAGGCGTTTCAGGGATCTCGGGAAACCCTTCGATTTTATTATTCAATGCCGTCTGAAAACCGACCGCATTATTGGTGTAGCCATTTTGCGGGTCATCCAGGTTGATACACGTAGCGGTATTGGGGTAAACACGAACATAGTCAATATTACGGTTATCAAAACTCACACCGACACGTTCGCCGCCCTGAACGTCCTCCAGCTTATGGCTGTAGGTAGCGACTGAACAACCACTTAACACGATCCCCGCAATCGCCGCAGACAGCATTATCCTTAACACAGCAACTCCTACTGTTATTCAAACCCCGCACTCCTTAAACCGAGCCGAGTGACTGCACGGATTCTAGGAAGCACCAAGACGAAAACGCAAACGCTTTAAAATATCCTGGCATGGAATGATCTCAACAAGCAAAAAAGTTACCATGGGCGCGCGTGCACATACGCTGATGAATACTGATTCCGAACGTTAATAAGGCTCCATACCCATGACCGACCTGACCACTCTGCGCGCCAGCCTCAACAGCGGCGAACACGTTTTTGCCGATACCTTGGCGTTTGTTGCCGCAGGTTATGACTACCAGCCCCAAGCCTTTACCAATGGTGATGTAGAAAATGCGGCGGGGCAGAACGAAGGGTCGTGCAAGACCTTGGGCCTGGCACTGCTGGAAGGCTTGAGCGACCAGGAAGCGCTGTTGGCATTTGGTGAGCATTACCGTTCGGTGGTGGCGACGCCTGAGGGCAATGACCATGGCAATATCCGCGCGTTGATCGCGCATGGCCTGGCAGGCGTTAAGTTCACTGCACAGCCACTGACCCGCAAGTCCTGAGTCAGGTGCAGATCAACATGTGGGAGGGAGCTTTTCCCCTCCCACAAAAAAACCGGCCTCTCAGCCCAATGCCAGTCAGTTAAGAAGCAGCAAGAACGAAAAGTAACCCGTGGCGAGGGAGCTTGCTCCCGCTGGACTGCGCAGCAGTCCCAGTCTTTTGAAACAAAGAGCTGGGGCCGCTTCGCGACCCAGCGGGAGCAAGCTCCCTCGCCACAGGTACGGTGCTCACCCTTAACTGACGGGCATTAGCCTCTCAGCCGGTTTTTTTATTTCAACGAGTTCAGAACGAAGCGTTCTGCAGGCCGTCGAGGTAACGCTCGGCATCCAATGCCGCCATGCAGCCGGCACCGGCCGAGGTGATGGCCTGACGATACACGTGGTCAGCCACGTCACCGGCGGCGAAGATACCTTCGATGTTGGTGGCAGTGGCGTTGCCTTCGCGGCCGCCCTGCACCACCAGGTAACCGTCTTTGGCGTCCAGCACGCCTTCGAACAACGAAGTGTTCGGCGTGTGGCCGATGGCGATGAATACGCCGTCGACTTTCAGCTCGTCGAAGCTGCCGTCGTTGTTCTTCAGGCGCGCACCGGTCACACCCATGTTGTCGCCCAGGACTTCATCCAGGGTGGCGTTGAGCTTGAGGATGATCTTGCCTTCAGCGACACGGGCGTGCAGCTTGTCGATCAGGATCTTCTCGGCACGGAAGGTCTCGCGGCGGTGAACCAGGGTCACAGTGCTGGCGATGTTGGCCAGGTACAGTGCCTCTTCCACGGCCGTGTTACCACCACCGACCACGGCGACCGGCTTGTTGCGGTAGAAGAAACCGTCGCAGGTCGCACAGGCGGAAACGCCCTTGCCCATGAACGCTTCTTCCGATGGCAGGCCCAGGTAACGGGCGCTGGCGCCGGTGGCGATGATCAGCGCGTCACAGGTGTACACACCGCTGTCGCCGGTCAGGCTGTAAGGTTTCTTGGAGAAGTCGACCTTGTTGATGTGATCAAACACGATTTCGGTTTCAAAGCGCTCGGCGTGCTCTTTCATGCGTTCCATCAGCACCGGGCCGGTCAGACCGTGGACGTCGCCCGGCCAATTGTCGACTTCGGTAGTGGTGGTCAATTGACCGCCCGCCTGCATGCCGGTGATCAGCAGCGGCTTGAGGTTGGCCCGGGCAGCGTAGACCGCAGCGCTGTAACCGGCAGGGCCGGAACCGAGAATAATCACTCGCGAATGACGGGTATCAGACATGACTCACTCCTATCGACCGCCCGGACTACAAGGCGGCTGGAATAAAAAAGGGACTACGAAGCACTTGGGGAAGGCTTGAACTCGCAGGCCCTGAAAAATAATGGGTGCAGCGTATCGAGGGGGGCAAGATTAAGGAAATACGGAATAACAATCCAGCTCATAGGTGGTCTCTATGCAGTCGACCAGGTTGATCGACAGGATTCTTGCCTAGATGTTACTTATGATGTCGCCGCTTTCACCCAAGGTTTAAAGCCGGTAAGGTCGGCGCGTTCGTCCCCCTTGCTCGGAGTTCTCCATGCCCGCCCCTGCTCTTTCCGGCCCGCAATACCTGCGTGAAGGCCTCAAACTGGTGTTGAGCCCCGGCCTGCGCCTGTTTGTGCTGCTGCCGCTGGCGATCAACGTGGTGCTGTTCGTCGGCTTGATCTATTTCGCCGGCCATCAGTTCAGCCTGTGGGTCGACCACTTGATGCCGACACTGCCGAGCTGGCTGAGCTTTCTGAATTACCTGCTATGGCCACTGTTTGTGGTGCTGGTAGTGCTGATGGTGTTTTTCACCTTCACCATGCTGGCCAATATTATCGCGGCGCCGTTCAACGGTTTTCTTTCGGAAAAAGTGGAAGTGGTGGTGCGCGGCACCGATGACTTCCCGGCCTTCAGCTGGGGTGAGTTGATCGCCATGGTCCCGCGCACGCTGGCGCGGGAAATGCGCAAACTGGGCTACTTCCTGCCACGGGCCATCGGCCTGTTTATCCTGTCGTTCATTCCGGTGGTCAACCTGATCGCTGCGCCGCTGTGGCTGTTGTTTGGCGTGTGGATGATGGCGATCCAATACATCGACTACCCGGCCGACAACCACAAGCTGGGCTGGAACGAAATGCTCGCTTGGCTGCGCCAGAAGCGCTGGCAGAGCATGAGTTTCGGCGGCATCGTCTACCTGGTGCTGCTGGTGCCGGTGGTCAACCTGCTGATGATGCCGGCGGCGGTGGCCGGGGCCACACTGTTCTGGGTGCGCGAACAAGGCGCCGAGGCCATGGCATCGCAGCAAAAAGTGACCCGGTCATAAATCCATCATCTCGATGACACAATGACGACATGGCCCACAGTGACACTGTGGGTCATGACGACAGCCTCGCTTCACATCACCCTCATTACCGAAACCTTCCCGCCAGAGATCAACGGGGTGGCCAATACCCTTGGCCGCCTGTGCGAGGGTTTGCGTTCACGTGGCCACCAAGTCGAACTGGTGCGCCCGCGCCAAGGCGTCGATCAGAGCCGTCCCAGCGATGACGAATTGCTGCTGTGTCGCGGCTGGCCGCTACCGGGTTATCCGGGCCTGCAATGGGGGCAGTCGTCGATGCACAAGTTGCTGCGGCGCTGGACACGCCAGCGCCCGGACGTGCTGTACATCGCCACGGAGGGGCCATTGGGCCTATCCGCCTTGCGCGCCGCGCGGCGTCTGGGGATCAGTGTGGTCAGCGGCTTTCACACCAACTTCCAGCAGTACTCGAACCAATACGGCCTGAGCCTGCTGAGCCGGATGGTCACCCACTACCTTCGCTGGTTTCATAACCGTTCGACCCTGACCCTGGTGCCCAGCGCCAGCCAGCGCCTGGAACTGGAACGCCGGCATTTCGAGCGTCTGGGGATGTTGGCGCGCGGGGTAGACAGCCAACTGTTTCATCCCGCCAAGCGCGACAATGCGCTGCGGGAAAGTTGGGGGTTGAACAGTGAGCAAACCGCCGTGCTCTATGTCGGCAGGCTGGCGCAGGAAAAGAACTTGGGACTGCTCAAGCGCTGCTTCGAGACCTTGCAGGACAGCTACCCGCTGCGTCAGATGAGACTGGTCGTCGTCGGCGATGGGCCACAACGCGCGATGATGGAAAAGGAACTGCCGGAGGCGATCTTCTGCGGCACCTTGCGCGGTGAAGAACTGGCACGTCATTACGCGTCAGGCGATGTGTTTCTATTCCCCAGCCTGACCGAAACCTTCGGCAACGTGGTACTCGAAGCGATGGCGTCGGGATTGGGCGTGGTGGCCTATGACCAGGCCGCAGCGACCCAGCATATACGCCATGGCTACAACGGCGTGCTGGCGATGCCGGGGGACGAGGATGCATTCTGCGATGCCGCCAACTGGCTGCTGGAGGACGCCGAAAGCCTGCGCCGCATGCGCCTGAATGCACGCCAGCATGCGAGCCGCCAGGGCTGGCCGGCGATTATCGAGCAGTTCGAGCGCCAACTGCGCGGGGTCTGCAAGGACGGGCACCCGGTGCCCGCCCTGTCGCCGCTTACACCAGGCTCGTCAACGCCTCACGACTGAAGGGCAGGATGTCGCCTTCGCGGCCTTCGCGCACCTTCACGGCCCAATCCGGATCCACCAGCAGGGCTCGGCCCACGGCGACCAGGTCGAATTCGTCGTTGTTCAAGCGCTCCAGCAACTTCTCCAGGCTGGCCGGTTGCGCGACCTTGTCGGTGTTGACCATGAACTGCAGGAACTCGCCATCCAGGCCGACGCTGCCCACGGTGATGGTCGGCTTGCCGGTAAGCTGGCGGGTCCAGCCGGCCAGGTTGAGGTCGGAACCGTCGAATTCAGGCTCCCAGAAGCGGCGGGTGGAGCAGTGGAAAATGTCCACACCCGCGTCAGACAGTGGCTTGAGGAACTCACCCAGCGCCTCGGGGGTTTGCACCAGGCGCGCGGTGTAGTCCTGCTGTTTCCACTGGGAGAAACGCAGGATGATCGGGAAGTCCGGGCCAACGGCGGCGCGGGTGGCCTGGATCAGCTCGATGGCAAAACGTGAGCGCTTGGCCAAGCTGCCGCCGTATTCGTCGGTCCGCTGGTTGCTGCCTTCCCAGAAAAACTGGTCGACCAGATAGCCGTGGGCGCCGTGGATCTCCACGCCGTCCATGCCGATACTCTGGGCATCCTTGGCGGCTTGGGCGAAGGCGTCGATCACCGCCTTGATGTCTTGCTGGGTCATGCCGTGCACGACCACGTTGCCATCTTTGAGTTTTTCCATCGGGCCGTAGGCTGGCACGCTGGCGTCAGGCTCAGTGCCGATACGCCGTACGCTGCCCACGTGCCACAACTGCGGGACGATCTTGCCGCCTTCGGCGTGCACGGCGTCGACCACTTTCTTCCAGCCAGCCAAGGCAGCCTCACCGTAGAAGTGTGGAACATTGGGGTAGCCGTTGGACGCCTGATGGCCGACCACGGTGCCTTCGGTGATGATCAGGCCCACGCCGGCGGCAGCGCGGCGGCGGTAGTACTCGATCACCTTGGAATTGGGCACGCCGCCTGGGGAGAACGAGCGCGTCATGGGCGCCATGACGACGCGGGTCGACAGTTGCAATGCACCGAGCTGGAAGGGTTTGAACAAGGCCTGGACGGGCATGGGAGCACTCCACGAGAGACGGGGTTTATGACGTGGATAATATGGACAGCGCAAAGCGCTGGGTAGCACTATTGATCTGAGTGATTAAGAGGTAAAAGTGGGATAGCCCGGTTGCCGCTGACCTGTAGTGAGCGGGCTTGCCCCGCGCTGGGTGGCGAAAGCCGCCCCAATAAAAACGCCGCATTCTGTCTAGAAATGCGGCGTCTGATTTTAGGGCGGCTTCGCCACCCAGCGCGGGGCAAGCCCGCTCACCACAAAAGCCTCCTGGACGTATTCAGGCCAAGGCTTTTTCGATGGCTTGGACGACCGTGGGGTCATCCGGCGCGGTGCGCGGGGAGAAGCGTGCGAGCACTCGCCCATCCTTGCCCAGCAGGAATTTTTCGAAGTTCCAGGTGATATCCCCAGGAAACTCGGCGCCTTCGCCCGCCAGCAGGCGGTACAGCTGATGACGATCGGGGCCGTTGACCTCAAGCTTGCTGCCCAGCGGGAACGTCACCCCGTAGTTCAGGCTGCAGAACTGCTGGATCTCTTCTTCGGTACCCGGCTCCTGGCCTGCAAATTGATTGCACGGCAGGCCGAGCACGGTAAATCCCTGGGCCTTGTACTGCTGGTAGAGGTTTTCCAGCGCAGCGTATTGCGGGGTCAAACCACATTTGGAGGCTACGTTGACCACCAGCACCACTTGCCCCTTGAAGGGCGCCAGCGGCAGCTCTTGTCCGTCCAAAGCTTTGAGTTTCAGGTCGTGGAAAGCACTCATGACGAACTCCAGATATCCCATGTTCTTCGCATTGCGGCCCTTCGAGATTACAACCCGCAAGCCTGCAATCATAGACGCCGATTGCAAAACTCGCCTGGGGGTTACTGAGCGGTCGGCCAGGGCAAAATCGGAATGGCCGTCACGGCGTTCTGCGGGCTGCCTTCGATCAGGCGGTCGCTGTAGACCAGGTACACAAGCGTATTGCGCTTCTTGTCGAGGAAGCGCACCACTTGCATGGTCTTGAACACCAGCGAGGTGCGCTCCTTGAACACTTCGTCACCGTCCTTGAGCTCGCCCTTGAAGCGGATCGGGCCCACCTGACGGCAGGCAATCGAGGCTTCGGCGCGGTCTTCGGCCAGGCCGAGGCCGCCTTTGACACCGCCGGTCTTGGCGCGGGACAGGTAGCACGTCACGCCGTCGACCTTGGGGTCGTCGAAGGCTTCGACCACAATGCGGTCGTTGGGGCCGACAAACTTGAACACCGTGGACACTTGGCCAATTTCTTCGGCCGAGGCCAGCAGCGGCATGGCCAGCAGCAGGCCGAGCAATCCCTTCATGACACGCATTGTGTATTCCTTTGGTTAGACCAGAATCAGGTTATCGCGGTGCACCAGTTCCGGTTCCGCCATGTAGCCTAATAGTCCGACAATCGCGTCAGACGATTGTCCAATAATTTTCTGCGCTTCAAGGGCACTGTAGTTGGCCAGGCCGCGAGCAATCTCACGACCGTCCGGCGCCACGCACACCACCATTTCCCCACGGCGGAAACTGCCCTGCACCAACTTGACGCCGACCGGCAGCAAGCTCTTGTTACCCTGGGACAAGGCCGATACCGCGCCATCGTCCAGCACCAGGGTGCCACGGGTTTGCAGATGACCGGCCAGCCATTGTTTGCGCGCGGCGAGCATGCCGCGTTCCGGCGACAGCAGCGTGCCGATGCGCTCACCGGCCTTGAGACGATCCAGCACGCGCTCCAGGCGCCCACCGACGATGATCGTGTGGGCACCAGAGCGTGCGGCCAGGCGCGCTGCGCGCAGCTTGGTCTGCATGCCACCACGGCCCAGGGCGCCGCCAACGCTGCCGGCCACGGCGTCCAGCGCCGGGTCATCGGCACGCGCTTCATAAATAAGCTGGGCGTCGGGGTTGTTGCGCGGGTCGGCGTCGAACATGCCGTCGCGGTCGGTGAGGATCACCAGCAGGTCAGCTTCCACCAGGTTGGCAACCAGGGCGGCCAGCGTGTCGTTGTCGCCGAAGCGGATTTCGTCGGTGACCACGGTGTCGTTCTCGTTGATCACCGGGATCACCTTCAGCTCCACCAGCGCGCGCAAGGTGCTGCGGGCATTGAGGTAGCGCTTGCGGTCGGACAGGTCGTCGTGGGTCAGCAGGATCTGCGCCGTGTGGCGGCCGTGCTCGGCAAAGCTGGATTCCCAGGCTTGCACCAGGCCCATCTGGCCGATGGCGGCGGCGGCTTGCAGTTCGTGCATCGCGCTGGGTCGCGCGGTCCAGCCGAGGCGGCTCATCCCGGCGGCAACCGCCCCGGACGACACCAGCACCAACTCAACACCGGCCTCATGCAAGGCCACCATCTGCTCGACCCAGACGCTCATGGCTGCGCGATCCAGCCCCTTGCCATCTGCCGTCAGCAACGCACTGCCGATCTTTACGACCCAGCGCTGCGCACCTGTCACTTTGCTCCGCATCATCTTCAACCTTAGATTGAGGGTTGCGCGACCCAGCGCCGCCCATAACGTTAAACCCGGATACTAAAACGCCGCTCTATAAGGAGCGGCGTTCAAGTTTATCGCAACGGATCAGTCACGCACGTAAATGATTTCCGGACCGTCTTCATCATCCACGTCTTCTTCGTCCCAATCATCGTCGCCGATGTCGTGGACCGACTTCACGCCGCTGCGGCGCAGGGCACGCTGGTCGTCCAGGGCTTGCAGCTGGGCACGGGCTTCGTCTTCGATCTGTTGGTCGAGCTCGGCGAGTTCGGCCTTGAATACCGGGTCGGCCGCCAGGCGGTCGGCGCGGTCTTCGAGGTAGCGCATGATGTCGCGGGTCAGGCGCTCGGTGCCTTCTTTCGCGATGGCCGAGATCACGTAGACCGGGCCGGTCCATTCCAGGCGATCGACGATTTCCTTGACGCGCTCCTCGTGTTCTTCTTCGAGGATCTGGTCGCACTTGTTCAGCACCAACCAGCGATCACGCTCGGCCAGGGCCGGGCTGAACTTGGTCAGTTCGCTGACGATCACTTCGGCGGCGTCCGGTGCGCTGGTGTCATCCAGCGGCGCCATGTCCACGAGGTGCAGCAGCAAACGGGTGCGCGACAAATGCTTGAGGAAGCGGATGCCCAGGCCGGCGCCATCGGAGGCACCTTCGATCAGGCCGGGAATGTCGGCGATCACGAAGCTTTTCCAGCGGTCGACGCTGACCACGCCCAGGTTGGGTACCAGGGTGGTGAACGGGTAATCGGCAACCTTTGGCTTGGCAGCCGAGACCGAGCGAATGAAGGTACTTTTGCCGGCGTTCGGCAGGCCCAGCAGGCCCACGTCGGCGAGCACTTTCATTTCCAGCTTGAGGTCACGCTGCTCGCCCGGCTTGCCTGGCGTGGTCTGGCGCGGTGCACGGTTGGTACTGGACTTGAATCGGGTGTTACCCAGACCGTGCCAGCCGCCCTGCACAACCATCAGTTTCTGGCCGGCCTTGGTCAGGTCGCCAATCACTTCCTGGGTAGCGGAGTCGATGATCGTGGTGCCGACCGGCACGCGCAGTACCAGGTCTTCGCCTTTTTTACCGGTGCAGTCGGTGCTGCCGCCGTTGGAGCCACGCTCGGCATCGAAGTGCCGGGTGTAACGATAGTCGACCAGGGTGTTGAGGTTTTCGTCGGCCATCATGTAGATGGAACCGCCGTCACCGCCATCACCGCCGTTTGGGCCACCGTTTTCGATGAATTTTTCGCGACGGAAACTCATGCAACCGTTACCGCCGTCGCCTGCTTTTACTCGGATGGAAACTTCATCAACGAACTTCATAACAAAACGCCTCTCGCCGCACGGACGAGCTTAAGAAACCAAGACATAAGACTCTTGCAAAAATGAGCGCAGCGACCTCAATCAACGACCGCAAATCCAGCGCTTGAGCCCATTACAAACAGCTTTGCAAGAGACTCACCCCACAAACGAAAAAGCCCCGTCGCAAGACAGGGCTTTTCCAGCGATCTCGCAATTAAGCTGCGACAACGCTCACGTAACGGCGGTTGAAAGCGCCTTTTACTTCAAACTTGATCACGCCTTCGATTTTCGCGAAGAGGGTGTGATCTTTACCCATGCCAACACCGTAACCGGCGTGGAATTGGGTGCCGCGCTGACGCACGATGATGTTGCCCGGAATGATTTTCTGGCCGCCATACATCTTAACGCCAAGGCGTTTGGCTTCTGAGTCGCGACCGTTACGGGTACTACCACCAGCTTTTTTGTGTGCCATGAGTCAATTCTCCTAGTGAGGAATTAGGCTGAAATTAAGCCTGAATACCGGTGATTTTGATCTCGGTGTACCACTGGCGGTGGCCCATACGCTTCATGTGGTGCTTACGACGACGGAACTTGATGATGCGGACTTTATCGTGACGACCTTGGGAGATCACTTCAGCCACAACGGTAGCGCCAGCAACAACTGGAGCGCCGATGTTCACGTCATCGCCATTGGCGACCAACAGAACGCGATCAAAAGTAACGGATTCGCCGGTAGCGACTTCCAGTTTTTCGATCTTCAGGTATTCACCTGGGGCGACTTTGTATTGCTTGCCACCAGTAACAATTACTGCGTACGACATGGTATTTCTCCGATAATCCTGCTCACCCAGCGCTTTATAAGAAGAGGTATTGGCTGGCATGGCTGCATGGGATGGACGTCCCGAATGCAATTGCGTAAGGCAGGTGCTGCCCAGGAAGTTCAGGGTGCGCGATTGTACGCAAGCTATGGGAGGCTTGCAAGTGGCCGTCTATCGCGCCTTGACACCTGGGGGCCTGGGTCCTAGCATGCCGCGCAACCCTTCTGGAGCGACTGTCGCTGATGCAACCCCAAGCTTTCTACCGCGCGGTCGCGGACGATTTTAGCGCCGTCGACGGCATCATCAAGAAGCAGCTGACTTCTAAAGTGCCGCTGGTCTCCAAAATTGGCGACTATATTACGTCGGCGGGCGGTAAGCGCCTGCGTCCTTTATTAGTGTTGCTGTGTGGCAAGGCCTTGGGCCGCGAAGGCGATGACCTGCGCCTGCTGGCGGCCACTATCGAATTCCTGCACACCGCGACCCTGCTGCATGACGACGTGGTCGACATGTCCGGCATGCGCCGTGGCCGCGAGACCGCCAATGCCATGTGGGGCAACGCCCCTAGCGTGCTGGTGGGCGACTTCCTGTACTCGCGCTCGTTCGAAATGATGGTTGAACTCGGCTCGATGCCGGTGATGAAGATTCTTTCACAGGCCACGCGCATCATCGCCGAAGGCGAAGTGCTGCAACTGTCAAAGGTCCGCGACGCCAGCACCACTGAAGAAACCTACATGGAAGTGATTCGCGGCAAAACCGCGATGCTCTTCGAAGCCTCCACCCACAGCGCCGCCGCGCTGTGCGGCGCAACGGTCGAACAGGCCGAAGCCCTGCGCACCTTTGGTGATCACTTGGGCGTGGCCTTCCAACTCGTGGACGACCTGCTCGACTACCGTGGCGATGCCGAGACCCTGGGCAAGAACGTCGGTGACGACCTGGCCGAAGGCAAGCCGACCTTGCCGCTGATCTACACCATGCGCGAAGGTACGCCGGAACAGGCTGCCCTGGTGCGCAAGGCGATCCAGAAAGGCGGGATCGAAGACCTGGAGGCCATCCGTACCGCTGTCGAAGCGTCGGGTTCCCTGGAGTACACCGCGCAACTGGCACGCGATTACGTGGCCCGTGCGATCAAGTGCCTGGAAGCCCTTCCAGCCAGCGAATACCGGGACGCCCTGGTTGAGCTGAGCGAGTTTGCGGTCGCGCGTACGCACTAAAATAATGTGGGAGGGGGCAAGCCCCTCCCGCATTTAGTTTGCATTACCTATCCAAGACCACGCCCTGCCTTGGCTCAATTCCCTATATAATGTGCGACTTTTAGCCATCCTGACTTTCAAGGAGCTGTAGTGAGCACGTTGCCACCCTGCCCGAAATGCAATTCCGAATACACCTACGAAGACGGCGCCCAGCTGATCTGCCCGGAATGCGCCCATGAGTGGTCCGCCAGCGGCGAGGCCGACACGGCCAGCGACGAAACCGTGAAGAAAGACTCTGTGGGCAACGTCCTGCAGGACGGCGACACCATCACCGTGATCAAGGACCTCAAGGTCAAGGGCACCTCCCTGGTGGTCAAGGTCGGCACCAAGGTCAAGAACATCCGCCTGTGCGACGGCGACCACGATATCGATTGCAAGATCGACGGTATCGGCCCGATGAAGCTCAAGTCCGAGTTCGTGCGTAAAGTCTGAACCTGTTGCTTCCATCCCGCGCCCGCCGCGGGATGGCGTTTCGCCCTCCCCGTTGATCGAACGCAATATCCACACAGAAAAAAACACAAATCGCCAATAGGTACTTGCTATTCTACGAATAAGAATTATTCTCATTGAGCCCATCAAGGAGAACGACCATGACTTATTTGATAGATGCCTGGCTGGACCGCCCACACCCTTACCTGCGGATCCTGCATCGGGAAACCGGTGAAGTCTGTGCGGTACTGGAAGAAGAAGCGCTGAATGAACTGCAGGACCAGGGCGACCTGGACGTCAACGGGCTGAGCTCGAGTGAACCTGGGGTGCTGAAGGAGGTGGTGCGTAATCTGTTTCTGTTCTGCTATGCCCGAGCGTTGCGCCCGGCGACGGAGCTGAATGGCAAGTTCCATCCATGAACCACCACGCACATTCTGTGAGTACGGACCTTATGTGGGAGCGGGCTTGTTGTGGCGAGCACGCTTGCTTGCGCTGGGGTGCGAAGCGCCCCTGACTGCCGACGACTGCTGCGCAGCCGAGCGGGAGCATGCGCCCTCGCCACAACAAACCCGCTCCCACACAAGCCCAACACCCACAGAGATCAGCAGGTCTTACAGAACGTCGAGCAGCTCGACGTCAAACACCAGAACGCTGTGCGGCGGGATGCTGCCAACGCCTTGAGCGCCGTAAGCCAGTTCGCTCGGCACGTACAGGCGCCATTTGCTGCCGGCATTCATCAGTTGCAGGGCTTCGGTCCAGCCAGCGATCACGCCGCCCACCGGGAATTCTGCAGGCTGGCCGCGATCGTAGGAGCTGTCGAACACAGTGCCATCGATCAGCGTGCCGTGGTAGTGAGTACGCACTTGGTCTTCACGGGTCGGCTTGGCGCCGTCACCGGCAGTCAGCACTTCAAATTGCAGGCCGGAAGCCAGGGTGGTGATGCCATCACGCTTGGCGTTTTCAGCCAGGAATGCCAGGCCAGCGCCAGCCGCCGCTTCAGCCTTGGCGGCCGCTTCGGCTTGCATGATTTCGCGGATCACCTTGAAGCTGGTGGCCATTTGTTCTTGGTCGACACGGCTTGGCTTGCCGGCGAATGCGTCGGTCAGGCCAGCCAGGATCGCGTCCAGGCTGACGCCCGGTGGTGGGTTGTCGCGCAGTTGGTCGCCCAACTGACGGCCGATACCGTAGCTGACGCGGGTTTCGTCGGTGGACAGATTAACTTCGGACATGAAGAGGCTCCGCTGTAGGACAGCACGGTTTCCCGCGCCATCCAGAACTAAAAGGGCCCGCAGACTAGCACACAAGACCCGCCCATGATCAGCCCCCTCCCCCGTCAGCCACCGCGCTGGCACCCCTTCGTCGATCTGCGACGAAATAGCATTTCAGATTCATCTCTTGTCGCCGATACAGCCCTACACAGCAGCTGGCTCCAAAATCAATAACCGTCCAGCACACCCCCATTTTTTCCTGCGGAGCATTCAATGAACAGCTGGTTCGGCAACATCAGCGTCAACCTCAAACTCGGCCTGGGCTTCGGCCTGGTGCTCGTCCTCACCTCGATCCTGGCCCTCACCGGCTGGACCAGCCTCGGCGGCCTGATCGACCGCAGTAACTGGATGAGTGATATCACCCAGCTCAACGCGTCGTTGACCAAACTGCGAATCGTGCGCCTGCAATACATGCTCGCCAACGGCGACGAAGCCGTGGCCCAGAATGTACAGACCAGCCTGGATGCTTTCGCGGCCCAGCAACAAAAACTCCTGGACAGCTTCAAGAGCCCGGAAAACCTCAAGCTGCTCAACGAGCAGAAAGGCGTCATTACCGCCTATCAACAGTCCCTGAACAAAATGCGTGAGGCCTACCGTAACGGCAATGCCTCTCGCCAGGTGATGGGCGACAAGGCCGATATCGCCAACGCACAGATCGAAGCGTTGGACACCAAAGTGCAGCAGATGCCCGAAAGCCCGGAGCGTTTCAGCCAATTCCAGGCCGTGACGCGAGCCAAAGAAGAGTTCATGTTGGCCCGCTATGAAGTGCGTGGCTACATCGCCAACGTCAGCCCGGACACCGAAGCCCGTGCCGCCGCACAAATTGAAAAAGCCATCAGTGGCTTGAAAGGTCTCAGCGCCGTATTCGGTGCGAGCGAGCAAAGCGCTTTGACTGCGCTTGAAACCGCCCTTGGCGCCTACCGCACGGCCGTGCAGAACTACAAGGCAGCCAACGCCAACATCGTCACCGCCCGTGCCGAGATGACCACACAGGGTGCCGACATCGTCACCATCAGCGACAAGCTGTACGAAATTCAACTGAACCGCCGCGATGCCGAAAGCGCCCAGGCCCGTAGCCTGCAATTGATCAGCACCTTGCTGGCGCTGCTGGTTGGCGTCATCGCCGCATGGGTCATCACCCGCCAGATCACCCGACCGATCCAGGAAACCCTGGCCGTGGTGGAACGCATTGCCTCCGGCGACTTGAGCCACAACATCCAGGTCACGCGCCGTGATGAACTGGGCGTGCTGCAACAAGGCATCCAGCGCATGGGCACTACCCTGCGCGAATTGATCAGCGGTATTCGCGACGGCGTGACGCAGATTGCCAGCGCCGCTGAAGAGTTGTCGGCGGTGACCGAGCAAACCAGCGCCGGCGTGAACAGCCAGAAGATCGAGACCGATCAAGTCGCCACCGCGATGCACGAAATGACGGCCACTGTGCAGGAAGTCGCGCGTAACGCCGAACAGGCGTCCCTGGCCGCCGCAGATGCCGATGGTCAAGCCCGCGCAGGCGACAAAGTGGTCGCTGAAGCCATCGCTCAGATCGAGCGCCTGGCCGCGGAAGTGGCCCGTTCCACCGATGCCATGACCCACCTGCAACAAGAGAGCAACAAGATCGGCAGCGTGATGGACGTGATCAAGGCTGTGGCCGAACAGACCAACCTGCTGGCCCTCAACGCGGCGATTGAAGCGGCGCGTGCCGGTGAAGCCGGCCGTGGGTTTGCTGTGGTGGCTGACGAAGTGCGCGGCCTGGCCCAGCGCACGCAAAAATCCACCGAGGAAATCGAAGGCCTGGTCGCCGGCTTGCAGAACGGCACCCAGCAAGTGGCCAACGTGATGAACAACAGCCGCAGCCTCACCGACAGCAGCGTTGAGCTGACGCGCAAGGCCGGTGTGTCGCTGGAGAACATCACCCGTACGGTGTCGAACATCCAGTCGATGAACCAGCAGATCGCCGCCGCCGCAGAACAGCAAAGCGCCGTGGCGGAAGAGATCAGCCGCAGCATTGTGAATGTGCGTGATGTGTCGGAGCAGACTGCTACGGCGAGCGATGAGACGGCCAAGTCGAGTGTGGAACTGGCGCGGTTGGGTAGCCAGCTGCAGCAGATGGTCAGTCACTTCCGGGTATAAAACCGCAATCCCTGTGGCGAGGGAGCAAGCTCCCTCGCCACAGGCAAACAACCCCAGCCACTCACGGGGATTGCAAAAAAACCGCCCTACCCAGGCGGTTTTTTATTGCCTGCGATTTGCCCTTCAGCCCTCGCCTTCCTCTACAAACACCACCCGATTTCCAAACGGATCCTTGATGCTCATCTCCCGCGATCCCCAAGGCGTTTCCTCAACCCCGGGCTTGGCATACCGATAGTCCTTGCCCGCCAACTGTTGCTGATAGGCATCCACGCCTTGCGCTTGAATCCGCACCGCCGCACCCGGCGAGGCATCGCCATGGTGCTCAGTCAAATGCAGCACACATTCGCCCAGCGACACCTGCAAATACAGCGGGAAATTCGCCTCGAAACGATGCTGCCAATCCACTTTGAACCCCAGGAAGTCGACGTAGAACTCCAAGGCCTTGGCCTCGTCGAAAATTCGCAGAATGGGGGTGACTTTTCCTAAGTGCATGGTGACCGCTCCGTGTATGAGAACGCCCACTATAGAGACGAAAACCCACGACGCAAATCCCCACTGCGTGCCAGGAAACGACCCGGCCGCTGGCCATTCGCCTGCCCGTCGCTGTAGCTCAACACGCCGTTGACCCATACCCCATCAATGCCCTCGGCCGCGCGCTGCGGTTCCTTGAAGTCCGCCACATCACGCACGCGCAACGGGTCGAACAACACCAGGTCAGCCCAGTGTCCCTCGCGGATTTCACCCCGATCAGCCAGGCCAAAACGCGCCGCGGACAAGCCGGTCATCTTGTGCACAGCGGTGTGCAACGGGAACAACCCCACATCGCGGCTGAAATGCCCCAGCACCCGTGGAAACGCGCCCCACAACCGCGGATGCGGGAACGGATCCTCAGGCAAACCATCCGACCCCACCATCGATAACGGATGCGCCAGGATCCGCCGCACATCCGCCTCGTCCATCCCGTAATACACCGCCCCTGCCGGTTGTAGCCGGCGTGCGGCGTCCATCAACGAAACGTCCCACTCAGCGGCAATCTCCTGCAAATCGCGCCCGCCCATTGCCGGGCACGGCGTCGACCAAGTAATGGTGATACGAAACGCGTCCGTCACTTGTTTGAGGTCCAGGGTCGAAGAACTCGCGGCATAGGGGTAGCAATCACAGCCCACCGGATGGGTTTTCGCCGCCCGCTCCAGCGACGCCAACAGCTGCGGACTACGCCCCCAATTACCGGCACCCGCACATTTGAGGTGGGAAATGATCACCGGCACCTTGGCATGTCGGCCAATCAGAAACGCCTCGTCCATCGCCTCCAGCACCGGTTCGAATTCACTGCGCAAATGGGTGGTGTACACCGCACCGAACGCGGTGAGGGCCTCACTCAGTTGCAGCACTTCGTCGGTCTCGGCATTGAATGCACTGGCGTAGGCCAGGCCTGTGGATAAACCGAGGGCGCCGGCTTCGAGGCTCTCTTGCAACTGCACGCGCATGGCGGCGATTTCATCCGCCGAGGCGGTGCGGTGCAGGTCGTCCATGTGGTTGCTGCGCAACGCAGTATGGCCGATCAACGCCGCGACGTTCACCGCAGGATGTGCGCTTTCTACTGCAGCCCGGTAATCGGCAAAACGCGGGTAAGCAAAGGCCTCACGCGTGCCCAACAGGTTCATCGGGTCCGGCGGATCGCTGCGCAAACTCACAGGCGACGCGCTGATGCCGCAGTTGCCGACAATCACCGTGGTCACGCCCTGGCTGAGCTTGGGCAACATCTGCGGGTGGCGGATCACCACCGTGTCGTCGTGGGTGTGCACGTCAATGAAACCCGGCGCCAACACGCGGCCGGTGGCGTCAACTTCATGCTCGGCCATGGCCGTCGACAAATCGCCAATCGTCTCGATGCGCCCGTCGCGCAGCCCCACATCAGCGACGTAGCCGGGCGTGTTGCTGCCATCAATGATCAGCGCCTGGCGTATCAACGTGTCGTACTTCATTTCAGTCTCCAAGCGGCAGGCTGTCAGGGCCGCCGCGATAATCGTCCAGGGCCAGCTTGATCCGGCGCAGGCGCTCCTGGTTGTCGTCCGGCAGGGCCAAGGCCAGCTCGGTAGCGAGCAGGTCGATGGCCAGCAGCATGCCGTAGCGCGCCGCCGTGGGTTTGTAGATAAAGCTGGTTTCGGCCGGTTGCAGCGGCAGCAGCACATCTGCCAGTTGCGCCAAGGGTGAATCCGCAAGGGTGATGGCGACGATGCGCGCGTCGTAGTTGCGCGCCAGTTCCACCACGTCCAGCAGTTCGGGGGTGAGGCCGGTCAAGGAGCACACGATCAGCGCATGCTCCGGC
Source organism: Pseudomonas petroselini (assembly GCF_045037875.1). Classification (NCBI taxonomy): domain Bacteria; kingdom Pseudomonadati; phylum Pseudomonadota; class Gammaproteobacteria; order Pseudomonadales; family Pseudomonadaceae; genus Pseudomonas; species Pseudomonas petroselini. The sequence continues at coordinate 6,534,249 of NZ_CP173614.1, forward strand.
CCCAGGGTCGCGGCCGTGACACGCATCATCACGGGGTCATGACAGGCGGCAATCGGATAGCCCAGACGCACCAGCCGTACCTGCAACTCATCGCTGCACAGGCTCGACGGGCCGCCCATACCGAACGCATGGATCATCCGCGCCTTGCCCAGCAGGTTGACCGCATCAACAAAGCTCGCCTGGTTGAACCCCGACAAGTGCTGCCGCAACGTCGCCTCGATATCCCCCAGGATCTGCCGATGAAACGCCGATTGCTCCGGTAACCCCGCAGGGTCGAGGAAGCGACTGCCGACCCCACTGGCCTGCGCCAATTGCAGGCGCAAGTCACGCAAGTCCCTACACCCCACACTGCGCGCGAACCGCGACAAGGTGGCCGTGCTGACCTCGGCCCGTTGGGACAGTGCCTCCAGGCTGGCCGACGCGGCAAAGCCCACATCATCGAGCATCAGCTTGGCGATACGCCCTTCGCCGGCGCTGAAGGAATCCTGACGGGCGCGGATCTGGTAGAGGATGTCCATGGGGTCTCCGGGTTACAAAATGAGGCTCATAAAACAAGAGACAGGCCGTAGGTGAGACCGAATGCCACCACAGAAATCAACGTCTCCAGCACGGTCCAGGTCTTGAAGGTCTGGATCACCGTCATATTGAAGTATTCCTTGATCAGCCAGAAGCCGCCGTCGTTCACGTGGGAAAAGATCACCGAGCCCGCACCGGTGGCCAACACCAGCAATTCGGGGTGTGGATAACCCAGGCCCATGGCGACCGGTGCTACAACACCGGAGGCGGTGGTCATGGCAACGGTGGCCGAGCCCGTGGCGATCCGCATCAACGCGGCAAACAGCCACCCCATCACCAGCGGCGACAAGTGGAACGCGTGGGCCAGACCAAGAATTTCGTTAGTCACTCCGGCGTCCACCAGGATCCGGTTCAAGCCGCCCCCCGCCCCCACCAGCAAGGTGATGCTCGCGGTCGGCGCGAGGCATTCATTGGTGAACTTGAGGATCGACTCGCGGTTGAAACCCTGCGCAATACCCAAGGTCCAGAAGCTCACCAAGGTCGCCACCAGGAGCGCAATCACCGAGTTGCCGATAAACAGCAGGAACTGGTTGAAACCGGTGCCCGGCGTGGAAATCACGTTGGCCCAGCCGCCGATCATCATCAGCACCACCGGCAACAGAATGGTGCCCATGGTCAGCGTAAAGCTTGGCAAGCGTGTACGCGGTTCGCGGTCGATGAACTGGCGTTCCAGCGGATTTTCCGCCGGCAGGTGAATGCGCGGCACAATGAATTTGGCGTAGAGCGGGCCGGCGATGATTGCCGTGGGGATACCAATGAGGATCGCATACAGCACGGTCTGCCCCACCGATGCGTTATACGCCAGCACCGCCATCATCGCGGCCGGGTGCGGCGGCACCAGCGCATGCACCACCGACAAGCCGGCGACCATCGGCAAACCGACCATCAGGATCGACACGCCCACACGCCGCGCCACGGTAAAGGCGATCGGCACCAGCAGCACAAAACCCACCTCGAAAAACAGCGGCAATCCCACCAGGAAGGCGATGCACACCATGGCCCAGTGCGCATTGCGCTCGCCAAACCGGTTGATCAACGTACGCGCCACCTGCTCGGCACCGCCGGACTCGGCCATCATCTTGCCAAGCATGGTGCCCAGCGCCACGACCAGGGCGATGTGCCCCAGGGTCTTGCCAACGCCCGCTTCGTAAGAGCCCATAATGGTGTCCGCCGGCATCCCGGCCATCAGCGCCAGGCCGATGGACACCAGGGTGATGACGATAAACGGATTGAGCCGGTAACGTGCAATCAGCACGATCAAAGCAATGATGGCGATGGCAGCGTATGCCAATAGCCCGAAGCCCGGTGATGCGGCCATGCGGTACTCCTCGGAAAGGGTCACGTCGAATGAGTTGTGAAACTCATAAATCATTACCGAGGAGTGTTTTCAATTTTTATGAAAGTAATTTTCGCCCACGGACAAGCGGTGTCGCGCTGGGATATGCCCGACAACCGTGTATGAAAATTCGAGGGGTGTTCTTACATGAAGATCAGACGATGCCGGAAACTCAACGTGCGCCATCGAGTCATAGAATGCGCCTACACTCATGCCCAGGAACACCGACCATGATTCGCACCGCCCTTGCCGCCAGCGCTATGCTTCTCGCCCTCTGCGGCACCGCCTTGGCCGCCGACAACGCCGCCTTGAAAAAATGCATGGACAGCGCCAATACGACCGCAGACATGGTCGGTTGCAACGCCAAGGAAACCAAGGTGCAGGATGCGCGCCTGAACAGGGCCTACAAGACCGCCCTCGCCGCCCAGGAAGGCGCGCGCAAACAGCAACTGCAAGACGTGCAGCGCCTGTGGATAAAATACCGTGACGCCAATTGCGGTTTCGCAGGCTCCGCCACCGGCGGCACCCTCGACCAGGTCAACGGCTCCGGCTGCGTGCTCGACATGACCCAAACCCGCGCCCAAGAGCTGGAAGACCTGGTCGGGCCATAACTGCACAAGCCGACCTCCCGTGGCGAGGGAGCTTGCTCCCGCTGGGCTGCGCAGCGGCCCCAAAAACCTTCGCGGCGCTGCGCTCTGCAGACCAGCCCGGTAAGGCGGGAGCGGCTCAATCAGTCGTGGTGAACCTTGGCACGCTTGAGCAACTTCTTGCAGCGCTCGGACAAATGCAGCACCCGTAAGTGCTTGCCCGCCTTGGTGTAACGCTCACGCAGGGTCATCAAGGCGGCAATCGCTGAATAGTCGACAAAACTCAGGTGACGGCAATCCAGCGTCACCTGGTCCGGGTCGTTGGCCGGGTCGAATTGATTCAAAAACGGCGTGGTCGAGGCAAAGAACAACGTGCCATGCAGGCGATAGAGCTTGCCGCCATCGGCTTCCAGGTGCTCATCCGCATACAGCTCCCGCGCTTGTTGCCAGGCGAAATTCAGCGCCGCAATCACGATCCCGCACAGCACCGCCGTGGCCAGGTCGGTGAACACGGTGATCACCGTCACCGCGATGATCACCAGCACGTCATTGAGCGGCACCTTGTTGATCACCCGCAGCGACGCCCAGGCAAAGGTCTGCTGGGACACCACGAACATCACGCCCACCAACGCCGCCAGCGGGATCCGCTCGATCAACGGCGACAGGAACAGAATGAACAACAGGATCATCACCCCGGCAAACACCCCGGAGAAACGCCCGCGCCCGCCGGAGCTGAGGTTGATCACGGTTTGCCCAATCATCGCGCAACCGCCCATGCCGCCGAATACGCCCGAAACCATGTTAGCCGCGCCCAGCGCCACGCTTTCACGGTCCGGGTAGCCACGGGTCTCGGTGATTTCATCGGTGAGGTTGAGGGTCAGCAGGGTTTCCAGCAGGCCGACCATGGCCATCAGGAACGCGTAGGGGGCAATGATGCCCAAGGTTTCCAGGTTCCACGGAATCTGCGGTAGCGCGAAGGTCGGCAGGCCGCCGGCGATGTGGGCCATGTCACCCAACGTGCGGGTCGGCAGGCCGAGCAGGTACACCGCCAGGCCGACGCCCAGGATCGCCACCAGCGCGGGCGGCACGGCGCGGGTGATGCGTGGCAGCAGGTAGACGATGGCCATGGTCACCAGCACCAGGCCGGTCATCACGTACAGCGACGTGCCCGTGAGCCAGTGTTCACCGCTCTTGAAATGCTCCAACTGCGCCAGGGCAATGATGATCGCCAGGCCGTTGACGAAGCCCAGCATCACCGGATGCGGCACCATGCGCACCAGCTTGCCCAGGCGCAGCAGGCCGAAGGCGACCATGATCAGCCCGCCCAGCAATACCGTAGCCAGCAGATACTCCACGCCGTGCTGAACCACCAACGCGACGATCACCACCGCCATCGAGCCTGCCGCACCGGACACCATGCCAGGGCGACCGCCGAATAACGCGGTCAGTGTGCAGATGATAAAGGCGCCATAGAGCCCCATCAGCGGGTTGAGGTGAGCCACAAGGGCGAAGGCGATGCATTCGGGCAGCAGCGCAAAAGACGTAGTGAGGCCGGCCAGGGCATCGGCGCGCAGACGGGTGAGGTTCATGAGGTACCAGGGTCATGCGGGGGATAAGGCGGGGAATGGTACGGAATTGCGGCGAGGGGAGCTAGTCAGGGAGACCAAGTCGAACCCATCGGGGGCAAGCCCCCTCCCACAGTTGACCGAGTTCCACGCTTGGAATGCCAACACATGTGGGAGGGGCGTGCCACAGATGGCGACACCTCGGACTAGGTGAACATCACACCATTTCGTGGCGAATCCACTCCACGACCGACGTACGCTTGGGCACCCAGCCCAGCAACTCACGGGCATGCTTGCCACGCACCCGGCTGTTGGAGCCCAAGCCATAGTTGGCCATTTCATAGCCCCACTCGGCTTCAGCGTCGGCCAAAGGCCAATCCTGCGGTTTGCCCAGGTTCAGGGCTTCGGCAATCGCGGTGGTCATGTCGATAAACGACGCCTCGCCACTTTCCACGAAGTAGAAGGTGCCCGGCACGTTCTTGGTCAGTGCCAGCAGGTACAGCGCCACCACGTCATCGATGTGCACGTTGGACCAGATGTTCTGCCCGCTGCCCACATGACGCACCACGCCGCTTTTGCGTGCCTGCTTGAGCAGACGCGGCAATTGCACGCTGTCGCGCTTCACGCCCAGGCTGTGACCGTAGATCAGGGTGTTGCAAATCACCGCTGAATTCACGCCGTCCTGGGCCGCCGCCAGGATCAGGTTGTCGATGGCCACGCGGGCAGCCTTGTCGACGGTCGGCTCCGGCAGATTGTCTTCAACGTAGATGACATCGCTGGACTTGCCACCCGACGCATCACCGACAATGCTCGAACCGCTGGTGTGCAGGAACGGCTTGTTCGAGCCCTGCAATGCCGCCAACAGGGTTTCCACGGCGACGCGATGGTCGCTGCTCGCGGCATTGATCACCGCGTCGGCCTTCTGCGCTTGTTCGGTCAACACGGCGTCGTCGTCAAGGGTGCCGATCACCGGGGTGATGCCCAAGGCGGTCATCTCAGCCGCTTGCTCAGCGCTGCGCACCAGGCCGGTTACCGTGTGGCCAGCCTTGACCAGGCCGGTGGCGATGGAACCACCGATAAAACCGGCGGCGCCGGTAACGAATACGTTCATGGAGAGTGCTCCTGACTGGGTAAGTGATGAGCTCAGTATCAAGGGCTCATCCCTGACGAATAAGCCCCTGCAGCCCAATTCACTCTTGCGTGCAGATCACGAATCAGCAGGCATACCGCGCCAGTTTGGCCTGGATAAAGTCGAGGAAACACTGGATGCGCAACGCCAACTGCGAGTTGCGATAGAACACCGCGTGGATCGGCTGGCGATAACCGCTGTTGAACGCCTCCAGCACCGGCACCAGGCGACCGGCGTCAATATCGTCGACGGTCATGAAGTTCGACAGGCAGCAGATGCCCTGTCCTTCCAGCGCCAATTGCCGCACGGTTTCGCCGCTGGACGCCGCCACGCGGGGCTGGATCAACCAGCGGTCGCCTTCCACATGGCGCAGCGGCCAGTGGTTGAGGGTTTCGGTCTGGGTGAACCCCAGCAGCGTGTGGCCCGCCAACTCGGCGACCGTGGTTGGCGTGCCGTGTTGCTTGAGGTACTCGGGGCTGGCGAGGATATGCAACGGCGTAGAACCGAGCGCGCGCGCATGCAGGGTGGAGTCAGCCAGGGCGCCAATGCGAATGGCGATGTCCGTGCTCTGTTCCAGCAGGTCGATGATCAAGTCATCGCTGTTCAGCTCCAGCAGGATCTCCGGGTAGAGGCTGCGAAACTCGGCGATGTACGGCACGATCCCATGCAGCATGAACGGCACGGCAGCATTGATGCGCAGGCGCCCCGCCGGTGTCTTCTGGCGCGACGACAGGCGCTCTTCCAGCGCCTCCATCTGCGCCAAGATCACCTTGGCCTGTTCGAAGAAGTACTTGCCCTCCTCGGTCAGGTCCATGCGCCGCGTCGTGCGGTTGATCAGCGTGGTGTCGAGCTTGGCCTCCAGGCGCGACAAGGTGCGGCTGACCGCCGATGGCGTCTGCCCGACCTGCTCGGCGGCAGCGGAAATCGAACCGCATTCAATCACGCTGACGAAGATCTGTAGCTCATCGGATCGGGCTTTCACGGGCGCGCCTCGTTATCGGTTCACAGCAGCTTACACCGAGAAATTGAACACCTGCGCCAGATGCTGCTCGTAGCGCACCACATGAGCCTCGATCGCCGGGCGCTTCATCACGTCCCACTGATCAGCAGATGGCCGCCGAGCAACGCCATGCCGATGAAGAACACGCGCTTGAACAACAGCGCACTGATGCGCTGGCGCACCACTTGGCCCAGCCACATGCCCAACAGTGCCGGCACCAGCGCCAGCAATGACGCGTTCAGCTCTCCACCGCCCAAAGTGCCGCGCCAGGCCAGACCGGCAGCGAGTGCCAGCGTCGACACGGTGAATGACAGCCCCAGCGCTTGCACCAACTGATCACGGCTCAAGCCGAGGGCTTGCAGATACGGCACGGCAGGAATCACAAACACACCGGTCGCCGAGGTGATGATGCCGGTGATCCCCCCGCACAGCGGGCCCAGCCAGCGTTCGGTGTGCGGCGCTACCTTGAACGAGGGCAGGAACAAGCCGCTCAGTGCATACACCAGCAACGCCCCGCCCAACGCATGAACGACCCAGCCACCCCCGTCCATGCCCAGCCATAACGTGCCAAGCCCGGTGCCGAGGAAAATCAGCAGCAGCATCGGCCAGAGGCGCTTGATCAAGGCGCTCAGGTGACCGCCGAATGCCAGTTGCCACAGGTTGGTGACGGTCGAGGGAATGATCAGCAATGCGGCTGCCTGCGCCGGGAGCATAGCCAGGCCGAGCAGGCCCATGGCGACGGTGGGCAGACCGAGGCCGATCACGCCTTTGACAGTACCGGCCAGCAGGAAGGTGCCGATCACCAGCAGCGTCAAGGCGGGGCCGATATGTTGGTAGAACGCGAGGAAGGTATTCATGGGCGGATTGTCGAGCATTGAGGCGCGTTGGAAAATGCGCCATATACTGAGGCAGAATCTCGTTTTGCCTGAGGCTGGTGCCCATGCACTTTGACCTGATAGACCTGCGCCTTTACCTGCACGTCGTCGACACCGGCAACATCACCGCCGGGGCGGCCCGCAGTCATTTGTCCCTGGCCGCCGCCAGTGCGCGTATCCGTGCAATGGAGGCGTCGCTGGGTATCGAGTTTCTTCAACGCGGCCGCCGTGGCGTCACACCCACGCCCGCCGGTAAAGCCCTCGCCCGTCACGCCCGGCTGTTGCTGCAACAGGCCGAACACCTGCAACAGGACCTGGCGGAATACGCCAACGGCGTCAAAGGCCAGGTGCGCCTGCTGTGCAACACCACCGCCCTCAGCGAATACCTGCCCGAACTGCTGGCGGACTTTTTGCGCGAGCATCCCAACCTCGATATCGACCTGCAGGAGCTGCCGAGCCTGCGCATTACCCAGGCCTTGCGCCAGGGCACGGCAGACCTCGGGATCATTTCCGACGCCATCGACACCCACGGCCTGCAAACCCTGCCGTTTCGCGATGACCCGCTGGTATTGATCATGCCGCTGGACCATCCGCTCACCACGCAACACGTGAGCTTCATCGACAGCCTTCAACACGACTACGTCGGCCTGGCCGCTGACAGCGCCCTGGCGGTGTACCTGGAAGAACAGGCGCTGCATGCCGGTTTCCGCTTGCAGACACGCATCCGTGCCGAGGGGTTTGATGGGGTGATTCGCATGGTCGCCCGTGGCGCCGGCCTGGGTATCGTGCCCCAGGCGGCACTGGAGCGTTGGCATTCAGAACGTTGCTTCAAGGCCCAGCCGCTCACGGAGGGCTGGGCCTGTCGCCGGTTACTGCTCTGCGCGCGCGCGTTCGAACACCTGCCCGGTTACGCCAAAGCCTTGTTCGACGCCTTGGCCCTGCCCTTGCGGAAAAACCCGTAGTACACCGCCGACAGAATCAGCAGGAACGGCACGCCAAACACCAGGGTCATCTTGAACGCCTCGGTGAAATAGGTGGTGACCATGACCGCGCCCATCAGCACCAGGCCCAACAGCGTGCTGTAGGGAAACAGCCGCAGTTGGAACGACAGCTTCGGCCCGCCATGGCGCCTGCGGTAACGGCGGAAGCACAGGTGCGTGAGGAAGATCATGAACCAGGTAAAGATCGCGCCAAACATCGAGATCGCCATCATCAGGGTGAACGAGCTTTCCGGGTACACCACGTTCAGCAAGGTCGCCAGGGCAATGCCCGAGCTGGACAGCAGCAACGCGTTCAGCGGAATGCCGCTCTTGCTCAAGGCGCCCATGGACTTGGGCGCAAAGCCGGCGCGGGACAGGCTGAACATCATGCGCGTGGTGATGTAAAGCTGGCTGTTCATCGCCGACAGCGCCGCGATCAGGATCACGAAATTCATCACCCCGGTGGCGCCGGGAATACCAATGGTCTGCATCACTGTGACGAACGGGCTTTGGGTCTGCCCGGCCTGGTTCCACGGCACGATGGCCAGCATCAGCGCCAGGGTCAGCAGGTAAAATACCACCAGGCGCACGATGGTCGCGCGGAAGGCTTTTTTCACCGCCTGTTCCGGATCCGCCGCTTCACCGGCGGCCACCGCGATCATCTCCACACTCAGGTAGCTGAAGATCGACACGATCACCGCGATCCACATGCCGCTCAGGCCATGGGGGAAAAAACCATCGTGGGCCGTGTAGTTCTGCACGCCGTAGTCCGGGTTGCCGGAACCAAACACCACGTACACGGCAAGGAGGATGAAGCCGACGATGGCGCTGATCTTGATCGTCGAGAACCAGTATTCGAAGTTACCGAAGGTCTTCACGCTGATGGCGTTGAGCAGGATCAGCACGCTGGAAAACGACACGATCCACACCCATTCCGGCACGTTGGCGAACCAGTACTTCATGTACATCGCCACCGCCGTAACCTCGGCGCCCACCGCCAGCACAATCGCCGCCCAGTAGGCGTAGCGCACCAGGAAACCGGCCAGCGGGCTGATGTAGAACTCGGCGTAGGCGCCGAAGGAGCCCGAGGTGGAATGGGCCACCGTCATCTCCGCCAGGCACCCCATCAGCAGCAACGTGATCAACGCGCCGATGGCGTAGCTCACCAGCACACTGGGCCCGGCATAACCGATGGCGTAGGCGCTGCCCATGAACAGCCCGGTGCCGATGGCGCCACCGATGGCGATCATGCTCATCTGGCCGGAAGTGAGCTGGCGCCGCAGGCCCAGTTCGCGGTGGGTGATCTCGGCAAAGCCCTTGTCTGGCGTGGTCACGTGGTGTGCCCCTTTATTATTGTGATTGCACCGTTTGGATATTCACGCAGATCCCCTGTGGAAGGGGGCAAGCCCCCTCCCACAGTTTGATCGGCGTTGTGTCAGGTGACGCTATTACGGACTTTGAATTGCGGTTGGTCCCAGGTGCGGTTGTCGAGGATGTCGCCCAGGATTTCGACGGCATCAAACACTTCGGTAAAGCTTGTGTACAACGGCGTAAATCCGAAACGCATGATGCGCGGCTCGCGGTAGTCACCGATCACGCCACGGGCGATCAAGGCCTGGATCACCGCGTAGCCTTCAGGGTGCTCGAAGCTCACATGGCTGCCACGCCGGGCGTGCTCACGCGGGGTGATCAACACCAGTTCATGGGCCGCGCAACGCGTTTCCACCAGCGCAATAAACAGGTCGGTCAACGCCAGGGATTTGCTGCGCAAGCTGGCCATGTCGGTCTGGGCAAAAATCTCCAGGCCGCACTCCACCATCGCCAGCGAGGTGATCGGCTGCGTGCCGCACAGGTAGCGTGCGATACCGGCACTCGGTGCGTAAGTCGATTCCATGGCGAACTGCCGGGTGTGCCCGAACCAGCCCGACAGCGGCTGACGCACCAGGTCCACCAACGCCGGGTTGACCCACACAAATGCCTGGGAGCCCGGGCCACCGTTGAGGTACTTGTAGGTGCAACCGATCGCGTAATCGGCACCGGCCTGATGCAGGTCGATGGGCACTGCGCCCGCCGAGTGCGCCAGGTCCCAGAGGCTCAACGCGCCACACTCATGGCTCAAGGCGGTCAGCGCCTGCATGTCGTACATGTAGCCGGTCTTGTAGTTGACGTGGGTGAGCATCACCACCGCCACGTCTTGGTCAATGGCCTGGGGCAATTCGTCCGGGCTGTTCACCAGGCGCAAGGAATAGCCGTGTTGCAGCAGTTCGGCCAGGCCCTCGGCGATGTACAGGTCGGTGGGAAAGTTGCTCGCCTCGCTGACGATCACCTTGCGATTCGGCTGGCGTTGACGCTGCACGCTCAACGCGGCGCTGAGCACCTTGAACAGGTTGATGGAGGTGGTGTCTGTAATCACCAGTTCGCCGTCACGCGCACCGAGCAGCGGTGCCAGGCGGTTGCCCAGGCGCTGGGACAAGTCCGCCCAACCGGCGCTGTTCCAGCTGCGAATCAGGCCATTGCCCCACTCTTCGACAATCACCGCCTGCGCCCGCGCCAACGCCGCCACCGGACGGGCACCGAGGGAGTTGCCATCGAGGTAGATCACCCCCTCGGGCAAGGCGAACTGACTGCGCAATGGCGCCAGCGAGTCCTGCGCGTCGAGGGCTTGGCAATGGCTTCGAGTGGTCATGGGCTGTCCTGGTTTTTATAAGTAAGAATGGACCAAATTTTGAACGAAGTTTTAGAGAATTTTCGTGCAAAGTGACGGGCAACAGGCTAATTAAGCTGTAGGAAATTCGAATTTAACCCCCAAACACGCGGATTTATTCTAACCATGATTCTCGACGCCACCGACCTGCGCCTCCTGCATTTCCTGCAACAGGATGGCCGCATCAGCAACCAGGAACTGGCGGAAAAAGTCGCGCTGTCGCCCTCCGCGTGCCTGCGCCGTCTGCGTCTGCTGGAGAGCGAAGGCATCATCTGCGGCTACCGCGCGGTGCTGAATGCCGAGCAGTTGGGGATCGAGCTGGAGGCCATCGTGCACCTGTCCCTGCGCCAGGATGTGGAGGATTGGCACGAGACGTTTATCAAGAAGGTGCAGGGCTGGCCGGAAGTCGCCAGTGCGTATGTAATCACCGGTGCCAGCAACTATGTGCTGCGGGTGCAGGCGCGCAACCTCAAGCACTTTTCGGACTTTATCGTGAACCACCTGAACCGCACGGCGGGGGTGATGGATATTCGCTCGGAGATTGTGTTGCAGAAAATCAAGGATAGGGATGAGGTGTTGGACCTGGTGGTACGCAAATAACCGCAACACCATCGGTCAAATGTGGGGGCTTGCTCCCGATAGCGGCGTATCAGTAGACCTATCGGTGACTGACACACTGCTATCGGGAGCAAGCCCCCTCCCACACTTTTTGACCGCGTTGATCAATCTTCCAGGGCACGCACGCGTTGCATGCGCTTCTGCTCCACCGGGGCATCCGCCACCTGCAACTCAAAGTCAAAATCAATCTGCGCAAACCGCCCTTCCACGCCAAACTCGCGCGCCAGCTGCGGATCCTCACTGAAGCGAATCTCGGCGATCAACTCATCCCGCGTCGCGTAGGCAAAATCGTCATGCAGGTACGGGTCGTCCGAGAGGTTGATCTGCGTGGTCAGGTGCCGATGCCCCGGCGCCGAAATGAAGAAGTGGATATGCGCCGGCCGCTGCCCGTGGCGTCCCAGTTGATCGAGCAACTGCTGAGTCGGCCCGGTCGGCGGGCAGCCGTAGCCGGATGGCACGATACTGCGGAATCGGTAGTTGCCCTGGGCATCGGTCTCGATGCGTCGGCGCAGGTTGAATTCGGATTGCGTCGGATCAAACCATGAATACGTACCGCCGGTGTTGGCCTGCCACACGTCCACAATCGCGCCCGCCAACGGCTTGCCGTCGGTGTCGCGCACCTGCCCACGCATGAACAGCGGCACCGCGTCGTCCTGGCCATCGTCCAGCCGCGCCTCGACCTTCGATAACGGCGCACCGGCCACATACAGCGGGCCTTCGATAGTGCGCGGGGTGCCGCCGGATTTACCGGCTTCTTCATCAGCGGCGTCCATCAGCAAGTCCAGATAATGCTCCAGGCCCAGCCCGGCGGCGAGCAGACCGGCTTCCTGGTGCTTGCCCAGCTCATTAAGGTAATTGACCGCCTTCCAGAACTCTTCCGGGGTCACGTCGAGGTCTTCGATGATGTTCACGGTGTCGCGCAGGATCCTATAGATCAGCGCCTTGGTGCGCGGGTTGCCGGCGTCGTTAAGGTTGCCGCTGGCTTCTTCGAGAAACTGTTGGGCATGGGCAGTCTGGGACAGTCGGGTGGACATGGTGCATTCCTCATCTTGTCATTATTGGGTGCATCACCGACCTAGCGGTCGTCCTCATGGATCGACGACGGGTGCCGGCACAGGGCGTTCACTTCGATGGCCATGTAGGGGTAAAGCGGCAGTTGCATCAGCAGGTCGTGCAGCTCTTGCACGCTGTCGACGTCGAACACGCTGTAGTTGGCGTAGTGCCCGGCGATGCGCCACAGGTGGCGCCACTTGCCTTCCTGTTGCAGGCGCTGCGCCAGGGCCTTTTCATCGGCCTTGAGGCTGGCAGCGCGCTCGGGGTTCATGTCGACGGGCAGGTTCACGGTCATTTTTACGTGGAACAACATGACGGGCGCCTCTTAGTGTTTGTCACGACGGAAGAACGCCAAACGCTCTTCATCAATGGCCAGGCCCAGGCCCGGTGCGTTGGAGACATGCAGTTGGAAATCGCGGTACACCGGTGGCTCGGTGAGGATGTCTTCGGTTAGCAGCAGCGGGCCGAACAGTTCGGTGTCCCACGCCAGTTTGTTCAGCGTGAGGAAAGCATGCGCCGACGCCAGTGTGCCGATGCCACCTTCGAGCATGGTGCCGCCATACAGGCCGATCCCCGCTGCCTCGGCAATCGCCGCGGTGCGCAACACCGCGCGCGGGCCGCCGTTCTTGGCGATCTTGAGGGCGAACACCGACGCCGCGCCTTCGCGGGCCAGGTTGAACGCATCCTCGACACACTCAATGGATTCATCCGCCATGATCGGCGCCGGGCTCGACAAATTAAGCCGCGCCATGCCGCCACGGTTGTTGCGTGAGATGGGCTGTTCGATCAGGTCGATGCCGTTGTCGCCGAGCACCTTGCACGCCCGCAGTGCCACTGCTTCGTCCCAGGCTTGATTGACGTCAACGCGCACACTGGCGCGGTCACCCAAGGCCTTTTTGATCGCGAGCACATGGGCCAGGTCATGGCTGACTTCGCCAGCACCGATTTTCAATTTGAAGATGCGATGGCGGCGCAGCTCGAGCATCTTTTCCGCCTCGGCAATGTCCTTTTCGGTGTTGCCGCTGGCCAGGGTCCAGGCCACCGGCAGTGCCTCGCGCACGCGGCCACCGAGCAGTTCGCTGACCGGCAGGTTCAGGCGCTTGCCAAGGGCATCGAGCAAGGCGCTTTCGATACCGGACTTGGCAAACGTGTTGCCACGGATGCTGCGCTCCAGGCGCAACATGGCGGCGTTGATATTGCTGGCGTCCTGGCCGATCAGCAGCGGCGCGAAGTGGCGGTCGATGTTGACCTTGATGCTGTCGGGGCTTTCATTGCCGTAACTCAGGCCGCCAATGGTGGTGGCTTCGCCGATGCCTTCGATGCCGTCGGCGCAGCGCAGGCGGATGATCACCAAGGTCTGGTTTTGCAGGGTGTGCATCGCCAGCGTGTGCGGGCGAATGGTCGGGAGGTCGACAATGATCGTGTCGATCGACTCGATGGGGCAAATCGGCATGGCTATACCCGCTGGGTTCTTTTTAGGTTTGAGCCGATTCTGTCCCGTATCTTTAAAGGCTTCCAATATAGAATGGGTCTCAAGCAATACCCTCAAGGTATGAAAGGAGCCATTATGGAACTGCGTCACCTGCGCTATTTCCAGGTGCTGGGGGAAACCCTGAATTTCACCCGCGCCGCCGAACGCCTGCACATCGCCCAGCCGCCGTTGAGCCGACAGATCCAGCAATTGGAGGATGAGCTGGGCGTCATTTTGCTCGAACGTAGCCGACCGCTGCGGCTGACCGAAGCCGGACGGTTTTTCTATGAACACGCCAATGCGCTGCTGGAACAACTGAACAAGGTCTGCGACAACACGCGACGTATCGGCCTGGGTGAAAAGACCTGGCTGGGCATCGGCTTTGCGCCTTCGACCCTGTACGGCGTGCTGCCGGAGTTGATTCGGCGACTGCGCAGCCATGAGGCGCTGGAGCTGGAGTTGGGGCTGTCGGAAATGACCACCTTGCAACAGGTTGAAGCGCTCAAGGCTGGGCGAATCGATGTGGGGTTCGGGCGGATTCGTATCGACGACCCGGCCATTGTCCAGCGCGTGCTGGTCGAGGACCGGCTGGTCGCCGTGCTGCCCGCTGGCCACCCGCTGCTGGGCGCGCCGGCCACGCTGGCTCAACTGGCCGCCGAACCGTTTGTGCTCTACCCCGGCAACCCACGCCCCAGCTATGCCGACCATGTGATCGCGCTGTTTGATGCCCATGGCTTGGGCCTCAAGGTGGCGCAGTGGACCAACGAGTTGCAGACCGCCATCGGCCTGGTCGGCGCCGGCATGGGCGTGACGCTGGTACCCGCCTCGGTGCAGGTGCTGCACCGCGCGGATATTGGCTATACGCCGATTGTGGAGGCCACGGCGACGTCGCCGATCATTCTCAGCCGGCGGGTGCATGATCAGTCGCCAGGGTTGAGTCATTGCCTGCAACTGGTGGAAGAGTTGATCTAGCCACGCAGGCGGCGCGCATCATTGCGCTGCAACGTCTGGCTCGGCGATTCATCGAACAGCTTGCGGTACTCCGCCGAGAACCGTCCCAGGTGGGTTAAGCCCCAGCCCAGGGCGATCTCGGAGATGGTGCGGGTGGAGCCGTGCTCAAGGATTTCCTGGCGCACGGCGCCTAGCCGGTACTTCTTCAAATAGGCCATGGGCGACAGGGCGAAGTATTTGCGAAAGGCATCGAACAGCTTGAAACGCGACACCCCCGCAGCGGCTTCCAGGTCTTCCAGGTGCACGGCTTCGCGGGCGTTGTCGTGGATGTACTGGCGCGCACGGATCAGGTAATGCGGCAGCTTCACGCCGAGGACATCGCGCAGTTCTTCGGAGTAGTTGTTCGGCTGGGCCAGGATCAGGCCCTTGATCAGCGAGCTTTCCAGGTCACGGGTAAAGGCAGCCTGCTCATACAGCTCGCTGCCGTGCTCCAGCTCGGCGATGAAGTAACGCGCCATGCGCCACCACGACGCCGACGCCCCCTCTACCGCGTCCATCACCGACTCAAAGCGCAACGGCGCTTCAATGGGCCGTTGCAGCAAACCTTCCAGCGACTCACTCATGGCCGCGCGCGTGATCACCACCTGCAACTTGCGGCAGTCGCCGGAGATCGCGAGCACCTGATGCTCGTTGGGCGAGATGATCACGCCCTGGTCGCGGTTGGAACTCAGGCGTTCACCGTTCTTGCTCAGTTCCTGCTCACCCACCAGGGGCAGGCTCAGGCTGTAGCTGCTGAAGTGCTCGGCGTCTTCGATGTCGATGGTCACGTCCGTGCCGTACTCGATCACGCCCAGGGTGGTGGCGCGGGACTTGAACACGTTGGCACTGTGGTGAAAACGCAGGCGCTCAGGCGTGGCGGTGGCCAGGCGATGGGGCCCGCAAATGCCGGACATCCAGCTGCGGGCGCCTTCCAGGTCGAAGCGTTGAATCGTTTGGCTGCTCATCAGGGTGCACCCACGGCGGTTAGGCTGTTGCGCGCTCTGGCGGCGCGTCGTTGGTGTAGGACAGCAAGTAATGCGCCACGCCAGCGCAATGGCCACTGGGTGGATAGCAACGGTCGATTAAGTGGATAAGAAGCGGTCTTTTCCGACAGTTGCCCTGCCAGACAGTAGCGCATCCCGTCACCGTGCTGCACCGGGTTGGGTATTTGCTGCCCATTTTTCGGCCCAGGTTCCCCCATTAAGCGGATAGCCCGCGCCCTGCCCCGCTGCCTCTAATAAACCACCGATTAGCCCCTATCAAAAAGGTGCCTCCCATGAGTGGTGCAAGAAGCGTCGAGCAGTGGAAAACGTTTATCGAAGGCTGCCTGGACTTTCGCCCGGCAGACGAAGTATTCCGTATCGCCCGCCACATGTTCACCGAGCCGGAACTGTTCGATCTGGAGATGGAACTGATCTTCGAAAAGAACTGGATCTATGCCTGCCACGAAAGCGAACTGGCCCATAACCACGACTTCGTAACGATGCGCGCCGGGCGCCAGCCGATGATCATCACCCGCGATGGCGAAGGCCGGCTCAATGCGCTGATCAACGCCTGCCAGCACCGTGGCACCACCCTGACGCGGGTCGGCAAAGGCAACCAGTCCACCTTTACCTGCCCGTTCCATGCCTGGTGCTACAAGAGCGATGGCCGACTGGTGAAGGTCAAGGCGCCGGGGGAATACCCGGAGGGCTTCGACAAAGCCACACGCGGCCTGAAAAAGGCGCGTATCGAGAGCTACAAAGGCTTTGTGTTCATCAGCCTGGACGTGAAGGGCACCGACAGCCTGGAAGACTTCCTGGGCGATGCCACCGTGTTCTTCGACATGATGGTCGCGCAGTCCGCTACCGGTGAGCTGGAAGTGCTGCCCGGCAAATCCTCCTACACCTACGACGGCAACTGGAAACTGCAGAACGAAAACGGCCTGGACGGTTATCACGTCAGCACCGTGCACTACAACTACGTGGCCACGGTGCAGCATCGCCAACAGGTGAACACCGAGCATGGCGCTAGCGCAGGCAGCACCCTGGACTACAGCAAGCTTGGCGCCGGCGACGCCAACACCGATGACGGTTGGTTCGCCTTCAATAACGGCCATAGCCTGTTGTTCAGCGACATGCCCAACCCCAGCGTGCGCTCCGGCTACGCCACCATCATGCCGCGCCTGATTGAAGAACACGGCCAGCAAAAAGCCGAATGGATGATGCACCGCCTGCGCAATTTGAATATCTACCCGAGCCTGTTCTTTCTCGACCAGATCAGCTCGCAACTGCGCATCATCCGCCCCGTGGCGTGGAACAAGACCGAGATCATCAGCCAGTGCCTGGGGGTGAAAAACGAGTCTGACGCCGACCGTGAAAACCGCATTCGCCAGTTCGAGGATTTCTTCAACGTGTCCGGCATGGGCACGCCGGATGACCTGGTGGAGTTCCGCGAAGCCCAGCGCGGTTTCCAGGGCCGGCTTGAACGCTGGAGCGATATCTCACGCGGCAGCCACCGCTGGGAAACCGGCCCCACGCCGAACAGCGAAGCCATCGGCATCCAACCGGCGATGACCGGCACCGAATTCACCCACGAAGGCCTCTATGTGAACCAGCATCGCAACTGGCAGCAGTTCCTGCTCAAGGGCCTCGATAACCAAGCGCTGAAATTGCGGGAGGTGGAATGATGAATGCGCAATTGCAGTACCAGATCGAGCAGTTCTTCTACCGCAAGTCCGAGCTGTGCGATGCGCAGGACTGGGACGCCTATGTGCAGCTGTTCGACCCGCAGAGTGAATTCCACCTGCCGCAGTGGGACTCGGAACACGTCTACACCCGCGACCCCAAGCGCGAGATGTCGCTGATCTATTACGCCAACCGTTCGGGCCTGGAAGACCGCGTATTCCGCCTGCGCACCGGCAAGGCGGCGTCGGCCACGCCGATGCCGCGCACGTTGCACCTGATCAACAACGTGCGCATCGCCGAGCGGGCGGATGGCAGGCTGGAGGTGAAACTGAACTGGCACACGCTGTTCTATCGCCTGGCCACGTCGGAGCAGTTTTACGGCCACGCCACTTACACCCTCAAGCCTGATGGCGACAGTTGGTTGATCACCCGAAAGCACGCGCTGCTGCTCAACGACACCATCAACTCGGTGCTGGATTTTTATCACCTCTAAAGCGCCCTTGTTGTGGTAGTGAGCGGGCTTTTTGTGGTGGTGATCGGGCTTGTTGTGGTGAGCGGGCTTGCCCCGCGCTGGGGCGCGCAGCGGCCCCTGGTGCAGGCACTACGGCTTGACTGGAGAAATGCGGTGACTTTATTGGGGCCGCTACGCGCCCCAGCGCGGGGCAAGCCCGCTCACCACAAAAAGCCCGCTCACCACAACAGGCCGTGCGTACGTTATAAATAGGCAGAGAACAACACATGAATCACAAAGTGGCCTTCAGTTTTGCCGACGGCAAGACCCTGTTTTTCCCGGTGGGCGCGAATGAAATCCTGCTGGATGCAGCGCTGCGCAACGGCATCAAGATCCCCTTGGATTGCCGCGAAGGGGTGTGCGGCACCTGCCAGGGTCGCTGCGAATCCGGCGACTACAGCCAGGACTATGTGGATGAGGAAGCCCTCTCCAGCCTCGACCTGCAACAACGCAAAATGCTCAGTTGCCAGACGCGGGTGAAGTCCGATGCGACGTTCTATTTCGACTTTGACTCGAGCCTGTGCAATGCGCCGGGACCGGTGCAGGTACGCGGCACGGTGAGCGCGGTACGGCAGGTGTCGACCAGTACGGCGATCCTGCAGGTGCAGTTGGATCAGGCGCTGGATTTTCTACCGGGCCAATACGCACGGCTGTCGGTACCTGGCACCGACAGTTGGCGCTCGTATTCCTTCGCCAACCTTGCGGGCAATCAATTGCAGTTTTTGGTGCGACTGTTGCCCGACGGGGTGATGAGCAACTACTTGCGCGAGCGCTGCCAGGTGGGCGATGAGCTGTTGATGGAAGCGCCCCTGGGCGCCTTCTACCTGCGTCACGTCACCAAACCCTTGGTGCTGGTGGCAGGCGGAACCGGGTTATCGGCCTTGCTGGGCATGCTCGACGAACTGGCCGCCAATGGCTGCGACCAACCCGTGCACCTCTACTATGGCGTGCGCGGTGCCGAGGACTTGTGCGAAGCGGCGCGCATCCAGGCCTACGCCTCAAGCATCGCGGACTTCCGCTACACCGAAGTCCTTAGCGCCCCCTCAGCGGATTGGCCCGGCAAGCGCGGCTACCTGACCGAGCATTTTGACGTGGCCGAATTGCGGGACAGATCGGCGGATATGTACCTGTGCGGTCCCCCGCCAATGGTCGAATCCGTCCAACAATGGCTGGCGGATCAGGCACTTGATGGCGTTCAGTTGTATTACGAAAAGTTCACGCAGAGTAATATCTGACCCTCAGCACTTCTGAGGGGCTGATGCGGCGTGCACTCAACCCTGAGAAAAACAAGTAGAAGGGAATGTTAATGGCGGATGACATGGTTAACCCGGTAGGCCTCAAGCGTGGCCTGAAGAACCGGCACATTCAACTGATCGCCTTGGGAGGGGCGATTGGTACGGGGTTGTTCCTCGGCTCGGCCGGGGTACTCAAGTCGGCGGGGCCGTCGATGATCCTGGGCTACGCGATTGCTGGTTTTATCGCGTTCCTGATCATGCGCCAGCTCGGCGAGATGATCGTCGAAGAGCCGGTAGCCGGTTCCTTCAGCCACTTCGCCCACAAATACTGGGGCGGCTACGCAGGCTTCCTGGCGGGCTGGAACTACTGGGTACTTTACGTCCTGGTGGGCATGGCCGAACTGACGGCGGTGGGCAAGTACATCCAGTTCTGGTGGCCGGAAATCCCGACCTGGGTCAGCGCACTGGTGTTCTTCGTGGCGGTGAACCTGATCAACACCCTGAACGTGAAGTTCTTCGGTGAGGCCGAGTTCTGGTTTGCGATCATCAAGGTGGTGGCGATTGTCGGCATGATCGCGCTCGGCTGCTACCTGCTGTTCAGCGGCACCGGCGGCCCACAAGCCTCGGTCAGCAACCTGTGGAGCCACGGCGGGTTCTTCCCGAATGGCGGCATGGGGCTGTTGATGTCCATGGCGTTCATCATGTTCTCGTTCGGTGGCCTGGAGCTGGTAGGCATCACCGCTGCCGAGGCCAGCGAGCCGCGCAAAGTGATCCCGAAAGCGATCAACCAGGTGGTGTACCGGATCCTGATTTTCTACGTCGGCGCCCTGACTGTGTTGCTGTCGCTGTACCCGTGGGACCAACTGCTGCAAACCCTCGGCGCGTCGGGCGATGCCTACAGCGGCAGCCCGTTCGTGCAGATCTTCTCGCTGATCGGTAACGACACCGCCGCGCACATCCTCAACTTCGTGGTGCTGACCGCGGCGCTGTCGGTGTACAACAGCGGCGTGTACTGCAACAGTCGCATGCTGTTCGGCCTGGCCGAGCAAGGCGATGCGCCAAAGGCGTTGATGAAACTCAACAAGCAAGGCGTGCCGCTGCGGGCGCTGGCGATTTCGGCACTGGTGACGATGCTGTGCGTGGTGGTCAACTACGTCGCGCCACAAAGTGCCCTGGAGTTGCTGTTTGCGCTGGTGGTTGCCTCGCTGATGATCAACTGGGCGCTGATCAGCATCACCCACATCAAGTTCCGCAAAGCCATGGGCGAGCAAGGCGTGACGCCGTCGTTCAAGACCTTCTGGTTCCCGTTCAGCAACTACCTGTGCCTGGCGTTCATGCTGATGATCATCAGCGTGATGCTGGCGATCCCAGGGATTCGTGAGTCGGTGTATGCGATGCCGGTATGGGTGGGGATTATCTATGTGGCCTATCGGTTGCGGATGAGAAACGCGAAAGTAGCCGTGGCGCAATAACCCCTGTGGGAGGGGGCTTGCTCCCGATGGCAGAGTACCAGTCAACCTATTAAGTGACTGACACTCCGCCATCGGGAACAAGCCCCCTCCCACATTTGTTTAGAGCGTTGAGCGTACTCGCCATAGCTCGGGGAAGAGCACGGTATCGAGCATCTTGCGCAAATACCCCACACCTTCCGTGCCACCGGTTCCTGGCTGGAAGCCAATGATCCGCTCCACCGTGGTCACATGGCGGAAGCGCCACTGGCGGAACGAATCCTCCAGGTCGATAAACTTCTCGGCCAACTGATACAAATCCCAGTAACGGTTCGGGTCGCGATACACCTCCCGCCACGCCGCCTCCACGGACTCATCGTGAACCGTCGCCGCCGTCGGGTCACGCTCGGCACGCTTGGGATCAATCGCCAGGCCCGCCTTGATCATCAGGTTGATCGCCTCGTCATACAGCGACGGCGTGGCAATCGCCACTTTCAGCTCGTTCAACAGCTCCGGCCGGTGGGCGTGAGGCCGCAACAGCGCCGCACTTTTATTGCCGAGGATAAATTCGA
The DNA here is from genome assembly GCF_045037875.1 of Pseudomonas petroselini. Taxonomy (NCBI): domain Bacteria; kingdom Pseudomonadati; phylum Pseudomonadota; class Gammaproteobacteria; order Pseudomonadales; family Pseudomonadaceae; genus Pseudomonas; species Pseudomonas petroselini. The sequence continues at coordinate 6,555,565 of NZ_CP173614.1, forward strand.
TCTCGCGGTACTGGAACGACTGGAACCCCGACGACTGCCCCAGGAACGGGCGGATGGCCTTGTACTCCGACGGCGTCATCGTCGCCAGCACCGCCCAGGCGTGCACCAGTTGATCGAAGATCCGCGACACCCGCGCCAGCATCTTGAACGCCGGCGGCAATTCGCCCAGTCGTACGTGCTCGCGGGCAGCCTTGAGTTCGTGGAGCATCAGTTTCATCCACAACTCGGAAGTCTGGTGCTGGATGATGAAGAGCATTTCGTTGTGGTCCGGCGACAGCGGGTGCTGGGCGCTGAGGACTTTGCCCAGGTCCAGGTAATCGCCGTAGCTCATGGACTCGGAAAAATTCAGTTCGGCGTTATGCCATTCTTCGGGCGGCTGGTAATCAGCAGAGAAAGGACATTGGCTCATCGCGTGGGCTCCTTGAGCGGACGGAGAATGGCGCGGACCGGGCTCGCGTCCAGGTGGGCAAAACGCAGCGGCAGCGCGATCAGTTCATAGTCGCCTTCCGGTACGTCATCGAGCACGATGCCTTCAAGAATCGCCATGCCATGGCGGGCCACGGCGTTGTGGGAATCCATCGTCTTGGACTGCTGCGGGTCCAGCGAGGGTGTATCGATACCGATCAGGCGCACCCCCAGGCTGGCCAGCAGCTCGATGGTTTGCGGGGCAATGGCAGTGAAGTCCGCATCCCATTCGGTCAGCGGCGCTTGTGGATAAGTGCGCAGCAACACACGCTCGGGCACGTTATCCACACGCCCTTCCAACTGATGCGGCTGCACCAACGCGCCGCTGTCCAGGCAATGCAGCACCCGACACGGCCCCATGTACACGTCCAGCGACACTTCACCGATCGGTGCACCGTCGGCGCTGTAATGCAGCGGCGCATCCACATGGGCGCCGGTGTGCGGCGACAAGGTAATGCGCCCGACATTCACCGGGCACTCCGGGCCGAACTGCCACACGCGCTCTTCCTGGAACGGCGTGTCTCCCGGCCAGGTCGGGGTCGCCGTACTCAAGGGCGGGCTGATATCCCACCACGTTTTTATTGGGTTCATTTGCAGGCTCTCGGCGGTTACTGGGGTGAATGATACGAGGGCCAGCTGCGAATTTTCTTGCGAATTCTGGCGTGAAGCGGGAAATCTTTCGCACTTACTGCGAGGAAATAGCGGATTGGTGATGGGTTATATCAAATAAATACCGCTGCGCTTCTGGGCATCCCGATGTCGAGTTCAGACCACTGGTGCAACGCCCAAGGCCTTAGGGTGGATCTTTCCATTCACTGCCTCGGAGTCATCATGTCCAAGCCCATCACCGTACTGCGCGACACCCACCCACTGCCGGTCCTGGACGCGTGCAAATGGGAAAAGCTCGAAGGCGACCCGCACACCGTCAACCTCAACGCCTACACCAGCGAAGACGGCAGCAAGATCATGGGCACCTGGATCTGCACACCGGGCAAGTGGTACGTGGACTACGTGAAGTGGGAATACTGCCACTTCCAGGAAGGCTACTGCATCATCACGCCAGAAGGCATGGAGCCGATTCACCTGCGGGCTGGGGATATCTTCGTGGTGGAACCGGGGATGAAGGGAACGTGGGAAGTGGTCGAGACGGTGCGTAAGTATTTTGTGTTTGCTTGACCCGCTATGCCTTGGCGCACTGAACACGGATTCGGCCCAGTGCGCTCTTTAAGGCCCAAACTCATGGCGTATTAAGTGCTTTCCTACAGGCCTTCCGTGGGCTGATCGACAAGATCTGGACTGACTTCATCAAGCGAATTGAACAGTCGCCAGAGGGTAATCATGATCCGTACCGCGCCCCCAACTGCCTGGCCCTCAGTCATCCACCAACCGCCAGACCCGGTCAGCCAAATTGCCAAAAAGCAGGTGTTTCCCAACTCCTGCGGCGCGGCTGCCCTGCTGTGCGCGGCCAAAGAACTGGGGGTCGATAAAATCCCGGTTCTTACCGGATCAATGTCTGAGCATTTAGGCGTCGACACACTGGAGTTGGACAATCGTTGTGAAAGCGACCTGTACAGGATCACCAGCGGCTGCACAACCGTCAGGCACGGGCAGACCGACCTGGAACAAGCCGGTTATTCGATGCCGGACAGTCTTGTCATCGCGGGAAGGCTTTTGGGCTTGGACATGAAGGTGGAAAAGAACCCGGGCATGCTTGTCGCCGGGTTGAACTGGCTTTATCCGACGATCGAAAACAAGCTCAGAGGAATTGGCTGCCCTATTGACCTGCCGGGTCCCGCACTCGACAGCAACGAGGTAAAACTAGAGGCCATGGCGGTGTCGTGTGTCGGCTTGCCGATTGGATTGCACTGGGTGGTACAGCGGGCAGACGGCAGCTATATGGATCCCGCAACCGGCGAGAACCAAAAAAACTTTTCCGCGTTGAACAACAGGCTTAAAAAAGCCGCGGGCAGGGCACTCGGCTATTACCCTTCGGGGATTTCAATCGTTGCCAAATTGGCCCCCTTTAACACGGGTGTAAAAGCCGGGAGCCAGCCTTACGCCGGCCCCCCTCCCCTTAATTGGTTTTAAGGTAGCTGTTGATAATCGCTGAAAAGTCCTTGCCCCCCTCCCCGCGCTGGCTCATCGCTTGATACAGCTGCTGGGCCACGGCGCCGAGGATCACCGGCTGGTGCACCTGGCGCGCCGCTTCGGTGGCCAGGCCCAAATCCTTGAGCATCAGGTCGGCACCAAACCCGCCGGTATAGCCACGGGACGACGGCGCGGTTTCAATCACGCCAGGCCATGGGTTGTAGGTGTCGGAACTCCAGCAACGCCCGGTGGAGCTGTTGATAATTCCCGCCAGCACTTGCGTGTCGATACCCAGCGCATCGCCCAGGGCCATGGCCTCGCTGACGCCGACCATGCTGATGCCCAGCAACAGGTTGTTGCAGATCTTGGCGATTTGCCCGGTGCCCACCTCACCGCAATGCACGATGTTACGGCCCGTCTGCGCCAGCACCGGTTGCAGGGTGGCGAACAGTTCCGGGGTGGCGCCGACCATGAAGGTCAGCGTCCCTGCGGCGGCGCCGCCGGTGCCGCCGGAGACCGGGGCGTCGGCTACGACGACACCTTGCTTGGCCGCCGCAGCCGCTACGTCACGGATGGTTTGCGGGTCGATGGTGCTGCAATCCACCGCCGGTACACCTTTGCCGATACCGGCCAAAACGCCGTCGTCATTCAGCCATACGCTGCGCACATGCGCCGCCGCCGGCAGCATGGTAATCACCAGCTCAGCGTCTTTCGCCGCATCGCGTGGTGAAGCGCTGATGGTGCCGCCCAGCTCGGCCAGTTCCTTGAGCACCGTCTGGTTCAAGTCGAACAGGTTCAGCGCGTGGCCGGCCTTGATCAGGTTGCGAGCCATGGGCGCGCCCATGTTGCCCAAGCCGATAAATGCAATCTTCATGGTCGTCTCCCGAATCAGCGCAGGTTGATGGTGGTGTTAACGCCATCATTGACCGTGTCGTCATCGAACCAACGGCTGGTGACGGTTTTGGTCTGGGTGTAGAACTGCACCACTTGCTTGCCGTACGGGCCGAGGTCGCCGAGCTTGGAACCACGGGAACCGGTGAAACTGAAGAACGGCACCGGCACCGGGATCGGGATATTGATGCCGACCTGGCCGACATCGATTTCGCTCTGGAACTTACGCGCCGCCGCACCGCTCTGGGTGAACAGGCCGGTGCCGTTGCCGAACGGGTTGGCGTTGACCAGCGCGATGGCCTCATCGAGGGTCGCCACTTCCAGCACCACCAGCACTGGGCCGAAGATTTCCTGGGTGTAGATCTGCATGGAGGGGGTCACGCCCGAGAACAGGGTCGGGCCGACAAAGTTGCCTTGCTCGAAGCCCGGCACCTTGATGTCGCGGCCGTCCAGCTCCAGCTTGGCGCCTTCTTTCACGCCGCTTTCGATCAGTTCCAGGATACGTGCCTTGGCGCGCTTGGAAATCACCGGGCCCACATCCGTGCCCGCTTCGCTGCCCGCGTTGACCTTGAGCTTTTGCGCCAGCGCCTTGAGGTCTGGCAGCCATTGCTTGGACGCGCCCACCAGCACCACCACCGAGGTGGCCATGCAACGTTGGCCCGCCGCGCCGAAACCGGCACCGACCAGGGCATTGAGGGTGTGTTCGCGGTTGGCATCCGGCAGCACCACCGCGTGGTTCTTGGCGCCCATCATCGATTGCACGCGCTTGCCGTGTTTGCCGGCCAGGTCATAGACGTGGGTGCCCACGGCGGTCGAGCCGACGAAGGACACGGCCTTGATGTCTTTGTGGGTGCACAGCGCATCCACCACGTCCTTGCCGCCGTGTACCACGTTGAGCACACCGGCCGGTACACCGGCTTCCAGCGCCAGCTCCACCAACAGCATGGTCGACAGCGGGTCCTGTTCGGACGGTTTGAGTACGAAGGTGTTACCGCAGGCAATCGCCATCGGGAACATCCACAGCGGAATCATCGCCGGGAAGTTGAACGGGGTGATACCGGCGCACACGCCGATGGGTTGGCGCAGCGTGTAGGTATCGACGCCACCGGCGACGTTTTCAGCGAATTCGCCCATTTGCAGGGTGCCGATGGAACAAGCGTGCTCCACCACTTCCAGGCCACGGAAAATATCGCCCTCGGCATCGGCAATGGTCTTGCCTTGCTCGTTGCTGAGCACCACGGCGATGCGCTTGGAATGTTCACGGATCAAGGCTTGCAGCTTAAGCATGATGCGCATGCGCGCGCCGATTGGCGTCAGCTTCCAGGTTTGGAAGGCGCGGTGGGCGGCGTCGATGGCGGCGTTGACTTCATCGGCGGTGGCGAACGGGACTTTGGCCAGCACCTCTTGGGTAGCCGGGTTGACGATGTCTTGCCACTCGGTGGTCTTGGACTCGACCCACTCGCCGTTGATCAGCAACTTGACCTGTTGCACGGAAATATCGGCAGATGCGTTCATGTGGTCTCCAATCTTATATTTATACAGAGACAAGGCGCGTAACCGCCTTGGGAAATGAGGCGTTCGGACTGTTTTTGGAGTATAGATGTGCAAATCTCTAATAAGAACGCACATAAATGCCGGACCAATATGCAAAAAAACATCACGTCGCTGGGCTCCCTGAACTGGGATGACCTGAAGTTTTTCCTCGAAGTGGCCCGCACCCGCAAGGCCAGCGTGGCCGCCAAGCGCCTGGCGGTGGACTACACCACCGTGTCGCGGCGCATCAGTTCACTGGAAGTGTCCCTCGGCACCCTGCTGTTCGAAAAATCCCGGACCAACGGTTTCGTCCTCACTCCTGAGGGCCAGCGTTTGCTGGGCTACGCCGAGTCCATCGAAAGCACCCTGCACATGGCCTGCGAACAAGTCTCCGGCTCCGGCGTGGCGCTGTCCGGCCACGTGCGCATGGGCTGCACCGAAGGGTTCGGCAGCTTCTTCGTCACCCCGCAATTGAGCCACTTCGTCGACACCTACCCGGCCATCTCGGTGGACATCCTGCCCCTGCCCCACTTCATCAGCCTGTCCAAGCGCGAAGCCGACATCGTCATCGCCCTGGAACGGCCGGAACACGGGCCCTATGTGTGCTGCAAATTGTGCGACTACAAACTGCAGCTGTACGCGACCCAGGAATACCTGGACCAACACCCGCCGATCCGCAAACCCACGGATTTGGCCGAACATCCGTTTATCAGCTACGTGGATGATTTGGCGTTCAGTTCAGAGCTGCTGTACCTGGCGAACGTGGTGCCCGGCGCCAGCGCCAGCCTGCGCAGTACCAGCGTGATCGCGCAGTACGTGGCGGCGCAGCAGGGGCGGTCGATGGCGATATTGCCGTGCTTTTTGGCGGCGCAGGATCCGCGGTTGCTGCCGGTGCTGGGGGAGCAGATTGCGATTACACGGCAGTTCTGGATGTATTGCAGGGAGGATTTGCGCAAGTTGAAGCGGATTACGTTGTTGTGGGATTACATAAGGGAGGTGACGGAGCAGAATCAGGGGTTGTTGATGGGTGAGACGCGGGAGATGCGGTTCGCGGATTAAAGTGCCATCAACGACGATTCGCTTTAAATTGCAGGACGTTTCCTAGAGACTCTCTACCCCATTGCGCCTTACCGTTTGGGTCACTAGCCTCCTGACTTCGCTGCTCATCAGCGATCGGGTTTAGCGACTCGGATTAGTTGGGATGTGATGCCAAAGTATTGCCAGGCTTTTTATCTGTCTTTACCGTTTATGGCGGCTGTACGCGGGAGACCTTCGGGTCTGCCGGGTTCCCAAATTTACCGGTTCGCTAACCCGTGTACAGCTGCCACCTCTTCATGTTTAGCGACATGCCGTGGTGACCCCTACTGTAAATTTGGGAACCATCATGTCAAAAATCGTCCCCGACCCACCGCTTTCCTCCATCACCACCCTCGGCGTAGCCACCTTCGGCGACTACGGCGAAAATCAAAAACCCTTGTTCCGCGTCAACTCCGGCATGCCGATTGAGGAAGCTTTGGAACACGCCTCCACCTTACTTTTTTACTCCAAGAAACTCGCGATGGAAGCCGCCATGGATGTGCGTGGCGAGCAATACGCATGGGCTGCGCATTACCTGTGTGAGATGGGCAAAGCCGTGGTAGATGACTTGACGCAGGCGATGACGCCGGGCCGTTAAGCGATACCGTTCGAATGTGGGAGGAGCCTTGCGCCTTCCCACATTTAAACCGCACCAGCCCCGGCAATTTGCGGATACCGCGCCCGAACTTCGCGCAGAAACTTACTCGCACTGGTCTTGAGCCATTCAATCAGCCGAGCGATATCCGGCTCTGACTGCCGCCCGCTACGACAAATGATGTAGTAGGCCGCCGGCGACATCATCACGGGGCTTTTCAACGCAACCAACGCACCGTCTTCCAATTGGTCAAACACCAACGCAGTCCTGCCCAGCGCGATCCCTGTGCCTTTCACTGCCAAACTGATCGCCAGGCTCGAATCCGGAAATCGCGGCCCATGGTGATAAGGCGGCGGCGCCAACCCCTGAAACGCAAACCAGCTTTCCCACCCTGGACATACCTGATCGTCCACCCGATGAATCAGCGGGTACCGAGCGACACCCTCCAGTGAAATATCCCCCTTCAACCGCAGAAACTCCGGTGAACAAACCGGGAACACCGCGTCACGCATCAGCAGCTCAACATGATGATCCGGGTAATCGCCGTACCCCATCACCACCGCGACATCGTATTGATGAGCTTCCAGGCGGGTGTTGTTCATGTCGGCGCTGGTCAGTACCAGATCAAGGTTGAACGAGGCCTCAGTGTGCGACCCATGCAGCCTGGGGATTAGCCACGTCGAACAGAGGGAAGACGTGCATGAGAGGTACAACGGTTGGGATTTACCGGGGTTGAGGGACTGCAGTACCCCATCCAGTGCATTGAAAAAGCCATCGGTAACCGGCAATAAGGCTTGCCCCGCTGCGGTCAGCTTGACGCCGCGTGAATGCCGCTCAAACAACTGCACGCCCCACCACTCCTCCAGGCCTGCAATTTGATGGCTAATGGCACTGGCGGTAAGGTTAAGCTCAGACGCCGCACGCGAAAAACTACCGGTTTGCGCAGCACTGACGAACGCTTGAAGCATCGGTGTGGGAGGCGGACGCTGAGCCATCAGGTGCTCACTTTGATCAAGATGATCCCGCTAACAATGACGAATGCCGACAGCATCCGTCGCCAACCGAACCGTTCATGAAAGAACAGCGCGGCAATAATGGCGCCGATAATAACACTGGTTTCCCGCAGCGCTGAGACCTTGGCCACCGCGTCCAGCGACAACGCAAACAACACCAATCCGTAGGACGCCAGGTAAAAAACACCACCTAATAGGCCGATTCGCCAATGCCCACGTATCGTTTGAGCCAAGGCCGAGCGTTCTTTGGAAAACGCCAGCAGTGGAATTGGAATACTCTGGAACACCGTCAGATAGATGATGTACTGCAGCACCGTCTCACTGGCTCTTACACCCTTGGCATCCACCACCGTGTAAGACGCAATAAACGCCCCGGCGCACACCGCCATCAGGATCGGCTTGAACCTCTGCGCCGTCATCCTGCGAACAAAGGTCAGGCTGATAATTCCCGCACAAATCATCAACACTCCGGTTAAGGCCTGGAATGACAACTCTTCATGCAGCAGAAAGTAGGAAAACAGCGCGACCAGTACCGGGGGTACCCCACGCATCACCGGGTAAACCTGACCGAAGTCACCGGTTTCGTAAGCGTTGATCAGAAATAACCGATAGACCGTATTGAGGACCACGGAGACGAAGATATAACCCCCCACCTCCAGGCTCGGCACACTGACAAGCGGCAGCGCCAGCAGGCATATCACCAGCGCAGTGCCATCCACCATCGCCAAGGTCATGAAGCGACTGCTACCGGCGCGGACTACGGCGTTCCAAGTGGCGTGCATAAAGGCAGAGATCAAGACCAGCGTGATCGCAATATCGGAGTTATCCATGGGGCTCGGCTTATGGCGGATAGTGGCGGCTGCACGTTATGTGCGTCGGGGCATCATTGTTTGCGTAACCACATCCGTAGCATGTAGCGATTTAGATCACTCAAGCACTCCGAATCATCAATCACGCCACGTGGCGTATTCGTATCGATAAAGTGCGTACGGGTATGGAGAAACTTATTATCGGCTGAAATAAGTATCTGCCCTGGCTCGAGCAACACTCGATGCTGAACCGATGACTGATCAAGAACGGTGTCCAGAAAGTTTAGTGCTTGGGATTGAGCCAATGTTAATGGCACTCCCGCCTTAAGGTGAGCTGACTCAATGTAGACGCGAAAGTATCTGATCAGCGGAATACCTTCATTGGAAAAGCTAAGGATGGGCGCTTTGAACAACTGTTCCTCATCTGACATGCCGCGATTTTCAAAAAAAAAGTCGCACTTAAGTTCTTCCAGTATTTCTGGAAATGTCATCAACTCCGCGTATACCGCACTTGCATCAATCAGAATGCTCTCACCTCCCAAAAGTGCTTTCTGTCCGCAAGCCAGGATCAGGTAATCGATAGGTAACGGGTCGCTCACTCCATCGTTATGTACATAGGCGCCTTGGCGGGTTTGATGGTATCTCGCACCTTCCTCAATGCTCTTAGCGCCTCTGTCATAAACCTCGATCACCTTATGACCGAGATGGTTCTGCACCATCGGCACACCGAGTAGAGAACCAAATGTCCATATCAGCGATTTGAAACTTTCAAGTTTGTCGACTTCAAAACCTTCAAGAATCAAGACATGGCTTTCGTGATCGATCATGGTTCGAATTCTATCTAGTTCCTCACTTAGGACGGGTAATTGTAGAGGACTGATGTGGGCGACCTTGTTATCGAATCGAATGCCCTGTCTTTCAGACTCGAACAACTCTCTTGCGCTCAACAGCTCATCAAAAGCAACGTTTGAAAGCCTAGCCTTAGAAAATTTCTGGCGGAAATCACTGACGTTTATGCTCATCGCAGTCCTTTACGGTGGTTAGTTGGAGCGGCCATTTAACTAAGCCCACCCTTTGCGAAAAAGCGAAACTTCGTCAGCCTAGCCATCAAGATTCGTCATGGCAGACTTTTCCTACAGGAAAAATGCTTGAAGGTTTTTGCTGAGATTCGGTGATGGGGCATCAACGCAGGCAATGACACCGGACCGTTAAGCCAACACCAATCAAAAGGTGGTGGGGCTTGCTCCCGATGGCGGTGTGACAGTCAGCTTATCGATCACTGACCCACTGGTATCGGGGGCAAACCCTAATGCCGGTCAGTTAAGAAGTCTTAAGAGCGCAAAGTAACCTGTGGCGAGGGAGCTTGCTCCCGCTGGACTGCGCAGCAGTCCCAGTCTTTTTAAACAAAGAGCTGGGGCCGCTTCGCAGCCCAGCGCGGGACAAGCCCGCTCACTACAATATTGTGTAGATACCTTTGCTGCGATGGCGGTGTGACAGTCAGCTTATCGATCACTGACCCACTGCTATCGGGAGCAAGCCCCCTCCCACCTTTTGATCGTATTTCAGATTGAAACGGGTGAAGCCGCTCAGTCCGACATCACCACTATCGACACCCGTCGATTCTCCGTGCGCCCCGCCGCGGTGTCATTGGACGCCACCGGCTCGCTGCTGCCCAAGCCGCGCAGTTGGATGTTTTCTTCCTTCATGCCCACACTCATCAACACCGTCGCCACACTTTTAGCGCGGCGCAGGGACAGTTGCTGGTTGTAGGTTTCCTTGCCCGACGCGTCGGTGTGACCGTCGATGCGGACGCGTTCAATCCCCACGCCCAGCAGGGCCTTGCCGATGCGCTGGACGATGTCGGTGCTGGGTTGGTTGAGCGCCTCGACATCGCTGCCAAACAGCACTTTGCCGGACAAGCCGAATGCCCAGCCTTCGTCGGTCAGTTCAAAGCCTTGCTGCTTGAGAACGGCGACTTGCGCCGGGGTCAGGCCTTTGGGTGGGGCCGTCTGGCAACCGCCGAGGGCGAGCAATGACACCAGCAGGGTGATAAACATGAAACGCGCGGTCGAGAACAAGGGATCAACTCCTGTGTTTAACGTTGACGACGGGGTTCTCCGACTCCGCCGTTTGCTGGCCGCCCGAGGACAAACGCTTGGCCTGGTACATCGCTGCGTCGGCAGCATTGAGTAAGGTGCCGGGGGTGGCGCCATGATCGGGGTAGATGGCAATGCCGATACTGAGAGAGGTCAATACCTGGGTGTTGCCGGGCACGGAGATCGGCACGTCCATGCTGGCGATGATCTTGTCGGCGATGCGCTCGGCGTCTTCGACCTTGTGCAACGGCGCCAGCAGTATGGCGAACTCGTCGCCGCCCAGGCGCGCCACCAGGTCGTCTTCGCGCAATTGCGCGCGCACACGCTCGGCGACGGCCACGAGGACGGCATCACCGGCGGCGTGGCCAAAGCTGTCATTGATCTCTTTGAAGCGGTCGCTGTCGAGGTACAGCACTGCCACTTGTTCCTTGGCCTTGGCTGCGCTGCGCAGGGCGCGGATCAAACGGCCTTCGAAGAAGGCGCGGTTGGGCAGGCCGGTGAGGCTGTCGTGGTTGGCCTGGTGGGCGAGGGATTCGTTTTCGCTTTGCAGGTGGCTTTGCCAGGCTTCCATCTCGCCGAGCAAGGCGTTGAAGTCACTGCCCAGGCTGTCGAGTTCGGCGATTTTTGCCGGCGGTACGCGGCGGTCGAAGTCGCGTTCGCTGCGGGCGGCGTGGGCCACGGCGGCGAGGCTTTGCAGCGGGCCGGTGATGCCGCGCAACAAGCGTCGCGCCAGGTGCAGGGCAATCCACGCGCTGAGGGCGGTGCAGATGAAGATCCCGGCCAGGCCGCTGAGCAGGAAGCGCAGCAGGCTACCGCCGTGGCCGATGAGATGGATGCTGCCGATGGTTCGCCCTTGGTGAAGGATCGGCTGGCTGATGGGTTGTTCGAGCAGCGTATGCGCCAGCTCCAGTTCCACACGCGAGAGAAGGCCGGTATCCGGGCGTATCCACTGCGCCAGCAACTTACCATTGGCATCGAAGACTTCGGCCTGGGCCACCTCTTCGGTGGAGGCAATCAGGCTGAGGGCTTCGGTGGCTGCGGCGCTGTCGTTGAACACCACCGCCGCTTCCACGGTGTAGTTGATGGAGCGCGCGATCAGGTGCAGGTTGTGTTCGGCATACACCCGCAGCGCCAACACACCGAGCAGGGTCAGGGACACGCTGGCCAGGGTCACGGCCAACAGCGCCAGGATCAGGTGCCCTCGGCCGATGACCGAGCGCAGCGTCGGTCGCACCTTGGCGCCGCTCATTGCGCGGGCGCTCGGCGACGGGACAGTTGCAACACGCTGGGGTGAATGCGCACGCCGCTGCGGGCCACGGAGTCCAGGTTGACTTCGAAAGACACCTGTTGATCCCCCACCCGCAAGCAGAACAGGCTGCCCACGGTGCACTGGTCGCCGCCTTCGCTGATGCTGAGCACCGGGTGGCCGATCAATGCGGCGAACAGTTGGCTGCGCTCATCCGCGGAGAGTTTGCCGATGTACACCGCATCGCACGCGGTGACGATATCGGGATGGCTGGCCAGCAGGCGCTGCACCACGACCGGACGGCCGGTGGCCTGGGTAGTGCCTTTGATCAGGTCGTCGGTGTACTGGGTCGGGCCGACGATACACAGGCGCAATTGCGCCGGCTCGACTGGCCAGCGGGCATAACTGAGGATGCCAAGCACCACTTGGGTGACCGCCTGGGCGCGCTGGTCTGCAAGGTCTGCGGGATCGGGCGCCTGGGCGAAGGCGTGCGGCGCGAGCACACACAGGATTGCCAGCAGCAGGCGTCTCCAGCTCAAACTTCGCTCTGTGGGCGAGACGGCCACGTTCATGCAGCGATACTCTCAGGTGTTTTCGGGGTGATGCCGCAACGATAGCACAGCGTCGGATATTTCTGACTCCTGACCCAACTCCAGCATCAACCCACTCAAGCGCTTGACCTTGCGCCGCACGGCCTCTTCAAACACGCCGCCCCGGGGTTCGATCAGGCTGAACCAGCGTTTGGCACGGGTGATGCCGGTGTAGATCAACTCTTTGGTGAGCACCGGGTTCAGCGCATCCGGCAGGATCAGCGCCGTGTGGGTGAACTCCGAGCCCTGGGATTTGTGCACGGTCATGGCGTACACGGTTTCCACATCATTCAGACGGCTGGGCAGCACAAAACGCACGCCGCCCTGGCCATCGTTACGTGGGAACGCTACGCGCAGCACTGGGGGGCCGCCGTCGCTTTCGGGCAGTTTCAGCGCGATGCCGATGTCACCGTTCATCAAACCCAGGCCGTAATCGTTGCGGGTCATCAGCACCGGGCGCCCTTCGTACCATTGCTCGTCGCCTTCGATCAGGCGCACCTTGCGCAGGGCGGCGGTGATGCGCAGGTTGAGGCCTTCAACGCCCCAAGGGCCCTTGCGTACCGCGCAGAGCAGTTGGAAAGCATCGAAGGCTTGCAGCAGTTGTTGCGCCCAGTGGGTCCAGGCGGTGTCTTCGCGCGGGGTGGCGGCAGATGGCCGGGCGCTTTGCAACAGATTGAGGTAATAGCGATAGCCCTCGGCACCGTCACCCTGTCCGTCCAGTACCAGACGCTCCAGGGCGTAATCGTGTTCGCCTTTGAGGCTGACGCAAAACAGATCATCGTGACTACGCGCTGCCAGCAGCTTGCGGGCTTCTTCAGCGTTTTGCTGGTTGACCCAGCGCGCCAGTTGGCCGATGCCACTGCCTTCGCCGAAACGGCGTGAGTAACGCAGCATCACCACTTGCTGGGCCAGGGGATGGGTACCGTCGAGGTCTTCCTGCAAGCCACTGGCACTGAGGTCTTCGCCACTGACGGCTTGCAACCATTGGCGGGTCTCGGCGCTGTAGAAGCCGGCTTCGGCATCACGGCACAAATCACCGAGTACGGCGCCCGCTTCTACCGACGCCAGTTGATCCTTGTCGCCCAGTAATACCAGGCGAGCATGGGGTGGCAAGGCGTCGAGCAGGTTGGCCATCATTTCCAGGTCGATCATCGAGGCTTCATCCACGACCAACACATCCAGAGGCAACGGGTTACCGATGTGGTGACGGAAATGCCGCGTGCCTGGGCGACTGCCCAGCAGCCGGTGGACGGTGGTGACCTGAGTCGGGATTTTTTCCTTCACGTTGTCCGGCACTTTCAGCGACAGCACTTGCTGGCTGATGGACTCGGTGAGGCGTGCGGCAGCCTTGCCGGTGGGCGCGGCCAGGCGAATGCGCAACGGGCTGCCGGTTTCGACAGCCGGCGCCTGTAACAGCGCGAGCAGGCGCACCACGGTGGTGGTCTTGCCGGTGCCGGGGCCACCGGTGACGATGCTGAATGCACCGCGAGTGGCCAGGGCGCAGGCGAGCTTTTGCCAGTCGATTACGCCGTCAGGCGGCGGTTGGTCGAACAGGCTGTCCAGGCGCTGCGGCAAATCGGCGGCGACACTTTCCTGGGTGGCGAGCCGCAGGCGCAAGGCGGTGTCGATGCGCCGCTCGTAGGTCCAGTAACGGCGCAGGTACAGGCGTTTGCCGGACAGCACCAAGGGGCGACTTTGGGCGGATTCGCTACCATCGACTGCCAACGCGACCAAGTGGCTGGCAGCCAGCTCATGGCACCAGTGGGCGCCGTCCAGGCCTTCCAGCAACTGCGACGGCAGCAGCATGGCACCGGTTTGCAGGTCGCCTTCAGGCGGCAACGACAGGGCAAAGTCCGGCGCCTTGAGGGTTTCGAACAGGTCGAGGCAGACGTGGCCATGGCCCAATTGATGGCTGGTCAGTGCGGCCGCCAGCAGTACCAGCGGGTCAGCGTGCGGGTCAAGCTCGTGCAGGAAGCCGACGAAGGCTTTGTCCAGGGCGCGCAACCAACCGCGATCGACCCAACGCTCCAGCAGTTGCACCAGGTCGGCGGCGCGACTGAGCGGCATCAACGCCTCCAGCGGTAACGGCGACAGGCTCATAACAGCACTCCTTGTTCCCAGGCGGGCTCAACCTTGGGCGGGAGGGTCTTGCCCTGGAACAGCAGGTCCAGGCCTTCGATCAGGTCCCGTGGCGGCCGGGTGAAATACGCACCCTGGCTCGCGGACCGGGTTCCGCGCAGGAACAGATACAGCGCACCGCCGACATGGCGGTCGTAGTCGTAGTCCGGCAGGCGCGCCTTGAGTTGGCGGTGCAGGGCCAGCAGGTAAAGCACGTATTGCAGGTCGTACCGATGTTCGAGGATCGACTGTTCCATGGCGTCCTGGGTGTAGGCCGAATCGTCGGGGCCGAGCCAGTTGGATTTGTAATCCGCTACGTAATAGCGGCCGTCATGTTCAAAGGTCAAGTCGATAAAGCCCTTGAACATACCGTTGAGCAGCACGGGTTCGGCGGCAACGCGGGACACGCCGCTGTGGGTGTACTGGCACACCAGTTTATCGAGGGCGAGTACGTCGACTTTGTGGCTGGCGAACCAGAACTCCATTTCGATCTGGTACTGCTGCAAACCGTTGAGGGAAACGTGACCGTTATGCACCGGCAATGGCGTTTGCAACAGGTGGCCGAGCCAACCGCTGAGGGTGATGATCCAGCCTTCCCAGTTACGACGATTGCAGCGGGCGCCCACGGCCTTTTCGATGGCCTCGGGTGTGACGTTGAAGCCCTCCTCCCCTGCCCACTCGAGCAGACCGTGAAGGAAAGTCCCTGGGTTAGGACCGCGTGGGAAACGGTGGATGTCGCCGCCGGACGCCGCCACTTCGCGGGGGGCATCGGGGTCGAGGCGCTCGTCATCGAACAGCTTCTGGGCCTGGGGGCTTTCCGGCGCTTCGAGCGTGGCGGCACTCATGCTGTCGCCGATACGCAAGGCGCTGTAGGAGGCAATCCACCAGTTTTCCGCGGCCTTGCGCTTGGGCAG
Source organism: Pseudomonas petroselini (assembly GCF_045037875.1). Lineage (NCBI taxonomy): Bacteria > Pseudomonadati > Pseudomonadota > Gammaproteobacteria > Pseudomonadales > Pseudomonadaceae > Pseudomonas > Pseudomonas petroselini. The sequence continues at coordinate 6,571,000 of NZ_CP173614.1, forward strand.
CAAGGGCGCCCGCAGTGTGGCTTCGTTGCGGGGTGGGTGGAAGACGATGGGTTGCGCTTCGGGCACCTGGGCATAGTCGATGGCAGGGCAACCTGCTTGCAGGTCCAACAGCCAGCGCGCCAGACCGGCAGACTCCCCCAGCGAAGCACCAGCGCCGAGCAGATAGCCCAACGCCGACAGGTGCAACACGGAGCTATTGCTGTTGCCACGCTTGAGGTCAGCGATGCCCAGCCAGCATGCATGCTTGGCGCGGGTCAGGGCGACATACAACAGGCGCAGGTCTTCGGCCAGGCGCTCGTTGTCGGCCTGGGCGATCAACTCGGGCGTAGGGCGCAGGCTGACGTGGGATTTGCCGTGTTCATCGTGGTAGTGCAGCGGCAAGCGGCTGCCGTCGACCGGTTTGGCCGAGCAGATGAAAGGCAGGAAAACCAGGTCGTACTCCAGGCCTTTCGACTTGTGGATCGTCACCACCTTGACCAATTGCTCATCACTTTCCAGGCGCAGGATTTGTTCTTCACCCGCCTGGCCGGAGAGTGCCAGGTGTTCCGCCAGGTGTCGGATCAGTGCCTGTTCGCCGTCCAGTTCCGAGGCTGCCTGTTGCAGCAATTCGCTGAGGTGCAGCAGGTTGGTCAGCACCCGTTCGCCATCACTGCGGGCGATCAGGGTTTGCGGCAGTTTGAAGTCGTGCAGCAGGCGGCGCAGCATCGGCAGCACGCCTTGGGTACGCCAGATCGCGCGGTAGCCACGGAACTGCATGACACGGCTTTCCCACGCGAGCTCATCCTGGTTCAGACGCTCCAGTTCCGGCAACGACAGGTTCAGCGTGACGCAGGCCAAGGCGGCGCGCAGCGGGCGCTCGACATCCGGCTCGGCGCAGGCCTTGAGCCAGGCGAGCAGGTCGTGGGCTTCCTGGGCGGCGAAGACTGAGTCCTTATCGGAGAGGTAGACGCTGCGTACGCCACGGGCTGCCAGTTCGGTGCGCACGGCTTGGGCTTCCTTGCCGTCGCGAACGAGAATGGCGATGTCTGACGGAAGCACACCGGTGAAGCTCACGTCCGGCCGTAGGAAACCGGCGGTACCTTGCTGCCCGCCGTTGAGCAATTCAACAATGTGCGTGGCACAGGCGGCCGCCAATTGCTGACGATAAACCGCATTGGACACTGGCTGGTCGGTAGGTAAGTGCCAGAGGTTCATGGCCGGCAGCGTTTGCCCATTAACCTGCAATTGTTCCTTGCGGCCCTGGGACAGCACCGAGTGGAAAGGCACAGGGTTTTCACCGTTGGGTTCGCGGAACAGGAACGCACCGCGACCTGTTTCTGCACGCTGGAATACGTGATTTACCGCCTCGACCATCGCATGGCTGGAGCGGAAGTTGGTGCCCAATGTGTGGTGGCGACCGGTAGTGGATTGGCGGGCGCGCAGGTAGGTGTAGATGTCGGCGCCACGGAAGGCGTAGATCGCTTGCTTGGGATCGCCGATCAGGAACAGCCCGCTGTCGAGGTGGTTTTCTTCGATGCGGTAGATGCTGTCGAAGATGCTGTATTGCACCGGGTCGGTGTCCTGGAATTCATCGATCAAGGCCACCGGAAACTGCTCGCGGATCACACTGGCCAAGCGTTCACCGCCGTCGGCTTGCAGGGCGGCGTTGAGGCGGATGAGCATGTCGTCGAACCCCATCTCGGCGCGGCGACGTTTTTCGTCCTCGAAGCGTTTGCCCACCCAGCCGGCGGCGTGTTGCAACACGGCGGCGTCGGGGGTCGGCAGCGCATCAAGGGCGGCCTTGAGGCCGGCCATGGCGTCGATACCGGGATGCTGCGGCGGTTCGCCCTTCCAGGCTTCGGCCATACCATCGGGCGTGAGACGGGTGAAACCGGTGCCGATGTCCAGTTGCTCAAGGGTTTCGTCAGCGGCCCAGGCGCTGATCTTTTCGAACCAGGGCTCGAAGTAACGGGCTTGCATCTTGCGGCCGTCGACGGTTTTTGCGGCCACGGCTTGCAGGCAGATATCGCGCAGTTCGGCGGCCCATTGTTGCCAGGGGGCCTTGAGCGTTTGCAGTGCTTCGCGGCGTTCCTGCAGGCACGCGTTGATCAGCTCGGCGGGCTCGCGGGTTTCACCCGTCGGCCGTTCGCTGCCAAATAGCGCACGTACTCGCGGCATTAACGCGGCGGGGCCGCCCCAGTTGCTGCGCACCCAGTTGAGGGCGTCGTCGTGCATCGGGTAGCAGAACAGCCGCCAGTAATCGCGCAACACTTCGCCGAGCAGGTCGCTATGGTCGGTTTCCAGGGTCTGGGTGAACAGGCTGCCGCTGTCGAAGGCATGTTCGCGCAGCATGCGCTGGCACCAACTGTGGATCGTCGAGACAGCGGCTTCATCCATCCACTGGGCGGCGATGTCCAGTCGGTTGGCGCAGGCAGGCCATTGTTCGGGTGGGTACTCGGCGCGCAGATCGGCGATCAGGGCATCGGGCTGTTCGATTTCTTCGCGAAAAAAGCGTGCGGCTTCGGCCAGGCGGATGCGGATGCGTTCGCGCAGCTCCTTGGTGGCGGCGTCGGTGAAGGTCACCACCAGGATTTGCGGCGGCAGCAATTCACGGCCGAAGCCTGCTTCGTCGCCACCGTGGCCGAGGACCAGGCGCAGGTAGAGGGCGGAGATAGTGAACGTCTTGCCGGTACCCGCGCTGGCTTCGATCAGCTGACTGCCTTTGAGCGGGAAGGCCAGGGCCAAGGGTTTACGGGTCATGCGCCGTCCTCGCCGGTGAGTGATCGCCATGGTGCGTTGAGCAAGGGGCGATACAGGGTTTCGCACCAACCTTCAAACTCTTCGCTGGCGATCAGTGTGGCGTAGTCGGGGAATTGCCGGGTGAGCGCCGAGGTTTCGCGACGCTCGCCATGGTTGGTCAGGCCATCGCCTTCGTAGGTTTTACTGGCGGCGGCTTCGGCCTTGACTGGGTCGGTTTGGCTGAGCCACGCGAAGGCGGTTTTCACGGCAACGGGTAGCGGTTTGCTCATTCCGGTATGCCAGGCCAGCAGCAGGTTGCAGAGGATTTCCCGGGCATTGGATGTATCCAGTGGTGGCAGGAGCAGGGTGTCGTCGCTGGCCACCAAGCCCGTGCTTAACGGCAGGCCGCAGGCGCAGGCAACCACGTGATTGACCCAGGGGCGAATCAGGCGATGCCACTTGCGGGTCTTGATCGAGCCGATGCTGTTGGGAATGGTGGTGACGCTGAGCAACCCGCCATCACTGCGCCGATGCAATCCGCTGATCCAGCCTTCCAATTGAACGTCATGATGCTCAAAACTGACGGGTTCGGCGCCGGGGTGCGGGGTGGGCCAAAGGGCCAGTAATTGCTGGTAGCGTCGCAGCAGGTCGGGCAAGGGCTCGATCAGTTCGTTACGCAGGCATTCGCCAAAACCGACCATCGGCAACAGGCCACTGCCTTGCAGACGCAGGGCCTGGGCATTCAGCGCCTGGTCGAGGTGATCGGGTTGGGTGAGTGCAGCACTGAGCAGGCTGTCGCTCAGGCTGTAGCGTTGCAGTGCGTCGAGAACGAAGGGCTCTTCGTCGGCCAGCGGGACTTCGGCGGCCTCGAAGAATACTTTCAGGCGTTGGCTGAAGAAGTGTTTGACCGGGTTGCGCAGGAAGTCTTGGAGCTGGCCGAGGCTCAGGGGCTCTTCCTGTTGGTGGGGAGCCAGGTCGTGTTCGGTTGGGAGGGCATCGGACGCTTCGTGGAGCAACTGCCATTCGCGCGCGTAGCTGAACAGCGCATCGCCCTCATGGAAATAGCGGGCGCTGAACGGTTGCAGCGGATGCTCTTGTGTCATGGCATCTATCAGTGGCTCGTCGCTGTTTGCGTGGTGCCAGCCACTGGCGAGATGGTCACGCAGTTGACCGATCAGTACCGAGGCCGGGCGGTCACTGTTGTCGCGGATGCTACGGCCGACCCAACTGATGTAAAGCTGGTCACGGGCTGAAAGCAGGGCTTCGAGCAGCAGGTAGCGGTCGTCTTCACGGCGTGAGCGGTCGCCGGGGCGGTAGTCGCTGCCCATCAGGTCGAAGTCCAGCGGTGGTTGCGCGCGCGGGTAATCACCGTCGTTCATGCCGAGCAGGCAGACGAGCTTGAAGGGGATCGCACGCATGGGCATCAGGGTACAGAAATTGACAGCGCCGGCGAGGAAGCGCTGGGACAGGCGCCCTTGGTCGAGGCCGGCCAGCCAGGCTTCACGGACTACAGTGAGGGGTAACTCGTCCTGCAGACCTACGGACTCGCAGGTTTCCAGCCAGGTTTCTCTGAGTTGTTCGAGTTGGCCCAGCAGGTAATCGTCGTGTTCGCTGCTGGGTAGGAAGAACAGTTGCATCAGGCGTTGCAGACGCTCACCCCACACCCTCGGAGGTGCGGGTTGGGACAGGGCTTGGTGGGCGTCGTTGAGTGCGTCGAGCAAGGCGACCAATGGGCCGATCAGGGCGGCGTCCAGACCACCTATTTCGTCGTAGGGCTCGATGCCGTCACACGCGGCGCCGGTGCCTACGGCGTAACCGAGCAGCATACGGCGCAGGCCGAAACGCCAGCTGTTTTGCTCCAGCTCCGTTGGCAGGCCTAGGCCGGCACGTTGTTCGGCGTTGAGCCCCCAGCGGATGCCGGCACCTTCTATCCAGCGGTGCAACGTGGGCAGGTCGCGTTCCTTGATGGCAAAGCGTTCGCGTAGGGCCGGAACATCAAGCAGGTCGAGGATCTCGCTGACGGGGAAGCGGCTGTCGGGGAGTTTCAGCAGGTGTTCGACGGCGATGAGCAGAGGGTCGCGGCCACGTTGGCCTTGGTCGGTCAGGGTGAACGGGATGAAGCGCGGGTCATTGCGCTCGAGCTGGCCAAACACGGCGCGGATGTGCGGCGCGTAACTATCGACGTCGGGAACCATGACGATGATGTCCCGGGGGCGCAGCGCGGGGTCCGCACTGAAGCGTTGGAGCAGTTGATCGTGGAGGATTTCCACTTCGCGTTGGGCGCTGTGGGCGATGTGGAAGCGGATTGAGGTATCGCGGTCCAGGTCGACGGCAGGCCAAAGCTCGCGGGTTTCGTTGAGTGGGCGCAGTTCGAGGATGTCGTCCTGGAGCTGGTTGAGCAGTGTGGTGGGCTCGCTGTCGCTGAACAGGTCGATACGACCATCGCGGAAGGCAGCGCGGTAGCTGTTGGGGTCGTCGTAGCTGTCCAGCAGGCTGATGTAGTCGCGGCCCTGTTTACCCCAGGCAGCCAGCAGCGGGTGGGCGTGCTGGTGCAGGGTTTGTGGGTCGATGGGGACCGGCATGCCACTCTTACGCGCTTGGCGTTTGTATTCGTTACGCAGCAGGTCTTTGTCGGCGACGATGTCTGACCAATGGTGGCGACAGGGGTTGTGCACGCAGAGTAAAACTTGGCTGAATCGTGCGAGACCGGCAAGGGCTTCGAGTGCCTGCGCAGGTAACGAGGAGATGCCAAAAACGATGACTCGGGATGGCAGGCCTGGGGGCGCGTGCTCGAGCGTGTTTATGCGCTCAATAAAGCGCTGGTGAACGCCTGCACGACTTTCGGCCATGCCTTCTTCACCTACATCCAACAGCAGCGCACGCCACAGCTCGGCTTGCCAGCAGTTGGCAGTGTTGAGCGGTTTGGATTCGCCTCGGCCATTGCGCAGTTGGTGACGGCCGGCAGCCCAGTCTTCCAGCCAATCGGCACGGTAAACCTGGTATTGGTCGAACAAATCAGCCAGGCGCTCGGCGAGTTGATAGCGTTTTCGCAGATCAGTGTCGTGGGTGAGGAAACGCTGCAGCGGCTCGAAGTGCGGCTGATCGATAAGCTCCGGGAGCAGGCGCATCAGGCGCCAGGTCAGTGGGGCTTTATCGAGCAGGGACTTGGGGGGGATTTCATCACGGCCCAGGACCATGCGGTACAGCTGCCACATGAAGCTGCCGGGCAGTTGCACGTCGATTGCTGCGGCGATTCCACAACCGCCCATATCATCATCTTCAGGATCTTCAGCCAAAGCCAGCTTGAGCCACTGCGCGATGCCGTTGCTCTGCACCAAGGCGATTTCGTTTTCCAGGGGAGCCAGTGGGTAGCGGCGCATCCAACTGACCACCAGGCTGCGCAGTTCGTCCAGGCGGTTGCCGTGAACCACCATGAATCCAGCACTGAGGGACGTCGCGTCCGGCATAACGGCTTCCTTGGGAAAAGCAAAAATCGAAGGTGCGACTTTAGCACTGTGGGCAGTTATTGGCGGAATTGAGATGTGTTAGACATTTTCGACCGCCCAAAACAAAACCCCATCTGCTTTCGCAAATGGGGTTTCGGAATTTAATCTTGACGATGACCTACTCTCACATGGGGAAACCCCACACTACCATCGGCGATGCATCGTTTCACTACTGAGTTCGGGATGGGATCAGGTGGTTCCAATGCTCTATGGTCGTCAAGAAATTCGGGTACTGAGTCGTGGCCAGCTGGCCTCGCTTCAGCAAATTGGGTATGTGACAGCTTTCGGTGTTTTGTGAGCGTCGAACTTTCGGTTCATTTCGTCTTCACACACCGCAATCTGATGCTCGTTAGAGTAATCAAATTGCTTGGGTGTTATATGGTCAAGCCTCACGGGCAATTAGTATTGGTTAGCTCAACGCCTCACAGCGCTTACACACCCAACCTATCAACGTCGTAGTCTTCGACGGCCCTTCAGGGAACTCAAGGTTCCAGTGAGATCTCATCTTGAGGCTAGTTTCCCGCTTAGATGCTTTCAGCGGTTATCTATTCCGAACATAGCTACCCGGCAATGCCACTGGCGTGACAACCGGAACACCAGAGGTTCGTCCACTCCGGTCCTCTCGTACTAGGAGCAGCCCCTCTCAAATCTCAAACGTCCACGGCAGATAGGGACCGAACTGTCTCACGACGTTCTAAACCCAGCTCGCGTACCACTTTAAATGGCGAACAGCCATACCCTTGGGACCGGCTTCAGCCCCAGGATGTGATGAGCCGACATCGAGGTGCCAAACACCGCCGTCGATATGAACTCTTGGGCGGTATCAGCCTGTTATCCCCGGAGTACCTTTTATCCGTTGAGCGATGGCCCTTCCATACAGAACCACCGGATCACTAAGACCTACTTTCGTACCTGCTCGACGTGTCTGTCTCGCAGTCAAGCGCGCTTTTGCCTTTATACTCTACGACCGATTTCCGACCGGTCTGAGCGCACCTTCGTACTCCTCCGTTACTCTTTAGGAGGAGACCGCCCCAGTCAAACTACCCACCATACACTGTCCTCGATCCGGATAACGGACCTGAGTTAGAACCTCAAAGTTGCCAGGGTGGTATTTCAAGGTTGGCTCCACGCAGACTGGCGTCCACGCTTCAAAGCCTCCCACCTATCCTACACAAGCAAATTCAAAGTCCAGTGCAAAGCTATAGTAAAGGTTCACGGGGTCTTTCCGTCTAGCCGCGGATACACTGCATCTTCACAGCGATTTCAATTTCACTGAGTCTCGGGTGGAGACAGCGCCGCCATCGTTACGCCATTCGTGCAGGTCGGAACTTACCCGACAAGGAATTTCGCTACCTTAGGACCGTTATAGTTACGGCCGCCGTTTACCGGGGCTTCGATCAAGAGCTTCGCGTTAGCTAACCCCATCAATTAACCTTCCGGCACCGGGCAGGCGTCACACCCTATACGTCCACTTTCGTGTTTGCAGAGTGCTGTGTTTTTAATAAACAGTCGCAGCGGCCTGGTATCTTCGACCGGCATGAGCTTACGGAGCAAGTCCTTCACCCTCACCGGCGCACCTTCTCCCGAAGTTACGGTGCCATTTTGCCTAGTTCCTTCACCCGAGTTCTCTCAAGCGCCTTGGTATTCTCTACCCAACCACCTGTGTCGGTTTGGGGTACGGTTCCTGGTTACCTGAAGCTTAGAAGCTTTTCTTGGAAGCATGGCATCAACCACTTCGTTAACTAAAAGTTAACTCGTCATCAGCTCTCGGCCTTAAGATCCCGGATTTACCTAAGATCTCAGCCTACCACCTTAAACTTGGACAACCAACGCCAAGCTGGCCTAGCCTTCTCCGTCCCTCCATCGCAATAACCAGAAGTACAGGAATATTAACCTGTTTTCCATCGACTACGCTTTTCAGCCTCGCCTTAGGGACCGACTAACCCTGCGTCGATTAACGTTGCGCAGGAAACCTTGGTCTTTCGGCGTGGGTGTTTTTCACACCCATTGTCGTTACTCATGTCAGCATTCGCACTTCTGATACCTCCAGCAAGCTTCTCAACTCACCTTCACAGGCTTACAGAACGCTCCTCTACCGCATCACTTACGTGATACCCGTAGCTTCGGTGTATGGTTTGAGCCCCGTTACATCTTCCGCGCAGGCCGACTCGACTAGTGAGCTATTACGCTTTCTTTAAAGGGTGGCTGCTTCTAAGCCAACCTCCTAGCTGTCTAAGCCTTCCCACATCGTTTCCCACTTAACCATAACTTTGGGACCTTAGCTGACGGTCTGGGTTGTTTCCCTTTTCACGACGGACGTTAGCACCCGCCGTGTGTCTCCCATGCTCGGCACTTGTAGGTATTCGGAGTTTGCATCGGTTTGGTAAGTCGGGATGACCCCCTAGCCGAAACAGTGCTCTACCCCCTACAGTGATACATGAGGCGCTACCTAAATAGCTTTCGAGGAGAACCAGCTATCTCCGAGCTTGATTAGCCTTTCACTCCGATCCACAGGTCATCCGCTAACTTTTCAACGGTAGTCGGTTCGGTCCTCCAGTTAGTGTTACCCAACCTTCAACCTGCCCATGGATAGATCGCCCGGTTTCGGGTCTATTCCCAGCGACTAGACGCCCTATTAAGACTCGCTTTCGCTACGCCTCCCCTATTCGGTTAAGCTCGCCACTGAAAATAAGTCGCTGACCCATTATACAAAAGGTACGCAGTCACCCAACAAAGTGGGCTCCCACTGCTTGTACGCATACGGTTTCAGGATCTATTTCACTCCCCTCTCCGGGGTTCTTTTCGCCTTTCCCTCACGGTACTAGTTCACTATCGGTCAGTCAGTAGTATTTAGCCTTGGAGGATGGTCCCCCCATATTCAGACAAAGTTTCTCGTGCTCCGTCCTACTCGATTTCATGACTAAGAGATTTTCGCGTACAGGGCTATCACCCACTATGGCCGCACTTTCCAGAGCGTTCCGCTAATCTCAAAGCCACTTAAGGGCTAGTCCCCGTTCGCTCGCCACTACTAAGGGAATCTCGGTTGATTTCTTTTCCTCAGGGTACTTAGATGTTTCAGTTCCCCTGGTTCGCCTCTTAAGCCTATGTATTCAGCTTAAGATAACCATCTTATGATGGCTGGGTTCCCCCATTCAGACATCTCCGGATCAAAGTCTGTTTGCCGACTCCCCGAAGCTTTTCGCAGGCTACCACGTCTTTCATCGCCTCTGACTGCCAAGGCATCCACCGTATGCGCTTCTTCACTTGACCATATAACCCCAAGCAATCTGGTTATACTGTGAAGACAACATTCGCCGAAAATTCGAATTTCTCAATTAAGAGAACTCACAAATTTTACCTTAGCCTGATCCGTTACCAGTGAAAGTAACGTTCAGTCTATCTTTCTATCACATACCCAAATTTTTAAAGAACGATCTAATCAAAGACTAGAAATCAACATTCATCACCGTCTGCGTGGAATGCTCATTTCTAAGCTTTCAAAACTTTCAGAAGCAGTAGTGGTGGAGCCAAACGGGATCGAACCGTTGACCTCCTGCGTGCAAGGCAGGCGCTCTCCCAGCTGAGCTATGGCCCCGTATTTCTACAGGCGTTTCCCACACAAAATTGGTGGGTCTGGGCAGATTCGAACTGCCGACCTCACCCTTATCAGGGGTGCGCTCTAACCAACTGAGCTACAGACCCAATTTCGGGCTGCTTCTTATCGTCTTCTTCAATGAATCAAGCAATTCGTGTGGGAACTTATGGAGCAGCTGATGTCGTCGATTAAGGAGGTGATCCAGCCGCAGGTTCCCCTACGGCTACCTTGTTACGACTTCACCCCAGTCATGAATCACACCGTGGTAACCGTCCTCCCGAAGGTTAGACTAGCTACTTCTGGTGCAACCCACTCCCATGGTGTGACGGGCGGTGTGTACAAGGCCCGGGAACGTATTCACCGCGACATTCTGATTCGCGATTACTAGCGATTCCGACTTCACGCAGTCGAGTTGCAGACTGCGATCCGGACTACGATCGGTTTTATGGGATTAGCTCCACCTCGCGGCTTGGCAACCCTCTGTACCGACCATTGTAGCACGTGTGTAGCCCAGGCCGTAAGGGCCATGATGACTTGACGTCATCCCCACCTTCCTCCGGTTTGTCACCGGCAGTCTCCTTAGAGTGCCCACCATTACGTGCTGGTAACTAAGGACAAGGGTTGCGCTCGTTACGGGACTTAACCCAACATCTCACGACACGAGCTGACGACAGCCATGCAGCACCTGTCTCAATGTTCCCGAAGGCACCAATCTATCTCTAGAAAGTTCATTGGATGTCAAGGCCTGGTAAGGTTCTTCGCGTTGCTTCGAATTAAACCACATGCTCCACCGCTTGTGCGGGCCCCCGTCAATTCATTTGAGTTTTAACCTTGCGGCCGTACTCCCCAGGCGGTCAACTTAATGCGTTAGCTGCGCCACTAAGAGCTCAAGGCTCCCAACGGCTAGTTGACATCGTTTACGGCGTGGACTACCAGGGTATCTAATCCTGTTTGCTCCCCACGCTTTCGCACCTCAGTGTCAGTATCAGTCCAGGTGGTCGCCTTCGCCACTGGTGTTCCTTCCTATATCTACGCATTTCACCGCTACACAGGAAATTCCACCACCCTCTACCATACTCTAGTCAGTCAGTTTTGAATGCAGTTCCCAGGTTGAGCCCGGGGATTTCACATCCAACTTAACAAACCACCTACGCGCGCTTTACGCCCAGTAATTCCGATTAACGCTTGCACCCTCTGTATTACCGCGGCTGCTGGCACAGAGTTAGCCGGTGCTTATTCTGTCGGTAACGTCAAAACAATCACGTATTAGGTAACTGCCCTTCCTCCCAACTTAAAGTGCTTTACAATCCGAAGACCTTCTTCACACACGCGGCATGGCTGGATCAGGCTTTCGCCCATTGTCCAATATTCCCCACTGCTGCCTCCCGTAGGAGTCTGGACCGTGTCTCAGTTCCAGTGTGACTGATCATCCTCTCAGACCAGTTACGGATCGTCGCCTTGGTGAGCCATTACCTCACCAACTAGCTAATCCGACCTAGGCTCATCTGATAGCGCAAGGCCCGAAGGTCCCCTGCTTTCTCCCGTAGGACGTATGCGGTATTAGCGTCCGTTTCCGAACGTTATCCCCCACTACCAGGCAGATTCCTAGGCATTACTCACCCGTCCGCCGCTCTCAAGAGAAGCAAGCTTCTCTCTACCGCTCGACTTGCATGTGTTAGGCCTGCCGCCAGCGTTCAATCTGAGCCATGATCAAACTCTTCAGTTCAAACATCTTTGGGTTTTTAAGAAACCCTAAACTTGGCTCAGCAATCGTTGGTTACATCTTTGATTTCTCGCGGAGTAACTTGTGATGCTGATAATCTTGTTGACTATCAGTCTGACTCCACAAGCACCCACACGAATTGCTTGATTCAGTTGTTAAAGAGCGGTTGGTTAAGATCTTTCGTCTCAACCGAGGCGCGCATTCTACAGCAGCCTCATTTGCTGTCAAGTGATTATTTTCAGAAGTTTTCGAAGATTTCTTCAACAACTTCAACCACTTGCGCTTCCGATCTCTCGTTAGCGGGAGGCGAATTCTACAGCGTTACACGCTGCTGTCAACACCTCTTTTTCTCCGCTTTCGACCGAGAAGATCGAAACGTTAATAGAGCCAAACAACACTGCTCTACCAACTCCTTCTGGGCCTCGATGAACTGAAGCAACTCGCTGTCGAATTCTGCGTAACTCTTTGTTTACCAAGGAGTTTTCCGTTTCGACTGCGCCGGAAGTGGGGCGAATTATAGACTTCCAGAATCTGCCGTCAACCCTTAATTACGCTTTTGTTGCAGAAGGTGGTTTTTTCGCGATAAGTCGCGGAATCCGCCGCATCACCGGGGGTATCCGCAATACCAGAAGCAGCGCACCTATAGATGCATAGATAGCCCACTCCTTGAGATCAGCCCGCACTATCCACAACATATGCAGCAAGCCGAGCCCCAGAACGACATACACGAGACGATGCAGCTTTTTCCAACGGCTGCCCAATCGGCGCTGACTGTAACGATTAGAGGTCACCGCCAATACCAACAACAACAGGAAACCCAGCGCCCCGACAATAATGTAAGGCCGCTTGCGCAACTCCACACCCAGCTGCGACCAGTCCAACCCAAGCACAAACACACAATAAGCAGCCAGGTGCAGCACAACATAGGCGAAGCACCACAATCCCAATTGCCGGCGCACCGCTATCCACCCCGCCCAACCACTAAGCTTCTGCAGTGGCGTCATTGCCAGGGTGATCAGTAACAGAATCAATGTGCCGAGCCCCAGCCGATCTACCAGCACCTTGCCCGGATCCGGCCCGAGGACAGCACTCCATGCTTCATAGAGCCAGAACAGCGGCCATACCGCCGCAGCTATAAAAACGCCAACGCGCCAGATCGGGTAACGCATCAGTAGTTCTTCCGCAGATCGAGACCGGTATAAAGAGCAGCCACCTCATCCGAGTAACCATTGAACATCTGCGTCTCACGTACATTAGGACTAAACAGGCCACTCGGCAGACGACGCTCCCGCGCCTGAGTCCAACGAGGGTGATCGACCGTCGGGTTCACATTCGCGTAGAACCCGTACTCATCCGCGGCAATGCTTTGCCAGGTAGTTTTCGGTTGCTCACTCACGAGGCTGATCCGCACAATGGATTTCACGCTCTTGAAGCCATACTTCCACGGCACGACCAAGCGCAGCGGCGCACCGTTCTGGTTAGGCAATTCGCGCCCATACATACCCACCGCCAGAATCGCCAGGGGATTCATCGCCTCATCCAGACGCAAGCCTTCTATATAAGGCCAGTCGATCAAGCCAAAACTCGAGCGCTGCCCCGGCATGCTCTTTGGGTCCTGGAGGGTTTCAAAACGGATGTACTTGGCTTTGGACGTCGGCTCAACCTGCTTGAGCAACGCAGAGATAGGAAAACCGATCCAGGGAATCACCATGGACCACGCCTCGACGCAGCGTAGACGGTAGATCCGCTCTTCCAACTGATAAGGTTTCATGAAGTCTTCCAGAGCATAGCGGCCTGGCTTCGCAACCTCACCATCAATAACCACACTCCAAGGCTCGGTCTTGAGTGAGCCCGCATTCGCTGCCGGGTCGCCCTTGTCGGTACCGAACTCATAGAAGTTGTTGTAGTGCGTTGCGTCCTTGAAGGGCGTGATCGCCTCATCCTTCACCGTGATGGCCTGCCATTTTGTGCCTGGCAGCTTCTCGGCAAACCAGGCCGGCGCCCTGCCCGCCTCGACATCGGCATAACGCGAGGCCTCGTCCGCACTGGCCCAACGCGGCAAGCTGCTGGCAGCAATGCCGGCGAGCGCACCACCGAGCAAGCTACGGCGAGAGAGATAGAAGGATTCAGGCGTGACATCCGACTCGTGGCAATCGGACGCTTTGGGCAATTTGATTAACATGGCAACTCCGCAGCATTGGAGAACTGATGTACCAATAGACTGCGGAGTATGGGGGAAATTACATTAAGGCAATGTTTTGTCGCGGCGCAAATGCAGCAAGTACTGAACCGGCCCCGACGCGGCGTAGACCAGGAACGCCAGCAACAGAATACGCGGCGGATCACTGAACACCACGGCGAACACCAGCACCACTGCCAGAATCGCCACGAAAGGCACACGCCCCTTGAGGTCCAGTTCCTTAAAGCTGTTGTACTTGATGTTGCTGACCATCAGCATGCCGGCAGCAGCCACCATCAAGGCCACCAGGAACGACATCTTCGAACCCTGGATCCCGTAATCACTGAATGCCCAGACGATACCCGCCACCACACCCGCAGCAGCAGGGCTGGCAAGACCGATGAAGTAACGCTTGTCGGCGGTTCCCACCTGGGTGTTGAAGCGCGCCAGACGCAAAGCAGCGCCAGCGACATAGATGAAGGCAACCATCCAGCCGACCTTGCCCATATCGCCCAGCGCCCAGGCAAATGCCAACAACGCAGGGGCGACGCCAAACGCGACCATGTCCGACAGTGAGTCGTACTCGGCTCCGAAGGCGCTCTGTGTGTTGGTCATGCGCGCCACTCGCCCATCAAGGCCGTCGAGCACCATGGCCACGAAGATTGCAATGGCAGCAAAACCGAAATACTTGCTGGCACTCACCGCATCACCTGCCGCCAGTGCGCTTTGGGCACTCATGGAGTTGATGATGGAATAGAACCCGGCAAACAGGTTCGCCGTGGTGAACAGGTTGGGCAGCAGATAGATGCCACGATGCCGGACCTTGCGACCTTCCGCGTCATGCCCTTCTTCGACATGCTCATCGATCGGCAGCAGGCTTTCGGCGTCAGAAGCCTGGCTTGGCTCTTCGGGACGTTCGCTCATGGACTTTACCTTGCAACGGTGTGAAAAAAATTCGACAGATACTTGCGGCGAGTGTTCGCCCGCAAACGATGCAGCTTTATACCAGAACCCGCCCCTCAAACGAAAAAACGCGGCCTAAGCCGCGTTTTCTCTTGATACGTTCGACTTAGTTCTTGGCTTTGTCGACGATCTTGTTGGCACCGATCCACGGCATCATCGAGCGCAGTTGCTCGCCGATGACTTCGATACCGTGAGCGGCGTTGTTACGACGCTTGGCGGTCATCGAAGGGTAGCCGGTAGCGCCTTCGCTGATGAACATTTTGGCGTATTCGCCGTCCTGAATACGTTTCAGGGCGTTGCGCATGGCCTGACGGGACTCGGCGTTGATCACTTCCGGGCCAGTCACGTACTCGCCGTATTCGGCGTTGTTGGAGATCGAGTAGTTCATGTTGGCGATACCGCCTTCGTACATGAGGTCAACGATCAGCTTCAGTTCGTGCAGGCACTCGAAGTAGGCCATTTCTGGCGCGTAGCCAGCTTCAACCAGGGTTTCGAAACCGGCTTTAACCAGCTCAACGGTACCGCCGCACAGTACGGCTTGTTCGCCGAACAGGTCGGTTTCAGTCTCGTCCTTGAAGGTGGTTTCGATGATGCCGGTACGACCGCCACCCACGCCAGCAGCGTAGGACAGTGCGACGTTCTTGGCGTTGCCCGATGCGTCCTGGTAGATCGCGATCAGGTCAGGGATGCCGCCGCCTTTGACGAACTCGGAACGCACGGTGTGGCCCGGTGCTTTTGGCGCGATCATGATCACGTCGAGATCAGCGCGTGGCACTACTTGGTTGTAGTGGATCGCGAAGCCGTGGGAGAAGGCCAGGGTGGCGCCCTTCTTGATGTTCGGCTCGATTTCATTCTTGTACAGCGCGGACTGGAACTCGTCCGGGGTCAGGATCATGACCAGGTCGGCAGCAGCAACGGCGGAAGCAACGTCAGTCACTTTCAGGCCGTGGGCTTCAGCCTTGGCAACAGTGGCCGAGCCTTTACGCAGGCCAACAGTCACGTCAACGCCGGAATCTTTCAGGTTGCAAGCTTGCGCGTGACCCTGGGAACCGTAGCCGATGATGGCGACTTTCTTGCCCTGGATGATCGACAGGTCACAATCTTTATCGTAATAAACTTTCATGAGGTTCCTCTATATATCCAGGCCGTAAGGCCATTCACTAATTTGGGTTAAATGCTGAGTACTTTGTCGCCACGGGCAATCCCGGTGACACCACTGCGTACTGTTTCCAGAATCGAGGCCGTCCCGATCGACTGGATGAAGCTGTCCAGCTTGTCGCTTGTACCGGTCAGTTGAACGGTATAAACGCTGGCGCTCACATCAACGATCTGCCCGCGATAAATGTCGGTAGTCCGTTTGATCTCGGCACGTTGGGCACCCGTGGCTTTGACCTTAACCAGCATCAGCTCACGCTCGATGTGGGCACTTTCCGACAGGTCGACCAGCTTGACCACTTCGATCAGCTTGTTGAGGTTCTTGGTGATCTGCTCGATCACCTCATCGTGGCCCACGGTGGTCAACGTCAGGCGCGACAGGGTCGGGTCTTCGGTCGGGGCCACGGTCAGGCTTTCGATGTTGTAGTTGCGTTGCGAAAACAGGCCGACAACACGAGACAGAGCGCCGGGTTCGTTCTCCAGAAGCAGGGAGATAATGTGCCGCATGATTAAGTACGCTCCGTCTTGTTCAGCCACATGTCGCGCATAGAGCCGTCTTTGATCTGCATCGGGTAGACGTGCTCGCTGGTATCCACCTGAATATCGATGAACACCAAGCGGTCCTTCATGGCGAACGCCTCTTCCATCTTCGGCTTCAGATCTTTCAAATCGGTGATGCGAATGCCGACATGGCCATAGGCTTCAACCAATTTTACGAAATCCGGCAGCGACTCCATGTAGGAATGGGAGTGACGGCTGTTGTAGCTCATGTCCTGCCATTGACGAACCATGCCCAGCACGCCGTTGTTCAAGCACACGATCTTCACCGGAAGGCCGTACTGCAGGCACGTCGACAGTTCCTGGATGTTCATCTGGATGCTGCCCTCGCCGGTGACGCACGCAACGTCAGTGTCCGGGAAGCTCAGTTTTACGCCCATGGCCGCAGGGAAACCAAAGCCCATCGTGCCCAGGCCACCGGAGTTGATCCAGCGGTTAGGCTTGTCGAACTTGTAGTACTGCGCGGCGAACATCTGGTGCTGGCCCACGTCGGAGGTCACAAAGGCGTCGCCCTTGGTCACTTCGCACAGGGTCTCGATCACGGTTTGTGGCTTGATGATGCTGCCGTCGCCCTTGTCGTAAGGGAACAGGCCGCGATCACCGCGCCATTCGTCGATCTGCTTCCACCAACTGGCAACGGATTCCTTGTTCGGCGTCTCGCCGATGTCCTTGAGCGCAGCAACCATTTCGGTCAATACGCTTTCAACAGGACCCACGATCGGCACATCGGCCTTGATGGTCTTGGAGATGGACGCCGGGTCGATGTCGATATGGATGATCTTGGCATTCGGGCAGAATTTGCTCGCGCCGTTGATCACGCGGTCATCGAAACGCGCGCCCACTGCCAGGATCACGTCGGCGTGGTGCATCGCCAGGTTAGCGGTGTAGCTGCCGTGCATGCCGAGCATGCCGACAAACTGACGGTCGGTACCTGGGAAGGCGCCGAGGCCCATCAACGTATTGGTCACCGGCAGGTTGAGCAGTTTGGCCAACTCAGTCAAAGGCGCAGAACCGCCGCCCAGAATCACGCCACCACCCGAGTACAGCACTGGACGCTTGGCCGCCAGGAGCATTTCTGCGGCCTTGCGGATTTGCCCCGAGTGCCCACGGACGGCCGGGCTGTAGGAGCGCAGCTTGGCCTTCTTCGGGAAGATGTATTCGAATTTTTCGGCCGGGTTGGTCATGTCTTTCGGGATGTCGACCACCACAGGACCTGGACGACCGGACTGTGCGAGGTAGAAGGCCTTTTTCATGACTTCCGGGATTTCCGACGCATGCTTGATCATGAAGCTGTGTTTCACGATCGGCCGGGAGATACCGATCATGTCGGTTTCCTGGAATGCATCGGTACCGACCATGGTGCTAGCCACCTGACCGGAAATGATCACCATCGGGATGGAGTCCATATACGCCGTCGCGATGCCGGTAATGGCATTGGTTGCGCCAGGGCCGGACGTTACCAGTACCACACCGGCTTTACCGGTGGCACGGGCGTAACCGTCAGCCATATGGGTCGCGGCCTGCTCGTGGCGAACCAGGATGTGGGTAACAGCCGGTTCCTTGAACAGTGCGTCGTAGACATGCAGCAGAGCACCACCTGGGTACCCGTAGATATAGTCGACGCCTTCGTCACGCAAAAAGCGGACGAGCATCTCACCGCCAGATAAAAGCTCCACGTTGTTCACCTCTAAAACGCCAGAATACCGTCCGTTAAAAAACCGACGGGTCTTAATAGGTTTACTTCTCAACAGAGCATGAGCGACGGTGGTCGCCGACTACGTCAGCACTGACTGAGCAAGTATTGGGATCGTCCCAAGTGTTGCGGGCTTTTCCCACCCAGCGCGAGGTAACGCGTTGCGGGTGTAACAGGTCGGCGCGGATGTGCGCCTCATGATCTGCTGAGCGGGCCTGCTTCTGGCAGTCCCGATACAGCGGACTTTGGATTCTTCTGTTTCAGGACGTTCAAGTCAAGCAATAATTGCGCTTTTTTCCAACTAAGCGCATGAGAACGTAGAAGAAAGGGCTTTGAGGAGGGATAAAACTCGCCTGAATGTCGTCAAGCGGTAGAAATGTGCGCAAGACTGCCGGAAAAACCGGCAGTCAGGCAATTAACGAGCGTCGACGATCAGTTGGTCGAACTTTTTCAGCGCATTACGTAAGCCAAGGCTTTCCAGCGGGCGGTCGGCGTAGACCATCTCGGCCATTTCCAGGATGCCCGACGCATTGGGCAGCGGCAGGTCCTGTTCGAGGATCTGCTTCATGCGCACCAGGAATACCCACTGCAGCCACTGGTGAAAATCCAGCGTATCCACCGAAAAAGGTTCAATGCTGCTGAGCGCCTCGACGCTGGGGGACACCTCGTCCCACCAGCCCTGCACGCGCAACTCGCGCTCAATCAGCAATAACTGTTCGGCAATGGCGGGGAAGCGTGCATCCATCAGAGGCTGACCTTGGCTTTTTGCCGAGCCTGCGCGGCACCGGCGGCATCGCCTTGCGCGGCGCGCGCGTCACCAATCAAGGCCCACAGGCTGGCTTGCAAGTCGGGACGACCGTTGGCTAGGCTCAGGCCACGACGGGCGAACTGCTCGGCCTGCGGAGCATCACCCTGGGCCATGCGAACCTGGGCCAGGCGATACAACACTTGCGGCTCACGCGGAGCAACGCGCTGGGCACGTTCGAGGCTCGACGACGCACCATTCAAATCACCACCCGCCTGCTGTTGCTGGGCCGTGGTCAGCAGCGCAAGCACCGGGCCATCCAGTTGCTCGTCAGCCGACAGGCCGCCGCCGCTGGAAGACGATGGAATGCCACTTGGCGTCGACGGCATGGTGTAGGTGCCCTGATTGATCGGCGCAGTTTGAATCGGCGTGGAGTCGATCGGACCCGAGGTGCTTGGCCCTGGCGTCCACGGCTCGGCACTGATCGGCGCAGACGTGGCAGCGCCAGCGCCTGGCACCATGACCACTACACCGGAATCCTGTGGCATCGCCTGGGTCGCAGCTTGCGCTGGACGATTGGTCACGGTCTGGCGGAAGCCGCCATTGGCCGAAATCCGGTCGTTATTGGAGACGGCAGTGCTCGAATCCACCACGGGAATGGAGCCGCGCTGCACGCTGGCGCAACCGTTGAGCAAAGCCAGAGCTGTAATAGCTGGAATCCACCACTTGTTCACTTGAAACCCTCTTTGCTTAATTCATCCAGCCCTTGACCCAATCCATCACCGACTCCGCGTCAGCGGGGGCACTGCCACCGCATGCGGCGCCGGGAGGCGGTTCGCTGCCGCGAATATACGGCATCTGCACCGCGCCCGGACAGTTGGCATCGGAGCCCTGCCCTGTGTGCGGATCGATCCAAGCCTGCACGATGTTATCCGGCTGCGGCATGTTCAACGGCAGCGGATCAGCTTTGCGCATGAAACTGGTCCAGACCTGCAGTGCACCGGTGGCACCGGTAAACGGCGTCTTGCCGTTATCGTCGCGCCCCAGCCACACCACCGCCAGCACGTCCTGGCCGAAACCTGCGAACCAGCTGTCACGCGAATCGTTACTGGTACCGGTCTTGCCTGCCAATGTCAGGTTCGCCGGCAGCACGCTATAGACCGAACGCCCGGTACCTTCACGCATCACGCGTTGCATGGCGTTCTGGATCAGATAAATGGAGCCCGCATCAAACCGTTGCTGAATCTGGAACGGGTAGCGCTTGAGCGGCTCACCCTCGGCGGTCAGCACGCTGCGGATCCCGCGCATGGGGGTATTGAAACCACCGTTGGCGAGGGTCTGGTACATCGTCGCGACTTCCATCGGGGTCATGGCGCCAGCACCCAGCAGGATCGACGGGAAGGCCGGGAACTCACGGGTGACACCCAGCCGCGCGATGGTCTTGAGGACATTCGGCACGCCGACCTCAAGGCCCAGCCGCGACGTGGAAATATTGTAGGAATGCGCAATGCCCTGATACAGGAATATCGTGCCGTGGGAACGACGGTCGAAGTTCTGGGGCGTCCACACTTGGCCATCGGCACCTTTGACCGATAGCGGGTCATCTGAGAGCCAACTGGTCAGGGTGTATTTGCTCGGCTTTTCCAACGCGGTCAGGTAAACCGCAGGCTTGACCAGGGAACCGATTGGCCGCACCGCATCCAGCGCGCGGTTGAACCCGGCAAAGCTGGCCTGACGGCTGCCAATCATGGCTTGCACTTCACCGGTTTCCGGATTGGTCACGACCATGGCCGCTTCGACTTCATCGGAACCTTTACGGCCTGTCAGACGCTTGAACGTGTCATTGACGGACGCTTCGGCCTTCATCTGCAGGATCGGGTCGAAACTGGTGAAGATTCTCAGGCCTTCTTCGGTCAAGTCTTCGTCGCGGTAGTCTTCACGCAGTTGGCGCTTGACCAGATCGATAAAGCCCGGGAAGGAGCTGTCCGCCAGCTTGCCGCGGGTAGTGACACCCAACGGCATTTTCTTCGCGGCAGCGACCTGTTCAGCCGTGGCAACACCTTGTTGCTCAAGTACATCAAGCACGAGGTTGCGTCGCTCCAGCGCACGCTCAGGATTGCGGCGCGGGTTGTAGTAGGAAGGCCCCTTGACCATGCCCACCAGCAACGCCACCTGGTGCAGCTTCAGTTCGGACAGCGGCTGGCCAAAGAAGAACTGGCTGGCCAGGCCGAAACCATGCACGGCGCGCTGGCCATCCTGGCCGACGAATACCTCGTTGAGGTACGCCTCAAGGATTTCCTGCTTGCTGTAGTGCAGCTCCAGCAGCATCGCCATCATGGCTTCAGTGAGCTTACGGGTGAGGCTGCGCTCGTTGGTCAGGTAGAAGTTCTTGACCAATTGTTGCGTCAGCGTACTGCCGCCCTGAGTCATCTTGCCGCCGGAGGTGTTCACCCAGACCGCGCGGGCGATCGACTTCGGCGAAACGCCCCAGTGGTGGTAGAAATCGCGGTCTTCAACAGCAACCAGGGTTTCCAACAGGTACGGCGGTACCTGGTCAAGCTTGATCAGGATGCGATCTTCGAGGTTTTTAGGGTAAATGCCGCCGATCATCAGCGGTTCGAGGCGAACCACCGGCAGCTTCGAGCCATTGAGGGACGACAACTCAGCGACGTAATCGCCGGAAAAGCGCACGCGCACAGGCTGGGCTTTTTCCAGGCCTTCATAGAACTGGAAGCCACGGGTATTCAAGTCGACGGTGTTACCACTGACAGCCGCCGCGCCCGGCCCGTTGCTCACGGGTTCGCGGCGATAGCCCAGGGCGTCGAGTTCGGTCAGGAAGTCATCCTTGCTCAGCTTCTGGCCGGTAAACAACTCCAGCGGGCGTGCATACACCTTGGCGGGAATGGTCCAACGCTTGCCGGAGAACTTCTCCTGGACCACAGCGTCGAGGTACACCGCAAAGCCGGCGAGCACTACGAGGCCCACGAGGCCGAGCTTGAGCGCCCAGCCCAGCCAAGGGCGCAGGCCGCGGGAAGGAGGTTTTTTACGGGAACGGGGAGATCGGGTTCGAGTCATGGCGGCGGATTATACGCACTTTATTGATGATCAACATGAGCCGGACAGCGGTTTGCACGACCGGCCGCAGCAGCCATAATGCCCGCCATGTTTTCCGCCAGACTCTGAAGGATCGCCCGTGAGCCAGACCCTGATCGCCGCCCTGCAAAACCCGGCCTTATACCCCCATCCGGTTGAAGCGTTCCAAGTCATCGAGACCCATATTTCCTGGGTCGTGCTGACCGGGCCCTATGCCTATAAATTGAAGAAACCGATGAACTTCGGCTTCCTGGACTTCACCGATCTGGAAAAGCGCGGCCACTTCTGCAATGAAGAGCTGCGCCTCAACCAGCGTTTGACCGAAGATTTGTATCTTGAAGTGTTGCCGATCACCGGCACGGCCGAGGCCCCGCAGTTGGGTGGCGATGGCCCGGTCATCGAATATGCGCTGAAAATGCGTCAGTTCCCGCAAAGCCAACTGCTCAGCACCTTGCAAGCCAACGGCGAATTGACCAGCGCGCACATCGATGAGATGGCCAAGCAAATCGCGCACTTCCACCTCACCGCACCGAAAGTACCGCAGGACCACCCGGCCGGCACCCCGGACGAGGTGATGGCACCGGTTCGCCAGAACTTCGACCAGATTCGCCCGTTCCTCAGTGACAAGGCCGACCTGGCGCAACTGGACGCTTTGCAAGCCTGGGCCGAAAGCAGCTTCGAGCGCCTCAAGCCGCTGTTCTCCCAGCGCAAACAGGAAGGTTTCACCCGCGAATGCCACGGCGATATTCACCTGGGTAACGCGACGTTGATCGATGGCCACGTAGTGATCTTCGACTGCATCGAATTCAACGAGCCTTTCCGTTTCACCGATGTGTACGCCGATACCGGTTTCCTGGCCATGGACCTTGAAGACCGTGGCCTCAAATCCCTGGCGCGCCGCTTTATCAGCCAATACCTGGAGTTGACCGGCGACTATCAAGGCCTGGAGGTGCTGAACTTCTATAAAGCCTATCGCGCCTTGGTGCGCGCCAAGATTGCGCTGTTCAGCATGCCGAGCGAGGCCAGCCCAGTGCAACGCGCCACGACCCTGCGCCAATACCGCAACTACGCGAATCTGGCGGAAAGCTACAGCACCATTCCGTCGCGCTTCCTGGCAATTACCCACGGTGTTTCGGCCGTGGGCAAAAGCCACGTGGCCATGCGCCTGGTGGAAGCGCTGGGTGCTGTGCGCCTGCGCTCGGACGTGGAACGCAAGCGTCTGTTCGGTGAGCAACACGTCGAAAACACGCCGCAGGCCGGTATCTATGCGGCCGACGCCAGCGTGGCGACCTACACCCGGTTGAATGAAATCGCCGACACCGTACTGCGTGCCGGTTACCCAGTGGTGTTGGATGCCACCTTCCTGAAACGCGAACAACGCGATGCAGCGGCCAAAGTCGCCGAAGCCACCGGTGCGCCGTTCCTGATCCTGGATTGCAACGCGCCGCAAGCCGTAATCGCCAGCTGGTTGGCACAACGTCAGGCAGACAAAAATGATCCTTCCGACGCGACACTGGCCGTTATCGAAGAGCAGCAAGCCAATCGCGACTCGCTGACCGCCGAGGAGCTGCTCCTCAGCAAACGCGTCGAGACCAATGAAAGCGGTACGCTCGATGCGTTGGTGGCGCATATTCGCCAGCGCCTGCCAGGCCTGTAAGAAAAAATTCTTGGTCGTGTCGTCTACTTGGGCGCACGACCCAGCAGTAGTGGCACTATAATGGCACCATAAATCCAACAGGAGTTGCCTGTCATGAGTCAGCCCAAGCTTCTTGATACTCCGCTTTACTCGCTCCTGCATAAAGATGATATCCGGGGCTTCAACCAGCAACGTCCAAAAGACGGCGTCATCGACATGCGCGGCGGGGACTTTCGCGGCCTGGACTTGCGTGAGTTGAACGCCACCGGCGTGGACTTTACCGATGCCTACTTCCGCTCTGCCGATTTGCGCGGCCTCGACCTGCGCGATTGCTCGCTGGAAGGCGCCAGCCTAGCCCACGCGCAGATATCCGGGACCTATTTCCCTGCGGAGCTGACCGCCGATGAAATCCTCATGTCAGTCAACTTTGGCACCCGCCTGCGTTACCGTACCCGCTAATACTCGCTGCTTCAGCCCGGTATCGCACAGGCGTGCCGGGCTTCCCGCCTGCCGGACCACACCACTCCTCTCGGTCTTTAGGCCGTTTCCGACTAAAGAACTACGCTTTTCCTACTGAGCGCTACACTCCTTTCAGGCTTGCCTGGTCACGATACCCACCGAACCATTCGGCCGTCGCAAGGAGGCTTGATGAACGATGAGCTGCAACACCTGAAAAACCTTGGCAAGACGTCAGCACAGTGGCTGCATGCGGTGGGCATCCACAGTGCGTCCGACTTGCGTCGCCTGGGTGCGGTCGATGCCTACCGGGCCGTACGGACGCGCGGGTTTCGCGCATCGAAAGTGCTGCTGTATGCAATCGAAGGGGCCTTGATGGATGTGCATTGGAATGACATTCCTGCCGAGCGCAAGGAAGCGTTGAACCGGCAATTGGACGCTATTTCGGCCCGCCAAAAAAATTAGATCGACTGGCAAAGCCAACGTTTACAGGCATTCCGAACGGACGTTTGAGAAAACCTGAAGAGCCATTGAAAACAAATGTTGACTCTCAAATGAGAATCGTTATGATTATCACAACTGGTCGCGAGATCAGCCGATAACTGAAAGACCATTGGTTCGGACTCTCAGATTATCTCCTCATCAGGCTAATCACGGTTATTTGACCCGGCTCTTGCCGGGTCTTTTTTTGCCCGTAAAACGCTATCGGCACAAAGCCGCCCACACTGCAGTTCAGCGGGCAATGATCAACGGATGCCCACGCTCCGGATGAGGCTGCACAAGCACATCCAAACCATACACAGCTTTCAACGGCGCCGGCTGCATCACCTGCGCCGGCGCACCCAAGACATGCGGGCGCCCTGCCTCCAGCAGCAGAATCCGATCACAATAACGCGCCGCCAGGTTCAAGTCGTGAAGGATCACCAACACCGCTGCCCCTCGATCGGCAAAAGTGCGAATGGCCTGCAAGGTCGTGTGCTGGTGCAAGGGGTCCAGCATTGACGTCGGCTCATCCAGCAGCAACGTCTGCCCAGCCTCGCCCGGCCATAACTGCGCCAGCACCCGCGCCAAATGCACCCGTTGACGCTCTCCGCCGGACAGCGCCAGGTAGCTGCGACCGCTCAGGTGGCCGACATCTGCCGCCTGTAGGGCTGCCTCGATAATCGCGTCATCACGCACGCGCCCGGTCTGGTGTGGCAAGCGCCCCATGCCGACAACCTCTTCAACACGGAAAGCGAAGTCCAGCGTCGAACTTTGCGGCAATACCGCCAGGCGTTGCGCCCGTTGCGCGCCACTCCACGCGCTCAACGGGCGTTGGTCCAACCACACGTTGCCGTGGTCAGGAGGCAACTCGCCGCACAATCCGCCGAGCAACGTACTCTTGCCCGCACCATTGGGGCCCAGGACCCCGAGCACCTCGCCCGGCAACAGATCGAGGGTGACGCCTGCCAATACAGTTGTGCGACCGCGACGGATCTGCAGGTCTTCCCCACGCAACATCAGGCACGCCCCCGCAACAACAGATAAAGAAAAAATGGCGCGCCGATAAATGCGGTCACAATACCGATCGGCAATTCAGCCGGTGCCAAGGCCAAGCGCGCGACCAGATCGGCAAACAGCAGCAGGCTCGCCCCCGCCAGGACCGAAGCCGGTAGCAGCACACGATGATCCGGCCCCGCCAGCAAACGCACCAGATGTGGCACCACCAGCCCCACAAAACCAATCATGCCCGCAGCGGCCACGGCGGCTCCCACGCCTAACGCCGTGCAGAAGACCAACTCGCGCTTAAGCCTTTCTACATCGATACCTAAGTGATTGGCCTCTGATTCACCGAGTAGCAGCGCGTTCAGCGCTTTGGCCCGACGCGGCAACCACAGCGCGACACCCGCGCTTACCAGCAACAGGGGCCATAACCGCGAATAGCTGGCGCCGTTGAGGCTGCCCAGGTTCCAGAACGTCAGGGTGCGCAAGGTGGCGTCGTCGGCCAGGTAGGTAAATAGTCCTACCGCCGAGCTGGCGAGGGCGGTAAGGGCGATGCCGGCCAGCAACATGGTCGCGACATGGGTCTGGCCGTTGCGCCGCCCTAGTCGATAGACCAGTGCAGTGACACCCAAGCCGCCAAGGAATGCGCATAGCGACAACAGATAGGGCCCGAATGCATCCGGCAAACCGCCGAAAAACGAACCCCCTACAATCGCCACCGCCGCCCCCAGCGCGGCACCGCTGGAAACCCCGATCAACCCCGGATCAGCCAAGGGGTTGCGAAACAGCCCCTGCATCGCCACGCCCGACAAGGCCAACACGCCGCCGACCGCCAACCCCAGCAGCGTGCGCGGCAAACGGATCTGCCCCAGGATCAGCTCAGCCTGCTCCAGCCCTTGGGCCTCGATCGGCACGCCCACCCACCGCAACGCAGCCTTGAGCGTATCCAGCAAGGGCAGGCTGACTGGCCCCAGCGCCAGCGAGAGCCAAATAGCGAATACACACAGCAGCGCCAACCCCACAAACAGCGTCTTCGGTTTAACCAGAATGGTCATGGGGCTGGCTTGGTCAGGGACGGATAAAACCCGGCGGACAGGTCCGCGAGGCTTTGTGGCAGCCGCGGCCCAAGCCCACCGACCAGCAAGGTGGGATCGACCTCAAACACTCGCCCGCTTTTGGCCGCCGGCGTGGAAGCCAGGATCGGGTTCTCCTTGAACAGTGCGGCACGCGCCGCCTCACCGGTCAGGGCACGATCAGCAAACACCAGCACATCCGGTCTCAACCCTGCCAACGACTCCACCGAAAACGGCTTGTAGCCAGTATGGGTCGCCAGGTTGCGCCCGCCAGCCTGCTGCAACATCCAGTCAGCCGCCGTGTCTTTGCCCGCGATCAGCGGCTTGCCGCCTGCATGACCGAGCAACAGCAACACGCCTGGCGCCTTTTGGGTCGATTGGGCCTTGGTCACCCAGCGCTTTTGCTGATCCAACGCCTGCTCATATCCGGTAAACAATTCGTTGGCCTTGGCCTCATTGCCCAGCAACGCGCCCAAGTGCTGAAGGTTACCTTTCAGCGTGGGCAGGTCCGGCTGCGCCGAGAACATTTCCACCTGCACACCCGCGTTGCGAATCTGCGCCAGCACGGGCGGCGGCCCCATTTCTTCAGTACCGACCAGCACCTGCGGGCGCAAACTCAGAATGCCTTCCGCCGACAACTGCCGCTGATAGCCAATGCTCGGCAACGCCTTGAGAGACTCCGGATGCTGACTGGTGGTATCCACACCCACCAATTTCGACTCACCGCCCAGGGCCGTCACCCATTCCGACAGCGCCCCACCGGCACTCACCCAGCGTTGTGGCAGTTCGGAGGCTTGAGCCCCGTGGTTGACCAGCAATCCGACAACAAGCGCAATAGCGCTGGTACTCAGGCGCATAACAGGGTTTCCTTGCAAAGGCGGGGCCGCTCAAGCACTCATCGATGAGGCAGATAACGCCCGCCTGGCATCGCATTGAGCGCCCGCTCAGCTAACGGGCGAAGCCGGCATTTGATAATTGTTTGCATTTGAACGTCAAGGCACTTAAGGATTGAAATGAAGTTTCTCTGCCCCTCCGAAACCCTCGCGCCTAACTGCAGCCTCGGTTTTGATATCGACGGCTGCAAGGTGTTGGCGGTGCGTCGGGACGGTGTAGCCTACTTCTACATCAACCGTTGCCCCCATCGCGGCATTTCGCTGGAATGGCAACCCGACCAGTTTCTCGACGCCAGCGCCAGTTTGATCCAGTGCGCCACTCACGGCGCCCTGTTCCTGATCGAGAGCGGCGAGTGCATCGCCGGCCCTTGCGCCGGGCAAAGCCTTACCGCCCTGCCCGGCCGCGAAGATGACCAGGGCCTGTGGGTGGCGCTTTAGTCGAGCAGCACGTCCAGCCGCCGATCCACACAGATTTCTTCGGAAGTCATCCGCACGCCATACGCAAGCACTTCCACCCCCACCGACTTGGCTTCACGCAGGGCGGCGGCGTAGGCGGCGTCGATTTCCACCGCCGGGCGCACGGCATCAATGCCCGAGAGATTGACGCAGTACAACTGCACTGCACGCACACCCTGCCGCGCCAGATGGGCCAGCTCGCGCAAATGCTTGGCGCCGCGCTGGGTCACCGCATCAGGGAACGCGGCAACCGCAGAGCCATCAAAGCCCAGGGTCACACTTTTGACTTCGACGTAGGCCGCGCCATCGGGATAGTCCAGACGAAAATCGATGCGGCTTTTCTCCTGCCCGTAAGGCACCTCGCGCTTCAACGCAGTAAAGCCGTTGAGTTCGGTGATGACCCCCGCCAGCAACGCCTCCTCGACCAACTGATTAGCACGCGCGGTGTTCACGCAGGCCAAACGCCCCTGGGGCGTCTCGGCGATTTCCCAGGTGCCAGGCAACTTGCGCTTGGGGTCATTGGAGCGACTGAACCAGACCTGCCCACCTTCCACCATGCAATTGAGCATCGAGCCGGTGTTGGGGCAGTGAATGGTGAGCAACTCGCCGGTAACGGTTTCGATATCGGTGAGAAAACGCTTGTAGCGACGAATCAGCCGCGCTTCTTCGAGGGGAGGATTAAAGCGCATCAGCCTTGCCAGCTCCGCAAGCCACGGGCGATTCGCTCCACCGCCTCCTGCAGGCGATCGAGGTTTTGCGTGTAGGCAAAGCGCACATG
Source organism: Pseudomonas petroselini (assembly GCF_045037875.1). Lineage (NCBI taxonomy): Bacteria > Pseudomonadati > Pseudomonadota > Gammaproteobacteria > Pseudomonadales > Pseudomonadaceae > Pseudomonas > Pseudomonas petroselini. The sequence continues at coordinate 6,599,702 of NZ_CP173614.1, forward strand.
ATGACCGGCTTTAAAGCGGCCAAAATCCAGGCCAGGGGTAAAGGCCACATGCTCGGTTTCGAGGAAGTGACGACAGAATGCGAAGGCATCACCGCCAAACGCGCTGATATCGGCATACAAATAGAACGCCCCTTCCGGCTCGACGGCGATGCCAAACCCCAACTCGCGCAAGGCAGGCAGCAGGAAGTCACGACGACGGCCGAATTCAGCGCGGCGTTCTTCAAGAATGCTCAGGGTTTGCGGGGTGAAACACGCTAGCGCCGCGTGCTGGGCCATGCTTGGCGCACTGATGTAAAGGTTTTGCGCCAGTTTCTCCAACTCCCCCACTGCGGCCGGGGGCGCCACCAGCCAACCCAGGCGCCAGCCGGTCATGCCGAAATACTTGGAAAAACTATTCAGGACAAATGCTTCGTCGTCGACTTCCAGAACGCTGGCCGCGTCCGTGCCGTAGGTGAGGCCATGGTAAATCTCGTCCACCACCAAGTGGCCGTTGCGCGCCTTGATGGCGGCGGAAAGCCCGGCCAATTCGTCACGCGTCAGGATAGTCCCGGTCGGGTTGGCCGGGGACGCCACGAGCGCGCCGACACTGTCTTGATTCCAGTGCTTGGCCACCAGGTCGGCGGTCAACTGGTAGCGCACTTCGGGGCCGACCGGCACCAGTTGAGCCGCGCCCTCCACCAACCGCAGGAAGTGACGATTGCACGGGTAACCGGGGTCTGCGAGCAGCCAATGCTTGCCCGGATCCACCAACAGGCTGCTGGCCAGCAGCAAAGCGCCGGAACCGCCGGGGGTGATCAGGATACGCTCGGGGTCGACGTTCAGCCCGTAGCGCTGCTGATAGAACCCGCTGATGGCCTCGCGCAATTCCGGCAGACCACGGGCCGCGGTGTAGCGGGTCTTGCCGTTGGCCAATGCTGCCTGGCCGGCCTGGATGATGGGCTCGGCAGTGGTGAAATCCGGCTCACCGATTTCCAGGTGGATCACGTCATGGCCGGCGGCTTGCAGCTCATTGGCCCGCGCCAGCAATGCCATGACATGAAAAGGTTCGATGGCGCGACTGCGCGCACTGTAGGGCTGAGCCATTAGCCTTCCTTAACGGTAGGGACAAAATCTGGATTCTACCGAACCCTCGCGGGAAAACATGTTCTATTGCCTGCCCGGAGGCATGTGCCGGCCGAGCAAGCGCCTGCAAAACGACTAAAATCAACATTCGAGGCAATGCATACCCAGCAATGGCGGGCTGTCGCAGTTTGCAAGCGATTTGCCATGGGCCTCGACAACCGGGAGTGGCGCACCCCGAATCTATCTGGTAAGTTCGCCCGCTTGCAGCCGCAGGGCCGGCAGGTGTCGGTGACGTTGCAATCCTGCGCAATGGATTAGAAGAGTGAGAGGCGGTCTATTCATGTCCACCCAAGCAAAGCAACAGCAGCAGAGCCTCAGTGGCTTCACACCTTACGTCGAAGCGAAGGGTGAGGAGTACATGGGCAAGCCCATGCGCCAGCACTTCACCAAGATCCTGCAAAAGTGGAAGCAGGACTTGATGCAAGAGGTCGACCGCACCGTTGACCACATGAAGGACGAAGCCGCCAACTTCCCGGACCCGGCCGACCGTGCCAGCCAGGAAGAAGAGTTCGCCCTTGAACTGCGCGCCCGTGATCGCGAACGCAAGCTGATCAAGAAGATCGACAAGACGCTGCAACTGATCGAAGACGAAGAATACGGCTGGTGCGAATCCTGCGGCGTCGAGATTGGTATTCGTCGCCTGGAAGCCCGCCCAACCGCGGACCTGTGCGTAGACTGCAAGACCTTGGCTGAAATCAAGGAAAAACAGGTCGGCAAGTAATCCCTGCCGAACTGAACGAATGGGGCGTGCAAACGCCCCATTTTTGTTTCTGGCGTTTACCGAATTTCCAGTAGTATCCGGCCCATGACAGCCTCTACCTATATCGGGCGTTTCGCCCCCACGCCCAGCGGCCATTTGCATTTTGGCTCCCTGGTCGCCGCCCTCGCCTCCTACCTCGACGCCCGCGCCAACCAAGGCCGCTGGCTGATGCGCATGGAGGACCTTGACCCACCGCGTGAAGAGCCGGGCGCCCAGGCAGCGATCCTCCACGCCTTGGAAGGCTACGGTTTCGAATGGGACGGTGAACTCGTCCGACAAAGCGAGCGGCATGATGCCTACGCCAAAGTGCTGAACGATATGTTCAACCATGGCCTGGCCTACGCGTGCACCTGTTCACGTAAACAGCTGGAACCCTACAACGGTATCTACCCTGGGCTGTGCCGCAATGCAGGACACGATCAGCAGGATGCCGCCATACGGTTACGCGTTCCGGAGCTGGAATACCACTTTACCGACCGCGTCCAGGGCGAATTCCGACAGCACCTGGGCCGCGATGTAGGCGATTTTGTCATCCGTCGCCGCGACGGCCTGTATGCCTATCAACTGGCCGTGGTCCTCGACGATGCCTGGCAAGGCGTCACCGATATCGTGCGCGGCGCCGACCTGCTCGACTCCACGCCACGCCAGCTCTACCTGCAGGAACTGCTCGGCCTGCGCCAACCGCGCTACCTGCATGTGCCGCTGATCATCCAACCGGACGGCAACAAGCTGGGCAAATCCTACCGTTCCCCGCCGTTGACACCCGACCAGGCCACGCCTTTGCTATTGAGAGCCCTGCGTGCCCTCGGCCAGCAACCCGGCGACGAGTTGCTGCACGCCAGCCCACGGGAACTGCTGGACTGGGGCATCCAGCACTGGGATGCCGGCCGGATACCTCGCACACTCACGCTGGCCGAAGCGCAATTGAGCTGAAGGCGCTTGCAGCTTGCCAGGCATCCGTTACCATCGCCGCAGTTTTTCAATCAGAGGCCAACATGTACATCTATCGATTGGTCCTGCTGCTGGTCGTCGGGATCTACCTGTTTTCTCCCGCCATCATGGATTGGTGGATCGACGCCACGGGCGCCTGGTATCGCCCCTATCTGCTGTGGCTGATCCTGATCGTCGTGACTTTCATCCTGCAGAGCCAAAAAGATGCCGATGAGCTTTAGCCTCACCCAGATGCTGCTGATCAGTGCCGCCTACCTGGCCGCGCTGTTCGGGGTGGCCTGGATCAGTGAGCGCGGAATGATTCCGCGGGCGATCATTCGCCATCCGCTGACCTACACCTTGTCCCTGGGCGTGTACGCCAGTGCCTGGGCGTTCTATGGCACGGTGGGCCTGGCCTATCAATACGGCTATGGCTTTCTTTCCAGTTACCTCGGGGTGTCCGGCGCGTTCCTGCTGGCACCGGTGTTGCTGTACCCGATCCTGAAAATCACCCGTACCTATCAGCTGTCATCCCTGGCCGACCTGTTTGCCTTCCGCTTTCGCAGCACCTGGGCCGGCGCGCTGACCACCATTTTCATGCTGATCGGCGTGTTGCCGTTGCTGGCCCTGCAAATCCAGGCAGTGGCTGACTCCATCAGCATCCTGACCCGTGAGCCGGTGCAGCACCGCGTTGCCCTGGCCTTCTGCGCGTTGATTACGCTGTTCACGATTTTCTTCGGTTCACGCCATATCGCCACCCGCGAGAAACACGAAGGCCTGGTGTTTGCAATTGCCTTCGAGTCCGTGATCAAGCTGATCGCCATCGGCGGTGTCGGCCTTTATGCACTTTACGGCGTGTTCGACGGCCCGCAGCAGCTTGAGCTTTGGTTGCTGCAAAACCAGACCGCCCTCGCCGCCCTGCACACGCCGCTGCAAGAGGGCCCATGGCGCACGCTGCTGCTGGTGTTCTTCGCCTCGGCGATCGTGATGCCACACATGTATCACATGACCTTTACCGAGAACCTCAACCCGCGCTCGCTGGTCAGCGCCAGCTGGGGTTTGCCGCTGTTCCTGCTGTTGATGAGCCTGGCGGTGCCGCTGATCCTGTGGGCTGGCCTGAAACTGGGCGCCACCACTAACCCGGAATACTTCACCCTCGGCATCGGCATTGCCGCCAACAGCCCGGCGTTGGCTTTGCTGGCGTACGTCGGTGGTTTGTCAGCCGCCAGCGGGCTGATCATCGTCACGACCCTGGCGCTCTCGGGCATGGCGCTCAACCATCTGGTGCTACCGCTGTACCAGCCGCCGGCCGAGGGCAACATCTACCGCTGGCTGAAATGGACGCGGCGCGCGCTGATCGTCGCGATCATCATGGCCGGCTACGGGTTCTACCTGTTGCTGGGCGCCGGGCAAGACCTCGCCAACCTGGGTATCGTCGCGTTTGTCGCCACCTTGCAGTTCCTGCCGGGCGTGCTGTCGGTGCTGTACTGGCCGACCGCCAATCGCCGTGGCTTTATCGCCGGCTTGCTGGCGGGGATCCTGGTGTGGATCGTGACCATGCTGCTGCCGCTGGTCGGTAATCTGCAGGGCTTCTACATCCCATTGCTGAACATGATCTACGTGCTGGATGACACCAGCTGGCACATGGCGGCGATTGCGTCCCTGGCCGCCAACGTCTTGATGTTCACGCTGATCTCGCTGTTCACCAATGCCAGCCCCGAAGAAACCAGCGCCGCCGAAGCCTGCGCGGTGGACAACGTGCGCCGCCCGCAACGCCGTGAATTGCATGCCGCCTCACCCCAGGAGTTCGCCACGCAACTGGCCAAGCCTTTGGGTGCCAAAGCCGCACAAAAGGAAGTCGAACAAGCGCTGCGCGATCTCTACTTGCCGTTCGACGAGCGGCGCCCTTACGCGCTGCGGCGTCTGCGCGACCGTATCGAAGCCAACCTGTCCGGTTTGATGGGACCCAGTGTGTCCCAGGACATGGTGGAAACTTTCCTGCCCTACAAGGCCGGCGGCGAAAACTACGTGACCGAAGACATCCATTTCATCGAGAGCCGGCTCGAGGATTACCACTCACGCCTCACGGGCCTCGCCGCCGAACTCGATGCCCTGCGCCGCTACCACCGCCAGACCCTGCAAGAATTGCCGATGGGCGTGTGCTCGCTGGCCAAGGATCAAGAGATCCTGATGTGGAACAAGGCCATGGAAGAACTCACCGGTATCGCAGCGCAGCGCGTGGTCGGTTCCCGCCTCAATACCTTGGGCGATCCGTGGAAAGAATTGCTGCAAGGGTTCATCAATCTGCCCGACGAGCACTTGCACAAGCAGCATCTGGCCCTCGACGGCCAAACCCGTTGGCTCAACCTGCACAAAGCCGCGATCGACGAGCCCCTGGCGCCCGGTAACAGCGGCCTGGTGCTACTGGTGGAAGACCTCACCGAAACCCAGATGCTCGAAGACAAGCTGGTGCATTCCGAGCGTCTGGCCAGCATTGGCCGACTGGCGGCGGGCGTGGCCCATGAAATCGGCAACCCGATCACCGGTATCGCGTGCCTGGCGCAGAACCTGCGCGAAGAGCGCGAGGAAGATGGCGAGATCATCGAGATCAGCGGGCAAATCCTCGAACAGACCAAGCGCGTGTCACGCATCGTGCAGTCGCTGATGAGCTTTGCGCACGCGGGCGGGCATCAGAACCAAGATGAAGCGGTGTGCCTGGCAGAAGTGGCGCAGGATGCCATTGGGCTGCTGGCCTTGAACCGGCGCAATTTCGAAGTACAGTTCTTCAACTTGTGCGACCCCGACCACTGGGTGGACGGCGACTCACAACGCCTGGCCCAAGTGCTGATCAACCTGCTCTCCAACGCCCGCGATGCAACACCTGCCGGTGGCGCGGTACGCGTCAAGACCGAGGTTTTCGAACATACGGTCGATCTGATCGTCGAAGATGAAGGTAGCGGTATTCCACAGAACATCATGGACCGATTGTTCGAACCCTTCTTCACCACCAAGGACCCAGGTGAAGGTACCGGTCTGGGCCTTGCACTGGTCTATTCCATCGTTGAAGAGCATTATGGACAAATCACCATCGACAGCCCGGCTGACACCGAAAGCCAACGCGGCACCCGTATTCGGGTGACCTTGCCGCGTCATGTCGAAGCGACGTCCGCTGTGAACTGAGACCGTCGAGAGAATTGAATCAATGCCGCACATTTTGATCGTCGAAGACGAAACCATTATCCGCTCTGCCTTGCGTCGCCTGCTTGAACGAAATCAGTACCAGGTCAGCGAAGCCGGCTCGGTGCAGGAAGCCCAGGAGCGTTTCAGCATTCCCACGTTCGACCTGATTGTCAGTGACCTGCGCCTTCCCGGCGCGCCTGGCACCGAGTTGATCAAGCTGGGCCAGGGCACCCCGGTGCTGATCATGACCAGCTACGCCAGCCTGCGCTCGGCGGTGGACTCCATGAAGATGGGCGCGGTGGACTACATCGCCAAGCCTTTCGACCATGACGAGATGCTTCAGGCCGTGGCCCGTATCCTGCGTGACCGCCAGTCGGCCAGCAGTGCGCCCGTCGAGCAACGCCCGGCAGGCAAAGCGGCCGATAAACCAGGCGTCGACAACAGCAACGGCGAGATCGGCATCATCGGCTCCTGCCCGCCGATGCAGGACCTCTACAGCAAGATCCGCAAAGTCGCGCCGACCGACTCCAATGTATTGATCCAGGGCGAGTCCGGCACCGGTAAAGAACTGGTGGCCCGCGCCCTGCACAACCTGTCCAAGCGTGCCAAGGCACCGATGATCTCGGTGAACTGCGCGGCGATCCCTGAATCCCTGATCGAGTCCGAACTGTTTGGTCACGAGAAAGGCGCATTCACCGGCGCCAGCGCCGGGCGTGCGGGCCTGGTAGAAGCCGCGGACGGCGGCACGCTGTTCCTCGACGAGATCGGCGAGCTGCCTCTGGAAGCCCAGGCGCGCTTGCTGCGTGTGCTACAGGAAGGTGAGATTCGCCGCGTAGGCTCGGTGCAGTCGCAAAAGGTCGATGTGCGCCTGATCGCGGCCACTCACCGTGACCTGAAGAGCCTGGCCAAGATCGGCCAGTTCCGTGAAGACTTGTACTACCGCCTGCACGTGATCGCGCTCAAGCTGCCAGCCCTGCGTGAACGTGGTGCCGACGTCAACGAGATCGCCAGCGCGTTCCTGCTGCGCCAAAGCGCGCGCATCAACCGTACCGACCTGAAGTTCGCCCCCGACGCCGAGCAGGCCATTCGGCATTACTCGTGGCCGGGTAACGTGCGGGAACTGGAAAATGCGGTCGAGCGGGCAGTGATCCTGTCGGAGAGCCCGGAAATTTCCGCCGAGCTGCTGGGTATCGATATCGAGCTCAGTGATCTGGAGGAGGACGATTTCATCGGCCTGGCCCCACAGCACGGCGGCGGCAGCAATACCAGCCATGAGCCAACGGAAGATCTGTCACTGGAAGATTACTTCCAGCATTTTGTCCTGGAACACCAGGACCATATGACCGAGACCGAACTGGCGCGCAAATTGGGCGTGAGCCGCAAATGCTTATGGGAACGCCGCCAGCGCCTGGGTATTCCACGGCGCAAGACCGGTGTGGCCAGCGAGAGTTGAGGGTGCGCCCCCACAGGTAACACCCACAGATGTGAAAAAACTGTTACCGCGGATATTTCGCGTAACAAAAGCCGGGGCTTACGGTAACGAAGCCCCGGCTTTTTTTGGCCCATCAAAAACCCGAAACCCCCTCAAACCCCTGGTTTTGCTGGGCGACGCAAAAGTTGGCACGCACCCTGCTATATGCTTAGTACAAAAACAATAACAAGCTTTGTACAAGACAATAAAAATAAGACGAATCGACTCACGCATAATAAAAACAACACGGCGGAGGCGCAGCTAACTGATTCTTTTGGAGAGGCGTTGCATTTGGGGCTTGCCCCGCAACCAGGCCGAGAACAACAAAAACTGCCCTAAGGCAGAGCCTGAACTGGTTGGATCGTAGATCAGCAACACAGCGACCAAAGCAATCCGTTTGCTCTTGGCTCCCGATTGGGAGTGCCATGAAGGTGAAGCTTCATGGCGAGGGCGATCAACAAAAACAAGAAGCCCGCAACCAATAATAAAAATAGAGCACGCAACTACTTCTGGGGGAGCTTCGGCTCCCCTTGTAGTTTCCGGGATTTGTCTGGCATGAATCACCGTAAAGGCTTATGGCGCAATGCCCTTAGCTTGTTCCTACACCATCCCCTGACTAAATGCTAGAATCCCGGCCCATCATGCGGTCATTCTTCGTTATGGCCGAACATTCCTTCAAACAGTGCATCCCATGCTGAAGAAGTTGTTCCAGTCATTCCGTTCTCCCTTGCGTCGTACGCAACACAAACGCAGCACGCCTGAAGTGCTCAACAGCAGCCAGCATTCGCTGCAACGTGCTCAATTCAGCCGTTATGCAGTGAACATCGTCGAGCGTTTGCAGAACGCCGGTTACCAGGCCTATCTGGTGGGCGGGTGCGTGCGTGACATGCTGCTCAATATCACGCCCAAGGACTTCGACGTTGCCACCAGCGCTACGCCTGAGCAGGTACGCGCCGAATTCCGCAATGCGCGCATCATCGGTCGGCGCTTCAAGTTGGTGCATATCCACTTCGGACGCGAAATCATCGAAGTCGCGACGTTCCGTGCAGGCCACCCGCAAAACGATGAAGAGGAAGACACCAACCAGTCCTCCCGCAACGAAAGCGGGCGCATCTTGCGCGACAACGTCTACGGCACCTTGGAAGAAGACGCGCAGCGCCGCGACTTCACCATTAACGCCCTGTATTACGATCCGGTCAGCGAGCGCATTCTCGATTACGCCAATGGCGTACACGACATTCGCAATAACCTGATCCGACTGATCGGCGACCCGGTCCAGCGCTACCAGGAAGACCCGGTGCGCATGCTGCGGGCTGTGCGGTTTGCCGCCAAGCTGAACTTCGGCATCGAAAAACACACGGCTGCGCCGATTCGCGAACTGGCACCGATGCTGCGGGAGATCCCTTCAGCGCGCCTGTTCGAAGAAGTGCTCAAGCTGTTCCTCTCGGGGTATGCCGCCGACACCTTTGAAATGCTGGTGGACCTGCAGCTGTTCGATCCCCTGTTCCCGGCCAGCGCCGAGGCGTTGGAATACAACCCCACGTACACCCACACCCTGATCAGCGAAGCACTGATCAACACTGACCTGCGCATCAAGCAGAACAAACCGGTGACCCCGGCGTTCCTGTTTGCCGCCCTGCTGTGGCCAGCCCTGCCAAAACGCGTACTGCGCCTGCAAGACCGTGGCATGCCACCGATTCCGGCCATGCAGGAAGCCGCGCATGAGCTGATCGCCGAGCAGTGCCAACGCATCGCAATCCCGAAACGCTTCACCATGCCGATCCGCGAGATCTGGGACATGCAGGAACGCCTGCCGCGCCGTAGCGGCAAACGTGCTGACCTGCTCCTGGATAACCCGCGCTTCCGCGCAGGCTATGACTTCCTGCTGCTGCGCGAAAGCGCTGGCGAGCAAACCGACGGCCTGGGCGAATGGTGGACCGACTACCAGGATGCCAATGACAGCGAGCGCCGCGACATGATCCGTGACCTCGGCAGCAAAGGCGACGGCGAAGGCGCTGGGCCGAAGAAGCGTCGCCGCAGTGGTACCAAGCGCAAGCGCAGTGCCGCTGATGCCTCGGGCGCTGCAGGCGAATAAACGTGGAGCGCATCTACATCGGCATGGGCAGCAACCTGGCTGCCCCGGATCAGCAATTGCGCAGTGCTATTGAAGCGCTGGCGCAATTGCCAGGCACCACCGTCGCCGGTGTCTCCGCCTTTTATCAAAGTGACTCTCTGCTCCCGGGCCAGCCGCGCTATACCAATGCGGTGGCCGCCCTGGACAGCAGCCTCGCGCCCCTTGAGTTACTGGATGCGCTGCAAGCCATCGAAAACGACCAAGGCCGCGAACGCCTGGAGCGCTGGGGGCCGCGCACGCTCGACCTGGATATCCTGCTGTTTGGCGATCACCTGATCGACGAGCCACGCCTCAAGGTGCCCCATTACCAGATGCACCTGCGTGCGTTTGTACTGTACCCGCTGGCGGAGTTGGCGCCCGCCACCCTGTCATTGCCTGACGGCCAAACCCTGCGCGACTTGCTGGCCGCTTGCCCGTTTGTCGGCCTGGAACGCCTTCCCCAGGACTGACTCAGCCAGCGCCCACATGCTGATCTCCTGTGACGTGAAAACGGGGCTCCAGTTGCTGAATCGCGTCAGTAACAGCGGTAACACCGCCATCGTAACAATGCGGTAACACATCCAATTGACTTCCCGTGTCCTCCTCACGACTATAGGCGTCCCGCTGCCGCCAACCCGGCGCTAAAGGGCGCAATCCAGGCCTTATAAGCACTGCTCTCAAGACAGTGCGCCTGTATAAACGAAGACTCACGCGCGTTACTCGCTGTTTCCAAGCGCCTGAACGAGGACCCTTTTCATGCCAGACATTACCCTGACCACCTTGCAGAGCCTCAAGCTCAAAGGTGAAAAAATCACCATGCTGACCTGCTATGACGCCACCTTCGCCCACGCCAGCTGCCAGGCCGGGGTTGAAGTGCTGCTGGTGGGCGACTCCCTGGGCATGGTTCTTCAAGGGAATGACAGCACCCTGCCCGTCACCACCGATGAACTTGCGTACCACACCGCCAGCGTCAAGCGTGGCAACGATGGCGCCTTCATCATCGCCGACCTGCCGTTCATGGGTTACGCGACGCTTGAACAGACCTTCCAGAATGCCGGCAAACTGATGCAAGCCGGTGCGCACATGATCAAAGTCGAAGGTGCGGTGTGGCTTGCCGAGTCGATCCGCCTGCTGGCTGAGCGCGGCGTGCCGGTGTGCGCGCACATGGGCCTGACACCACAGTCGGTGAACCTCCTCGGCGGCTACAAGGTACAGGGCCGTAATGAGGCCCAGGCGCGCCAGATGCGCGCCGATGCCATCGCCTTGGAACAAGCCGGCGCGGCAATGATCCTGCTCGAATGCGTGCCAAGCGAACTGGCGGCAGAAATCACCCAGGCCGTGAAAGTGCCGGTGATCGGTATTGGCGCGGGTTCCGCCACCGATGGCCAGGTACTGGTGTTGCACGACATGCTCGGCCTGTCGATCACCGGTCGCGTGCCGAAGTTCGTGAAAAACTTCATGACCGGCCAAGCCAGCATCCACGACGCATTGAGCGCCTACGTCGCTGAAGTCAAAGGCGTGACCTTCCCTGGCGCCGAACACGGATTCTCTGCATGAACACCGTAAAAACCGTACGTGAACTGCGCGCAGCCGTAACGCACGCCCGCAGCGCCGGCAAGCGCATTGGCTTTGTGCCCACCATGGGCAACCTGCACAGCGGCCATGCCACCCTGGTGACCAAGGCCGCCCAACAGGCCGACTTCGTGGTGGCGAGCATCTTCGTCAACCCGCTGCAGTTTGGCGCCGGCGAAGACTTGGACAAGTACCCACGCACCCTCGCCGCCGACCAGGAAAAGCTGCTGCAAGCCGGCTGCAACCTGCTGTTCGCGCCCACCGTCGAGGAAATGTACCCCGGCGGCATGACCGGCCAGACCCGCGTGAGTGTGCCGCAACTGTCTGAAGGCCTGTGCGGCGCCAGCCGTCCAGGGCACTTCGAAGGCGTGGCGACGGTGGTCAGCAAGCTGTTCAACATGGTCCAGCCGGACATGGCCGTGTTTGGCCAGAAGGATTACCAACAACTGGCGGTGATCCGCGCCATGGTCCACGACCTGAACATGCCCATCCAGATCATCGGCGAACCCACCGTGCGCGCCGACGACGGCCTCGCACTGTCGTCGCGCAATGGCTACCTCACCGATGAGCAGCGGGCCATTGCCCCGGTGCTGTACCGCAGCCTCAGCCAGATTGGCGCAGCGATCAAAGCCGGTGATCACGACTTCGCCAAGCTGCGTGCCGAACAGGTCCAGCAGATCGAAGCCGCCGGTCTGCGCCTGGACTACCTCGAAGTGCGCCAGGGCGTGCATTTGCGCCCAGCCACGCCCGAGGACCGCGATATCGTGATCTTGGTAGCCGCTTATCTGGGAGCCACCCGCCTCATCGACAACCTGCACCTGACCCTCGACTGACCCCTCCTTGCTGCGGAAATAAAAAGTGCCGGTATAAAAAAGTACCGGCCTGAGCGCAGACAAAGCCAAGACATATCGACACGCTAGGTTTAATGTAATCGCCCTGCGCTATGGTTAGCGCTGTCCGGAACCCATTGCTTGATGAAAGACTGGACGTTCCGGGCTTAGAAGTGTCCTAAAGGCAGTCCCCGTAATAAAAGGAAACCCGCAGCGATGGCGTACTACCGCACTCCTCATGACGTTACCGCTCTGCCCGCCTGGCAAGCGCTCAATCAACATCGCCAAGCCATGCAGGATTTCAGCATGCGCGAAGCATTCAATGCCGATCCTCAGCGTTTCTCCCAGTTCACCTTGAGCAGCTGCGGACTTTTCCTCGATTACTCGAAAAACCTGATCACCAGCGAAACCCGTGACCTGCTCGTGGGCCTGGCCAACGAAGTCGGGCTGAAAGACGCGATCAATTCGCTGTATGCCGGCGAGCCCGTCAACTCTTCCGAAGGTCGCCCAGCGCTGCACACCGCTCTGCGCCGTCCGGTGGGTGACAAGCTGTCGGTGAACGGCGTGAACATCATGCCGGACGTGCACAAGGTGCTGAACCAGATCACTGATCTGGTCGGCCGCATCCACGATGGCCTGTGGCGTGGCTACACCGAAAAGCCGATCACCGACGTGGTGAACATCGGTATTGGTGGCTCGTTCCTCGGCCCGGAGCTGGTCTCCGAAGCGCTGTTGTCCTACGCCCACAAAGGCGTGCGCTGCCATTACCTGGCGAACATCGACGGCAGCGAGTTCCACGAGCTGACCATGAAGCTGCGCGCCGAGACCACGCTGTTTATCGTCTCGTCAAAATCCTTCAACACCCTCGAAACCCTGAAAAACGCCCAGGCCGCCCGCGCCTGGTATCTGGCTCAGGGTGGCTCGGAAGCCGAGCTGTATCGTCACTTCATTGCCGTATCCAGCAACAACGCGGCAGCCGTGGCCTTCGGTATCCGCGAAGAAAACATCTTCCCGATGTGGGATTGGGTCGGCGGCCGCTACTCGCTGTGGTCAGCCATCGGCTTGCCCATCGCCCTGGCGATAGGCATGTCCAACTTCAAGGAACTGCTGTCCGGTGCCTACACCATGGACCAGCATTTCCAGAACGCCCCATTCGAAGCCAACATGCCGGTGCTGCTGGGCTTGCTGGGCGTGTGGTACGGCAACTTCTGGGGTGCGCAGAGCCACGCGATCCTGCCGTACGACCACTACCTGCGTAACATCACCAAGCACTTGCAACAGCTGGACATGGAATCCAACGGCAAGAGCGTTCGCCAGGACGGTACGCCCGTCGCTACCGATACCGGCCCGGTGATCTGGGGTGGCGTGGGTTGCAACGGCCAGCACGCTTACCACCAGTTGCTGCACCAGGGGACCCAACTGATCCCGGCCGACTTCATCGTGCCGATCGTCAGCTTCAACCCGGTGTCCGACCACCATCAGTGGCTGTACGCCAACTGCCTCTCCCAGAGCCAGGCGCTGATGCTCGGCAAGACCCGCTCCGAAGCCGAAGCCGAGCTGCGCGACAAAGGCATCCCGGAAGACGAAGTGCAGAAGCTGGCACCGCACAAGGTGATCCCGGGTAACCGTCCAAGCAACACCCTCGTGGTCGAGCGCATCAGCCCGCGTCGCCTGGGGGCACTGGTCGCCATGTATGAGCATAAAGTGTTCGTGCAGAGTGTGATCTGGGGCATCAACGCCTTCGACCAATGGGGCGTGGAACTGGGCAAAGAGCTGGGCAAAGGCGTCTACAACCGCCTGACCGGCGCCGAAGAAACCTCGGCCGAGGACGCTTCGACCCAGGGCCTGATCAACTACTTCCGCGGTCGTCACCGCGGCTGATACAGGTATTGCAGGGCCAACGTCCGTTTGGAGGTTGGCCTTGAACCCTCCCCTTGCAGGGTGCATCTTTATGACTTGTGGCTAAAACAAGAATAAGGATCGCTCATGTTCGATATCAGCACGTTTCCCACCGCCGATGCCGTCCGCCGGGCTGCGCAACTCAGTCAAGAGGACTATCAGCGCCTCTACCGCCAATCCATCGAACAGCCGGATACCTTCTGGGCTGAACAGGCCAAGGCCTTTCTCGACTGGACAACCCCTTGGCACACGGTTCATCGCTCAGACATCAACACCGGCGCCGCCCAATGGTTTGCCGGCGGGCAACTGAACGTCAGCTACAACTGCATCGACCGTCACCTGGCGCAACGCGCCGATCAGCCGGCCTTCATCTGGGAAGGCGATGATCCTGCGAAATCTTCCACAATCACTTACCGCCAGCTGCACCAGAACGTCAGCCGCCTGGCCAATGTACTGAAAAGCCGTGGCGTGAAAAAAGGCGACCGGGTGTGCATCTACATGCCGATGATCCCGGAAGCCGCCTACGCCATGCTTGCCTGCACGCGGATTGGCGCCGTGCACTCCGTAGTGTTTGGCGGGTTCTCGCCGGACGCCCTGCGCGATCGCATTCTCGACGCGGACTGCCGCACCGTGATCACCGCCGACGAAGGCGTACGCGGCGGCAAGCCGGTGGCGTTGAAACAAAATGTCGACAAAGCCCTGGCCAGTTGCCCCAACGTCAGCACCGTGCTGGTGGTGGAGCGCACGGGGGCTGACCTGATCTGGGTGAAAGACCGCGACATCAAGTATCGACAAGCCCTGGACGCCGCCAGCGACGACTGCCCGCCCGAGCCGATGGAAGCTGAAGACCCGCTGTTCATCCTCTACACCTCCGGCAGCACCGGTAAACCCAAGGGCGTGTTGCACACCACCGGGGGCTACCTGCTGCAAGCAGCCATGACCTTCAAGTACGTGCTCGACTACCGCGACGGCGAAGTGTTCTGGTGCACCGCCGATGTGGGCTGGGTCACCGGCCACAGTTACATCGTGTACGGCCCGCTGGCCAATGGCGCGACCTCGCTGATGTTTGAAGGGGTGCCGAGCTACCCGGACAGTTCGCGCTTCTGGCAGGTGATCGACAAGCACAAGGTCAATATTTTCTACACCGCGCCCACGGCCTTGCGTGCATTGATGCGTGAGGGCCAGGGTCCGCTGGAGAACACGTCCCGCGCCAGCCTGCGCCTGCTGGGCAGCGTCGGCGAACCGATCAACCCGGAAGCCTGGGATTGGTACTTCAATGCGGTAGGCGAACAGCGCTGCCCGATTGTCGACACCTGGTGGCAGACCGAAACCGGCGGCATCATGCTCAGCCCCTTGGTCAGCGCGCAACGGATCAAGCCGGGCTGTGCAACCCAACCCATGTTCGGCGTACAGCCCGTGTTACTGGATGAACACGGCAAGGCCTTCAGCGGCGCCGGCAGTGGCGTGCTGGCGATCAAAGCGAGCTGGCCGGGGCAGATCCGCAGTGTGTACGGCGATCCGCAGCGGATGATCGACACCTACTTCAAACCCTACCCCGGCTACTACTTCACCGGTGACGGTGCGCGGCGCGATGAAGACGGTGACTACTGGATCACCGGACGCATCGACGATGTGATCAACGTGTCCGGTCACCGTATCGGCACCGCCGAGGTCGAGAGCGCCCTGGTATTGCACGACCAGGTCGCCGAAGCCGCCGTGGTGGGCTACCCCCATGACGTCAAAGGCCAGGGCATTTATGCCTTTGTCACACCCATGAATGGCGTGGAGCCCAGCGACGCGTTAAAAAAACATTTGCTGGAATTGGTCAGCAAGGAAATTGGCAGCTTCGCCAAACCGGAACTGATTCAATGGGCACCGGCCTTGCCCAAGACCCGCTCCGGCAAGATCATGCGCAGGATTTTGCGCAAGATCGCCTGCAACGAACTCGACAGCCTCGGCGACACGTCGACCCTGGCTGACCCGAGCGTCGTAGAGGGCTTGATCGACAAGCGCCTGAACCGATAGGAAACCCCACGTCGCCATGGAATTTATTCGCAGCCGTATCGAAACCCAGTTGATGAGCCTCACCGGCCTGTCGCTGGGCCAACTGGACCTGGAAAACCCCAAGGGTGACCCGGGCCTGTTCGGGCCTGACTCGGTGAGTTGGCAAGTCCATGGCGACTTCACCAGCATGCTCGTCGGCGGCATCAGCGCCTTGATGCTGCAGGCCTTGCACCCCTTGGCCCTGGCGGGTGTATGGGACCATTCGAACTTTCGCCAGGACATGCTCGGGCGCTTACGGCGTACCTCGCAGTTCATCTCGGGCACGACCTTTGGCTCGCGCAAAGACGCCAAATGGCTGATCGAAAAGGTCCGTACCATTCATTTGCAGGTGGTCGGCCATGCGCCGGATGGTCGGCCCTATGCGGCCAGCGATCCGGAACTGCTGACCTGGGTGCATGTGGCGGAAGTCAGTCACTTCCTGGCCGCCCACTTACGGTATCGCAACCCACACCTTTCAGGCCGGGACCAGGACCGTTACTACAGCGAAATTGCCTTGGTGGCCGAGCGGCTGGGCGCACGGAATGTTCCGCGCTCGCGGCAGGAAATTTCGGATTATCTGGCACGTATTCGTCCACAACTGCTGTGCGACGATCGCAGCCGCGAGGTCCTGCGTTTGCTGCTGAATGCGCCCTCTCCCAGTACGCTGGCCAGACCTTTTGGCGCCTTGATGATGCAAGCCGGGATCGACCTGTTGCCGGATTGGGCCAGCGCCATGCTTGGACAGCACCAGAGCCCGCTGCAACGCCAGATGATCCGAGCCGGGGTCAAACGCAGTGCGCCGATGCTGCGTTGGGCCATGCGCAACGGTTCGGTACAACGCGCCCATCGGCGGATGGGGTTGATGTAGGCGACGGCGCATAGCTGTTAAACTTCGCGCCCTCAATTCCCCAGCAAGGCGCGCTCCATGTCTTCCTTGAATCAGGCGCTGCGCGCCGCCCTCGATCATCGCCAAGACCTGATCAGCGAGTTGCACGCCCAGGGCACCGACTGTTACCGCGTGTTCCACGGCAGCCAGGAAGGCACCGGCGGCCTGACCATCGACCGCTACGGCCCGCAATTGCTGGTGCAAAGCTTCCACCAATCCCTGCAAACCGAAGCGCTGTTGGACCTGCATCAACAGATCAACCAGTCCATGGGCCTGGAATTGCTGCTGGTGTACAACGACCGCTCCCGTGGTAATTCGCGCATCGACCGCGAAGACACGGTATACCGTGCCGAGCCCGCCGCGCTGGAAGACCTGGTTGGACACGAGTGGGGCCTCAATTACCGCGTGCGCGGGCGCCACGCCGGGCAGGACCCACTGCTGTTCCTTGACCTGCGCAACACCCGTGGCTGGGTCAAGGCGCACAGCGCCGGCAAAAGCGTGCTGAACCTGTTCGCCTACACCTGCGGCGTGGGGTTGAGCGCGGCTGCCGGCGGTGCGCGTGAGGTGTGCAACCTGGACTTTGCCGAGGGCAACCTGGCGGTCGGTCGCGAAAATGGCCTGCTCAACCCGCAATTGCCCACCATGGAGTTCGTACAATCCGACTACTTCCCGGCCATTCGCCAACTGGCCGGCCTGCCGATCACCCAGCGGCGTGGGCAGAAACTGCCGAGCTATCCGCGCCTGGAGCAACGTCAATACGACCTGGTTTTGCTTGACCCTCCGGCCTGGGCCAAGAGCGCATTCGGTACCGTCGACCTGCTGCGCGACTATCAGAGCCTGCTCAAACCCGCGCTGCTTGCCACGGCTGACAATGGCGTGCTGATCTGCTGCAACAACGTGGCAAAAGTCAGCATGGAGGATTGGCGCGAGCAGGTACTGCGTTGCGCTGAAAAAGCCGGCCGACCGGTGCGCGACTGGAAAATCATGACGCCCGGAGTGGACTTTCCCTCACAGGATCAACAGCCCCCCCTGAAAACCCTGATACTTCAACTGTAAGACCTTTCCCAAAGGCCCGGCTCTTCGGAACCGAAAACCCGTGCCATACTCCAAGGCACTCCTGTATGACATAGATGGCGCCGCCCCATGCCCAAAGGATTGATCCGCGCCGCTGGCGCCTTGTTGACTGCCCTTGCCCTGTACAGCTTACTGGGCTTTCTGATTCTTCCCGGTATTGCGCTTCGTATCGCCAACCAGCAGTTGGCGAATTACGCCACGGTGCCGGCGCGGATCGAACGGATCGAGTTCAATCCGTTCAGCCTGGAAGTGACGGCCTGGGGCCTGCAGATCGGTGAGCCCGGCAAGGAGCAGGTAGGTTTCGAACGCCTCTATGCCAACCTGCAGATCGACAGTCTCTGGACCCGCGCCTTGCACCTCGCTGATATACAACTGGACAAGCCCAAGACCGAGCTGTTGTTCGACAAGTCCGGCCAGTTGAATCTGGCGCAGTTGTTCAAGCTGCCACCCAGTGAGCCCACCCCGACCGATCCGGATGCCAAGCCTTTTCCGTTGCGTATCGACAGCATCAAGCTGGCGGCCGGCTACGTGCACTTCCAGGATTTACGCCCCAGCGAGCCTATCGAATTCCTCTACGACACACTCGACTTCGAGCTGAAGAACCTCAGCACCTTGCCAGAAGACAATGCCGACATGACCTTGGTCGCGGCAGGCCCTGAAGGTGGGCAGATCGACTGGAAAGGCAATTTCAGCCTGGTGCCGATCACCTCCGAAGGTACGTTGAAGGTCACTGGCGGAAAGATGAAAGCCTGGTGGCCCTACGTACGTGACGCGCTGCCACTGGTGCTTGAAGACGGCGTGCTCAACTTCAGCACCGAGTACACGTTCAGCCTGGCCAAAGAGACCGAACTGAAGCTGACCAACACCGCCGCCAGCATCGCACCGTTCTCCATCAAGGCCCCCGACGGCCGCCCATTGGTACGCCTGGAGCGCCTGGACGTCAGCGAGACCACCGTGGACCTGGCCAAGCAGCAGGTGGTCGTCGGCAAGATCCGCAGCAACAAACTGGAAACCTGGGCGGCGCTTGAGGCGGACGGGCAACTGGACTGGCAAAAGCTGTTCGCCGGCCAACCGAGTAAACCCGCCAAGGCGCCGGAGCCTGCGACCGCACCGGCCACCGCCGACTCGCCAAAACCCGCTCCCGCCGCGCCAAGCAAACCGTGGCAAGTGCTGCTCAAGGACGTGCAACTGCGCAATTACCAGGTGCACCTGGCTGACCGTCAGGCCAAGCCGGCGGTCGCGTTGGAAGTGGGCCCGCTGAACGTCGATATGCAGAACTTCGATAGCCTCAACCAGAGCCCGTTCACCTTGAAAGTCGACACCGGCCTGGGCAAGCAAGGCAAGCTCCAGGCGACCGGCGAAGTCAACCTCAACCCGGTCAGCGCCAAGCTCAAAGTGAACACCCAAGACATCGACCTGCGAGTTGCCCAGTCCTATATCAGCCCGTTCATCCGCCTGGAACTGCGTAGCGGCATGCTCGGCAGCGCCCTCGATGTAAACCTGAAAAGCACCGCCCCGTTGAAACTGCAAGTCACTGGCCGGGCACAGGTCGACCAGTTGCACACGCTGGACACCCTCAAGACCCGCGACTTCGTCAAGTGGCAGCGCCTGGTGCTGGAAGGTGTGAACTATCAACACGGCGACAGTCTGTCGATTGACAAGGTCAACCTGCTGCAGCCGTATGCGCGCTTCATGATCAACGATGACCGCACCACCAACGTGGATGACCTGTTGATACCGCAGCCGGCAGACAAAGGCGCCAAGCCCGCCAGCAAAGACAAGCCCTTGGGCATTCGTATCGGGCAAATCGCGATCAATGACGGTTCGGCCAACTTTGCTGACTTCAGCCTCACACCCAACTTCGCCACGGCCATTCAACAGCTCAACGGGCAGATCGGCACGATCGACAGTCGCCAGGCCAAGCCGGCCAGCGTCGATATCAAGGGCAAGGTGGACCGGTATGCGCCGGTGACCATCAAAGGCAGCGTGAACCCGTTTGATCCTATGGCAGCGCTGGATATCGCCACCAGCTTCAAACGTGTCGAGCTGACCACCCTGACCCCCTATTCCGGTAAGTTCGCGGGGTTCCGGATCCGTAAGGGGCGCCTGAATCTCGACCTGCACTACGTGATCACCAAGGGCCAATTGAAGGCTGAGAACAAAGTGGTGGTTGAACAGCTGCAACTGGGTGAGAAAGTTGACAGCGCCGATGCCGTGGACTTGCCGATTCGCCTGGCAATCGCCCTGCTGAAGGACTCCGACGGCAAGATCTCCATCGAACTGCCGGTGACCGGCGACCTGAATAACCCGCAATTCAGCGTAATGCCGATCGTCTGGCAGACCCTGCGTAACTTGGTAGTCCGCGCGGCGACAGCGCCCTTCAAGTTTATCGGGGGGTTGGTGACGGGTGGGGGATCGGAAGACCTGGGGAATGTGTCGTTCGCCGCAGGTTCCAGCGAGTTGAACAAAGACGCTGAGGGCGCGTTGAATAAGCTGGCCAACGCGCTGAAAGAGCGCCCTACCCTGCGCCTGGAAATCGAAGGTACCGCCGCTGCCAGCAGCGATGGCCCACTTCTCGCCGCACAGCGTCTGGAGCGCGAATACCAATACAACTACTACAAGATGCTCCAGCGCCGTGGCGACAAGGTTCCGGCCCAGGCTTCCTTGGTGGAAGTACCGGAAAGTGAAAAAGCGCCCTTGCTGGAAGGCATCTACCGCACCCGTTTGAAACAGCAGCCGCCGGCGGAGTGGAAAGACCTTAGCCGTGATGAGCGCACAGCGAAGCTCAAGGACGGCGTGATCAAGTTCTGGAGCACAAGTGATGTACTGCTGCGCCAGTTGGGTCAGGACCGGGCCAGCACCATCAAGGACTACTTGGTCGACAAAGGGAAGTTGGAAGATGACCGGGTGTACTTCATCGATGCCAACCTGGGCCAGGCCGAGAAGGATGGCCGGGTCGTGACACCGATGCACCTGGATGCGGAGTAACGCCTGAGCGACACCTGTGCAACGGTGGGAGCTGGCTCGCCTGCGATACCGACACCTCGGTGATTCAGCTGAATCGAGGTGGTGCTATCGCAGGCGAGCCAGCTCCCATAGTTGTTATCGGCTGACCTTGCGATTGTGTTCCAGCCCACAATAGAACAGGCCCCGACACAAGTGCCGGGGCCTGTAATGACCACATCCGTGTGGTCGGTCGCATGAACCTTAGAGGTGCATTGAGTGGATATCTAACTCACGCGCCGCCGCCGCCTAGTTCAGACGAATTATTGAGCGTTACTCTGCTTTCAGGCCGTCGGCCGATACAGCTTTAACGCCTTTGATTTTCTTGGTGATATTCACCGCGGTAGTTTTCTGAGCTTCGGTGACTGCTGCAGTCGAAGACAGGGAAACTACGCCTTTGTTGGTCTCGACTTTGATGTCGGTGCCAGGAATGCCTTTCTCGGTTACCAGATCAGCTTTTACTTTGGTAGTGATCCAAGTATCGGAGGTCGACTCTTTGGCGTTAGCCGCTGCGCCTTTGGTTTTGTCGATGTTGTCAGCCTTGGTAGCGCCGCCAGCCATCAGGCCGTCAGCAGAAACGGCAGTCACACCTTTAATTTTCTTGGTGATGGCAACAGCAGTCGCTTTTTGCGCATCCGAGATAGCGACTTCCGAGGACAGGGAAACCACACCTTTGTTGGTTTCAACCTTGATGTCCGAACCCGGAATGCCTTTTTCGGTCAGCAGATCAGCTTTAACTTTGGTGGTGATCCAAGTGTCAGAAGTCGATTCTTTTGCCTTGGTGACTTCACCGGCTGCCAGGGTCATTGGCGCCTGGGAATTCTGTGCGAAGGCTACGTTAGCCATAGCCAGGGTCAGAGCGGTAGCAGTTGCAGTAGCGAGAGCGAACTTCTTCATACGAGTAACTCCTGTTTTATTAAAAGTCTGCAGTGTGTGAACCTTGATGCTGCAGCGTTAACAGGGTTATTGCAGGCAGTGTGCCAAGTCTTGATCTGGAATTAAATCGTTATAAAACAATCACTTATAAAAACAGGTAATTTTCGAAATCGTGCAACTTGCATGAAACAGTCCGCCCCTGCATGCAAGTTGCGGCTTTTTTCGAGTTTAGTAAGCGCCTGATTATTAGGCATTTTCTCACGGGCATAAAAAAAGGACTCCGAAGAGTCCTTTTTTCAGCGTGAAGCCCGGGGTGATTAAACGCCCGAAGCCTTCGCTGCTGCTACGTCCTTGATGGACAGCTTGATACGGCCGCGGTTGTCCACGTCCAGAACCAGCACTTCCACTTCCTGGCCTTCTTTCAGAATGTCGGTCACTTTCTCAACGCGAGCGTCGCTCAGCATGGAGATGTGAACCAAACCGTCTTTGCCTGGCAGGATGTTGACGAATGCGCCGAAGTCGACGATGCGCTCAACTTTACCTACGTAGATCTTGCCGATCTCGGCTTCAGCGGTGATGCCCAGAACGCGCTGACGCGCGGCTTCTGCGGCTTCCTTGGTTTCGCCGAAGATCTTGATCGAACCGTCGTCTTCAATGTCGATCGAAGCCTTGGTTTCTTCGCAGATCGCACGAATGGTCGCGCCGCCTTTACCGATAACATCACGGATTTTGTCGGTGTCGATTTTCATCGCGATCATGGTCGGAGCATTTTCCGACAGCTCGGTACGCGACTGACCAATGATCTGGTTCATCTGACCGAGGATGTTCAGGCGCGCTTCCAGGGCTTGGCCCAGAGCGATTTCCATGATTTCTTCGGTGATGCCTTTGATCTTGATGTCCATCTGCAGCGCGGTCACACCTTTGGCGGTACCGGCTACTTTGAAGTCCATGTCACCCAGGTGGTCTTCGTCGCCCAGGATGTCGGTCAGGATGGCGAACTTCTCGCCTTCTTTAACCAGACCCATGGCGATACCCGCAACCGGCGCCTTCATCGGCACACCGGCGTCCATCAGTGCCAGGGAAGCACCGCAAACGGAAGCCATGGAGCTGGAACCGTTCGACTCAGTGATTTCCGATACGACACGAATGGTGTACGGGAACACGTCGGCGGCCGGCAGCATGGCCGAAATCGAACGACGGGCCAGGCGGCCGTGACCGATTTCGCGACGCCCAGCACCGCCCATGCGACCACACTCGCCCACCGAGAACGGAGGGAAGTTGTAGTGCAGCATGAAGGGGTCTTTTTTCTCGCCTTCCAGGGTGTCCAGCAGCTGTGCGTCGCGGGCAGTACCCAGGGTCGCAACAACCAGTGCCTGGGTTTCACCACGGGTGAACAGGGCCGAACCGTGAGTCTTCGGCAGAACGCCGACTTCGATGTTCAGCGGGCGCACGGTGCGGGTGTCGCGGCCGTCGATACGTGGCTTGCCGTTAACGATGTTTTCGCGAACGGTGCGGTATTCGATTTCACCGAAGGCTGCTTTGACTTCGCTGGAAGAAGGCTGGCCTTCTTCGCCGGACAGCTTGGCAACGACTTGGTCCTTCAGCTCACCCAGGCGAGCGTAACGGTCGGCCTTGACAGTGATGGTGTAGGCGTCGGAGATAGCAGCGCCGAACTCGGAGCGGATAGCGCCCAGCAGTGCGGTGGCTTCTGGCTGAGGAGCCCAGGTCCAGGTTGGCTTGGCCGCTTCGGCAGCCAGTTCTTTAACGGCGTTGATCACCACTTGGAACTCGTCGTGAGCAAACAGTACCGCGCCCAGCATCTGGTCTTCGGTCAGCTCTTTGGCTTCCGATTCAACCATCAACACGGCTTCCGAAGTACCGGCAACGACCATGTCCAGGCTCGAAGCTTTCTGCTGCTCGTAAGTCGGGTTCAGCAGGTAGCCGGTGCTTTCGTGGAAGGCGACGCGGGCAGCGCCGATCGGGCCATCGAAAGGAATGCCGGAAATAGCCAGGGCCGCCGAGGTACCGATCATCGCAGCGATGTCCGGATCGGTCTTCTTGCTGGTGGAAACGACGGTGCAGACAACCTGCACTTCGTTCATGAAGCCTTCTGGGAACAGCGGACGGATCGGACGGTCGATCAGTCGGGAAGTCAGGGTTTCTTTCTCGGAAGGACGGCCTTCGCGCTTGAAGAAACCGCCAGGGATCTTACCGGCAGCGTAAGTCTTTTCCTGGTAGTGAACGGAAAGAGGGAAGAAGCCTTTGCTCGGGTCAGCGGTCTTGGCGCCAACAACGGTCACCAATACGGTGACGTCGTCGTCAACGGTAACCAGCACTGCGCCGGAGGCTTGACGGGCGATACGGCCTGTCTCGAGGGTAACGGTCGACTGACCGAACTGGAATTTTTTGATAACCGGGTTCACGGTGTCCTACCTTCTTTGTGGCTCTTGGGGAACTTGTCTTCTTGCGAAATTCTTGGGCAATGTCGGGAATCGGCCCGCCGCTTGTCCAGGGTAAAACGTGTATCCAGATAAAACTTGAGGCTGGGAGCCTGCCATGGGCCAGCGGGAATCCCACTGACACACGGCAGACAACCAACCTCTAGCGCAATCGCTGATTAGCGACGCAGACCCAGGCGACCGATCAGAGTCTGATAACGACCCAGATCCTTGCCTTTCAGGTAGTCCAGCAGCTTACGGCGCTGGTTTACCATGCGGATCAGACCACGACGGGAGTGGTGATCTTTACCGTTGGCCTTGAAGTGACCTTGCAGCTTGTTGATGTTGTGGGTCAGCAGTGCAACTTGCACTTCTGGCGAACCAGTGTCACCAACAGCTTGCTGATAGTCAGCTACGATTTGTGCTTTTTCTTGAACGTCGAGAGCCATGAGGCAATCCTTTTTTCAGGAAACCACCCAAAGGGCGGTTTCAACAGGCCAGGGACAAATCCCTGTATCTAAAAATGAGTGTTGACCGTGCCTGTTAACAGCCACACTCGTTCGGTCATTCTGACCGAATCAGTCGACGCGGCGCGATGCGCCCGTCTTCGCTCACTTCACCGATACCGATAAAGCGACCGTTATGATCCTGTACCCGCACCATACCGAACTTCGGAGCGTCCGGGGCGCGTACCGGTTGGCCGTTGAGCCAGTAGAACGCGCTGTGCTCCGAAAAGTGCAGCAATGGCCAATCCAGTAGACCGCTGTCCGACGGCATCAGGAAACGATCAACCGCTTCGTTCCCCCCTTCGGCGTGTACGGCTTCCAACTCTTCCAGCGTGACCGTCTGGGCCAGGCTGAACGGACCTGCCTGGGTGCGTCGCAGTTCTGCAACGTACGCGCCGCAACCAAGCTTTTCACCGATATCTTCCACCAGGGTACGGATATAGGTGCCTTTGCTGCAGTCCACGGCCAAGCGGGCAGTGTCGCCTTCATGAGCGAGCAATTCCAAGCGCGCAATAGTAACAGAACGCGGTTCGCGCTCCACTACTTCGCCCGCACGTGCCAGCTTGTAGAGCGGCTGGCCATCACGCTTGAGAGCCGAGTACATCGGCGGTATCTGACTGATTTCCCCACGAAAACCGGGTAAAGCAGCTTCAATATCAGCACGACCAACGGTCACGTCGCGAACCTGCAAAACATCACCTTCAGCGTCGGCCGTGGTGGTGGTCTTGCCCAGTTGCATCAGGGTTTCGTACCCCTTGTCGGAATCGAGCAGGTATTGCGAGAACTTGGTGGCCTCACCAAAGCACAACGGCAGTACGCCGGTGGCCAGGGGATCAAGGCTGCCGGTGTGCCCGGCCTTCTCCGCATTGAGCAGCCAGCGGACTTTCTGCAACGCGGCATTGGAGGTGAAGCCAATGGGCTTGTCGAGCAGAATGATGCCGCTGACATTGCGACGGATACGTTTGACCTGAGCCACCGCTTACTCCTTGGCGTCTTCAGGTGTGGACGGATGCTGGCTGTCTTCAGCCACGGCGCGCTCGATCAGCGCCGACAGGTGCGCACCACGTACGACGCTTTCGTCGTAGTGGAAGTGCAACTGGGGAACACTGCGCAGCTTCATCTCACGGGCCAACTGCATACGCAGGAAGCCTGCGGCGGCGTTGAGCACCTTGATGCTTTGTGCAATTTCTTCGGCGCTGTCCTGCCCCATCACGGTGATGAAGATCTTGGCGTGACCCACGTCACGGCTCACTTCAACAGCAGTGATCGTGACCAGGCCAACGCGGGGGTCTTTGACTTCGCGACGGATCAGTTGGGCCAGCTCGCGCTGCATCTGATCGCCGATACGCTGGGTACGGCTGTATTCTTTTGCCATGTCTTGTTACCTGTTACTGCCACACGGTGAAACCCGTGGGGTCTGAAAGCGGCAAACGCCCGGCCTGACAAAAGCCAGACCGGGCGTTGCGTTTAGAGTCCGGACACTGCGCGGGGCATTTGCATGCCCACACACGGCGTGGCTCCTGAAGTGCGCGAGTTAGAGGCTGCGAGCAACCTGAACCTTCTCGTAGACTTCGATCTTGTCGCCAGCCTTGACGTCGTTGTAGCTCTTGACGCCGATACCGCATTCCATGCCGGCACGTACTTCGGAAGCGTCATCCTTGAAGCGGCGCAGGGATTCCAGCTCGCCTTCGAAGATAACGATGTCTTCACGCAGTACACGGATTGGACGGTTACGGTACACAGTACCTTCGATAACCATGCAACCGGCGATCGCGCCGAACTTCGGCGAGCGGAACACGTCACGCACCTCGGCCACACCCAGGATGTTCTCCCGGACGTCGCTGCCAAGCATGCCGGTGAGGGCCTTCTTGACGTCTTCGATGATGTCGTAGATGACGTTGTAGTAACGCATATCCAGGCCTTCCTGCTCGACGATCTTGCGAGCGCCAGCATCGGCACGCACGTTGAAGCCGAACAGTACAGCGTTGGAGGCCAGTGCCAGGTTGGCGTCGGATTCGGTGATACCACCGACACCGCCACCGACAACGCGCACTTGCACTTCGTCGTTACCCAGGCCGTTCAAGGCGCCGTTCAACGCCTCGAGGGAGCCACGGACGTCAGATTTGAGGACGATGTTAAGCGTCTTCTTCTCTGCCTGGCCCATGTTCTCGAAGATGTTTTCCAGCTTACCGGCGTGAGCACGAGCGAGTTTGACTTCGCGGAACTTGCCTTGACGGAACAGAGCCACTTCACGGGCTTTCTTCTCGTCCGACAGCACGCTCATCTCGTCGCCAGCGTCCGGGGTACCGTCCAGGCCGAGGATCTCGACAGGGATGGAAGGACCGGCTTCTTTGATTGGCTTGCCGTTCTCGTCGAGCATGGCACGTACACGGCCGTAGTTCGAACCAACCAGCACCATGTCGCCTTGGCGCAGGGTACCGTCTTGAACCAGAACGGTTGCAACCGGGCCACGACCTTTGTCGAGACGCGATTCAACCACAACACCGCGACCTGGGGCCGACGGGGTTGCCTTGAGTTCGAGTACTTCAGCTTGCAGCAGGACGGCTTCGAGCAGCTCGTCTACGCCAGTACCGACTTTCGCCGAGACCGAAACGAACGGCGTATCACCGCCCCACTCTTCGGACGTCACGCCGTGAACCGACAGTTCGCTACGGATGCGATCGAGATCGGCGCCCGGCTTGTCGATTTTGTTCACGGCAACAACCAGTGGAACACCAGCGGCCTTAGCGTGCTGGACAGCTTCAATGGTCTGCGGCATCACGCCGTCGTCCGCTGCAACTACCAGGATCACGATGTCAGTCGCCTTGGCACCACGGGCACGCATTGCGGTAAACGCGGCGTGACCAGGGGTGTCGAGGAAGGTGACCATGCCGCGCTCGGTTTCAACGTGGTATGCACCGATGTGCTGGGTGATACCGCCGGCTTCGCCAGCAGCTACCTTGGCACGACGGATGTAGTCGAGCAGCGAAGTCTTACCATGGTCAACGTGGCCCATTACGGTCACAACTGGCGCACGGGAGAACGTCTCACCTTCAAACTTCAAGGACTCGGCCAGGGAGTCTTCCAGGGCGGTGTCGCTGACCAGGGTCACTTTGTGGCCCAGCTCTTCGGCTACCAGCTGAGCAGTTTCCTGATCAAGCACCTGGTTGATGGTCGCTGGGGTACCCAGTTTGAACATGAACTTGATGATTTCAGCAGCCTTGACCGACATCTGATTGGCGAGATCGCCAACCGTGATGGTCTCGCCGATCTGCACATCACGCACGACAGGGCCGGTTGGGCTCTGGAAACCGTGGGCGTTGCGTTTTTTCAGCTTGGCCTTGCCGCGACCACCACGACGGAAGCCATCGCTTTCTTCGTCGGTAGTGCGTGGAGCAACGCGTGGAGCAGGCGCTTTCTCTTTGACCGAGGCACGATGCGGAGCGTTTTTACGCTCGCCATCGCCACCACCACCGCGACGATTGTTATCGTCGGCACGTGGTTTGTCCGGACGACGAGGTTCGTCGCGCTTGCGGGCGTCAGCAGCCGGTGCTGGTGCGGCGGCAACCGGAGCGGCCTCACGCACAGCTTCAACAGGCGCTACAGGAGCGGCGACCGCTTCAGTACCAGCAGGTTGCGCAGCAGCAGGCTGGCGACGCGCTTCTTCTTCGGCGCGACGCTTGGCTTCTTCTTCAGCCTTCTGACGAGCAGCATTTTCTACTGCGCGACGTTCTTCCAGTTCGCGTTTGCGCTCGGCTTCGATTTCTTCCGGGCTGCGCTGTACGAAGACTTTCTTCTTGCGTACTTCAACGCTGATGCTCTTGCTACCAGCAACACGCAGGGTGCTGGTGGTTTTGCGCTGCAATGTAATCTTGCGCGGTTCTTCCACTTTCGCCTTGTGGCTGCTCTTCAAGTGAGTCAGCAAAGACTGCTTCTCACTATCGCTCACACCTTCATCGGCGGCGGTGTGCGGCAGACCTGCCTCACGCATCTGCTGCAACAGGCGCTCTACCGGTGTTTTGACCTCATCGGCCAGTTGTTTCACCGTGACTTGCGTCATGCACTTCTCTCCTCAGGCCGCGCCTAGTTACTCGAACCAATGGGCTCGGGCGGCCATGATCAACTTGCCGGCACGATCATCGTCAATGCCGTCGATGTCGAGCAGATCGTCAATAGACTGCTCGGCCAGGTCTTCGCGGGTAATTACGCCGCGCACCGCCAGTTCCATCGCCAAATCCTTGTCCATACCCTCAAGCGAGAGCAGGTCTTCGGCCGGATGGGCGTCTGCCAGCTTTTCCTCAGTAGCGATGGCTTTAGTCAACAAACGATCCTTGGCCCGAGCGCGAAGCTCGTTGACGGTGTCTTCGTCAAAGCCGTCGATGTTGAGCATTTCTTCCAACGGTACGTAGGCAATCTCTTCCAGGCTGGTGAAGCCTTCATCTACCAGCACCTGTGCCAGGTCTTCGTCGACTTCCAACTCGTCGATGAAGTTGCGCAGGATGTCACCGGTTTCAGCTTGCTGCTTAGCCTGGATGTCCGATTCGGTCATCACGTTCAGGGTCCAACCGGTCAGTTGGCTCGCCAGACGCACGTTCTGACCACCACGACCAATGGCCTGAGCCAGATTGTCTGCGCCAACGGCGATGTCCATTGCATGGGCATCCTCGTCAACGATAATTGCCGCCACTTCAGCTGGCGACATGGCGTTGATCACGAACTGCGCCGGGTTATCGTCCCACAGGACGATGTCCACACGCTCACCACCCAGTTCGCCCGACACTGCCTGGACGCGCGAACCGCGCATACCAATGCAAGCGCCTTGCGGGTCGATGCGTTTGTCCTTGGACCGAACCGCGATCTTGGCGCGCGAACCCGGGTCGCGGGACGCAGCCATGACTTCGATCAGGCCTTCGGCAATTTCCGGCACTTCGATACGGAACAGCTCGATCAGCATTTCCGGCGCGGTACGCGACAGGATCAACTGAGGGCCGCGGTTCTCGGTGCGGATTTCCTTGAGCAGCGCACGCAAGCGCACGCCAACCCGGAAGGTTTCGCGAGAGATGATGTCTTCGCGGGCCAGCAACGCTTCGGCGTTGTTGCCCAGGTCAACGATCACGTTGTCGCGGGTTACTTTTTTCACGGTGCCGGAGATGATTTCACCCAGGCGTTCGCGATAGGCGTCAACGACTTGAGCGCGCTCAGCTTCGCGAACCTTCTGCACGATGACCTGTTTGGCGGTCTGTGCAGCAATACGGCCGAATTCGATCGACTCGATCTTTTCTTCGACGACATCACCGACCTGGGCGCCTGGATGCGTTTCGGCAACCTTGCTTGGCCAGGTTTCGATGGCCGGATCATCAAGATCGGCCTCTTCGACGACCGTCCAGCGACGGAAAGTCTCATAGGCACCGGTGTGGCGGTTGATTTCCACACGCAGATCAACTTCGTCTTCAAAACGCTTTTTGGTAGCAGTGGCCAGGGCCAGTTCCAGCGCTTCAAAAATCACGTTTGCCGGTACGCCCTTTTCATTGGATACCGACTCAACAACCAGCAGTACTTCTTTGCTCATCGTACGCCTCGCCTTTCGCAAGCCATTGGATCCGCGGGATCCGCGTCTCAGTCAAAACTGGGAATAATGTTGGCCTTGTCGATCATATCGATCGGCAACAGGAACTCATGGTCTTCTACCTGCACCACGACGTCCTGCTCTTCTACACCGCGCAGAAGGCCCTGAAAGTTGCGTCGCCCTTCGAACGGGGAGCGCAGCTTGATCTTCACTTGTTCACCGGCAAATTTTGCAAACTGATCAATAGTGAACAGTGGGCGTTCCATGCCTGGCGAGGAAACTTCTAAGGTGTATTCAACGGAGATCGGATCTTCAACATCCAGCACACCGCTGATCTGACGGCTGACAATGGCACAATCGTCCACCAGCACGCCGCCCTCTTTATCGATATAAACGCGCAACATTGAGTGGCGACCTTGAGCCGAAAACTCAATACCCCAGCATTCATAGCCTAGGGCCACGACCACCGGGGCCAACAAGGCCTGCAACTCTTCTAGCTTGCTCGACACCTGAACCCCCTCGTGCATGTATGTGCATGCTGTGCAAAATAAAAAAATGGGCGAAACGCCCATCCTTGAAACGCCGTCGAACAGCGGCGTTGAAAGTGTCCAGCTAACAAAAAGCCCCTTAAAAGGGGCTCCGCTAAAACTGGTTGCGGGGGCCGGATTTGAACCGACGACCTTCGGGTTATGAGCCCGACGAGCTACCAGACTGCTCCACCCCGCGACAAAGCTGGGGCGGAAGTATACGACCGATCCCTTACAGGGTCAATGTAACCTTCCACCTACAAGAAAGCCCGCAACAGCGGGCTCTCCTGATAATTGGTACCGAGAAGGGGACTCGAACCCCTACACCCTATGGGCACAACCACCTCAAGGTTGCGTGTCTACCAATTCCACCACCTCGGCAATACAGCGCTTACAACCCTTCTTACTTCTGCTCTTGAGCTGGAGGTACGTCAGTCGCTGGAGTAGCCGACTTTTGCTCTTGAAGCACCGGGACATCATCAGAAGCCGGTTTTGCTTTTGGCACTTCCAACACTGCTGGGTTTGGGAGACCTACTTGAGTCAGCACATGAGCTTTCTCTTTAGCAAAGTAACCTAACCCCAAGCTGGTTATGAAGAAACCGGCGGCAAGTATAGCAGTAAACTTACTAAGAAAGGTAGAGGAACCTTGGCTTCCGAATACAGTATTTGAAGCACCTGCACCGAAAGACGCACCAGCATCCGCACCTTTACCCTGTTGCAACAAGACCAGGGCAACTACGCCCAAGGCAGCCAACAGATGAAAAACGACTACGACTGTTTCCAGCATTTTTTCAGTTTCCCGCGGCGCGACAGATCGCACCGAACTCATCTGCATTCAGGGAAGCTCCACCAATGAGCCCCCCATCGATATCCGGCATGCCGAACAGTTCGACCGCATTGGCCGCCTTCACGCTGCCGCCGTATAGAAGCCGCACACCTTGTGCGACTTCAGAATTCTCTGCCGCCAACTGCGCGCGGATGGCTGCGTGCACATCCTGCGCCTGTTGCGGTGTAGCAGTCAGCCCGGTGCCAATGGCCCAGACCGGCTCGTAAGCAATAACCGCCTTTGCAAACGCACCAACACCCAGCTCCTCGATGATGCTGCCAAGCTGACGCGAGACAACTTCAAGAGTCTTGCCCGATTCACGCTGCTCAAGGGTCTCCCCTATGCACAACACTGGAATCAAGCCACAAGCCTGTGCCGCTGCGAACTTGCGATTGAGTGTCCCATCACGCTCGCCCATCATCTGACGACGTTCGGAGTGCCCGACAAGCACATAGGAACAACCCGCATCAACCAGCTGACTCGGTGCAATCTCACCGGTCAACGCACCTTGCATGGCTTCCACCGCAGAATTCTGCGCGCCGACCTGAATCGACTTACCTTTCAAGCCATCAACCACTTGGGTGATATGCAAGCAAGGCGGAAACACCGCGATATCAACACCGCTAGGCAAGGCCAAGTGACGAAGGCCATTGATCAGCTCAGCGACACTGGCGCGGGTACCGTGCATCTTCCAGTTACCAGCTACCATAGTGCGACGCATGCTGTACCTCGTCGGTCAAAGTGGGCGCAGATGTTACCCAACCACATCATCACTGGCAAGCCGAATTCAGGCGCAAACTTCAGTTACCAGTTTTGCCAGGTCTTCGGCATGGCCGCGAACCTGTGTTTCGTCATCACCTTCGACCATGACACGCACCAGAGGCTCTGTGCCGGACTTGCGCAACAACACTCGACCACGCCCCGCCATTGCCAGGGTCACGCGCTCGCAAGCCTCTTTGACAGCGGGGTGCTCGATCGGGTTTTCACCACCGGCAAAACGCACA
This sequence comes from Pseudomonas petroselini, assembly GCF_045037875.1. Taxonomy (NCBI): domain Bacteria; kingdom Pseudomonadati; phylum Pseudomonadota; class Gammaproteobacteria; order Pseudomonadales; family Pseudomonadaceae; genus Pseudomonas; species Pseudomonas petroselini. The sequence continues at coordinate 6,632,328 of NZ_CP173614.1, forward strand.
TTGAGCAGCACTTGCGGGCATTTGCGCAGCGCCTGACGCGCCTGGGCAAGACTCTCTTCACGACGACGCAACGACAGCAGAACCTGCAACGCAGCAATGATCGCATCGCCCGTAGTGGTGTGCTGGAAGCAGACAACGTGCCCGGAATTCTCACCACCCACCTGCCAGTTACGCTCCAGCAGTTCGGCGATCACATAGCGGTCACCGACATTGGCGCGCACGAACGGAATGCCCAGGTCCGCCAAGGCCAATTCAAGCCCCAGGTTGCTCATCAGCGTACCGACGACACCGCCTTGCAGCTTGTTACGCTCATGCAGGTCGCGGGCAATGATGAACAAAAGGTCGTCCCCATCAACGATCGCCCCCGTGTGGTCCACCATCAGCACACGGTCACCATCACCATCGAAGGCAATACCCAGGTCAGCATGCTCGGCAAGGACGGCGGCCTGCAGTTGCTCCATATGCGTGGAGCCGCAGTTGTCGTTGATATTCAGCCCGTTCGGCTGGGCCGACAGAACGGTCACGTCAGCCCCCAATTCCTTGAATACGCTTGGCGCCACTTTATAGGTCGCACCATGGGCGCAATCGACCACAATCTTCAGACCGGCGAAATTGGTGCTGCTCGGCACACTGCTCTTGCAGAATTCGATATATCGACCCGATGCGTCGTTGATACGCGACACCTTGCCCAACTTGCTGGACTCAACCACCGTCATCGGCGCATCCAGCAGCTCTTCGATCATCAACTCGATCTCATCCGGCAGCTTAGTGCCCTGACCTGAGAAGAATTTGATGCCGTTGTCGTCATGGGGGTTGTGCGAGGCACTGATGACAATACCGGCTTCAGCGTGAAAGGTGCGCGTCAGGTAGGCGATCGCCGGGGTCGGCATAGGGCCCAGCAGCATGACATCGGCACCCGCGGCGGACAGGCCTGCCTCCAGTGCGGACTCAAACATGTACCCTGAAATACGGGTGTCCTTGCCCACCAGGATGCGACACGCCCCCATACTGCGGAACGCCATACCCGCCGCCCAACCCAGCTTGAGCATGAAATCAGGAGTAATCGGAAATTCGCCGACCCGACCACGGATACCGTCGGTGCCAAAGTATTTTTTAGTCATAAGTGCTCCATCATTCTTATTCGGCTGATTCTACCGCAGCAATCATGCGCACCACATCCACCGTCTCGGCGACATCATGCACACGCAAGATACGCGCGCCCTTGCTGACTGCAAGCGCCGCCAGTGCAAGACCACCATACAGCCGCTCACCCACCGGACGATTCAGCGCCAGCCCTATCATGCTCTTGCGCGAAACGCCGACCAAAAGAGGCCGACCAAGCGCATGCAGGGATTCCATATGCTTGAACAGGCTTAGATTGTGCTGCAGGGTTTTAGCAAAGCCGAAGCCGGGATCGAGGATGATCTTTTCCGCGGCAATCCCCGCGACAGCACACTGAGCGACCCGCTCAGCGAGAAAACCACTCACCTCGCCAACAAGGTCCTCGTAATGAGGGCTGTCCTGCATGTTGCCGGGCTCTCCCAGCATATGCATCAGGCACACCGGCAAACCGGTAGCGGCAGCGGCATCGAGGGCACCGTCACGCTGAAGAGAGCGCACATCGTTGATCAACCCCGCTCCCAGTCGCGCAGTTTCGCGCATCACGGCCGGGGTTGAAGTATCAACAGAGATGATCACATCCAGCTCGCGCGCAATGCGCTCGACTATCGGCGCCACCCGCTCCAGCTCCTCCAAGGGAGAAACAATGCGAGCGCCAGGCCGGGTCGATTCACCACCGACATCAATGAGCGTCGCTCCCGCAGCCACCATTGCCTCAGCGTGACGCAACGCAGCATCGAGCTGGCTGAAGCGGCCGCCATCGGAAAAGGAGTCAGGGGTAACGTTAAGAATGCCCATGACATGTGTATGGGCCAAATCAAGAACCCGGTTGCCGCAAGGCAACCGGGTGGAGGACAACGCAGAAGTCATTTCAAACCTTAGTGGTCGGCTGCCGGGCCGCCGATTGGGGTTTCAGGGCGCTCGTTCTGAACCACTGGCGGAGTGCCAGAGGTGCCCGAACCGCCTTCCCAATCGCGAGGCTCGCGGGGTGCGCGACCGGCCATGATGTCATCGATCTGGTCGGCATCAATGGTCTCGTACTTCATCAGCGCATCAGCCATGGCGTCCAACTTGTCGCGGTTGTCAGTCAGGATTTGCTTGGCCGTGCCGTAGCACTGGTCAATGATGCTGCGCACCTCGGAGTCGATCAGCTTGGCTGTCTCACCCGAGAAGCTGGCGCTTTGACCGCCACCGCCACGACCCAGGAACACTTCGCCTTCTTCCTCGGCATACATCAGCGGGCCGAGTTTTTCCGACAAGCCCCACTTAGTCACCATGTTCCGCGCGATCTGGCTGGCACGCATGATGTCGTTGGAGGCACCGGTAGTCACGCCGTCGAAACCCAGGGTCATCTCCTCAGCAATCCGGCCGCCGTACAGCGAGCAGATCTGGCTGATCAGGGCGCGCTTGGAAAGGCTGTAGCGGTCCTCTTCCGGCAGGAACATGGTGACACCCAGCGCCCGCCCCCGAGGAATGATCGACACTTTGTAGACCGGGTCATGCTCAGGCACAACGCGACCGACAATGGCGTGACCGGCTTCGTGATAAGCGGTGTTCTGTTTCTCTTTTTCGGACATGACCATGGATTTGCGCTCGGCGCCCATCATGATTTTGTCTTTGGCCAATTCGAACTCTTTCATCTCCACGATGCGCTTGCCGGTACGGGCAGCGAACAACGAAGCCTCGTTGACCAGGTTGGCCAGGTCAGCACCCGAGAAACCTGGCGTACCACGGGCAATCACGGCCGGAGCCACGTCATCGCCCATGGGCACCTTGCGCATGTGCACTTTCAGGATCTGTTCACGACCACGGATATCCGGCAGGCCAACCACAACCTGGCGGTCGAAACGGCCTGGACGCAGCAACGCAGGGTCCAATACGTCCGGACGGTTGGTTGCAGCGATGACAATGATGCCGTCGTTCATTTCAAAGCCGTCCATCTCAACCAGCAACTGGTTAAGGGTCTGCTCACGCTCATCATGACCGCCGCCCATGCCGGCACCACGATGGCGACCAACGGCGTCGATTTCATCGATGAAGATGATGCAAGGCGCATGCTTTTTAGCCTGCTCGAACATATCGCGAACACGGCTGGCACCCACACCCACGAACATCTCGACGAAGTCAGAGCCGGAAATAGTGAAGAACGGCACCTTGGCTTCGCCGGCAATTGCCTTGGCGAGCAGGGTTTTACCGGTACCTGGTGGCCCCACCATCAAGACGCCGCGAGGAATGCGGCCACCCAGACGCTGGAACTTGCCCGGGTCGCGCAGGAACTCGACCAACTCACCTACTTCTTCCTTGGCTTCGTCGCAACCGGCAACGTCAGCCAGGGTGGTCTTCACCTGATCTTCGGAGAGCAGGCGTGCCTTACTCTTGCCGAAGCTCATCGGCCCGCCCTTGCCTCCCGCGCCGCCCTGCATCTGGCGCATGAAGAACATGAACACGGCGATGATCACCAGGATCGGGAAGCTGGCTACCAGCAATTGGGTCCAGATGCTTTGCTGCTCAGGCTGCTTGCCTTCAACAACCACATGGTTATCAACCAGATCGCCGATCAGGCCATTGTCCGGGATATTCGGACGTATGGTTTTGAAGCCATCGCCATCGTTGCGCTTGCCGGTGATCACAGCGCCATCAACCGTAACGCGCTCGACCTTGCCATCCTTAACTTGCTGGATGAAGTCGGAATAGTTGAGGGTCTGCGGCTCGTTAGGGCTGGAGAAGTTGTTCATCACCGTCACCAGGACTGCCGCGATGATCAACCACAGGATCAGATTCTTTGCCATATCGTTCAATTAACTACCCTCTGAAGCAAGCTCCGCTACTGGCGCGCGCTTCGCATGATATTCACCGGCCTAACTTACTACATTACCTACAACACTGGCAGGCGCCGTCTGTAACCCTTTGTGAAACTTTGACTACACAATATTCGTAAAGCTTCGTGACGAAAGCGATATAAAAAAACCTATCGCCCTCCTCGAATTCCTTAAAAGCGCTCTTCACTCGCCGCGCCTTCGACGCCGCGGAAGCCGCGGCACAGCAGGTATTGCTCTCTGGAACGGTCTCGGGAGGAGTCGGGCTTGCGCGTCTGCACCTTGTCGAACAACTTGCGGATGTTCTTGTGGTACTCGTCGAAACCCTCGCCCTGGAAGACCTTCACCAGGAAATCACCACCCGGACGCAACACCCGACCCGCCAAATCCAGCGCTAATTCGCAAAGGAACATGGCACGTGGCATATCGACAGCCGGTAATCCACTCATATTGGGGGCCATGTCGGAAATCACAAGGTCTACCTGCGAATTTCCCACAGCCTCAAGAATCTGTGCGAGCACCGTATCCTGGGTAAAGTCACCATGAACAAAGGTCACATCGGGGATGCTGTCCATTTCCAGAATGTCGGAAGCGATCAGACGACCCTGCCCACCAATCAGACGACTGGTCACCTGGGACCAGCCACCTGGGGCCGCGCCAAGGTCGATTACGCTCATGCCTGGACGAATCAACTTATCCTTGTCCTGGATCTCCAGCAACTTGTAGCTGGCCCGGGAACGGTAGCCATCCTTTTGCGCCTTTTTGACGTAAGGATCGTTGAAATGTTCTTGTAGCCACTTAAGGCTGGTTTTGGAACGGGCCACGGGCCACCTCGAAAAATAAAACGGGTCGTGATTAACTGGGCGGTCCCGGACTCGCTCGGGTAAACTGGCCGCCGCTTTTTACAAGATCAGACGCAGGGGTCAGATTATGCCGCTCACTCAAGAGCAGAAGAAACAGTACAAATCCATTGGCCACCATCTGAAACCAGTTTTGATTGTGGCAGATAACGGTTTGACTGAAGGTGTGTTAGCCGAGTTCGAACGCGCACTGAACGATCATGAACTGATCAAGATCAAGGTCAATATCCTCGACCGCGAAGCGCGCCTGGCCGCCATTGCAGAATTGTGCAAGGTGGGCAAAGCGGACCTGGTCCAGGTCATCGGCAAGATGGCGCTGCTGTATCGCAAGAACTTCAGCGTCAACAAGCAGCTGTCGAACGTACATCGCTTCAAGTAGTTTTCAAATGATAAAAAGGGTCACGGGCGCGCTTCGCGCGCCCCGCCACTCCATCCCGGTGCGGGCTGTATAACCAGCATCAGGCCGGAGAACCCTAGCACAAGATAGCTGAATAGCTGCCAGCGCAACGCTTCCGGCTGCCAGACATGCACGATGCAATACATTGCACACGCATACAGCGCCATCAACAGCAGTTGCCCGCGAATATCCCGCCACAAACTCTCCAAGCCTTCGGCCCTGACCAGCACCAATGCCTGGAGCGTTACGCACGCCGCCGCAAAACCCACCAGCAACGCACTGAGCAATCCGTCGATCTCATCGATCAACAACGGCGCCAGCCCAATCAGGCCCAGCGCCGGTAACACACCAATATGCAGCAACCACAGGCCGCCGACCCAAAGCATCTGGGAGAGCTGCCAAAGCATGGCGCCCGCATGAAGCGGGCGCCGCCTTTCAGACGTGACGAACTTCAACAATCTCGTACTCGATCACGCCACCCGGCGTCTTCACGGCCACCACATCACCCTCTTCCTTGGCAATCAAGGCGCGGGCAAGCGGGGAACCGACGGAGATTTTGCCGAGCTTGAAGTCAGCCTCGTCCTCGCCAACGATGTGGTAAACCACGCTCTCGTCAGTTTCGACGTTGGCGATTTCCACGGTGGTGCCGAAAATCACCTTGCCGGTGTGCGGAATAGTCGTGACGTCGATGATCACCGCATTCTGCATACGGCCTTCGATGTCACGAATCCGCGCCTCGACCATACCCTGCTGCTCGCGAGCAGCGTGGTATTCGGCGTTTTCCTTCAAGTCACCCAGCTCGCGGGCCGTACCGATGTCCTGGCTCAGCTTTGGACGTACGACCTTGGTCAGATGGGCGTGCTCCTCTTCCAGGGCCTTGGCGCCCTGGACGGTCATTGGGTATTTGATCATGCCTTCAATCCTGCGTGTAGGTCCTGCAAGCGACGCACGGTTTTTTCCGGACCGAACTTGAGCGCTTCGCAGATGGCTTCGCCAGCAGCAATGGTAGTGGTGCAGTAGATCTTGTGCTGCAAGGCATTACGACGAATGGAGTAGGAGTCCGCGATCGACTGGCGACCTTCGGTGGTGTTGATGATCAGGGTGACTTCGTCATTCTTGATCATGTCGACCACGTGCGGACGGCCTTCCGTCACCTTGTTCACGCGACGCACTTTCAGGCCGGCAGCTTCGATGAGCTTGGCGGTCCCGGCAGTGGCCACGACTTCGAAGCCCAAGTTGATCAGATCACGGGCTACGCCCGCAACCAGCGGTTTGTCGTCATCACGCACGCTGATAAACGCGGTACCGCCGGTTGGCAACACTTCGCTGGCGCCCATCTGAGCCTTGGCGAACGCTTCACCGAAGGTATCGCCCACGCCCATCACTTCACCGGTGGACTTCATCTCTGGGCCCAGGATCGGGTCCACGCCAGGGAATTTGGCGAATGGGAATACCGCCTCTTTCACGCTGTAGAAGTTCGGAATGATTTCCTTGGTGAAGCCGATTTCCTTCAGGGTCTTACCGGCCATCACGCGAGCAGCGACCATGGCCAGGGACACACCAATGCACTTGGAAACAAATGGCACGGTACGCGAAGCACGCGGGTTGACTTCGATGACGTAGATGTCTTCGCCTTGCAGCGCCAACTGTACGTTCATCAAGCCGACCACACCCAGCTCCAGGGCCATTTTCTTGACCTGTTCGCGCATTTCGTCCTGGATATGCGCCGGCAGCGAGTACGGCGGCAGCGAGCAAGCGGAGTCACCGGAGTGAACGCCCGCCTGTTCGATGTGCTGCATGATCGCGCCGATCACCACGTCGGTCCCGTCGCAAACAGCGTCTACGTCCATCTCGATGGCGCAGTTGAGGAAGTGGTCCAGCAGCACCGGGCTGTCGTTGGACACTTTCACCGCATCGCGCAGGTAACGTTTGAGCTCGTCTTCTTCGTAGACGATTTCCATCGCACGACCGCCCAGTACGTAGGACGGACGCACCACCAAGGGGTAACCGATCTTGCTGGCCGCGCGGATCGCTTCATCTTCGCTGCGCACGGTGGCGTTCGGCGGCTGGCGCAGGTTCAGACGCTCAACCATCTGCTGGAAACGCTCACGGTCTTCGGCACGGTCGATAGCGTCAGGGCTGGTGCCGATAATCGGGACGCCAGCGGCTTCCAGTGCGCGAGCCAGTTTCAACGGGGTTTGGCCGCCGTACTGGACGATCACGCCTTTTGGCTTCTCGACGCGACAGATTTCCAGCACGTCTTCCAGTGTTACCGGCTCAAAGTAAAGACGGTCGGAAGTGTCGTAGTCAGTGGAAACAGTTTCCGGGTTGCAGTTGACCATAATGGTCTCGTACCCGTCTTCGCGCAGGGCGAGAGCGGCGTGTACGCAGCAATAATCGAACTCGATGCCTTGGCCGATACGGTTTGGACCGCCACCCAGGATCATGATTTTGTCGCGACCCGACGGCGCAGCTTCGCACTCTTCCTCGTAAGTGGAGTACATATACGCAGTGTCGGTTGCGAACTCGGCCGCACAGGTATCAACGCGCTTGTAGACCGGGAAGATGTCCAGCTTGTGGCGATGCGTGCGCAGGTTCTTCTCGGTCACACCCAGCAGCTTGGCCAAGCGCTGGTCAGAGAAACCTTTGCGCTTGAGGCGGAACATCAGGTCGCGGTCGATAGAGGACAGACCGAGGGTCTTGACCTTCTCTTCTTCCTTGATCAGATCTTCGATCTGCACCAGGAACCACGGGTCGATCATGTTCATGCCGAAGATGTCTTCGACGGTCATGCCAGCGCGGAAAGCATCGGCTACGTACCAGATACGCTCGGCACCCGGCACGGTCAGCTCACGCTTGAGCACGCTCATGCTTTCCGGGTTGCTCAGGTCGAGCTTCTCGTCCAGACCGCAAACGCCCACTTCCAGGCCACGCAGGGCTTTCTGCAGGGACTCTTGGAAGGTCCGGCCGATAGCCATGACTTCACCGACTGACTTCATCTGAGTGGTCAGGCGGGCGTCGGCTTTCGGGAATTTCTCGAAAGCGAAGCGTGGCAGCTTGGTGACGACGTAGTCGATCGACGGCTCGAAGGACGCCGGCGTTGCGCCGCCCGTAATTTCGTTCTGCAGCTCGTCCAATGTGTAACCGATCGCCAGCTTGGCAGCGATACGCGCAATCGGGAAGCCGGTAGCTTTCGATGCCAGCGCCGAAGAACGCGATACACGCGGGTTCATCTCGATCACAACCATGCGGCCAGTGTCCGGGCAGATGCCGAACTGGACGTTGGAGCCACCGGTCTCCACGCCAATCTCACGCAGCACCGCCAAGGAGGCGTTACGCATGATCTGGTATTCCTTGTCCGTCAGGGTCTGTGCCGGAGCAACAGTGATCGAGTCACCGGTGTGCACGCCCATCGGGTCAAAGTTTTCGATAGAGCAAACGATGATGCAGTTGTCCTTCTTATCGCGGACAACTTCCATCTCATATTCTTTCCAGCCGATCAGGGACTCGTCGATCAGCAGCTCTTTGGTCGGAGACAAGTCCAGGCCACGGGCGCAGATTTCTTCGAATTCTTCACGGTTGTAGGCAATACCGCCGCCCGTGCCGCCCATGGTGAAGGACGGACGGATGATGCACGGGAAGCCCAAGCGTTCCAGGACAGAATTGGCCTCTTCCATGCTGTGGGCGATACCGGAACGCGGGCAATCAAGGCCGATGGACTTCATGGCCTTGTCGAAACGCGAACGGTCTTCAGCCTTGTCGATGGTGTCGGCATTGGCGCCGATCATCTCTACGCCAAACTTTTCCAGGACGCCTTCGCGCTCCAGGTCCAATGCGCAGTTCAGGGCGGTCTGGCCACCCATGGTTGGCAGCAGCGCGTCCGGACGTTCTTTCTCGATGATCTTGGCAACGGTCTGCCACTTGATCGGCTCGATGTAGGTGGCGTCGGCCATGTCCGGGTCGGTCATGATGGTGGCCGGGTTAGAGTTCACCAGGATGACGCGGTAACCCTCTTCACGCAGGGCTTTACAGGCCTGGGCGCCGGAGTAGTCGAATTCGCAGGCCTGGCCGATCACGATCGGGCCAGCGCCGAGAATCAGGATGCTTTTTATGTCTGTACGTTTTGGCATGGGTTTGTCACTCAAATCCGCAGGTCAGTCGGCAAGCCGTCTTGAACAATCTTTGATGAGCCTGCGGGGGCCACCGAAGCTCGGGGCCGCCCGCAAGCCGCTCAGTCAGCGTCGCTTGGCCATCTCATTGATGAAACGGTCGAACAGCGGCGCTACGTCGTTCGGGCCCGGGCTGGCTTCAGGGTGGCCCTGGAAGCTGAACGCGCTCTTGTCGGTGCGCTCGATGCCCTGCAGGGAACCGTCGAACAGCGACTTGTGAATCGCGCGAACGTTGCTCGGCAGGGTCGCTTCATCCACCGCAAAACCGTGGTTCTGGCTGGTGATCATCACAATGCCGGTGTCCAGGTCTTGCACAGGGTGGTTGGCACCGTGATGGCCGTGCCCCATTTTCAGGGTCTTGGCGCCAGAGGCCAGGGCCAGCAGCTGGTGACCGAGGCAGATACCGAATACCGGAATCTCGGTCTCCAGCACTTCTTTGATCGCCTGGATAGCGTAGTCGCAAGGCTCAGGGTCACCCGGGCCGTTGGACAGGAACACACCGTCCGGCTGCAGGGCGAGCACGTCGCTGGCCGGGGTTTGCGCCGGCACCACGGTCACGCGGCAACCGCGCTCGACCAGCATGCGCAGGATGTTGTACTTGACGCCGTAGTCGTAGGCGACCACGTGGTAAGGCAACTCGGCCGCATCGATGGTCGCGTGGCTATCGGTCTTCAAGTCCCAGACAGTGGAGCGCCACTCGTACTTCTCTTTGACGCTGACGACTTTCGCCAGGTCCATGCCCTTCAGGCCAGGGAAGCCTTGGGCTGCGGCAATCGCCGCCTCTTCGGAAATATTGTCACCGACCATGATGCAGCCGTTCTGCGAGCCTTTCTCACGCAGGATGCGTGTCAGGCGACGCGTATCGATACCGGCGATTGCCACAACGTTGTTGGCTTTCAGGTAATCGGACAGCGACATCGTGTTACGCCAGTTGCTCGCAACCAGCGGCAGGTCACGAATCACCAGACCGGCCGACCAGACACGATCAGACTCGACATCTTCCGGTGTCGTACCAGTGTTGCCGATGTGCGGATAGGTCAGGGTAACGATCTGTTGGGCGTAGGAAGGATCGGTAAGGATTTCCTGATAGCCGGTCATGGCAGTGTTAAACACCACCTCTCCAACGGTTTGACCGTCGGCTCCAATGGCTTCGCCGCGAAAAATGCTGCCATCAGCAAGGGCGAGTATGGCTGGCTTAGTCAAGAAGACCTCCCGTAAATAAAGCCTGAAAGGGCGATCGCAGGTTGTAAAAAAGCGGAGTGACGTATGGACACGTCACCCCGCTTCTTCACTGAATTATTCTGCGCGCTTTTAGTGGACACACTAAAGCTGTAGCTTACAGAAAAAGGCTTTTTTGGTCCACCGCTAATGAGCCTTAAAGGCAGGGGAATGCGACAGGACGTCGCTTAGCGGGTAAAAACGGGGCCTAAGCATAAGCTTGAGCCCCTGTTTTAGCTACTGATTAGTGCAGATCCAGCACGTCACGCATGTCATAAAGGCCCGCCGCACGACCTTCCAGCCAGAGCGCAGCACGTACCGCCCCCTTGGCAAACGTCATGCGGCTGGACGCCTTGTGCGTGATTTCCAGGCGCTCGCCCTCGGTGGCGAACAATACGGTGTGATCACCCACCACATCGCCACCGCGCACGGTTGCAAAACCAATGGTGTCACGCGCACGCGCACCGGTATGGCCTTCACGGCCGTACACCGCCACTTTCGACAAGTCGCGACCGAGCGCATCGGCGATCGCTTCCCCCATGCGCAACGCGGTACCCGACGGTGCGTCGATCTTGTGACGGTGATGAGTCTCGATGATTTCGATATCCGCCTCATCCCCCAGCACGCGCGCCGCCAGATCCAACAGCTTGAGCGACAGGTTCACACCCACACTGAAGTTGGCCGCGAAGACGATCGGAATGTCCTTGCCCGCCTCCGCCAGCAACTGCTTCTGTTCAAGCGTCAAACCGGTGGTGCCGATCACCATCGCCTTGCCCGCCTTGCGGCAGAAAGCCAGGTTTTTCAGCATAACGTCCGGCAGAGTGAAATCGATCAGCACGTCGAATTCGTCAGCCACCTGCTCCAGGTTGCCGGACAACGAAACACCGATACGCCCCAGCGAAGCCAACTCACCCGCATCCGCACCGATCAATGTGCTGCCGGGACGAACGATCGCTGCGGTCAGCCCGGAGGCCGGCGAGCGCTGCTGCACCGCCTCGACCAGCGTCTTGCCCATGCGCCCGGCAGCGCCCATTACGGCTATACGTCGCATACCCAACTCCTTACAGGTCGCCGAAGAAGCGCTTCACGCCATCGAAAAAGCCCGTGGTTTTCGGCGAGTGGGAGTCATCGCCTTCCAGCGAGCTGCGGAACTCTTCCAGCAATTCGCGCTGACGACGCCCCAGATTGACTGGCGTCTCAACGGCAACGCGGCACATCAGGTCGCCAGCACCACCACCGCGCACCGGCGCAACGCCTTTGCCACGGATACGGAACTGTTTGCCGGTCTGCGTGCCTTCAGGGATCTTGAGTTTGACGCGACCATCAAGGGTCGGAATCTCCAACTCGCCACCCAGCGCCGCATCAACAAAGCTGATTGGCACTTCACAGAACAGGTGCTTGCCGTCGCGCTGGAAGATCGAGTGCTCGCGCACATTGATCACCACATACAGATCGCCCGTAGGGCCACCTTGAGTACCCGCCTCGCCTTCGCCCGACAGGCGAATACGGTCGCCGGTATCCACACCCGCAGGCACTTTTACCGACAGCGTCTTGTACTCTTCGACACGACCTTCGCCGTGGCAGGAGTCGCACGGGTCGGAAATGATCTTGCCCTGGCCATGGCAACGCGGGCAGGTCTGCTGCACCGAGAAGAAGCCCTGCTGCATGCGGACCTGGCCAATACCGCCACACGTCGGGCAAGTGATCGGCGAGGAGCCTTTCTTGGCACCCGAACCATCGCACGGCTTGCAGTTGACCAGCGTCGGCACACGGATATTGACGCTGGTGCCGCGCACGGCTTCTTCCAGGTTCAACTCCAGGGTGTAGCGCAAATCACTGCCACGCTGGGCGCCGCCCCGCTGACCACCCCGGCCACCGCCGAAGAAGTCGCTGAATACGTCACCGAAAATATCGGAGAAGTTCTGGCCGCCAAACCCGGCACCGCCACCGCCCATGCTCGGGTCGACCCCTGCGTGACCGTACTGGTCGTAGGCCGCACGCTTGTTGGGATCAGACAGGCATTCGTAGGCCTCATTGGCCTCTTTGAACATTTCTTCGGATTCTTTGCTATCCGGATTACGGTCCGGGTGATGCTTCATCGCCAGGCGACGGTAGGCCTTCTTCAGGTCCGCCTCGCTGGAGCCGCGCTCCACACCCAACACTTCGTAATAGTCACGCTTTGCCATAAGTCTTTGCACTCTTAAGGACGTTCGGCCAGACCCTCCTGAGCCCTGCCAAACTCGTTGAGCCCCAATACAGGCCCGGACCCAACTCACGTCAATTCAACGATCCTGGTCATTACTACTTTTAGCCAGGGACCCGGCCAAAATGCGGTACTTCTTACTCGGAAAGCAGGAGCATTCCCGATCGCACCGCCAGCATCCGAACCTTGTCGCATGCTGTAAAAATTCGCATACCCCAGACACGCCAACGCGGGAGCAAGCTCCCGCGCGGCGACATCCTACCAGTCACCGCTTGATAGCGGTCAACCGGGCGACCAACTTACTTCTGGTCTTTGACTTCTTCGAACTCGGCATCGACAACATCGTCGTGCTTGGCTTCAGGCTCTGCCTGTTGCGCGGCACCATCAGCTGGCTGACCTTGTTCGGCATACATTTTCTGCGCGACGGGTGCAGAAACTTTCGACAGCTCTTCGATCTTGGCTTCGATAGCAGCCTTGTCGTCGCCTTTGACGGCGGCTTCCAGGGCAACTACGGCAGCTTCGATAGCGGCTTTCTCTTCAGCCGTCACTTTATCGCCAGCATCAGCGACCATTTTGCGCGTCGAGTGAACCAGTGCATCACCCTGGTTACGGGCGCCAGCCAGCTCGGCAAACTTGGCATCCGCATCAGCGTTGGCTTCAGCATCACGAATCATCTGTTGAATTTCTTCATCAGACAGACCGGAGTTGGCCTTGATGGTGATCTTCTGCTCTTTGCCAGTTGCCTTGTCTTTCGCGCCGACGTGCAGGATGCCGTTGGCGTCGATGTCGAAGGTCACTTCAATTTGTGGCACGCCACGCGGTGCTGGTGGAATCTCAGCCAGGTCGAACTTGCCCAGGGACTTGTTCTGCGCCGCTTGCTTACGCTCACCTTGCAGCACGTGAATGGTCACCGCGCCTTGGTTGTCGTCGGCAGTCGAGAACACTTGGGATTTCTTGGTAGGAATCGTGGTGTTTTTCTCGATCAGCGCAGTCATCACGCCGCCCATGGTTTCGATACCCAGGGTCAGCGGGCTGACGTCCAGCAGCAGCACGTCTTTCACGTCACCGGCCAATACCGCGCCCTGGATGGCAGCACCCATGGCAACCGCTTCGTCCGGGTTCACGTCTTTACGTGCTTCCTTGCCGAAGAACTCGGTAACTTTCTGCTGCACCAGTGGCATACGGGTTTGACCGCCCACCAGGATCACGTCGTTGATGGAACCTACGTCGATACCGGCGTCTTTCAGCGCAATGCGGCAAGGTTCGATGGTGCGCTGAACCAAGTCTTCAACCAGTGCTTCCAACTTGGCGCGAGAGATCTTCACGTTCAAGTGCTTAGGACCGGTGGCATCTGCAGTGATGTACGGCAGGTTCACGTCGGTCGACATGCTCGAGGACAGCTCGATCTTGGCTTTCTCAGCAGCCTCTTTCAGGCGCTGCATGGCCAGCGGGTCACCCTTGAGGTTCATGCCGCTTTCTTTCTTGAATTCGTCAACGAGGTAGTCGATCAGACGAATGTCAAAGTCTTCACCACCCAGGAAGGTGTCACCGTTGGTGGCCAACACTTCGAATTGGTGCTCACCGTCAACTTCAGCGATCTCGATGACCGAAACGTCGAACGTACCGCCACCCAGGTCATAAACGATCACAGTGTGGTCGCCCTTGGCCTTGTCCATACCGTAAGCCAGAGCAGCTGCGGTGGGTTCGTTGATGATACGTTTTACGTCCAGACCCGCGATGCGGCCGGCGTCTTTGGTTGCCTGGCGCTGGCTGTCGTTGAAGTAGGCCGGAACGGTGATGACCGCTTCGGTGACGGTTTCGCCGAGGTAGTCTTCGGCGGTTTTCTTCATCTTTTTCAGGACTTCAGCCGAAATCTGCGGTGCAGACATCTTGTTGCCATTTACTTCAACCCAGGCATCACCGTTGTCAGCCTTGGCGATTTTGTAAGGCACCATCTTGATGTCTTTCTGTACGACTTCTTCGTCGAACTTACGACCGATCAGACGCTTTACCGCGTACAGAGTGTTGTGCGGGTTGGTGACAGCCTGACGCTTGGCCGACTGACCAACAAGGATCTCGCCATCATTTGCGTAAGCGATGATCGACGGCGTGGTACGCGCGCCTTCGGCGTTTTCGATAACTTTGGCTTTGCCGTTTTCCATGACAGAGACGCAGGAGTTGGTAGTCCCCAGGTCGATACCGATAATTTTGCCCATGATTTACTCTCCCGAAACTTGAATTTGGATGCCGCAGCAGTGGTGGCTAACTGCGGTAGCACTTAAACGCTTGACTTATAGATGGGGGCCTTACGGCGTATTTCAAGCCTGCTCATCAATAGAAGGCGAAACCGGTGCAGGTGCTTTGCTCACCACCACCATCGCCGGACGCAGCAAGCGACCGTTGAGCTGATAACCCTTCTGGAACACCTTCAACACACTGTTAGGCTCCAGATCATGGCTTTCCTGCATGGCCATGGCTTGGTGATGCTCAGCGTTGAACGGTTCGCCGCCGACTGGATCAATGGCTTCCAACTGGTAACGCTTCAGGGTGTCCTGGAACATTTTCAGGGTCAGCTCGATCCCTTCGCGCATCGGGCGGATGTTTTCGTCATCCGGGTTGGACAACTCAAGACCACGCTCCAGGCTGTCGATGATCGGCAGCAAGTCACTGGCGAATTTTTCCAGTGCGAATTTGTGAGCCTTCTCTACATCCTGCTCGGCACGGCGGCGGACGTTCTGCAGATCGGCGGCAACACGCAAAGACTGGTCCTGCGCAGCGGCCAATTGCTCTTCGAGCACCTGCACACGAGTTGCCAGCTCATCGCCGACAGCCGAATTGGCGTCTGGAGTTTGCGTATCCTGCGTCTGTTCGTCAGCCATAGTTTTCTCCTTTCAAAATCATGCGCGAACTCAACTCGCGCTTCTGTTCCGGTATATGGGGCCACAATTTCCAGGTTCAAGGGCGCGGGCGTTACCAAAAATCTTTCCTATGACCGGGATCAATTCCTGCCCATACATTCCTCATCGCGCTAAAAAAAGCGCTCATCCAAGCAAATCGAGCTAATCATCAGGATTGTCAGCCTCGAACAAAACACTGTATAAATAACCAGACCTAAAGCCTGGGAGCGGCCGTCATGCTCGTGCACCTGTCCGTACATAACTACGCCATCGTTGAACACCTGGATCTCGAACTGGATCGCGGGATGAGCGTAATCACAGGCGAAACCGGCGCCGGCAAGTCGATCATGCTCGACGCCCTGGGCTTGACCCTTGGGGACCGTGCCGACAGCGGCGTGGTGCGCCCCGGCGCGGACAAGGCCGATATCCTGGCCACTTTCGACCTGGCGGATATTCCCGAGGCCGAGGCCTGGCTGGCGGAGCGCGACCTTAATAATGAAGGCCCGTGCATCCTGCGCCGGGTCATTACTGCGGAAGGCCGCTCACGCGGCTATATCAACGGCACCCCCTGCCCACTGGGCGACTTGAAAGCCCTGGGCGAACTGCTGATCGATATCCACAGCCAGCATGAACACCAGTCGCTGCTGAAAACCGACACTCATCGCCGCCTGCTCGACGAATACGCCGGTGCGACAGACCTTGCCCGCCAGGTGCAACTTGCCGCCCAGCGCTGGCGCCAAACGCGCCAGGAACTGGAGCGACTCTCCAATTCCGGCGACGAACAACGCGCACGCCACCAGCTACTCAGCTATCAGCTCGAAGAGCTGGAAAGCCTGGGCCTGGGCGAGACTGAACTGGAGCAACTCGAGCAGGAACACAAGAACCTCACCAACGCAGAAACCCTGCTGGGCATTTGCCGCCAGGTGGTGGAGCAATGCAGCGAGAGCGACTCCGGTAACGTACTCAACGCGCTGACCGCCAGTCTCAATCGCCTGTCCAGCGTGAACAACGCCTCCGGCTCCCTGAGCGAGGCCACGACCTTACTCACCAGTGCACAGATCCAAGTAGAAGAAGCCGTCGGCGAATTGAACCGCTTCCTGGATCACTTCGATGCCGACCCGGCACGCCTGCAGGAAATAGAAGAACGCCTGGACACCATCTATACCCTGGCGCGCAAACATCGAATCCAGCCCACCGAAGTGGCGACGATGCAGCAAAAGTTGCTGGATGAAATCGAGACCCTGAATGCCAACGACGAATCCATCGAGCGCCTAGGTGACGAGCTCGCGTCCTTCGCCCGCCACTACCAGGAAAAAGCACGCGAACTGAGCGACCTGCGCCACCAGGCAGCAACCGGCCTGGCCAGCGCAGTGGAGCTGGAGATCCAACGCCTGGGCATGCCCGGCGGGCGCTTCACCATTGAACTGCACGCCAGCACCAGTAACGAATTGCAGCCACATGGCCTGGAACAGGTTGAACTGCTGGTCAGCGCCAACCCTGGGCAGCCGCTCAAAGCATTGGCAAAAGTGGCCTCCGGCGGTGAGCTGTCTCGGATCAGCCTGGCGATCCAGGTGATTACCGCGCAAACCTCTCGGGTACCGACACTGGTATTCGACGAAGTTGACGTGGGGATTGGCGGGCCGACAGCGGAGATTGTTGGCCAATTATTACGACGCCTCGGGGATCGGGGCCAGGTACTGACGGTCACTCACTTGCCACAAGTGGCCGCCCAGGGGCATCAACATCTGTTTGTGCACAAGGTACGCGGCAGTGATGCAACGCACACAGCCGTGTCCAAGCTGAACAAGTCGGAACGTGTGGAGGAAGTGGCGCGCATGCTTGGCGGCATTGATTTGACCAAGGAGTCCCTGGCACACGCGAAGAAAATGGTCGTGGCTGCGAAAGCCTGAGCAGAGCACTTTCGCTCATCTTTCCCGCTTATAGAAAGCACGAAGGCGACCCTAAGGTCGCCTTCAATCGTTTTGCAGAGCGAATCTGCAGCGATTTTTACTTTTTCTTACGGATGTACAGAACCAGATTATGGTCGACCAAATCGAAGCCATGCTCCTCGGCAATCTTATGCTGAAGCGCCTCGATTTCCGGGCTGGTGAACTCGATAACCTCATTGGTATCCAGGTCAACCATATGGTCGTGATGACCACCGTCAGCCAATTCGAACACTGCATGACCGCCGTCGAAATTATGACGAACCACCAGCCCTGCGGCTTCAAACTGGGTCAGCACACGGTAAACCGTGGCCAGGCCGACGTCCTCGTTAGACTCCATAAGCGCCTTGTAAACATCCTCGGCACTCATGTGGCGCTGCTCAGCAGAATCGAGCATTTGTAGAATCTTGACTCGTGGCAGAGTCACTTTAAGACCGGCTTTGCGTAGTTCGCTATTTTCAACCATGGTTAGCTTTCTCGCGGATGCTGCTTCGCAGCTTCTCTTAATACGGGTATGATCGGCGTTTACGTTGTCCCAGCCAAGATAGTGGAAGTCGCCCACCGATGCAAAACACCAAGCTCTTGCTAACCAGTTTCACCTTTGTGGGACTGCTCGCACTCGCCGGTTGTTCATTCCCCGGGGTTTACAAAATCGACATCCAGCAGGGCAATGTCGTCACGCAGGACATGATAGACCAGTTACGCCCCGGAATGACCCGACGGCAAGTACGGTTTATCATGGGTAACCCCCTGCTGACCGACACTTTCCATGCCGATCGCTGGGATTACCTCTACAGCCTGCAGCCAGGTGGCGGTGAACGCCAACAGGAGCGCGTCAGTGTCATCTTCAATGGCAACGACCAGCTTGTCAGCCTGTCCGGCGACTTCATGCCCGGCGTGAGTCGTGATGAAGCCCTGCTCGGCAAGGATAACGGCACTAACGTGACCACGCCTGCGCAGGAAGGTGAAAAGCCGAAGTCGGAAGTACCGGCCAAGCCAGGCTCCCTGCTCGACAAGATCCAGAAAGACGTCGACGGCGTGAAAACAGTTCCCGTCCCGACACCACAGCCTCTGGACACCAGCCCGCAGTAAGCTTGCGTTGCTCAACAAAAAGCCCGGCATGCCGGGCTTTTTGTTGCCTGCCATTTGGCTAGCCTATGAGCCCTGCAGCTTAGCCAGCGCAGCCTTGGCCGCGCGCAGTCGGCGCACCTCTTTTGGGTCCGCCAGCAACGGTCGGTAAATCTCAATACGATCACCTGCCTGCACGGCATGCACCTCAGCATCCGCAACCACCTTGCCGAATATACCCAAAGGGCAACCAGCCAGATCCAGCTCAGGAAACTGCGCTGCGATACCTGACGCCCGCACCGCCGCGCGCAGGCTGGTGCCCGCCGCCACCTTCATCGCCAGCAGAACCTGGCGATCCACGGCCGCATACACCACTTCAATCTCAACCATGCAGTTGTTTGGCCCGCTGGCAAAATGCATCCACCAGCGTATTAGCTGCCTGATTGAACAAGGGGCCCAGCGTTGCTCGCACGATAGGCCCGGCGTAATCAAACGAAAGGTCCAGGCTGATTTTGCAGGCCTTATCCGTCAGCGCCTTGAATACCCACACCCCATGCAGCTGGGTGAACGGGCCTTCCTGCAAATTCATTTCGATGGATTTCCCAGGCACCAGCGCATTACGCGTCACAAAGTGCTGGCTAAGGCCGCCTTTCGCGACCCCAACACTGGCGACCATGTACTCATCACCGCTTTCCAGCACCTCGGCCTTCGAGCACCACGGCAGGAATTCCGGGTAACGCGCCACGTCGTTGACCAGGTCATAGAGCGCCTGAGCCGGATAAGGCAGCAGCGCTGAACGTTGAATATGCGTCGTCATGTGTGCGTTATTTCCACAGCTGAGCGGCAAACATCGCGAAAGAACAGCCCGATCCGCGAAAGAAAAAAACCAGAGAACTGCCCGCATTGTCCGGGATTCGTCGAACACGCTCAAGCACGCAGGTTGACCGTAGCCGACACGCTCGCAACTCCCTATAATGCCGCCCCTATGGCTAAACAAAAGAAACACCCCACAGGGACCATCGCGCAAAATAAAAAGGCGCGACACGATTACTTCATCGAACATCGGTTCGAGGCTGGTCTGGTCCTGGCCGGCTGGGAAGTAAAGAGTTTGCGCGCCAGCAAGCTGCAACTGGTCGACAGCTATGTGCTGCTCAAAGATGGCGAGGCATGGCTGCTGGGCAGTCATATCACCCCGCTGACTACCGCGAGCACCCACGTGATTGCTGACCCGGTGCGTACGCGCAAGCTGCTGCTCAATGCACGCGAACTGGAAAAGCTTGCCGCCGCCGTACAGCAGAAAGGCTATGCCTGTATCTGCCTGTCCTGGTACTGGAGCAAGCACCTGGTCAAATGCGAGATCGCGCTGGGCAAAGGTAAGAAGGAATACGACAAGCGTGATACCGAGCGCGAGCGCGATTCCAATCGCGAACTGCATCGCGCCGTGCGCAACAAGGGCAAGGAAGACTGATCCTTGCAAGCCCGTAGCCCTGGGAGCCTCCCTCGGCTACAGGCCCTTGCGCCGCTCCGCACGCGCCACGCGCTGAACCTCCTGACGAACCTCCTCCAACACTTCCTGCACATACAGCAGATGACGCGTTGAAACTTCCCGCGCCTGCTCGGCACGCCCTTCGATAATCGCCAGGTATAAATCCCTGTGCTGACTGATCAGCATGTCGCGGGTTTCCGTACGCTGTTGATACATCCCCCCGATGTTGGTCACCACGTTACGTTTCAGCAGGTCGAACAGACCGCGAATGGTGTGCAGCAATACGGCGTTGTGGCTGGCTTCGGCGATAGCCAAGTGAAACCTGGCATCCGCCGCCCCCTCTTCAGCTCGACTCACCTCATCGGAGCGGGTGTAGCAGTCCTGGAGCGCTTCGAAAGCCGCCGTAAGCCGTTCGCGGTCGACCTCGGTGGCACGTAGCGCCGCGTAATAGGCGCAGGAGGCTTCAAGGGTCTGGCGGAACTCCAGAAGATCACGCTGAACCTCGGGATTATTCTCCAACAGGTGGAGCAGCGGATCACTGAACGTGGAGCCCAAGGACTCCGCCACGTAGTTACCACCACCCTGACGACTGACGAGCAAACCTTTGGCCGCCAATTTCTGGATGGCCTCCCGCAAAGACGGACGCGACACACCAAACTGCTCAGCCAAAGCGCGCTCGGCGGGCAAGCGCTCACCCGACTTCAGCGTACCCTCAAGGATCATGCCCTCAAGCTGCTCGACGATATCGTCGGACAAACGGCGCTGACGCACCTGATCAAACCCCATAACTCACTCTCCACCATCCCGACCACTCGCCGGGCCCTCTATTCTGGCCTATCGCCGCACTCGCAGCACCTATCAGAACGCCTTCGATTTATCCGCTCAGATCCGTCGCCTACCCACCTACGACCAAAGTTTCGCGAGCGGCAAATTGACACACCGCCCCGAAGCCTTTTAACCTAGCCCACAGCGATTGTAAATTGGTATTACCAATTATCCAAGCTGACCAAACAACAACAATCAGGGGCCACCCCATATGCAAACCTGGCAACAGCTCTACAGCCCGCTCGGCAGCCTCGGCCTGTCCGCATTAGCGGCCGTCATTCCGATCGTATTCTTCTTCCTGGCCCTGGCCGTGTTTCGCCTCAAAGGCCACGTGGCCGGCAGCATCACCTTGGCGCTGTCGATCCTGGTGGCGATCTTTGCCTTTAAGATGCCGGCGGACATGGCACTGGCCGCCGCCGGTTATGGCTTTGCCTACGGCCTGTGGCCTATCGCGTGGATCATTGTCGCCGCGGTGTTCCTCTACAAACTCACGGTCAAGAGCGGCCAGTTCGAGATCATTCGCAGCTCGGTGCTGTCGATCACTGACGACCAGCGCCTGCAAGTGCTGCTGATCGGCTTCTGTTTCGGCGCCTTCCTGGAAGGTGCGGCCGGTTTCGGCGCCCCCGTGGCAATCACCGCCGCACTGCTGGTCGGCCTCGGCTTCAACCCGCTGTACGCCGCGGGTCTGTGCCTGATTGCCAACACCGCACCGGTGGCCTTTGGCGCATTGGGCATCCCGATCATCGTTGCGGGTCAAGTGACCGGCATTGATGCGTTCAAGATCGGCGCCATGACCGGTCGCCAACTGCCGCTGCTGTCGCTGTTCGTGCCGTTCTGGCTGGTGTTCATGATGGACGGCCTGCGCGGCGTGCGTGAAACCTGGCCGGCGGCGCTGGTAGCGGGCTTGAGCTTTGCCATCACCCAGTACTTCACGTCCAACTTCATCGGCCCGGAACTGCCGGATATCACCTCGGCCCTTGCCAGCCTGATTTCCCTGACCCTGTTCCTGAAAGTGTGGCAACCCAAGCGCACCGCTGGCGCACAGATTGCCGGCGCCACTTCCAGCGCGGCAGTCACCGCCAGTGCCGGCGGTTTCGGCCTGCCACGCAACACGGTTGTCTCACCCTACAGCCTGGTGCAGATTTTCAAGGCTTGGTCACCGTTCCTGATCCTTACCGTGCTAGTGACGATCTGGACGCTCAAACCGTTCAAGGCGATGTTCGCCGCCGGCGGCTCGATGTACAGCTGGGTGTTCAACTTCGCGATTCCGCACTTGGACCAAATGGTGATCAAGGTCGCACCCATCGTGACCAACCCCACCGCGATCCCGGCCGTGTTCAAGCTGGACCCGATTTCCGCGACCGGCACCGCGATTTTCTTCTCTGCATTGATCTCTATGCTGGTGCTTAAGATCAACATTAAAACTGGTCTTACCACTTTAAAAGAGACCTTCTATGAGCTTCGCTGGCCCATCCTGTCCATTGGCATGGTGTTGGCGTTCGCATTCGTCACCAATTACTCCGGCATGTCGTCGACCATGGCGCTGGTATTGGCCGGCACCGGTGCCGCCTTCCCGTTCTTCTCGCCTTTCCTCGGGTGGCTGGGCGTTTTCCTGACAGGCTCTGATACCTCGTCCAACGCCCTATTCAGCTCGCTGCAGGCCACCACTGCGCATCAGATCGGCGTGAACGACACGCTGCTGGTCGCGGCGAATACCAGCGGCGGCGTCACCGGCAAAATGATCTCGCCTCAATCGATCGCCGTGGCGTGCGCCGCCACTGGCCTGGTAGGCAAGGAATCCGACCTGTTCCGCTTTACCCTCAAGCACAGCCTGTTCTTTGCCACGATCGTCGGGCTGATCACCCTGGCCCAGGCCTACTGGTTCACCGGTATGCTGGTGCACTGAGACCTGCACGCAATAGGGTAAGAATCGACGCCGGATACGATTCCGGCGTCAGCTATTTCTGGAGGACCGATGAGCCTGCCTGCTGCTTTCCTGAGCGACGTCGCACACTTGATCCCGAAAGATCGGCGTTTCGACGACGCGCTTTCCACCCTCGCTTTCGGTACCGACGCCAGCTTTTACCGACTGATCCCACAGTTGGTGATCCGCGTGGAATCGGAGGACGAAGTCGTTACGCTGCTGCAACTCGCTCAGCGCGACCGCGTACCGGTAACCTTCCGCGCTGCGGGCACCAGCCTGTCCGGGCAAGCCATCAGCGATTCGGTGCTGATCGTACTGGGCGACAACTGGAACGGCCGCGAAATCCGTGGGCAAGGCACACAAATCCGCCTGCAGCCCGGTGTCATCGGCGCTCAGGCGAATGCGTGGCTGGCACCGTTCGGGCGCAAGATCGGGCCGGATCCGGCGTCGATCAACGCCTGCAAAATCGGCGGCATTGTCGCCAATAACGCCAGCGGCATGTGCTGCGGCACCGCGCAGAACACCTATCACACCTTGGCCGGGATTCGCCTCGTACTGGCTGACGGCAGTCGCGTGGACACCGAAGACGCGGCCAGCGTTAAGGCGTTTCGTGAACAGCACGGGCCGCTGCTTGAACGCCTGGCGACACTGGGCCGCGAAACCCGGGCGAATGCTGAGCTGGCGGCAAAAATACGCCACAAATACCGCCTGAAAAATACCACCGGGCTGTCACTCAACGCCTTGGTGGATTTTGATGAGCCACTGGATATCCTCAGCCACCTGTTGGTGGGCTCCGAGGGCACCCTTGGTTTTATCAGCGCGGTCACCTACGACACCGTGATCGATCACCCGAACAAAGCATCGGCGTTGATTGTGTTTCCGGACGTCGAGACCTGCTGCAACGCAGTGAGCGTCCTTAAAACCCAACCGGTCTCGGCCGTCGAGCTACTGGACCGTCGCAGCCTGCGCTCGGTACAGAACAAGCCGGGCATGCCCGCGTTCGTACAGCAGCTATCGGAAACTGCCTGCGCCCTGTTGATCGAATCCCGTGCGGCGTCGTCGCCCTTACTGCATGAGCAACTGGCGCTGATCATGGCCTCCCTCGCCCAATTCCCGGTAGAGAAGCAGGTCGATTTCACGGAAGACCCCGTGGAAAACGCCCGCCTGTGGGCAATCCGCAAAGACACCTTCCCAGCCGTCGGTGCCGTGCGCAAAACCGGCACCACCGTGATCATCGAGGACGTGACCTTCCCGGTTGAGCAACTGGCAATCGGCGTCAACCGCTTGATCGAACTGTTCGACAAACATCACTACGACGAAGCGATACTTTTCGGACACGCACTGGAAGGCAATCTGCACTTCGTGTTCACTCAAGGCTTCAACAGCGCGGAAGAAGTCACGCGCTACCAAGCGTTCATGGACGACGTGGCGCAATTGGTGGCGGTGGAGTTTGGGGGCTCGTTGAAAGCCGAACACGGCACCGGCCGCAATATGGCGCCGTTTGTCGAGCTGGAATGGGGCAGCGACGCCTATCAATTGATGTGGCAACTCAAGCGGCTACTCGACCCCAACGGCATCCTCAATCCGGACGTGGTGCTCAGCGAAGACCCACACATCCACCTCAAGCACCTCAAGCCGCTGCCCGCCGCCGATGAGCTTGTGGATAAGTGCATCGAATGCGGCTTCTGCGAGCCGGTGTGCCCGTCGAAAGGCCTGACCTTGAGCCCACGCCAACGCATCGTGATCTGGCGCGATATCCAGGCAAAAAAACGCGCCGGTGTCGACACCACTGAGCTGGAAGCCGCCTATCACTACCAGGGCATCGACACCTGCGCTGCCACCGGCCTGTGCGCCCAACGCTGCCCCGTGGGAATCAATACCGGCGACCTGGTGAAAAAACTGCGCAGCCGCGACGCCGACCGTACGAAAACGGCCGAATGGCTCGCCACTCATTTCGCCACTGCACTGCAAGGCGCGCGCTTCACCCTGCATGTGGCCAATGGCGCGCGCATGCTGCTGGGCGCACCTCGCCTGGCGAAGCTGTCGGCCAGCGTGACCAAGCTGTCCAAGGGACAGATTCCGCAATGGACCCCTGCCATGCCGCAGCCGGAAAAAGCCATTCGCTTCAGCCCGGCCGTGACGGACGAGCGGCCACGCGTGGTCTACCTGGCCGCCTGCGTGTCACGCGCCATGGGCCCGGCGGCGGGGGATAAGGAACAGATGTCGCTGTATGACAAAACCCGCAATCTGTTGGAAAAAGCCGGTTACCAAGTCGTGTTTCCCGACAATCAGGACAGCCTGTGCTGCGGCCAGCCTTTCGCCTCCAAAGGCTATGCCGAACAGGCCGAACACAAGCGCCAGGAACTGATCGGCGCGCTGCTGCACGCCAGCCGTGGCGGGCTCGATCCGATCTACTGCGACACCAGCCCCTGCACCCTGCGCCTGGTACAGGACCTGGGCGAAACCCGCCTGGATCTTTACGACCCGGTGCGTTTTATCCGCACCCACCTGATGGATCGCCTCGACTTCACGCCCCAGGAAGCGCCGATCGCCGTGCACGTCACCTGCAGCACCCAGCACCTGGGCGAAAGCCAGGCCCTGATCGACCTGGCCCGACGCTGCTCCAACACCGTGGTCATCCCGGAGGGCATTCATTGCTGCGGTTTTGCCGGCGACAAAGGCTTCACCACGCCGGAGCTCAACGCCCACTCACTGCGCACGCTCAAGGACGCGGTGCAATATTGCAGCGAAGGCATCTCCACCAGCCGCACCTGCGAGATCGGCCTGAGCCAGCATGGCGGCATTGATTATCACGGCTTGGTCTACCTGGTGGACCGTGTTACCCAGGCCCGCGCACACTGATCCAGCAAAAATGATCCTGCAAAAAACAGAACCCCTGCGCGCCGGCGCAGTCATCTGCATAGGCCTCGACAAACGAGGCTCATCCGTGATGTCGCTGGCAGCCGTTCAACGCCAGCAGCGTCGAGCCCCTTTGCGCAAGGAGATACCCTATGAAGCGTTCCGCTCTTGCTGGCTTGTTCGTTACCGCTGCGATGTTGGCTTCGCCTGTGTTCGCTGCGGGCGAGCCCGATCTGTGCAAAATCAATCTGGACAAAATCAACAACGGTAAAGCGCTGCTCGCCACTGACACCAGCGGTAAAAGCGGCGAGATCGACACCGCCGTCTCCCAGGCCAAAGCGGCCCACGCCGCGGGCGATGACAAAAGGTGCATCGAGATCACCTCGAAGGCGCTGCAAGACCTGCAGAACAGCGAAAAAGGCGGTCAATAGGCTGCTCCTTCACGGAAGGCCAACCTTCGGGTTGGCCTTCCGTGACCGTTTGGCGTACACTGCACAGGCTTGTCACTCACTAAGAAACAACGAGTTACAAGCACGGGGCCGTTTAGGATTCGACGCCGGTCGCGAAACTTTAGGTGCATGCCGAGTTGGTAACAGAACTCGTAAATCCACTGTTGCAACTTCTTATAGTTGCCAATGACGAAAACTACGGCCAGGAATTCGCTCTCGCTGCGTAAGCAGCCTTAGCCCTGAGCTTCTGGTACCTTCGGGTCCAGCAATCACCAGGGGATGTCTGTAAACCCAAAGTGATTGTCATATAGAACAGAATCGCCGTGCAGTACGTTGTGGACGAAGCGGCTAAAACTTACACAACTCGCCCAAAGCACCCTGCCCTTCGGGTCGCTGAGGGTTAACTTAATAGAAACGGCTACGCATGTAGTACCGACAGCGGAGTACTGGCGGACGGGGGTTCAAATCCCCCCGGCTCCACCACTTCAACGAAAAAAGACGTCCTTGGACGTCTTTTTTTGTGCCTGAAATCCAGGAAATGCAGGGCTTCAGCGCTTAGGGGCTTTGCAAGGTTTGTGAGTTCCAGGCGCGTTGGCATTCCAGGTGGCGACAGCGGCAGCCCTCGGCAACACGTCATTGACGGCGAGTGCGTGCGGTGGCGAGGTGTTTCGAGCGACTGATAACCAGACACCCGCCGAGGGAATGACCGATCAGATTGACCGTATCAATGCCCAAGTGGTGATCACGCTGGGACCCACTTAGCTGATCAAGCAGCGAGCGGCCCATATCCTCGGCTCGAGGACGGATTTGTCAAAAATGCGAGCCACAGTCGACTGCGGCGTCCGATTGAAATAGGTGAAATACGCTCGACGGCCATGGCTTGGCGATGATGATCATGTGCGCACATAGCGCGACGCCGACCAACACCGCCAGTACGTCGGCGTCCCTGCCAAAAAACCCGCACATATGGGGACAAAAAGCCCAGCAGCAAGCCGATATTCGCTACAGCACGAGGCGCGCGCTGGGTGTCCGCACCGGCCCGCTGCACAACCGCCGCTTAACAAAGTTAAATGACGCGTCCTGTACTGAACGGACAACACACGCAGTATGAAACTGCCGTTCTAAATCGTTCTCAACAATAGCACCAATAAGTTAGCCAACTAACCATTTCAAACACTCATCCGAATAGACAACCAATTAATTTCATATCGCTTTAACGATAAACCCAAGATTTATTTATTTTCACATATCTTTTACATAGCCCTACATAGGATAGTGTCATTACGGCATCAACGCTGTCAGCCGAGCTAAAGGAGTGTGTATGACAGGTGTATTGGCATCCGTTAACAGTCGCACACAACTGGTCGGTCAGAACCGGCTTGAACTGCTACTCTTCAGGTTCAACAACCTCCAGCTGTACGGGATCAACGTTTTTAAAGTTCGAGAAGTTATACGTTGCCCAAAGTTATCTCTACTACCAAAGTCTAATAACAATATCTGTGGCGTTGCCAATATTCGAGGCGCCTGCATTCCTATTCTAGACCTCGCCATGGCCACTGGACTGCCAGGCGTACAAGACCAGGAAAGTGCTTTTATCATACTTACGGAGTACAACAACCGCGTTCAAGGCTTCCTCGTCTATGCGGTTGAGCACATCGTCAATTTGAACTGGGAAGACATTCATCCACCGCCCAAGGGCAGTGGTGAACACAATTACCTGACGGCCGTGACCCATGCGGATGATCGTCTGGTCGAGATTATTGACGTTGAAAAAGTACTGACTGAAATATCGCCATCGTCCGAGGAAATATCCAGCGGCGTGGTGGATCACGACGTCACCCTGCGGGCCAGGCACCTGCGTGTCCTGACCGTGGATGACTCCCTCGTCGCGCGTAAACAGGTGACACGCTGCTTGGAGACCGTGGGTGTCGAGGTGGTTGCCTTAAATGACGGTCGACAAGCGCTTGATTACCTGCAATCCATGCTCGACGAGGGGCGCAAGCCGGAGGAGGAGTTTCTGATGATGATCTCCGACATCGAAATGCCAGAGATGGACGGCTACACCCTGACCGCCGAAATCCGTAACGACCCGCGCATGGCCAAGCTGCACATTGTGCTGCACACCTCGCTCTCCGGCGGGTTCAACCAAGCCATGGTCAAGAAAGTGGGCGCCGATGACTTCCTGGCCAAGTTTCGCCCCGACGACCTTGCCGGGCGCGTTGTTACGCGCATCAAGGCTGCACATCCGAACTGAAGCGTTAGCCCGACAACACCCAAGCCAAGGAGGCTCGCAAGAAACGTATAAGAACAAATCAACAGAGGTAATATCATGTTGAAATGTAATGAGTTCTACCATCTGGCGCCAGACAGCGAGGCAAGACCTTTCTGGCGGGACCGCGCGCGTCACGCGCAGTCGGCTATCCAATGCGCCCTGGGCTGCGGCGTACAGCCTACCCACTCGGTCCCCTTGCCTGATACGACCCCACCGCAGGACGTCACAGCCCCCCCGACAACCTCGACCTCCATGCAAGAGGAGCTGGTCACTGCACAGGCCATCTGCGCCCGAGCCAAGACCGCCGTGGTCGAGATGTTCAGCCACGCTCGCATGGGCCGAGCCCTGGAGCTTGAACACATCAGTACGCTGGTCGACGATATTTCAAGTTCAATCGCACGCCATCCCAATGCGTTTATCAGCCTGGCACGCCTGAAAAGTCTCGACGACTACACCTATATGCATTCGGTCGCCGTGTGCGCACTGATGATTGCACTGGCCAATCAACTTGCCCTACCCACTGCAATGGTGCGCAGGGTCGGGCTGGCCGGCCTGCTGCACGATATCGGTAAGATGGCGATACCCGGTGCCGTGCTGAACAAGCCAGGTCGGTTGAGCAATGACGAACTGCAATTGGTGCGTACCCATCCGCAGGAGGGTGAGAAAACCCTGCTGGGCACATCGCAGGTGTGCGAAATGGTCGTGGATGTATGCCTGCATCACCACGAGCGGTTCGACGGCACCGGTTACCCGGATCGGTTGGCAGGCGAACAGATCAGCCTTTTCGCTCGGATGGCCGCTGTGTGTGATGTCTATGATGCCGTCACGTCGGACCGTTCTTACAATCAAGGCTGGGATCCCGCCGTTGCCATCCAGCAAATGTCGACGTGGGAAGGGCATTTTGATGATGAGGTGTTTCGGGCGTTTTTAAAGGCTGTGGGTATTTATCCTGTCGGGTCCATCGTTCAACTAAAAAGCGGCACAATTGGTGTCGTCATTGAGCAACATGCCCACTCCCTGTTAACGCCCAAGATCAAATTATTCTTCTTGCCGGTTCTAAACATCTACATCACACCCAAAACAATCGATTTGAGCGACCCCACCCAGACCGATAAAATTATTGCGCGCGTGCCGTCACAGCGTTATGGCTTTAAAGATACCGAGCGTTTATGGCGCGATGAAGATACGCACACACAGAGTTAAGCACTCTACAGCTGTACAGCATTCCGATGCCTAAGCAGCACATGATCAAGCATTAAGCCTTGCGTGAAAAATATATTGGAATGTCGACATCCGATTATGTTGACAACTATTAGCGTGGGCGGGAAATACCATGAAATTCAAATCATTGCAGACTCGAATTTGCTTCACCGCCGGACTCTGCCTGTTTATCTCATGTGCGAGTCTGGTGTTGTATGGGCTGTACTCTTCAAACGCCAATCAAGCCTATGTGGGCACCGAAGTTTCAACATTGATTGAAAGCGCCACCATCCGCGAAATGCAAAACCTGGCGGAGTCCCGCGCCAACGCCATACAGGCCAAACTGCAGACTGCCCTGGATTCGGCTCGTACCCTGGCCAACACACTGGGCGCCAGCAAAAATGCACACAGTTCGCTGACATTAGGCCGTGATCATATCAATGCGATGTTGCTCAGCGTGCTCAAAGACAACCCGGACTTCAACGGCACGTATTCATGCTGGGAGCCGGATGCACTGGACGGCCAGGATCAAGCCTTTCGTAACAATGAAGGCGGCAACAACCCATTGACCGGCCGCTTCACCCCCTATTGGACGCGCAGTGCAGATGGCCACATCGCGGTACAACCGCTGGTCGAGTATGACTCCGACACACGCCACCCCAACGGTGTATTGAAGGGCGGCTGGTACTCCGGCCCTCGGGATACCCAGAAGGAAAGCGTGCTGGACCCCATCCCCTACGTGGTGCAAGGCAAAAACGTGTGGCTCACCACGCTGTCGGTTCCAATCACTGCCAATGGCACTTTCTACGGCGTCGTCGGCGCTGACTTCGACATTTCGTTTATCCAGAAGCTCAGCGAGCAAATGTCTGCCGACCTGTACGGCGGTAAAGGCTCCGTGTCGATTGTGAGCCATCAAGGGCTGGTGGTGGCCGACAGTAAACGGCCGGAACTGATCGGCCAGCCACTGAAGGGGTTGCTGCCCAACACCTGGGATAAGGTGCTGGCCAATGTGCAGAAAGGCCAGGGCGATAGCCGACTCAATCAAGAGTCCCAGGAAATCGAGGTGCAGATGCCCATCCCCTTGGGTCGCACCGACAAACCCTGGGCCATACTGATCCACTTGCCCAAGGCCGTGGTCATGAGTCAGGCCCTTGCCCTGGAGAAGGAATTGCAATCTCGCGGCTTCAAGAGCAGCGTATGGCAGGTTTCGGTCGGCGTACTCATCTCGGTAGCGGCATTGCTTGCTCTTTGGTTTGCCACCGCAAAAATCGTCGGCCCGATACGTGAAGCCGCCGCCTTGGCCGCCAACATCAGCCTGGGCGATTTCTCTCATCGCCTGGTGCAAAAGTCCGAAGATGAAGTCGGCCAATTGTCCTTCGCCTTGAACGATA
Organism: Pseudomonas petroselini; assembly: GCF_045037875.1. NCBI lineage: Bacteria > Pseudomonadati > Pseudomonadota > Gammaproteobacteria > Pseudomonadales > Pseudomonadaceae > Pseudomonas > Pseudomonas petroselini. The sequence goes on from NZ_CP173614.1 coordinate 6,663,427, forward strand.
TGTCGGAAAGCCTGCAGCGCCAGGTCCGTGTAGCCGAGCGCATTTCCGAGGGAGACCTGGACCTGGAGGTACGCCTATCCTCCCCCAACGACACGTTGGGCAAATCGCTGGAAAAAATGGTCGGCAACTTGAACGCGTTGATTTCCCAAGTGCAGGCCAGTGCAACGCAGATCACCGGCAGCTCCGCACAGGTCACCGAATTGAGCCAGTCGTTGTCCGACGGCGCATCCAACTCGGCATCGTCCATCACCGAAATCAGCGCTGTCATGACCCAAATGGCGGCGCAAACCACCGACAACGCTGCCAACGCCAAAAAAGCCGACGAGCAATCCCAAGCCTCGCGAGCCGACGCAGGTGAAAGTGACAAGCTGATGAGTGAATTGATAGCCGCCATGGCGGAGATCGACAACTCGGGTAAAGACATTACCGCCATCATCACCACCATCGACAACATCGCCGCCCAAACCAACCTGCTGGCCTTGAACGCTGCAATCGAGGCTGCACGCGCCGGGGAGTTGGGTCGAGGTTTTGCAGTGGTTGCCGATGAGGTCAGGAGCCTCGCCGCCCGCAGCGCCGAAGCAGCCCAGCAAACAGCGGCGCTGATTGCGGACTCTTCGACCAAAACGCAGCGAGGCATGGTTATCGCCGGGCGCACGGCCGATTCGTTGAGAAACATCGTGACCGGCACCAGCACGGTTTCCAGTCTGGTCTCATTGATCTACCAAGCCTCCAGTGAACAGGCCTCCGGCTTGCAACAGGCCAGTATCGGGCTGGAGCAAATTGATGAAGTCACTCAGCAAAATCAGACCAACTCCCAGCAATGCGCAGTGGCCGCGCGGAACCTGTCGGAACGGGCCAACGCCATGCAGCAAGGGCTGAGCCGCTTTAAAGTCAAAGCCTCTTAGCGCCTCCAGCGAAGCCAGGGGGTGATCCCTCTGGCCCAGCGCCTTCAATCTGTTGTTTGTTCATCAAATATTAAGAATCGCCTCCCTATACTCACTGATTGCGGGCCGTTCCCCCGAGCGCCCCCCTGCTTCGGTAGCCACACCCTATGACGCGTACCGCTCCCCTCCTGCTCCTGCTGGCTGGTCTGTTGTTTTTCTTTGCCCTCGGTAACCATGAATTGCAAGGCTCCACCGAAGCCCGCGTGGCCGGCATCGCCATGGCCATGCACCTGGACAATAACTGGGTGGTGCCCCAGCTATTTCGTGAGCCCTTCCTGGAAAAACCGCCCCTGAGCCTGTGGATCGATGCCGCGGCGATTCGCCTGTTCGGCGGCACCACCTGGGCCGTGCGCCTGGCGTCGGCGTTTGCCGGGTTGTTCAGCGTGATGCTGCTGTATGGCATGCTGCGCAGGTTCGGGCGACCGCAGACGCTGGCGTTCAGTGCGGCCTTGATCCTGGCGACCATGGCCAGCTACTGGGGCAATGTGCGCGGCGTGGGTGAAGACTCGCTGCTTACCCTCGGCGTGACCACCGCGTTGCTGGCGTTCTACCAGGCCGTGCGGCCCGATCGTGAAGGCTCCAGCGCGGGCGCATGGGCACTGTTTACTGCAGGGATGGTGATCGCCACGCTCAGCAAAGGCGTGCTGGGCCTGGCGATGCCGGGCATTGTGATTTTTGTGTACCTGGCCATCACCAGCCTGATGGACAAGCGCCTGCGCATTGGCGATTGGCTCAAGCCTGCGCTGTTTACCTTATTGGCGTTGGTGCCGCTGGTGATCTGGTTGGGTTTCCTGTTCCAACGCGGCGGGCTGCAGGCCGTGGCCGAAGTGGTGTTGACCAACAGCGTCGGCCGGTTCAGCGGCTCGTTTGTCGAGGCCGGACACTACGAGCCGTTCTACTACTACATCGCCAAGTTGCCCGAAGCGTTCCTGCCCTGGAACATCCTGGTCTACCTGGGCCTGTGGCATTTCCGTAAAAGCCTGATGCGCAACCGCTACCACCTGTTCTTCAGTGTCTGGCTGGTGGCGCAGTTCACCCTGCTGACCCTGGCATCGAGCAAACGCACCGTGTACCTGATGGCACTCACTCCGGCCGCCGCCGTACTGGCTGCGGAATACGCACGGGTATTACTGGACTGGCTGAAAACTCACAAACCCGCACTGCACACACATCACAGAACCCTGGTGGGCGGCGTGTTCACCCTGGCCGTCGGTTGCTACCTGATTGCGGCCTTCTGGTTCGCGCCCAAAGCCGACGCGCACCACTCGTTTATACCGGTGATCAGCCAGGTGCAGGCATTGAAAGACGAAGGCAGGGAGGTGGTGTTGTTCCGGCCTAACGAGCGCATCGCCGGGGCCAGCGTGTTTTACCTGCAGGCCTATTTGCCGATCCTGCAAACCGAGGCGCAGTTGCACAACTACCTCAGTGCCAAGCCCGGCAACGTTGCATTGCTGGACCATACCGATGACCTGACCACCCCGGTCAAGGTGATCAAGCAGATGTCGATCAATCGCCAGCCTTACTACTTCGTGGAGGAGTAAGGCCAGCGCAGGGCATCAGTGCTTGGTGACTTTGTCCAGGTACCCCATGGCAAACGCCGAGACCACGAAGGTCATGTGAATGATCACGTACCACATCAAGTGCTGCGGATCGACGTTCTTGGCGTCCATGAAGATGCGCAGCAAGTGGATGGACGAAATCGCCACGATGGACGCCGCCACTTTCATCTTCAGCGACGAAGAGTCCATGGTGCCCAGCCAGTTGAGTTTCTCTTTGTTGTCATCGATATCCAGCTGCGAGACGAAGTTCTCGTAGCCGGAGATCATCACCATGACCAGCAAGCCACCGACCAGGGCCATGTCGATCAACGACAGCAGCACCAGGATCAACTCGGACTCGGCCATCGAGAACACGCTCGGCAGCAGGTGAATCACTTCCTGGAAGAATTTCAGCGCCAGCGCCAACAACCCCAGGGACAAGCCGAAATAGATCGGCGCCAGTAGCCAGCGCGAGGCGTACATAGCATTTTCGATAAAGCGTTCCATTGGATCTCACACAGCTTGGCTAGAAATGGCGGCGAGTATACCAGCCGCCACAAGACACCTGTCACCACCAGAAAACTGACGTGGGCGGCATCTGTAAGGGAATTTTTCTGCTAGTGTCGAGCCCAATAAATCGGCTCGATGACGTCGGACAGGAAAAACTCAGATGATGGATGTGCGATCCCCTTTGGCCAGTATCGGCCTGTGCGCGGCATTGCTGCTGGCCGGCGGCTGCTCCCCCAGCGACGAGCAGAAGCAGGCGACCCTCGAAGAGAAAACCGCCAAGTTCGAACAGTCCCTCGACAGCATCCAGGACCCCAAGCTGCGCGACGCCATCGCCGATCTGGGCGGTTCGTTGCTGTTACTGGAACGGGCTCAGGCCAAGCTCGCCACCAAGCCCATCGAAGCCGAATACGGCGAAGACAGCTTGGCGCTGCTCAAGCACTACCCTACGCCCCAGGCGCTGGTGGACACCTATATCAACGGCCTGTTCGTGCTGCGCAAGACCTCCCATTCCGACTATTTGACGGACTTGCAACCGGTCTTCCCGTTCACGTTCAATACGTCTGACCAGTTCCCCTTCCCCCATGGCCTGGAATGGCAGTCGGTCACCTTGAGCAACAACAAGGTCATCCCCTTCCAGCCGGAATGGTCGGAAACCGATCCCGGCATCCAACTGAGCCCCAGCAGCTCCAACTTGACCAACCCGGATGACCTGACGGTGACCTACCCGTTCATCGACGGCATCGAGACGGAAAACAAGAGCCAGCCCCAACCCGTCAACCTAAAGGGCACGGTCGAAGTGATCGCGCCGGGCAAGGTGTTGACGTTTGACCTGTCGAAAAAGGACGTGGGCCACACGCGTACCGAAGGCAATATCACCCTCAAGCTGCTGCTCCTGGAGAAGAATTACGCCGAGATCGAGCTGACCAACAGCCAAGCGTTGGCGCCGGAAGTCGGCGATGAATCGCCCAACCCGCTGCTGGTACAGGCACGGGACAGCACCGGGCAATTCCTCACGCGCTCCGGCTCGATCAATGAGAGCAGCGCGCAGGTGGCGTTCTACGAGAAGCAACTGGCCGAGATGCAAAAGCAGAAGGCCTGGTCGGACGCATTCGAAAAACAGCTTACCGATGAACAAAAAGCCTTCGAACACAAGCAGAGCAGCCATTACGCCAAGGTGTATTTCAATGGCGTGATCGACAACCTGCAGGTCAACGTACTGGATTTCTCCACCGCTACCCGCACCCGCAAGGACCTCGACCTGCCGGTGCTGCGTTTCGACAAGAACAGCCTGCAACAAACCGTACAGGCCTTGCCGATGCCGGTCACCGTGTATGACGACGGCGCCGCCAGTTGGCTCAAAGACGCGAGCATGACCGAAGAACAGTTGAAAAACAGCGTCACCATCAGCCAGTCGGTCGAAGACGCCAGCGCGGCGCACATCGTGTTTGACCATCCTTTCACCTTCAATGACGACCTGGTGGGCAGCGAGCGCAACAGCAGCGAATCACCGGTGACCTTCTTCACCGCCGACGAAAAAGGCGAGCGCGGCGAGCCGATCGAATTACCGACCGAGGCCTTCGAACTGAACCCGGCGCGCGGCACCCTCACCTACGATCTCAACCTGTTTCCGGAAAACCCGGCGTATGTGGTGGGTTCGATTCCGCTGTTCCTGGCGACCATCGAGAAAGCCGAGATAGACGTGGCCAAGCTGCCTAAAGGACTGTCGCTCAAGGACAACGCGCTGGTCGTCGACCAAAAGGAATTCCCCGCCGACAGCTGGCGCTTCTACGCCAAGGACGCCAGCGGCAACTACCTCAAGGAAATCCTCGGTGTGAGCCACCGCGCCGAGGAGTACGGTACGGCGATGTTTGACGTGCATTACTTCTACGGCCAGCCGACGACCCTGGAAAGTTACCAGCGCACCGACCTGAGCACCGTGCAATACGGCTTCGAAGTCAAACTGGACAAGCCCGAGAGCAAGTAACCGGCGCCTACAGGGCCAGTTGGTCATGCCCACCGTTGAGCTGGCGCAGATGGGCCTGCATGTGCAGGCACCAGATCTGCGGGTCGCCCGCCAGCTCATAGCCGTGCAGGGTCAGGCTGTCCACGATGGATTCGAGAATATTTTCCGCCACGAAAGGCCCTGGAAACGGGCCTTGGGACTTGATGGTGGACGGCTGTTCACCGGTCATTCCGGCGGCAAACAACAAGGTCCACATCCCGTTATCCCCCGCAAGAGGGCGAATGGAACATTCAATACGGGTGACCAGGCCAAAGCACTGGCGGGTGAGGCAGAGGTTGCGCGACATGGCGGCGGCCCTCGGTAGATCGGTGTTCAACCTGCGCCTGGGGCGAGGCTGTTTCTATCCAGCGACTCCTGTGGATATCCCTTGAGCTCAGAATAGAAGAAAACCACGACAAACCAAGGTTGTAGAGACCAACGGGCGTCGGCGCTAACGTCTCGCCAAATTTGTGACGGTTTTGCCCGTCATGTGGTGAGCGGGCTGTTGTGGTGAGCGGGCTTGCCCCGCGCTGGGCTGCAAAGCGGCCCCAGTGGGACCGGTGCGGTGTGTCAGTGAGATTGAATTGTTTGGTTTTGGGGCTGCTACGCAGCCCAGCGCGGGGCAAGCCCGCTCACCAGAACAAGCGTGCTCACCACAACAGCCCACCAGTCACGACACCATCAAGTCGGCTTGGCTTCCGCCAGCGCCTGTTGTGCCAACTCTTTCTCCGCTTCTTTCAGGTCCTCTTCGTTGATCATCTCGGCAATTGCCCGCAGACGCTCTACCACGCGCGCATTGACCGTGCCTTCGGGGAACTGACCTTCTGCATCCGGCTCACCGGCATCCTCGCCCACCAGCAGGCTCAATGCCTCATCCGCCTGGCGCACCGCATAGATATGGAACTGCCCGGCACGCACGGCCTGCAGCACCTTTTCATCGAGCATCAGCGTGGCGACGTTGGCCTGGGGAATGATCGCCCCTTGCTCTCCGGTCAGACCGCGCGCTTCACACAGGCGGAAGAAGCCTTCGATCTTCTCGTTGACCCCGCCCACCGCCTGCACTTCACCAAACTGATTGATGGAACCGGTGATGGCAAAGCACTGCTTGAGCGGGGTTTTCGACAAGGCCGAAATCAAGGTGCACGCCTCGCCCAGAGACGCACTGTCGCCGTCCACGTAGCCGTAGGACTGCTCCAGCGCGATGCTTGCGGAGATCGCCAGCGGGAATTCCTGCGCATAACGGCTGCCCAGGTAACCGGTGAGGATCATCACGCCCTTGGAGTGAATCGGCTGGCCGAGGTTGACCTCACGCTCGATGTCGACAATACCGCTGCCGCCCGGGTACACCGTGGCGGAAATCCGCGCCGGCACGCCAAAGGCCGAGTCACCGACTTCCAGCACCGTCAGCCCGTTGCACTTGCCCACCGCCGCACCGGCGGTGTCGATCAGGATGACCCCGGCGAGCATGTCGTCGAGAATCCGCGCCGAGACTCGCCCAGTGCGCGTGGCCTTGGCCTTGAGTGCACGCTCGATATGGCCGGCGTCGGTCATCTCGTCACCCGCCAGGTGGCGAATGAAATCCGCCTCGCTGACCAGCTGGAACAAGTCACCAATGCGCGCCGACAAGCGCCCCTGGTGTTCCGCCAAGCGTGCGCTGTAAGTGGCCAGCCGCGCCACCGCGTCCGAGGTCAGCGGCGCCATGCCTTCTTCCGAGGTGCGGGTTTTGAGCAACTGGGCGAACTGCTCCAGGCTTTCGTCGACCATCGGGATGTCTTCGTCGAAGTCCACCAGTACCCGGAACATCTCCTGGAAGTCCGGGTCGGCGTCCTGCAACGCGTAGTACAGCTGGCGGGAGCCGATGATGATGACCTTGACCTGCAACGGGATCATCTGCGGGTTGAGGGTCACGGTGGCCAGGCGGCCCAGCTCGCCCAATGGTGACTCCATCTTCAGCTTGCGCGACTGCAGGGAGCGCTTGAGGGCGTCCCAGACAAACGGCTCACTGAGCATTTTTTCGGCTTCAAGAATCAGGAAACCGCCGTTGGCACGGTGCAGCGCACCTGGGCGCAACTGACGATAAGTGGTGTAGAGCGCACCCTGATCGGTGCTGTATTCGATACGGCCGAACAGGTTGTCGTAGGTCGGGTGCGGTTCAAACACCACCGGTGCGCCACCGTTGACCGGATGGCCGACCACCAGGCTCGGGCAGTACTGTTCTTCAAGCAGCTTGCGCGCCTGGGCGTCGGTCTTGGCGTCGTCGACCAATTGCTCGACCACGGTCTTGAGCAGGTACACCTGCATGGCTTGCAGGTAACCGCAGACAGCCGCATTTTCCGCATACTTTTCCGACAGCGGTGCGAGCAAGGGCTGCAGGGCCAGGGTGATGGTTTCTTCGTTGAACTGGCGCAGTTGGTTGTTGGACTCACGCTTCCACTGCGGCAGGCTGGCCAGTTCTTCGTTGAGGCGCTCTTCCAGCTCGGAAATATCCGTGTGGAAACGCTCACGGTCGGCTTCCGGCAACTGCGAGAACTCGGCCTCATCCAGCGCCTTACCGTCGAGCATCGGCGTGAACGCGATGTTGGTGCTGTCACGGTACAGCGCCACGTCCTTTTCCAGGGCCAGGCGTTCGATCACGTCCAGTGCCTTGTCGTAGCGCTGGTTGAACGCACGGTCGATGGCGCTTTTGCGCTGTTGATACGTCGGGTGCTCGAAGACCGCCGGGAAAGTGGCCACCAGGTTGTCGACCAGGCCGTTGATATCGCTGATGAACGCCGCTGCGCCGCCGCCCGGTAATTCCAGGGCACGCGGTTCGCGAGGCTCATCGAAATTGTTCACATAGACCCAGTCCGCCGGGGTCTGCAGGCGCTTGCCTTCGGCCTTCAGGTAGCGTTTGACGAACGAAAAGCGGCCGGTACCCGGCTCGCCCATGACAAACACGTTGTAACCAGGGCGTGGCATGGCCACACCGAACTGCAAGGCTTCAACCGCACGTTCCTGGCCAAGCACACCGCGAAAGGGCTCCAAATCATTGGTGGTCGAGAAGCTGAACTGTTCAGCGGAGAAAGGGCGAGTCAGCGCTTCGGGCGCTAGACGCAAGCTGGCAGCAACAGGATCAGGCATCGGGCTTCCTTACATCAGGCGGGGCAGATGACGGCATTCTGGCTCCCGCTTACGCGCTCTGGCAAGGCGCGCTTGAGGGAAAGCAATAGACGCGGGATGCGTCTTGCAAAAAAAACGCGACATCGCGAATTGTTTTATAAAAACACACGGAACCCTTGGAACGTGCCTAAACTCCAAACTGCGCGGGTTGGACTAATAACCGATCCCTGGGGCGCTATGAAGTGCCTGAACCCTTGTCCATTGGTTTGCACACAATAGAGAACAAAGCTATGAAACGGATCCTTCTCGGTACTCTCTTCACCGTCGTCTCCCTCAATGCAATGGCAGAAGCACCAGGTGGCCCGAACTGCGGTTGGGGCAACATGTTGTTCGAAGGCCAGCGCGGTACTCCAGCTCACTTCCTGGCTTCCACCACCAACGGTACTTCGGGTAACGCCACCTTCGGCATGACCTCGGGCACCAACGGTTGCAGCACCAACAGCGCCCTGACTTACGGCGGCAAATCGTGGATTGCCATGAATGGCATGATGAACGAGCTGTCCGAAGACATGGCCAAGGGTAACGGCGAAGCGCTGACTACCTACGCTGTGGTACTGGGCGTTGCGCCTGAAGATCGCGAGCACTTTGCTGCCGTGACCCACGAGCACTTCCAGCAGATCTTCAGCAAGGCTGACGTGACCGCTGACGACGTGCACAACAACACCATTGCTGTACTGAAAAGCGATGCCCGTCTGGCGAAATACGCTACCCAGGCTTAAGCTCGATCCGCCCGCGTCTTTCGAGGCGCGGGTTTTATTTTTTCGACCTGTCCCCCTTGGGTCTTTTTTTTATTCCGACTTAAGTAGCCCCCATGCTCAAACGCCTCGCTTGCCTGGCTCTCTTCGCCTGCGCCCCGCTGCATGCGGCCCCGCACCTCGATGATCAACGTTTGCAGCAACTGGCCAACGACCCTTTCTGGTTGTCTTTGGGCCACTACGAAGCCGGAAAAATCAGTGGCTGGCGCAGCTATGTCAGCGAAAAAAAGTTTTTCCTCGCCGCTGACGGCGCCCACCACCCGGACGCCGAACTCAAGGCCACGGTCGATGCCCTCTACGCCCCGGCCAGCCTGGGTGAAAAACACGCCCAATGCGTTTACCCCGCGCGCACCCGCTGGCTCAAGGACCAGTTGCACCTGGCCGACCTGCCCGCTGTCGACTGCAAAGAATTCAAACAGTGGTTCAAGGACGTTGCGCCCCACAGCGCGGTGATGATCTTCCCGGCGGCCTACCTCAACAGCCCGTCGTCGATGTTCGGTCACACCCTGCTGCGCATCGACCAGGCCGACGTGCAAAGCAACAACACCGCCTTGCTCAGCTACGCGATCAACTTCGGCGCCTACATCGAAGGCTCCGACAACAGCATCCTCTACGCCTGGAAAGGCCTGATGGGCGGTTATCCCGGCCTGTTCGCGCTGGTGCCTTATCAGGAGAAGTTGTCGGAATACCGCAGCCTCGAAAACCGCGACCTGTGGGAATACCGCCTCAACCTCACCCAGGTCGAGACCGAGCGCATGGTCGAACACGTGTGGGAACTCAAGCAGATCCAGTTCGACTACTTCTTCTTCGACGAAAACTGCTCCTATCGCCTGCTGGAACTGCTGCAAGTGGCCCGCCCCGGCCTGCGCCTGACCGAACAATTCCCGCTGACCGCCATCCCCACCGACACGGTAAAAGCCGTGAAGGACGCCGGCCTGGTCGAGAAAATCGACTATCGCCCCTCCCGTGAACGCGAGTTGCTGGAACGCGCCAAGCCGTTGGACAGCGACGAGCAACAATGGGTATTGAAGGTCAGCGACGACCAGAAGCAACTGCAGGAGCCGGCTTTCAAAGCGCTGCCCCGCGAACGCCAGGCCCTGATCATCGACGCCGCCTACCGCCTCGGCCGCTACCGCGCGAATGGCTTGGAACGCGACACCGAACGCTCCCAACGCAGCTTCGAACTGCTGCGCGCCATCAACCAGAACCCCGCGCCTGACCTGAAAATCACGCCCCCAGGCCTGCCGGAAAACGGTCACGAATCGCGCACCTGGCAAGCCGGCATCGGCACCCGTGGCGACAAAGCCTTTGGCGAATACGGCCTGCGCATGGCCTACCATGACCTCAACGACAACGCCGAAGGCTTCCCGCTGGGCGCGCAGATCGAAATCCTGCAAATGAAACTGCGCCAGTACGAAGGCAACCACTGGCAACTGCAGCAACTGGACCTGGCCACCATCCGCTCCCTGACCCCGCGCAACGCCCTGTTGCAGCCGTGGTCATGGCAAGTCACCGGCGGCCTGGAGCGAGTACCGGGCAAGCACGACGACGAAACCCTGGTCGCCCACGTCAACGGCGGAGCCGGCAGCACCTGGCAACTGCGCGACGACATGCTCGGCTTCGCCCTTGGCACCGTACGCGTGGAACACAACAACGACTTCAACGAAGCCATCTCCCCGGCGGCCGGGTTCAACACCGGTGTGCTGTGGAAGAATCCGCTGGGCAACCTGAGCCTGGAAGCCAAGGGGGACTTCTTCACCAACGGCGAAGTGCGGCGCAGCATCAGCCTGAACCAGCAGTGGGAGTTGTCCCGCAACCTGGGCCTGCGCCTGAGTGCACAGCGCGAGTACAGCCATTTATCAACGCCGGTGAATGAAGTGATGCTTGAAGTGAAGTGGTATCACTACTGATCGGTAAGACCCGGCGAGGATCCAATGTGGGAGGGGGCTTGCTCCCGATGGTGGTGTGTCAGTTAAGTATCCAGTGACTGACATACCGCTATCGGGAGCAAGCCCCCTCCCACATTTGTCTCGCGTATATTCAGATGCATGGCGTTGCCCGCCCAATCAGGAGTTCCATCAACATGGCCGTTATCTGCACCAACCTCGAAGAAATACGCGCAAACATCGATCACCTTGACCAACAGATCGTCACCCTGCTGGCCGAACGCGGCCGCTACGTATGCCAGGCCGCGCGCTTCAAAAAAGACGCGGATGGCGTCAAGGCACCGCAACGGGTTGAACAGGTGATAGCCAAGGTGCGGGGTATATCGGAGACCGTGGGTGCCAATCCCGAGGTCACTGAACAGGTATATCGAGCGATGATTGCGGCGTTTATTCAGTTGGAGTTGGCTGAGCACGCCGCTCCAAACGCCCAAAGAGAACCAGCGCTTACACATACAAATTCTTAGCTTGCTTCTAACTTATTGAAAAATAGTCAGGAAATTTCGGACATTTTTTTAGCTTTTTTCAATCAAGCCAAACTGCCTCCGACCTCATCCTCTTTAAGGGTGTTTTGGACTAGTATCGGGTGGCAATCAAATTGCCATCCCATCTATACACGGATCTGAATAGGTAAGAGGCTCACTATGGATTTCTTCGAAAAGCTAACCAGTTTGGCAGCAAAAGTTCGGCTACAAGGCCCTGCCATTCAAACAGAAGAAGCGACAAAAAATGCTTTCGTAATGCCTTTCATCAACACCGTGTTGGGCTACGACGTATTTGATCCACAGGAAGTAACGCCAGAATTTGTCTGTGATGTAGGGACGAAGAAAGGTGAAAAAATAGATTACGCGATCATGAAAGAGGGTGAAGTCCAAATACTCATCGAATGCAAAAAAATTGGTGAGTCATTGAGCATCAACCATGCCTCACAGCTTTTTCGGTATTTTCATGTTACGAGCGCAAGGATCTCAATTCTCACCAACGGCCAGGTCTACAGGTTTTTTACCGACTTGGACGCCCCCAACAAAATGGACGAGAAGCCATTTCTAGAGCTGGACCTGCTGGATATTGACGAGTACGCGGTACCGGAGTTGGTCAAACTCACCAAGTCGGCTTTCGATGTTGACTCCATCATCAATGCAGCCGGAGAGCTGAAGTACGTCAGCCAGCTTAAAAAGCTCATTGGCATTCAGGTAAGCAAACCAGAAGACGACTTCGTGAAGTTCTTCGCATCCCGTGTTTACGAGGGTGTCATCACGCAAAAAGTGCGTGAGCAATTTTTTGAACTGACCCGAAAAGCGTTAGCGCAATTTCTGAACGACCAGATCAACGATCGGCTGAAGTCGGCGATGAGTGGCGCGATCCAACCGACCATGGCATCAATCCCCATCGCGAACAGCGCGAATGCAGATGCGCAGGACAGGGACGAGTCCGAAGATAAGATTCTAACTACGCTTGAAGAACTGGAGGGTTACCACATCGTTCGCGCCCTCGTCCGATCCGTAGTCGATGCAAAACGCATCGTTCAACGAGATACCCAGAGCTATTTTGGGATACTGCTAGACGACAATAACCGCAAGCCCATCTGCCGACTTCACTTCAATCGAAGCCAGAAGTACATCGGGATATTCGATGAGGAAAAAAATGAGACCCGACACGCTATTTCATCTATCGATGAAATTTACGAGTATGCGGATCAACTGAAAAAAACTGTGGGCTATTACGACTGACAGTCGCGCCTGGATGGCCGGAGTCATCGATAAACCTCGTGGTGAACAGGCCTGCCCTGCGCAGGGCAAGCCTGCTCACCACAAAGGCAGTGCCGACCTATTAGCCTGGTGGCGTCATCGCTTGGGTCAGGTCATCCACGACTGCCTTGCCCATCTCACACAGATAGTGAGCGGCCCAGGCGTATTGCTCACCACGCACATCCATGGCGGCTTCCATGGCGAGTTTCTTGGAGTAAAAAAGCAGGGTGGAGGCGTGCTCCAGTGCTTGATCAATCGGCATGCCGGAATTGACGCGGAATAGAGGTTTCTCGTTTTCGCCGTAGTCGCCAAATGTGACGACGCCGAGGGTGGTGATTGAGGACAGGGGTGGGTCGGGGACGACGTTAAGGGAATCGTCGTTGATAGCCCTTTAGCCCAACACCTTTCTCACGCGCCTTTCACACCTCCTCGACAAATCCCCTTCTAGACTCTCCCTATCAGCCGTGAAACGGCCAGGGAGTACGCCATGTGGCGGTCTGCGGTATTGCTGTGTGTGTGGGTGGGGCTGTCGGGTTGCCAATCGACCCATCAGGATTTACTGGCCAAAGGTTACCCACCGGCCTTTGCCGATGGTTTTGACGATGGCTGCAGCAGTGGTCGCCAGGCAGCTGGCGTCATCAGCGGGGAGTTTCGCAAGAACGTGCCGCGTTATCTCAAAAACCGCGAATACGCCGAAGGCTGGGAAGATGGTTTTCGCCAGTGCAAAGCCATGCGTGAGAATGAAGAGCTGCGTGACTACAAAGACAATCACTGGGACGACCGCGACCGCGCCTGGCAGCACGAGAAAGACCGCGACGCAGCCCGGGCCTATCGCGCGCAATAGGTCGTTTTCAGACATCCATCGAAACTAAAGCGCGGCGACCATGGCCCAAGCTCCATAGAGGGAGAACGTCATGAGCCGAGCTTTTGTAAACGAAGACAACGCCGCCGCCCAGGCCGACCAGCCGGTGGAGCGCCAGGTCAGTGAGCAGCCCAACCGCCTCACCGCGCAAGGGCTGGCGCAGTTGCAGGCCAAGGTTGCGCAGTTGCAGCACGCATACAGCATCGAATCCGCCAAGGGCGATAAACAGCGCCAGGCTGACCTTGAACGGGATTTGCGTTACTTCAACCAGCGGCTGCAAAGCGCCCAGGTCGTGGCACCGGCCACCTCCACCGACAAGGTGCAGATCGGCAGTTGGGTGACCTTCGTCAACGAACAGGACGAGCAGCAGCGTATCCAGTTGGTTGGCGAAGACCAGGCCGATGCCAACGCCGGCTTGATCAACTGGGGCTCGCCCCTGGGCCGCGCATTGCTGGGCGCTCAGGTGGGCGACGAAGTGCTGTGGCAGCGCCCCGTCGGCGATCAGTTGATCGAAGTGCTGCGCATCGAGCCCGAGGTTTAGACGATGCCTTGGGCCAACATCGCGTCGGCGACTTTCACAAAGCCCGCGATGTTCGCGCCTTTGACGTAGTTGACCCGGCCGTTTTCCTCACCGTAGTGCACGCAGGCATGGTGGATCGACTGCATGATGTTGTGCAGCTTGCTGTCCACTTCACCCGCGGTCCATAGCAGGCGCATGGCGTTCTGCGACATTTCCAGGCCACTCACGGCCACGCCGCCGGCGTTGGATGCTTTGCCGGGCGCGAACAGAATGCCCGCGTCGATAAAGATATCCACAGCCTCCAACGTAGTCGGCATGTTGGCGCCTTCGGCCACGCAGAGGCAACCGTTGCGCAGCAGGGTGCGGGCGGCTTCGGCGTCGAGTTCGTTCTGGGTGGCGCAAGGCAGCGCGATATCACAGGCCAATTCCCACGGGGTTTTACCGGCGCGGAATTCCAGGCCGAAACGCGCGGCCAATTCGCTGATGCGACCACGCTGGACGTTTTTCAACGCCAGCAGGGCTGACCATTGCTTCTCGGTCAAACCGCTTTCGGCGTACAGGGTGCCTTCGGAGTCGGAGAGGGAAATCACTTTGCCACCCAGGTCCATGACCTTGCGCGCGGCGTACTGCGCGACGTTGCCGGAGCCGGATACCGCCACGCGCTTGCCTTCCACCCGCTGACCATTGCGCTTGAGCATTTCTTCGGCGAAGTACACGCAGCCGAAACCCGTGGCTTCGGGCCGAATCAGGCTGCCGCCGTAGGTCATGCCCTTGCCGGTCAGCACGGAGGTGAACTGGTTGCTCAAGCGTTTGTACTGGCCGAACAAAAAGCCGATCTCGCGCGCGCCCACGCCGATATCGCCGGCCGGTACGTCCACATCTGCGCCGATATGCCGGTACAGCTCGCTCATGAACGCCTGGCAAAAGCGCATGACTTCGGCGTCGCTCTTGCCCTTGGGGTCGAAGTCGGAGCCGCCTTTGCCGCCGCCCATCGGCAGTGAGGTCAGGGAATTCTTGAAGGTTTGCTCGAAGGCGAGGAACTTCAACACGCCCAGGTTCACCGATGGGTGGAAGCGCAGGCCGCCTTTGTACGGGCCAATGGCGCTGTTCATCTGGATACGGAAACCGCGATTGACCTGGACCTTGCCGTGATCATCCACCCAAGACACCCGAAAGGTGATCGCGCGTTCCGGCTCGCAGAGGCGCTCCAGGATGCCCGAGGTCAGGTAGTGGGGGTTGGCTTCAAGAAACGGCCACAGACTACGTAGGACTTCTTCTACGGCCTGGTGGAATTCTGGCTGGTCAGGATCGCGTTTCTTGAGGCGGGCAAGGAAAGATTCCACGGATTCGATCATGAAAAGTCTCGGCAGATTGATTGTTTTTAAATGAGATTGAGCCGGACCTTAGCAACTCGAATCGCACCTGAAAAGCGCAAAATGTCGCCTTTGTGAATTTAAATGGTGCATTTGATATAAATACACGCGCTTACTCGCACCAAAAAAGGGATATCAACTCAGGGCACGCACCAATAGTTAAACCGCCTCGGTCTTCCAGAAAAGACGCAAAAAAAAGCGGAGCCCCGAAGGCTCCGCTCTTTCACACCACCCACCCAGATCAGGCGAGTTTTTTGTGGCGTACACGGTGCGGCTGGGCAGCGGCTTCGCCCAAACGCTTTTTACGGTCCGCTTCGTACTCGGTGTAGTTACCTTCGAAGAACACCGCTTGGGAGTCGTCTTCGTACGCCAGGATGTGGGTCGCGACGCGGTCAAGGAACCACCGATCGTGAGAGATCACAATGGCAGCGCCCGGGAAGTCCAGCAGGGCTTCTTCCAGGGAACGCAGGGTTTCAACGTCGAGGTCGTTGGACGGTTCGTCGAGCAGCAGCACGTTGCCGCCCTCTTTCAGGGTCAGGGCCAAGTGCAAGCGACCGCGCTCACCACCGGACAGGTCCTTGACGAACTTCTGCTGGTCGCCGCCCTTGAAGTTGAAACGGCCGACATAGGTACGCGACGGGATTTCATAGTTGCCGATACGGATCTGGTCGGAACCTTCGGAAATCTGCTGGAACACTGTCTTGCTGCCGTCCAGGTCTTCACGGCTCTGGTCCACACAGGCGAGCTGCACGGTTTCGCCGACTTCGATAGTGCCTGAATCCGGCGTTTCCTTACCCATCAGCATGCGGAACAGGGTGGACTTACCCGCGCCGTTACCACCAATAACGCCGACGATCGCGCCTTTTGGCATGGAGAACGACAGGTTGTCGATCAACACGCGGTCGCCATAGCCTTTGGAAACGTTCTTGAATTCGATGACCTTGTCACCCAGGCGCGGGCCGGCCGGGATGTAGATCTCGTTGGTCTCGCTGCGCTTTTGGAATTCCTGCGATTGCATTTCTTCGAAGCGTTGCAGACGTGCCTTGGATTTGGACTGGCGGGCCTTGGCGCCTTTGCGCACCCACTCCAGTTCTTCCTTCATGGCTTTTTCATGCGCCGATTGTTGCTTGGATTCGGCAGCCAGACGGTCGGACTTGGCTTCCAGCCAACCGGAGTAGTTGCCCTCGTAAGGGATACCGGCGCCGCGGTCGAGCTCGAGGATCCAACCGGCAACGTTGTCCAGGAAGTACCGGTCGTGCGTGATCGCAACCACGGTGCCCGGGAAGTCGTGAAGGAAATGTTCCAGCCAGGCGACGGAATCGGCGTCCAAGTGGTTGGTAGGCTCATCGAGCAGCAGCATGTCGGGGGCCGACAGCAGCAGGCGGCACAGGGCCACACGACGTTTTTCACCCCCCGACAGGAATTCGACCTTGGCGTCCCAGGCCGGCAGGCGCAGCGCGTCGGCGGCGACTTCCAGCTGGCGCTCCAGGTTGTGACCGTCGCCGGCCTGCAGGATGGCTTCAAGCTTGGCCTGTTCCGCTGCCAGCTTGTCGAAGTCGGCATCCGGTTCGGCGTAGGCGGCATAGACTTCATCCAGGCGCGCCTGGGCGTCCTTGATGACGCTGACGGCCTCTTCGACCACTTCACGTACGGTCTTGGTCGGATCCAGGATGGGTTCCTGTGGCAGATAGCCGATGTTCAGGTCGGGCATCGGGCGGGCTTCGCCTTCGAACTCAGTGTCGACGCCGGCCATGATTTTCAGCAGCGTGGACTTACCCGAACCGTTGAGGCCGAGCACGCCGATCTTGGCGCCAGGGAAAAAGGACAGCGAAATATTTTTCAGGATTTCCCGCTTCGGAGGGACAACTTTACCCAGCCGATGCATGGTGAAGACGTATTGAGCCAAAATGTGGACCTCATGAAAAAGTGAGAACAGGCCTACGTAGCGTCATGGCGCGGTACATAGCATTGCGAATCCTCAAGGTTAACCTAAGTGACCGAGCGTATCGAAATCTATCTGTTAGATTAGCCGGCCATCCCCCCCTCAGCGGTTTCAGGAAACAACCTTCATGCTCAGCGTCATGTCTGCACTCGCGTTGCTGCTGTTAATGCCGGGGCCCACTAACACATTGCTATTGCGCTCGGGATTACTCACCGGGTTCAGGCGCGCCTGGCCACTGAGCCTGCTGGAATGCCTGGCGTATCTGGTGCAAATATCCTTTTGGGGCTACCTGCTCAGCCATCTGGGCGACAGCGCGCCATGGGGGCTCAAGCTCGTGCAGTTCGCTTCGGTCTGTTATTTGATCAGGACTTCCTACCTGCTGTGGTGCAATCCCGACGAAACACTCCACTCCCCGCCTGCAGCACGCGTATCCAAACTGCATTTCTTTTTGCTGACGCTGATCAACCCCAAGGGATTGCTGATCGTCTCGTTCATCGTCCCGATGCAGACGTTTGCCGACGTGAACCTGTATGTGCAGTTCGTCGCACAATTCACGCTGGTGGTGATACCGGTGGGGTGCACCTGGGTACTGTTCGGTGCCCGCATCAAACGAGGCGGATACGCCTGGTTGACGCCCCACACCATCAACCGCGCGGCCTCTGTGGTGATCAGCCTCTTCACGCTGGCGATCCTGACCCGGCTGGCAGACAGCCTGATCCATACCGGCAGCGCGCTTTAGTCCCCGCCAAGCGGGGCTGGCACTTTGCCACAAGTCAAGGCATGCTAGCCGCCCTCCGGGCGTCCGGCTTATAGTGCACGTCGCGCGCCAGTCCAGCCAAACCGCAGGATCACAGCTTGTCCAAAGTCACGCCGCCAACTCCCCTGCGCGCCGCTCATATTGCGCCGGGAGCGCCCCTGCACGGCACCCTCAAAGGCGCATTGGCGACGCTCGTCCTCATGCTGCTCGCCTTATTGTTCTGGCAACTGCTGGACCAGCTGCAGCAAAACCAGAAGAACCAGCAGCAATACACCATCGACTACAGCGCCGACCTGGCTGAACAGATCAGCCTGAACATGGCCCTGAGCGCAAAAATCGCCCTGAACCTGCTGCCGATGATCGAACCACCGCGCGACAGCGAACAGCAACAGGCGTTGATGCGCACCCTGCAGCGCTCGCTGCCGGAGCTGCGCAGCCTCGCCCTGCTCGCCCCCAGCGGCGCGGTGATCAGTGACAGCGCCAGTGACAGCCAGGACAGCGCCTTGCTCGAGGAGTTGGTGCAGCGCAGCCACGGCCAGTCCTACTACCTGAGCAACAGCAACGACGGCACCCTCATCTATCTATTGCTGCACCAGCCCAGCGGTGGCTCGAGGGTTTACTGGGCGCTGCGCCTGTCGCCCAATTACCTGGCAAACCTCACACGCCAGGACGGCCAGGGCCTGCGCCCCATGTGGGCCATCGAGAATCGCCTCAACCACCGCGTCATCAGCCGCGACAGTGGTATGCCGGCGCAGTGGACGTCCGCCCTCACCCCGGACGAACTGAATAAAAGCGTACTGGTCACGCCCCTGAGCAAAAGCGATTGGCAGTTGCGCGGGTTGTTCGACCGCACCGCCGTGCTGGAACAACTGCTGCCGGCGTTCATCGGCAAATGCCTGCTGGGCCTGGCCTTCTCGCTGATCCCGGTAATCGTGCTGCTGAACATGCGCCGTCGCCAGCGCCAGGTGCATGAAGGGCGGCGACGCTACCAGGATATTTTCGAAGGCACCGGCGTGGCCCTGTGCGTGCTTGACCTGTCAGGCCTGAACGCCTTCTTCCAAAGGACCCCACTGGAGACTCGCGAGCAACTGCACGCCTGGCTGCAGGACAACCCCGATGAGCGTCAGCAACTGCTCAAGGAACTGCGCATCACCGAGGTCAACCAAGTGGCGGTGCGCCTGCTCAACGTGGGGTCTTGCGAGGAGGCCTGGGAGCGCCTGATCGATGACTGCCCGCGCAACGCCACCTCCATCGGCTACCAGATCCTCGAAGCCGTGCTGACCCAACAGCACCAGTTGGAGCTGGAAATCCAGCTCAAGGACATGGCCGGTAACGAGCAGTACCTGTGGCTGGTGATGCGCCTGCCGGAGCAGCAGGACGACTCCAAGGCCGTGATCCTCAGCATCAGTGATATCACCAGCCGCAAGCTGATCGAGTTGTCGTTGGTGGAGCGCGAGAGCTTCTGGTCGGACGTGGTGCGCACCGTCCCCGATCACCTGTACGTGCAGGACGTGATCAGCCAGCGCATGATTTTCAGCAACCACCATTTGGGCCACACCCTCGGCTATAACAAAGCCGAACTGCAGCAAATGGGCGAATACTTCTGGGAAATCCTGCTGCACCCCGAGGACGCCGAGCACTACCACGACTTGCGCCAGCAACAACGCCAGGTCGGCTACACCACCCAATTGCAATGCCAGCTGCGCTTTCGCCATCGCAACAACCAATGGCGGCGTTTTGACATCCGCGAACAGGCCCTGGCCCGCGACAAGTCTGCGCAGATCACCCGCATCATCGGCGTGGCCAAGGACATCACCGATCAGATCGAAGCCAGCGAATCCCTGCGCGACAGCGAACAGCGTTACCGCATGCTCGCCGAAAGCATCAGCGACGTGATCTGCTCCACCGACAGCCAGTTGGCCCTCAATTACATCAGCCCTTCGGTCAACGCCGTGCTGGGCTATGACGTGGATTGGGTGTTCAAGAACGGCTGGCAGTCGATCATCGCCAACCCGCAGCAATTGACCGGCATTTATAGCCTGGTGGAACAGGTCAGCCGCGCCTTGGGCGATATCGAAGCACTGAATAAGCTGCGCGATGAGATCCAAACCCAACTGTTCCTGTTCGACTGCCTGCGCGCTGACGGTCGCAAAGTGCCGATCGAGTTACGCCTGGTGCTGGTATGGGACGAACACGGCGCCTTCGAAGGCATCCTTGGCGTGGGCCGCGATATCAGCCAGCAACGCCGTGCCGAGAAAGACCTGCGCATGGCGGCCACGGTCTTCGAACACTCCACCTCGGCGATCCTGATCACCGACCCCGCCGGTTACATCGTGCAAGCCAACGAGGCGTTCAGCCGGGTCAGCGGCTATGCGGTCAGCGATGTACTCGACCAGTTGCCGAACATGCTCACCGTCGACGAACAGCAGGAAGCCCACCTGCGCTACGTGCTCAAACAGTTGCACCAGCACAGCACCTGGGAAGGCGAAGTGTGGCTCAAGCGCCGCAATGGCGAGCATTACCCGGCCTGGGTCGGCATTACCGCCGTGTTCGACGACGAAGGCGACCTGGCCAGCTATGTGTGCTTCTTCAGTGATATCAGCGAGCGCAAGGCCAGCGAGCAGCGCATCCACCGCCTGGCCTACTACGACGCCCTGACCCACCTGCCTAACCGCACGCTGTTCCAGGACCGCCTGCACACTGCGTTGCAGTCGGCCGAACGGCAGAAGTCGTGGGTGGTGCTGATGTTCCTCGACCTCGACCGCTTCAAGCCGATCAACGACTCCCTGGGCCACGCCGCCGGCGACCGCATGCTCAAGGAAATGGCCACGCGCCTGCTGGGCTGCGTGGCCGAAGACGATACCGTAGCGCGCATGGGCGGCGACGAGTTCACCTTGCTCCTGCAACCGCGGATCAGCCGCGAAATGGCGCTGAACCGTGCGATCCATGTGGCCGAGCAGATCCTCGCCAGCCTGGTGAAACCGTTCGTACTGGAAGGCCGCGAATTCTTTGTGACGGCCAGTATCGGCATCGCCCTCAGCCCGCAGGACGGCAACGAGCTGAGCCAGTTGATGAAAAACGCCGACACCGCGATGTATCACGCCAAGGAACGCGGCAAGAACAATTTCCAGTTCTACCAGGCGGACATGAACGCCAGCGCCCTGGAGCGCCTGGAGCTGGAAAGCGACCTGCGCCACGCCCTGGACCAGAACGAATTCGTGCTCTATTACCAACCGCAGTTCAGCGGCGACGGCAAACGCCTGACCGGCGCCGAAGCCTTGCTGCGCTGGCGTCATCCACGACGTGGCCTGGTGCCGCCGGGGGATTTCATCCCGGTGCTGGAAGAATTGGGCCTGGTGGTGGACGTGGGCGACTGGGTGATCAGCGAAGCCTGTCGCCAGCTCAAGACCTGGCACCAGAACAAGGTCCGCGTGCCGAAAGTCTCGGTGAACATCTCGGCGCGGCAGTTCTCCGACGGGCAGTTGGGCACGCGCATCGCCACCATTCTCAAGGACACCGGCCTGCCGCCGGCGTGCCTGGAGCTGGAGCTGACCGAAAGTATCCTGATGCGCGAAGTCAACGAAGCCCTGCATATCCTCGACAGCCTGAAAAACCTGGGCCTGAGCATTGCGGTCGACGACTTCGGCACGGGTTATTCGTCGCTCAACTACCTCAAGCAATTCCCCATCGATGTGTTGAAGATCGACCGCACCTTCGTCGATGGCCTACCGTCCGGCGAACAGGACGCACAGATCGCCCGCGCGATTATCGCCATGGCCCACAGCCTGAACCTGGCCGTGATCGCCGAGGGCGTGGAAACCCATGAGCAGCTGGACTTCCTGCGTGAGCATGGGTGTGACGAGGTGCAGGGCTACTTGTTCGGGCGGCCGATGCCGGCGAATCGGTTCGAGGCGCAGTTCAGCAATGATGCGCTGTTCATGTTCGACTGAAATTCTGCGGTGAGGCTACTGGCCTAATCGGGGGCAAGCCCCCTCCCACAGTTGAATGTGTTCACAGATCAGAATGTGGGAGGGGGCTTGCCCCCGATTAGGCACTCACAGCCACCGCCTATCCCAGATGAGCCCCGCTTGTCCGCGACATGATGTCCTTTCATATGCCATCTAAAACCCATTGGGTTAGAATGCCCTCCTTTTCTGCCCCCGATCCTTGAG
Organism: Pseudomonas petroselini; assembly: GCF_045037875.1. Classification (NCBI taxonomy): domain Bacteria; kingdom Pseudomonadati; phylum Pseudomonadota; class Gammaproteobacteria; order Pseudomonadales; family Pseudomonadaceae; genus Pseudomonas; species Pseudomonas petroselini. Next base: position 6,685,652 of record NZ_CP173614.1, read on the forward strand.
GACCGCCATGTTCAGCCGTGATTTGACTATTGCCAAGTACGACGCCGATCTCTTCGCCGCCATGGAGCAAGAAGCCGTGCGCCAGGAAGAGCACATTGAGCTGATCGCTTCGGAAAACTACACCAGCCCTGCGGTGATGGAGGCTCAAGGTTCGGTTCTGACCAACAAGTACGCCGAAGGCTACCCAGGCAAGCGCTACTACGGTGGTTGCGAGTACGTCGACGTGGTTGAGCAGTTGGCCATCGACCGTGCAAAAGAACTGTTCGGCGCCGATTACGCCAACGTCCAACCGCACGCCGGTTCCCAAGCCAACAGCGCCGTGTACCTGGCCCTGCTGCAAGGCGGCGACACCATCCTGGGCATGAGCCTGGCCCACGGCGGTCACCTGACCCACGGCGCCAGCGTTTCGTCCTCCGGCAAGCTGTACAACGCCGTTCAATACGGTATCGATGCCAACGGCCTGATCGACTACGACGAAGTCGAGCGCCTGGCGGTCGAGCACAAGCCAAAAATGATCGTGGCCGGTTTCTCTGCCTACTCGCAGATCCTGGATTTCCCACGCTTCCGCGCCATCGCCGACAAGGTGGGCGCGTACCTGTTCGTTGACATGGCTCACGTAGCCGGTCTGGTCGCCGCTGGCGTCTACCCGAACCCGGTGCCTTACGCTGACGTAGTGACCACGACGACCCACAAGACCCTGCGCGGTCCACGTGGCGGCCTGATCCTGGCACGCGCCAACGCCGAGATCGAGAAGAAGCTGAACTCCGCCGTATTCCCTGGCGCCCAAGGTGGCCCGCTGGAGCACGTCATCGCCGCCAAAGCGATCTGCTTCAAGGAAGCGCTGCAGCCTGAGTTCAAGACTTACCAGCAACAAGTGGTGAAAAACGCCCAGACCATGGCCAGCGTGTTTATCGAGCGCGGCTTTGACGTGGTGTCCGGCGGTACTGAGAACCACCTGTTCCTGCTGTCGCTGATCAAGCAGGACATTTCCGGTAAAGATGCTGACGCTGCCCTGGGCAAAGCCTTCATCACCGTGAACAAGAACTCCGTGCCGAACGACCCACGTTCGCCGTTCGTGACTTCGGGCCTGCGCTTCGGCACTCCGGCGGTGACCACTCGCGGCTTCAAGGAAGCAGAGTGCAAGGAACTGGCTGGCTGGATCTGCGACATCCTGGCTGACCTGAACAACGAAGCCGTGATCGACGCGGTGCGTGAGAAGGTCAAGGCCATCTGCAAGAAGCTGCCGGTGTACGGCGCTTGATTGCAGTTGCTTGACTAAAAAGCCCGGCGCTTGAGCCGGGCTTTTTTATGCTTGAAAACACTGCATTCTCAACCTGTGCAAGCCCCCTCCCCCATTTTTGACTGTGTTTCAGGTCAAGTCAGGGTTGATAGACCTTTGCAAACCCTTCGCGAATCTTGTCTTCCGGCAATTCGTCGGCAATAAACACAATCACACTCTCCCGTGCCTCGCCTTCGGCCCACTCGGTATCCCAATCGAAACCGTAGAGCTTAAGCACACCCTGGAACACCATGCGCCGGTCTTCCCCGGCGATGTTCAACACGCCCTTGTAACGCAGCAATTGCTTGCCATGGTCTTCCAGCAGTTCGTTCATAAACTCACTGAGCCGGTCGATATCCAGCGGTTCCTCGGTACGCAGCACCAGGCTGGAAATACGGTCGACGGACGGCGCGGCGCTCACCGGGCGCAGGCTCATGCCGGCGTTGAGGTTGAAACCGCGCACATCGAGCAGTTCAGCCAGGTCAATGATGCCATGGTCCACCACGCGTATCGGCGCACGGCGGTTGATGCGCGTGAGGCGTTCGCTGAGCGCATCGAAGGTGGCGTCATCCACCAGGTCGCGTTTGCTCACCAGCAGGCGGTCGGCAAAACCGATCTGGGCCTGGGCAATGGTCTGGGTCAGGTGATGTTCAGCGTGGGCTGCGTCCACCAAAGTGATGATGCCATCGAGGATGTAGCGCTCGCGCAGTTCCTCGTCGATGAAAAAGGTCTGGGCCACGGGGGCGGGGTCGGCGAGGCCGGTGCACTCGATCACCAGGCGGTCGAAGGCGATCTCGCCGCTGTCCAGGCGCTCGAGCAGCAGGTACAGGGCTTTGGTCAGGTCGGTGTGGATGGTGCAGCACACGCAGCCGTTGGACAGGGTCATGACTTGCACCGGTTCGGCACCCAAGAGCTGGGTGTCGATACCGGCGTCACTGAATTCGTTTTCGATCACGGCGATTTTAAGGCCATGCTCGGCCTTGAGCAGGTGGCGCAGCAAGGTGGTCTTGCCGGCCCCGAGGAAGCCGCTGAGGATGGTTACTGGAATGGGAGAGGACAAAATATTCTCCTTGGAGGAATACAAAAACAAATGTGGGAGGGGGCTTGCCCCCGATAGCAGTGTGTCAGGCACTGGTATGTCACTGACACATCGCTATCGGGGGCAAGCCCCCTCCCACAATAAACCACTGCTAGCCCGGGTTACCGAGTCAGCAGCACTTGGGCCCACCCTTGCCGCCGTAACGGGCCTCTTGGCGTTCCCGAAAGAACGCCTTGTAGTCCATCATCGGTTTGTCCGGGTGCTTGGTTTGCATATGCTCGACGTAGGTGTCGTAGTCGGGCATTCCGACCATCAGGCGCGCGGCCTGACCGAGGTATTTACCGAGGCGACTGATGTCATTGAACATGGTTGCAATCCTCAATCACGCGTCCGGAACAGCCTGGAACGGGGCTTCTTTATCCGTACGTTCTTTGTTGCCCCAGGCGGCGACGCCGACCTTGAGCGCATAGAACAGGATGCTGAATACCACGAACAGGAACAGCGCCGTCAGCGTTGCGTTGGTGTAGGCGTTCCAGATCACGTGCTGCATCTGGTCGATGTTCTTGGCCGGGGCCAGGATCTGACCATTGGCCAACGCATCGCTGTACTTCTTGGCCAGCGACAGGAAGCCGATCGCCGGGTTGGCGTCGAACAGCTTGATGAAGCCCGCGGTGGTGGTGCAGATCAGCAGCCAGACGGCCGGCAGCATGGTCACCCAGATGTAGCGTTGGCGTTTCATTTTGATCAGCACAACGGTCGCCAGCATCAGCGCGATACCCGCCAGCATCTGGTTAGAGATACCGAACAGCGGCCACAAGGTGTTGATGCCGCCCAGTGGGTCGATCACGCCTTGGTACAGCAGGTAACCCCACATGGCCACGCAACCGGCGGTCGCGATCAAGTTGGCGGTCCATGACTCGGTGCGTTTCAGCGCGGGCACGAAGGAGCCCAGCAAGTCCTGCAGCATGAAGCGACCGGCACGGGTACCGGCGTCGACGGCGGTCAGGATGAACAGCGCTTCGAACAGGATCGCAAAGTGGTACCAGAACGCCATGGTGTTTTCACCCGGCAGTACGCTGTGCAGGATCTGCGCGATACCCACCGCCAGGGTCGGTGCACCGCCGGCACGCGCCAGGATGGTGGTTTCACCGATGTCATGGGCCACGGCCGACAGGGCTTCAGGGGTAATTGCAAAACCCCAGCTGCTGACGGTTTGCGCCACGGTCACCACGTCGGTACCGACAATAGCGGCCGGGCTGTTCATGGCGAAGTAAACGCCGGGCTCGATCACCGAAGCGGCAACCATCGCCATGATGGCCACGAACGACTCCATCAACATGCCGCCATAACCGATGTAGCGGGCATGGCTTTCGCTGGCCAACAACTTGGGCGTAGTGCCCGAAGAAATCAGCGCGTGGAAACCCGAGACCGCGCCGCAGGCGATGGTGATGAACAGGAACGGGAACAAGCCGCCCTTCCACACCGGGCCGGTGCCGTCGATGAACTGGGTCAGTGCCGGCATTTTCAGGTCGGGCATGGTCACCAGGATGCCGATGGCAAGCGCGATGATGGTGCCGATTTTCAGGAAGGTGGAGAGGTAGTCACGCGGCGCAAGGATCAGCCACACCGGCAGTACCGCTGCAACGAAACCGTAGCCGATCAGCATCCAGGTGATCTGGATCCCGGTGAAGGTGAAGGCCTTGGCCCACACCGGATCAGCAGCAATCTGCCCACCCAGCCAGATCGAACCCAGCAGCAACAGCACGCCAATGATCGAGATTTCACCGATGCGGCCCGGGCGGATGTAGCGCATGTAGATGCCCATGAACATCGCGATCGGGATGGTCGCCATCACGGTGAAGATGCCCCACGGGCTCTCGGCCAGGGCCTTGACCACGATCAGCGCCAGCACCGCGAGGATGATGATCATGATCAGGAAGCAGCCAAACAGCGCGATGGTGCCGGGGATGCGCCCCATCTCTTCGCGAACCATATCCCCCAGGGAACGGCCGTTACGACGCGTGGACAGGAACAGGATCATGAAGTCCTGCACCGCACCGGCCAGGACCACGCCGGCAATCAGCCAGAGCGTGCCAGGCAGATAGCCCATTTGCGCCGCCAGCACCGGGCCGACCAGCGGGCCTGCACCGGCAATCGCGGCAAAGTGGTGACCGAATAGGATGTGTTTGTTGGTCGGCACATAGTCCAGACCGTCGTTGTTGAGCACTGCGGGGGTGGCCCGCCGTGGGTCGAGTTGCATCACATTGTTAGCGATGAACAGACTGTAGTAACGGTACGCAACCAGGTAGATGGCCACAGCCGCGACCACAATCCACAAGGCGTTGATCGCCTCGCCGCGGCGCAAGGCCACTACGCCTAGGGCGCACGCGCCTACAATTGCCAGCACCAGCCAGGGTAGGTGGCGTAGCAGGCTATTATTATTTTTCATTTTTATATTCCAGCCAGGGTGGACAGAAAGGACAGCCATCCGGAGTTTAGCGCTACTGGCCTTAAAGGCCACCCCCCTACGTTGGTCTAGAGCCTTCTAGGGGCAAAAAAAGCAGAAATAACGGCCCGATGATGGCGCAGGGCTACAATCCTTTTAACCACAGAGGGTTTCACCATGACCGAGCAGCCGTCTGACCGCCGTCGTTTTCGCCGGATCGCCTTTGATGCCAAGACCGAGCTTCGGCAAAACGGGCGCGAATGGCCAGTGCAATTAGTAGATTTGTCGCTGAAGGGCCTGTTGGTGCAACGGCCCGAAGACTGGAAGGGCAATAAGGCGCTGCCGTTCGATGTCGACATACGCCTGGACCCCAAGGCGCATATAAAGATGCAAGTGAAGCTCACTCATGAGGATCATGGGCAACTGGGTTTTGTGTGCAAAGACATCGATCTGGAGTCGATCAGCCACTTGCGGCGGCTGATCGAGTTGAATCTGGGCGACCAGGAAGAGTTGGAGCGAGAGCTGGGTGCTTTGCTGGAGGTATGACCCCCCATTATGGTTGAGCATGAATGGCTGACAGGCGCTGGATTGGTGCTGCTGGGTGTTATAACGGGTTTTATCGGAACCAATACGGGAGGCAGTGTATTTCTAACCGTTCCAGTGATGATCTGGCTTGGGATACCCCCTCAGTCTTCGATAGCGACCGCTCGCCTGGCTTCGGTAGGCACTATGTTCGCCGGCTTGAGGCACTTTCATAACAGTGGAAAAGTGGATTACAGGCTAGCGGCCCCCGCGGCGGCACTTGGGTTGGCGGGCGCCTTGATCGGTGCAAGTCTGCTCGTGCAAATAGACCCCGCGCTGCTGCATAAAATCATTGGCGGCCTGACGCTACTCTTGGTGGCACTTTCACTCATCAGGAAGCCTCATTCGCCGAAGGCCACCCCCTCATCGCTCAGGCGCTTTTGCGGCTATGTACTGTTTGTTCCCGTGGGCATGATTGGCGGTTTATTTGGCGGCCAAGCCAAGTTATCAACTTATTTGTATATTATTTTTTTTAAAAAAACGATCAGTGAATCAATTGGCACTCGGAAAGTCGGAGGTCTCATCCTCTCCGTTGGCTCGTTAATAATATTCGGTATCAGCGGCATCATTAATTGGCAGTACGGATGTTGCCTGATCATAGGCACGCTGGTGGGCGCCAATGCGGGCGCCAAGTTTGCTCTACAGAAAGGCGATAAGTGGATGGAGAGCGCTTTCAATGTCGTCGTCGTCGCCTTGGCGTTGAAAATGCTCTTCTGGTAACGGTTCTCTCACGGGAAAAACGACAGTTCAGGGAAATGCCGTACGCGTGGGGAAGTCGCTTTCCGTGTCCCAGTAACCCGCTTTCTGGCTCACCGCGACCTGCCACTGCCCATCCACAAAACGATAGGTTTGGTAGCGGGTGGCAAAATCATCCTCGCCATCACCGTCCATAAATGAAGAAACTTGCAGCAGCTCATCCGCGCCACCTTTGACCGCCGATGCAACCCGCCACGCGGCCTTGCCGGTCTGGGCCAAGGTCAGCGTTTTGACCTTGCCGTCAGCGTCCTTGTAACTCATAGGCTCAAGTTTTTGCTTGGCCGGCAGCAGCAGTTGAGTCGCTGGGCCACTGTAACTCCCCATTGGCGCGGTCTGATCAATGATCAGAAAATACACCGCGTCCGGCAGGCCTTTGAGCGGGGCTTTCTTGACCTCGGCCAAAGGATAACCGAGGTCGTCGTGCGCGACTAAATCCCCCGACGCCGACAGCAATCGCACCTGGGCTCCGAGCAGCGGGTTTTCTACCAGGTCACCGGGTTCGTCGAACGATTCCTCATCCAGGCCACTGCCCCAACTGTCCTTGTGCATCTGTGCGCTGATGCGTTGATCTTCGAGTACCTGCAAGACGCTGCCGTCTTGCGTCACTAGTTTTTGGGCCAGGCGGTAACCGGCCGGCAGCTTGGCCGTGTCGGCCCACGCCATCGCAGGCAACCCGGCCAAGGCGATAAACAAGGCGATTACGCCCCACCTACTCGATCGTTGCATTGCATCCATCCTTGATCTACTCGAAAAGTGCATCCAACGCCTGCTCCAAGCGCGTCACCCCAATAATCTGTATCCCCGGCGGCGACTCCTTCGGCGCATTACCCTTGGGCACGATGGCGCGCTTGAAGCCGTGCTTGGCTGCTTCCTTGAGGCGCTCCTGGCCGCTGGGCACCGGGCGAACTTCCCCCGACAGCCCGACTTCGCCAAACACCAGCAGGTCATGAGGCAACGGCCGATTGCGCAAGCTCGACATCACAGCCGCCATCAACGCCAGGTCGGAGGCGGTTTCCAATACCTTGACCCCGCCCACTACGTTAAGGAACACGTCCTGGTCGTGGGTCGGAATACCACCGTGACGGTGCAGCACCGCCAGCAGCATCGCCAACCGGTTCTGATCCAGGCCCAGCGTCACGCGGCGCGGGTTGGCCAGATGGCTGTCATCCACCAATGCTTGCACTTCCACCAGCATCGGGCGAGTGCCTTCCCACGTCGCCATCACCACGCTGCCTGGGACTTCTTCCTGGGCGCGGGTCAGAAAAATCGCCGACGGGTTGGAGACTTCTTTCAATCCGCGGTCAGTCATGGCGAACACGCCCAACTCATTCACCGCGCCGAACCGGTTCTTTACCGCTCGCAGCAAACGCAGGCGGCCATCGGATTCACCTTCGAAATACAGCACGGTGTCGACCATATGCTCCAGCACCCGTGGCCCGGCCAATGCGCCCTCTTTGGTCACATGGCCGACCAGGAAGATCGCCGTGCCGCTCTGCTTGGCATACCGCACCAACAGCGCGGCGCTCTCACGCACCTGGGATACACCGCCCGGCGCCGATTGCAGTTGCTCGGTGAAAATCGTCTGGATCGAGTCGATCACCATGACCTTGGGTTTTTCGATCCGGGCCGTGGCGATGATGCTTTCGATGCAGGTTTCGGTCATCACCCGCAGTTGGTCCTGGGGCAAGCCCAGGCGGCGGGCGCGCATAGCGACTTGTTGCTGGGATTCTTCGCCCGTGACATACAGCGCCGGCATGCGGCTGGCGATGCTGCACAGCGTCTGCAACAGGATGGTCGACTTGCCGATACCAGGGTCACCGCCGATCAGCACCACCGAGCCGTCCACCAGGCCGCCGCCCAACACGCGGTCGAGCTCACCGGAGGCTGTGGAGAAGCGCGGGATTTCTTCGACGCTGACTTCGGCCAGGGTCTTGATCTGCGCCTGCTGGCCGGTCCAGCCGGCACGGCCGGTGGGAGCCGCCGCGCCGCCGCTTTCGATCATGGTTTCAGTCAGGGTGTTCCACGCGCCGCATTCGGTGCACTGGCCGGCCCACTTGGGAAAGGTCGCGCCGCACTCGGTGCAGCCGTACATGCGCTTGGCCTTTGCCATTTGAGAACCTCCAACTGAAAAAACGCGATGATAGCTCAGCGCGGCGCCGGGGTCCGGATTTCACCGCTGGCCAATCGTGAAGCACTGTTGCCGATCGGGTCTTCAGCATTGAGGTCCGCGCCCTTGGCTTTGAGTTCGTCCAGCAACTCGACACGCTTGAACAGCCCGGCGTACATGGCCGCGGTCTGCCCGGCGCCGTTGCGCTGGTCGGGGTTGCAGTCGGTGGTGAGCAGGCGCTGGGCAATCTTCAGTTCGCCTTTGAAAATCGCCCCCATCAGCGCGGTGTTACCACGTTTATCCTGCACGCAGGCGTCGGCGCCGGCGCTGAGCAGGCGTTCCACGAACGGGCCCTGCCCGTGGTAGGCGGCGAGGATCAGCGCGGTGTAGCCCTTATCGTCCTGAGTGTTGAGGCTGTAGCCGGAGTCGATAAAGGTATTGAGCATGTCGATATCGCCCCGCCGGGCAGCGTCGAAATAGTAGTCCTGCAACTGGGCCTTGAGCGCCACCGGGTCAGGGGACTCGGCCTGGGCGACGAAGGCCAGCATGGCCATCAGCAAACCGATAGAGATACGCATGAGGTGTTCTCCTGCAAGGGTCGACGCCCAGGCATGGGCGTCGACCGCAACCAACGGATCAGTCAGTCAGTTTTTCAGCCAGCGCTTTCACGCGCGACAGGTCACCTTTGGCGACCTTGGCCACGCCAGTGCCGTATTCCGGGTCGGCCTTATAGAGGAACGACAGGATGATGTGCTTGCTTTCGTCATCCGTGGTGGCCAGGGAGCCGCCGAAGTTATCGATCAGGTCCTGACGCTCTTTGGGGCTGTAAGAGCGATACAGGTCACCGGCCTGCTTGAAGTTCTGCTCGCGCTGGATCTTCGCTTGCTGGGTGCTGCCCGACAGCGCCGACTGGCTGTAACGCGCGGTCTGTGGCTCTTCGCGAGGTTCCAGGCGGCTTGGCTGGTAGTTCACTCCGCTGGTGGTCTTGCCAGTATTGAGTGCACCGTCCTGGTTACCGTTGTTGACGGTCACCCGTGGCGCGTTGATCGGCAGTTGCAGGGCGTTGGCGCCCAGGCGGTACATCTGGGTGTCGGCGTAGGAGAACACGCGACCTTGCAGCAGGCGGTCTTCCGACGGCTCGATGCCCGGCACCAGGTTGGCCGGGGCCATGGCCACCTGCTCGGTTTCCTGGAAGACGTTGGCCGGGTTACGGTTCAACACCATCTGTCCAACTTTGCGCTCGGGCACATTCGGCCAGATCTTGGTGGCGTCCAGCGGGTCGAAGTCGAACTTGGCCAGGTCTTCAGGCTTGAGCACCTGCACGTACAGGTCCCACTTGGGGAAGTCGCCCTTGTTGATATGGGTGACCAGGTCGTTGGTCATGTGGCTGTAGTCACGCCCCTGCACTTCGGTGACTTGCTTGGGATCAAGATTCTTGATGCCTTGCAGGCTCTTCCAGTGGAACTTGACGTAGTGCACCTCGCCCTTGGCGTTGATCAGCTTGTAGGCGTGCACGCCGTTGCCGTCCATCTCCCGGTAGCTGGCCGGGGTGCCGGAGTCGGAGTACAGCTCGGTGAGCGTACGGGTGGACTCGGGTACGTGGGAGAAGAAATCGAAGCGACGGGAATCGTCATCCAGGTTGGTGCGCGGGTCCGGCTTGAAGGCGTGGACCATGTCCGGGAACTTGATGGCATCACGGATAAAGAACGTCGGGAAGTTGTTGCCGACCAGGTCCCAGTTGCCGTCGGCGGTGTAGAACTTGGTGGCGAAACCGCGTGGGTCACGCAGGGTTTCCGGGGAGTGGTTGCCGTGGACTACGGCGGAGAAGCGCACAAACACCGGGGTGGCTTCGCCGGCTGCGAATACCTTGGCCTTGGTCAGGTCGCTGAGGCTGTCAGTGACGGTGAAGGTGCCGTGGGCGCCGGTGCCACGGGCGTGTACCACGCGCTCGGGGATGCGCTCGCGGTCAAAGCGTTGCAGCTTTTGAATAAGCTGCACGTCTTGCAGCAGCACCGGGCCATTAGCGCCGGCGGTCTGCGAGTTCTGGTTGTCGCCGACAGCGGCACCATTATCGCGGGTCAGGTTAGCGGCTTGCACTGAGAGGGAAAGCAGGCTGGCGGTCACCAGTACCAGCGCGGTTCGCGCTGCAACAGGCCCGCGGGTCATTGGGGTTTTCATCAGGGTTTCCTCTGGTTTTTTTAGTGCACATTCAGTTGTGCTTGCCAGAGGCTAGTGACCCGAGCGCCAGAAGATAAATAGAAAAGCCATACCGACCCGATTAATAAAATAATCTGGTAACCCACTGATGCCACGCGTATTTCGCGCGCGATTGGTGGCACTTTGCAAACTATTTGCGATTTAATGTGTCGATTAAAGCTAACAGTGTTAGCGGTTGTGTCAGGCAAGCCCGCTACGACTGACTTACACTAAGTGCCACCCTTCTCATCTGTAACAAGGAATAACCTATGGGCGTGATCAGTGAGTTCAAGGCCTTCGCGGTCAAAGGTAATGTGGTCGACATGGCCGTCGGTATCATCATCGGCGCAGCCTTCGGCAAAATTGTTTCTTCGTTTGTAGGCGACGTGGTGATGCCGCCCATTGGTCTGTTGATCGGTGGCGTGGACTTCGGCGACCTGGCGATCACGCTCAAGGCGGCGCAGGGCGATGTGCCTGCGGTGGTGCTGGCATACGGCAAGTTCATCCAGAGCGTGATCGACTTTGTGATCGTCGCGTTTGCGATCTTCATGGGGGTCAAGGCGATCAACCGTCTGAAGCGTGAAGAGGCGGTAGCGCCTAGCCTGCCACCGACGCCGACCAAGGAAGAAGTATTGCTGGGTGAGATCCGCGATCTGCTCAAGGCGCAGAATGACAAGCCGCTTCCGTAAGTACAGGCTTGGAAAAAAGGCGCCTGCTTGAGGCTAAGCCAGTCAGTTAAGAAGCAGCAAGAGCGAACAGTAACCTGTGGCGAGGGAGCTTGCTCCCGCTGGACTGCGCAGCAGTCCCAGTCTTTTGAAACAAAGAGCTGGGGCCGCTTCGCGACCCAGCGGGAGCAAGCTCCCTCGCCACAGGTACGGTGCTCACCCTTAACTGACTGACATTACCTGCTTGAGGCGCCTTTTTTATTACCAGTAGTTTTCCACGGCCACCTGGCCAGGGCGGCGGCTCAAGCTCAGATTCATGTCGCGCTGTTTGAGCAACTGCCGCGTGTCATCGACCATCTGCGGGTTACCGCAAATCAGCACGCGGGAATACTCCGGGGTCAGTTCGACGCCAGCCGCGCGCTCCAGCTCGCCATTTTCGATCAACGTGGTAATACGCCCATTCAGCGCGCCCGGATGTTGCTCACGGGTGACGATAGGGATGTAGGTGAGCTTATGCGCATGCTCAGCCAGGTACTCGCGCTCGCCCAGTGCCTTGATCAGCGACTGATAAGCCAACTCCCTGGCTTCCCGCGCGCTGTAGACGAGGATGATGCGCTCGAATTTCTCCCAGACTTCGAAGTCCTGCAGGATCGACAGGAACGGCGCCACGCCAGTACCGGTGCCCAACAGCCATAAGTCGCGACCATCGACGAAGCGATTCAAGGTCAGGAACCCCGTGGCCTGGCGCTCCACCATCAAGGTATCGCCCACTCTCAGGCGGCTCAGTTCACTGGTGAACTCACCCTCCGGGACGACGATCGAGAAGAAATCCAGGTGCTCATCAAACGGCGAAGACACCAAGGAATAGGCGCGCCATACGGTGCTGCCATCCGCCTTGGTCACCCCCAGGCGCACGAACTGGCCGGCGGTAAAACGAAAGCCTGGGTCGCGGGTGGTGCGCAGCGTAAACAGGCTGGGGGTCAGCGATTGCACATCGAGCAAGGTCTGGCGGGTAAATTTCTCAGCACTGGCCGTCATGGGGGGCTCCGTTCTACAGGTGCCCTAGTGTCCCTCAAAGTCGCTCGCATAAACACCTACAGCAGGTAGTGGCATGATAGGCCCACAGGGTAGTGGCAATTTAACACCCACTAAACAATTGGCTATTAGCCCGTATCCCAGCATCGCAAACTTACTGTTAGTTGAGCGTTACAGGTTTCTCAACCCACTAAAAAACCGCTAAAAATCCATTATTTTTTTGAGACTCACTAAACGTCTTGTGAAAAAATTCTTAAACATCATCGTGCAAGAGCGAAAATTTCCTCTCCAGATGTAGGCCTTGTCCTACACTCATTCCCGTACAGCGTTGGGGGTCCAGGACGTACCCCAAGTCAGAGAAAACCCATGGAGAGTTACCAATGCTTAACTGGCGAAACACTAGACTCCCCAAACTGGAAGGCGAGAACGAGATCACCAGTGTATTTGAGATGGTTATCAACCAAACGTATGAACTCGGCTTCCAATATTGTTCCTTCAAAATGAGCTCGCAGGTATCCGAAAACCAAACCAATCCGATTGAATTCACCAACTATCCGAAAGAATGGACGACCGTGTATAACCAAGCGCGCTACTTCGATGTAGATCCCGTTGTTAAACACTGCAAGCGATGTGTATTGCCCGTCGTCTGGGAGGGAACCCTATTTAAAGATGCACCCAGCCTATGGTCCTTGGCCCAAACCTTAAATGTGAACGTGGCATGGACCCAGGCCGTGCATGATTTCCAGGGTGTGTTCAGCATGCTGACCCTGAGCCGTGGCACCGACGATGTAAGCCCGGTAGAGTTGTATGAAAAGGCGGGCCACGTCTTGTGGCTGTGCCATGCCATGCATGCCGTCGTGGCGCAAAAATACGCCGGTAAACCCAGTGCCCTGCCACCGAGTAAGCTGACGCCACGGGAAACTGAAATTCTCAAGTGGTCCGCCATGGGCAAGACAGCGTCGGATATCGCTACCATCCTTTGCCTGTCGGAGCGTACGGTGGGGTTTCACATCAGCAGTACGTTCAAGAAACTGGGGGTCAATAACAAGATTGCCGCCGTGCTCTGTGCCTCCAAAGCGGGGCTGTTCTAACCGTGCAGAAACACCGCATGTAATCGCTCTGAAAAAAACGTAACATTTACGCCCGGTTCTGAGTGATGAGCAGCCCCCCAGGTGCCGCTCGACGTTCGCTCAGACGGTTCGGCCCATGACTGCCGAACACCCATCGTTTACCCAGAGCCTGTCCCGCCATGCCCCTGCTCGAAAGCCCTTTCGCCCAGCTCGATCTGATCCGCCAGCCAGAGCAACATAACGATCCGCTGCAAGCCTTCGACGCCGCCGACGAATACCTGCTGAGCCATTTGGCCGATCAAACGCCGAACGCCAGCACCCGCGTGTTGGTCCTCAATGACAGCTTTGGCGCCCTGGCCGCCAGTCTCGAAGGCAAGGTGCAGGTCACCTCCAGCGGCGACTCGTTCCTCGCGGCCCAGGGTCTGGAGAAAAACCTGGTGCGCAATGGCAAGACGTTTAACGCCGTGCCGTTCATTCCCGCCAATCAGACCCTGGCCGGGCCTTTCGATCGCGTGCTGATCCGCGTTCCGAAAACCCTGGCCTTGTTGGAAGAACAACTGATTCGCTTGCAGGGCCAACTGGCACCGGGTGCCGAAGTCATCGCCGGGGCGATGATCAAGCACTTGCCACGGGCGGCGGGCGAATTGCTGGAGCGTTACATCGGGCCGATGCAAGCGTCGCTTGCGGTAAAAAAGGCGCGTTTGCTGATCGCCTCCGTTGAAGACCGCCCCGTTGCCGTCTCGCCCTACCCCACCCGCTACACCGTGGACGCACCGGCCATTGAATTGCTGAACCACGCCAATGTGTTCTGTCGCGAAAGCCTGGACATCGGCACCCGCGCGTTCCTGCCACACCTGCCGAAGAACCTGGGCAGTGCCCGCGTGGCAGACCTGGGCTGCGGCAACGGCATACTGGCGATCGCCAGCGCGCTGCAGAACCCCGAGGCGCACTACACCTTGGTGGACGAATCCTACATGGCCGTGCAATCGGCGCAGGAAAACTGGCACGCCGCCCTCGGCCAGCGCGAGGCGGTCATACGCGCCGGCGATGGCCTGGCAGGGCAGGCGCCCGACTCGCTGGACGTGGTGCTGTGCAACCCGCCCTTCCATCAGCAACAAGTGGTCGGTGACTTCCTTGCCTGGCGCATGTTCCAACAGGCACGGGACGCCCTGGTGGTAGGCGGCGCCCTCTATATAGTCGGCAACCGTCATCTGGGTTACCACACCAAGCTCGCGCGCTTGTTCCGGGGTGTCGAGCAAGTCGCCACCACGCCAAAATTCGTGGTCCTCAAAGCGCGCAAATAAAAAAACCCTGCTTCTCTTGCGAAAAGCAGGGTTGAAAAGCCGGGCCGCGAGGCTCGGATCGGGATGTCAGTGGGTCGTCAGGCCGGCCGCATTCATGAACATGCGCATCAGGCTGGCCACGACGAACAGGGCCAGCACGCTGCCGGTCCAGATCATCGCCAGCCACCCCAGGCGCCGCCACAACGGCTGTTTCTCGGCCTGTTCAATCTCGTGCAACGAAGGTTTGCCGGACATGGAACGACCCTCCTAGTGATAACCGTCTTCGTGGGTGACCTTGCCGCGGAACACGTAGTAGCTCCAGAAGGTGTAGCCCAGGATGAACGGAATGATGAATAACGTGCCCACCAGCATGAAGCCCTGGCTTTGCGGCGGCGCGGCAGCGTCCCAGATCGACACTGAGGGCGGAATGATGTTCGGCCACAGGCTGATGCCCAAACCGCTATAGCCCAGGAAAATCAGCACCAGCGTCAGCAGGAACGGTGTGTAGTGCGCATTACGCGCCACGGCGCGGATCAGCCCGTACATGGTCACCAGCACCAGGATCGGCACCGGCAGGAACCAGAACAGGTTCGGCAGCGTGAACCAGCGCGAGGCGATTTCCGGGTGCGTCAGTGGCGTCCAGATACTCACGATGCCGATGACCGCCAGCACCACGAAGGCCAACGGCCGCGCGAGGTTGTGCATCTTTTCCTGAAGCGGGCCTTCGGTCTTCATGATCAGCCAGGTGCAGCCGAGCAACGCATAGGCAACGATCAGCGCCACGCCGCAGAACATCGTGAACGGCGTGGCCCAGTCCAGCGAACCGCCGGCGAACTGACGGTTGACCACCGGGATGCCGTCGATAAACGCCCCCAACGCCACGCCCTGGAAGAACGTCGCGGCCAGCGAGCCGCCGATGAACGCCTTGTCCCACAGGTGACGTTTATGGTCCTTGGCCTTGAAGCGGAACTCGAACGCTACGCCACGGAAGATCAAGCCGATCAGCATCAGGATCAACGGCAGGTACAGCGCCGACAACACCACCGAATAGGCCAGCGGGAACGCGCCGAACAACGCCGCGCCGCCGAGTACCAGCCAGGTTTCGTTACCGTCCCAGACCGGCGCCACGGTGTTCATCATCACGTCACGGTCGGTCTTGCCCGGGATAAACGGGAAGAGGATGCCGATACCCAGGTCGAAGCCGTCCATGACCACGTACATCATGATGCCGAAGATGATGATCACGGCCCAGATCAGCGGAAGATCAATACCCATCTCAATTCCCCTTGTGCTGGATGTGCGCGTGATCGTCGTCGGCACCGTCATCGGCTGCAGACAACGGACGAGCCGGCGTGCGTTTCTGGCCAGGGCCACCGTGGGTAGGTTCGCTGCCTTCGTGGGTCTGGGGCCCTTTGCGCACCAGGCGCATCATGTAGCCCAGCCCCGCACCGAACAGCGCGAAGTACACCACTACGAACAACACCAGGGTGATCGTCATCTGCGCCAGGCTATGCCCGGAAGAAGCGTCCGCCGTGCGCATCAGCCCGTAGACCACCCACGGCTGGCGGCCGATCTCGGTGGTGAACCAGCCGGCGAGAATCGCGATCAGGCCGGACGGGCCCATCCACAACGCCAGGTACAGGAACGGTTTGGACGTGTACATTTTGTCGCCCCGGCGCAGCCAGAGGCTGAACAGGCCGGTGAAGATCATCAGGAAGCCCAGGCCGACCATCACCCGGAACGACCAGAACACGATGGTCGAATTTGGGCGGTCCTCAGGCGGGAACTCCTTGAGCGCCGGCACCTGTTTGTCCAGGGAGTGGGTCAGGATCAGGCTGCCCAGGTAGGGGATTTCCACCGCGTACTTGGTTTTTTCGGCCTTCATGTCGGGCCAGCCAAACAGGATCAGCGGCGTGGGTTCGTTGCCGATGTTTTCCCAGTGACCTTCAATCGCCGCGATCTTCGCCGGCTGGTGCTTCAAGGTGTTAAGACCATGGAAGTCGCCGATCACCGCCTGGATAGGCGCGACGATCAAGGCCATCCACATCGCCATCGAGAGCATTTTACGGATCGCCGGGTTGTCCTTGCCGCGCAACAAGTGCCAGGCCGCCGAGGAGCCGACGAAGAACGCGGTGGCCACGAAGGCTGCGGTGGCCATGTGCGCCAGGCGATAGGGGAACGACGGGTTGAAGACGACGGCAAACCAATCGGTCGGAATCACCCGGCCATCAATGATTTCAAAGCCCTGGGGCGTCTGCATCCAGCTGTTGGACGAGAGGATCCAGAACGTGGAAATCAGCGTCCCGACGGCCACCATCACGGTGGAGAAGAAGTGCAGGTTGCGCCCGACCTTATTCCAGCCGAACAGCATTACACCGAGGAAACCGGCCTCAAGGAAGAAGGCCGTGAGCACTTCATACGTCAGCAGCGGCCCGGTGACGGCGCCGGCGAAGTCAGAGAAGCGGCTCCAGTTGGTGCCGAACTGGTAAGCCATGACCAGGCCGGAGACCACACCCATGCCGAAGTTGACGGCAAAGATCTTCGACCAGAAATGGTAGAGGTCACGGTAGGTGTCGTTACGGGTCTTGAGCCACAAGCCTTCCAGCACCGCGAGGTAACTGGCCAGGCCGATGGTGATCGCCGGGAACAGGATGTGGAAAGAGATGGTGAACGCAAATTGAATTCGGGCGAGATCTAGCGCCTCCAAACCGAACATAAGTCTTCCTCTGTCAGGTAATACCGGCTGCTGGCGGAAGCCTGCACCCACTGCCCCCACGGATATGGAGTCTGGCGAATTTCAATTCGTTTCTTTTTTTAACCATCGCGTAGGGAATCTGGCCCTGAGGCCGCCAGGTCAATGCCCGGGCGGGCATTGATCTGGATCAAGCATTGCTAAAAGAGTAGTCCCATTTTCAGGAATGAACTGTGTGGTCTTTTGCCGCGTGACAGACTGCCTCAGCTCAGTTGTTGCAACTATCTGTTACAACTTAATGATAATCTCGGCCCTCCTCCAGCCCTGACCTGAAGCCCCGATGCCTAGTGAACCCGCGTTGCTGTTGCGTCATCACCGCCCTTTCATCGCGTTCTGGCTGGCGCGCATCTTTACCGCCAGCGGTTTCCAGATGCTCACCGTGGCCATCGGCTGGAACCTCTACCAACTGACCGGCAATGTGCTGGACCTGGGTTTGGTTGGCCTGGTGGAGTTCGTGCCGCGCGTGCTGTTCATGTTGCACACCGGGCACGTGGCCGATCGCTATGAGCGGCGCAAGGTCGCGGCCATCTGCCAGACCGTGCAGGCGCTGATAGCCCTGAGCCTGGCGATTGGCGGCCTGACCGGCAACGTAACCCGCGAGATGATCTTTATCCTCGCCTTCCTGCTCGGCGCCGCGCGCTCGTTTGAAATGCCCACCACCCAGGCCATGTTGCCAAGCATCGTGCCCAGCGCGTTGTTCCCACGGGCCGTGGCGTCATCGCAGTCGGCACAGCAGTTGGCAACCATCGTCGCGCCGGCGCTCGGCGGTTTGCTCTACGCGTTTGGCAGCGTGTGGGTGTATGGCCCCACGGTGGTGCTGTATCTCATTGCCTGCGTGCTGACCCTCAACCTGCCCGCACGCCAGACGCCGCTCAACAAAGGTAAGGCCACGCTGGATTCGCTGTTGGCCGGCATCCGTTTTATCCGCAGTCGCCCGGACATCCTCGGCGCTATCTCCCTCGACCTGTTTGCCGTGCTGCTGGGCGGCGCCACCGCGTTGCTGCCGGTGTTCGCCAAGGACATCCTGCTGACGGGTGCCTGGGGCCTGGGCCTGCTGCGGTCGGCGCCGGCCGTGGGAGCGTTGTTGATGTCGCTGTGGTTGGCGCGGTTCTCGGTGGACCGCCATGTAGGCCGTGTGATGTTCACTGCCGTTGGCGTGTTCGGCGTGGCGACCATCGCCTTCGGCCTCTCCACGTCGTTCTGGTTTTCCCTGGCGGTGCTGGTGGTGCTCGGGGCGGCGGACATGATCAGCATGGTGATCCGCGCATCGTTTGTGCAGTTGGAGACACCGGATGAAATGCGCGGGCGAGTCAGTGCCGTCAACGGCCTGTTCATCGGCGCGTCCAACCAATTGGGCGAATTCGAATCCGGGATTACCGCCCACTGGTTCGGCACCGTGCCCGCCGTTGTCATGGGCGGGATCGGTACGCTGGTGGTGACTGGGGTGTGGATCAAGCTGTTCCCGACCCTGGCGAATCGGGATCGCATGCATGTGCCGGTGGAAGAGCCCATTCAAAAAACCAGCGTATAACCCATGTGGGAGGGGGCTTGCCCCCGATAGCGCCATGTCAGTCACAGCATCGTTGACTGACACCCCCCATCGGGGGCAAGCCCCCTCCCACCTTTAGATAATCAGTGCTTGCCAGAGCATGTCAGAGCACCTTATCCAGGGTGATGGGAAACTCCCGAACCCGTTTGCCGGTGGCGTGATAAATCGCATTCGCCACCGCCGCTGCCACGCCGACAATACCGATTTCACCGACCCCCTTGGACCCCAGGGCGTTGACGATCTCGTCATGCTCCTCGACAAACACCACGTCGATCTCGCCAATATCCGCGTTTACCGGGATGTGGTACTCGGCCAGGCTGTGGTTCATGTAGCGCCCCAGTTGGTGGTCGATCTGGGTTTCTTCGTGCAGGGCCATGCCGATACCCCACACCACACCGCCAAGGATCTGGCTGCGCGCCATCTTCGGGTTGACCACACGCCCGGCGGCAATCGCGCTGACCACCCTACGGACCTTGATGGTGCCCAGGTCCTCATCCACCTGCACCTCGACAAATACCGCCGAATGGGTGGCAGTGCTGTAGCCCTCGCGTTTTTTGTCGGGCTGGCTGTCGACCTGCACGTCCAGCGCGTCTTCGCCACTGTCCTTGACCAACTGCGCCAGCGACACGCTCACGTCGCCCGTATGCAACTGGCCGTCTTCGAAGCGTACGGATTCGGCGTCCTTGAAGACCGGGTAAGTCTGGCGGGCAATGTCCAGCAACTTGGCATTCAGCGCCTCGCAGGCTTGCTGTACGGCGGTCCCCACAGAGGACACGGTAAACGATCCGCCCTGCAGCGGCGCGGTGGGCAATGACGAATCGCCCAGCATAAAGACTACGTCCTCGACCGCCACACCACTGGCCTGGGCCGCGATCTGGGTCATCACCGTGTAAGTGCCGGTGCCGATATCGGTGGTGGCGCTGCTGACCGTCAGCTTGCCCTGCGCGTCGATCCGCGCCTTGGCGCTGGCCTTCATCTGCATGGCCTCCCATACCCCGCCGGCCATGCCCCAGCCGATCAACTGGCGGCCGTCGCGCATACTGCGCGGTTCCGGGTTGCGCTGGCTCCAGCCGAAACGCTCGGCACCTTCGCTGTAGCATTCGCGCAGGGCCTTGCTCGACCAGGGTTTGTCTTCGTTCTGGTTGCGCTCGGCGTAGTTGATCAGCCGCAGTTGCACCGGGTCGATCCCCAGCGCGCAGGCCACTTCATCCATGGCGCACTCCAGGCCGATCACGCCAAGGGCGGCACCGGGAGCGCGCATGTCCAAGGGCGTGAACACATCCAGGGGCACCAGTTTGTAGGTCAGTTGCACGTTATCGCAGTGGTAGAGCATGCCGCTCCACTCCACCACATGTTCGCTGAAATCCTCGAAGCGCGAGGTCTGGCCGATAGCGGTGTGTCCCAGTGCCAGCAGGCGTCCGTTGGCGGCGGCGCCCATTTGCAAGCGCTGCAAGGTGCGCGGGCGGTAGCCGAAAGTGAACATCTGTTGGCGGGTCAGGGTGACGCGCACCGAGCGCTTGAGCGCCAGGGAGGCCATCACGGCCAACGGCAACTGGTACTGCGGGCGCAAGCCGGAGCCAAAAGCGCCGCCGACGAATGCGGCGAAGATGCGCACCTGGCTTTTATCCAGGCCAAAGACTTTTTGCACATAGGCCTGGCAATTCTGTGGGCCCTGGGTCTTGTCATGGATATGCAAGGTGCCATCGGGTTGATACAGCACGGTGCTGGCGTGGGGTTCCATCGGGTTGTGGTGTTCGATGGGCGTGCTGTAGTGCAGATCCAGGCTGACGGCGGCGCCGGTCCACTCGGCCTGGAAGTTGCCACGCGGCGCGGGCGGGGTTTGCGGCGAAGCATGGGCCTGTTCCTGCAAGGCCAGCAGGTCGGTTTCGAAGGCTTCGGTTTCGTACTCGATGTCCACCAGGGAACCGGCATGCCGCGCCAGCTCCAGGTTATCGGCGATCACCAAGGCCAGGGGCTGGCCGCTGTACAGCACGCGGTCGTTGTACAGCGGGCGGAACGGCGAGCCATCGGCGGCGTCGTCGTCCTGGAAAGCGTCGTCATAACTGGCAATTCTCGGGCGGTTGAGGTGATGGATAACCTCCACCACGCCCGGCAGGGCCAGCGCCCTGGAAGCATCGACGCGCAGCACACGGCCCTTGGCGACGGTGCTGGACACCACGCTGCCGTGCAGCAGGCCATGCTCGGGAAACTCCCCGGCATAACGTGCCTGGCCGGTGACTTTGAGCAGACCGTCCACCCGGTCCAAGGGTTTGCCGATAGCGGTCATGGCTGTTCTCCTGCGACAGCAGCGTCGCTCAGGGCGCGAATGATCGCCCGGCGCGCCAGCTTGATCTTGAAGCCGTTGTGCGCCAGCGGCTCGGCGTCTTGCAGCAGGGCGTCGGCGGCGTGACTGAAGGTTTCACGGCTGACGACCTGGCCGATCAGGCCGGCTTCCACGGCGCGGTCACGCCAGGGTTTGTGGGCCACGCCGCCGAGGGCCAGGCGTGCATCAACGATGAGGTCGCCGTCCAGTTCAAGCGCTGCGGCAACGGACACCAGGGCGAAGGCATAAGACGCGCGGTCGCGGATTTTCAGGTAGTGACTGTGGCTCGCCAGGTTATCGGCAGGCAACTCGATCGCGGTGATCAGCTCATCGTCAGCCAATTGGTTGTCCCGTTGCGGCGCGTCACCGGGCAGGCGATGGAAATCGGCAAACTCGATGATCCGCGCACCACCACGCCCTTCCACATGCACCCGCGCCTCCAGCGCAGCCAGCGCGACGCACATGTCGGACGGATGGGTCGCGACACACTCTTCACTGGCGCCGAGGATCGCATGGATGCGATTCAAGCCGGTTCGCGCCGGGCAACCGCTGCCGGGTTCACGTTTGTTGCAGGGCACGGTGGCGTCATAGAAGTAGTAGCAACGGGTGCGCTGCAACAGGTTGCCGCCGGTACTGGCCATGTTGCGCAGTTGCGGCGAGGCGCCCGCGAGGATGGCTTGCGACAGCAATGGATAACGCTGTTCGATCAGCGGGTGCCAGGCCAGGTCGGCGTTGCTCACCAGGGCGCCGATCAGCAGTCCGCCTTCGGCCGTTTGCTGAATGTCATGCAACGGCAGGCCGGTGATGTCGATGAGGTGCTCGGGGCGGCTGATGTTTTCCTTCATCAAGTCCAGCAGGTTGGTGCCACCGGCAATAAAGCGCGATGCCGCGCTGCTGAGGTGGACCGCCTCCTGTACATCCGCCGGTTTGCTGTAATGGAAGGGGTTCATTGCTCACCTCCCACGACGTCCACGATGGCATCGCGGATATTGCTGTAGGCACCACAGCGGCACAGGTTGCCGCTCATCAGCTCTTGGATCTGCGCGGTGTCGTGGGCGCGGCCTTCATTGATCAGGCCGACGGCGGAACAGATCTGGCCGGGGGTGCAGTAACCGCACTGGAAGGCGTCGTGCTTGATAAAGGCTTGCTGCATCGGGTGGAGCACGTCGCCGTCGGCCAAGCCTTCGATGGTGGTCAATTCGGCGCCGTCGCACATGACGGCGAGGGTCAGGCAAGCGTTGACGCGTTTTCCGTCGCGCAAGACGGTGCAGGCGCCGCATTGGCCGTGGTCGCAGCCTTTTTTGCTGCCGACCAGGTCCAGTTGCTCGCGCAGCAGGTCCAACAGCGTGGTCCAGGGCAACACGTCCAACTGGCGGTCCTGGCCGTTGAGGCGCAGGCGTATCGGGTGGCTGACGAACGGCTGGGCCGCCGCGCCATTGGGGGTCGCGCTCATAAACACCTCACGGGTTGGTGTACATCCGCGGCGTTAGAAAAGTCGCCGTCTCAGGGGTACGACTTCTCGTGGTTTTGAGCGTTCAAGAAGATTGATCAGCGGATATTGAGCAGGGTTTTCAGGGTGTTTCGCGGGGGGTTGATCGAGGCGTTGCTGTATTCGAACCAGCCCTGGGCCTCCACATTCAGGTCAAACACATAGATGTAGCCCATCAACGTGCCGGCCCCGCTGCAGGCCTCGCTGATGTTGCCGACCTGGCATACCGGCGTGCGCTGGCCGTTCAACACCGCGCCATTAAAGAGGCCCACCGGGTTATTGCCCAGGCCGACTTCCATGACAGAAACCTTAGTCGGCCCACGGTGCGTACACATCTGGGTCGTGCTCACACGCTCAGGAATGGTTTCCGTGCAACGCGCCGACTCAACCTTGAACACACGCACTTCGCTCAACGGCGGTGCAGTCGCGCCCCACGCCGGTGCTGCACCGAGCAACAGGCTGATACAGGGGATCAGGGCTAGACTCCACGGGCTGGCGTTTTTCATGCGGCGGATGACCTTCGTTTAAACGTCGGCGCAGTATGCCTCAAGGCCTCGGCTGCTGGTATGATGCGCCGCTTTTTCCGATCCTCTCTGGAACCAAAGGCGCTTGGCGCAGTTTGTGCTTTGACTTAGAGGTCAACAAATCACGACGCCACAGAGCGTCACTGGGAGCAGGCATGCTGGAAAAGCTGTTTCAACTCAAGGCACACAACACCAACGTGCGCACCGAGATCCTCGCGGGCATCACGACATTCCTGGCCATGGCCTACATCCTGTTCGTGAACCCGAGCATCCTCGGCGAGACCGGCATGGACAAAGGCGCGGTATTCGTCGCCACCTGCCTGGCCGCCGCCATCGGTTCGACCGTGATGGGCCTGATCGCCAACTACCCGATCGCCCTTGCGCCGGGCATGGGCCTCAACGCCTTCTTTACCTACACCGTGGTCCTGCACATGGGCCACACCTGGCAGGTTGCGCTGGGGGCGGTGTTTATCTCCGCGGTGCTGTTCTTCCTGCTGTCGATCTTTCGCATTCGTGAATGGATCATCAACGCCATCCCCCTGCCCCTGCGCTCGGCGATTGCCGCCGGTATCGGCCTGTTCCTGGCGCTGATCGCCTTGCATAACGCCGGGATCGTGGTGAGCAACCCAGCCACCATGGTGGGCCTGGGCGACCTGAAACAACCGGCGCCCATCCTGGCCACCCTGGGTTTCGTGCTGATCGTCGCGCTGGAAGCCCTGGCCGTACGCGGCGCGGTGCTGATCGGCATCCTGGCGGTGACCATCGCCTCGATCGTATTGGGCTTCACCCCGTTCATCGGTATCACCTCGGCACCACCGTCCCTGGCCCCGACCTTCCTGCAGTTGGATATCAAGGGCGCCCTGGATATCGGCCTGGTCAGCGTGATCTTCGCCTTCCTGTTCGTGGACCTGTTCGATAACTCCGGCACCTTGATCGGCGTGGCCAAGCGCGCCGGCCTGATGGGCAAGGACGGTCACATGCCGAAAATGGGCCGTGCGCTGATCGCCGACAGTACCGCCGCCATGGCGGGCTCCCTGCTGGGCACTTCGACCACCACCAGCTACATCGAGTCCGCTGCGGGCGTGAGCGCCGGTGGCCGTACCGGCCTGACCGCCATCGTGGTCGCGATCCTGTTCCTGCTGGCGTTGTTCTTCTCGCCACTGGCCGCCAGCGTGCCGGCCTACGCCACCGCGCCGGCACTGCTGTTCGTGGCTGTGTTGATGACCCAGGGCCTGGCCGAGATCGACTGGGACGACATCACGGTTGCAGCGCCGGTAGTGGTCACCGCCCTGGCGATGCCTTTCACTTACTCCATCGCCAACGGCATCGCCTTCGGTTTCATCGCCTGGACCGCCATCAAGCTGCTTTCGGGCCGCTATCGTGAGCTGAACCCGGCATTGGTGATTCTGTCGATTCTGTTTGTAATCAAGCTGGGCTGGTTCAACGCATGACTTTTGACGCCGCACGCTACACCGCTCAACTGCAAGACAAGGTCACGCGCTTGCGTGACCTGCTGGCACCGTTTGACGCGCCAGAGCCACAGGTCTTCGACTCGCCGCTGCAGAACTTCCGCCTGCGCGCCGAGTTCCGCCTGTGGCGCGAAGGCGGTGAGCGCCACTACGCGATGTTTTCCCAGGACGACAAGCGCACGCCGATCCTGATCGAAGAGTTCCCCATCGCCAGCCAACGCATCAACCAATTGATGCCGCAGCTCAAGGCCGCCTGGCAAGCCAGCGCCGCCCTGAGCCACAAGCTGTTCCAGGTGGAGTTCCTGACCACCCTGGCCGGCGATGCGATGATCACCTTGTGCTATCACCGCCCACTGGACGAGCATTGGCACACCGCCGCGAATAAGCTCGCCACCGACTTGAACGTCAGCATCATCGGTCGCTCCAAGGGCAAGCGCGATGTAATCGGCCACGACTATGTGGTGGAAAAACTCGAGGTCGGTGGCCGCACGTTCAGCTATCGCCAACCCGAAGGCGCCTTCACCCAGCCCAACGGCACGGTGAACCAGAAGATGCTCAACTGGGCCTATGACGCCCTGGGCGATCGCCCGGACGATTTGCTCGAGTTGTATTGCGGCAACGGCAACTTCACCCTGCCCCTGGCAACACGTGTACGCAAGGTGCTGGCGACCGAGATCAGCAAGACCTCGGTGAATGCGGCCTTGAGCAACCTCGATGAAAACGCGGTGGGTAACGTCACCCTGGTGCGCCTCTCCGCCGAAGAACTCACCGAAGCGCTGAATGAAGTGCGCCCGTTCCGCCGCCTGCACGGTATCGACTTGAAGCGCTATGAGTTCGGCAGCGTGTTCGTCGACCCGCCGCGCGCCGGCATGGACCCGGACACCTGCGAACTGACCCGGCGCTTCGACAACATCCTGTACATCTCCTGCAACCCGGAGACGTTGGCGGCGAACATCGCGCAATTGCATGACACGCACCGGATTACGAAGTGCGCAATGTTTGACCAGTTCCCGTGGACGCACCACATGGAATCCGGGGTGTTACTGACTCGGCGGTAGTTCAACGTCCTCAGGTTCCTTCTTGCGTGGCCGCCCGCCCTTCTTGCCATTGGCTCGGGCGGCGGCGGATTTGGCGGCGCTGCTTTTGCGACCGTTGCGCGACGCAACCAAACTGGTGGCCAGGTCCATGAGCGGTTTGCTGGTGGCGATCAGGCCCGTGACCGAAACATCCAAGTCCCGAGCCTCACAGCACAACGCCTTGCCGCCAAAGCCGACTTCCAGTTGCTCAAAGTCCTCCAAGGAAAACCCCTCGAACTCGGGCAGGCCAGCCACCGGCAGTACAACGCGACTGCCGTCGCTGAAGCCGATGGAAATGCAGTTGTCTTCATAACGCACAGAGCTGGCCCGGGCATAAAGGTGCCGTGTCTTGCGCCCTCGGGCTATCGCCTTTTCGACGTCGGCCTCAGTGAGCGGTTTATAGGGTACGACTTTGGCTTTTACGATTTGCTTCATAGTTCAATCTCCACAAAACCCGGCGCCCTGACCAGATTCAATATTGTTTTCTGCCCCACGACATCGTGCCGGGCACGGGCGATCACATAAACACCCGGCTGAATGATCAGCCCAGGCAACACCTCGTGGGCCTCCCAATCCCAAGAATGATTCTCCAGGCAGACCGTTTGCAGGTATTCCCACCAGATCCTGCGTGCCCGCGCCAGGTAATGCCGCTGCATGATCGCCCCGCGTATTTCTTTCAAAACCGCCATGGGTGGCTGCCGCCGCTCAGGCTCTACGTCCCACAATTCCACGTCTCCATCCAGAAAACTGAAACGAAAACGCGCATCCCATTCCTTCCCCCTCACATGCACATGGGGCGGGCAATGCTCATCCCTGATAAACACCGAAATCACATATCCCTTGTAAGCGCCTACTCTCATCGTAACCCATCCGTTAGGTTATTTTCCGCCAGGTAACAATTTTCCCCTGTCACCCGACAACCGGCTCCATTTTCCCGAAGCTGTTTCACAGACTAGTAAGCACAAAAAACCCGGCGAATGCCGGGTTGTAACCACTCATGCCGAGGGCTGGAAATACCCCGCCAAGGCCCGCAAGTCCTGCTCGCTCAGCAACCCCGCGTAATACTTCAGTTGAATCCTCGCCAGCAGATACGCATGCCGCGCATTCGCCAGGTCGCGGCGGGCGGTGAAGAGTTGTTGTTCGGCGTCGAGCACGTCGAGGTTGACGCGCTCACCGCCGGTGACGCTTTTCTGGGTCGCAGCGACCAAGGCAGTGGCCGAGCTGACGGCCATTTCATAGGCGCGCACTTTGGCGGCGCCGCTGGTGTTGAGGTTGAACTGCTTGCCCAACTCCACCAGCGTGGCCGAGGTTTGCGCGTCCAACTCGTACTGGGCCTGGGACAGCTGGTTCGCCGCCTGGCGGGTGGAGGCCGACACCCCGCCGCCGGCAAACAGTGGCAGGCTGACCTGAATGCCGACACTGTTGGTGTCGTACTGTTGGTTGTAGCTGCTTTCCGAGTCAGAGCGGGTCTGGCGACTGGTGGCGTACAGGCTGACCTTGGGCAGGTGGCCTGCACGTTTGCGCTCCACTTCGTAGGACGCTACGTCCAGGGCGTGGTGCTGGGATTTAAGCTCCGGGTTATTGGCCATGGCCATGTCGCGCCAGGTCTCGAAACGGTTGGGCTGCAGGGGCGGGATGTCGAATTGGCGCGTCAATGGTGCCAACTCTTCGATCTGCAGCGGCTGGCCGACGATGGCTTCCAACTCGCGCAGGGCACTGTCCTGGGCATCCAGGGATTCGATTTCTTCTGCCTGGGCCAAGCTCAGGCGCGCCTGGGTTTCCAGCACATCGGTGCGCGTCCCCTCACCGCCCTTGAGCAGGCGATCATTGAGTTGCAGGCGCTCGGCATACGCACGTTTCTGCGCACGGCTCAGCTCAATACGCTCTTGCGCCAGCAAGGCCTGGCTGTAGGCACTGAGCACCCGCACCGCCAGTTCCTGGCTCTTGCCGCGAAAGCGCTCGTCGGCCATCAAGGCCTGGGCGGTGCCCTGGCGAAACCGCGCATAGGCTTCGTAATCCAGCAACGGTTGCTGCAAGGTCAGGGTCGAAGCATAGCTGCGGTAGTCACGGTCGCTGGTGACCTCACCCGCCGTCACTTCAGACGCGTTGCGCGAGTTGTTATAGCTCCATGACAGGTTCGGCAACAACGCCGCACGCCCGATCACGCGATGTTCTTCACCGGCTTCACGCTCCTGGATAGCGGCCTGAAAAGTCGGATCATTGCGCAGGGCCAAGTCGTAGGCATCCAGCAAACCCAAGGCGTGCGCCGCCGAGGTACAACCGAAAAACAGGGTAAACAACAGCGCCTTCATTCTTCCACCAGGGCCATATGGGTGCGATCCAGCAGGGGTTTGAACAGGTAGTTGAGCATCGAGCGCTCACCGGTCTTGATGAAGGTTTCCACCGGCATGCCGGGACGTATCTGCACGCCGTCCAGTTGTTGCATACCGGCCGCGCTGACCTGGGCGCGCAGCGTGTAGTAAGGCTCGTCGGTGCGTTCATCGACTTGGCGATCAGCCGAGACCAGTGTGACCTCGCCGGCCACCCGTGGCGTGGTGGCCTGGTTGAAGGCCGAGAACAGCAACTCCACCGGCAAGCCCGGATGCACCTTGTCGACCATCTGCACCGGCACGCGCGCCTCCACCAGCAAGGGCTCGCCCTGGGGCACGATGTCCATCAACGCCTGGTCGGGCTTGATTACACCGCCTTCGGTGTACACATCCAGCCCCACCACCACACCGGACGCCGGGGCGCGCACCAGGCTGTTGGCCAATTCGAACTCGGCCGAGGCCAGTCGATTGCGCAGGTCGTCGCTGCGGGTACGGGTCTCGGCCAACTGGCCGCGCAGGTCTTTCTGGAAGTCTTCGCCGAGCTGACGGATGCGTAGCCGCAGTTCGAGCACCTGGCGCTGCAACTGACCGATACGACCATAGTCCTCGGCGATGGCGCCATCGACCTGCGAGTACAGGCGCTCGCTGTCGAGCAGGCGGTTGCGTGGGATGTAACCGTCACGCGCCAACGCGCGCAGGCCTTGCAGCTGCTCACTCAACGCCGCACGTTGCTGGACTTTGCTGGCTTGCGAATCCCGCGTACCGCGCAACTGCGCCTCGGCGCCGGCGATGGTTTCGCGCAGGCCTTGTTGCTCGGTAGCCAGGGCCTGGGCACGGCTATTGAACAGCTGCCGTTGCAGGTTCAGGGTGGCCGCTGCTTGAGGATCGTCGAGCAGTTCGGGAGCAAAAGTGATTGCCGACAACCCTTCACTTTCGGCACTCAAGCGCGCTTCGCTGGCCAGGGACGCCACGTACTGGCTGCGCAGGGACTGCATCTGCCCGCGCAATGGGGTTTCCTTCAAGCGCAGCAGCACCTGGCCGGCGCTGACCACCTCACCGTCGCGCACGTCGATGCGCTCGACGATACCTCCAGCCGGGTGTTGCACGGTCTTGCGATGGCCCGAGACCATGACCTTGCCCGACACCGCAACGCCCTTGTCCAACGGCGCCAACGCCGCCCAACCGAGGAAACCGGCAAAGCCACCGAGCACCAACAGCCAGCCAATGCGCGAATATTTCTTGTCATCCAGCGCCAGCACGTTGTTCGGCGCCTCGCTGACCAACACAGGTTTGCTCTGGCTCATGCCTGTTTTCCTTCACCGAGGCGGTAACTCATGCTCAGGGTCGATACCGGCTTGCTCGCGGCGGGCTTCTGCCGTGCCTCCAACACACGCGCCGTAGGGCCGAACGCCTGCAATTGACCGTCCTTGAGGATCAGCAACTGGTCAGTCAGGCTCAGCACGTTGGGTTTGTGGGTGATCAGGATCACGGTACGGCGCTGTTGCTTGAGCTGGCCGATGGCTTGGAGCAGGGCGTGCTCGCCCACCTCGTCGAGGTTGGCGTTGGGTTCATCCAGCACGATCAAAGCAGGCAGGCCGTACAGCGCACGGGCCAGCGCGACGCGTTGCTTCTGGCCGCCGGACAAGCCGGCGCCGCCCTCCCCCAATTGCGTGTCGTAGCCTTGGGGCAGTTGCAGGATCAATTCATGCACGCCAGCCATTTGCGCAGCAGCGAGGACTTTATCCGCGTCGACCTCGGCAAAGCGTGCGATGTTTTCCGCAATGCTGCCGCCGAACAATTGAATGTCTTGCGGCAGGTAACCGATGTGCGGACCTAACTGCTGCTTGTCCCACAGGGCCAGGTCGGCACCGTCCAGCCGCACCTTGCCGGCCAGGGGCGCCCAGGCGCCCACCAGTATTCGCGCCAGGGTGGATTTGCCGCAGCCCGACGGCCCGATCACGCCCAGCACGTCGCCTGCCGCCAGGTTAAAACCGAGGTTGGCCAGCGCCGGCCGACGGCTGCCGGGGGCACAGGCGCTGATGTGCTCGACGCTCAGTTGGCCTTTAGGCACCGGCAGGCTCATAGGGACGGGTCGCGCCGGGTTGGCCTCCAGCATCTGCGACAAGCGTTCGTACGCCAGCCGCGCCGAGCCCCATTGCTTCCACACGCCGATCAGTTGGTCGATGGGGGTCAACACCCGGCCCATCAGGATCGAGCCGGCAATCATCATCCCCGGCGTAATATCGCCCTGCACCGCCAGCAACGCGCCAACGCCCAGGACCAGGGATTGCAACGCGAGGCGCACGCCCTTGGACCAGGCGCTGACGGCCGCGGTCTTTTCACTGGCCAGGTTTTGCTGGGCCAAAAACGCTTGATGCTGGCCGAACCAGCGTGCGCGCAACGTGCCGAGCATGCCCATGGCTTCGATGGTGTCGGCATTACGCAGGTTGGCCGTGGCCTGCTGGCTGGCGCTGATGGACAGTTGGCTGGCCAGGGCCATCGGCGCCTGACTGATGTGGTGGTTGACCCACGCCAGCGTCATCAACAGCAGCGCGCCGACCAGTGCCAGCAGGCCGAGCCAGGGGTGAAACAGGAAAATCACCAACAGGTACACCGGAAACCACGGCGCATCGAAAAACGCGAACAACGCCTGGCCGGTGGCGAACTGGCGCAGCGTGGTCAGGTCATGCAGCGCCTGGCCGGCCGCCTGGGTGCCGCCCTTGAGCTGCGCTTCGAACGCCGCGTCGTACACCCGCTGGTTCAAACGCATGTCCATCTGCGTGCCGAGGCGAATCACCACCTGGCTGCGCACCCACTCCAACGCGCCCATCAGGACGAACAGGCCGAGGATCATCAGCGTCAGCATCAACAGGGTCATCTGATTGCCCGAGGCCAGCACCCGGTCGTACACCTGCAGCATGTACAGCGCCGGGGCGAGCATCAGCAGGTTGATCACCGCCGAGAACAGGCCGATGTTGAAGAAGCCACTTTTATAGGCCGTGAGGGCGGCCAGGGTTTCGTTGCCGGCGTGGCGCATCTGGGGATTCTCAAAGGGTTGAGCGGGCAGCGTCGTCGCGTTGACAGGCCATGCGACGCTGCGCAGAATTCGGCACCGCCGTCGCCTGAAGAGTTAGAAGGCTTGGGCAACGGCGGTGTGTCATGCGGCGAATGGGAGAGCGATCTTCCATTCGCTTTTTTCATGCAGCGGATTTAGGCCGCAAGTGCCCAGTCCTGGGCCACGTCCTGCACGCCCACCAGTGCAACGTCGGTGGTGGTCGAGGACGCCGCGTGGGCCGCGAGGCCGGCGGAGATCTCGTCGAAGGTGTTGGCCGTCGACAGGCTCGGGTCGATAGCGCCCAGCAGCTCGTTGAGTGCCGATTCCAGTGCACTGGTGTTGCCCTGGATCAGGCCGTAGATCACGCTCTGCACATCGTTGCCGACGCGGCCTGCACCTTCGGCGGCGGACAGGTCGAGGCCATTGAAGGCGACTTTGTAGGCACTCAGGTCGAAGTCGCTGCCACTGCCGCCGGTCAGGCCGGTGCCCAGCTCGACGTTATCCAGTTCGCCCCACAGGTAGTGGTTCAAGTTGCTGCTGGCCGGCAGTGTTGGATTGAACACGTAGTGAAGGCCGTTGCTGGTGTCGCTGTCGGCGATGAACGCGTAGTCGGAGTTGTTGGCGCCATGGGACGCGTATTGGTCACCGGCGAAGGTCCCGTTACTGAAACCACCGTTGTTGCCGCCAGTGCCATGACCTGCCGTGGCAAAACCAAGAGCCCAGTCCGACAGGTAGTCAGACAGCGAAGTAGTGCCCAGGTACGACTCGTAGCTAACAGAAATAGTCATCACTAAACCTCATAATTACAGCGCTATTGATCAATGCGCAGCTGCGCACTTTTTACCCAACCCTGGGCAAAATCGTGGTTGATGCGGTGCCGTGGCACCGGTATCAGAATTTGTATTCGAGCATTCCGCTCAAGGTCCGGCCGCGAGCCAGGCTGAGGTTGTTGGCATCGCCCATGGCGACGAAATACGCTTCGTCCGTGGCGTTTTCCAACGCCAACGCGATGTTCAATTGATCGGTCATCCAGTAACTGGCGTAGACGTCATACACGGTGTATTTGGGCCACATGGCCTGGTCGATCAGGTTGTAGCCCTGGTTGTCCAGGTTTTCCCCGTTACCCGAGCTGTAGCGAACACGCACACCGGTATCCAGGCGCTTGTCCAAAAAGCGCGCGCCCAACGTCAACGACGCGCGATCAGCGGGGGTGTAGGTGGCGTTGCCCATGATCTTGCCGCAGCTTTCCTTGGCATTGGCGGCCTCGTCATCCAACAATTCGTAGCGGGTCACAGGGCGGAAACCGATGGTGCCGTTAGGCCGGGTAAACCGTTCGATAACGGTGGTGCTGGGACCGGCCTTCTTGGCCCCGCCCAGGTAGTAGTTCTTCGAACAGAACTCGTTGCTGCCGATCATGTGCGTGTAACTGAGGTTGGTATACGCACGCCCCATGTCGTAGTTGAGTTGATACTCAAGGCCCCTGAACCGCGTGTCATTGAGGTTGTTGGTATACGCCATGATCCCGTTGAAACCCCCAACGGACGTCTCCGGCAAACTCACACTGGTATTGAGGAAGGTGAAATTCTTAATCTTGGTGTCGAAGTACGCCACCTTGATGCCCAGTCGGTCGTCATTGAAAAAGAGCGACTCCTTGAACACGTTCATCCCCACTTCCCAATCGCGAGACTCCTCTGGCTTCAGGTAAGGATTGGGGAATACCCGTTCATTCGAACCCCCACCGTGGGGGCGGCCGCTCATAAAGGTTTCCGTGACAGCCGGCGGGCGCCAGCCCTTGCCCCAGCGGGTATACAGTTGCAGCCAGTCGACCCCAGGCTTGATGCCGATACCGAAGGTCGGCGAAAACCGTCCGTCTTCACGGTCGATATCAAAAATGTCCTCGACACGCTTCGCGCCCGTCGTACTGGTGTAAAACCGGTCGCGCTTCCACAGCGTCATCCCGGTGACACCCTCCAGCCGATAACGGTCGTAACGCAGCCCGGCATCCACGGTCAGCCAGTCGTCATATTCGTATTGCAGGTTGTTGAACACACTGGCGATGGTGCGCTTGCCTTCCGGGTCGGCACTGGGGGTGTAGGGCAGTGATCCGGAGTTGATCGTGTTGGTGGACTCGATCTTGTTGGTACTGGGCTTGAAGGTGTCCTGATACATCTCCAGGCCATAGTTCCAGCTCAGATGCCCCACGCGGCCGAGGTCGAAGCGCGCCGTGTTTTCGCCCTGCAGGCCCCAGGTATCGGTCTGGAAATGGTCGGTGTATGCCGGCGTATAGTTGCCGGAACTCAGGGACGCAAGGTTGCCGGCGTTGGAGCGATCCAGTTGGGTGGTGACGTAATAGAGCTTGGCCTTGAAATCGATCAGCGCGTTATCCGGGCTGTAGCTGTAGTCCAGCGCCGCGTTTTTCGCGTTGAGGTTGTTCTTGCCGGTGCGTACGTAATAGCTGCTCTGAAGATCATCACTGATGTAGCCCCAGGCATCATTGCTGTCGGTATCGCTTTCCAGGTAGCTCAATTGCACGCGCTGATCGTTGGGCAGGTTCAGGCCGAACTTGACGATCTGCGACCGGGTCACGCTGCCGGTATCACCGACTTCGCTGTTCAACCAGTCGTCGAAGGCGACCGGGGCATACTTCCTGGCCCGCAGATTGGTGCCCAGGTTCTGGTCATTGTGGGTGCCGGCCCGGTAGTTGCCGAAATGGCGCTCGCTGTAGCCGAGCATGACGTCGCCGCGCTCATCACCAAAGGCAAACACGCCACTGCCATTGAAGTAGGTACCGTTGCCCAGCTCACCGATACCGCTGCCCGCGCGAAAACGTCCGCCGATCTCTTTACCGTCCTTGAGGAACTCGCTGGCCTCCAGGGTCTTGAACGAGGCGATCCCGCCGAGTACGGCCGCCCCACCCTGCCCCGACTGGCTGCCCTTGTCGATCTCGATGCTGGAAATGAACTCCGGGTCAATCAGCATGGTGCCATTGCGCTGCTGGTGCCCATTGACGTTGAAGTTCTGGCGCATGCCGTCGATGTTCATGTTCACACGGCCATAGTCCTGAACGCCGCGAATGTTCACGGAAAGACCAGGGTCGCGTTGGTCAACAGCGGTGTAGACCCCCGCAGTTTCCTCCAGCATGTCGGCCGCGTGACGGGGTGGGCGCTTGTCGATCATGTCACGGCTGATGACTGCCACGGACTTTGGGGTCTGGTACACCCAATCGCCGGCCTGGCCATTGGTGTTACCGGTAATGGTGGTAGTGCCCACGGTCATGGCGCCGTCGTGATCGTCACTGACGCGGTTGAGCGTGACCTGGCGCTCGCCGGTAAAGCGATACTCCACCGGCGCGGCGCCGAGCAAACGGCCCAGGCCTTCCTGCACGCTGAAACTGCCCTTGATCGCCGTACTGCTCAAACCTTGCAGGCGCTGGCTGTCAAACAACACCTGCAAGCCAGCCTGGTCGGCAAAGGCCAGCACGGCACTGCCGAGAGATTGCACGGGAATATCGAACGTCAACACAGCAGGTTGGGTAGCGCCCGATTGAGGCTGCGCGGCATACACCGGCGCCACTGCGGCGAACAGGCCCAAGTGAATGGAAAGGGCTAACCGGCTACCGGTGATACGCCCCTTGTTAAGTGCTGACATTTCGATTGTTCCCTGCGCTAAGCGTTTTTGTTTATGCGAATGCTTCTCACCTAGCAAGACGTGCGACGCGCAGGAAGTCAGTAAGACTTTTTCAAAAGTTTTTAACGAAGGGACTCAAGCAGGAAACTGAGCCGGCTCGCCGGCGATAGCCATAGATACCGACACACCGTTGTAGCAACCAACGCTAACCACGATGCGAAGCGAGCCGCTCTTGATCGTGATCTTGATCTTGATCTAGCTTTTGATCTCAGGCGCCCCGTCAAACACGCTGGCCGGAATTCGACAGGGATTTGGGGGGTAAACCGGCAGGGATGCCGGTTTAGCCGCCCCGCGCCATGGATGGCGCGTGGCGGCGGCCCCCCAAATACCTGTCGGATTACGGGCACACCGAGCGTGAGCGAGGTGCCGAGTGTTGGGGCGAAGGCCTTTTGGTTACTTTTGGGCCTTTTCCAAAAGTGACCCGCCGTAAGGGCCATCCCTTTCAAGGTCTTTAGTAAAATCCCCTGAAATTTCATTCAGGGGTACCGAAAGATGTGGGCCGATGTTCTAGCGCGTTTCGAGAAAAAAGCACCTGCGAGCGTCATGGCCAAGTTGGCGCTCGAACAGGCTATTGCCCCTGAGTGGGTCGATCAGGTTTTCGAGGAGCATCGGCAACGGCAGTATTCTCGTGAGCTACTGTTCTCGACCATCATCAAGCTGATGTCCCTTGTTTCACTGGGCTTGAAGCCATCCCTGCACGCCGCCGCGCGGCAACTGGAAGATCTTCCTGTCAGCTTGGCGGCCCTTTACGACAAGATCAGTCGTACCGAGCCTGCTCTGTTGCGTGCCCTGGTTACCGGCTGTGCACAGCGCCTGACTCCAACCATCAGAGAGCTGGGCTGCACGGCGATGCTGCCGGGTTGGCAAGTTCGGGTAGTGGACGGTAATCACTTGGCATCCACTGAGAAACGCTTGGGGGCTTTACGTCAGGAGCGCGGCGCTGCTCGTCCCGGTTTTTCGGTGGTGGCCTACGACCCCGACCTGGATCAGGTCATCGACCTTCAGGCGTGTGAGGATGCCTATGCAAGCGAGCGCGTTTGTGTGCTGCCTCTATTGGCCAATGCCGAGCCAGGTCAAGTGTGGCTGGCTGATCGACTCTATTGCACGCTCCCGGTTATGGAGGCTTGTGAGCAGGTCCAAACCTCCTTTGTCATTCGTCAGCAAGCCAAGCATCCACGCTTGATTCAAGAAGGTGAGTGGCAAGAGCCGGTGCCTGTGGAAACGGGCACTGTGCGTGAGCAGATCATCCAGGTCAGAGGCGGTTACCAATGCCGGCGTGTCGAACTGACCCTTCATTCCCCAACGGACTCGGGTGACAGCAGCTTGATGTTCTGGAGCAATCTACCCCAGAGCGTCAGTGCACAGCAGATCGCCGAACTCTATCGCCGCCGCTGGAGCATTGAAGGTATGTTCCAGCGACTGGAAGCGATCCTGGAAAGTGAAATCGAAAGCCTTGGCAGCCCAAAGGCCGCCTTACTCGGGTTCGCTACTGCGGTATTGGCCTACAACGTCCTGGCCGTCCTCAAACGAAGCGTCGAGCAAGCTCATCGGGGTACCCAGCCTGAAGGATGGGAGGCCTCGATCTATCACTTGGCGATTCAGGTTAGAAGTGGTTATGAGGGAATGCAGATTGCGCTGCCCTCGGAACATCTTCCCGTCATTGCTCTGGAAAAACTGGCCCGGCGCTTACTGGAGCTGGCTAGAAACATCCAACCAAAACAAGTGGCGAAAAGCCCCCGCGGCCCCAAGGTGCCTAAGCCCAAAACATGGGTCCAAGGCACTGCGGTACATGCACATGTTTCAACCGACCGGGTAATCAAGGCTGCCAAAACGAAAAGACCTTGAAAGGGATGGCCGTAAGGGCGGAACCCATAGTGGCCGTGACCTAAATAACGGATATGTACCCGGTCTGATCCAACATCTTGGTCGTCTGCCAGCCCGCCAGCGGGAGCAAGCTCCCTCGCCACAGGTCCAGCGCCATACCCAGAATGGTGTAGATACCGAGGCCTCGATGGCGCTGAATCAGTCACCTGATGAATTGACTGACACACCGCTATCGGGGGCAAGCCCCCTCCCACATTTGGATCGCGGGGTAACCGTTAGATTATGGTCAGCTGCCAGCCCGCCAGCGGGAGCAAGCTCCCTCGCCACAGGTCCAGCGCCATACCCAGAATTGTGTAGATACCGAGGCCCCGATGGCGCTGAATCAGTCACCTGATGAATCGACTGACACACCGCTATCGGGGGCAAGCCCCCTCCCACATTTGGATCGCGGGGTAACCGTTAGATTATGGTCAACTGTCAGGCCGCCGGCGGGAGCAAGCTCCCTCCCCACAGGTCCTGCGCCATACCCGGAATTGTGTAGATACCGATGCCTCGATGGCGCTGAATCAGTCACCTGATGAATTGACTGACACACCGCTATCGGGAGCAAGCCCCCTCCCACATTTGGATCGCGGTCAGCTGTCAGGCCGCCAGCGGGAGCAGGCCTAACTCACCACAGGTCCAGCCCACACCTACAGGACAATCAATAGATCAAGCTGAGGCCCGCCAGATCCAAACGCTGCACGTGCAGCTCCTGGGTGAGAATGCCAAGGGCAGTGTCGAGCATATCAAGCCGAAACACCCCGCTGACCTCGCGATCCCCCAGCGCCGAATCCGCCAGCACCACACGCCCAGGACGATAGCGGTTAAGTTGCTCGATGACCTTGGCCAGCGGCTGGCGATCAAAGATCAACACACCGCGCCGCCAACTGGTGGCCCGCTCTACATCGAGCTGGTCGATGGGCACGATGCCTTCCTGGAGGTTGTAGCGTGCAGCCAGGCCCTCCTTAAGCACCCTGTCGGCCGGACCTTTTTTCGGGATAGCTTGCAGGGAAACCTCAACACTGTGCTCCAGCACCCCAACCCACGCCTGGCTATCGCCCTCGCGCGCCACCACAAACCGCGTGCCCAGCGCACGGGTTTGCCCCCCGGCGCTCTGCACCACGAACGGCCGGGTTTCCTGGCCCACCCTCGGCGCCACATCAAAGATCGCCGAGCCCTGGAGCAGACTGATACGGCGTTGCACACCGTCGTAGTCCAGGCGGATGGCACTGCCGGAATCCAGCTCTACGGTACTGCCATCGGCGAGGTGCACGGTGCGCACCTCGCCTTTCTGGGTGATGTAGTCGGCTTGCAGGCGCAACAGCACGTCCGGCCCGCGCACCCAGCCAACACCGGCCACCACCACGACCAGCGCGACAGCCGCCGCACGTTGCCATGGCCTGCGCCGCTTGGACCGGCGCACCGGCAGCGTCGCCGCCGGCGGGCGTTGACGCTGCAGCGGTTCGTCCTTGTACACCTCACCCAATGCCGCCCACGTCTGTTCGGCAAAGCGCAAGGCCGCTTCGTGGCGGCTGTCGCAGGCGATCCAATGCTGCAGCTCGGCCTGCTCCTGGTCGGTCAGGGCACCGGCGTGCAAGCGCACCGCCCACTCGGCGGCTGCCTCGGTAATGCTGTGCTGTTGCGGACCCTGGCTATTCACGTGTGAATCTCGAATTTTTCGTTATGTAACGCTGTGACGACTGACCTGGCATTTTTCGGTAATTCATTCGTCGGATGGCGCCACCTCGCCTTCCTGCAAGCGCTGCATCACGTAGGCCAACGCCTTGGCCAAGTGCTTTTGCACGGAACTGTCAGAAATGTCCAGGTGCCGGGCGACCTGGGCGTGGGTCATGCCTTCGATGCGGTTGAGACGGAAAATCTGCTGGGTGCGTTCCGGCAACTCCGCCAGTGCCTGCTTCAATGCCTGTCGCTGTTGCTGCGCCATTGCCTGAGCCTCCAACCCGGCCACGTCATCTTCAATCTCGGCCAGCGCTTCATGGGGCACGGAGTCTGTCTTGCGCCGTGCTTCCTGGCGAATATGGTCGATCAGCAGATTGCTCGCCGTTCGATAGAGATAGCCCTGGGAGTTGTCGATGCGCTCACCGGCCGGTTTTTCCGCCAGGCGCAGGAAGCTCTCCTGCACCAGGTCTGCGGCCAACTGCGGGTCCCGTACCTTGCGCGCCAGATACCCGCGCAGGGTATCGGCGTGCTTGAGAAACAGGCCTTTGAGATCCACGTCCGACAAACCGACTCTCTGGAATGTTAAGGAAACAGGCGGGCATCTTAAGCGTTGTCGAGAATGATTTTCAATTGATATCTAATCTGATTCCAGCGCGGCGGAGGGTCTGATTAACAGTTCGATAATCGAACAGATCCGCTGCCATCAATTGACCAAATTAACTAACCAGTACATTTTATCCCCACAACGAACAATAATTGTGGAGACCCTCCCTATGCCGCCCATCGTGCTGGTGCTCAACGGCCCCAACCTCAACCTGCTCGGCACCCGTGAGCCCGCCACCTATGGCCATGAAACCCTGGCCGATGTCGCTGCCCTGTGTGGCCGCAGCGCCGAACAACTCGGGCTGAAAATCGAATTTCGCCAGACCAACCACGAAGGCGAATTACTCGACTGGATCCACGGCGCCCGCGCCCGTTGCGCAGGTATTGTGATCAACCCGGCAGCCTGGACGCACACGTCGGTGGCGATTCGCGATGCACTGGTCGCCAGCGAAGTGCCGGTGATCGAAGTGCACCTGTCCAACGTGCATGCCCGTGAGGCGTTCCGTCATCACTCTTTCGTATCGCCCATCGCCAAGTCGGTGCTCGCCGGGTTCGGCAGCCATGGCTACCACCTGGCCCTGGAACATTTCAGCCACCTGCTCAAAGGGGCGGCCCGATGAAACCGCGCATTCTCGCCGGCTTGATCGGCAGCGGCATCCAGGCCTCGCGCACCCCTGCCCTGCATGAACAGGAAGGCGATGCCCAAGGTTTGCGCTACCTGTATCGCCTGATCGACCTTGAACCGCTGCGCCTGGACATCAACGCCCTGCCCGACTTGCTGGAGGCCGCCGAGCTGATGCACTTTACCGGGCTGAACATCACCTACCCGTGCAAGCAGGCAATCCTGCCATTGCTCGATGAATTGTCCGACGAAGCCCGGGGCATTGGCGCGGTTAACACGGTGGTGTTCAAGGACGGCAAACGCATCGGCCACAACACCGATTGCCTTGGGTTCGCCGAAGGGTTTCGGCGCAACTTGAACGACGTCGCCCGCCAACGCGTGGTGCAGATGGGCGCCGGCGGTGCAGGTGCAGCAGTGGCCCATGCGCTGCTGGCGGAAGGCGTGGAGCACTTGAGTATTTTCGATGTGGACGCCAGCCGAGCGCGCGACCTTGTGGATAACTTGGCTCAGCGCTTCGGCACGGGGCGTGCGCAGGTCGGCACACACTTGGAAAATGCGATGGCCGAGGCCGATGGTTTGGTCAACACCACACCGATGGGCATGGCCAAGTTGCCCGGCACGCCGGTGCCTGCGTCCTTGTTGCGGGCTGAATTATGGGTCGCCGAAATCGTGTACTTCCCGCTGGAAACCCAACTGCTGCGCGACGCCCGCGCCTTGGGTTGCCGCACGCTGGATGGCGGCAACATGGCGGTGTTTCAGGCGGTGAAGGCGTTTGAGTTGTTCAGTGGAGAAGCGCCGGATGCACAGCGGATGCTGCTGCACTTCCAAAGCATGAATACCTGACGGTAGAAACCGGAGCAAAATGTGGGAGGGGGCTTGCCCCCGATGGCGGTGGATCAGCCACCTTATCAGGAACTGGCCTGCCGCAATCGGGGGCAAGCACCCTCCAACATTTGATTGCATTCCAACCTGAGTAATCAAGCCTGCAAGTAGCGCATCACCGACTCACAAATCATCTCGCGGTGCCGCTGCTTGATCGCCTCATCCGACAGTTCGATCTGAAAGATCTCACTGAACGTATGGCGGTTGGACACCCGGTAAAAGCTGAACGAATTGATCAGCAAGTGAACATCCAGCGGCTCCAACCCTTCCCGAAACACGCCCATCTCGGCCCCACGACGCAACGTCGCACCCAGCGCCTCGAGGATGTTGCTGTTCATCGCCTTGATCGAATCCGAACGCTTTACGTATTCGGCATTGTGGATATTTTCGATGCTGACGATGCGCACGAAATCCACGTTCTGGTCGTGGTGATCAAACGTGAACTCCACCAGCCGCCGAATAGCATCACGCGGTTCCAGGGCGGTGAGGTTCATGCGGGTTTCGGTGTTGCGGATGTCACCGTAGAGCTTCTCCAGCACCTCGACGTACAACTGCTCCTTACTGCCGAAGTAGTAATAGATCATGCGTTTGGAGGTGTGGATGCGCTCGGCGATCGCATCCACGCGAGCGCCGGAAAGGCCCTGCTGGACAAACTCGACAATGGCTTCCTGGAGTATGTTTTCGCGGGTCTTTTCCGGGTTGTTCTTCCGGCTCTTGCGGGGTGCCTCGGAGGTCATGGTGCGCTCACGGCCAGTGTTATGCAGGCGCTGATTATGGGCCGCGAGGCCTCCCGAAGGAAGCACCTCGCCAGCCGTTATAAACGCGCCTGGCGCACCGCACCGCTGCGCGATTTGGCCATCGCCGCCAGGCGCACCGCCACGTTGGCCGCGCCGTAGCCGGCATAACCGTTCTTGCGCTGGATGATCTCGAAGAAAAACCGCCCTTCAAATGGCTCGGTGTACACGTGAAACAACTCACCGCCTTGGGCGTCGCGGTCGTACAGCACGTTGTAGTACGCCAGCTCGCTGAGGAATTCGTCATCGAAATCGAAACGCGCCGCCAGGTCATCGTAATAGTTGAGCGGAATATCCAGCAGCGGCACACCCGCGTCTTTGGCGCGGCGCACTTCGGCGAAAATATCCGCGCAGTCGAAGGCAATGTGGTGCACGCCCGAGCCGCGATAGCTCGACAGTGCGTGGGAAATGGCGGTGTTGCGGTTCTCGGAGATATTCAGCGGCAGGCGGATCGAACTGCAGCGGCTGCGCAGGGCGCGGCTTTTCACCAAGCCGTAAGGGTCAGGCAGCACCACTTCGTCGTCGGCTTCGAAATCCAGCAGGCTCTTGTAGAACAGCACCCAACTGTCGAGGCTGTCGGCCGGCAACGCCATGGCCATGTGGTCGATGCGCAACAAGCTGCCGCTGGTTGAAGCGGCGGGCTGCAGGTTGAAGTCGGTGTCGTACAGCCCGCCTTCGCTCGGGTCCACCAGGTAAATCAGGCTGCCATCCGGCGCGCGCACCGCCGCCAGCTCCAACTCGTTGGGCCCGACCAGGCCGCGATACGGCTGGCCCTTGTACGCCACCGCCCGCTCCAGCGCCTTCGCGCTGTCCTTGACCCGAATCGCGGTGGCGCACAACGACGGCCCGTGGGCTTCGAAAAAGTTGTGGGCAAACGAATAGGGTTCACAGTTGAGAATCAGGTTGATATCGCCCTGGCGCAACAGGCTCACGCTCTTGGAGCGATGCTGCCCGGCCTTGACGAACCCCAGGCGTTCCAACCAATGAGTGAGCTTGGCGCCGAGGCTTTCGTCCACGGCAAACTCGAGGAACTCGATGCCGTCGTATTCGCTGGCCGCCGGGGTATCAAACAGAATCTCGGCAGGTTGCGCGGGCGCTTCCTGTTTCAGGCGCTCGCGGGTTTTCTCTTCCAGGTACAGCAAGGAGCGCAGGCCATCCGCTGCGTTCGCCCGAGTTGGCGCGGCGCGGAAGCCGTCGTTGAAAATCTCCAGGGACAGTGGCCCGGTGTAGCCACTCTTGATGATCGGCGCGAGGAAACCCGCCAGGTCGAATTCGCCTTGGCCGGGGAAGCAGCGAAAATGCCGGCTCCACTCCAGGACGTCCATGGCCAGGACCGGCGCGTCGGCCATTTGCACGAAGAAAATCTTGTCGCCGGGGATGTCGGCAATGGCGCTCGGGTCGCCCTTGAGCGACAGGGTGTGAAAGCTGTCGAGCAACACGCCCAGGCTGGGGTGATCAACCTGACGCACCAGGTTCCACACCTGTTGCCAGGTGTTCACATGCTTGCCCCAGGCCAAGGCTTCATAGCCGATACGCAGGCCACGGCGGCCAGCATGTTCGGCCAGCAGGCTCAAGTCATCCAGTAGAATGCGTTCATCACCCACGCAATCGGCCGAGGCATTGCTGCACACCAGCACTAAGTCGGTGCCCAACTCCTGCATCAGGTCGAACTTGCGCTCGGCACGCTCGAGGTTGCGCGCCAGGCGGTCACGGCGGCAACCTTCAAAGTCGCGGAACGGCTGGAACAACGTGATAGCAATGCCGAGGTCGGCGCACATCTGCCTAACTTCACGCGGGCTGCCATCGTAATACAGCAGATCGTTTTCGAAGATTTCGACGCCATCAAACCCGGCGGCCGCGATGGCTTCGAGTTTTTCCGGCAGGGTTCCGCTCAAGGAAACGGTGGCAATAGAGCGTTGCATGGGCGACTCCCGGCATTTGAGGCTGGTCTTATTTACGGCAAATTATTGGCCGCTAAACTGTCGACAGCAATTAAAATGTACGAACCGGTTAGTTTTTGGTGCGATTATCGAACACTATGCCTGTTTGGCGAATTGACGATTTTTTAAGCGCTGCGCACCATCGATCCAGTAACAAAGACCCAGAACACACCATAAAAATTTCAAAAAACGGGTACAACCACATGCCTCTGCAAAACTCCGTCCTGGCCGACCGCCCGGGCAACCCGCACGCCGGCATCGGCGACAAGATCCGCGGCGCCCTGGCCGTGGGCAAAACGCGCTGGGGCATGCTGGCCCTGGTGTTTTTCGCCACCACACTCAACTACATCGACCGCGCCGCACTGGGCGTGATGCAACCGATCCTGGCCAAAGAGATGAGCTGGACGGCGATGGACTACGCCAACATCAACTTCTGGTTCCAGGTCGGCTACGCCGTCGGCTTTGTGCTGCAAGGCCGCCTGATCGACCGGGTCGGCGTCAAACGCGTGTTCTTCTTCGCCGTACTGCTGTGGAGCCTGGCAACCGGCGCTCACGGCCTGGCCACCTCGGCGGTGGGCTTTATGGTCTGCCGCTTTATCCTCGGGTTGACCGAAGCCGCCAACTACCCGGCGTGCGTCAAGACCACGCGGTTGTGGTTCCCGGCGGGTGAACGTGCCGTGGCCACCGGCATCTTCAACGCCGGCACCAACGTCGGCGCGATGATGACCCCGATGCTGCTGCCGTTGATCCTGCATGTGTGGGGCTGGCAGGCGGCGTTCCTGTGCATGGCCTCGCTCGGTGCGATCTGGCTGGTGTTCTGGGGTTTGAAATACTACAACCCGGAAGACCACCCTTCGGTCAAACAATCCGAATTGGACTACGTGCAGCAGCAAGTCGAGCCGGAACA
This sequence comes from Pseudomonas petroselini, assembly GCF_045037875.1. NCBI lineage: Bacteria > Pseudomonadati > Pseudomonadota > Gammaproteobacteria > Pseudomonadales > Pseudomonadaceae > Pseudomonas > Pseudomonas petroselini. The sequence goes on from NZ_CP173614.1 coordinate 6,729,658, forward strand.
ACCGGGCGTCCCCTTCAGCCGTATCCTGCGGATGCGCGGCACCTGGGCCTTCGCCATCGCATATGCCCTCACCGCGCCGGTGTTCTGGTTCTACCTGTATTGGCTGCCGCCGTTCCTGAACCAGCAATACAACCTGGGCATCAACGTGACCCAGATGGGTATCCCACTGATCATCATTTACCTGACCGCCGACTTCGGCAGCGTGGGGGGTGGGATTCTGTCGTCGTTCCTGATCGGCCGAGGCATGAACCCGATCAAGGCACGCCTGCTGTCGATGCTGCTGTTTGCCTGCTGCATCGTCGGCGTGATCATGGCCGCCGGTTCCAGCCAGCTGTGGGTCGCGGTGTTTGCCATCTCCCTGGCGATTGGTGCGCACCAGGCCTGGACCGCCAACATCTGGAGCCTGGTGATGGACTACACGCCCAAGCACATGATGAGTACGGTGTTTGGTTTCGGCGGCATGTGCGCGGCCATCGGCGGTATGTTCATGACCCAGATCGTCGGCCACATCCTCACCGTGACGAACAACAACTACACAGTGTTGTTCACCCTGATCCCGGCGATGTACTTCATTGCGCTGACCTGGATGTACTTCATGGCACCGCGCAAGATCCCTACCGTAGACGTCTGAGCAACCGTCTGAGCTATCTGCGCCGCTGCTGCCAGGCAGCGGCCAACCCGCTCATGCAGATCACCCCGATGCCGACCACCGTGGTCACATCGGGGGTATGGTTGAACACCAGCCAGCCCAACAACCCCGCAAACACGATCTGGCAATAGCCGAACGGCGCCAGCAAGGCCGGCGCCGCGAAGCGGAACGCCTGGGTCAACATCAAGTGCGCGGTCATGCCGCACGTGCCCAGGGCCAGCATCAACACGCCATGCCACAGCGTGGGGATCTGCCAGAAGAACGGCACCATGGCGCTCATCACCAAGGTATTGCACAGCCCGGCAAAGAAGTTGCTGGTGGTGGGGGTGTCGAACTTACTCAAGATGCGCGTGAGCAGTTGGTAGAAGCAGAAGAACAGCGCCGAACACAGCGGCAGCAACACCGCCGGCGTGAAGAGTTCGCCGCCTGGATGGATGATCACCAGCACCCCGATAAAGCCACAGATCACCGCCAGCCATTGGCCGCGTGTCACGTGCTCACCCAGCAGCGGCACCGACAGCGCCGTCACTAGGATGGGCGCCAGGAAGTTCACTGCCGTGGCTTCGGCCAAAGGGATGTAATGCAGCGCCGCCGTGAAGAACAAGCTGGTGCCCAGCAGACACAGCGCCCGCACGACCTGCATCCCCGGCCGTTTGCTGCGCAGTACGCGCAACCCCGATTGCGGCAGGAAAATGCCGGCCATCAACAAGGTGTGCACTAGGTAGCGCGCCCACACCACCATCACGATCGGGTAGAACCCGGCCAGGTATTTGGACAAGGCATCGTGGCTGGAGAACAGGAACGTCGCCAGTACAATCAGCAGAATGCCTTTGAAAGGATGGTTGATGCCGGAAAGGGGGGTACTGACAGTCATTGGATTCTCTTGCGTGGCGAGCTGAACGCTGAGCACTGAACGAAGCAGCGCTCAACCCGGTAATCTAGCAGCCGGGCCGGAGTCTGCCCCAAGAGCATAACCAAACACCGGGCGAACAGCGCACTAAATCACAGGATTCGAGTCCAACGCTGCACGATTGCCCTCGCGCTGTACACTTTTTAACCAAGGCCTTGCCGCTATGAAAAAAACGCTTTTTATTCTGTCTGCCCTTGCTCTGCTGACTGCCTGTAATCAGGAATCCAAGGAAGCGCCAAAACCTGCACCGGCGTCCGTACAAGCGACCCTCGTGCCGCAAACGCCGCCAACCGACAAATGGGTGGGCAAGTGGATCGGCGTCGAAGGCCTGTACCTGACCATCGCCAAGGATGACAGCATCGGCCGTGGTCACTACCTCCTCACCATGCAATACGGCCTCGACGCCGATGACGCCGGCACCTTCAAAGGTGAGGCCAATGAAGACGGCATCGCCTTCAACCGCCCGGACGGCCCACAACTGCTGCGCGCCGGTGACGGTGAAGCCACCGGGCTGAAATGGCTGGCGGATAAAAAGGACTGCCTGATTGTCGATACCGGCGAAGGGTATTGCCGCTAATAACGGCCATACTCAACCAACATCCCTGTAGGACCGTTCATCAAGAGGATTGCCCCATGCTATGGAAAAAAGGCCGACGCAGCGACAACGTGGTGGATGCCCGCGATGACAGTGGCGGGGGTGGCGGCGGCATGCGCTTTGGGGGCGGTAAAGGCTTGAGCCTGACGGCGATTGTGCTGATCGTCGGCATCGGCTGGATGACCGGCCAGGACCCGTTGCAGATCCTCGGCCAACTGACCGGCCAGATGGAACAGGCGCCCTCGGTGAGCACCCAATCGCGCCAGGCGCCGCCGGCCAACGATGAACAAGCCGATTTTGTACGGGCCGTGTTGGGCGATACCGAGGACACCTGGGGCCAGGTGTTCAAGGAAAACGGCCTGGCCTACAAGAACCCGAAACTGATTCTGTTCCGTGGCCGGGTCAACTCCGCCTGCGGTGGCGCCACCTCGGCCAGTGGCCCGTTCTATTGCCCGGCTGACCAACAGGTGTACTTGGACCTGGACTTCTTCCGGGAAATGTCGCAACGCTTCCAAGCCGCCGGCGACTTCGCCCAGGCCTATGTGATCGCCCACGAAGTCGGGCACCACGTGCAGACACTGCTGGGCATTTCGTCGAAGATCCAGGCCGCACGCCAGCAAGGCCGCCAGATGCAAGGCGACGGCGGCCTGTTGGTGCGCCAGGAGCTGCAAGCCGACTGCTTCGCCGGGGTGTGGGCCAACCGTGCGCAAAAGCGCCTGAACTGGCTGGAACCCGGTGACATTGAAGAAGCACTGAATGCGGCCAACGCCATTGGCGATGACCGCTTGCAGCAACAGGGTCAAGGGCGCGTGGTGCCGGACTCGTTTACCCACGGCACCTCGGCGCAGCGCGTGCGCTGGTTCAAGACCGGCTTCGCCCAGGGCCAGATCACTCAATGCGACACCTTTGCCGCCAAGAGCCTCTAGATGAATAAACGATTGGGATTGCTGCTGGGTGCGCTAGTCACCTGTTCCGCCTTGGCCGCCGAGCCTGTCGTAAAAGAGCATGGCGTAAAAGAAGTCAGTCCCGATCGTTTCCACCTGGAGGCCGGCGACCTCAGCCTGGGCTTGAGCCAGGACTGGCGACAGCCACTGCCCACGGTCACCCGCGCCTTGATCATCGTGCACGGCCGCCTGCGCAATGCGCAGACCTACCTGCAAAGCGGTGAAGATGCCGCCGAGCATGCCGGGCTTACCGCCAGCACGCTGGTGATCGCGCCGCAGTTTCTCAACGCGTCCGACGTGAAGCGCAACCACCTGGGCAACTCGGTACTGCGTTGGAAGGGCAACGACTGGATGGCCGGCGAGCCCTCGACCGGACCGGGCCAAATCAGTTCCTACGGCGCGCTGGACCAGATTATCAAGCACCTGGGCAACCGCACATTGTTCCCGGCGCTGAAAGAAATCGTGGTCGCCGGCCACTCCGGCGGCGGCCAGGTGGTGCAGCGTTTCGCCCTCACGGGCCACGACCACCCGATGCTGCAGACCGAAGGCATCAGCCTGCGCTACGTGGTGGCCAACCCGTCGTCCTACGCCTACTTCAGCCCGCAGCGCCCGGTGAAGTTCGACGCCGCCAGTTGCCCCGGCTTCAACGACTGGAAATACGGCATGCAAAACCTGCCGGACTACGCCAAGGGTCAGAGCGCCGAGCAGCTTGAAAACACGTACGTGTCACGCAACATCACCTACCTGCTGGGCCAGCAAGACACCGACCCGAACCATCCCGCGCTGGATAAAAGCTGCGCCGCCGAGACCCAGGGCGCGTATCGCCTGATTCGCGGGCACAACTATTTTGACTACCTCAAGCAGCGGCATCCGCAGTTGAGCCATAGGCTGGTGGAGGTGCCGGGGGTTGGGCATAACGGGGATGGGATGTTTACGTCGCCGGAAGGCCAGAAAGTACTCTTCGGGAAATAACTGCCGAAACCGGATTAAAAATGTGGGAGGGGGCAAGCCCCCTCCCACATTTGATTGTCAGCGTATGGGCTGGATCATCCGGCGCAGCACCGCACAATCCTCGGCATGCCAATCCGCCAATTCAGGCCAGGGATTTTCCGGCAGGTTCACCAACACCGTCCGCGCCCCCGCCGCCCGGCCACAGTCCAGGTCAAAGCGATAATCGCCGACCATCACCATCTCGCTCGGCGCCACGTCCCAGGCTGCTGCCAGTTTCAGCAAACCACCCGGGTCCGGCTTCGGCGGCGCATCGTCACGCCCCAGCACATCCTCGACGGCAAAGCAGTCCGCCAGGCCAATCGCCTCCAGCGTGATATGCGCCAATTCCCGCGCATTGCGGGTCAGGATACCCAGGCGATCACCACGCCCGGCCAGCTCGCGCACCAGTTCCACTGCGCCTTCAGCCGCGACGGAACCCTGCGCCAGCTCCCGTTCATGCTCCAGCAGCCAGGCATGCTTGGCCGCCGCGACCTCCGCCGGCAATGCCGCCAAGTGAGTGAGGATGTCGTCCTCGGGTGGAATCTCCAGCGCCGCGCGAATGGCCGCAAAGTCATGCACGGCCACCGTGAGGGTGCCGTCCATGTCGAACACCCAGTGCCTGACGTCCGCCAGGCTCATGCCCAATCCTTGCGATGACGAATCAAACCTTCCTGCGTCACCGAGGCCACCAACTGCCCGGCGCGGTTGTACACGCTGCCACGGGAGAACCCACGGGAATTACCGGCCCACGGGCTGTCCATGGCGTACAACAGCCAATCATCGGCACGCAGGTCGGCATGGAACCACAACGCGTGGTCGAGGCTGGCGACTTGCATGTCTTTCTGCCACACGGTCTTGCCGTGGGGCAGCAAGGAGGTGGTCAGCAGGCCGAAGTCCGAGGCGTAGGCCAGCAGGTACTTATGCAACGCCGGCGTGTCGGCCAGGGCGCCGTCGGCACGGAACCACACGTATTTGACCGGGTCGGAGGGCTGCGGGTTGAACGGGTCTTTCTCGGTCACCGGGCGCACTTCGATCGGTTTGGGGCACAGCAGCTTGTCGCGCATGTGCTCGGGGATCAGGTGCGCCCGCTGCTGGGTCAGTTCCAGCTCCGACGGCAAGTTTTCCGGACCGACCACTACGGGCATGGTGGTCTGGTGATCGAAGCCTTGTTCGTCGTATTGGAACGAAGTGGTGCAGGTGAAGATCGGGTGGCCCTTCTGGATCGCCGTCACGCGGCGCGTACTGAAACTGCCGCCGTCGCGCACGCGGTCCACCGAGTACACCACCGGCAACTTCGCGTCGCCAGGGCGCAGGAAATAACCGTGCAGGGAATGCACATGCCGCGCTTCTTCTACGGTCTGGCTGGCTGCCGACAACGACTGGCCGAGCACCTGGCCACCAAACAATTGGCGAAAGCCCAGGTCCTGGCTGCGGCCGCGAAAGAGGTTTTCCTCGATCGGCTCCAGGGTCAGCAAGTCCACCAGATCTTCCAATACTTGGCTCATAGAGCAACTCCTAAAATCTACGGGGCATTCCGGGCTGCCTATCCGTGCAGCGTGTCCAACCATTGGGCGCGGGTGATGCGATACAAAACATGATGGCGCAGCGGGTCATCGGCTGCGACCTTGGGGTGTTCAAAATCTGCCAGGGGATCGTAATGCATACCGATGGCCTGCATGACTTTTTGTGATGGCAGATTGGCTTCGGTGGTGAAGGCGACGATTTCGTCCAACTGCAAACGGTCGAAACCACAGCGCAACGCCGTCCAGGCCGCCTCGCTGGCGTATCCCAGGCCCCAGTGCTCGCGGGCCAGGCGCCAGCCGATTTCCACCGCCGGGGTAAAGTCGGTTTCAAAGCTGACATTCGCCAGCCCGGTGAGGCCGATGAATTCACCCGTGTCCTTGCGCTGTAACGCCCACAGGCCAAAGCCGTATTCGGCGAAGTGGCCGCGAATCCGGCCGATCAAGGCGGCGCTTTCCAGGTGGCTCAACGTGGCCGGGAAATAGCGCATCACCTGCGGGTCGGCGCACATGCGTGCAAATTCCAGCAGGTCGCTGTCGCGCCATTGGCGCAGCACCAGGCGTGCGCTTTCCAATTCAAGTATCGGCTCCATGGGTCCCCTCCCTTGCCATGTGCGTGAGTGTACCGCGCTGTTAAGATCCCTCGCAGGTTCCCGTCAGAAAATCCCATGCCTTTGCCATTGATCTACCACGATGACTACAGCCCCGAGTTCCCGGCGGAACATCGGTTCCCCATGGACAAATTCCGCCTGTTGCGCGACCACCTGGTGGACAGTGGCCTGACCGAGGACAGCCAATTGCTGCGCCCGCAGCTGTGCCCCGCGCAGATTCTGGCCCTGGCCCATGACACGGGGTATATCGAACGCTACATGAGTGGCGAACTGTCCCGCGAAGACCAGCGCCGCCTCGGCCTGCCGTGGAACGAAGCCCTGGCCCGGCGCACCGTGCGTGCGGTCGGCGGCTCGATTCTCGCGGCAGAACAGGCGCTGGAACACGGCCTGGCGTGCCACCTGGCGGGCGGCACCCACCACGCCCATTACGATTACCCTGCGGGCTTTTGCATCTTCAATGACCTGGCGGTGATCAGCCATTACCTGCTGGCCAGCGGCCGGGTCAACCGCGTGCTGATCTTCGATTGCGACGTGCACCAAGGCGACGGCACCGCGCGCATCCTCCACGACACGCCGGATGCCATCACCGTGTCGCTGCACTGCGAAAAGAACTTCCCCGCACGCAAGGCCCAAAGCGACTGGGACATTCCGCTGCCCATGGGCATGGGCGACGCCGATTACCTCAAGGTGGTGGACGACGCGCTCAACTACCTGCTGCCGCTGTATCAACCGGACCTGGTGCTCTACGACGCCGGCGTCGATGTGCACAAGGACGACGCCCTCGGTTACCTCAAGCTGACAGACGCCGGCGTCGCCGCCCGCGACGAAAGCGTGATGCGCCACTGCCTGGGCCGCGATATTCCAGTGATGGGTGTGATCGGCGGCGGCTACAGCAAGGACCGCCCCGCCCTGGCCCGTCGCCACGGCATCCTGCACCACAGTGCGCAACGGGTGTGGACGTCATCAGGTTGTCATTGAACCGTGGGCGTTACCCACATTGCCTGTGGAACCACCTGTGGATAACTTGAGCGTAAGCCTCTGAAAGCGAGCAGCCGTAAGGCTTGTAGGAAAGTGTACGTTTTTTGATCAGGCAGCCACACTGTGGTCGGGTAGAATACGCGGCCTATTCAAGCCACCAAAGCCCTGCCCATGCCCCAGACCTCACCTCACCACGTCACCCTGATCGGTGGCGGCCCTGCCGGGCTGATGGCTGCCGAAGTCCTGAGCCAAGCGGGCGTGCGCGTGGACCTGTACGACGGCATGCCCTCGGTGGGGCGCAAATTCCTGCTGGCCGGCGTGGGCGGCATGAACATCACCCACTCCGAGGCGTACCCGGCGTTTCTGTCGCGGTATGCCGAACGTGCGCCGCACATGGCGCCGCTGCTGCGTGGGTTTGGCGCCGAGGCGTTGTGCGAATGGATTCACGGCTTGGGCATCGAGACCTTCGTCGGCACCTCCGGCCGAGTATTCCCGACCGATATGAAAGCCGCCCCGCTGCTGCGCGCCTGGCTCAAGCGCCTGCGCGATCAAGGCGTGGTTATCCACACCCGGCATCGTTGGGTGGGGTGGAATGCAGAGGGTGGTTTACTTATCCACAGCCCGGACGGCGATAAAGTTGTCCACAGCGACGCCGTGCTGCTGGCGTTGGGCGGTGGCAGTTGGTCGCGCCTGGGTTCAGACGGTGCCTGGCTCAAGTTGCTGGAAGACAAAGGCGTGCCCTACGTCCCCTTGCAACCGAGCAACTGCGGCTTCGAGGTGTCGGCCTGGAGCGAATTGATGGTCAGCAAATTCGCCGGCGCGCCGCTGAAGAACGTTGCCATTGGGCTGGCGGATGACAAGCCTCGGCTGGGCGAATGCGTGGTCACGGCGACCGGTATCGAAGGCAGTTTGATCTATGCACTGTCGGCGCCGATTCGTGAGGCGATCAATCGCAACGGTTCGGCCACCGTGCATATCGACTTGCTGCCGAGCAAGCCGCTGGACAAGGTCCAGGCCGCCTTGGCCAAGCCGCGCGGTTCACGTTCGATGAGCAAGCATTTGCACAGTCAATTGGGGTTGGAGGGGGTGAAGGCCGCGCTGTTGCGTGAGTTGGCACCGGCCGGGCACTTCAATGACCCGGCGCAACTGGCGGTGGCTATCAAGGCCTTGCCGTTGACGCTGGTGAAGACACGGCCGATGGATGAGGCAATCAGTACGGCGGGCGGGGTGCCGTTTGAGGCGCTGGATGAGCGCTTGATGCTCAAGCAGTTGCCGGGGGTGTTTTGTGCGGGGGAGATGCTGGATTGGGAAGCGCCGACGGGGGGCTACCTACTGACAGGATGCTTTGCCAGCGGAAGGGCGGCTGGGCGGGGGATGTTGGAATGGCTTAAGCGCTGAGTTGTGTGGTGAATCTAGAGCCAGCATCGCAGGCAAGCCAGCTCCCACATTTTGATGTGTGAACACAGTCAAATGTGGGAGGGGCGGTGCGACGATTCGACTTGCCCCCGATGAGGCCATCAGCAGCGCCGAAAAATCACTTCTTCTTACGCGGCCCCGTATTAAACACCGGCACCTTGCGCACCGGCTTGATCGAAGGCTCCACCGGGGCCGCATCCCCGCTGTCCACCCACTTACCCAGGTTGCGCTTACCGCCACCCCCTGACGCCTTAGGCTTCTTCGGTTTTTTCGGTTTCTTCACCACCTGCCCGCTGGCGTCGGTGTCCGGGACACGGTGCTCCGGTTCGAAGTCCGGCTCCATCTTGCGGGTCAGGGTCTGACGCGTGAGCATCTCGATCGCCGACAGCATGTTCACTTCATCGGCACACACCAGGGAAATCGCCTCGCCGGTGTTGCCCGCACGCCCGGTACGACCGATGCGGTGGATGTAATCCTCGGCCACGATCGGCAGGTCGAAGTTGACCACCAGCGGCAAATCTTCGATGTCCAGGCCACGGGCCGCCACGTCGGTGGCCACCAGGATCTGCACTTCGCTCGACTTGAAGCGGTCCAGCGCACGTTGGCGGGTGGCTTGTGGTTTGTCGCCGTGGATACCGTCGGCGTTGATGCCCAGGCCTTGCAACTTATCCACCAGCGCATCCACGCCGTTACGGGTCTTGGCGAACACCAGCACCTGCTTCCAGCGGCCTTTGCGCATCAAGTGCACAAACAGCTCCGGCTTGCGCTTCTTGTCCACCGGCACCACCCACTGCTTCACGGTGTTGGCGGCGACGTTGCGCGGGCTGACTTCGATGGTCAGCGGGTCGTTGAGCATCTGCCCGGCCAGCAGGCGGATCTCATCGGAAAAGGTCGCGGAGAACAGCAGGGTCTGGCGCTTTTTCGGCAACATGCGGTAGATGTTCGCCAGCTCTTCGGAGAAGCCCAGGTCGAGCATGCGGTCGGCTTCATCCAGCACCAGGGTTTGCAGCTGGTTGAGTTTCAGCGCGTTCTGGCGGAACAGGTCGATCAGGCGGCCAGGCGTGGCGACCAGAATATCGACACCTTTGCGCAGCTTCATCATCTGCGGGTTGATGCTCACGCCGCCGTACACCGCGTAGGTGGTGAGTGGCAGGTGTTGGGCGTACTCGGCGACGCTGGCATGAACCTGCTCGGCCAGCTCGCGGGTCGGGCACAGGATCAGCGCGCGCGCCGAGTTGGCGGCGACTTTCGGCCCTTCGGTGGTCAGCAGTTGCAGCAGCGGCACGGCAAAACCGGCGGTCTTGCCAGTGCCGGTCTGGGCCGCGGCCATCAGGTCGCGACCGGCCAGCACCGCCGGAATGGCTTGCGCCTGCACCGGCGTCGGGGTCTGGTAGCCAAGCGTCTCAAGGGCGCGCAGCAAGGGTTCGATCAGGCCAAGGGAGGCGAAAGTCATGTGTTTACCGTAGGAAAAATTCAGCGCAAGGGCGTAATGCGCCGCAGTTTACCTTATTTCCGGCTTGGGCTTTCGCCACTGGGGCAAGCTGATCAGCAGCACCGCGCTGATGATCACCAACATCGCCAAGGCTTCTTCCAGGCCGATGGTCTCGCCGATAAACACGATCCCCAGCAACACCGCCACTGCGGGGTTGACGTAGGCATAACTGGTCGCCGCTGCGGGGCGTACGTGCTTGAGCAGGTACATATAAGCGTTGAAGGCGATGATCGAGCCGAACACGGCCAGGTACGCCAGGGCCAGCCAGCCTTCCAGCGGCGGCATGGCTTGCAGGCGTTCGCCGGTGAGCGCGCTGGCGATCAACAGCGTCACGCCGGCCACCAGCATTTCCGCAGCGCTGGCCATGGCCCCCGGTGGCAACGGCAGGCGCCGGCTCCACACCGAACCAAACGCCCACGACGCCGCAGCAAACAGCAGCAAAGCAGCACCCATCGGGCTCGATTGCAACGTGCTGCCCATATTGAGCATAGCGATGCCGATCATCCCCAAGATCACGCCCGCCCATTCCAGCCGGGTATTGCGCGCGCCCCAGAAATAACCGCACAACAACGTGAACAGCGGTACGGTCGCCACCGCCAGTGCCGCCACGCCGGACGACACGCCAGTGTGCTCGGCCACACTCACTGCGCCATTGCCGAAGGTCAGCAGCAAAATGCCAATCTTGGCCGCCGCCTTCCACTGCTCCCACGTCGGCGCCGGCGCTCCACGCCAGCGCAAAAACCCGTACATCGCCGCACCCGCCACCAGAAAACGAATCCCGCCCAGCATCAGCGGCGGCCAGTACTCCACGCCGATGCGAATCACCAAATAGGTGGACCCCCAAATCACATACAACGCAAAAAAGGCAGCGATCAACGGTAAGGGGAAGCGACGTGGGCCAGGCATTGGGTAGCTCTGCGGCAGGAGATAGGAGGCTTATTCTAAAAAAGCAGGTCGTTAAACATAAGTTACAAAACCTGTTTAAAACGCCGTTACACTTTTCAAAGCATGGTTATGAACGCTATAACCCGTGCTTTCGAAAGCCACACGCAACTGGAGCCTTATCATGGACAAATACGACCGCATGCTCCTCAGCGCCCTGCTCGAAGACGGCCGCGCGTCCTACGCGCAATTGGCCCGCGCGGTAAACCTCTCCGCCCCCGCCGTGGCCGAGCGCGTGGCCAAATTGGAGGCCAGCGGGGTGATCACCGGGTATCAGGCCAAGGTGGATTTATCCAAGGTGGGGTTGCCGATCCAATGCGTGATTGAGCTGCGGTTGACCAATCATGGCAGTCAGAAGGTGTACGACGCGCTGGCGGAAATCCCCGAACTGACGGAGTGCCATCGGGTGACCGGCGATCCGTGCGTGATCATGCAGGCGGCGGTGGGGTCGATGCCTGAGCTGGAGAATTTGATCAACCGGATCGCGAAGTTCGGGTTCAGCAAGACCTCGATTATTTTGTCGAGTGCGATAGAGCGGCGGGTGCCGTTGGGGCAGTTGGAGGGCAAAAATGGTGGGTAAGCTCAGCAAGGTCGTCAGCCTCAGCCACCCGATCAGTCCGCGTATCCCGCTGTGGCCGGGCGATCCCCCCGTGGCGTTCGAAGACGTCGCTTCGTTGGAAAAGGACGGCTATTTCCTACTGCGCTTCAGCATGGGTGAACACAGCGCCACGCATATGAATGCGCCGAATAGTTTCTATGCTAACGGAATGGGGATTGAAGGCTATCAACCCGAAGAGTTGGTACGCCCTGCTGTGGTGATAGATGTGCGCGGTAGAACCCAAAGCAATCCGGATTACGAAATCTGCCCGCAGGATGTTGAAGAGTGGGAACGCGTGCACGGCCTCATCGAAGCGGGTTGCGTGGTACTGATGTACACCGGCTGGCAGCATCTTTGGAACGACCCGACAGCGTTTTTCGGGCTGGACGCGCAAGGCTCCCACTTCCCGGGCATTGGCGAGGCGGCGATCCGGTTCTTGCTTGAGCAACGCCAGATTGCCGGAGTCGGGATAGATACCCACGGGGTTGATCCGGGACAGAGCACTGCATTTGTGACAAACCACGCCGTGTTGGGCAGGAATGGGATTGTGCTGGAATGTTTGAGCAATCTCGACCGCTTACCGGCCAGGGGCGCCACGTTAGTGATCGGTGTACTGGGACTGGAGGGCGGTTCAGGATCACCCGCATCGGTGATGGCGTTTATCCCCTGACGACTCAGTTGCTTCAACGCTGCTATGAGCGCTGAACAATCAAATCGACAATCTGGTTGATCGTGGTGATGTGGTCCCAATCCGCCTGAGTGGCGTGTAGATTGAACTGCCATTTGATCTGCATGACAAAGCAGGTCAGGTCGTCATCAATGATCTTAAAGTCGTGAATGAAATCCGTTTGTTCCGACACCTGGCTTCGGTCGATGAAGCCGCAGATGTCGACAAACAATTGCATGACCTTTTCGCTGATATCGGCCCTCATTTACCCAGTCTCCTCCCCCCCTGAATAACTGAATAGATACCAGAGGGCAGTTTTTAATGGCCAGCAAGATCGATCGTATTCATATGCGGGAAATTTCCGAGTGAGGTTTGCCCCCCTTGTCCCGCTGAGACAGCACAACTAACCTGCCTCGCGTCATCGGCCTCTCGATGACCGGAAGTGCAAGCCGAAATTGACGGAAGGAGCGAGTTAAATATCCTGGAGGTCTCAACATGGTTAAAGCAACTTCCGCATCAACTGACAACGGCGTGGCCTTCCCCAGCGAAGACGACCTGCTCAACCGCCGAGCCATCGACTACCTCAAAGCCTGCGCCCCGGACGCGCCCACCTTCACCCTGACGACAACCTGAGTTTCGAAGACGCCCTCGCCCATGCGGCGGATTTGCTGCATTGCGCGGTGGAGACGGCGCATGCGTCGAGTGAAGCGATGAAGGCGCAACAGCGGGCGGTGAGCGGGCTTTTTGTGGTGAGCGGGCTTGCCCCGCGCTGGGCTGCGGAGCAGCCCCAAAACCTGATACTCCGTTCTAACTGAAAGAACGCGGCGCCCTTAATTGGGGCTGCTTCGCAGCCCAGCGCGGGGCAAGCCCGCTCACCACAGCAAGCCCGCTTACCACAGCAAGCCCGCTCACCACAAAAGCACACGCCCACAGGGCATTGTGGCGAGGTCAGAACCCGCGATGCTTCTTCAGGTGTTCATTGATCTTCGCCGCCGGCACTTTCTGCAAGGTGCACAGCAGCTCATGGGACAGTTCGCGCAAGCCGTGCGTACGGCGCAGTTCCTGGGCCAGATGGGCTGTGAGGTTGGCCGCCATTTCCGCATCCGCCATCGCCCGGTGAGCCTTACCCGTGTGGGGCAGTTGCGCGTAGGTGTTGAGGGTGCCGAGCTTGTGGTTGGGCGCGGCCGGCATGAGGCGACGGGCCAGTAGCAAAGAGCAGGCGAATTTTTGCAGGCGGGTGCGGCGGATCAGGCCCAGTTCGTAGTCCCAGAACTTCTGGTCGAACGCGGCGTTGTGCGCCATCAGTGGCGTGGTGCCGACGAATTCGTTGACTTCGTTCATCACCCGCTCGGCCGGTGGCGCACTGCGCAGCATGGCGTTGCTGATGCCGGTGAGTTGTTCGATAAAGCCCGGCACGCGCACGCCGGCGTTCATCAGGCTCTGGTAGCGGTCCACGATCTGGCCACGCTCAAGGATGACCACAGCGATCTCCGTGGCCCGGCAATGACTGTTCGGCGTAATGCCGGTGGTTTCAAAGTCGATGACCGCTATACGTTCCAAACCTGTTCCCACTCCGTCTAACTGTTTATTAAGCCGCCGCGCTCTATTTGAGCAGCAGCGCGCCTTCGATCGGCACGTAGCGGCTGGCCGCGCGTATCAGCGAGTTGGCCGTCAGCCCCGGTACGCCGTAGGCCACCGCTTCGACGCCATGCTTATTGATGATGCGGTCGAGCAGCATGTCGAAATCACCGTCGCCGGAAGCCAGCACGATTTCGTCGACGTGGTCGGCGGCGTCCATGATGTCGATGGTGATGCCCACGTCCCAGTCGCCCTTGGCCGAACCGTCGCTGCGCTGGATGTAGGGCTTGAGTTTTACCGTAAAGCCCAGGTTGCGCAGGATCTGCTGGAATTGCTGCTGCTTGCTGTCGCCACGGTCGATGGCATACGCGTACGCCTCGACGATCTGCCCGCGCGAGCTGATATCAGCCCACAAAGCGGCGTAGTTGAAGTGGCAACCATAGGCCTGGCGGACGGTGTAATAGAGGTTCTGAACATCGGCGAACACTGCAATTTTCTTCACCGCACTTCCTCATGACAGCCAGGCGCCAGGGCCCGGAAAGGGTGCCAGTATGCCAGCCGCGAGTGAGTTGCCGGGAAAAATCAGACCGGGGCGACGAAGCGCCCCGGCCAAGATGCGTCAGACGAAGGAATCGTCATCGCCGAAAGAGGAAGAGTCGTCGGAATAATCGCTGTCTGCGAAGCTGTCCGAGTTGTTGCTGCCCCAACTGTCGTTACCGGCAAACTTCTGGTCATCATTGCCCCAGTTGCCGTTGTCACTGGCAGGCGCCGGCTCTTCGCGGATGATTTCTTCCACCACTTGCGGTTGTTGCGAGTTGTGGTTGAACAGGCTGCTGATACCTTCGGCCAGCAACACACCACCGGCCACGCCGGCAGCGGTTTTCATCGCGCCGCCGAGGAAACCGCTGCCCACTGGCGCTGCGGCAGGCGCCTGTTGCGGCTGTTGATAATTCTGCTGCGGCGCCGGCTGGCCAAAGGACGGCCGTGCCGGTTCACGCCAGCCACCGCCGGAGGACGTCGGCGCATTTTGGGCGGGTTGCGGGTCACGGGAACCGCCGCCGCCAAAGATGCTCGACAAGAACCCACCGCCACTCGAAGGCGCAGGTTGTGCTGATTTAGCCCGTTGCAGCTCATCCTGCAATTGCTGGATCTGCTGCGCCTGCTGTTTGTTCTGCGCGTCGAGACTCTTGAGCGCGTGTTCCTGCACCAAAATCGACTGGGTCATGTAGTACCCAGCGGCCGGTTGGCGAGTCATGTGCTCCTTGATCCGCGCTTCGGCCTGGGCGTCGCGGGGGGCTGAGTCCGTTTCGGCTTGTTGCAACCGTGAAAACAGTCCATCGATCAGGGTTTGCTCTTCGCTGTTCATGGCGACCTCGTTAGATTGCCGGTAGAAATCGTGGTGTCGCCTTTAATCAGGCGCCGTCCTAGTTATGGGGGTGTTACGAGTTGTTTCAATGGTCTTTACTCAAGGTTTACGTTTGCTTACCGCCAGTGATGATCGGTTAAAGTGTTGCCCTTGCTTTCAGGCCTGCGATGAACTTGATGAATCCGTTAGACGTATTGCGCGACTCTTTCCGCTTCACCCAACGCAACCTGGGCGCCATCGTCCAGCTGTGCTTGCCGTTGGTGATTTTCGAAGCCCTGCTGCAACAGGTGCTCAACCACGTGGTGGGCCCGGATGCGTTCCCCGGCTACAGCGTGGTGGTGGGGTTGCTGGTGTACCCGCTGTACACCGGCGCGCTGATCCTGTTTCTGGATGCTCGCACACGGGGCGAGTCGCCGCGCACTAAAGATATATGGGCCATGGCCCTCACCCTGTGGCCGCGCTTCGCCCTGCTGACGGCCATGAGCACGCTGCTGATCCTGCTGGGGCTGTCGCTGTACTTCCTGCCGGGCCTGTGGCTGATGGTGGTGCTGGCCTTTGCCGAGTACCTGCTGGTGCTGCGCGGCATGCCGGCGCTGGAAGCGATGAAGGAAAGCTTCCGCCTGAGCCGTGGGCATTTCTGGATGATCCTGGTGTGCCTGCTGTGTGTGATGACCCCCTTGTGGCTGCTCAAGGGCGCCAGTGTTGCAGCGTATCCCGAGCCTGCGCCGCTGCTGGGACTGTTGCTGGACAGCGCCCACAGCTTCCTGCAACTGTTTACCAGCGTGGTGCTGTTTCGTTTATTCATGCTGATCGGTGGCGATGCAGACGCACGGTGATATGCTCCGTGCCACTCCTGAAACGCTATAAGCCGAGCCGATGACCCGTTTATTGCGCATCACCCTGCTGGGCCTGTTGATCATCACAGGCCTGCTCGTCACCCTGATCTACAGCCTGACCTGGCGCCCCGAGCCGAAGGAAACCCTGCCGGTGAGCTGCGTTGCACCGCGTGCGCCCACGCTGCTGCCGGGGCAGGCGCTCAAGGTCATGACCTGGAACGTCCAATACCTGGCCGGCAAGAACTACGTGTTCTGGTACGACACCGCCGACGGCAGTGGCCCGGACGACCGTCCCACCGTGGAAGACATGGCCGCCAGCCTCGACGAAGTGGCACGGGTGATTCGCGATGAACAACCCGACATCCTGCTGCTGCAGGAACTCGACGAAAACGCCAAGCCCTCCCATTACCAGGACCAGCTTGCCCTGCTGCAAGAGCGCCTGGTCGACCTCTACCCCTGCAGCGTCCAGGCCTTCGACTGGAAGGCCGACTTTGTTCCCGACTGGCATATCTTCGGCAGCGTCGGTCGCAAGCTGGCGACACTGAGCCGCTACCAGATCGAGCACGCCGAACGCCTGCAGCTGCCGGCGCCCGAAGCCAATATCATCAGCCGCCAGTTCCAACCCAAGCCCGCCCTGCTGTTGACCTACCTGCCGCTGAGCGACGGTGGCCAACTGGCCGTGCTCAATACCCGTCTGGACGGTGATAGCCCTGGGCGCAGTGCGGTGCAGGAACAAGTAAAAACCACGGTCAAGCTGCTGGATAAATTCGAAGGCCGTGGCACGCCCTGGCTGATCGGGGGCGATTTCAACCTGCTGCCCCTGGGGCAATTCCTGCGCCTGGACGCCGGCAAGCGCGGGCAGTATTCGCCGGACAGCGAGCTGCATTTGCTGTGGGACAAGTACCCGATGATCCCGAGCAATAGCCAATCCAGCGGGATTGACCGTGAGAAATGGTTGACCCACTTCCCCAACGACCCGAGCGTGGACGGGCCCGACCGCACGCTGGACTACCTGTTCTACAGCCCGCGGATCAAGCGGGTGGAGGCGAAGGTGCGCCAGGAGGATACGTTGCGTATTTCCAACCATCTTCCGGTGATTGCCCGCTTCCTGCTGCCCGCTGCGCCATAACCAACACCGCAAAACCCATGTGGGAGGGGGCTTGCCCCCTCCCACATTTGGACCTGTGGCGTTACGACTTGCGAGGTTTTATCCGCGCAGTTGCTTCAGCCACCAACGGATCATCCGGCCAATAGTAGGAGGTATCACCTATCGTTAGACCACATTGACAGACGATCAGTCCAGCAAAATGGATGGTCGCAGAGTAAACAGTCCGAAAGTCCATTGACTGTCAATCATCGCCATAGAGATTGACGAATTCTGCCAACACCAAAGCCAACATTGACACCATCTGTAGAGCAGCGACTTTGCTCGCAGAGTATACATTGACAGTTTTTACGAAGATCTGGACCTATCGAAGCTTATTGATTCTGTCGCTTGAGACGGCTGAGCCCCGTGTGCTAGCAATGCTGTTCACTCAAGCTGCTGAGAGGTTTTTACTTTCGGCTCATCGGTGAAACCCAGGAAAAACGCGGAGTTCCTATTTGGACCGCATTAAAAGCAGGCAAGATGTAATGCTCTACGGTACTGCTCGATGCCACTTGCGTTGATTTAGCAGAGCAAAGAAGCTGTCGATTAGACGGAGAACTTCAGTGCCTCGCCATGGCGAAAATCATTACTTATTCCAAACTTGAATAATCCAGCTCCACCAACATACTCCTAAGCTGCTCCAGACTTCCTTGCGAAGCTTTTCTCAGTTCAAAAAAAATATTTGGCTCAGACTCACACTTATTCACAATCAGCAAAGCTGTTATCTCATTCTCCACATGGTTTTTTGAAAAACTTTCATCCCACTCTATGAGATTTTTACTTACAAGAGATGAAATCACCAGACGCTCCCTCTCGCAAAACTCCACGGCAATTTCGCTTTCTTCCAAATATAGACAAGTGTAGGACCCCACTTGGGTATGCGCCTTCCAAATCAAGTCGCAAAGTAATGTTCTTTGCTCTACGTTCAGCTTAGATACCTCATGGACCAATGCCTTCACATCGTCAATGTATTGCTCTACTTGATCGGGATCTATTTCCGAATCGAGCTGAGCCTGTTTTAAAAGTTTCCTAATCGAACCAAGCCGAACAATCTGCCCCCCTTTACATTTAATTACTTCGACCAGCGGCTTGAATATTTCCTCACCAATGAACAAGCTATTTACTTTAGAAATTTTCCCTTCATCATCCAGAGAATGGATCAAAGCGTTAAACGTTTTTATTGTTAGAACCGTGCAGCTTGTACCAAGCTCGCCAAAAGTTTTACTTATTTTAGGAGCCCTCTTATCCGAAAGAATAAAAAACTTAAGCTCATCAAAGTCTTTCGACATCTCAAGCCGATCAAAATTTCTCATTGTATCTTTCAATTTTTTAACACTATTAGTTGATGTCACTTGGCAGGCCACTCTGGCACCTCGGTCGATCAAATCAATTGCAGGATATGTCGAGGAGATCCCGCTAGCCAGCTCAAAGTTTAACCCGTAGTACAAGTTTAAGAGCCGCTTAACAAACCGCTCAAGCTCTACATTAATATCAGTTTTTCCAATTGAATTACTCATGCTTACATTAGCCACAATATAAGCCAAACACTTTTCAATATTCTTAAGCTCTTTCCCGGTCTTGGTAATCATATTATCACTATTAAAGTTTATATTTACATTCTAATGGCTTTTAAACATCGTTGCGATATCAACACATAGCATACCCCCCACTAAAACCCGGGCACCGCCTACGACAGCATATACGGCGACTAGCTCTCGACCATAGCGATCACCTCCTATTAGAGCTTTAGATGCTCGCATCACAACCTAGCAAGTTACCAATCTTACCCTATACACCAGTCTTAAACGCACTCGAGAAGAGCAATTTAGTAGCGCGCCACTTGCATAGCAGATCTGCGGAAGTGTAAGAGCCATAGTCGTAGCGAACAGAAGCCAGGCTACTCAGTCAGCCCCCTGAGCAAACTACACGTGAAGATACGGCGCTGCGAATTCGATGCCTCCTCACGGTCAATCGCCTCATAGGTCATTGACACGGTGCTTGGTCTCCATGTGTTTGAAGCTCCCCCCTCTCTCCCGATGAATTAATGCCCACCAATGTTGAACCGTCTCGAAGCCCCCTCCAGCTCCTCGAGTAGAACCGCCAGCTAAAAAGCTCTCCGCGACCAACATGGCAAACCGCTATCAACCATGGTAGGTTAGCTCATTAATTAGGCAGGGACGCCGAGCATCGCAACGCGATACCAAACCTGATTAAAGAGCTGTGCTTGATACTGAGTACTTCAAAATATCAGGAAGGATATGTCAATGGTCGACTTTAACTCAAAGCTAAACGATGTCGCAAAAGATAGCCCTATAGATCCCTTAGAACTATACGAAACCCTAGACCGAGCTAGCGATAAAGGCCCACTACGCGAGTCTCAAGAGGAAGTGCTGGTTGACTGGCACGCCAACCATCGATCCCAACGAGATACTATTGTCAAGCTTCATACGGGCCAAGGTAAGACCTTGATCGGCCTGCTAATGCTGCAATCACTAATAAATGAAAAAAAAGGCCCCGCACTTTATATTTGCCCGGACAACCTGCTCATCAACCAGACGAAAGAGCAAGCAAAGCTTTTTGGCGTAAAAGTATGTGAAGAGTCCGACGACATACCAGACGACTTTAGTAGCGGAGAAAAAATATTTATTACATCCGTACAAAAACTATTCAATGGCCTTACCAAGTTCTCACTAGGCGCACGATCCCTAAAAGTTGAATCCATTTTGATGGACGATGCGCATGCGTGTGCAGACAGTATTCGCCATGCCTGCTCTCTCAAAATACCGCACGACGAACACGCCTACAGCGAACTGCGCTCCCTGTTTGCACATCACCTAGCGAAACAAGGAGAGGGAACTTTCGCCGATATTGAAAACAAGCGATACGGTTCATATCTACCAATACCCTATTGGGCTTGGCTAGACAATATAGATGAAATAGCAAAAATCCTATCACGCCATCAAGATAAAAAAAGTATAAAGTTTGCCTGGCCTTTAATTAAAGATAGGCTTGATCAGTGCCAGTGTATCATTTCCGGATCTAGTGTAGAAATCGAGCCATATGTAGCGCCGCTAGACATGTTTGGCTCTTATTGGAAAGCGAGCCAGCGAATTTTCATGTCTGCAACTGTCACTGATGATGCTTTCCTCATCAAAGGGCTAAGACTCGCACCGAATACGATCGTTTCACCACTTACATACACCAAGGAAAAATGGTCTGGAGAAAAAATGATTCTTATCCCTTCCCTAATGGATGAGTCTCTAGACCGTGGCACAATGGTCAAGTTCTTTGGCAACGCTTGGCCTAAAGCAGATTTTGGAAGAGTGGCCCTCGTTAATAGCTTTAACAATAGCAAAGATTGGGCCGGATACGGAGCGACGGTTGCAGATGCGGACACGATTCAACCGAAATTAGTAGCACTGAAAAATAAATCATATGAAAAAGCCTTAGTTCTTGTTAACCGTTATGATGGCATTGATCTACCGGACAATGATTGTCGGATTCTGATTTTTGACGGCAAGCCTTACTCCCAAAATCTTGTTGACTTATACGAGGAGGATTGTCGCCCTGACGCCGAATCAACAATGATGCGTGCAGTCCGCTCGGTAGAACAAGGCTTAGGTAGATGCGTTCGAGGCGAGAAGGATTACGCTGCGGCGGTTCTCACAGGCCCCGAACTAATTCGCCTAGTACGCGATAAAAACTCAAGAAAATATCTGTCGTCGCAGGTATCCACGCAGCTGGAGATTGGGTTCGAAATATCTGTCATGGCGAGAGAAGATGTTGCGCACTCAGACCCTAGAAAAGCATTTATTGATATGCTAAATCAGAGTGTTCAACGAGATTCCGGATGGAAAAGTTATTACGTGCAGCGCATGCAATCAGTCAAAGAGAAAGGCGCCAACCTCCAGCTTTTGAATATTTATAAGCAAGAGCTTGATGCTGAAATCTTGTACCAGCAAGGTAAAAATGCGGAGGCCGTATCTGCACTGCAGAACTTAATTGACTCTCTCAACCCCAGCTCCGAGGACCGTGGATGGTATTTGCAGCAGATGGCTCGCTACAGCTACCTCCACCAGCGGGAGCAATCAAATAAATTCCAGATTGTGGCCCATCGAACAAACCCTCTTTTACTAGCACCAATATCTGGCGTCTCCTTTAGTAAACTTACGGCAACCAGCCAAGGAAGAATTGAGCGAATCAAAGGATGGATCTCGAACTTCGGCTCCTATGACCAACTACAGATCCATTTAACGGAAATACTAGACACGCTTAGCTTTGGCAAAAAAGCTGATAAATTTGAAGATGCGTTGGACAAGCTGAGTTTCGCACTAGGTTTTAGAGGCGAACGGCCTGACAAAATATGGAAAGAGGGGCCAGACAATCTCTGGGCTGTTAATGATAGCGAGTATTTGCTGTGGGAGTGCAAAAATGACGCACTTCCAAACAAGGCCAAAATTGACAAGCGAGAAGCTGAACAAATGAATCGCTCGTGCGCTTGGTTCACCAAGCATTATTCAGCCTGCAGTGCGATCAACATCATTGTTCACCCTACAAACAACTTAGAAAGCGGAGGAGCTTTCCTATCCGAGGTCGTCGCACTCAAAGAAAAAGCTTTAGGCAAGCTAAAGTCCCAAATCTCTAACTTCTACAAGACATTTGAACATCAAGACTTTAAAGATCTTTCCGAAGTTTATATAAAGGAAAATCTTTCAGCTTATCGACTTTCGCCGACTCAAATCATTGAAGATTATACGATAGCAATTAAAGACTATAAAGAGTAAGCATCAACAGGCCGCCTTTTAACTGAGGCGGCTTCGAGTCAAGCTAATTCCCGTCGCAACTCACCCCAAACTGTTTAATTAGGTTCACAAAAACGACAGGGTCTGAATGAAAGTTGCGTAAGCGCTCCATGAACCCAACATTCAAAGCGCTTCGCTGATCCCGGATGCAGTGCTGCCGAATCCCTCAGAAGCCAGCCCGCGATGATGCGACCCGATGCCAAAGTCGAAAAGTCTATCTCTACCCGAGGCCCCTCGACTTTCGAAAATCGATTGATGGCCTGGCCGGGCGGGTCGAACTGGATATCAACGTCGCGGTAAATCCCGAGTACGTAATGTCAGTCAGTCGTCACTCAATAACATCAACAACGACGAAAGAATCAGTCATCGTAGGAATGTTTGTATGTTTTCTCAGCAAGGGATGGAGTATCGCCGTTGAAGTAATCGCAGCCCAATCGCCCTGAGGCCCGCCGTGGCGCATCAGCTCGATCAGGACAGTGTAAGTTCGCGCCAGCAAGTGCGCAGATTCCATCGCTCCGAGCATCGTCATCCATGCGTCCCCCAAACTTGGCTGCATTCTGAACGTCTTGAAGATGGCGAAGGTCACGGGCTCTATAATGCCGGCATTCCAACCAGGGACAAACGTACCGTCGTTCATTACTTGTGATAATAGCTCGCGCGAGGCGGCGGTTGTCCCAGGGCGGCGAAGCGTCACCTCAGACTTGGCCATCTCCATCAAAATCAACAGTTGCGGAAAGAACCCAGTTTCTTCCGTGCTCAATGGATACGCTGCTAGCACATGCGAAAGGGTTATCCAGGGCAAAATATTGTCGCTGTAGTAAGCGGAGGATACGCCGTCCAGCTCGAAGCTATTATCCTCATCGTCCAGCGGCAGATCGACGGTTTTGATCGCAAATCGAGTTTTTGGCGAGCTATCACCATGGATTGGTTGTTGCGCCAGAAGCTCCTTGCACAGTGGTGTTGGATCGACGCCAGATTGGAAAATCGTGACTATTGCACGCGCAACGATAATTTCGCCCATAGGCAACAGCTCGGCTACACCCATCAGCCAAGCCACTGCTGCCGCGCACCCAGATTTAAGTAGATTCTTTAGGCACTCAGCAATGACAGTGGCCAGTTCGCTCACCAGCATTTCGCAAAATCCGATCCGAAAAATGCAAGCATCCCCAGACATTCGAGGCTTAAGCGCACCACATCCAACCAAATATTCTCTGGATTCAATCGTGAGCCCTCTCAGGGCTTCGCTACGCAATAGAAAAGTCGTTGTGGCGTCTGTCTCCATACTGTCGGAGCGACCCGCGCGAAGGTAGTCATCGAGCGTGACTATGGCGAGCTCGTGAAAGTGATGCCTTAGGGTGGAATCGTCGTAATGTTCGCGTACGTAATGTATGAAATCCACGCCCAACAGAGCTGGAGCCTCGGGCCCATGCCACTCGGTTCCGAAAGATCCCTTTTTGGCCTTGCTGATCACCGATCTGAAAATCCACGGGCGGCGGTAATCAACAGAACGAAAGCTACCCCTCATCAGTCTCACTCCGTGAGACCTAGCAGCTGATACGGCGCTTTCAAACTCATCGTCCAGCAGCGGCCCGACAGTGACTCGCGTACCCATCCGCCCCAAAGACGAAAGCGATCTACCCTTGCGTGATTTGATGACGCTTTCGGTCAAGCCATCATCCATAGCAATCACGACAACGAAGCCGCCGCTCTGTGCGATGTTTACCAGATCCTCCAACTCTCTCTGACTGGTTTCACTGGCATTTCTGTAGTCGTCGATCAGTATTACCAGCTTCATCTCCTGATCACGCTTTAGAGACTGAAGCCAGGAGCGTGCATCCTCAGCTTTGAAAGGCCACTCCACCGTTCGCCGCAATGCGTCAGCCACACATTGGAGATATCCAAGGCCGCCATCCTCGAGATACAACGGCACAAATACATCACTTTGTGCAGCCAGATCCACAAGCTCTCGCAGCACACTGCTTTTCCCAGCCAGCGGTTCCCCCTCAAGGATGACGAAACAGGAGTGTTCAAGCTCCTTGAGTAGCTCCCTCGTCGCGTTTCTCGGAATCAAAAAATCATGTGCGAACAATGCATCACTTGATGCGAGATCACCTGAAAGCTGAGCTATTTTTTCGGCGGAGCTCGCATTCACCACTTCAGACCAAACCCTGCAGTCCGTGCCCAGTAAGGTCTCCGCGGCTTTGCGTATGTCAGCGCTCGCCACGGTGAAGGTACTGTTGATCAACCCAGCAAGCTGCTTTCCTTCATCGCCGTCAGGCAGCCACTTCGACCCGTCATAGGTCGAATACAGCTCGGTCTGCGTTCCATTTGAGACCACCACCAGCGGCGCCATGGGATCGAGTAGTCGAGCGTAGGACATGCCTTGCAACCGATCTGCTTCGGTAAGAGGAAGCCCTTGGCGCTTCAACTCCAAGACAGCCAATGGACGATCTTCATGGAAAAGAACGATATCAGCCCGTCCTTCCTTCATCCAAGCCTGCCCACCGTCCAGCGCGACTGGGGCCCGACCTATTTGAAAGCTAAAGTGCACCTGATGACGGATCTGGATATTCGCACCAGGAAATGCGCTTGTGATTACAGAATGTACAGCGGCCTCTAAATCAGCCTCAGTTGGACGTCGCAGTGATTCGCTCTTAGCCATAAAAAATCCCAGCTCCGCTTTTATTTCGGTGGACAGATACAATCTAGAGCGAATCGCCCCTGATTTTCTAGACACCTTGCAAGCTTCCAGCTTCCGGTGTGAAGCAGGCGCGGCGGCCTCAGGGTGCGAAAACCGCGAGTGCTAGCAAGAACGCACCTTTGCAGTCTATTAGTCAATACACTCTCTAGTGTAGAACTCCCTTGCCCGGGCGCTGCTTGCATAGATTTGAAGTATTAGGGGAAGATCAGACACCATGGAAATTTGAGCCCTAGGAAGGAGTCCAACATTAGCTCAATCAGATCCCTCGATTTACGCTTTGTAGGCGATCTCGTCGAGTTCGTCCGTGGAGCGGGTTTTGTCTTGGACTTTTCAGACGCCAGTTTTTCGGCCTTTTTTGCCGCAGAACTCAATGTCGATATTGAGAATCCCCAGTTTTCGATCAATGGCCGGTCAAAGGGTAAACGCCTGAAGTGTTTCTTGCAGAGCTGCAACGACGCTGACGCTGTGCGGCTTCTCGCCGCCCTATGGGAGCATCGAAATGAGCATCTCCTTAGGACCAACACACCTGATCCGATCCCCCATTCAGAACAGCGATATCGAGCATTGTTGAATCGACTGTCGGGCCAAGTGCAGGCCTCAGAGACCGCAGCGAAGCCCGTTAAAATTGTGACTGAAGGTCACAAGTTTGCGAAATTCAAAAATGACCTTTTAGACGTCGGAAAACTGCTCCCACACGCTCGTGGCTATGCTTTTGAGGCATTTCTCAAGAACCTCTTTGACGCATTTCAACTCGCCGCCCGAGAGCCTTTCCGGGTGAGAGGAGAGCAAATCGACGGTAGCTTTGAGCTCGACAATGAAGTTTATCTTCTAGAAGCAAAATGGCATGGACATGCAATTGGTGTCGCTGACTTGCATACGTTCCACGGGAAGATCGAGCAAAAGGCTGCTTGGACTCGTGGGCTTTTTATTAGTAATAGCGGATTCACAGAAGAAGGTCTTGCCGCCTTCGGTCGAGGCAAGCGGGTAGTTTGCATGGATGGATTGGATCTTTACGAGTTATTAGATCGAGAAATTTCGTTATCCCAGGTGCTAAAAGTCAAAGTCCGCCGTGCGGCGGAGACAGGCTCACCTTTTGTTCGAGTACGCGACCTTTATCCACGTTGAATCATTCATGCAACGAAAAGCCGTGCTACCGATGATGGCATATTGACTCACCACAATCGCTGCTCTAACGTCCTTTCCACGATATCCTAGGCTAATGGCTGCACTACTGTGCCCGAACTGACTTTTGAGTTTCAAGATAACTACACCAGTGTTCAGGTTGATAGTGTGCTTCGTCCCAGAGGCGGACTCAATCTTTGCCTGCTCCAGCTTACGGCAACGGTTAATGAGGCATTAAACGATCTCAGTAGGCCAACTGCGCTAAACGTTTTGCGTAATTTGCTCGAGACGAAACCAGATGGGACCGGACCCGCCCTGTCCGCGTTCGCACCCGCTGGTGACCCAGTGCTCATTGTTGCCCCCGAGTGGGCGCTGGGCTCCGTGGACTGGAACACCGTAGACGCCCTTGTTAGAGCTACGAATCGATCGCTTGTGCTGATTGCGGGATTTGGCCTTCCATTTGGAGAAGCTGTAATCCAATGGCACATAGCATCGTCCGAAGACGGCACTGTGAGGCACCTAGCGTGGGACCAGACTCGTAGCGGCATTAGCCCAACAATGCGTGTGAATGGCGGTTGGTGCTGGATTCATGAACCAAACGGCCAGACTCACTGCATCACTTATCTTAAAAATGCCCTCCAGCAAAGTTATGAAGCTGTAGTACTAGATGATGTGCAGCCCCATGACACGCTTCTGCATTTGCGCTTTAACGACTTGGACCTGTTTCCGCTTATTTGTGCAGATTTACTGAGGCCCGCAGGACAAGACCAAAACTCACCTCAGGCACGTATCCGCCGCAAACTCGAAAGCCTGAACAATGACCGTCCAGCGCTCATCGTAGGGTCCTTGCTCCAATCCGGATACAACCAAAATTGGGGGATCGCTATCGACTCCCTTTTGAACCAAGTTCTTGCCGGTCGACGAGGAATAGTCGCGCTTTGCAACGTCGCTCACGATGTACCTGTTGCAGATGAGTCCGACGACAAATGGAGAAGTCTCAGCGGTGTTTTCGCGTCGTTCACTGAGATGCCTCACGGTCAGAAAAATCTCTCCGCGGCAAGATCGCTGAACGCTCAGGGCACCGTGGGGGCAGTAGTACGAGGGACTCACCCAACCGTCACCGCAGGTATCATATATTGGCCGCCGTACAATCCAGTCAACAGCCTGCTGATTTGGCGGGGGAATGTGGTATGCCCAATACAGAGTGTGGGGATCACCCTGCCTGTAACCTCAGTGCCCAACAAAGTCACTTATGAGATTGAACGATTTTTACGTAGGTACCCGCCCGATACAGGCGCTGCTCCACGACTGAGGGTTGGCATTGCCGAAATAGAAGAGTATTTGCACACCAACCCATTAGCCGACTCGAGCGCCATACTCAACGCCATTTTGGAAGGTACGGACTCCGGCAAGAAGGTCGATCCTGACGCGATTGCTGATCCTGAAGTAATCAGTGCACTCCGAGCCGGGCTTCACGCATTGGCAACGCTGAAATCGGTCGAAGGAATAGATTGGCAAGACTCTCGAGGGGCCACAGGTCAGCTCATCGTCCGCTCTCTAAACCGGCATTTACTGATATGGCGCTCTCATAAAGAATCACCTAGGGCGCTGAGACGCATTCTCGGAGAATGGAGAGACTCAGGCGGCCCACATCCGCATTTAGTCGTGCTTGGAGCAACTCCACTTGGAGACTTGGCGGACGGTGAATTTCACCCTGATAGACGTGATAGTTTCATCACCTTCCCAAAGGGCAACACCGACCTTCGTGCAGGCGGGTCACTTGCGCCCGTATCAGGCGATATTGGGGGGCTTCGGGGTATGCGTCGAGTTGCTGGCCTCGGATTGTCGAAAGCCGCAGCGGTCTACGCCGATTACGTGGCAGCAGAGGATGACGACCGAGTTGAGGAACTACTCGGTCAGATTGCCTCTTTTTTTAGGGAGTAGGAAGTATGAATGAAGACTCCGCATTTTGGACCTCCGCCAATGAGCAACTTAATGAGCTTTGCGTCAAAGTAGGTCTTGATCGCACTCCAGAGCTTCCGCCTCCCGGAATAGAGATTTCCGCCCCTGCGGGGACAACGCTTTGGTCTTCGTCTTACGCGCTTGTTCTCCTGTGGCCTTGCGGTGGGGGTGATTATGCTTCCATCGAGCAAGCAGCGGCGCAAGGTCAAGCATGGTTTGATGAGATTCTCGTCCGAAAAGAGCGAAGTTCTCTTGGGGGGCTGATAGACGGCTATCTGGTACTAGCCCTTCCTCAGGCACCGGAGGAGGATGCTCGAGAGAAAATTCGTCGACTAGAGCTGTCGGCGCAAGTGTGTCGTAAGCACATAATTTGGCCTTCGGCACCTGCAGACCACAACCATAAAACTGGGCTGTGGCAACGCGTAGCCGACATAACAGTCTTAGGACTGCCAGAGGCATCTGCCCCCACGAGTTGTGAACTGCAATGGCCAGAACTCGACTCTGAAGCACAAGCACTGTGGACCGAGCTTTCCACGCTTGGCGTTAACGGAACTGTCTTACGTCATGAGGGGCCTTTGAATGCGCGGAATTAGACTCAACTCTCTATATGTGTCTTATTTTCGTGGGATCAACGACTCCGTCAGATTTGATTTCAGCTCACCATTGACTGTGGTGTACGCCCCTAACGGGACTGGCAAGACAACGATGTGCGAGGCTGCTGAATGGCTGCTCACGGGGCAAGTAGAAAGGCTGAAGGAAGGTAATAGCTTCGATGCTCTGATTTTAAGTCCGAAGTTTTCCGGTCAAAATAAAACCGCTACCTCAGCAGCCGCGAACCTTTATATCGATGGAGACCAAAAGTTTGTCCAGCGGGATGTTAACGGGTCGCAGTCTTCTGCAATATTTGGTGCCAATGAAGATGGGGCGGTCACCGTTCGTCCCAATGACCTTTTAGCCCTCTTAGCTCCGGTCGCTGCGGCTGACGAAGCACACGCCTTAACGGCAATAAATTTAAGGCAGCGGTGGCTCAAAGGAACGCGTTTTTTAAGTTCTGAAGCGCTGGCCGCACTGGTCGATACTGACGAAGAAACTATCGAGCGGCGCACTCAAGTCTTCGCCGACCTGCTCGGTATTCGGCATTTACTAGATGCTGAACGTCTGTGTGAAAAATACATTGTTGAAATGACTAGGCGTCTGCGAAACCTTACAAAGATGACCGAATCGAAGTCAGCGGAGGTCGCTGATCTGGAGCTCTCTCTAGGTCCTGATGTGACAACGGGGGCTTCGCAAGCCAGCTCAGCGCGCTTGGAGGTTGACAATGCCATACTTCTCTTTTCGCCAGAAGATATTCGGGGGTTCGACGAACGATCTAGCCTAGATGATCAACTCTCCTCACTTACAGCTTTACACCGCCGTCAAAAGCACGCACTTGATGCACGCCTGGACGCAGCAAAACGCGTTGAAGCAAGGTGGAGTGTTCGAGGCAGCCTAGAAATTGCTGTGGCCGAAGGTGTGAATAGTGAGACTGAGTTGGCGCAGTCGCTAGCCCAGACTGAAAATGATGGTAGGCAAGCGGCAACTGAACTCACTGATTTCAATTCGAGGCGGGAAGCAACCTATCTTTTGGGACAAGAGCTAGCGAAGGCTCAAGATCAAATGTTTCAGCTGAGCTCGAAAGTTCTCGCAACTCTTCTAGATGGAGGTTTTGCAGATGATCTTTCTCTTAGCCTCATCGAGCTTGCTCATAAGTATTCTGAAAACCAATGGCCGGCGAGCGCACGCCAAAAACGTCGTCAAGAATTGAAAGCGCTTGAGTTATCAACTGACCGATCAGTGTATGAGACTACGCGCTTAGCGGAACTGGAGCTTGAGGTTAATGCAGCTCGCTTGGACGCCCCCTCGCATGAAGAGTTGGGGCATTTACAGAAAAAAGCCGTTGAGGCGGTCTCAAACGCTCAAGTTGCTGCCAAACTGCTAGATGCTGTGGCGAGCCCAGTTGCACGATTGCAAGCTGCTGGAAGAGAGCTTTTAGGTCATGACCACGGCGCCGACACTGGAAAGTGCCCTTTGTGCTCATATGACTGGAAGGACGCTGAAAACCTCAGATCCGCCATCAATGCGACGCTTGCGGCCGCGCCTGAACTGATTATAGCAGCCAGGTCTGGGGTGGCCGCGGCCGAAGATGCAGCCAAACATGCTCAATCCCAATTCGAAGCAGGCCTGCGAAAGCAAAACTTTCTGGACACCCTGGAGAGCGAGCGCTCGGATCTGCAGTTAGTCAACGCTGTTCAGCTTCGAGAACTTGAGAGGCTAGGAGTCAGCCCAGGTGCAACGGCAGAAGAGTTCAAGTCAATCGCTGCGCGTCTGGACGTTGCCGACGCGATTTCCACACTGCTATCAGCCCGTGATGCTATCTCAACTAAATTTTTCGGATCTGAATTTAGGATGCCAAGCTCCGGATTCCAGGTCGCAGATCTACACCAACACTTGAACGCTTCCTTTGAAGCACGAAATCGCGTGATTCAGCTTGAGCTTGCTGAACTCGCGAAGTCTATTGAGGCTGCAACCAGTAAACGTGACTATCTACGCGCGAAGTATGCCGGATCGCTGCAAAGTTTGAAGGAGTGTCGTCTAGCCTTGGAGCAGAAATCAGCGGAGCTCGCATCCTTGCAATCTGCATGGCAAGAGGTCTCACCGGGCATTGAATGGCCGAACGCTGAGCTTGATACACTAATGTCTCAACTTGCGGCAGAAAACTATCGCCTTACTGTAATTGAAGGACACATTGAGGCCGCTAGGGCAGCATGGGCAGCAGAATCTCGTCGCTCTCGCCTCTTTGAGCTTCAGCAGGCAACTCAACTATTAATCGATGAAGCTGATGAGATAACCGGAAGGCTGGATGCCGCAAAACGCGCACGCGCAGTTTTTTATGACGCCTACACCTCGATTAGCCGTCAGAAGGTTCAAGACCTCAGCCGCGTGGTAAATCCACTCTTCGCTCGCATGCATGCTAATCGTGTTTTTGACCGGATTAACCTTGGTGCGGATGCAGACTTTTTGCATTGGCTCGCCGATGCGGGTGACCAGCAGCTTGATCCGGGAAAAGACTTTAGCCAAGGCCAGCGACAAGACCTTGCGCTAGCACTATTCCTGGCGCGCGCGCGTAGTCTCGGTGGGACATTCTTTCTTGATGAGCCCATCGTCCATTTGGACGACTTGAATCGCGTCGGCCTGCTCGACATTCTGCGAGCGACTGTGTTGGAAAGCAGTAATACGCTCAATCTCGTTATCACCACGTCTAGCCGAGCTCTGGCTCGACACCTCATAGAAAAGTTTTCTGGTGTAGATTTGGTAGAAACACCAAACGGGCGGCAGCCACCTCTTCGAATACTAGAACTAGACGGTAATGGCCGAAGCGGGATCCGACTGACCACTGTATACCCCCTGGAAGGAATAGCTACTGCGGCCAATTGAGGCTGTTCATGGACGTCGGCGCTTATGGAGAATTATGCACATTTCAAAAATGACTTTGGTGAACTACAGAAACTTCGTAACCGTCCGGGCAACACACCTTCCTG
The DNA here is from genome assembly GCF_045037875.1 of Pseudomonas petroselini. Classification (NCBI taxonomy): domain Bacteria; kingdom Pseudomonadati; phylum Pseudomonadota; class Gammaproteobacteria; order Pseudomonadales; family Pseudomonadaceae; genus Pseudomonas; species Pseudomonas petroselini. The sequence continues at coordinate 6,761,062 of NZ_CP173614.1, forward strand.
ACACCGTCGCTTGAGGCGATGGTGTACACCTAAATTTAAGTGGACACCATTTTCAGCCTTGTTAAGCGGACGCCTATGCCACAAGAACGCCGTTCCTATTCCAAGTCCTTCAAGGCCCAGGTTATCGCCGAATGCGCGCAGCCTGACACCTCGCTGGCCAATGTCGCGTTGACCCACAATCTCAACGCCAACCTCGTCCATAAATGGATACGCGTGCATGCGCGGAAAAACCTGACACTTCAACCCGAACCAATTTTGTCCGGTAGTGCTGTACCCACCGATGCGGTAGCAACCGGTCAATTTCACTTGCTCGCTGTGTCGGCAGTCAGTCATGCAATTTTTTGATGATCGGTGCTGCTTTTTCCTGACGTATGCGCCCGCGTTCTCCATCGCACAAGCCCCGCACATGGCGTTCAACTTCATACAGTCCGCAGATCGAATGCAGCGCCTGTTCGGCCAACGGACTCTTTTTCGCCACAAGCAACTCGAAGAACTTGCGGCGAGCACGGCGTAAGTCGACGCTGGCCATCGATACGCCGGGTTGCAGGCATTCCTGGACTACCTGGGCTTTTAAGGGTTTGGGATAAGAGGTTCGTTGGCGCATTACCCTGATGGTTGGGATCAGGTGGGTGAGTTCGCCGGACGCTTACAAATCAGCGAAGGGCATACCACTCGAACCGCGATCACACAGTGAACGGTAGTCATGGATGCCCTTCGGATGACGGTTAAATTACGTAGTGTCAATGAGCCCCGTTGATGGCATAGAGTAGCTGCTCTCGCAAGCCTCTTCCCTGCTCATCTTTCTTCTGGGCCATAAGGTAGATTCCTTTGCCACCTGATTTTTTGGCCCAAAGCTCACCGATGACTCGCTTTTCTTTGCTGTCGTCGTTGCTTACGCGATCTCCCCCTTTATACTCAATCACTAAAAGCCGGCCGTCTTTGAGCCGCGCTACGAAATCAGGATAGGTGCGTTGAGTCGCGGTAGGCATCCAGAACTGGGTCGCATGCACGAGGTTTCTTACCCAAAATTCGACTTCATCCAGCAGCTCGATCGCCTGCGCGCAGAGGTATTCTTCTGCATCCTCACCCTTCGATGTTTTCCAAGGAAGCATGCCGGGAAACGGGTAGTAGTGCTTCTTGAACTTGAATGACCCGGCGTAGTACGAGGTAGCTGGGTACAGCGCCATGTCTGCTGGATAAGTAAACGCATGGTCAGGTTCTGAAGATGTGACCAGCTCCAAATCATCATGGAACAGAGCCTGCTGGAATCCCTTGTCATAGGCATTCTTCTTAGCAAGGAACAGCTGCTCACCAAGTTTTCTGCGAAGAATGAATTGACCTTTGAGAAGCTGTGACAAGGAGAAGCCGCGATCCTCCAGCAGCACGGTAACAGCCCGACGCAACCACTCGCGAAGCACAGGCTGTTTGATTGATGGCTCACGGATTTCTTGATCCAACCAGCCAATCAAATCTGATGCGGTGCGGTCTTGAGCGAAGCCGGGAAGGTAAGTGCTCACATCGTCTTTGACATTCTGGAACTGGACTGTTTTATCGTCCAAATACACTTCAAATGTCATGCTCGATTCGTCAAAACGGAAGGATGACAGGTCTGGTGGTGACGACAGCAGATCCCAGCTAAACGACGCTGAAACCGCTCCACGGTCAACCAGCTCAAGCTCACCTTGCTCAACTGAGTAAAGGCGCGGAACCTGAAACACCACTCCCCTTTCACTAGGCGCTTTAGCAGCTACCGTAGCTTGCTGATGCCTCTCTACCTCAGCAGCAACCGCCGCCTTTTTATCCTTGCCTGATACGGTCGAAACGATGGCTTCAACTGTCAGCAGGTCGAGTTCATCTTTTAGCTCAACTACTCCACCAGGTCCTTCAGCATCCAGCACGAACAGAACCCGTTCATGGTCTCGCTCAGGAATCTTTGAAAAGTCAGGAACCTTTGCCACAACGACCCTGGATACAGGTAGCTCAGGAGTACCCACTTGACCACCTTGTAATGCCAGCTCAGGAGTCTTCTCTCTGCGGATTGCGGCAGCAGCTTCCATAGGGTTGAAGCCGATGTTAATAAGTGATTGGGTGAGCTCACCTGCAGCACGTCCAAAGGTATCCGTAATCACATGTGCATATGCTTTACTCATCGCTTCCTGACGCCGAGGAACCGCATACGGCATGCGCAGTACACGTCCTAGAAGCTGCTGAATATCCTTGTCAGATTTCACCTGAGCTACAGAGCAAAAGACGTAGGCAAATGAGCAGTCCCAGCCTTCTTTCAAAGCCTGTTTGGTGATGATGACTTCGATCGGGCAGTCATTGGCAAAAAGGTCGATTCCATCGATTTCGCGCTGTGCGCCGGTCGCGACTGCAATCGCCCTTTCGTCCATGCCATCAGTGTCAATGAGGTGTCGCTTCACCTCTTCAACGGTTGCTTCGCTCTTGGCGTTTTCAGCCTGGATTAGCAGGATAGGGCGAATGTATTCAGGTTCGTCGAGCGCTGTTTTAGCGAGACTTTTCCGTCTGGCTACTGCACTGCTGACCGCAGCTTGCCACTCCCCATTATGTTCCTTGAGGATCACAGGAAATTTGATCATGTTCTCTGCTTTCAGCTCGAATGCAGAAACGCTGACTAGGACGTTCGAACTGGACACATCAGGGGTGGCTGTAAGCTCTACCACAGCCTTTGGACCAAGACGTTCATAGACTGTATAGGAAAGTGGCGTTGTGGCGTTGTGCGCCTCGTCCATGATGACCAATGGACCATGAAGCTTTAGAAGGTTTGCGAAAGATGCTACGGCTTTCCCGTCTTTACCTTTATCAAGGTATTGGAGCTGTTTAGCGGATCCACTGAAATGACCCTCTAGATCCTCATGATGCTCGTAGACCTTGCGCCCCTCTTCTTTATCCACACGCAATGCAGCCACAGTGGAAATAACAACACAGACCTTTGTGACTAGATCCGCTGGACGGATTCGCGTGAATTCCGCCACATCGAAAACCGCAACCTGCGCACCAAAAGCATCATCAAGCTCTTGGCGATACGGATGGCGATGGTCGCGGAAAGCTTCAATGGTCTGGGTCTTAATCTGGGTCGTTGGCACCATCCAAAGAACAACCGGGTACTGACGCTCGAGATAGGTGGAACCACATATTTGGATGATGTGGGCACCCATCACAGTCTTCCCGCCACCCGTAGGAATACGGAGACAGACGTATGGGACTTCAGGCAAACCCGGCATCAACTTGTAGTCGCTGACTAGCCCCGTATCAACGGTTTGTTCAAAAGCCTTAGATGGTCCTTCCAAACGAGCCACGTCGAAGAATTTTCCAAGGCTCGACAATGCACGGTTTTGATACAGCTTTAGCGTGAGAGCCATGGTCAGCGAGCCTTAATGTCGTATGGGGTTTGTCGGAAGGTTATTTGTGATTCCAGAAGAAGCTCAGATGGAATTGCGCACGCCTCTCCGTAAATCACCATGGGACCTTCGGTCTTGGGTAAGGCTTTGAGAATACGCTTGGTCAGAACGTTGCCGCCTGCCGCTGTCAGATCGCCGAGAATGCCGTTGAACAAAAGGAAGTAGTACGTGCCGTGATGCTCACCAAGGAAAGGGGATTTCTCAGCGGATGAAGAACGAGCAGTGCCGGTTTCTGCGAACCATACGTGAGCCGCTAACTGCTCGAAGGAAATACCTTCTCGGATGTGCCCTGCGTCATCAAAAACGGGAACACCCAACTTGTAGTAACGGTAGCCTCCCCCACCATTCCAACCCATAGCTTCAGAGATACCGCCTTGTTCCCCGTTCACAACCTGACGCAAGCGTGGACCGCAGAAAAGCCTAGCATTCGCAGACATCTCGATGCCGATCCAATTACGCTTCATCTTGTGCGCAACCGCAGCCGTGGTGCCTGAGCCTAGGAAGCTGTCGAGTACCAAATCACCGGGCTTGCTTGCCACTTCTAGAACCTGCCTAAGAAGGCGCTCAGGCTTCGGAGTATCAAACGCTTCCACATCCTGAAACAAAGCCAAGATTTCCTTTTTGGCTTCCTCAGTGGTGCCAGCATCTACAGCATGCCAAAGCGTCATCGGCACTAGACCTTCGTCTTCCCATGGAAACCGCTTCAAGCGCGGTTTGCCCTTACCGTCTTTGGGGAAATAAACTCGGTTTTCGGCACGATACCGATTGAACTCTGATTCCACCGCGCCCCAGCATCGCCCCTTAGGAGGCAAATGAACATCACCTGAATCGCTGGTGATTGGGTACATCTGATTCGGCCTGAAACCTTGAGCAGAGAACGGAATCGACCGCCACGGACCACGGGGATCGTTATCTGGATTACCATAGCCCTTGTCGTTGGACGGAAGCAGGTTTCTATACTTCTTCCACTTGGACGCTTCCATTTTTGCGTACACAAGCATCGTGTCATGAGACGAGCCTACAGCAGCACGGTTTTCACGAGAGGTGCGTTTCTGCCAAATAATTTCAGCGATGAAGTTTTTACGACCAAAAATTTCATCGCAAATGACTTTCAGATAGTGCGCTTCGTTGTCGTCGATTGTTATCCAGATCGAACCCTCCTGACTCATCAGCTCACGTAGAAGCTCAAGACGGGGATAGATCATGGACAGCCACTTCGAATGCTCTAGGTTGTCATCGTAGCGTTCAAAGGCGGATTTAGTATTGTACGGCGGGTCGATGAAAATGCATTTCACCTGACCTGCATAATACGGGAGAAGCGCTTTCAACGCGTCGAGGTTGTCGCCTTCAATCAGCATGTTTGGAGAGTCCGGCTCTCCATGAGACAGTTCAGCAACCGGCTCAAGCAGACGGTAAGGCGCAAGGGCAGCCCGCGTCAGGTCTGCATCACGGTTGAACCAAGACAGTAGAGGCATTCAGAATGGGTTCCAAGGACGGCAAAATCAATCCTCTACTTTACCTGCTTTAAAGCTCAGCTAGCCATCGCTAAAGCCCCTTCATACCAGCTTGCCGGTATGCTCCAGACTAGGTAGAGCTGCCGAAGTTCGCAGTCAGTAAAGGGTGGTCCATAGGGCAGCAAGGTGGAAAAACAGATATCCAAAATCTCACGCCACGTCTGGTCGCCGCCCGTCGCAACTACATTGGCTTGGCGACGTTATGTATAGACCCCGTACTCGATTCGAGTCAGAAGATTCTTCACCAAAGTGCACCCAGTTTGCGTTGCTATCAGATCGCACGGCGCATGCCCGTCCAGGCCAAAAGCTTCTCGTTCTAGCCAATTTTCGGCCGACCGACGGCTACCAAGTACCCGTTCAGCCATATCTAGAATCTCCCTGCACCTGACAAGATAGCTCCGATATTCACTACTCCAGCACTCGACTGGAGCTTGGAAGCTGAGCGCTAAAGCTGGTGAGTCGTCCATTCCTACTGCCTCGAAAATATCTGGGTATGCTAGACGCGTGCAGCTGTCCAGCATGCTTGGGTGTGTTTGTGTTGATTGATTCCGTATTCAGTTTGATACGTCATTTCACTTCCTGCTCATGGTTACAAAGGCCTGAATGTTGCCATCACCACACAGCTATGACGCTAGTTGAGTGAACCGAACAGCCGTAATGGCCATCGCACCAGTCCACCTCCGAGTGATCGGCCAAGCAACGAGATTCGCGATGAATCATCCTCAGGGCCAAGTCGACAAGATTCGGTTTACCCACACGTACGTAGATGCCGCTCCGCCGAAAAAATTATTTCAGCAGTTTTGAGACCACCGCACGTGCTCTCGTGCTGAATGCTGTAGCAGGCGCCCCCTTCAACTTTGTAGATGTAACCCGCCAAATTGTTCGTGTCCCCTTCCGCAAGGCTCACCTCTACAAGTGGCTCCATCACCCAGCTTTTTTCGCCCCTCAGGTAGCCAGGAGATACGAGATAGGCTTGAGAAAACCAAGAGTGATCATCCAGTTCCAAAAGCATCCGCTGAAGTATCGGAACTGTCGGAACCATAAGCATGCTACCTACAACGTCGTCACCGTAGTCCCGCACCAGTTCCATGTAAAACCACGGAAAATGCATCTCGAGCTCAACATACTGCCAGTGCTGAACTCGCGCCCCCTCAAAAACGTGTTCTGGAAATAGCTCAGCGGCACTATGCGTTTTAAACACGGAAAATTCCCCCAAAATATTAACAATAGTTAATGGAGGTCTGGCGTTCAAGGCGGCTTCATCATTCCTTTTGCGGGGATGAGAAAAATGGAGCTAAAACAGGCGTTTGGTATGGCGTTGAGAGAGATGAGAAAATCTCGTCATCTGAGTCAAGAGGATTTCGGAGGCTTGAGCAGCCAAACCTACCTTAGCCAACTGGAGGGTGGCGGAAAGGGGCCAACCCTTGAAAAAGTGGACGCACTCGCCTCTGTCATGGACGTTCATCCGTTGACGGTTCTGATGCGCTGTTACCTTCTGCTGGATGACACTGCCACATTAGATTCTTTAATCACTCGCATTCGCGAAGAGTTGTCGATAACCGAAAACTGACCCAGTAAAGGCTGGGCCGGTTTTCAATCAGCGCCAACAGATGGTGTATCCGTAGCGCTCGACGGCATGTAAACCGCTTGCGGTGCCAGCCTGATCGCGAGTATTCCCAACGGCAACGCCGATAGTTGAGAATTGCCGAAGGCATTTTTGACCGAAGCTACTCCGGTAGCCCTGATTTCCATCGATAGGAATGGAACCTACTCAATGACCTGCCTCGCTTCGTTGCTGCTCGGTATACCCGACATAGATCATTGTTTCAAAATTCCTGGAAATTTAATACTTTCTGGAAGGAACACGTTACTGTGCTCAGGCTCACGGTACAGTCATCATCGATGCTGATGTGGCAGAGCGGGGTGAATGACCTGTTCGCGGGTGCTCCAAAGGAAATGAGTTGATGACAAGTGGTCTTTCGCGAACCACAGCAGTAGTCGATTATGGCTCATTACTGTCACGCCGATATTGGGAGTTCAGTTTTGTGATGCATCGCTGCATCACAATACCGCGTTTAGGCTTGTGCTTACTGTGGAATGGGCGTAATCGTTGGGGCCCGCATTGAGCCAAGGAGCGCTAGCCCAATTTTCCTCTATGTCTTCGAAGAACGGTCCGCTGTTGCTCCAAAACGCAAACTATCTCTAATAAAAGCCCTATTTTGCGTAGCAGACAGCAACGGCGCCGACTAGCGACCAGTAAATATGAGTCCGCCAAGCGCTTACCCGCTTAACCAATGCCTCTCTATCGGGTTGGTTGCCATAAACGACTCGGGGAGAGCCCCCTGACTTCGCCGGGCGTTTACACTGAATCGAATTAATTTATTCTATAAACATGACTCTCTTCAGCTTCAAGCTTCCGAACACGCTCCCATAGCTGAAGATTCTGAGTCAAAACTTTATCACGCAATTCATTAGCCATAACGAGCCTTACCTCTAGTGCTGCCAATTTACGTTCAAGATATGCAACCCTGTCAGCATTGGTAGATTTCGGGTTATTGGAGGATTCCTCTCGCAACGACTGTATTTTTGCGATTAATGGTAAGTGCGAATTACGGTTTTTTTTGAGATAGCCGGGGTCAAAACCAGCTTCTCGGCTCACAGCTCCCGCAGTTAGCTTAGACAGGGGTAAGCCAACGTGCTCGGCGACGTGGGGTTTACCAGCCACTAGGCGCTGTAATGCCTCCTCGCAAATAATCAATCCTTTACCCGTAGATTTCTGTTTCATTATTAAAGTTCCACCAAGTCAACAAGACGACTCTTGAAAGCATGCATTCGCTCAACTTCACTTTTGACAATCTGGTACTCGCCCGACCCCTCCGCGTATAAAGTTAGCTCCTGTTTTGCAGCTTCAATGGCAGCTATCAATTTTTTAGGTTTAATTACGGCTGCCTCGCAAACTAAACACTCACTGTAATCACCCAACAGGTAAAAATCACAACGACCTACCTTTGAACATCCACCAAGCAACGTTGGACGGTAGCTGATAGCTCCATCCTTGACACGCTGCAAAGTCTCGGCTCGAATATCTTCAATATGAATTGCACCTGATTCGAGTCGCTGCTTCTGTTTTTGCACATACGAGCCAGTACCGCCAAATAATGGCTCCTCACTGAAAAGCAGATCAGCGATTAATTGATTTGCGACAGACATAGGCATAGCCATCTGAAGCTCAAATGCGAAATGACTCGACGGCAAAACAAAATCTTTTTTTTCAGGATCGTAATAGCCGAAAATCGTACGAAGATTTTCAAAGTTATTAGCGTAATATCGCGCCATCTGGATGGTCATATGCTTAAACTGGCTTCTCAACGCTGGCAACGAAACAAATCCGCTGCTGCTGCCATAGAATGCGAGCGAGCGTCTGAATTGATGACTAGTTAACGGCCATGAATTACCAATCGAATATATTGACTCATTATAAAAGTCACGACTAGGATCACTCTGAGCCAGTTCTAGCAGGTCCTCTGCCTGAATCCTCAAACCACGCAATGCATGCAATTGCGCACTTCGATTTTTAAACCGAGTAACATTGACCCCTTGAGTTTTCCGACTATAACCTACGATTGAAGGACTAAGAAATAGTGGGCAGCTAGCATCTACATTAACACCATATAGACTTGCAAGTCCTCTACAGACCGCCTGCGCCACTTCAACTGCCTTAATGACCTCTTCCGGGGCGTACCATGCACCGTCTTTTTTATACCCTGTAAATTTTGTCGTACTGGAGATTACCATTACGGTTAGGGGCTGATCGCGTACTAAACCGTGATCATCAATTACAGGTGGCCTAGCAATTTCCGAGGAAAGACAGGAATAAGACATGCGCATCACTTCCTGTTCACGCATACCGGTATATAGATGAATTACAGTTTTAGCCAAATGCTGAATTTTAAGCAAAACTGTCTGAACATCCTTTTTAAAATCGCAGCGGAATTCATCAACTAACACACTCTCCAGACCGTGTTCTCGGAGCGCTTGCGCCATGTCGGGCCGATAGTAGCTTTTTCCACCAAGCCCGCGACTTTTCTGGTTATGTAAGTTAATCCCGTAATGTTCGTCAGAAAACGCTTTGACGAAAGACTGATAAGATCCAATCCCTTCGTAAAGCTGATCTAGCAGATCTCCAACCACATTGATCAGATTCAAATATATTCGCGTTGGTATCACGGGATACTGTTTAGAGTCAGGCCTTCTTAGGTTTAAGCGGTTCGGATTTAATACGGTGTACCCAATCCGTTCTGGGCCAACACGCACTAACTGGGACAATAGTCCGGACAAAGCTGTTCTATCTGTTCCTGAAAATTGTTCGCGAACTGATGCAGCCATATAGACCGGATTAGAAAAAAGCTGTTGCAAAGACAATACGCCGACAATCGGTTTTTGCTTCTGGGCGTAACAAAATTGCATCGCCCCTCGAAGAACCCCCCAATACCTATAAAGTGTCGCAACACTAAGCTTGCCGAGCCGCCCACCTCCACCAAAGTAGATCAGACAATACAACAGATATTTCGCCTCTTCAACGAGTGCGTTCTGTTCGTCATTCTGATTGTCAAACACGATAAAGCATATCCTGCTAATCTTATTAGCTGACAACCTATAAGGATTGAAATCCCAAACGCTCTGTCCATATATAGCTGTTGGCTGACCCTTTGCGCTACGGCACAATACAAAATCAGCGCGAGGTTTAGAGATCTTTACCGGAGCATTATCTGGCTCACAAGCAACAGAAAAATTTCCACTACTAAAAAGACTACCTATCGACTCGACTCCTCGTCTCAAAATACTACCCCTATCTGTTCATAGCGACTCAAACGATTTTCCCAAAACGGGGTCAATATACCGTAGCTATAGACGTTCTCTCTGACGGCCTCGACCAAATGCAGAGTGGATGCGGAGCGTTCGCCAATAGCGCTAATTATGAAATCAATTCTTATCGACAAGTCCTTAAAGAGAGCGTCAGCATGCCCTGCGTCTGCGTTTACCTTTCGCACTGACTCAATTACATATTGCAAACTAAGGAGCTTGTGCAAATCTTCTTCATCGGAGTGACATATATAATGCGAACAGTATAAGCAGCCATACTGTGTTCTACAGTTTGGCTCGATAAGCGACGTGCCCAAGCTGCCTGAGACCGATGGTCGATTAAAGTCATCACAATGACCAGCCGCTGTTGAGATTGAATCGCCAGAATAAGTTTCACTGCGCTCACGAACTACATCAGCGGCATGGCGCACAGACTGCCAAAACAGACCAAATTCCGCTTCCTGCTGCTCCCATGTTGCCTCAGCATAGGTAGACAGATTAACGGCTTCGGTGTGATTCAGTGATTTAGAAACTGTAGCGGGAGATAAGCGAGCTGAATGCTGTACATTGCTTTTATGCTTTCGCATTTTTCGCGAAGATAGCTTCGGAACCTTAGGATCTAAAAAGACTCCTGAGATCGACTCATGAAATTTTTTCATCGTGCTCGACGCAGAAAACACTTCAAAATTTTTATTATTGTCTTGCACACTTTTACTCATAGCGAAAAATAAACTAGACACCTCTTTTCCATTCAAAATCCACTCACGAAGCTTGAGATACTGCCTTAGTAGCGGTAAACCATTGTGTCGACCTATATTATACAAAGTACCCTTCCCGCCAGCCCGAAACTTAATAGCTTTTAATTCTTTTTTGAGTGGAGACTTCTCAACCTCTATTGCCTCCTCATAGGTAAATTGAGAGAACTCAGTAGGTGAGGCCCCTGTAATTAACAAAAAAAGTCCGGCGTAGGCTTTTGCAGCGAGAGCGCTCAGATATAGTCGGTGCCAATGACGATTATTTTCATTAGCCGCATCAAGATTTTCTTGCGCGCTCAATACAGCACGGTTTGAATCAAATCTAACTATAGTTTTTCTGTCTAATTTTTTCTTCGCGGCCATATGCTCTTCCGGCGTCGCTACTCGCCGTTGAACGGGATTGTAAATTGCCGGAGGCATCTTAAACGGCCCAATCGCTCCGTGATTTGATGGAAATATTACAACTTCATAGTCCCGAATATTTACCACGCAAGGATAAGAGCTATTATTCAAAACAAAGTCGCTGCACTGCTGCGCAATTGCCAAGAAAACGTCTTTGTATAATTGCACATGAGCATCACTTGGCGTTGCAGAACCACTGGGAGCAAGAATTTTAACAACACCAGATAAAATATAGTGAAAGGTGTCAGGACATAACAACTCAATAATATTTACAGCACCATCTTGATATCCACTTGCAGTCAAGGGCTTGATCTCTCCAACCATGACCCTGTGATTGAGGTAAGACGTAAAATCTCGATACGCTCGCTGCGCGTGTACGTCACTTTCGAAAATCTCTTCATAACCATTACTATTTAACCATTCAACAAAATACTCCGAACGATAGCTCCAAGTCAAAATTGAAGACTCACGCATTACTGCGTAGCTCTCAAGCAGTCTCCTAATTAAATTTCGACGACCCTCAACAAATGAAGACTTAACTACCGGCGTCCCACTATCATCATGATTATTTATATTTTTCCCCCGTATAAAATATGCCAGACTGCCTACATCGATCGATTTTTTCTTTATTTTTTTTGACAATTGTAAGCGCAATCGCTCAGGCTCGAGGAATGGCTGCATAGCATCCGCGACTGTTATTACGCTTGTATCACGATGCTCCAAGTTTGCCGATTCACACATGCCGGCCATCCACTATCAGCACATCGTAACTACCATTAAATAGCTTATTTTCCCACAACTCTTGAGCACGAATTTTTTCATGCGTCATTTTAAACAACTTCAAATAACCCTCAGTAGTTTGCCGCGACTCATGATGCATTCGCTTTTGTATGAAATCTATATCATCACCCAAATGCATTAGCCCATCTCCGATTAAAACCTGAAGACGCTGATATAGCTGGTAAGCAAAGGTTGCTCGCAACCAGTGGTAAGAAAAATCGTCAGGAAAACCTGCTGGTATGTTTTTTAGTAACTTACGCTTTATCGTCTCCGTCACCTGGCCTGTTTGAGGTGACTTAGTCATAAAATATCTAGGATCAGATTTTGCCATATAGTAGCTATTACATTGATCAGATAAAAATAGGTAAACGTCATCCTCCTCAAATGATTGATCAGGAAAGAGCGCTCGCAGTCCGGCCAAAAATATGGTTTGCCTCTTCTTCATCGTAGGGCTGCTGGCCAGCACCATCAATTCTTCAGCTAGCTCTTTGGGGAAATATAGAGTCTGTGCCTTATCGTTTTTCGTATCGATGCCAGTCGATGGTCCTGCGTGCAATTTATAGGCACCTTCCGACAACAGCTTGGTTTCTTCGAAAGCTTTTAAATGTTTTAGGCGCATCGTTAAAACTGTTTGCTTGCGCGCACCAGTCATCAAGGACGCGAGAAGTATCAATCTCTCAATCGTGGACCAAACAGCACCGCCATTAATTGTTTCTAATAGCAGACGAAGCTCAGTATTGGTAAGTGGCCTTAAGTCTTCGCCGCCGTCTCTAACATAACCAATTTGAATTGCATTACTAGAAGGCGTGCGTCGAGTCTGACTACGCTTCATAACGTCAATTACCCGGGCTCCCCGCTGGGTCTGAATAACGAACTTAACTTGCTTAACCGTATCCACTCGCCTTATATCGAGCTGATGCCAATATTGAGATACGTACTTGTAAAAGTGATATACCACCGAAGTATATTGATTTATTACGCCACCACTTCGCTTTCCCAAAATCACCATATTGTTGAAATATTTATAGGTCGGGCGAAGAGGGGGGCGCGAGCCAGAAAAGTCCAACCAATCCAAGTTATTGGTCTCACAGAACAGAAGGTAATCGAGTAATTTACTGCCACGACGCCGGACCTCATCAGTTCGCCGCTCTGAAGGGGATTTTTCGCGCATACACCATAGAAGGTATGAGTTTGCTTCATGCCAAGGCTTGCCATTCGGATGAAGCAGGAATGGAACGTGGTAGAGATCGTCCGTATCCTCAGCGCCTGCCTCATTAACCTTATACACAACCTCCGAAGTCCCCCCTTCAAGCATTGAGCAGACAGCGCCAGGGATTTCTCGCGTGTATAGATCGGCGAAAGCATCTCGCGCGAGGGAGATGATTATCAGACGGCCTTCAAGATTTGGATTGGTGTAAGACATTGCTCACCTCGAATATGGGTGAGTTAACGTTAAAGGTCGGGGCGTCGCGATGCATCCCAAGTCGTTGCAGATTGTCCATACCCCTTGATTTTCGGGGCGCACGCAACGAATTCGACAGGTATGTTTTTTATGCAAGCACCATCAACTCTGTCAATGGTGCTCGTTATGGGAGAGCTTTCTAGTGAAAAGCGTCAATCACTTTTTGTTAAGCGATTCGACCCAAGGGTCCAACTTATGGAATAGCTTCGGGTACCGCCCCTTCAAATCCTTCTTCACCTCGGCATAGGTACTCCGCCAGAAGTTCGCCAAATCCTGCGTCACCTGCACCGGCCGACGCGCTGGGGACAGCAGGTGCAGCTTCACCACCTGGCGTCCGCCGGCAATGCGCGGTGTATCCGCCAGCCCGAACAATTCCTGCAAACGCACCGCCAGAATCGGCGGCTGCTCGCTGTAGTCCAGCCGCACCGACGAACCCGACGGCACTTTCACATGCTGCGGCGCCAGTTCGTCCAGGCGCTGGGGCAGCGGCCAGGGCAGCAGGTTGTGCAGGAAGCTGGAGATATCCAGGCTGGCGAAGTGGCTCAGTCGCGAGACTTTGCCCAGGTAGGGCATCAGCCAGTGCTCGAGGCTGGCGAGCAACGTCTTGTCGCTGATGTCGGGCCATTCGCTGGTTTTACCGGCGTCCAACTGGCGTAGCAGCATGACGCGGGCCTGCCACTGGCGCAGCTCCGGCGTCCACGGCAGCAGTTCCAGGCCTTTGCGGCGCACCAGGTTGACCAGCGCCTGGCTGCGTGCGGATTCGTCGAGACCGGTCAACGGCTCACGGCTGAGCACCAATTCGCCGACTTTGCGTTGGCGTTCGGCGCGCAGCACGCCTTCGCGTTCATCCCAGTCCAACTGGTCGACGTTGCACACTTGTTCGGCGAGCACCGTGTCGAACAGCATCGGGTCAAAATCCGCCGCCAGGTAGATGCGTTCTTCACGCTGGCCCTGGCGACTGCCCAGGTCGGCGATGACCAGCCAGGGTTGCTTCATCAGGCTGTCAGCCTCGGCGAACACTGCAGCGCGGCCGTTGGCCAGGCGGTATTCGGCACCACCGGGGCGCCGTTGCTGGGCGACACGGTCCGGGTAGGCCAGGGCCAGCAAGGCACCGAGCCAGCGCGGGTGATCGGGGTCGGCAACGGGTTGAGCCGCCTGGCCTCTTAAGTAGCCACGATATTGTCGCGCCAGTTGCCTGGCCCGCTGCACGCCGCCTTGGGTGCCGCGTGCGCGCTCCTCGCCGGACAGAAGCGCCAGCCGACTGTGCAAATCCGCACCGCCACCGCGCAAGATATCGCGCTCTCCCAGCAAGGCGGCCACGTCGCATGCGGTCGTCGCCAACCCGAGATCTTGCCCCCGCAGCAACAAATGGGCGATACGCGGATGGGCCGGCAGCTCGGCCATCTTCTGCCCATGGGCGGTAAGCGTGTCGTCATTCAAGGCGCCGAGGCGCTGCAACAAATCCTGAGCCTGGGCATACGCAGCGGTCGGCGGCACATCCAGCCATACCAACTGCGCAGGCGTGACGCCCCAGCGCGCCAACTGCAGCGCCAGGCCGGCCAGGTCGGCCGCCAGAATTTCCGCACTGCCGTACGCGGCCAACCCTTCATGCTGGTCCTCGGACCACAAGCGATAACACACCCCAGGTTCCAGGCGCCCTGCCCGGCCGGCGCGCTGGGTGGCGCTGGCGCGGGAGATACGTTGGGTGTCGAGGCGGGTCATGCCGCTGCCGGGGTCGAAACGCGGCACCCGCGCCAACCCGGCATCGATCACCACGCGCACGCCGTTGATGGTCAGGCTGGTCTCGGCGATGTTGGTCGCCAGCACGACTTTACGTTTGCCCGCGGGCGCCGGGTCGATGGCGGCGCGCTGGGCGTTGAGGTCGAGCTCGCCATGCAACGGGCACAGCAGCACATCGGTGCGATCGCCCAAGGCATCGGCCAACTGCTGGTTGACCCGGCGAATCTCCGCCTGCCCCGGCAAGAACACCAGCACGCTGCCGGTTTCGTCATGCAGGGCTTCGAGGATCGTTTGCACCACACGCGGCTCGACGAATTCACCCGGCTGGTACGGCCGCCCCCAGCGCATCTGCACCGGGAACATGCGCCCTTCGCTGCGCAGGATCGGCGCGTCATCCAGCAGGCTGGCCAGGCGTTCGCCTTCGAGGGTGGCGGACATCAGCAGGATTTTCAGCGGTTGCTCATCGCGAAACAGCTCGCGGCCGTTCAGGCTCAGGGCCAGCGCCAGGTCGGCATCAAGGCTGCGTTCGTGGAATTCATCGAAGATCAGCAGGCCCACGCCGTCCAGCGCCGGGTCGTCCTGCAGGCGGCGGGTGAGGATGCCTTCGGTGACCACTTCGATGCGGGTGTTGGGGCCGACTTTGCTGTCCAGGCGGATGCGATAGCCGACGGTTTCACCGACCTTCTCGCCCAACTCGCTGGCCAAGCGTTCGGCCGCCGCACGGGCGGCGAGACGACGGGGTTCGAGCATCAGGATGGTCTGCCCGGCCAGCCATGGCTCATTCAACAACGCCAACGGCACACGGGTGGTTTTACCGGCGCCGGGCGGCGCTTCCAGCACGGCCTCATGGCGAATCGCCAAGGCGTCACGCAGGGCGGGTAAAACATCATCAATCGGCAACGAATTCATACTGGCTCCAAAGCAGAGCGGCGAGTATAACGGCGAACTGCCGAGTGCCGACGATGGTCTCAAGGCCATTGCCATAAGACCGTTGCTATATAGTCCCGTATCAACCGTGTTCAGGAGAGTTTCCATGCGTATCGCTTCCCGTGTCATCGGCGGTGTCCTCGCCGTCACCCTGCTGAGCCAACTGACGGCTTGCGGCTCAATTTTCTACCCCGACCGCCGTGGCCAGATCGACGGCAAGATCGACCCGACGATTGCCGTGCTCGATGCCGTGGGCCTGCTGTTTTATGTGATCCCTGGCCTGATCGCGTTTGGCGTGGACTTCGCTACCGGCGCAATCTATTTCGAACCGGGCAAGACCGCCCAGGTCGACCCGCAAAAACTCCACGAAGCCATTGGCGCCGACGGCAAGGTCGACAACGCCAAACTGCAAAGCATCATCCAGAAAGAAACCGGCCGCAGCCTGCCGCTCGACGACCCGCGCATGATCCAGTTCAAGGGCAGCGTGCAACAGCTTGCCAGCCTGGGCCTGCAACCCGCCGCTTAAGGACCGTCTATGACCATCAGCCCCGAACACGCCAGGCTCCTGCGCCTGGCCACCCGCGCGTCGGTGGGCGTGGCCTGTGCACTGATTATCACCAAGGCCATCGCCTGGTGGCTCAGCGGCTCGGTGAGCATGCTCGCCGGCTTGACCGACTCCCTGCTGGACGGCGTGACTTCGCTGCTGAACCTGGTCGCGGTGCATTACGCCCTGCGCCCGGCCGATGACGATCACCGTTACGGGCATGGCAAGGCCGAGTCGCTGTCGGGCATGGCCCAGGCGCTGTTTATCGGCGGCAGTGCGGTATTGATCGCGTTCCAGGCCTACGAGCGCCTGCAACATCCAGAGCCGGTGGGCGCGCCGTGGTTAAGCATTGGCGTGATCATCTTTTCCCTGGTACTGACGGTGGCGCTGTTGATGCTGCAACACCGGGTGATCCGCGAAACCGGCTCCAACGCCGTGCGTGCGGACTCGCTGCACTACCGCTCCGACTTGATGCTCAACGGCAGCATTCTCGTGGCACTGGTGCTGGCGGGCATGGGCTTTCATCAAGTCGACGCCTGGTTTGGCCTGGGCATCGCCGCCTACATTTTGTGGAGCGCGATCCAGATCGCCCGGGAAAGCTTTGCGGTGCTGATGGATGAAGAGCTGCCGCCGGACGTCAGCCAGCACATGCTGGAACTGGCCCGTGGCGTACCCGGGGTGTTGGGTGCGCATGATTTGCGCACGCGGATTTCCGGCAGCCACTGGTTTGTGCAACTGCACCTGGAACTGCCGGGTGAATTGACGCTGTCAGTGGCCCACGGCATCAGCGACCAGGCCGCCGATGCCATTCACAAAGCCTACCCGCGCGCCGAAGTGCTGGTGCACGCCGACCCGCGGGAAGTGGTCACGGGCAATAAAGCCTAGTACTGCACCTGATAACCGCGACTGCTCAGGCAGTTGCCCTGGGCCTGGCGGTAGGTTTGCACCACCGCCGGGTCGGGGGCGTAGGTCACTTGCTGCGGGTCGAAACCACTTTGCTGCACCGCCCAGCGATAACAGTCATAACCGTCCTGCTGCACCTGGGCTGGTGACTGGCCGTTGGCGGGATACGCCACCACGTCATAGCCATTACCTTGCGGCGCAGGCTGTGGCGACGGCACGGCGGTCGGCGGTTGCACCACCACGTACTGCTGGGAGCTGCTTTCGTAGGTGTAGTAAGAGCCCGCGGCGAGGAAGAACAGCGCACTGCCTATCCACACTTCACGCGCATAGTCCGGCAGGGAATGCACGCGGATGCCATACGGCGGCGTCACCACCACATAACGTGGGCCTTGCGGGCGGTACCAGTAGCCGCCCGAGTAGAAGTAATCCTGGCCACGGTAAGGCACGCGGTAATTATGATCGGGGAAGCGGTCGACCACGTAGCCGGGGCGATGTTGCGGGCCTGGGCCCCAGCCATTGCCGTGCCCGTCGGGGCGGCCTGGCCAGCGGTTGTCACCGGGGCGAGAGCCTGGGCCGCCGGCTTCCCAGTGCGAGTTGCCATCATTGCGTCGAGGGATGTCGCGGTAATAACCCTGCCGGGGTTCCTGGGTCTGGCGCACGGTGTCGGGGCGACTCTGGATCGGCAGGTTATTCGACGGTTGCGGTTGCGGCGGTTGCACCGGTCGCCCCTGCTCATTGCCTTGGGGGCGCCCCTGCCATTGGCCACCACCATTCTGGCCACCGCGATCAAAATGCTGATTCTGTGGGCGCGGCTGATTGTTTTCGGGCCGGGCCTGAGTGTTTTCCGGCCGTTGCGGGGCATTTTGCGGGCGCGGTGGGTTGTTCTGCGGACGCGGCTGTTCATTTCCACCAGGCCGACCGCCCTCCGGCCCTCTTTCATGCTGACCACCGCCGTCACCGCGCGGTGCGTTGTCACGCTCGTCAGCGACTGCCTGGGCGCCAACGGTGACCATCAGCAAACCTACACCTGCCAAACGCCAGATGCGCTTCATGCTATTCCTCACTGCGGATTAGGGCCTGTCCATGAGACTGGAAAAGCCAGGCCCGGTTCTCGCACAGGTTATCAGCAGGCAAAAGAAAAGGGGTGACCCGTCGGCCACCCCTTGAGAACTTCGTCCTGGCTCAACGCTTTTGACGTTGGCTCACCTCACGCCGTCTTGTGGACAGTGTGCAGCCTGGAGGCCGGCTCAACCCTGCTGGGGTGGCGGCCGCAGCAGGCCTGATTGGGCGAGCTGCTGTGGACTGTTGTCCAGGCGGTGATTCTGTTGATAAAGATACCCGCCTGCGCCCGACAGATGATTGCGAAGATTGCGTCAATAAACAGTGCTTGCGCAATTTTTAACCCTTCATGGATAATTCACCGCAATAGTTACGACAAAGGCCATCCCAATGAGCAAGCTTGACCGATACGACCTGAGTATTTTGGCGGAATTGCAGCGCGACGCGAGGATCTCCAACCAAGAGTTGGCCGAACGCATCGGCTTGTCGCCGTCGCCGTGCTCGCGCCGGGTCAAGCAGTTGGAGGACGACGGCTACATCTCCCGTCAGGTCGCCTTGCTCGACCGCAAGATGCTCGGGCTGAGCCTGACGGCTTACGTGCTGATCGGCATGGACCGCCACACCCCCGAGCGCTTCGAGAATTTTGAAGCGGCGATCCGCACCCTGCCGCAGGTGCTGGAGTGCAGCTTGGTGACGGGGATGGATGCTGACTATCAGTTGAAAGTGGTGGTGCCGGACATGGATCACTACCAGAAACTGCTGCTGGGGCATTTGACCCGCATTGAAGGCGTGACCAGCGTGCGTTCCAGCTTTGTGCTCAATCAGGTATTGAACAGCACCGAACTGCCCCTGACCCACCTGCGCACTTAAGATCGGTGAAGGTCAAATGTGGGAGGGGGCTTGCCCCCGATGGCTGAGTGTCAGTCAGTTATTTATCAACTGACCCACCGCTATCGGGGGCAAGCCCCCTCCCACATTTGGATTGCACTTCGATCCAGGTCAATGTTGCGTCTGTAACGCTGCCGTATACTTCCCGCCTGCCCTGTCGGAAAAATACCCCGTGAACAACATCGACCCCGCCCTCTTCGAAGAATGGATGATGACCGGCCTGGTCACGATCCTGATCATTTTCATGGGCTTTATCGTTTGGGACCTGGCGAAGAAGTCCAAGGCCGGGCGCTTTGGCTCGTTCATCCTGTTCTTCGTACTGGGCCTGGGCGTGGCCGCGTTCATCATCAAGAGCGTGGTGATCGGCCTGATCGAGTCCGGCGCTTTATAAGTGCGCCGGCACTTCTTTCCATTGGCCCTGATCCAGGCCATCGATTGTCCAATCGCCAATTCGTACACGCACCAGGCGCAACGTGGGCAGGCCCACGGCCGCCGTCATACGCCGCACCTGGCGGTTACGTCCTTCACGAATCACCAATTCCAACCAATGGGTCGGCACGCTTTTGCGAAAGCGCACGGGCGGGTTACGTGGCCATAACGCCGGTTCTTCCAACAGCCGCGCTTCGGCGGGCAAGGTCTTGCCGTCGTTAAGCGCTACGCCGTCGCGCAAGCGTTGCAGCTGCTCTTCGGTGGGCTCGCCTTCCACTTGCACCCAGTAGGTTTTCGCCAGTTTGTGCTTGGGGTCGGCAATCCGCGCTTGCAACTGGCCGTCGTTGGTCAGCAGCAACAGGCCTTCGCTGTCACGGTCCAGGCGGCCCGCCGGGTAGATACCGGGGATGTCGATAAAATCCTTGAGGGTCGCGCGCCCGCCTTCGTCGCTGAACTGGGTCAGCACATCGAACGGCTTATTGAACAGGATCAACTTCGGCTCGGCCGGTGGTGCCTTGGCGACACGCCGCGCAGCGGAATACGGGGGTTTCACACCAGGGCGGCGTGAATCGGGACGGGAGGGACGGGACATGGCAAAGGAACATCTAACGGTCAGGACCGACAATGCTAGTGGCCTGACCGTTAAATAACCATCCCAACCGCTTAGCGGAACGGCGGTTCGTCGAAGCTGCGCAGTTTGCGCGAGTGCAGCGAGTTAAGTTCGGTACGCAGCAAATCCACGGCCTCAATGCCGATCTTCAAGTGCTGGCTCACCGCACGCTCATAGAACGCGTTGGCCGAACCCGGCAGCTTGATTTCGCTGTGCAGCGGTTTGTCCGACACACACAGCAACGTGCCGTACGGCACCCGCAGGCGATAACCCTGGGCCGCGATGGTGCCGCTTTCCATGTCCACGGCGACGGCGCGGGACAGGTTGATCAGCGGGCGCTCCTGGGCCCAGCGCAGTTCCCAGTTACGGTCGTCGTAGGTCAATACGGTGCCGGTGCGCAGGCGTTTTTTCAGCTCTTCGCCTTTTTCGCCGGTGACATTGGCCGCCGCCTGCTGCAAGGCCATCTGCACTTCGGCCAAGGCCGGGATCGGGATATTCGGCGGCACCACCCGGTCGAGAATCCCGTCGCGGCGCATGTAGGCGTGGGCCAGTACGTAATCGCCGATAGTCTGGGATTGGCGCAGTCCGCCGCAGTGGCCGATCATCAGCCAGCAATGCGGGCGCAGCACCGCCAAGTGGTCGGTGATGTTCTTGGCGTTGGACGGGCCGACGCCGATATTCACCAGGGTCACACCGTGGCCATCAGTGGCTTGCAGGTGATAGGCCGGCATCTGGTAACGGTGCCACACCACGCCTGCGGCAATCGCCGACGCTTCGCCGTGGTCCATGGCCTTGTCGATCACCACGTTGCCCGGCAGCACCATGCGGATAAAGCGCGGGTCGCTGCGCAGTTGCTCCAGGCCATGCAGGATGAACTGGTCGACATAACGGTGGTAGTTGGTCAGCAGGATCCACGGCTGTACATGGCGCCAGTCACTGCCGGTGTAATGCACCAGGCGACGCAACGAGAAATCCACGCGGGCAGCATCGAACAGCGCCAGGGGCAGCGGGTCGGTGTTTTCCCAATCGTAGAGGCCATCGGCGATGCCATCGGTGGCGGCCGACAGGTCGGTGCTGGGGAACACACGCGCCAGGGTCGCAGCGGTCACGCCGGAGCCGGCCAGTTCGTCGCCCTGCTCCACCACGTACGGGTACGGGATGTTCTGCTGGCTGACGCCGACTTCCACCGTCACGGTGAAGT
Source organism: Pseudomonas petroselini (assembly GCF_045037875.1). NCBI lineage: Bacteria > Pseudomonadati > Pseudomonadota > Gammaproteobacteria > Pseudomonadales > Pseudomonadaceae > Pseudomonas > Pseudomonas petroselini. The sequence continues at coordinate 6,782,561 of NZ_CP173614.1, forward strand.
CGTGCATCAGCGGCACCAGTTGTTCCAGCAGGTACTTACGAAACGCTGCAGGATGGGTGACGGTGACGCTGTAGGTCCCCGGCAACTGGACCTTGGCATAGGCGCGGGTGGTCTGAGGGACTTCGCCGTGGCAGTGGTAGGTCAGGCGCAGTTCCGGGTAGCGAAACAGCGCACGTTGTGCGGCGTCGGGCTCGACGCGGTCTTTGAGGTATTGCTTGAGGGCTTGATTGAGCGCGCCGGTAGCACGCTCATGCAGAGCCGCCAGCCGATCGACGGCCTCTTCGGCGGTTTGAACGACAACAAAAGCTTCGGTCACGGTAAGCATCCTGTGTTCTGACTTGCAGGCCTTTATCTTGCCTGTATCCCGGCCGCACCGAAACACCAGAGTTGGAATGCAGTAAATGTGGGAGGGGGCTTGCCTCCGATAGCTGACTGTCAGCCAACACCTCTATCGCTGACAAACCGCTATCGGGGGCAAGCCCCCTCCCACATTTTTACCGCATTTACATCGATGGATTGGGGGTGGAGCGGGCGACGAGAGCCGCCACATCAACGCCTCGCGGTAAGGTGCCATACACCCGGCCGGACGACTCGCCCAACCGACTGGCGATAAACCCATCACTCACCGCCGCAATCCCCGCCTCGAGCAGCAACTTGGCCTGCAGCGCTACGGCAATGTCCTCGGTGAGCTGCCGCGCGCGGTATTGGATGTCCTGGGTGTCCATGAACGCCGACTTCAGCTGTTCGATATGCCGCGCCAACAGCCGGTCGCCATGCCCATCCCCCAACTCCACAAACAGCGCCTCCAACACACCCGGCTCTTTCGACAACGCCCGCAGCACGTCCAGGCACTGCACATTGCCGGAACCTTCCCACGTCGAATTCACCGGCGCCTCACGGTACAGACGCGGCAATATGCTGTCCTCGACATACCCGGCACCGCCCATGCACTCGGCGGCTTCGTTGATCATCGCCGGGGCGCGCTTGCAGATCCAATACTTGCCCACCGCTGTCACCAGGCGGGAAAACTTGGCTTCCTGCTCATCACCCAGGTGATCCAGCGCCCGCCCCATGCGCAGGCTCAAGGCCAGTGCGGCTTCGCTTTCCAGCGCCAGGTCGGCCAGCACGTTTTGCATCAGCGGTTGCTCGCTGAGCACGCGGCCACCCACGGAACGATGGGCACAATGATGGCTGGCCTGGGTCAGCGCCTGGCGCATCAGGGCGCTGGAGCCGACCATGCAATCAAAGCGGGTCATGGCGACCATCTCGATGATGGTCGGCACGCCACGACCTTCCTCGCCGATCATCCAGGCCAAGGCGCCACGGAACTCCACTTCGCTGGAGGCATTGGAGCAGTTGCCGAGCTTGTTTTTCAGGCGCTGGATATAGAACTCGTTGCGCGTGTCATCCGGGCGGTGCCGGGGCAGCAGGAAACAGGTGAGGCCCTTGTCGGTCTGGGCCAGCGTCAGGAAGGCATCGCACATCGGCGCCGAGCAAAACCACTTGTGGCCCACCAGTTCATACGCCTGGCCGGGGCCGCCCGCGCCTACGGGGTAAGCACGGGTGGTGTTGGCGCGCACGTCGGTGCCGCCTTGTTTCTCGGTCATGGCCATGCCGATGGTGGCACCGGCCTTATGGGCGATACCGACGTTGCGCGGGTCATAGTCGGTGCTGAGGATTTTCGGCAGCCAGGTCTTCGCAAGGTCCGGTTGCAGGCGCAGGGCCGGCACGCAGGCGAAGGTCATGGTCAGTGGGCAGCCGGTGCCCGCTTCGGCCTGGCTGTGCAGGTAGGTCATGGCGGCGCGGGCCACATGGGCGCCGGACTGCGGATGAGCCCACGGCAGCGACGGCAGGCCGTGCTCGACGGCCGTGCGCATCAGCTCGTGGTAAGCCGGGTGAAACTCCACCAGGTCGATGCGATGGCCATAACGGTCGTGGCTGCTGAACACCGGTTTGTTCTGGTTCGCCAGGAATCCGGCCTCCATCAGCGGCCCGCCGGCCAGCGCACCATACGCATCAATGCGCGCGTGTGCCCAGCCGGCGCCAAAGCGGCGCGACCATTCCTGCAGGGGCAAATCGATGCGGTACAGGTTGGTGCCGTCCAGGGACGGGGGCTGGTTGGTGACGTCGTGGGTTTCGGCGAACTGATGCAGGTTCATGACGGGCCTCCTGGAAAAGGCCACGTTTATTTGAGGCCTGAATTTCAGTTAAGCACCGTCATACGCCTTAAAACAGTGGCATACCCGCCGAATGTCCGGCGCTTTCGCCCTCTACCGTGCCCAGCAACCGCCGCGCCAACACCGCCTGCAAGGCCTCGAAACGTACGGGTTTGGCGAGGCGTTCGGAGACGCCGATGCCATGGCAGTGCTCGCGCTCCGACACATTCAGTGAGGTACTCAAGGCGATTACCGGCAACTCGCCACAGCCAGGCAGTGCACGGATCTGACAGCACAATGAGAAGCCACCTTCTGGAAGGTCCAACAACACCGCGTCGAAATTCCCACCCTGCAAGGCCGCCAGTGCATTCGGCCCACTGTCTACGGTTTTCACCCGATAGCCGAGCTTGAGCAGCATGCCGCGTACCACCAGTTGGCCGACGCTGTTGTCATCCACCAGCAGCACCGAGCAGTCCTGCGGGGCGCGCTGCTTATCCGGGACGGGGCTGGATTCGGCCGGCAGCAGGCTGACTTTCATTTCCAGCTGGAAGCGGCTGCCTTTGCTCGGTTCGGAATGATGAGTGAGGCGCCCGCCCAGCAACTCGATCAGCTGCCGACAAATGGCCAGGCCGATACCCAGGCCACCGTATTCGCGGGTGGTGGAACCATCGAGCTGGAAGAAACGCTGATACAGCGTAGCCTCGTCGAGGAAAGCGAAGCCAATACCGGTGTCGGTGACGATAAAGCTCAGGCGCAAGCCACCGTCACTGTGGGGCACGCCGACCACCCGCAGGCGAACCGAGCCTTCGTGGGTGAACTTGAACGCGTTATCGAGCAGGCAATCGAGGCATTGCAGCAGTTTGTCGGCGTCACCCAGCACACGGTCCGGCAGTTCGTCCGCCACGTCGATGGAAAACGCCAGGCCTTTGCTCTGTGCACTGGCGCTGAACTGCTGGCGCAAGGTGTCGAGCGTACCGCGCAGGCTGAACACCTGGGGCTGGGCATTCAGGCGTCCGGCCTGCAATTCGGTCAGGGTGAGAATGCCGTTGACCATGCGCATCATGTCCCGCGCCGAACCGGCGGCGGTTTGCTGGTACTGCGCCAGGTCCGCGTCCAGGGGCACGGTTTGCATCAGCTCAAGGGAGCCAATCACACCGTTCATGGGGGTGCGCAGTTCGTGGGTCAGGGTGGCGAGGAATTCATCCTTGAGCCGGTTGCTGCGGGCCAGTTGCGCGTTGAGCACCTCGAGCTTCTGGCTGGCATCGAAGAGGATCTGTGCCTGTTGTTCGCGCATGGCGTTGATGCGGTCGGCCAGGGCCAGGGACAACAGCGCCACTTCAATGGCGGAGCCGATCTGGCTGGCGTACATAGTCAGGAACACATTGGGCAGGTAGCCCAGCACCATCAGGGTATTCACCACCCCACCCAGCAGGAACGCCGACCAGGCGATGATGAAATAGCGCGCCACCCGCTGGCCGCAATACCAGGCCTTGATGGCGGCGACAAAGATGGTCACGGTAAACACCAATGCCAAACCGGTGGCCAGGCGCAGCGCCAGGGCGTAGCTGGTCATCAACGACAACAGCATCACTACGCCACCACCCGCCACCAGCGCCAGCAGCAGACGGTTGATCCAGCGACTGTGCTGGGCGGTGTGCAAAAAGCTGCGTGCAAACAAGCTGCCGAAGAGCGCTGCCGCACCGATCAGGAACGGCGTCGCGGCATTCGCCCACCAGGGGGTGTTCGGCCAGAAATACTCCACCGCCGCGCCATTCACCGACAGCTGATACATGCCGAACGAAGCGATATACAAGATGTAATAAAGGTAGCTGGTGTCGCGCACGCTGAGGTAGATGAACAGGTTGTAGACCAGCATCCCCAGCAACACGCCATAGATCAGGCCCAACACATACAGGCGCAGCGGTTGTTGTTCCAGGTAGGCCGTGCTGGACCAGAGCGTCAATGGCGCCTGGATCGAACCCTCGCTTTGCAGGCGCAGGTAGACGGTTTTTGTCTCGCCCGGCGTGAAGTCGACCTTGAACAGGTAGTTGTTCTGGCGAATCTCACGGGCGGAAAACGGCAGCGCATCCCCCGTGCGCCCGGCCAGGCGGTAGGTGCCGGTGCTGTCGGGCAGGTAGAGGTCGAGGTGGTCGAGCGGCGGGTACGCCAGCTCCAGCAACCAGGTGCGTTGCACGTCGGGGTTTTGGGCCAGGTAATGCAGATTGACCTTCAGCCAGAACACCGAGCGCGAGTAGCCGGCGTTCAGCGTGTCTTTATCGTGGGGTTTGAACTGCGTGGCGGCGGAAGGCGCGCTGACGTCGGCAATCGTGAGGGCGTCGGTCGGGTCTTCGAGCACTTGCATGGCTCGGCCCAGCGGCAGGCTTCGCGTGTCCTGGTTGAACTCGATGGCGCTGGCGAGCATCGGCAGCCCGCACAACAATAAAATCAGCAAATAGCGCATAGAGCCCCAGCGTGGCCTGTCCGGTTATGTCAAAAAGCCCCCCCATTCCTTTTGAGATGACGTACACCGGTCATACAGTTAGTCGTTTGGATCCACTCTAGCATAGCCATTAAAGGCTATTGGACACCATTGAAATAATTTTTTGAAAGGCTCTAGAACAAGCGTCCCAGACGGTTTTAACGGCCAGCACCGTGCCAAAAAAGCGCGGTAATCCGGACAAAATTCAACCATCGCCAGACGGCCCCGCCAAAAGCGTTTGGTGGTAAGCTCGCGCACCATGAATACCTACAGCTCTCGCCCCGTTGTCCTCTGTCTCTCCGGCCATGATCCCAGTGGTGGCGCCGGCTTGCAGGCAGATATCGAAGCCCTGCTCGCCCAGGGTTGCCATGCGGCCCCGGCCGTCACCGCCCTGACCGTGCAGAACACCGTCAATGTCAGCGATTTCCGCGTGCTCGACCGCGAGTGGGTACTGGCCCAGGCCAATGCCGTGCTCAGCGACTCGGACGTGGCGGCGGTCAAGCTGGGCATGCTCGGCTCCACCGCGATGGTCGACACCGTGGTCGAGCTGCTGCAGGCGCATCCGCATCTGCCGGTGGTGTGCGACCCGGTGCTGCGTGCCGGCGGCGGCGGCAGCCTGGGCAAGGACGAAGTCGGCTATGCGATGCGCGAGCGGCTGTTACCGCTGTCGCTGATTGCCACGCCGAACCTGCCCGAAGCGCGCATCCTCGCTGAACTGCCTGAAGGCACCGCGGACGAATGCGCCGAGAAGCTGCTGCCGTATATCAAGCACCTGCTGATCACCGGCGGCCACGGCGACGAGCACGAAGTGCACAACCGCTTATACAGCCGCGACGGCACGCGCCAGACCTTTACCTGCCAGCGCCTGCCCGGCAGCTATCATGGTTCGGGCTGCACGCTGGCCAGTGCATTGGCTGGTCGGATTGCCCACGGCGAAGGCTTGGTCAGCGCCGTGCAATCGGCACTCAACTACACTTGGCGCACCCTGCGTGACGCTGAACAACTCGGCCAGGGCCAGTTTGTACCGCGCCGGTTGCCGCTGGATTTCTGCTCTTAAAAGCACGAGGCCTGCCTGATGAAACTACGTGGCCTTTACGCCATTACCGACAGCCAACTGTTGGCCGGCAAATTCCTCGCCTACGTCGAAGCGGCGCTGGACGGTGGCGTGACCCTGCTGCAGTACCGCGACAAAAGCAGCGACGAAGCCCGCCGCCTGCGCGAAGCCGAAAAGCTGCGGGAGCTGTGCTCGCGCTACAAGACCCAACTGATCATCAACGACGACGCTGAACTGGCCGCGCGCCTCGGCGTCGGCGTGCACCTGGGCCAGACCGACGGCCCACTGACCCCGGCCCGCGCACTGCTGGGCTCCAAGGCCATTATCGGCTCGACCTGCCACAGCCAGATCGAACTGGCCGAGCAGGCCGCCAAGGAAGGCGCCAGCTACGTCGCCTTCGGCCGCTTCTTCAATTCCAACACCAAGCCCGGCGCTCCGGCTGCCACGGTCGAGATGCTGGCCCAGGCCCGTGCGCGCGTGCAGCTGCCAATCTGCGTAATCGGCGGCATCACCCTGGAGAACGCCGAACCGCTGGTGGCGCACGGCGCCGACTTGCTGGCGGTGGTGCACGGCCTGTTTGGCGCCGACAGTACGCAGGAAGTCACGCGCCGCGCTCGCGCGTTCAACGATCTGCTTAAAATTTCAGTTTAGAGAGCCCCCTCATGTCCCGTTCCGAAACGCTGTTTGCCAATGCCCAGAAACACATCCCCGGCGGTGTGAACTCCCCCGTGCGTGCGTTCAAGAGCGTCGGCGGCACGCCGCTGTTCTTCAAGCATGCCGAAGGCGCCTACGTCACCGACGAAGATGACAAACGCTACGTCGACTACGTCGGCTCCTGGGGCCCGATGATCCTCGGCCACAGCCACCCGGACGTGCTGGACGCGGTGCGCAAGCAGCTGGAACACGGCCTGTCATACGGTGCGCCGACCGCCATGGAAACCGAAATGGCGGACTTGGTGTGCGCCATCGTGCCGTCGATGGAAATGGTGCGCATGGTCAGCTCCGGCACCGAAGCCACCATGAGCGCGATCCGCCTGGCCCGTGGTTTCACCGGCCGCGACAGCATCATCAAGTTCGAAGGCTGCTACCACGGTCACTCCGACAGCCTGTTGGTGAAAGCCGGCTCCGGCCTGCTGACCCAGGGCGTGCCGAGCTCGGCCGGTGTCCCGGCGGCGTTTGCCAAACACACCCTGACAGTGCCGTTCAACGACATCGCCGCCGTCGAGCAGATGCTCAATGAAGTGGGCCAGGACGTGGCGTGCATCATCGTTGAGCCGGTGGCCGGCAATATGAACTGCGTACCGCCGGCGCCGGGTTTCCTCGAAGGCCTGCGCGAGCAGTGCGACAAGCACGGCGTGGTGCTGATTTTCGACGAAGTGATGACCGGTTTCCGTGTCGCCCTCGGCGGTGCCCAGGCTCACTACGGCGTCACGCCGGACCTGAGCACCTTCGGCAAGATCATCGGCGGCGGCATGCCGGTGGGCTGCTTCGGCGGTAAACGCGAGATCATGCAGCACATCGCGCCGCTGGGCCCGGTGTACCAGGCCGGCACCTTGTCCGGTAACCCGCTGGCGATGGCCGCCGGCCTGACCACCCTGCGCCTGATCAGCCGTCCAGGCTTCCACGCCGAGCTGACCGACTACACCACGCGCTTGCTCGACGGCCTGCAACAGCGCGCCGATGCCGCCGGTATCCCCTTTGTTACCACCCAGGCGGGCGGTATGTTCGGCCTGTACTTCAGCGGTGCCGACGATATCGTCACCTTTGATGACGTGATGGGCAGCGATGCCGACCTGTTCAAACGCTTCTTCCACCTGATGCTGGAAGGCGGCGTGTACCTGGCGCCGAGCGCCTTCGAGGCCGGCTTCACCTCAATCGCCCATGGCGATGCCGAGCTGAAACTGACCCTCGACGCCGCTGAACGCGCCTTCGCCGCACTGAAATAATTGGCCGCAAAAATCAGACACCGCCCAAACGGTGTCTGATTTGCTACTTTGCCTACAGAGCTTTCCGAGTTTTTTCGAGAAATTACCTGCAATCCGGCAGATAACTTGCCCAACCAGCAGAAAAACGAGTAAAGACTTTGTAAGCAGAGGCCTGCTTATTTCATAATGCGCGCTTATTGGATCCCACGAGGGTCCGCGTGCCCCGTCAGAGGTAAGTCGATTCCCATGAAACGCACCGGCCGCACCCTGGTTCTGGGCTGCCTGTTGCTCCTTCAGCCGCTGCTGGCACATGCACAAGCAGGCGGCAACTCGTTGTTAATCCCAGCGATGGGTCGCTGCACCCTCAATACCCAGCCAGACAGCCAGGCCGAATCCCTGAGCGCGTGCCAGAAACAGGCTGACGGCGGGGATGCGCAAGCGCAATACGAGTTGGGCGAGTACTTCCACGACAGCAAAAACCCTGCACGCGACCTCAACAAAGCCTTGAGCTACTTCGAGAAAGCGTCGTTGCAGGGCCATGCGCAAGCGCAATTCGAGCTGGGTAACATGTTCTTCAAAGGCGAAGGCGTACCGGCCAATAACGTCCAAGCGTATATCGTGCTGAAAATGGCGGCGGTCAACGGTGCGGAAGATGCGCTGGATACGGCCGACGAAGTGGCCGAGCACATGCAGCGCGATGAACTCGAAGTGGCGACCCAGGTACTCGGCCAGATTTTCCGTAATTACCTGCAGGAACTGCAGAGCGCGGATGGGCGTTCGCCCTTCTCCCCCCTGCCCTGATTATCAAGGCGACAACAGATACCCCTGCCGGTAAGCCTTCGTGCCTGCGACATGGGCAATCGTCATACCCGCAGTCGCCATTCGCCGCACGGACCTGACATACAAAAGCCCTTCACGCCTGCACGCAATGGGCGTCACGCGGTCGGTGATCGGATCGATAATCTCCGCCAGGACTTGCCCCGCCGCCAGGTAATCCCCCACCTTCGCGCAAAACACGATCAAGCCTCCCACCGGGCTCATCACCGGCTCAACGCCCGCCAGCGGTGTGGGCGGGCTGAGCAATGGCGGTAGCTGCGGCGCCTGGCCATCAATGGCACCGCGCTGAATCAGGTAGTTGATCAACGCCTGACAATCCTGACGCGCCAGCCCGTGGTCCACATCGGCAACACCGCGTAATTCCACGGTCACGGCGAACCCTGGCTCCGCAAAGCGCCCGGCAAAACGCGCCTGCATCTGCGCCCAAAACAACGTAAAGCACTCATCGAACGATTGCCCACCGGCTTCTTTTGCCAGAAAGCAGGCTCTAGCCCCCAGGTAGCGGGCCAAGGGCTCCACCTGTGGCCAGAAATCCGGTGAAAGATACAAGTGCTGTACGGCTTCGAAATCACAATGCAGGTCCAGCACGATATCGGCGTCACAGGCTAGCGCCTGCAGGGCCAAGCGCATGGATTGCAATGACGTCGCCGGCACTTGGCGGGTAAGCGTCTGCCTCAGGACCGAACGGATCAATTGCAGATTGCCGGCTGGCTCATCAGTCAACAGGCTTTGCACGCAATCACCGACCTGCTGGCTGACATCCACGAAGAACCGATTGAAGTTCTCCCGGCTGTCGTTATCGAAGCGTCCCTGCGGTACGTCCATCAACACTTGCTCCAACCCCAGCGGGTTGGCTATCGGCACCAGTACGACCGACCAGCGCAACAACCCGGCCGCCTCCAGATACGCGAGCTGCTGCTTGAGGTGCGATAAAACCAGCATCCCCGGCAGTTCATCGGCGTGCAGCGCCGCCTGGAGGTAGACCTTGCCCGCCGCATGGAGGGGGCCGTAATGAAAGCTATGGATCTGCCGCGCCGTACCCGGCACAGCCGCCAGTAATGCGTGCACTTGAGTCTGCATATCGGCCCCCTATCGGCCGGGATCAAGAAAGCGCAGCCAACGCCGTTCAGCCAGGCGGAACAGACCGACCAAGGCAAAGGTGATGCACAGGTAAAGGACTGCGGCGAGGCCAAATGATTGGAAGGTCAGGAAGGTAGCGGCGTTGGCATCCCGGGCCACTTTGAGGATGTCCGGCACCGTGGCCGTGAACGCCAACGTGGTGGAATGCAGCATGAAGATCACTTCATTGCTGTAATACGGCAATGAGCGGCGCAAGGCCGAGGGCATGATCAGGTGGACATAGAGCTTCCAGCCGTCAAACCCCAGGGATCGCGCGGCCTCGATTTCACCGCGCGGCATCGCACGAATGGCGCCCGCCAGTATTTCCGTGGTGTAGGCGCCGGTGTTAAGGGCGAACGCCAGCAGCGTGCAGTTCAGTGCTTCGCGGAAAAAACCATCCAGCAACGGCTGCTCACGCACCGCGGCAATACTGTAGATACCGGTGTAGAAGATCAGCAACTGGATATACAGCGGCGTGCCGCGAAACAGGTAGGTAAAGCTTTGTACCGGCCAGCGCAGCCAACGCCGGGACGACACCCTGGCAATGGACAACGGCAATGCCAGCAGCAGGCCGAAACACAGCGAGGCACTGGTCAGCCACAAGGTCATGGCCAGGCCGGTCAATTGTTGACCGTCGGAATAGAGGAATGGTCGCCAGTATTCCTGGATCAGCTCAATCATCATGATGCCTCCTGCACACCGGCGCCGTAGCGGCGCCCCAGCCAGCGCAATGCGGCGTTTGAAACACTGCTGAGCACCAAGTAGATCAACGCTGCGAGTAGCAAAAAGGCCAACAACTGCTGGCTGCTTTTGCCCGCCACTTGGGCCACTTTGACCAAGTCCGCCAAGCCGATGATCGACACCAACGCAGTGGCCTTGAGCAAAACCATCCAGTTATTGCCCAGCCCAGGCAGGGCGAAGCGCATCATTTGAGGGAATATTACGTGCACAAAACCCTGGCTGAAGGTCATCCCCAAGGCCTTGGCGGCCTGGTACTGGCCGCGGGGCACGGCCAGCAAGGCGCCGCGAAAGGTTTCTGTGAAATAGGCGCCGTAGATAAACCCCAGGGTCAGCACGCCAGCGCTGAAAGGGTCGATCTCGATGTAGACCCAGCCCGCCGCCTTTGTCAGACGACTCAAGCCTGTTTGCAGCCCGTAGAAGATCAACAACATCAACAGCAGGTCCGGTACCCCACGGATCAGGGTGGTGTAGAGCTGTGCGCAGATGCGCGAGGTCCTGACCTTGGACAACTTGGCGCCGGCCCCCAGCAAGCCGAAGACCAGCCCCAGCAGCAGTGACAGCAACGCCAGTTGCAGCGTGACCCAGACACCGCGCAATAACAGCGGCGCAAAACCGTCCAGGGTCGCGGCGAATTGCGTAAAAGTGGGTAGCATTTTGCGCCCTCGCCGGTCATTGGCCGCTGAACATGCTCACACCCGGGAAATACTGCTCTTGCAGCCGGGCATAAGTACCATCAGCGTGTAGCGCCGCCAGCCCTTTATCCAGCAGGGTTTTCAAGGCCTGATTGCCTTTGGCGATGCCGATGGCACTTTTGGAAGGCATCAGTTCGCTTTCAATCAACGGCCCCAGTACAAACTTCGCACCTTGGTCGGAGTGTAAAAAACCGCTCTGCGCCTGCTGGGCATCCTGCAGTGAAGCGTGCAAACGACCCGCCACCAGATCGGCATACACCTGCTCCTGATCGGCATAAGCCACGATCCTCATGCCTTGTTTGGCGAGCACTTGCCGGGCGTAGGCTTCCTGGGTGCTGCCCTGCAAATAGCCTACGGCCTTGCCCTTGGACAACTCGGTGCCTGGGCGGAACACCATGGCGGTGGGGCTGGAAAAAACCTCCGAGGAGAAATCGATCACCTTCTGTCGTGCGTCAGTGACCGTCATTGAAGCCAGGATCGCATCGATCTTGCCGGCGTTCAGGCTGGGGATCAGGCCGTCGAAGTCGCTTTCGACCCATTGGCAACGAACGTTGAGGTTACTGCAAATGGCAGTGCCTACATCAACTTCGAAACCTGTCAACGCTCCCTTACTGTCCTTGTAAGCAAACGGGGCGTAGTTGGGATCAACACCGAAACGTATTACCGTATATTCGTTGGCAAAGAGAGGCGTGTTTATAAACAGTGTGACGAATAACATCAGGAGTATTTTTTTCATTATTGTATTCCTCGCTATTAATGAAACAGCAGGACTGACTACACTTCGATAAAAGGAATCTCTCGACGTACAACTAAGGAATCAGCAGGCATATCAAACTCTCGTGCCATGCGATGCCCTGAATACACCGCTGCTGCAAGGGTGCCCGGCGCCACGCAGTCGCCGATCAACGTCAGCGTGGTGATACCGGCCGCGCGCATCTGTTCGGGGGCGTTATGCAACGCCTGATACAACGCTTGCTCGGGCGCTCGCGAGGTGACCAACAACAAGGACGCTGCGGGAATGAAGCGGGTTCGCTCGGTGTAGACACACCCGGCGATCACGCCTTCCGGCATGCCGCCGACCAGCGTGTGGGACGCGAGGATCGTGACATCCAACTCCAGCAGGCGACGCTGGATGCGATGCTGCTCAAGGGTGTTATGGGTCCAGGTCGCCACATCCGCCGCCGGCGTAACGAAGATCACCTCCACACCCCGCGCCACCAAATACTCGGCCAGCACGCTGCCCATGTAATAGTGATCATCGTCGAACAGCAGCACCGGTGACGGCGGCAACACACCGGCCATCACGTCGTCCGGCGTCAGCACGGGCAGGCACTCCAGGCCCGGTAACGGATGACGCAGGGCGCGTCCCAAGCCGTCCCGCCGCCAGTGTGAGCCGGTGGCGATAAACACGTGCTCGGCCGCGAAATCGAGCACGTCCTGGACTTGCAAGGGGCTTTCCCGATAAATCTCGACCGACGCCAGGCGGCTCAGGGCATCCAGTCGATAGTCGATAACCCGTGCCCAACTCGCCAGTCCGGGGAGGCGAGCCTCCAGCGCCACACGCCCACCCAGCGTGCGCAGGCTGTCGGTCAGCGCTACATCCATCCCCCTCGCTCCCAGTACCCGTGCGCACTCGAGCCCGGCGGGCCCGGCGCCGACCACCAGCGCGCGCCCAGGCTTATGCGCTCGCTGGACCGACTCGGGGTGCCAGCCGCGCCGCCACTCCTCGCCCATGGTCGGGTTCTGGGTGCAACGTAAAGGCGTGCTGGTGTGGTCGCTACTGACACACACATTGCAGCCTATGCACTCACGAATTTCCTCCGCGCGCCCCTCTTCAATCTTCTTCGGCAAAAAAGGATCGGCAATCGAAGGGCGGGCCGCGCCAATCAGGTCGAGTACGCCGCGGCGGACCAGGGAGACCATGGTGTCCGGCGAGGTAAACCGCCCAACACCGACCACCGGCTTGCGGGTCAGCGCCTTGAGCCCCAACAGGAAGGCCTCTTGGTACCCCTCCGGGGCAAAGCGCGACGTCATGCTGTCGTTGGACCAATCGGCGACATTCACATCCCATAAATCCGGCAAGTCCGCCAACATCGAGAAAATCTCAGCGCCTTCGCCCTCGCGACTCAAGCCACCCGCTGTCTGCTCATCCACCGCCAGGCGGACCGCCACAGCACACCGGTCTCCTACCGCATCGCGGGTGTCTTCAATCAGCTCGCGCAGCAGCCGCACGCGGTTCTCCAACACCCCGCCGTACTCATCGGTCCGCCGATTGTTGCGAGGCGTGAGGAAATGGAACGGCACGCTCAGGTCATGCCCGGCATACACATAAATGATGTCAAAACCTGCCTCCCGCGCCCGCAATGCGGCCGCGCGGTGCATGGCGCGCAACTGCTGGATATCGGCACGCGTCATGGCCCGCGCCTGTACGGGGTCGTAACCACGCACCGGCGTATGGGAGGGTGCCCAGGGGATTTCACGGCTGTAGCGGTTGGGGGCGGAGTAGCCATTGAACGCCAACTCGACACCGGCCAGCGAACCGTGCTGGTGGACCGCCTCACACATCCGCGCGAGTGCCGGGATGTCGCGTTCATCCCACAAGCGCGCCTCTATGTAGGGAGAGAACTCGCTCAGCGGGCTGATTTCACACTCCTCGGTACACACCACGCCCCACCCGCCTTCGGCTTTTACCCCACGCATGCGTGCCATGGCCGATGGATGCACATGGCCCATGCCATTGCAGTGGGGAACTTGATAAAAGCGATTGCGGGTGCGAACCGGGCCGATTTGTACCGGTTCAAACAGGATGTCATAGCGAGGATCGCGCACAGGGCTACTCCCGAACAGGTACGTTCGTAAATGACTGCGTGATTAAGAAACTCGGTGTTAACTAATGGCGAGATGTAACTGTGCTGAAGTAAGGGAAACTTCGAGGCGTTTTATTATTAATGCATCTATGACGCCCTCGGCGCACAGACGAAAACTGCTACTTTTCCAGCAGAATGTCCATGCACAACAGGAACATTTCAGAAGCGTCCTACAAATTTACAATGAACTTTACTTATCAGGCATCGGCATCGGAAACGGCATCACATTGCTGGTGCCCCGCGCCTCGCTGATCTTCGGCGTGCCCAGGCGCTCGACTTCATCGATGCGCACAATCGAATGCATCGGCACAAAACTGCGCACCACGCCTTCAAACTGAGCCTTGAGCTTCTCCTCGCCCGGGTCGACGACCAACTGGGTGCGCTCGCCAAAGACGAATTCTTCCACCTCCAGGAAACCCCACAGATCGCTCTGATAGATCTGCTTGGCGTACATTTCGAACACCTGGCCCTGGTTGAGGAAAATCACCTTATAGATTGGAGCTTCACGTTTGGTCATGGTGGGCGAGGAACACATGGGGGATATAAAAGAGGGCGCGAACTATAGCATGGCACCCGATGCACAGCGCTAGGAACCGATGGGCATGACCCCTATAATGCGCGGTTCTTTACCACCAGTTGACGATTCCCATGGCCAAGAAGCTTTACATCGAAACCCACGGTTGCCAGATGAACGAGTACGACAGCTCGCGCATGGTCGACTTGCTGGGTGAACACCAGGCCCTGGAAGTCACCGCCCGCGCCGAAGATGCCGACGTGATCCTGCTCAATACCTGCTCGATCCGCGAGCGGGCCCAGGACCGTGTGTACTCGCAGCTGGGCCGCTGGCGCGAATTGAAGCTGGCCAACCCGGACATGGTGATCGCCGTCGGCGGTTGCGTGGCCAGCCAGGAAGGCGCTGCGATCCGCGACCGCGCGCCCTATGTCGACGTGGTCTTCGGCCCGCAGACCCTGCACCGACTGCCGGAAATGATCGACGCCGCCCGTATCACCAAGCTGCCGCAGGTTGACGTCTCGTTCCCGGAAATCGAAAAGTTCGACCACTTGCCCGAGCCGCGTATCGACGGGCCGAGCGCCTATGTGTCGGTAATGGAAGGCTGCAGCAAGTACTGCACTTTCTGCGTGGTGCCCTACACCCGTGGCGAGGAAGTCAGCCGGCCATTTGACGACGTGCTGTCGGAAATCATCCACCTGGCCGAAAACGGCGTGCGCGAAGTGACCCTGCTGGGCCAGAACGTCAACGGCTATCGCGGCCTGACCCAGGACGGCCGCCTGGCCGACTTGGCGGAGCTGATCCGCGTGGTCGCAGCGGTGGACGGTATCGAGCGGATTCGCTACACCACCTCGCACCCGTTGGAATTCTCCGACAGCCTCATCCAAGCCCACGCCGAAGTGCCGGAACTGGTCAAGCACCTGCACTTGCCGGTGCAGTCGGGTTCGGACCGCATTTTGTCAGCGATGAAGCGCAACCACACCGCACTGGAATACAAATCCAAACTGCGCAAACTGCGCGCGGCGGTGCCGGGCATCTGCATCAGCTCGGACTTCATCGTCGGCTTCCCCGGTGAAACCGAGAAAGACTTCCAGCAGACCATGAAGCTGATCGAAGACGTCGGTTTCGACTTCTCCTACTCGTTCGTCTACAGCCAGCGCCCCGGCACCCCGGCGGCCGACCTGGTGGATGAAACCCCGGAAGCGCTGAAAAAAGAGCGTCTCAACGCCTTGCAACATCGCTTGAACCAGCAGGGTTTCGAGATCAGCCGACAAATGGTCGGTTCCACCCAGCGCATCCTGGTCACCGACTATTCGAAAAAAGACCCGGGTGAACTGCAGGGCCGTACCGAGAACAACCGAATCGTAAACTTCCGTTGCGACAATCCGACCCTGATCGGCCAGTTTGCCGATGTGCACATCGATGCGGCTCAGCCCCATTCGTTGCGTGGGTCGTTGTTGCAATAATGACCTGATTAACACCGAGTCAATGTGGGAGGGGGCTTGCCCCCGATGGCGGCGAATCAGATCACACATTTATTGCTGACACATCGCTATCGGGGGCAAGCCCCCTCCCACATTTGAACTGCATGGCATCAGGGTTAGATAAGTGCTTTCGTACCCGCGCCTCTGGCGTTATTCTCTATTTCACCTCAACAGCCAAAGGGCGGCTAAAAGCGACCTTGAACGCACCCATAGTAGAACCCCATCGTTTTCTCCTCGAGCCTTTTGAGGCTCGCCGTTTCGCCAACCTGTGCGGACAGTTCGACGAGCACCTGCGCCTGATCGAACAACGCCTGAGCATCGAGATCCGCAACCGCGGCAATCAGTTCGAGCTCATTGGTGAACCTCAACACACCACGTCCGCAGAAAACCTGCTGCGCCGTCTCTACCGCGAAACCAAAGGCAGTGAACTGTCGCCGGAAACGGTGCACCTGTACCTGCAGGAATCGGCAGTGGAAGACCTGGCCAACAACCCTGTGGCCGAAGCCAGCGTGGCCCTGCGTACCAAAAAAGGCATGATTCGCCCGCGCGGCTTGAATCAGCAGAAGTACGTCAAGGAAATCCTCGGCAACGACATCAACTTCGGCATCGGCCCCGCCGGTACCGGCAAGACCTACCTGGCCGTGGCCTGCGCGGTCGACGCACTGGAGCGCGAGCAAGTGCGCCGCATCTTGCTGGTGCGCCCGGCGGTCGAGGCGGGCGAAAAGCTCGGCTTCCTGCCCGGCGACCTGGCCCAGAAGATCGACCCGTACCTGCGCCCGCTCTACGACGCACTCTACGAGATGCTCGGCTTTGAATACGTGGCCAAGCTGATCGAGCGCCAGGTGATCGAGATCGCCCCGCTGGCCTACATGCGCGGGCGCACCCTGAACAACAGCTTCATCATCCTCGACGAAAGCCAGAACACCACGGTCGAGCAAATGAAGATGTTCCTCACCCGGATCGGTTTCGGCTCTACCGCCGTGATCACTGGCGACGTCACCCAGGTCGACCTGCCCAAGGGCACCAAGTCGGGCCTGGCCCAGGTGATCGAGGTGCTCAAGGACGTACCGGGCATCAGCTTCACGCACTTCATGCCCAAGGACGTGGTCCGCCATCCGCTGGTGCAGCGTATTGTCGAAGCCTACGAGCGCTTCGACCATCGCGACGATGCGCCGGCCAAGGACGTGCGCCGCGATGCTTGAGCTAGACCTGCAGCTGGCCACCGAAGCGCCCGCCCCCAGCGAAGCGCAGTTCCGTGAATGGTGCGCCCTGGCCCTGCGCCAGCGCACCGCCGACTCGGAACTGACCATTCGCCTGGTCGACGAGCCCGAGGGCCGCGAGCTGAACCACACCTGGCGCCAGAAGGATTACGCGACCAACGTGCTGTCCTTCCCCGCCGACGTGCCGGATGAACTGCTGGATATCCCGTTGCTGGGCGACCTGGTCATCTGTGTCGAGGTGGTGGAGCGCGAAGCGAAGGAACAGGGCAAGGAACTTGAGGCCCACTGGGCTCATCTAGTCATCCACGGCTGCTTGCATCTCTTGGGTTACGACCATATAGACGATGACGAAGCCGAGGAAATGGAAACACTGGAACAAACGTTGCTTGCAGAATTGGGTCATCCGGACCCGTATGCAGACGACGACGCTTAAAAACACTCAACTGTAACAATAAAGGATTCAGAGTAATCGCTATGAGCGAAGACCGATCGAGCAACGGGCAGAAGTCATGGCTGGGTAAACTGACCCAGGCTTTTGCCCACGAGCCGAAAAACCGCCAGGAGCTGCTTGAGCTGCTGCGCGAGGCCCATCAGAACAAGTTGCTGGACAGCGAAGCGCTGGCCATTGTCGAAGGCGCCATCCAGGTGGCTGACCTGCAAGTACGGGACATCATGGTCCCGCGCTCGCAGATGATCAGCATCAAGGCGACCCAGACTCCACGGGAATTCCTCCCGGCCGTGATCGACTCGGCGCACTCGCGCTACCCGGTGATCGGTGAAAGCCATGACGACGTCATGGGCGTCCTGCTGGCCAAGGACCTGCTGCCGCTGATCCTCAAGGAGAATGGCGACAGCTTCAACATCAAGGACCTGCTGCGTCCGGCCACCTTCGTGCCTGAGTCCAAGCGCCTGAATGTGCTGTTGCGCGAGTTCCGCGCCAACCACAATCACATGGCCATTGTGATCGACGAATACGGTGGCGTGGCGGGCCTGGTCACGATTGAAGACGTGCTGGAACAGATCGTCGGCGACATCGAAGACGAACACGACGTTGAAGAAGACAGCTACATCAAGCCACTGCCCAGCGGTGACTTCCTGATCAAGGCATTGACGCCGATCGAGAACTTCAACGAGTTCTTCGACAGCGAATTCTCCGACGACGAGTTCGACACCGTCGGCGGCTTGGTGATGAGTGCGTTTGGCCATCTGCCAAAACGTAACGAAACCACCGAAATCGGCGCTTATCGCTTCCGCATCCTGAATGCCGATAGCCGCCGGATTCACTTGATCCGCCTGACACCTATTGCTCGCTAAGGACTGAAATGCGCCGTCTCACCGCTCCCGGCTGGCCCGGTAATGTGCTGGCCGTGGTGGCCGGTGCTATCACTACACTGGCGCTGGCGCCGTTCGATCTGTGGCCATTTGCACTGGTAGCGGTCGGATTCTTCTATGTAGGGCTGCGTGAATTGAGCCCTCGGCAGGCGCTGGGCCGTGGCTGGTGCTTCGGTTTCGGCCTGTTTGGCGCCGGCACCAGCTGGATCTACTACAGCATCCACCACTTCGGCGGCGCTTCGGTGCTGCTGGCTGGCTTCTTGATGCTGCTGTTTACCGCCGCGATTGCCTGGTTCTTCGCCCTGCCCGCCTGGCTGTGGGCGCGCTGGTTGCGCCGCAATGAGGCGCCGTTGGCGGATGCGCTGACGTTTGCCGCGTTGTGGGTCGGCCAGGAAGCATTTCGCGGCTGGTTCCTTACCGGTTTCCCGTGGCTGTACTCCGGTTACAGCCAACTCGACGGCCCCCTCACTGGCCTGGCGCCCGTGGGCGGCATGTGGCTGATTTCCTTTGCCTTGGCGCTCACCGCAGCGCTGCTGTGCAACCTGCCGCGCCTGTTGGCCACTAAGCGCAACGCGTTTATTGGCGCAGGCCTGGTGTTGCTGGTAGCGCCCTGGGCGATCGGCCTGGCACTCAAGCATCACGCCTGGACCAGCCCGTCTGGCGCGCCGCTGAGCGTGGCGGCCATTCAGGGCAATGTCGAACAAAGCATGAAATGGGACCCGAAGCAGCTCAACGCGCAGCTCGCGCTGTATCGCGACATGAGCTTCAGTTCCAAGCGTGTCGATTTGCTGGTGTGGCCGGAAACAGCGGTGCCGGTGCTCAAGGAGTCCGTAGAGGGCTACCTGGGCATGATGGGCAAGTTCGCCGCCGACCGGCACACCGCGCTGATCACCGGCGTACCGATCCGCCAGGAAGTGCACCACCAGAAGCGCTACTTCAACGGCATCACCGTGGTCGGCGAAGGCGACGGTACCTACTTGAAACAGAAGCTGGTGCCCTTTGGTGAATACGTGCCGCTGCAGGACATGCTGCGCGGCCTGATTGCCTTCTTCGACCTGCCGATGTCGGACTTCGCGCGCGGCCCGTCCGACCAGGCGATGCTCCAGGCCAAGGGCTATCAGATTGCGCCGTTCATTTGCTACGAAGTGGTGTACCCGGAATTCGCTGCCGGGCTGTCAGCCCAGAGCGATTTGCTGCTGACCATCAGCAACGACACCTGGTTCGGCCGCTCGATCGGTCCCCTGCAGCACCTGCAAATGGCGCAGATGCGTGCGCTGGAAGCCGGACGCTGGATGATCCGTGCCACCAACAACGGCGTGACCGGCCTGATCAACCCTTTTGGGCAGATCACCGCGCAAATCCCGCAATTCGAGCGAGGCATCCTCTACGGAGAAGTCGTGCCAATGCACAACCTCACGCCGTACCTGCAATGGCGTTCATGGCCGTTGATCATCGTGTGCCTGGGGTTGTTTGGTTGGGCATTGCTGGCGGGCCGGATGGCCAAAACCGTCTGACAGAATCAAATCGAGCTTAATGTGGGAGGGGGCTTGCTCCCGATAGCGGAATGTCAGTCGGTACCTCCGATACTGATACACCGCGATCGGGAGCAAGCCCCCTCCCACATTTGGATTTGCGGTGTTATCGGTAAAACAACCGGTAGCCTATCTGCCCCACCGCTTCATTGATCAACTGCCCGCTCTGCCACACCGACTTGAACTCCGGCATCCACCCGCCCAGCGGCCTGGCGTTGTCCACGCCCAGGAAACCCACGGGTGCCGGCACCACGGTAAAGCCGGCCTTCTCAAAGCTCCACACCGAACGCGGCATATGCCAGGCTTGAGTAACGACCACCACGCGCTTGATACCCTCGGGCAGTAGGATCTCGGCGCTCATCTGCGCATTTTCCCAGGTCGTACGGCTGCGCTCTTCTTTCCAGCGCACCGTCACGCCAAAGTCATCCTGCATCGACACCGCCATCAACGCCGCCTCACTGGGCGGCGTGCCGTAATGCAGGCCGCCGGTGGTCAGCACCGGCAGCCCGGACGCCTTGGCCAATCGTGCGGCATAACGCTGGCGCTCCAGGCCGATACCCGTGGGCTGGTCGGTGCCCCAGGCCGGATCACCGCGTTCACGCCCCGAGCCCAAGACCACGATGGCATCGGCGCGCTGGGCCAGGGTCGACCAGTCCTCACGGGCCAACGGCGGCTCGCTTTCCAGCGCCCGTGCGCCCCATTCCACCGCCACCGGCAGGCTGATCAGCCACATGCCCCCCAAACCCAGGGCGAAGCAGCCAGCCGCCAAGCGCGGGCGGCTGCGACGAAACCACCAGGCAAACGCCAGCAGCAGCAAGAAAATGCCGGGCGGCAGCAGCAGTTGTTTGATGAAATAACGAATAGGCATCGGGCATCTCCATAGATGCCCGAAGCCTAAGGTGTAACGGGGTTTAGCGACAATCTTTACAGTGAAATGGCGGTGATGCCGTTCAGGGGGGCAATGAATTACTTGTAGCGGGCGGACCGGAGCTTTTCCGGGCCACGACCGGCCGACAAGTCCTTGAGCCACACCACCTTGGCTGAATGCGTAGGCTCCTTGATGGGTGGGGTTGCCACCCAAGGAGGCGCGCTGCACCCATTGCGTTCCAGATAAGCCTTGATCAGTTCCAGCTCCGCACGGCTCAAACCGCGCAGTTCCAACTCGACAGGTCGTTCATCACGCAATCGGCCCGCCGTCCTCGCTGCATCCAATGCACGACCCAATCGGTCGATCAGTCCTTCGTAGATATCCGGTTTCGATACGATTCGCTGCGATTCAACCATCCCCTCACCTCATTGAAGATATGACTCACTCCCCAATAAACAGCGTAGCCCCCGTGGCTGTACCTGCCTGGCGCCGCGACAGACGGCCCTGCCTGCGCAATCAGGGTTTCCCTCGATAGAGTGGGGTCATGTATGCTACGGCGCTTCCTGTAACTCCACTTCCCGCAGGGTTTGGGCACGGACGCGCCGCTTTTTGGTGTCGATCAACCCGAGCCATGCACCGAAGAGGATTAGGCCACCCCTATTCAGTTCAAAAGTAGCCATGCACGAACAATATCAGCCCCGTGAAATAGAAAATGCCGCCCAAACCTTCTGGGACGAGCAGAAGTCCTTTGAAGTCAGTGAACAGCCAGGCAAGGAGACTTTCTATTGCCTATCGATGTTCCCTTACCCCAGCGGCAAGCTGCACATGGGGCACGTGCGCAACTACACCATCGGTGACGTGATTTCGCGCTACCAGCGCATGCAAGGCAAGAACGTCCTGCAACCCATGGGTTGGGATGCCTTCGGCATGCCGGCGGAAAACGCCGCGATGAAAAACAACGTGGCCCCCGCCAAGTGGACCTACGAAAACATCGCCTACATGAAGAACCAGCTGCGCAGCCTGGGCCTGGCGGTGGATTGGTCCCGCGAAGTGACCACCTGCAAGCCGGACTACTACCGCTGGGAACAATGGCTGTTCACTCGCCTGTTCGAAAAAGGCGTGATCTACAAAAAAAGCGGCACCGTGAACTGGGACCCGATCGACCAGACCGTCCTGGCCAACGAGCAAGTGATCGACGGGCGCGGCTGGCGTTCCGGCGCGCTGATCGAAAAGCGCGAAATCCCGATGTACTACTTCAAGATCACCGCCTACGCGGATGAACTCTTGTCGAGCCTTGACGACCTGCCGGGCTGGCCCGAGCAGGTCAAGACCATGCAACGCAACTGGATCGGCAAGTCCAAGGGCATGGAAGTGCAGTTCCCGTACAACGTCGACTCGATCGGCGAAGCGGGCGCACTCAAAGTCTTCACCACCCGTCCGGATACCTTGATGGGCGCGACCTACGTCGCCGTGGCCGCCGAACACCCGCTGGCCACCCAGGCCGCCCAGAACAACCCTGAGCTGCAAGCGTTCATCGCCGAATGCAAAGGCGGTAGCGTGGCCGAAGCCGACGTCGCCACCCAGGAGAAAAAAGGCCTGCCGACCGGGCTGTTCGTCGAGCACCCACTCACCGGTGAAAAGCTGCCGGTCTGGGTCGCCAACTACGTGCTGATGCACTACGGCGATGGCGCAGTCATGGCTGTGCCGGCCCACGACGAGCGCGATTTCGAATTCGCCACTAAGTACAGCCTGCCGATCAAATCCGTGGTGCGCACCAGCTCGGGCGACACCAACCCGGCCCCGTGGCAAGACGCCTACGGCGAGCACGGTGAGCTGATCAATTCCGGCGAGTTTGACGGCCTGGACTTCCAGGGCGCCTTCGACGCCATCGAAGTCGCACTTATCAAGAAAAACCTCGGCGCCTCGCGCACCCAGTTCCGCCTGCGCGACTGGGGCATCAGCCGCCAGCGCTACTGGGGCTGCCCGATCCCAATCATCCACTGCGAAAGCTGTGGCGACGTGCCGGTACCGGAAGACCAATTGCCGGTCATCCTGCCGGAAGACGTAGTGCCGGACGGCGCTGGCTCGCCATTGGCGCGCATGCCCGAGTTCTACGAATGCAGCTGCCCGAAATGCGGCCAGCCTGCCAAGCGTGAAACCGACACCATGGACACCTTCGTCGAGTCCTCGTGGTACTACGCCCGCTACGCCTCGCCGCACTATGAAGGTGGCCTGGTGGAAAAATCCGCGGCCGACCATTGGTTGCCGGTGGACCAGTACATTGGTGGTATCGAACACGCCATCCTTCACCTGCTGTACGCGCGTTTCTTCCACAAGCTGATGCGCGACGAAGGCCTGGTGAGTTCCAATGAGCCGTTCAAGAACCTGCTGACCCAGGGCATGGTAGTCGCCGAGACTTACTATCGCCGTGAAGCCAATGGTGCGTACACCTGGTTCAACCCGGCCGACGTCGAGCTCGAGCGCGACAGCAAAGCCAAGGTCATCAGCGCCAAACTGATCGCCGACGGCCTGCCGGTGGAAATCGGCGGCACCGAGAAGATGGCCAAGTCGAAGAACAACGGCGTCGACCCACAGTCGATGATCGATCAGTTCGGCGCCGACACCTGCCGCCTGTTCATGATGTTCGCCTCGCCGCCCGACATGAGCGCCGAATGGTCCGACTCCGGCGTCGAAGGCTCGCACCGCTTCCTCAAGCGCGTCTGGCGCCTGGCGCACGCCCACATCAGCCAGGGCCTGCCAGGCAAACTGGACGTGGCCGCATTGAGCGACGAGCAGAAACTCATTCGCCGCAGCATCCACCTGGCCATCAAGCAAGCCAGCCAGGACGTGGGCCAGAACCACAAATTCAACACCGCCATCGCCCAAGTGATGACGCTGATGAACGTGCTGGAAAAAGCGCCACAAGCCACTGAACAGGATCGTGCGCTGGTGCAGGAAGGCCTGGAAACGGTCACCCTGCTGCTGGCCCCGATCACGCCGCACATCAGCCACGACCTGTGGAACCGCCTGGGCCACAGCGACGCCGTCATTGATGCGCGCTGGCCGGTGCAGGATGACAGCGCCCTGGTACAGGACACGCTGCAACTGGTGATCCAGGTCAACGGCAAACTGCGCGGCCAGATCGATATGCCGGCCACCGCCAGCCGCGAAGACGTCGAGGCGGCTGCCCGCGTCAACGAAAACGTGCTGCGCTTTACCGAAGGCCTGACGATCCGCAAAGTGATCGTCGTGCCTGGCAAACTGGTCAATATCGTCGCTAGCTAATCGGATCGGGTGCGGGGCTTGAGCCCTGCGCCGAACAAAGCCTTCAGGGCCTCGATAAGGCCCACATGGTTTCAAGGGGAGCAACAAAATGATCAAACGCAATTTGCTGGTGATGGGCCTTGCCGTGCTGTTGAGCGCTTGCGGCTTCCAGCTGCGCGGCACCGGCACCACTGACCTGACAATCAAGGAATTGGACGTCAGCGCCCGCGACGCCTACAGCCAGACAGTCACGCAACTGCGTCAGGTCCTGGAAAACAGCGGCGTTCACGTCTACACCGGCGCGACCTACAAGTTGTTCCTGGTCAATGAAAAAGAAACCCAGCGCAACCTGAGCTACGCCAGCGCCGGGCGTGCGTCCGATATCGAACTGAGCACCCAGCTCAACTTTGAAATCCAGGGCCGCGACCATCTGCCCTTGATGGCTGACAACATCCAAGTGCAGAAAATCGTCAGCCACGACGGCAACAACCTCGTGGGTTCGGATTCCGAAATCATCCAGGTGCGCAAGGAAATGCGTCGTGAGCTGGTGCAGCGCATGGTCCTGCGCCTGTCGATGATCACCCCGGAACAACTCGAGACCTTGCAGCAACGCGCTGACGACAAGGCCAAGGCGGATGCCGACGCACTGAAAGCCGCGCAAGAGTATGAAAACAACACGCCGAAACAATCGCCTGTTGAAGTACCTGTCGAGTAAGCCAGACGGGGCGCTTCAAACGCCCCGTTCACCCTGCCTATGAAACTCGCCCCCGCCCAACTCGCCAAACACCTGCAAGGTGGCCTCGCGCCTGTCTACATCGTCAGCGGTGATGACCCGCTGCTGTGCCAGGAAGCCGCCGACGCGATTCGCACCGCCGCGCGCCAGCAAGGTTTCGATGAACGCCAGGTGTTCAGCGCCGACGCCAGTTTCGACTGGGGCACGTTGCTGCAAGCTGGCGCGAGCATGTCGCTGTTTGCCGAAAAACGCCTGCTGGAACTGCGCTTGCCGTCGGGCAAGCCGGGTGACAAGGGCGCGGCCGCCTTCATTGAATACTGCTCACGGCCTGCCGAAGACACGGTCTTGCTGATCAGCCTGCCCAAGCTTGACGGCAGCGCGCAGAAAACCAAATGGGGCAAGGCCCTGGTGGAAGGGGCGCAAACCCAGTTCATCCAGATATGGCCAGTGGACAGCAACCAGTTGCCGCAGTGGATTCGCCAACGCCTGTCTCAGTCAGGGCTGTCGGCCACCCAGGACGCAGTGGAACTGATCGCCGCCCGAGTCGAAGGCAACTTGCTTGCCGCCGCCCAGGAAATCGAAAAGCTCAAGCTGATGGCCGAAGACGGGCAGATTACCGTCGAGACCGTCCAGGGCGCCGTCGCGGATAGCGCGCGCTTTGATGTGTTCGGACTGGTGGACGCGATCCTCAATGGCGAACCCGCCCACGCCCTGCGCATGCTGGAAGGCCTGCGCGGTGAAGGCGTCGAGCCACCGGTGATTCTCTGGGCCCTGGCCCGGGAGTTGCGGGTGCTGGCCAATATCGCCCTGCAATACAGCCAGGGCACGCCGCTGGACAAAGCCTTCAGCCAGGCCAAACCGCCGGTGTGGGACAAGCGCAAACCCTTGATGAGCAAAGCCCTGCAACGGCATTCGGCGCAACGCTGGGCGCAGCTTTTGCTTGAAGCGCAACGCATTGATGCGCAGATCAAGGGCCAGGCGGCCGGTTCGCCGTGGATGAGCCTCAGCCGTTTGTCGCTGTTGATGGCCGGCCAGCGCCTGACACTTCCCGCCGAATAACCCCTCTCTCAAATCACTGAAAATCCACTGTGGGAGGGGGCTTGCCCCGATAGCGGTGTATCAGTCAAAGATGTATTACTGACACTCCCTCATCGGGGGCAAGCCCCTCCCACATTTTGATTGCATTTACATTTCCACAAATGTGCTGGGCTTTACAGGCAAGCAACTTCGGCAGATGATTCGCACCGTTTCCCCCCTCCAAGAGAGAAGTAACCATGAGCAAAAAGCCATCCAAGCATGGCCCCAACAAGGCCAAATCCATCATCGCCCAGCCACTGTTCCGCAGCCGTCAGGAACGCGCCGGCAAGGGCAAAGGCAGCTACCGCCGCGAAGCCTTCCAGTCTAATAGCTGGGAGGCTTCTTACTTTCTGGCTGCCTGAAGGCAAGCGCCCCTCTGGCATGATAAGGTCTGCACCTGATTTGTAATCCCTGGACCTGTGCATGCCCTCTAGTCTTTCCCGTCGTTGGCACCTGCGCCAACTGATCGCTGCCTCCAGCCTCATTCTGCTTGTCGCCTGCGCCGAGAAACCCACCGCCGCCGACGCTCAACCGCTGCCCAAGCTCCAGACCGCACCCGTGGTAGCGCCCGCTGTCGTGGCCCCGCTGGCTGTGGATAACCTCGATATCCAACCGACCCAGACCTTTGCCGAATGGCAGGCGGCCTTTCGTGTGCAAGCCCTGCAGGCCGGCATCACCGCCGCCGTGTTCGACAATGCCTTCGCCAACGTCACCCCTGACATGGCGGTGATCCGCGCCGACCGCAGCCAGCCGGAATTTTCCCGCCCGGTATGGGAATACCTCGACGGCGCCCTGTCTCCCGTGCGCGTGCGTAATGGCCAGGCATTGCTGATCAAGTACGCCGACATCCTGCAAAGCATCGAGCAACGTTATGGTGTCGACCGCCAGGCGCTGGTGTCGGTGTGGGGCATGGAAAGCAATTTCGGCCAGTTCCAGGGCAATAACTCAGTGATCCGCTCCCTGGCGACCCTGGCCTACGAAGGCCGTCGCCCCGCGTTTGCACAAACGCAGTTGCTGGCAGCGCTGCAGATCATCCAGCACGGCGATATCCAGGCCGATCAGATGAAAGGCTCCTGGGCCGGGGCCATGGGCCAGACGCAATTTATCCCCACTACCTACAACACCCACGCCGTGGACTTCGATGGCGACGGTCGCCGCGATATCTGGAACAGCCCGGCCGATGCCCTCGCCTCCACCGCGCACTACCTGCAAAGCTCCGGCTGGCAGAAAGGCCAGCCGTGGGGCATGGAAGTGAAACAGCTGCCGACAAACTTCGATTACGCCCTGGCCGATGGCGGCACCCGCAAGACGGTGGCTGAATGGCTGAAGCTGGGCATCCAGCTGCCGCCAGGCGCGAGCATGCCGCCCAATGTCGACCAACTGTCCGCCGCCTTGCTGTTGCCGGCGGGTTATCGCGGCCCGGCGTTCCTGGTGCTGGATAACTTCCGCGCAATCCTCAAGTACAACAACTCGTCGTCCTACGCACTGGCGGTGGGACTGCTGTCGGAGCGTTTCGGTGGCGGGGGTGTGATTCGCGGCGATTGGCCGAAGGATGAGCTGCCACTGAGCCGCTCACAGCGTATCGACTTGCAGACGGCGCTGAGTGCCAACGGCTATGACGCAGGCAACCCGGACGGGATTATCGGCGCCAATACGCGCAAGGCGATTCGTGCGGCGCAGCAAGCGCTGGGCTGGCCGGCGGATGGGTATCCGACGGTGAAGTTGCTCGAGTCACTGCAAAACCGCTAGATCTGCCTAGGGCGACTAATGCTATCGGGAGCAAGCCCCCTCCCACATTTGACCGCATTCCAAAGGATGTACGCGGCCCAAATGTGGGAGGGGGCTTGCTCCCGATAGCGTTTTGGCAGACGACAACAGCTTCAGGCTCTGAACACCACATCCTGCTCCAACACCACCCGCTGCTCCCCCGCATCCAACCTCACCAACGCGCCCATCGGCAACGTCAGGTTCGGATCACAATGCCCACTGCGCCAGCCCGACAATACCGGAATGCATAACGGCGCAAAGGTCTGCTTGAGCAGCCGCTCCAGCGCAGCCTTGTCCACACCCGCCACATCCCCCACCAGCACACCCGCAACGTGTGCCAGCTTGCCCGCCAGACGCAGATGCGTCAGCAGCCGGTCGATGCGGTAGATCGGCTCGTTGACGTCTTCAATAAACAGGATGATGCCTTCTGCGTCGATTTCGTAAGGCGTGCCCATGACTGCCGCGATCATCGACAGGTTGCCACCCAGCAAGCGCCCGCAGGCGATGCCAGGCTCGATCGTGGTCAACGGGTAGGCCACCGGGTGCACCAACTCGCTGCCGGCGCCCAACTGACCGCGCAACAGGCTGAACAGTGACGACTCCGTGGGGGGTTGCTTGTCGCCCAACAGGTCGGCATTGAGCATCGGGCCGTGGAAGGTCACGAAACCCGCATAACGGCTGATTGCCAGGTGCAGCGCGGTGATGTCGCTGTAACCTACGAATGGCTTGGGGTTGGCGCGCAGCAGGTCAAAGTCCACGCTATCGAGCAGACGCGGGGTGCCGTAGCCGCCGCGCAGACAGAAGATGGCATCGATTTCAGCGTCGGCGAAGGCGGCATGCAGGTCACGCAGGCGCACTGCATCGCTGCCAGCAAGGTAGCCGTCGCGTTCATAGACGCCGGGGAAGATTCGCAGGTCGTAGCCACGGGTACGCATCCATTGGCCGGCCTTTTCAACGTCCAGCGTGGCGGGGCCAGCGGGGGCGATCAAGGCGATGGTGCCTTCGGCACGCAATGCAGGTACGGCAGCAGTCATCCGCAGTTCTTCCTGAAATAACGCCAAACAAAATGTGGGAGGGGGGGGCGAGTTTACTTAAGATTGGATGGGGCTGCTTCGCAGCCCAGCGCGGGGCAAGCCCGCTCACCACAGCAAGCCCGCTCACCACAGCAAGCCCTCTCACCACAGCAGGCCCGCTCACCACAGCGAGCCCGTTCAACACAGCAAGCCCCCTCTCACATTGAGGCGGCGGTGCGGCTTACGAAACCAGGCTCGCCTTGACCAGCTTGGCCTGCTCGTCCGCATGGTACGAGGAACGTACCAGCGGGCCCGACGCGACGTTCTTGAAGCCCATCTTGTAACCTTCCTCGGCGAACCAGGCGAAGGTGTCCGGGTGCACGAAACGCTGCACCGGCAAGTGACTGCGCGACGGTTGCAGGTACTGGCCCAGGGTCAGCATGTCAATGTCGTGTTCGCGCATGCGCTTCATGACTTCGATCACTTCTTCGTCGGTCTCGCCAAGGCCCAGCATCAGGCCGGATTTGGTCGGGATGTGCGGCATCATCTGCTTGAATTTCTGCAGCAGGGTCAGCGACCACTGGTAGTCCGAACCCGGGCGCGCGGCCTTGTACAGGCGTGGCACGGTTTCCAGGTTGTGGTTGAACACATCCGGCGGCTCGGCGGCGGTGATTTCCAGCGCTACGTCCATACGGCCACGGTAGTCCGGCACCAGGGTTTCAAGCATCACGTTCGGCGACAGCTTGCGGATTTCGCGGATGCAGTCGGCAAAGTGCTGGGCACCGCCGTCACGCAGGTCGTCGCGGTCGACCGAGGTGATCACCACGTACTTGAGTTTCAGGTCGGCGATGGCGATGGCCAGGCTTTCCGGCTCGTTGACGTCCAGTGGCTTCGGACGGCCGTGGCCGACGTCGCAGAACGGGCAACGACGGGTGCAGATGTCACCCATGATCATGAAGGTTGCGGTGCCGCCGGAGAAGCATTCGCCCAGGTTCGGGCAGGAGGCTTCTTCGCACACGCTGTGCAGCTTGTGTTTACGCAGCAGCGCCTTGATACGGTCGACTTCCGGCGAAACCGGGATGCGCACGCGGATCCAGTCAGGCTTCTTCGGCAGTTCGGTGGTCGGAATGATCTTCACCGGGATGCGTGCAACCTTCTCGGCGCCACGCAGCTTCACGCCGGCTTCCACCTTGGCACGCGGGGCCGGGGCCGGACGCTCGGTGATGTCCAGCGTCGGGATCATGGTTTGCACTGCATCAGTAGTCATAATCAGTCGATTCCGCCCATAAGGGTCGTCTGCTCAGCATAGTCGAGGTGTTTGACGAGCTGCGCACGCAGCCGGGCACTAACCTCGGCAAATTTAATCGGTGTGGCGTGGTCGCTCAGTTGCGTCATCGCCAACCCGGCATAGCCACACGGGTTGATCCGCCGGAACGGTGCCAGGTCCATGTCCACATTCAGCGCCAGGCCATGAAAGGAGCAACCGTGGCGAATGCGAAGCCCCAGGGAAGCGATTTTCGCGCCGTCCACGTACACACCGGGCGCATCGGGCTTGGCCGCGGCGGTCACGCCGTAACTGGCCAACAACTCGATAAGACAAGCCTCCATGCGGCTCACTAGGTCACGCACGCCAAACCCAAGCTTGCGCACGTCCAGCAGCAGGTAAGCCACCAGTTGACCGGGACCATGGTAAGTCACTTGACCCCCTCGGTCGACCTGCACCACCGGAATATCACCCGGCAGCAACAGATGCTCGGCCTTGCCGGCCTGGCCCTGGGTGAAGACCGGCGGGTGTTCCACCAGCCAGATTTCATCTTCAGCCGACGTGCCGCGTTCATTCGTGAACCGCTGCATGGCGTGCCAGACGGGCTCATAGTCCATCCGGCCGAGCTCGCGAAAGCCCAGGACTTGAGACATCACAACACCATGTGCACGAAGCCGGTGGCCCGCAGTTCGCTGTTGATGTTGTAGAGCTGGTCTTGATCAGTCGCAACGATGTGCAACTGGATCGTGGTGTATTTGCCGGTAGAGCTGGAGCGCTCATCCACGCGCTGATCGTTGATCGTCGCGTGCTTACGCACGATCTCGAGAATCAGGTCTTTACGGCCGACACCGGTATCGCTGATCACCTTGATGGGATAGTCCACCACCGGGAATTCGATTTTTGGCGCCTTTACTTCTTTATCGGTCATGGCGTAACGGCCTCGTAAGCGTAAGCCGTGGCGACGGGCAAAGCCCCGTGTCGGATCAACACGGGGCTTTGCAGGTGCACACTATCAGTTGAACAAGCTGTAGAAGAATAGACGGATGCTATCCCAGACGCGGCGGAAGATACCACCTTCGTCGACGGCGTCCAGTGCGATCAGGTCGGCACTGTGAACCACTTTGTCGTCCAGCTTCACTTCAACCTTGCCGATCACATCACCCTTGGCGATTGGGGCAACCAACTGCGGGTTCATGGTCATGCTGGCTGCGAGCTTTTTCAGCTGGCCTTTAGGCATGGTCAGGGTCAGGTCTTCAGCCAGGCCGGCTTTGACTTGGGAGGTAGCGCCTTTCCACACTGGCGCGGTCGCCAGCTCAGCACCCTTCTGATAGAAGGTCTGGGTTTCGAAGAAACGGAAACCGTAGGTCAGCAGTTTTTGCGTCTCGGCCGCACGGGCCTGCTCGCTGTTAGTACCGAAGACCACGGCGATCAGACGTTGGCCGTCACGTACAGCGGACGACACCATGCAGTAGCCGGCTTCGTCGGTGTGGCCGGTTTTCAGGCCATCGACGGTCTTGTCGCGCCACAGCAACAGGTTGCGGTTAGGCTGCTTGATGTTGTTCCAGAAGAATTCCTTCTGGGAGTAGATCGCGTAGTGCACCGGATCGACGCGGATGATCGCGCGCGCCAGGATCGCCATGTCGTGAGCCGACGAGTAGTGCTCTGGGTTCGGCAGACCGGTCGGGTTCATGAAGTGGCTGTTGGTCATGCCCAGGTCGGCCACGGTTTTGTTCATCATGTCGGCGAACGCGTCTTCGCTGCCAGCGATGTGCTCGGCCAGGGCGACGCTGGCGTCGTTACCGGACTGGATGATGATGCCGTGCAGCAGGTCGCTCACAGTGACCTGCGAACCTACCTTGATGAACATCCGCGAACCGCCGGTACGCCAGGCGTTTTCGCTGACGGTGACCGGGTCGTTCTCGCCGATCTGGCCGCGACGGATTTCCAGGGTCGCGATGTAGGCCGTCATCAGTTTGGTCAGGCTGGCCGGCGGCAGGCGCTGGTCACCGTTGCTCTCGACCAGCACGTTGCCGCTGGCAGCGTCCATGAGGACCCAGGACTTGGCAGCCAGTTGCGGTGAAGCCGGCACCATTTCAACCGCCCAGGCGGCCGGGGTGATGATCAGCGAGATAAGCAGGCACGTGCGTTTGGCTAAGGTGGTGATGTTCATCCGTCTCTCGAAATTGCTTATGGAAACTTGCCCTCGCGGGCAAAACTTATTCAGACAGCCCGCTTCCAGACTGTCACGTGTTCGGTTGCCCGCTCACCCCTTGCCCCCGGGTTTTTATTGTTCAACGAGCCAACAACCTGGGCCCAGGCCCGCGCACGGGCTTGAACCATCAATCTTTTATTATTCGGCAGTGACCACGCTGGGTTGCCCCAGGTTGGCCATGCGCACGCTGTTCTGTACTTGGGCGACTTCGCTCGGCGAGCCTATCGGGCCCATCCGCACACGGTGCAACGTCTGTTGATTACGCACGATGGAGCTGATGAAGACCGGCGCGTTGACCATACCGCTGAGCTTGGACCTTAACAGTTCTGCCGCATCCGGGTTGGCGAAAGCGCCGACCTGCAGGTATTGCCCGCCAGCCATCGAAGCGCCCGGCGCGGCATGGGGTACGACCACCGTGTCAGGCGCATGCTGTGCCGGTGGCGGCGTCCACTGCTCGATCTTGCCGGTTGAGGCGGTCACTTGCGGCTGCTGGGTTTGCGGTTCGTTAAGCATCAACGGCGCCGGTTTGCCGCGCTGAGCCCAATACTGCGCGGGGTCGATACCTTCGACCTTAACGCGCGCGGTACCGGTTTCGGCGTAACCGAGTTTCTTCGCGGCGGCGTAGGACAAGTCGATGATGCGGTCCGAATAGAACGGCCCACGGTCGTTGACGCGCAGGATCACCGTGCGGTTGTTGTCCAGGTTGGTCACCCGTACATAGCTGGGCAGCGGCAAGGTCTTATGGGCCGCGCTCATGCCGTACAGGTCATACACTTCGCCGTTGGCGGTGTTCTGGCCATGAAACTTGGTGCCGTACCAGGATGCCGTACCCGACTGAACGTAAGTCTTGGAGTCCTGCAACGGGAAGTAGCTCTTACCCAGTACGGTATAGGGGTTGGCCTTGTACGGGCCGGTGTGCAGGGTTGGCGTGGCATCCGGGATCTTCGACACGTCGACGTCCCACCACGGCGCGCCGTCTTTGTGCGCGCGGTTGATGTCCAGGCCCGGCTGGGAACGGACGACCGTGCCGCCGGACTTCGGCGCCGGACCACGGCTGGTGGAACAACTGACGACCAGCAAGGACAACGCGGCGAACGCCACCAGCTTGAGCGGTTGTTTGAACGGCGATGCCCGCATTACTTGTTGCCCCGTGCTTGGACCAGCATGTCTGACAGCTGATGCACGGCCATGGCGTACATCACACTGCGGTTATAACGCGTGATTGCGTAGAAATTCTTCAGGCCCATCCAGTATTCCGGGCCGTTTTCGCCGTCGAGGCGGAACGCGGTCACTGGCATATCATCAGGCAGCGCATTCTGACTCGACCAGCCCAACGCCCGCAACTCCCCGACCGTCTTGGCCGGCTCGATGCCCTGGGTAAGCCCTTCGTCGGCGCGATCGCCGGTGACATCGGCGCGAATCACCACCGGTTCGCCGCCGACCCAGCCGTGGCGCTTGAAGTAGCTGGCCACGCTGCCGATGGCGTCGTCGGGATTGCTCCAGATATTGATGTGCCCGTCACCGTCAAAGTCCACGGCATAGGCGCGAAAGCTGCTCGGCATGAACTGCGGCAAGCCCATCGCACCGGCGTAGGAGCCTTTGAGGGTCAGTGGGTCGACCTGTTCTTCGCGGGCCAGCAGCAGGAATTCGCGCAGCTCCTTGCGGAAGAAGTCGGCGCGGGGGGGGTAATCGAAGCCCAGGGTCGACAAAGCGTCGATCACCCGGTAACTGCCGGTATTGCGCCCGTAAAAGGTTTCAATGCCGATGATCGCAACGATCACCTGGGCCGGCACGCCGTATTCCTGTTCGGCGCGCGCCAATACCGCTTCGTGCTGGCGCCAGAAGTCCACGCCACGCGCCACGCGGGCGTCGGTCAGGAACATCGGACGGTATTCC
The DNA here is from genome assembly GCF_045037875.1 of Pseudomonas petroselini. Lineage (NCBI taxonomy): Bacteria > Pseudomonadati > Pseudomonadota > Gammaproteobacteria > Pseudomonadales > Pseudomonadaceae > Pseudomonas > Pseudomonas petroselini. Next base: position 6,816,604 of record NZ_CP173614.1, read on the forward strand.
TTCCACTGCTTCACACGTTCGGCAGGGCGGGAAATGGCATCAAGGATCGCCTGCTTTTTCTGGGCTTCGCGGAACACGCCCATCAGCTGTTCACCGGCAAAACCATAGTCGCGGGTCATTTCACCGACGAACTCGGCGACCTGGGGTGAACCATCGTAGTCACCGGCCTGCGCCTCTTGCGTTGCGCCCAGCAGCCCAATCAGGCCCATCCAGGACGCATGCCGAGTCGCCCAGCCGCGCATTACTTGCATTGACATCTTCACCTTATTCAAACCTGTGCGATCCATTTGCGATGCGTATGAATCGACATCAAAACACCAAACGCTGACAGCAATGTCACCAGCGAAGTTCCGCCGTAGCTAATGAACGGCAACGGCACCCCCACCACCGGCAGCAGGCCACTGACCATACCGATGTTGACGAAAACGTAAACAAAAAACGTCATGGTCAGCGCGCCGGCCAGCAATTTGCCGAACAGCGTCTGCGCCTGCGCAGTGATTACCAGGCCGCGACCGATCAGCAGCAAATAGATCAGCAACAGCGCGCAAATGCCTACCAGGCCAAACTCTTCGCCCAATACCGCAATAATGAAGTCGGTGTGGCTCTCGGGCAAAAAGTCCAGGTGCGACTGGGTGCCCAGTAACCAACCTTTACCAAATACGCCGCCGGAACCGATGGCCGCCTTCGACTGGATGATGTTCCAGCCGGTGCCCAGCGGGTCGCTTTCGGGGTCGAGGAAGGTCAGGATCCGCTGCTTCTGGTAGTCGTGCATAAAGAAGAACCACATGGCCACGGCCACGGGCACGGCGGCGGCCAGCACGCTGAGGATCCAGCGCCAGCGCAAACCGCCCATGAACAGCACGAACGCACCGCCGGCCAGGATCAGCAGCGAGGTACCGAGGTCCGGCTGGCGCACGATGAGGATAAACGGCACGCCGATCAGGATCAGGCTGATCCCCACGTGCTTGAGCTGCGGTGGCAAGGTGCGTTTGGACAAGTACCAGGCGATGGTCGCCGGCATCAGAATCTTCATGAATTCCGACGGCTGGAAGCGAATCACCCCCGGAATGTTGATCCAGCGGGTCGCGCCCATGGCGTTGTGGCCCATCACGTCCACGACCACCAGCAGTAACACGCCCGCTACATAACCGAGCGGCACCCAGCGCGCCATGAAGCGCGGCTCCAGCTGGGCGATCACCACCATCGACAGCAGCCCCAGGCCGAACGACGACGCTTGCTTGATCAGCAGGTCCCAGTTCTTGCCACTGGCCGAATACAACACGAACAGGCTGCCGGCCGCCAGGGTCAGCAGCAGGATCAGCAACGGGCCGTCAATGTGCATGCGCTGCAACAACGTCGCGCGGCGACGCATCACGTCCTCACTGGAGAGGATGCGGTCAAAATTACTCTTCACTGGCCGTAACCTCGGTGCTTGAAGGGGGGCCGCCATATTCGGGCTTGAGCCTGCCGTCGTCGGCCAACAGCCAGGCGTCCATCACTTGGCGCACCACGGGCGCGGCGACGCCAGAACCGGACTCGCCGTTCTCGACCATCACCGCCACCACGATCTTCGGGTCGTCCGCCGGCGCAAAACCGACGAACAGGGCATGGTCGCGGTGACGTTCCTGGACCTTGGAGCGGTCGTATTTTTCGCCCTGCTTGATTGCCACCACCTGGGCGGTACCGCTCTTGCCGGCGATACGGTATTGCGCGCCGATCGCTGCCTTGCGCGCGGTACCACGGGCGCCGTGCATGACTTGCTGCATGCCGTGGTTGACCTTGGTCCAGTCGGACGGGTCGCGCAGCACGATGTCCGGGATCGGGTTTTCATCCAAAGGCTTTTCGCCTTCGATGGTCCTGGCCAGGTGCGGGCGGTTCCAAATGCCTTTGTTCGCCACCAGCGCGGTAGCCTGGGCCAGCTGCAACGGTGTTGCCTGCATATAGCCCTGGCCGATGCCGAGGATCAGCGTTTCGCCTGGGAACCAGGCCTGGCGACGGGTCGCGCGCTTCCACTCCCGCGACGGCATCAGGCCTGGGGATTCTTCGAACATGTCCAGGGAGACTTTCTGGCCGAGGCCGAACTTACCCATGTAGGCGGACAAACGGTCGATACCCAGCTTATGGGCCAGGTCGTAAAAATAGGTGTCGTTGGAGCGCATGATCGCGGTGTCCAAATCGACATAGCCGTCACCGGTGCGGTTCCAGTTACGGTATTTGTGATCGTAGTTGGGCAGCATGTAGTAGCCCGGGTCGAACACGCGGCTGGAGGCCGTGACCACCCCCGCGTCCAACCCCGCAATTGCCACGGCCGGTTTGATCGTCGACCCCGGCGGATACAGGCCGCGCAGTACGCGGTTGAACAACGGGCGGTCGATGGAATCGCGCAACTCGGCGTAAGCCTTGAAGCTGATGCCCGTGACAAACAGGTTGGGGTCAAAGCTTGGCTGGCTGACCATCGCCAGCACTTCGCCGGTCTTCGGGTCCAGCGCGACCACCGCACCCCGTCGCCCGCCCAACGCCATCTCTGCCGCTTCCTGCAGCTTGATGTCCAGGCTCAACACGATGTCCTTGCCCGGTACCGGGTCGGTGCGCTTGAGCACCCGCAGCACGCGGCCGCGGGCGTTGGTCTCGACTTCCTCGTAACCCACCTGGCCGTGCAGCTCGGGCTCGTAGAAACGCTCGATGCCGGTTTTGCCGATGTGATGGGTGCCGCTGTAATTGACCGGGTCGAGGGTTTTCAGCTCTTTCTCGTTGATCCGCCCCATGTAGCCGACGGAGTGGGCAAAGTGCGGCCCTTGTGGGTAATGCCGTACCAACTGCGCCACCACTTCCACGCCCGGCAGACGGAACTGGTTCACCGCGATCCGCGCGATCTGCTCTTCGGTCAGCTCAAACAGGATGGGCACCGGTTCGAAAGGTCGGCGCCCCTGCTTCATGCGTTTTTCGAAGATCACCCGGTCTTCCGGCGTCAGTTGCAGCACCTCGACGATCACGTCGAGGACCTGCGCCCAGTCGCCGGAGCGCTCGCGGGTCATGCTCAGGCTGAAGCTGGGCCGGTTATCCGCGACCACCACGCCATTACGGTCGAAAATCAGCCCACGGGTGGGCGGAATCGGCTGCACATGCACCCGGTTGTTTTCGGACAGCGTGGAGTGATAGTCGTACTGGATCACCTGCAGGAAATACAGGCGCGCAATCAACACCCCGATCAACCCCACCACCAAAAAAGCACCGAACACGACCCGAGCGCGTACCAGACGTGCGTCTTTCTCGTGGTCCTTGATGCGGATCGGTTGGGTCATCGGGAGGGGCGCAGATTATTTGTGGTAAGGGTGCCCGGACAGAACTGTCCAGGCGCGATACAGCTGTTCACCGATCAGGATCCTTACCAACGGGTGCGGCAGCGTCAGCGCCGACAGCGACCAACGCTGGTCCGCCCGCGCACAGACTTCCGGCGCCAGCCCTTCGGGGCCGCCGACCATGAAGTTGACCGTACGCGAATCCAGGCGCCAGCGATCCAGCTCCACCGCCAGTTGCTCGGTGCTCCAGGGCTTGCCGTGCACTTCAAGGGTGACGATGCGCTCGTTAGGGCCGACCTTGGCCAGCATGGCTTCGCCTTCCTGACGGATAAAGCGCGCCACGTCGGCATTCTTGCCCCGGGTATTGAGCGGTATTTCCACCAGTTCAAGCGAAAGCTCAGCGGGCAGACGCTTGGCATACTCGTGCCAGCCTTCTTCCACCCACTTGGGCATGCGTGAACCGACAGCGATCAGACGCAGGCGCACAGCCGTTCCTTATTCCTGGTCTTTGTTGAGCTTGTCGAAGTGCGCGTGGCCCACTTCCGGGCTGTGGTGCTTGCCATCGGCGGCACGGCTCTGCTCGGCGCCTTTCCACAGACGCTCCAGGTCATAGAACTGGCGAGCGTTGGAAGTCATCATGTGAACGATCACGTCGTCCATGTCCAGCAGCACCCAGTCGCTGTCGCCCTTGCCTTCTTCACCCAGCGGCTTCACGCCTTGGGCTTTGACGGCTTCGCGGACCTTGTCGAGCATCGCGCCGATCTGGCGGTTCGAGGTACCGGTGGCGATGATCATGTAGTCGGTGATGCTCTGCTTGTCGCGCACGTCCAGCACCTGGATGTCCTGGGCCTTCACGTCTTCCAGGGCCGCCACGGCGACTTTTACCAGCTCTTCGCCAGCCAGCTCAGGGCCAACATGGGCTTCAACTGGCAGCGGGGCGCTTTTGAAGGTGCCTTTGCGCTTAACTTTGCTTACGTCTTTGTTCGTCATATAAAACTCGTTTTGCTCGTATGTTCGGGCGCTCGCTGTACGACGGTGCGTACGTTCAAGCGCGCCTTTTCAGTTCGACGCACGGTAAAGCCCGTGCGCATCGATGTAGGCCAGGACCGCGTCAGGCACCAGGAAACGTACCGACTTCCCGCTGGCCAGCAGTTGACGGATCTGGGTGGCGGACACCGCAAGCGGGGTCTGCCAGACGAATGCAATATTCCCGTTCGGCCCGGTCAGGGCCAAGGGGTCACTTACCGACCGCGCGGCCAGCAGGTTGCGCAAGGCATCCGGCGGTTCGCTGTCGGCATCCGGGCGTTGCAAAACCAGGATGTGGCAATGCTGGAGGAGTTCCTCCCAGCGATGCCAAGAGGGCAGGCCGCAAAATGCGTCCCAGCCCAAAAGCAGAAACAACTGGTCATCCGCGGCCAACTCGGCGCGCATCAGCTCCAGGGTGTCAACAGTGTAGGACGGTTTATCGCGCTTGAGCTCGCGGTCGTCCACCACCAGCGGTGCGATGCCCTGCACCGCCAACCGCACCATTTCCAGGCGCTGCTGCGGCGACACCTGCGGTGTATCGCGATGGGGCGGCCGGGCGTTGGGCATCACGCGCAACTCATCCAGCGCGAGGGCATCCGCGACTTCCAGGGCACTGCGCAAATGGCCGATGTGCACGGGGTCGAAGGTACCGCCGAGCAGCCCGATGCGTTTAGCCATCAAGTGCGCACATGACCGTCGCCGAACACCACGTACTTCTCGCTGGTCAGGCCTTCCAGGCCAACCGGGCCGCGTGCATGGAGCTTGTCGGTGGAAATACCGATCTCCGCGCCCAGGCCATACTCGAAGCCGTCGGCAAAACGCGTGGAGGCGTTGATCATCACCGAAGCGGAATCCACTTCGTTGAGGAAGCGCCGCGCATCGCTGAAATGCTCGGAAACGATGGCGTCAGTGTGCTTGGAGCCATAGGTGTTGATGTGTTCGATGGCCTCGTCCAGGTCGTCGACAATCTTGATCGACAGGATCGGTGCCGTGTATTCGGTGTACCAGTCCAGCTCGGTCGCCTCGATCACGTCCGCCCCCAGCAGCGCACGGGTGCGCTCACAACCCCGCAGTTCCACGCCCTTGTCGCGGTAGATGGCAGCCAGCGGCGGCAGCACGCGATCGGCAATGCCGACGTGCACCAGCAGGGTTTCCATGGTGTTGCACGGGGCGTAGCGGTGAGTCTTGGCGTTGTCGGCGATGCGGATCGCCTTGTCGATATCGGCGGCAATGTCGATGAACACGTGGCATACACCGTCCAGGTGCTTGATAACCGGCACCTTGGCATCACGGCTGACGCGTTCGATCAGGCTCTTGCCACCGCGCGGCACGATCACGTCGACGAATTCCGGCATGGTGATCAGCGCACCCACGGCGGCGCGGTCGGTGGTTTCCACCACTTGCACCACTTCGGCGGGCAACTCGGCCACGGCCAGGCCCTGTTGAATGCAGACGGCAATGGCACGGTTGGAATTGATCGCCTCGGAACCGCCACGCAGGATGGTGGCGTTACCGGACTTGAGGCACAGGCTCGCGGCGTCGATGGTCACGTTCGGACGCGACTCGTAAATGATGCCGATCACGCCCAGGGGCACACGCATCTTGCCGACCTGGATGCCGGACGGCAGGTAACGCATGTCGCGGATTTCACCGATGGGGTCAGGCAGCTTGGCCACCTGACGCAGGCCTTCGATCATGTCGTCGATGCGTGCCGGGGTCAGCGCCAGGCGGTCCAGCAAGGCCGGCTCCAGGCCATTGGCGCGGCCGTTGGCCAGGTCCTGTTCGTTGGCGGCGGTGAGCTCGGAGCGCGAAGCATCCAGAGCGTCGGCGGCGGCCAGCAAGGCACGGTTCTTCTGCGCGGTGCTCGCACGGGCGATCAGCCGCGAGGCCTGACGGGCAGCGCGACCCAGGCGGGTCATGTAGTCAAGAACGGACTCAGTCATGGTCAGGGAGTCTTGGCAAAGAGGAAAGCGGCAGATTATAGCTGTGACGCCGCCCGACTGACAGCGGTGAGGGGCGGATGGTCGAAATGAACTGTAAAAACTTGGGGTTCAGCGGTAATTAAGGTGGGAGTTGTTATGATTCGGTCACATTTAGCCGTATTTACCCCTGACCGCCATGCCCAGCTCATCGCCCCAACGCCCCGCCAGCGCCCTGCCCGACCGCTTCTTTGATCGGGACGCGCAAATCCTCGCGCAAGCATTGCTCGGAAAAGTCATCCGCCATCGTGTCGGCGAAATCTGGCTTTCGGCGCGAATTATTGAAACCGAAGCGTATTACGTGGCCGAAAAAGGCAGTCACGCTTCATTGGGCTACACAGAAAAGCGTAAGGCTTTGTTTCTGGATGGTGGCCACATCTACATGTACTACGCCCGTGGCGGCGACTCCCTGAACTTCAGCGCCCATGGGCCGGGCAATGCCGTGCTGATCAAATCAGCGTATCCATGGGTCGACGACGTGTCCGGCCCGGCCAGCCTGGCGCAGATGCTGCTGAACAACCCGAACGCCGATGGCAGCCCGCGCGCCGCGCAAAAGCTGTGCGCCGGCCAGACACTGCTGTGCAAAGCCCTGGGGTTGAAGGTACCGATGTGGGACGCCAAGCGCTTCGATCAGGCGTTGCTCTACGTTGAAGACGTGGGCCAGACCCCGACGCAGATCATACAAACCACCCGCCTGGGCATCCCCAGCGGCCGCGATGAACACCTGATGTACCGCTTCGTCGATGCAGGCTATGCGCCATATTGCACACGGAACCCGCTGCGCCGGGGTCAGGTCGAAGGCCGCGACTACGTTTTGATTTGAATGGATCCAGACGGCTGCAACACAGCAGATCAAGTTATGTATTACATAGAGGGAGTGACGTTGTATGGGCCAATGGCTCGATAGCATTACCGGCTGGCTGACCCTGAACCCCGAATGGCTGGCGGTCGCGGTGTTTATCGTCGCCTGTGTGGAGTGCCTGGCCATTGCCGGGCTGATCGTGCCGGGCACGGTTTTATTGTTTGCGATTGCGGCGCTGGCCGGCAGCGGCGCGCTGTCATTGAGCGAAACCCTGCTGGTGGGCTTCCTGGGGGGGCTACTCGGTGACGGGGTTTCCTATTACCTGGGCCGACATTTCCATCAGAACATCCGGCGCCTGCCCGGCCTGCGCCATCACCCCGAATGGATGAACGGCGCTGAAACCTACTTCCACAAATACGGCATCGCCAGCCTGCTGGTCGGACGCTTCATCGGTCCGCTGCGCCCCATGCTGCCGATGGTGGCCGGGATGTGCGACATGCCGTTTCCGCGCTTCGCGGTGGTGAGTATTGTGGCCGCGGCGGGCTGGTCGGTCGCCTATCTGCTGCCGGGCTGGGCGACTGGCGCCGCCTTCCGCCTGCCGTTGCCCGAAGGTTTCTGGCCCGAGGCGGCGGTGGTGGCTGCGTGCCTTGCTGTGTTGATTGGGCTCAGCCTGAACAGCAGCTTGCGCGGCCATCGTCGCGCCACCTTGTGGGTCGGCTGCGCCAGCCTGACGTTGTTGATCGCCGTGTTTATCGGCTATCACTCGCTGGACAATTTTGACCAGGGCCTGAGCGCCCTCGTGCAAGAGCATCGTAGCCCGTGGCTCGACGAAGTCATGGTGCGGATCACCCAGCTGGGTGAGTTCAAGAAAATGTTTTTCGCCAGCGCCGTGTTCACCGGCCTGCTGTTACTGGCGCGGCAATGGCGTCATGCCGTGTTCGTCGGCGCCACGTTGGCCGGGTCTGCTGTCATCAATACGGGAACCAAGCTGTTTTTCGCCCGTGGCCGCCCGGAAATCCTTACAGACCCACTGACCAGCTTCAGCATGCCCAGTGGCCATGCGTCGGGCGCGTTCGCGTTTTTCCTGGCGTTGGCGGTATTGGCCGGTCGTGGACAACCCATCCGGCTGCGCCTGACCTGGATGCTGCTGGGCTGCATTCCCGCGGCGTTCATTGCGCTGTCGCGGGTCTATCTCGGCGCCCATTGGCCCACCGACATCCTGGCCGGCACGCTGCTGGCGATGACGGTGTGTGCGTTCAGCCTGGGCGCCAGCGAGTATCGAAGCCCGCTGCCGGCCATGTCGCAGAAGACCTGGTGGCTGCTGTTACCGGCGCTGATCGCGGTGCTGAGCTTCATCGCGCTCACCGGCACCCCTCACGCCCTGCTCAGGTATGCCTACTGACCCTTGGCCGGGCCGATCCAATCGACGGAGGCGGCTCGGCGCTCAACGCAGCGTTCACGCCGCTCCAGCAACATCTCATCGGCAATTTCCGCCGCGCGCTCGGCGATGTACTCCGGGCCGCGGTTTGCCTCTTGCTGGATCAGTTGCGCGGTCACGCTGATGAGAAACCCGTCCCAGACCGCCTGCTCCGAGTGCGCTAGCCGAATCATGTTCATCCCCTGACCCTGAGTGTGTGATCGGAGACTATTTCAGGCCCCGCGCACGGGACAACGAAGGAACGTCTGATAACAACGCCGGATATTTCCGAAGTCAGTTGAACAGCTCACCCTGCAACTCATCCAGTAACATCTGGATCGCATCCAGCCGCTGCTGCGGGTCGTCGAGTTGCAGCAGGTCGATCTTGTCGGCCTCGGTGAAGGGCAGCAGATACGCCAGCTGGTTGCCCAAGGCTTGCTGCCCTTCGGCGCGGGCGTCCATGTCCAGCGAGGCCACCATCGGGTGCTCGGCCAATGCCTGCAGCAGCGCCAGCAGGTCGGCATCCTCTTCTTCCAGCGGCTGGTCCGGCAGATCTTCGAGCCATTGCACGTCGGCCACCAGCAATTGGTCCTTCTGCACGCCGGCGTCACGTACCCGGAACCGGCGACCGCCTTCCACGCGAATGCCCAGGAGGCCGTTGTCCTGCTGCTTGAAGTCGCGAATCAGCGCTTCACAGCCGATCAGCGCGTAGCCGTCCGGGGCCATGCCTACCTCCTTGCCGTCGAGGATGCACACCACGCCGAAGCTTTCGCCTTTTTTCATGCAGCGGCTGATCATGTCCAGGTAGCGCGCCTCGAACAATTGCAGGTCGAGGGTGCAGCCAGGGAACAGCACGGTATTGAGCGGGAACAGCGCCAGACTCATAAAGGTTTCCTTAAACCCGGTTTAAACGATCACCGACACGGCCAGCGGCAGGAACACTGCCGTGGCCACGCCCATCAGACTCATGGCCAGCGCTGCAAAGGCGCCGCACTCTTCGCTTTCCTGCAAGGCCACCGAGGTGCCGACAGCATGGGCGGTCATGCCCAGCGCCATGCCGCGCGCTTCCGGGCTGTGCACGCCCAACCGTGACAAATACGCCGGGCCGATCATCGCACCCACCACCCCGGTGATCAGCACAAACACCGCCGCCAGCGCCGCCACACCCCCGATCTGCTCGGCCACCAGCATGGCAATCGGCGAGGTCACCGACTTGGGCGCCATGGTCATCAGCATCATGTGTTCGGCGCCAAACCACCTACCCAGCACGACACAGAGCCCGGTAGCCAGCACCCCGCCTACCACCAGCGTAGTAAAAATCGGCCAGAACAATTGGCGGATGCGCCGCAGGTTCAAATAAAGCGGTACGGCCAGGGCCACCGTCGCCGGGCCCAGCAGGATGCCCATGATTTCGGTGCTCTTGCGGTACTCGGCGTAGCTCAGGCCACAGGTCAGCAACACGCCGATCACCAGCAGCATGGACACCAGCACCGGCTGCAGGAAGATCCAGCGGGTTTTCTCGAAACCTGCGAGTACCACTTGATAAGCACCGAGGGTGATGCCGATGCCAAACAACGGATGGTGGATCACCGCCGTCCACGCGCCCTGCCAGTCGAAGGTCATTGATCCTTCTCCTTGCGCTTGACCATCTGTTGCATCAGCACGCCGACAAAGCCCATGGCGATCACCAGCGACAGCACCAGCGCGCCGACGATGGCCCAGAAATCAGCGGCGATGTCCTTGGCATACACCATGACCCCCACCGCCGGCGGCACCAGCAGTAACGGCAGGTACCGCAACAGGCTGCTGGCCGCCAGGCTCAATGGCTCGCCGACTTCACCTCGCCAGACCAGAAAGCCCAGCATCAGCAGCAAACCGATGATCGGCCCCGGCAGCACCGGCAACAGCAAATGGTTGATTGCGGTGCCGATCAGTTGAAACAGCACCAGCCAGGTCAGGCCACGTAACAGCATCCGTTCTTCCCCCTCAAGACTCGCCCGCATTATAAACATGCCCGCCCTATGCACCGGCATTCGCCAAAAGCATGGTGGGTTGACCGGGCTGATTGGCCATGATGATCTACATTGGTTCTCTGTAACCCATAAAAACCCGACGTTGTGCACCGCATGATGAACCAAGGAGAGACGCAATGCCCTATGTACCCGTAGCGCAGCTCAAAGACTATGTCGGCAAGGAACTGGGACGTTCCGAGTGGCTCACCATCGACCAGGCGCGTATCAACTTGTTCGCCGAGGCCACGGGCGACCACCAGTTCATCCATGTCGACCCGGTCAAGGCCGCGCAGACTCCGTTTGGCAGCACCATCGCCCACGGTTTCCTGTCGCTGTCGCTGATGCCCAAGTTGATGGAAGACATCCTGATCATGCCTGAAGGCCTGAAGATGGCGGTCAACTACGGTCTGGACAGCGTGCGCTTTATCCAGCCGGTGAAGGTCAACTCCAAGGTGCGCCTGAACGTGACCCTCACCGACGTCACCGAGAAAAAGCCTGGCCAGTGGCTGTTCAAGGCCACCGCCACCCTGGAAATCGAAGGGCAGGAAAAACCGGCTTACATTGCTGAGTCGTTGTCGCTCTGCTTCGTGTAAGCCTTCCCTGTGGTGAGGGATAAAACCTCACCACAGTGTATGTAAATTTATGTATGTAACTCGCAGCTGCGGCATACTCGGCGCTCAATTACCCGGATCCCGCTATGCGCCCACTCGCTCCCCTCGCCCTTGCCCTGTTGCTCACCGCTTGCGGAGATGGCGAATCGCTGTTGCCGCCCGATGCGCGCCTGCCCGACGGCGGACGCTACCGGGGCGATGTGGTCAATGGCTTGCTGCAAGGCCAGGGGCGCGTGGACTACCCCAACGGCAGTTGGTACGCCGGCCAGTTCGACAAAGGCCAATGGCACGGCCAGGGCGAGTGGCATGGCAGCAATGGCGAAGTCTATAAAGGCCAGTTCCAGCAGGGTTTGTTCGATGGCCAGGGCAGCCTGACCACCGCGGGCAGCCACTATGTGGGCGGCTTCAAGAATGGCCGGCGCAACGGCGAAGGCACCCTCAAAGAGGGGCAAATGACCTATCGCGGCGAATTCAAGGACGACCAGTATTCGGGCCTCGGTCGCCTGGAACTGGCTGACGGCAGTCAGTATCAAGGCCAGTTCGCCCACGGCAAACCGAATGGCGAAGGCCAGCGCAACGACGACAGCGGCAACCAGTTCAGCGGCCATTTCGTCGATGGCCAACTGGAAGGCAACGGTACGTTCAACAGTGCCGACGGCGATATCTATGTCGGTCAGTTCAAACAGAACCAGCTCAACGGCAAGGGCCGCTATGAGAACGCCGACGGCGACGTGTGGATCGGCCAGTTCAAGGAGGGCGCGCTCAGCGGCAAAGGCGAATTGATCGGCGTCGACGGCAGCCACTATGTCGGCCAGTTCAGTGATTGGCGCTTTACCGGTGAGGGCCGCCTGAACCTGTCCGACGGCAGTTTCTATATCGGTGGTTTCGACAGCGACAGCTATCAAGGCAAAGGCACCCTTGTCCTTACTGACGGCACCGTACACGCCGGCACCTGGGTCAATGGCATGCGCGTGCGCGACGCCGACGGAAAACTGTTGCCCGACCCTCTGGAAATCGGCGTGCTAGCCCAGGGCCACCTTCTGGATGCGGCCCTTGCCGCCGTGCCCGCCTCCACCCCCGCCGTAGAGCTCTATACCCTGGCCGTGGCCGGCGACGGTAAACAAAGCGTGTTCCTGCGCGAAGCCGACTACGTCAGTAACCTGCTCGCCACCCGGTTCGGCGCGCGTGGGCAGATTCGCCTGGTCAATCACCGCGACCACATCGCCGACCGCCCCCTGGCCACGCGCGAAAGCCTGCGTCGCGCCGTGCAAACCCTGGCCGAGCGCACCGGCCCGGAAGACCTGGTATTTATCTACATGACCAGCCACGGCACCCACGAACACGAACTGGTGCTGGACCAACCGCGCATGGAGCTGGCCGATTTGCCTGCCGATGAGTTGGCCGCCGTACTGGCACCGCTGAAGAACCGCGACAAAATCGTGGTGATTTCGGCCTGCTACTCCGGCGGGTTCATCCCGGCGCTGAAAGATGAACGCACGCTGATCATGACCGCCTCGCGGGCCGACCGGGTGTCCTTCGGGTGTTCCGAGGAAGCCGACTTCACCTACTTTGGCGATGCCCTCTTCGCCCAAGCCTTCAACCAGACCGACGACTTGCAGCAAGCCTTCAAGCTGGCACAACTGCAGGTTGCCGAACGCGAACAGGCGGACAACTTCGAAGCCTCCGAACCGCAGATCTGGGCCCCCAAGGGCGTCATCGCCCACTGGCAATTATTACGCAAACAGCAGGCACGAAAGGCGCTCGAAAGCGTCTCAATGAATAGCAAGGAAGCCAAAGGCAACTAAGCTGAACTGTGTAACAAGGGGGAAACACCATGTACCTGACGCCTCAGCATATCTTGCTCGCCGGAGCTTCCGGCCTTACCGGCGAACACCTGCTTGACCGCCTGCTCAACGAACCCACCGTCACCCGCGTGCTCGCACCCAGCCGCAAACCATTGGCCGAACACCCGCGCCTGGAAAACCCGGTGGGCGACCCGGCCGTATTTCTGCCGCAACTGAGTGGCCGGGTGGACATCGCCTTCTGCTGCCTCGGCACCACGATCAAACAGGCAGGCTCCGAAGCCGCCTTCCGCGCCGTCGACCTGGACATGGTCGTGGCGTTCGCCAAGCGTGCGCGGGAAATGGGCGCGCGGCACCTGATCGTGATCAGCGCGATCGGCGCCGACCCGAAATCCTCGGTGTTCTATAACCGGGTCAAAGGGGAAATGGAACAGGCGCTGAAGGCCCAGGACTGGCCACAACTGACTATCGTACGGCCGTCGTTGCTGCTGGGGGAACGGTTGGAGCCGCGCTTGGCCGAACAATTGGCCGGGCCGTTGTCGCGGTTGATTCCGGGCAAGTACCACGGCATAGAAGTGTGCGAACTGGCGCGAGCCATGTGGCGCCTGGCGCTGGAAGAGCAGGATGGGGTACGGGTGGTGGAGTCGGATGAGTTACGCAAGCTAGGTAAGTAATGTTGCGATGACCGGGCAAGCCTGTTCAAAGATTTGCCCTATAGGCCGCCTGTGGCGTTGAATCCAACGCCCAGCACCGTCAATACCGACAGCGGCAACAACAAGGTATCGAGCAACGCACTCGCCGGCAGGTCCACACCCGGATAAGTCGGCGCCTCAGCACCAAACCGGTCCTTGGCGCAGCAACCACCGTTCATTGCATACAAATCCAACCGCGTGCCGGCATACACCACTGGGGCGTTTGGCTGCGCGGCATCCAAGGTGCGCGCAGTGGCGCAGCCCGTGAGTTGCAACGCCAGCAAGATCAGCAGGGCCTTATTCATCGCTGCTCAAATGGTGTTCACCCCAACGCGGCAGCATGTCCTGGGGGATGTTCAGCAGGTTGAGAATACGCGCCACTACAAAGTCCACCAGGTCATCGATGGTCTGCGGCTGGTGATAGAAACCGGGCGAGGCCGGCAGAATCGTCACGCCCATGTTCGACAATTTGAGCATGTGCTCCAGGTGAATACTCGAATACGGCGCTTCACGCGGCACCAGGATCAACTGGCGGCGCTCCTTCAAGGTGACGTCGGCCGCGCGCTCGATCAGGTTGTTGCAGGCACCGGTGGCAATCGCCGACAAGGTGCCCGTGGAACATGGCACCACCACCATCGCCGCCGGGGCACCCGAGCCGGAGGCCACGGGCGACATCCAGTCCTCTTTGCCGTAGACCTTGATCTGCCCCGCCGCCGCACCGGTGTACTCGGTGAGGAAGGCCTGCATCATCTGCACCTTGGGCGGCAACGCCACGTCGGTCTCAGTGGCCATGACCAATTGCGCGGCCTTGGAGATGAGGAAGTGCACTTCGCGCTCTTCGCGCACCAGGCAATCCAACAGCCGCAGGCCATAGGGCGCGCCCGATGCACCGGTCATTGCCAGGGTGACACGTTCCGGCCCGCTCATTTCAGCGCCTCGGCCAGTTTGCCGTGCAGGCCGCCGAAGCCGCCGTTGCTCATGACCACCACGTGGGTACCGGGTTTGGCCTGCTGCCGAACGTGCTCAATGATGCCCTCGATGCTATCGCAGACGGTGGAGGGCACGGTGCACAGGGCAGCGATGCCCGGCAGGTCCCAGCCGAGGTTCGCCGGCGCATACCACACCGCCTCGTCGGCATCGTTGACGCTTTCGGGCAAACCATCGCGGTGCGCGCCGAGTTTCATGGAGTTGGAACGCGGTTCGATGATCGCAATGATCGGCGCATCACCGACACGCTTGCGCAGGCCATCCAATGTGGTAGCAATGGCCGTCGGGTGGTGGGCAAAGTCGTCGTAGATGGTAATCCCATTCACGTCGGCGACTTTTTCCATACGCCGCTTTACGCTCTTGAACGCGCTCAACGCGGCAATGCCCATGGACGGCACCACGCCCACATGCCGCGCAGCCGCCAGGGTCACCAAGGCATTGGCGACGTTGTGCTGGCCGGTCATGTCCCAATCGACAATGCCCTGGGCTTCGCCGTCGAACAGCACTTCAAACTTGGAACCGTCTTCGCTGAGCAGCTTGACCTGCCACTGCCCGCCCGCCCCGGTGGTCTGCACCGGGGTCCAGCAGCCCATCTCGATCACACGCTGCAAGGCCGGCTCGGTGGTCGGGTGGATCACCAGGCCTTCGCTTGGAATAGTGCGCACCAAATGGTGGAACTGCCGCTCGATGGCCGGCAGATCGGGGAAGATATCGGCGTGATCGAATTCCAGGTTGTTCAGGATCGCCGTGCGCGGGCGGTAGTGAACGAACTTGGAGCGCTTGTCGAAGAAGGCGCTGTCGTATTCGTCTGCCTCGATCACAAAGAACGGCGTATCGCCCAAACGCGCGGATACCGAGAAGTTCTGCGGCACACCGCCGATCAGGAAACCCGGGCTCATGCCCGCGTGTTCCAGCACCCAGGCAAGCATGCTACTGGTGGTGGTCTTGCCGTGTGTGCCGGCAACCGCCAGCACCCACCGGCCTTGCAACACATGGTCGGCCAGCCATTGCGGGCCAGACACATAAGGCAAACCTTTATTGAGTACGTACTCGACCGCCGGGTTGCCACGCGACATGGCGTTGCCGATCACCACCAGGTCCGGCACCGGGTTGAATTGCGCGGGGTCGTAGCCTTGGGTCAACGCAATGCCCTGAGCCTCGAGTTGCGTGCTCATGGGCGGGTAAACGTTGGCGTCGGAGCCGGTGACGTGATGGCCCAGCTCTTTGGCCAGTACCGCCATCGAGCCCATGAACGTGCCGCAAATACCGAGAATATGAATGTGCATAGTCGACCTCGTAAAACATCGAGGCAGGTTAGCGCAGGGGGGCGAAAATCGCACCCTTTAGCTGAGGGCGTGGCGTGCGATACCGTGCCTGCGCAGCTTTCTATACAGCGTGTTGCGGCTGACGCCCAACTGCTCCGCCGTGTGCGTCATGTGCCAGCGCTGTTGCTGCAAAGCGGTGAGCAATGCCAGGCGCTCCGCGTCTTCCAGCGGCGACTCTGCGGGCCTGGCCTGCGCGGCGGCCACCGGGCGGGCCTGGCGAATCTGCGCGGGCAAGTCCTCAAGCGCTACGCGCCCTTCATCACACAGCGCCACCAGCGTACGCAGCACAGTGCGCAACTGGCGCACGTTACCCGGCCAGGCAAATGCCAACAGCGCCATACGCGCCGCCGGGTCGAGCGCCACCGCTTCGCCATTGGCCTCCTGCGCCAGCAGGAAGTCCAGCAACTGGGATTTATCACTGCGCTCGCGCAAAGCGGGCAACCCGACTTCCAGGCCATTGAGCCGGTAATACAAGTCCTCGCGGAAGCTGCCATCCTGCACACGCTCCAGCAAATTCCGGTGGGTTGCGCTGATAATTCGTACGTTCACAGCCTGGGGCTCACCGCCGAGCGGGACCACCAGCCGATCCTCCAGCACCCTTAATAGACGGGTTTGCAGCGCCAGGGGCATATCGCCGATTTCATCGAGGAACAGGGTGCCGCCATCGGCCTGCTGCAACTTGCCTTGCATGCCCTCTTTGCGCGCGCCGGTAAAGCTGCCGCCGCGATAGCCGAACAGTTCGCTTTCGATCAGGCTTTCCGGGATGGCGGCGCAGTTGAGCGCCACGAATGCCTTGTCGGCACGCTGGCTGGCCTGGTGCACCGCCTTGGCGAAGGCCTCTTTACCGGAGCCGGTTTCGCCATTGATCAGCAACGGCACATCGCGCTCGAATACCCGCAGCGCCTTGCTGAAGTCCCGTTGCAGCGCCGGATCACCCAGGCAGATGCCGGGCAGGCGCGGCCGCTCCACCACGGCAGGCCGGGCGACCGGCGCGGGAACGCTGCGCGCCTGGCCCCGCAGCGCCGCGAACAGCGGCCGGCCATCACGGGTACGCAGCGGCCAACTGGCCGTGGCATTGGCACTGGCGCGTCCGAGCAACTGGTCCAGGGAGCATTCGAAAAACGCCTCCACCGGCTGCCCCAACAAGCCGCCACGCAGCTGCCCCAACAGGTTCAGCGCGCTCTGGTTGACGGCACAAATGCGCCCGTTGCCATCAAACGCCAGCAGCCCTTCGCTGAACAGGCCCACCGACTCCGCCTGCAGATGAAAACGCAGCAACCAGTGGTGTTCAAAGTGACGCAGGAAGTAACAACTCTCGATCATCTTCGCCGACAGGTTCACCAACGCCATGGTGTGAAACTGGCTCTGGCGCGACACGGCTTCGCGCGCCGAAGACACATCCAGCACGGCCAGCAGGTCACCGTGGGGATCGAACACCGGGCTCGCCGAACACGTCAGCCCGGTATGCCGGCCACGAAAGTGCTCATCGCGATGGATGGTCAAGGATTGGCGCTCCACCAGGCAGGTGCCGATGCCGTTGGTGCCTTCGCAGGCTTCGCTCCAATCCGCCCCCAGCCACAGCCCGGCGCGCTCGAAAATCTTACGCTCGGACGGCGCAGTGACACAGTTGAGGATCACGCCCCGCGCATCCGTGAGCAGCACGGCGTGCCCCGCGCCCGAGAGCTGCTGATGCAGGCTGTTCATCTCGCTGCCGGCGATATGCAGCACCTGTTGCAGACGCTCGCGGCTTTCCAGCAGGCGGCCGTGTTCAAGCACGGTGGGGGCAATGGTTTGCGCAGGGTCGAGGTGGTAGTCCTCCAGGCAACGCAGCCAGGAGCGGGCGATGGAGGGGTCGCTGGACGGGTCGCGGCCATGCGCCACAGTGAGCACCTGCTGGGCATGGCGACTGAAATGATCGTTGTGCATTTCTTATTATTCTCCCTGCGTGAGAGCGCCCAGCATCCCCCAGCCATCCGACCAATGCAATCCCGGGCCGACCCACCGGTCACGGGCTGTACCGTATATGGCACAAACTGTCACATGGCCTGTATCAGCCCTGCCACAGCAACGCCTTGCAACAATGCCCAAGCCCTTGATTTCCCTGGCCCACGAAGCGGTGGCCCAACCTTTGCTCTACGCTTTATCAAGCGCTTGCTGCGCTGCGCTCCCAATAAACATAAAAGCCAGGAGATACCCACCATGCGTTACGCACACCCCGGTACTGAAGGCGCCATCGTTTCGTTCAAGGCCAAGTACGGCAACTACATCGGTGGCGAGTTCGTTGCGCCGGTCGATGGCAACTACTTCACCAATACCTCGCCGGTCAACGGCAAGCCCATCGCCGAATTCCCGCGCTCCACGGCCAAAGACATCGACAAAGCCCTGGACGCCGCCCATGCCGCCGCCGACGCCTGGGGCAAGACCTCGGCCCAGGACCGCTCGCTGGTCCTGCTGAAAATCGCCGACCGCATCGAACAGAACCTCGAACTGCTGGCCATTACCGAAACCTGGGACAACGGCAAGGCCGTGCGTGAAACCCTCAACGCCGACATTCCGCTGGCGGCCGACCACTTCCGCTATTTCGCCGGTTGCATCCGTGCCCAGGAAGGCACCAGCGCCGAAATCAATGAACACACCGCGTCCTATCACTTCCATGAGCCACTGGGCGTGGTTGGCCAGATCATCCCGTGGAACTTCCCGCTGCTGATGGCGGCATGGAAGCTTGCCCCGGCTCTGGCCGCCGGTAACTGCGTGGTGCTAAAACCTGCCGAGCAAACCCCGCTGGGCATCAACGTGCTGATGGAATTAATCGGCGACCTGCTGCCACCGGGCGTACTGAACGTGGTGCACGGTTTCGGTAGAGAAGCCGGCGAAGCCCTGGCCACCAGCAAACGCATCGCCAAGATTGCCTTCACCGGTTCCACGCCAGTGGGCTCGCACATCATGCATGCGGCGGCCGAGAATATTATTCCGTCGACGGTGGAGCTGGGCGGCAAGTCGCCGAACATCTTCTTTGCCGACATCATGAAGGCCGAACCGTCGTTCATCGAAAAGGCTGCCGAAGGCCTGGTGCTGGCGTTCTTCAACCAAGGTGAAGTGTGCACCTGCCCGTCCCGCGCACTGGTGGAAGAGTCGATCTACGACGACTTCATGAAAGTGGTGATGAAGAAGATCGAGTCGATCAAACGTGGCGACCCGCTCGACACCGACACCATGGTCGGCGCCCAGGCGTCCGAGCAGCAGTTCGACAAGATCCTGTCCTACCTGGAAATCGCCAAGGGCGAAGGCGCGCAACTGCTGACCGGCGGCAAGGTCGAGAAGCTCACCGGCGATATGGCCGGCGGCTATTACATCCAGCCGACCCTGCTCAAGGGCACCAATGAAATGCGCGTGTTCCAGGAAGAAATCTTCGGCCCGGTGGTGAGCATCACCACCTTCAAGGACGAAGCCGAAGCCCTGGCCATAGCCAACGACACCGAGTTCGGCCTGGGCGCCGGGGTGTGGACCCGCGACATCAACCGCGCCTACCGCATGGGCCGGGCGATCAAGGCGGGCCGCGTGTGGACCAACTGCTACCACCTGTACCCGGCGCATGCCGCATTCGGTGGCTACAAGAAGTCCGGCGTGGGGCGTGAAACCCACAAGATGATGTTGGATCACTACCAGCAGACCAAGAACTTGCTGGTGAGTTACGACATTAATCCACTGGGCTTCTTTTAACTAACCAGCCTCCCACATTTGAAATGCAATCAAATGTGGGAGGCGCTTGCCCCCTCCCAAAGTTTTAGAACTTCATAAGTACTTGCGAAGTGCATCCGGCACAAAGATGCCGAACTAAAAAAAATAACAACGAAAGGTACTTTCCCATGCCTAGCGAACCTACAAGTTCATCCGTTGACTTTGAAAAAGTCGACTCCCAATACTTCCAACAACGCGAATTGAAAAAAGGCGCCGCCGGCTGGGTGCTGTTAGTCGGCCTTGGCGTTGCCTACGTGATCTCCGGTGACTACGCCGGTTGGAACTTCGGCCTGGCCCAAGGTGGCTGGGGCGGCATGTTCCTGGCCACCTTGCTGATGGCCACCATGTACCTGTGCATGTGTTTTTCCCTCGCCGAACTGTCGTCCATGATCCCCACCGCCGGCGGTGGCTACGGCTTTGCCCGCAGCGCCTTCGGCCCCTGGGGCGGATTCCTCACCGGCACGGCCATCCTGATCGAATACGCCATCGCCCCCGCCGCCATCGCGGTGTTTATCGGCGCCTATTGCGAATCGCTGTTCGGCATCGGCGGCTGGATGATTTACCTGGCGTTCTACATCATTTTTATCGGCATCCACATCTTCGGTGTCGGCGAAGCCTTGAAGCTGATGTTTGTGATTACGGCCGTTGCTGCGATTGCGCTGGGGGTATTCCTGGTCGCCATGGTGCCGCACTTCAACGTCGCCAACCTGCTGGATATCCCGGTGAGCGAGGCCAAGGGCGCCAGCACTTTCCTGCCCTTCGGCTACGTGGGTGTGTGGGCGGCGATTCCGTATGCCATCTGGTTTTTCCTGGCCGTAGAGGGTGTGCCCCTGGCCGCCGAAGAGACCAAGAACCCGAAGCGCGACCTGCCGCGCGGCTTGATCGGCGCCATTGTGGTGCTGACCAGTTTTGCCCTGCTGATCCTGGTGATTGCTCCAGGGGGCGCCGGCACTTATGCGCTGATCAAGTCCGGCAACCCGCTGGTTGAAGCGCTGGCCTTGGCCTACGGCGGCTCGACCTGGATGGGCAGCTTCGTCAACCTGGTCGGCCTGGCAGGGCTTATCGCGAGCTTTTTCTCGATCATCTACGCCTATTCGCGGCAGATCTTCGCCCTGTCCCGCGCCGGCTACCTGCCGCGCAAACTGTCCCAGACCAATAAAAGCAAGGCACCCGTGCTGGCCCTGGTGATCCCCGGCATCATCGGCTTTGGCCTGTCGCTGACCGGCCAGGGTGACCTGCTGATCCTGGTAGCGGTGTTCGGCGCGACCATTTCCTATGTGCTGATGATGGCCGCGCACATCACCTTGCGCATCCGCCGCCCCAAAATGGATCGTCCGTACCGCACGCCGGGCGGTATTTTCACCTCAGGCATTGCGCTGGTACTGGCCTGCGTGGCCGTAGTGGCGGGCTTTCTGGTGGATCCGCGCGTGGTGATTGGCGCCGCGATCATCTATGGAGTATTAATTGCTTACTTTGCTTTCTACAGCCGGCATCACTTGGTAGCGGGTACGCCCGAAGAGGAATTCGCGGCGATCCAGGCCGCAGAGGCCGCCCTGCACTAGATGCCGTAAACCTCGACGCGGGTGCCATTCTCACAGTGGGCCCGCGCCATCAAGGAGACACTGTATGGCAAGCTTTTCCCACGCGGTGGGTGCTCAAACCTACCGCTTCGACAGCCTCAAGGACGTGATGGCCAAGGCCAGCCCCGCGCGTTCCGGAGACTTTCTCGCAGGTGTGGCCGCACAGAACGACGGTGAGCGGGTGGCGGCGCAGATGGCGTTGGCGAATATCCCGCTGAAACACTTTCTGCAAGAAGTGCTGATCCCCTATGAAAGCGATGAAGTCACCCGCCTGATCATCGACACCCACGATAAACAGGCATTTGCCACCGTCAGCCACCTGACCGTCGGCGGCCTGCGCGACTGGCTGCTCAGCGACGCGGCCGATGAACACGCCCTACGCGCCTTGGCGCCAGGACTGACACCGGAAATGGCCGCCGCCGTGTCGAAGATCATGCGCGTCCAGGACCTGGTGTTGGTGGCGCAGAAGATCCGCGTGGTCACGCAATTTCGCGGCACCCTGGGCCTACGCGGACGTTTATCCACACGCCTGCAGCCCAACCACCCGACGGACGAACCGGCAGGCATCGCCGCGAGCATTCTCGACGGCCTGCTGTATGGCAACGGCGACGCCATGATCGGCATCAACCCGGCCACTGACAGCATCGCCTCGATCTGCGCCATGCTGGAGATGCTCGACGCGATCATCCAGCGCTACGAAATCCCGACCCAGGCCTGTGTACTCACCCACGTCACCACGTCCATCGAAGCGATCAACCGTGGCGTGCCGCTGGACTTGGTGTTCCAGTCGATTGCCGGCACGGAGGCGGCCAACGCCAGTTTCGGCATCAGCCTGAGCGTGCTGCAGGAGGGTTACGAAGCGGGTCTGAGCCTCAATCGCGGCACGTTGGGCCAGAACCTGATGTATTTCGAGACCGGCCAGGGCAGCGCCTTGTCGGCCAATGCGCACTTTGGTGTGGACCAGCAAACCTGCGAAACCCGCGCCTATGCGGTGGCCAGGCACTTCAAGCCGTTCCTGGTGAACACCGTGGTGGGCTTTATCGGGCCGGAGTACCTGTACAACGGCAAGCAAATCATCCGCGCCGGCCTTGAAGACCACTTCTGCGGCAAGCTGCTCGGCGTGCCGATGGGCTGCGACATCTGTTACACCAACCACGCCGAAGCCGACCAGGATGACATGGACACCCTGCTGACCCTGCTGGGCGTGGCCGGGATCAACTTCATCATGGGTATTCCCGGCTCCGACGACATCATGCTCAACTACCAGACCACCTCGTTCCACGACGCCTTGTACGCCCGCCAGACCTTGGGGTTGAAGCCGGCGCCGGAGTTTGAGCAGTGGTTGGCGAAAATGGGCATCTTCACGCAAGCCGATGGCAAGGTGCACTTCGGCAACAGCCTGCCACCGGCGTTTCGCCAAGCCTTGGCGCAATTGGGATGAAGGAGCCGCCTGTGCAACTCGACCTGCCTGACAACCCCTGGCTGGAACTGCGCCGCCTGACGCCAGCCCGTATCGCCCTGGGCCGCACCGGCACCAGTATCCCCACCAATGCGCAGCTGGATTTTCAATTCGCCCACGCTCAGGCGCGGGACGCGGTGCATTTACCCTTTGATCATGCAGGCCTCAGCAGCCAATTGGCCGAACGCGGCCGCGACAGCCTGCTGCTGCACAGCGCTGCTGCCGACCGGCACAGTTACCTGCAACGCCCGGACCTGGGGCGGCGCCTCAGCGATGAATCGGCCCAGGCCTTGCGTGACCACGCCTCAGCCAATCCCGGCGGCGTGGACTTGGCAGTGGTCGTGGCCGATGGTTTATCGGCACTGGCCGTGCATAAACATACCTTGCCGTTTCTGACGCGCATGGAGGAACAAACCCACGCTGAAGGGTGGTCCTTGTCGCCGGTGATCCTGGTGGAACAAGGCCGCGTGGCAGTGGCGGATGAAATCGGGCAATTGCTTGGTGCCAAGATGGTGGTGATCCTGATCGGCGAGCGGCCTGGGCTCAGTTCGCCGGACAGCCTGGGCCTGTATTTCACCTACAACCCCAAGGTCGGCCTGACTGATGCCTATCGCAATTGCATCTCCAACGTACGCCTGGAAGGCTTGAGCTACGGCATGGCGGCCCACCGCCTGCTTTACTTGATGCGAGAGGCGTGTCGGCGGCAACTGTCGGGGGTCAATCTCAAGGACGAGGCGCAGGTCCAGACCCTCGAATCCGATGATCCTGACCTGATGAAAGGCAATTTCCTGCTCAGTTCACCGGATGACTGATTGCGGCACGATTGCGCTTTTTCGTGCCTTTAGGCAGCATCGAGTCACGGCCGCTCGTGTGGTCATACCCCATTTGGAAGTTGAGGCCTGGCATGCGGATTACTCAAGCGACCCTGGAACACCTGGACCTGTTGACCCCGCTGTTCGTCAAATACCGTGAGTTCTACGGCGCCTTGCCCTTCCCGGACTCATCGCGGGGCTTTCTGGAAAAACGCCTGCGCCGCAAGGAGTCGGTGATTTACCTGGCCCTGGCCGATGATGACGACAAGAAGTTGCTGGGCTTTTGCCAGCTGTACCCAAGCTTTTCGTCGTTGTCGCTCAAGCGGGTGTGGATCCTCAATGACATCTATGTGGCGGAGGATGCTCGCCGGCAACTGGTGGCGGATAACCTGATGCGCACGGCGAAGAAGATGGCCAAGGAAACCCACGCGGTACGGCTGCGGGTGTCGACCAGCAGTGACAACGAAGTGGCGCAGAAGACCTATGAGTCGATCGGGTTTCGCGAAGACACCGAATTCAAGAACTACACGCTGCCGATCAGTGAGGATTGATCGCGGCAGCCCAAACACCTCAAATCTCATGTGGGAGGGGGCTTGCCCCCGATAGCAGTGTGTCAGTCAGCCAATTTGTAACTGGCACTGCCTCATCGGGGGACAGCCCCCTCCCACATTTAGCCCTGCAGCGCTTGCAAGCCCGAGTACCACGACATCCCCCGCTACAAAACCAACACGCTTTTCACGACTCAATCCGTATAATGCGGACCTTTCAGGGTTGTAAGAAATGCGGCATACACTTGTAGCCTTATTACCCGAGCTTCCGCACAGGCCTGCTGAGCCGGGCCATTCACACAGGTGCCATCCATGGATTTCAACCCGCTCGACCTTATCCTGCATCTCGATGTGTACCTCGACCTGCTGGTAACCAATTACGGTCCGTGGATCTACGCCATTCTGTTTCTGGTCATCTTTTGCGAAACCGGCCTGGTGGTCATGCCGTTCCTGCCGGGTGATTCGTTGCTGTTCATCGCCGGCGCCGTGGCGGCAGGTGGCGGCATGGACCCGGTCCTGCTCGGCGGCTTGTTGATGCTGGCGGCGATCCTGGGCGACAGTACCAACTACGTGATCGGGCGAACGCTGGGCGAACGCTTGTTCAACAACCCGAACTCGAAAATCTTCCGTCGCGACTACCTGCAAAAAACCCACGATTTCTACGACAAGCACGGCGGCAAAACCGTGACCCTGGCGCGCTTCCTGCCGATCCTGCGCACCTTTGCACCGTTCGTTGCCGGTATCGCGAAAATGCCCTACGCGCGGTTCTTCGGGTTCAGCGTGCTCGGCACCATTCTGTGGGTCGGCGGCCTGGTGACCCTGGGCTACTTCTTCGGCAACGTACCGTTTATCAAGAAAAACCTGTCGTTGCTGGTGGTGTTCATCATCCTGCTGTCGCTGGTGCCGATGATTATTGGCGTGTTCCGCAGCCGTTTTGGCCGCGCGTCCTCCGAAGCCAAGCCGCAGTAACCTGCGATGTGGTCCCTCAGCGCCTGGCGTCGCCGGCGCTTGCTGGCCAAGCACCCGATTGCCGAGGACACCTGGCAACGGGTGCGCCACCACCTGACCTTCCTCGACGGCATCAGCCCCGAGCAGGACCAGTGGCTGCGCGAAGCCTGCGTGGTGTTCCTCGCCGAAAAGCACCTGACCGCCCTGCCCGGCGTTGAGCTGCACCAGGAACAACGCCTGCTGCTCGCCGCCCAGGCGCAAATGCCGCTGATGAACCTCGGCGACCTTGACTGGTACCAGGGCTTTCACGAAATCGTGCTGTACCCCGACGACTTCGTCAGCCCCCAGCGCCATCGCGACAGCAGCGGCATCGAGCACGAATGGGACGGCGAACACAGCGGCGAAGCCTGGCAACAAGGCCCGGTGATCCTCGCCTGGCCCGGCGTGCTCGCCAGCGGCAACTGGGAAGGCTACAACCTGGTCATCCACGAACTGGCGCACAAGCTCGACATGCTCAACGGCGACGCCAACGGCCTGCCGCCGCTGCACAACGACATGCGCGTGCAGGAATGGGCCAGCGTGATGCAAAGCGCCTACGACGACCTCAATCGCCAGTTGGACGACAACCCGGACGCTGACACTGAGATCGACCCCTACGCCGCTGAAAACCCGGCGGAATTCTTTGCCGTCACCAGCGAGTATTTTTTCAGCGCCCCGGATTTACTGGTCAGTCGTTATCCACAGGTGTACGCCCAACTGAGCCGCTTTTATCGCCAGGATCCCCTGGCCCGCCTTACTCGACTGCAAGCCGACGACCCGCGTTATCAGTCGCAGGGCGAATGACCGTACGACGTCTGGCGCATGGCATCGGCGGCGGAATGTGCCTATAATCGCCGCCACTTTTAGGCCAATCCGGCCAAGTTTCTTGGCCAACTAACGGGGGCAACGCCCAATGAGCTACAGCAAGATTCCGGCTGGCAAAGACCTGCCGAACGACATCTACGTCGCCATCGAGATTCCGGCCAACCACGCGCCGATCAAATACGAAATCGACAAAGACAGCGACTGCCTGTTCGTTGACCGTTTCATGGCCACCCCGATGTTCTACCCGGCCAACTACGGTTTTATCCCTAACACCCTGGCTGACGACGGTGACCCCCTCGACGTGCTGGTTGTAACCCCTTATCCGGTTACTCCAGGCTCGGTTATCCGCGCACGCCCAGTCGGCATCCTGAACATGACCGACGACGGCGGCGGCGATGCCAAAGTGATCGCGGTCCCTCACGACAAGCTGTCCCAGCTGTACGTCGACGTGAAGGAATACACCGACCTGCCGCCACTGCTGCTGGAACAAATCAAGCACTTCTTCGAGAACTACAAAGACCTCGAAAAAGGCAAATGGGTGAAGATCGACGGTTGGGGCAACGCAGACGCCGCCCGCGCCGAGATCCTGAAGTCGGTTGCTGCCTACAAAGGCTGATACCGGTTCCTCATTGCTTCGGCAATTGAAAAAGCCCCGATCATTCGGGGCTTTTTTGTGGGAAATGCTAAACGACAAGTTCAATGTTTTATAAACACCGTTTAACTTCATTCAAAATCCGAAGTATCAAGCTACAACTAAGCAAAGACCTACAACCGCAACTCAACGCATGGTTTATTTGATCTGTATTCCCGGCCAGTAAACTCTGCGTTTATGAATACATCAGGTGATCGTTTAAAAGCGCTACTGCGGGAAGTTCATCTTTCCGCCTCCGACTTCGCCAAAAACCGTGGTGTCACGCCTCAACACGTGAACAACTGGTTCAAGCGCGGTGTACCCATGGGCCGACTCAACGAGATCGCAGAACTGCTGTGCATCTCCAGCCGTTGGCTGCGCACCGGCGAAGGCCCCAAACACCCACCGGCCAACTTCCTGCTGGAAGGCCCGGACACCCGAAAAGGACTGCCCACCACCCGCGAAGGAAGCGGCAAATACCTCACAGGCCCCGCCTGTCTCCCGGAAAAAATCGACGTGGAGATCGACCTCCACCCTTCATTCACCTCCACTGAGCGCATCCGCGTCTCCCTGCACACCCTCCAGACCCTCACCGTAAACCCCGACCGCGCCTTGGGCGCCTACATGGTCGACAACAGCATGATCGACATCATCCAACAAGGCGCCACCCTCGCCATCGACCGAGGCCGCACCCAAATCATCGACGGCGAGATTTACGCGGTAGAGCACGACGGCATGCTGCGCATCAAGTACCTCTACAACCGACCCGGGGGTGGTTTGCGCATGCGCAGCCACAATGCTGGCGAGCATCCCGACGAGTACCTGACTCATGAGCAACGTTTCGAGCAGAACGTCGAGATCCTGGGCTGGGTATTCTGGTGGTCCACACTGAACAACCGTCGCCCGCCCGTGCCGCTGGATGAGCATTTAATCGGCTGGGAAGGCTCTAAATCGGATCCGGAGGTGGGCATTTGAAATGAATGTGGGTATCATGCGCCGCACATTTGGCAGGGGGTGGCTTGACGCTATCCACCCTGCTCGGCGAAGCGGAGGAGTTCCCGCGGATGCCTCTACTATTCAGCCAGACGCGATGTGGGCTGAGCGATTTGAAGGCTGGTGAGGCTTGTCAAAAACAAGCTGAAGCAGTCCCCGAGAAGCCGGCCACAAGCCGGCTTTTTAATGCCTGCAAATCGAATCTCAACCCCCGGATACACAGCGGGCAGCATTTCGCCTGCCCGCCTTAACGTTGCGTTATCCAGGCTGCATACATTCCACAGCCCGATCCGCCACCATTTTCGCCATCTCCACCAAATGCATCACCGCCCTCTGCGGCGCAGCCAGCGGTTGCCCAAGCACCTGGGACGTAGCCACCGCACACTGCAGCAACTCAGCTACACGCACCCAGGCATCCTCGAAGCTCAGCTCTTCATTGACGGTAAATGGGTTGGTCGCTGCCGATGACGGCGAATCCGAAACAACATTATCCATAGCAACACTCCAATCGATAATTTGGAGCTGCCACTTCCCGCGACTAAACAAAAGGCGGCAGCTGTACGCAGGTTAGTCGACCGGTCGATTGGAACCCCGGCGCACCCAGAGGTGCCCTGCGCACAGCCACCATAAGATGCAGGCGAAAGAGTGCCTGGCTCATGGGGTGCTTATGCGCCAATCGAATCCGGGCGACTAAACCCGTTCACTGAATAGGCAGTGACAAACCGCAGCCTAGTCGCGGGATTTTGCTGGCGCAAGCGGCTGGGATTCTCTAGGAAACGTCCTGCAAATGAAAGGGATCGGTACTGCTGGCCATGCAAGCATTGTCTCCTACGAGTTGACTGTATTACCTATTTCACCCGATTTATCCCTCGCCACCCACCCATTAATCTATGCCCATGTTGAACGCAACGCCCTTCCCTACTTAAACAAAAAGGATTCAACCATGAGCACTGCAACCTACAACCGCTTGAACAAAGACGACGCCATCGTTCTGCTGGTCGACCACCAAACCGGCCTGATCTCCCTGGTCCAGGACTTCTCGCCCAACGAGTTCAAGAACAACGTGCTCGCCCTGGCCGACCTGGCCAAGTTCTTCAACCTGCCGACGATCCTCACCACCAGCTTCGAGCAAGGCCCCAACGGCCCGCTGGTACCGGAGCTGAAAGAGATGTTCCCGGATGCGCCGTACATCGCGCGCCCTGGTCAGATCAATGCGTGGGACAACGAAGACTTCGTCAAGGCGATCAAGGCCACCGGCCGTAAGCAGATCATCATTGCCGGTGTGGTCACGGATGTGTGCGTAGCGTTCCCGACGTTGTCGGCGCTGGCGGAGGGGTTTGACGTATTTGTGGTGACCGATGCGTCGGGCACCTTCAACACCACGGTGCAGCAGGCGGCGTGGAGCCGGATGACGCAAGCCGGTGCGCAGTTGATGAACTGGTTTTCGGTAGCGTGTGAGTTGCAGGGCGACTGGCGCAACGATATCGAAGGCCTGGGGAATCTGTTGTCGCAACGTATTCCCAACTATCGCAACTTGATGAATGGCTACTCGGCGTTGACGGCTCGCAAGGACTAAGCAAACCGCTGCATACCAAAGCCTGCCCTTAAAAGCAGGCTTTCGGCGTTTCAGCCGACGGGCAGGTTGGCGTCGATACGGCCAAGGGCCCGCAGATAGAGGTTCATCGTGGTGCCGGCGCCTGGGGCGGTTTGCACTTTGACCGTGCCTCCCGCGCGTTGGGCGAACTCCAATACCTGGGACAACCCAAGGCCGGTGCCTTTGCCCGCGCATTTGGTGGTGAAGAACGGCTCGAAGACCTGGGCAGCCAGTTCCTCGTGCATACCGGGGCCGTTGTCGGTGATGCTGAGCAGCAGGTAATTACCCGCAGCCAGCGCTTCGTCCTGCTCGACGCTGACCAGCCGTGAGCGGATGTGCACGCGGCCATTGCCGCCCAGGGCATCGCGGGCGTTGGCCAGCAGGTTGATCACCGCGGCGCTCAATTGTGCCTCTTCGCACAATACACCGGTGCCGGCAGCCGCCAGGTCGAGGGAGAGCTCGACCCCGTCCGAGGCAGTCCGCAGCAACACGTCACGCATGCTTTCAAGGCGCTCATTGACGTCGATGCACATCAAGTTGGGGCTGTCGTGACGCACGCTGGTCAGCAGGTGATTGACCAGCAAACGGCCTTGATCCACCGCTTGCAGGCCGGCATCGCTGAAGCGCTCGACGTCGTCCGGGCGGCGCGCGCGCAATCGCACCATCTGCAAGCTGGCACTCAACGCTTGCAGGAGGTTGTTGAAGTCGTGGGCGATGCTGGCCGCCACCATGCCAAGCGACGAAACCCGCTTGGCATGGTGCATGAACTGTTCGGCCTGGCGCCCCAGCGCCTGCGCTTGAGCAAGTTCGTGTTCGAGGTGCCGGGCACGCAATTCCCGCTGTTCACTGAGCAGACGCAGTTGCAGCAACGAGGCGGTTTGTCGAGCCAGCGCCAACAAGGCATTGTGTTGCGCGACCGTCAGCGTGCGGGCCCGGGTATCGATGACACAGACTGTGCCCAGTGCAAAACCACGATCATCGCGAATCGGTGCGCCCGCGTAAAAGCGGATATACGGCGGCCCCAACACCAGCGCGCTGTGTTCGAAACGCGCGTCCAGGGCGGCGTCCTCGACCACCAGCACCTCATCGGGAGACAGGATGGCGTGCGCGCAAAACGCCAGGTCGCGGTGCGTCTCACGAACGTCGAGGCCGATACAGGCCTTGAACCACTGGCGCTCCTTGTCCACCAGCGATACCAACGCAATCGGTACGTCGCACAGGTTGGTTGCCAGCAACACAATGTCATCAAAACCAGGTTCAGGCGCGCTGTCCAGGATGCCCAGATGTTCCAGGGACCGGAGGCGCTCCTGCTCGTTGGCGGGGAGCGGGGCAGGAAGATGAGGCATCTGCATACGTCGCGGTCGGGTCCAGGGAAAAGAATGATGCTCGGCGAAGCACGGCGCAGCAAGGTAAATGAAGAGAACCTTATTTCCGTGCCTCAGTCAGGCAGCCTTCGAAGGTTAGTTGTGTTTTTTTGGCGCTCCGGCGGTAAACGGTGTGAATGAAGCCGTTGCTTAGAAGCACTGAGCGATTATTCGTTCCCAGCCTGGATGGCTGACTCTTTCTCTTGGACGGGAGCACCGTCACCGGCCAACTCACGCTCGATCTGTTCAATAGTCGGCAGGCTGGTTTGCAGTTCCGCCGGCAACGACTCGACCCGTTGATATTCAGCCACACCGATTGGCCGAGTGTGATCACGCAGAGCGTATTCGGCGACGACTTTATTTTTGCTCTTGCACAGCAGCAGGCCGATGGTGGGACCGTCCTGTGGGTGCCGGAACTGGGCATCCACGGCCGCGAGGTAAAAACTCAATTGCCCCAGATGCTCAGGCTTGAACCTGCCGGCCTTGAGTTCGATCACCACGTAGCAGCGCAACTTCAGGTGATAGAACAGCAGGTCGACAAAGAACTCGTCACTGCCTACATCCAGGCGCATTTGTCGGCCGACAAAGGCAAAGCCCGCACCCAGCTCTAACAGAAAATCGGTGACGTGCTTGATCAAGGCGCTCTCGATATCACGCTCATGCGCATCCGCAGTCAGGCTGAGAAAATCAAAGCGATAAGGATCTTTGAGGGACTCGCGCGCCAGATCGGATTGAGGCTTGGGCAGATGGCTCTCGAAATTGCTCACGCCATTGCCGCTGCGCTCCAGCAGGCGGGCCTCAATCTGGATGACCAGCACATTGCGCGACCAGTTGTGCTTGATTGCCTGGGAGGCATACCAGCGGCGGGTTTCGGGACCGGGGAGTTTGTCCAGCAGGACTAAATTATGCCCCCAGGGCAATTGTGCAGCAGCTTGTTGCACAAACTCCACATCTGGCCAAGCCTCCGCAAAAGCGCGCATGTACTTGAGATTACGCGGTGAAAAACCCCTCATCTCCGGGAAGGCGGCCCGCAGATCCTGCGCAAGGCGCTCAATAACCTTGGCGCCCCAGCCCTGCTTCGCCTGGCGGGTCAGGATATCGTTGCCGATCTGCCAGTAAAGCAGCACCAACTCGCGGTTTACCGCCAGCGTAGCGCGCTGCTGAGCGGTATGAATGCGACTTTTGAGATCGACCAGCCAATCGTGGTAACCCTCGGGGGCCGTGGTCACGCCAATCGATCTCTCTTTCATGCCTGGCTCACTCTCGTATTAGCAACGGGAGGAAGCCTAGCCAGGGGATTTTGCCCTCACAAGCGCTGGAACCCGCATCAGGAAGGCGCTTGCGAAGGACTCGGAATCGTCCTACTGGCGATTAAAAATCGTCCCCTCTCGGCTCCAAATCTTGACTCTCCCCTATACGGCAACCCCTACCCTGAGCCTCTTTTTTTCCAGGACACTCTCCGTGGCTCATCGCACCCTGCTCATCCTCGGCCACCCCTCCAGCACCAGCTTCTGTTCGGCCCTTGCAGACACCTACACCCAATCGGCGAAAAACGCCGGCCATGAGGTACGTGTGCTACGCCTGGGTGAACTCGTTTTCGACCCGGTGCTTCACAACGGCTACGGCGACATTCAAGCCTTGGAGCCCGATTTGCTCAGCGCCCAGTCCGACATCCTCTGGGCGACTCATCTGGTATTTGTTTTTCCGATCTGGTGGGGCGGTATCCCGGCCTTGATGAAGGGTTTCCTCGACCGCATCTTCCTCCCCGGTTTTGCCTTCAAATACCGAGCGGGCAAGGCATTCCCTGACAAACTGCTGCAAGGACGCACCGCGCACTTGTTAGTGACCCTGGACACGCCCCCGTGGTATTACCGCTGGGTCTATCGCATGCCGGGCATTCACCAGATGCGTGCGACTACGCTGGCGTTTTGCGGCATCAAGCCAATCAAGACCGTGATGTTCGGGCCGATACTGGGGTCTACACCGGCGCAGCGGGCGAAGTGGCTGAAGCAGGCCGGCGGACTATTTGAAAAAGGGAGTTTTCATGTACATCGGCAAAGCCGCGCAGTTGGCGGGCACCACCATCAAGGCGATTCGTCACTATGAGGCGATCGGCCTGTTGCCGCCGCCGCAGCGCCAGGGACAATACCGGGTGTATTCGGAGCAAAGCGTTGAGCTGCTGATGTTTATCAAGTGCGCGCAGCAATTGGGGTTCAAGCTCAAGGAGTTGCAGGAGATTCTTGCAGGCCACGTAGGCGATGTATTGCCCTGGGAGCGGGCGGACCAGGCAATCGCCGAGAAGAAACACGAATTGGCCACTCAGATTGCAGCACTGCAAAAGACGCAGGCAGGATTGCTTGCGTTCGAAGCCCAGCTAAAGGATGCAGAAGGCCGCTGCGCTCAACCGGCCACAACGTCTGCCTGAGTGGACGATGAGCCGAATAGGAGGCACAATCGGCTCACTACATGAGCCGAATAACGTTTTTATTCGGCTCACGCAACCAGGTACCTCCCATGGACCACCCGTTCTGGATCTGGCAACACCCCGACTGGCCGCACTTCCATTGGCAACCAGGACGCTTTGCGGCCTTGCTACGTGAGTGCGGGCAAGCGCAAGGCAAGCTGCTGGGCATGCTCGGCACCGTCAGCCAGGCGGTTAACGCGCACAACGAGCTGGATGCGTTGCTGCAAAACATCCTGACCTCTTCGGCCATCGAGGGGGAACAGTTGAATGTGGGCTCGGTGCGCTCATCACTGGCACGGCGCCTGGGCCTGGAGCCGTTGAAGGACGCCAGCGTCAGCCGTCGCAGTGAAGGCTTGGCCGATCTGATGATGGACGCCACCGAGCAATACGCCCAGCCCTTTACCCTCGCCCGTCTTTTGAATTGGCATCATTGGCTGTTTCCAGCACCGGAAGCGGGTTATGCCGCACGTGCACTGAATGTTGGAGCATTGCGTGGCGATGAGCCGATGCAGGTGGTGTCGGGGCGGCTTGATCGGCCGATGGTGCAGTTCGAGGCACCGCCGCGCAAAGGCCTGGAGCAAGCGCTGGAAGACTTCCTCGAGTGGTTCGAAACCAGCCGGAATCAACCGGAACTGGACCCGCTGGTCCGCGCCGGTGTGGCGCATTTCTGGTTTGTCACGCTACACCCTTTCGATGACGGTAATGGTCGACTGACACGCACCATCACCGACTTGGCGTTGGCCCAGGGCGAACACCAGGCCATCCGCTTTTACGCCATGTCGGCCAGCATTCTTGAGGACCGCGCAGGCTATTACAAAGCGTTGGAGTCCAGCCAAAAAGCCACGCTGGATATTACCGACTGGCTGGAATGGTTCCTCAAGACCCTGCTGCGCAGCCTGCAGCAAGCCATGGTGCGGATTGACCGGGTATTGGACAAAAGCCGGTTCTGGCAGCAGCACCGCGACCTCGCGTTGTCTGCCGACCAGATCAAGGTGCTCAACCGCCTGCTCGATGGCGGTGAAAAGGGTTTTGAGCACGCTATCAGCGCGGCGCAGTACCAAGCAGTGGCAAAGGTGTCCAAGGCTACGGCGACGCGTCATCTGGCTGATTTGCTGGAAAAGAACTGCCTGGTCCGACTCCCCGGAGGCGGCCGCAGCACGCGGTATCAAGTCAATACAGCGAACAGGTGACACCCCCACTCATTTGCCCAGAATCCCCATGTCTGCTAGTGTCGCGCCGGTTTACCGTCTACCGGAATAGCCGCCATGGCCCGCAAAAAAGTTGCACTCGATTTCGAACAATCCCTCGCCGACCTGCAAACCCTGGTCGAGCGTCTGGAGAACGGTGAGTTGTCGCTGGAAGACTCGTTGACCGCGTTTGAGCAAGGCATCGGCCTGACCCGTGACTGCCAGAGCGCGCTCGCGCAGGCGGAGCAGAAGGTGCAAGTACTGCTGGAACGTGACGGGGAGTTGGCCGAAGAACCTTTCGATGCGGAACAGCCCGAATGATCGACGCGTATCAGGCCAGTAGCCAAGCCCGGGTCAATGCGGCATTGGAACCCTTGTTTGTTGCGCCAAGCCCGGAAATGAAGCGCCTCTATGAGGCCATGCGATACAGCGTGATGAATGGCGGCAAGCGTGTGCGCCCGTTGCTGGCGTATGCGGCCTGTGAAGCACTCGGTGCGCCGGCCGAACAGGCGAACGGCGCGGCCTGCGCGGTCGAGCTGATTCACGCCTACTCCCTGGTGCATGACGATTTGCCGGCGATGGACGACGACGATTTGCGGCGCGGCCAGCCCACCACCCACAAAGCCTTCGATGAAGC
This sequence comes from Pseudomonas petroselini, assembly GCF_045037875.1. Lineage (NCBI taxonomy): Bacteria > Pseudomonadati > Pseudomonadota > Gammaproteobacteria > Pseudomonadales > Pseudomonadaceae > Pseudomonas > Pseudomonas petroselini. The sequence goes on from NZ_CP173614.1 coordinate 6,851,375, forward strand.
GTATGCGATCCTGGCCGGTGACGGTTTGCAGAGCCTGGCGTTCAGCGCGTTGCTGGACCCGGCGCTGAGCAGCGTCAATGCCGAGCTCCGCCTGCGCATGGTGACTGCACTCGCCCATGCTGCGGGCCCGGCAGGCATGGTGGGCGGGCAGGCGATCGACATGGGTTCGGTCAGCCTCAAGCTGGACCAGCAAGCCCTCGAACACATGCACCGCCGCAAGACCGGCGCCTTGATCGAAGCCGCCGTGCACTTGGGCGCGCTGGCCAGCGGGCGGGCTGAAGCGCCTCAATTGGCGGCGCTGAAGACCTACGCGCTGGCCATCGGCCTGGCGTTCCAGGTGCAGGACGACATTCTTGACGTAGAAAGTGACACCGCAACCCTGGGCAAACGCCAGGGTGCCGATATCGCACGGGACAAACCGACTTACCCTGCGCTGCTCGGGCTTACTGCGGCCAAAGCCTATGCGCTGGAGCTGCGTGACCAGGCCCTGGACGCCCTGCGACCATTCGACGCGGCGGCCGAGCCACTGCGTGACCTGGCGCGGTATATCGTCGAACGCCGCCACTGACACGCGCGGCCTTTGCGGCCGCATATCGGCCAAGTTCGGCGCTCTGCGTGGGCAGTTTGCGATGCTTGAGGTAAACTGCCGCCTCTTCTATACCTATAACGATTCGCCTGATGCCCACGACGTTTCAAGAGATTCCCCGCAAGCGCCCGTCCACGCCCCTGCTTGACCGTGCTGTCACGCCGGTCGGCCTGCGTCGACTGGGTGAAGCCGAGCTGGAAACCCTGGCCGATGAGTTGCGCCTGGAATTGCTCTACACGGTCGGCCAGACCGGTGGGCATTTTGGTGCCGGCCTGGGCGTCATCGAGCTGACCATCGCCCTGCATTACGTGTTCGACACCCCGGATGACCGGCTGGTGTGGGACGTGGGCCATCAGGCGTATCCGCACAAAATCCTCACGGGCCGCCGCGAGCAAATGGGCACTCTGCGCCAGAAGGACGGCATTGCCGCCTTCCCGCGCCGCGCCGAGAGCGAATACGACACCTTTGGCGTCGGCCACTCCAGCACCTCCATCAGTGCAGCGCTGGGCATGGCGATTGCCGCCCGCCTGCAGGGCAGCGATCGCAAGGCGATTGCCGTGATTGGTGACGGCGCGCTGACCGCCGGTATGGCCTTCGAAGCGCTGAACCATGCGCCGGAAGTGGACGCCAACATGCTGGTGATCCTCAACGACAACGACATGTCGATCTCGCGCAATGTCGGTGGCCTGTCCAATTACCTGGCAAAAATCCTCTCCAGCCGCACGTATGCAAGCATGCGTGAAGGCAGTAAGAAGGTGCTCTCGCGTCTGCCAGGCGCATGGGAAATTGCCCGGCGCACCGAAGAATATGCCAAGGGCATGCTGGTCCCCGGCACCCTGTTCGAAGAGTTGGGTTGGAACTACATCGGCCCGATCGACGGCCATGACTTGCCCACCCTGATCGCCACGCTGCGCAACATGCGTGACCTCAAGGGCCCGCAATTCCTGCATATCGTCACCAAAAAAGGCAAAGGCTTCGCCCCGGCGGAGGTCGACCCGATTGGTTACCACGCAATCACCAAGCTCGACCCACTGAACGCTCCCGCCGCTGCACCGAAAAAGGCCAGCGGGCCGAAGTATTCCGGTGTGTTCGGCGAATGGCTGTGTGACATGGCAGCTGCCGACCCACGCCTGGTAGGCATTACCCCGGCGATGAAGGAAGGCTCCGACCTGGTGGCGTTCAGCGAGCGTTTCCCGCTGCGCTACTTCGACGTCGCGATTGCCGAGCAGCACGCGGTGACCTTTGCCGCCGGCATGGCCTGTGAAGGCGCCAAGCCGGTGGTGGCGATCTACTCGACGTTCCTGCAACGCGGTTACGACCAGTTGGTGCATGACGTCGCGGTGCAGAACCTCGACGTACTGTTCGCCATCGACCGCGCCGGCCTGGTGGGCGAAGACGGCCCGACTCACGCCGGCAGCTTCGACCTGTCCTACCTGCGCTGCATCCCCGGCATGCTGGTGATGACGCCGAGCGACGAGAACGAACTGCGCAAGATGCTCAGCACCGGCCACTTGTACAACGGCCCCGCCGCCGTGCGCTACCCGCGTGGCAATGGCCCGAATGCCGTGATCGAGAAGGACCTGGAGCCTATCGAGATCGGCAAGGGCATCGTGCGTCGCCAAGGCAGCAAGACCGCGTTCCTGGTGTTCGGCGTGCAATTGGCCGAAGCACTGAAGGTCGCCGAGAAGATCGACGCCACCGTGGTCGACATGCGCTTCGTCAAACCCCTGGATGAGGCCTTGGTGCGCGAGATCGCCGGCAGCCATGAACTGCTGGTGACCGTCGAAGAAAACGCCATCATGGGCGGCGCGGGTGCGGCGGTCAGCGAGTTCCTGGCGCGGGAGAATATCCTCAAGTCCGTGCTGCACCTGGGCTTGCCGGATGTGTATGTCGAACACGCCAAGCCGGCGCAGATGCTGGCGGAGTGTGGGTTGGATGAAGCGGGCATTGAAACCTCAGTACGCGAGCGCATGACACTGCTGGGGCTGTAGAAACCGGCTCAACAGGTGGGAGGGGGCTTGCCCCCTCCCACATGGGTTATGTATCACGTTTGAAGCTACGGACAGCCGATGAATCGCCTTCGCCTTGCCCTGCCCTTGCTGCTTCTCTGCGCCCCGGACCTGCTGGCCGATACCCGCGACGACGCGCTGAAACTCCCCAACGTCGTCATCAGCGCCAACCGCCAGGTGCAGGCCCGCAACGACAGCAGCGCCGCCAACACGGTGTTCACCCGCGACGACATCGACCGCCTGCAGCCAACCCGCCTCACCGACCTCCTCAGCCGCGTGCCCGGTGTACAAGTCGCGCCCAGCGGTGGCCGTGGCAGCCTGCCGGGGATTTATATGCGTGGCACCAAATCCGCGCAAAGCCTGGTGCTGGTGGACGGCCAGCGCATCGCTAATACCACCTCCGGCGACAGCGGCCTGCAATACCTCAATGTCGACCAGATCGAACGGGTGGAAGTGCTGCGCGGCTCACGCTCGGTGATCTATGGCAGCGATGCGATTGGCGGGGTGATCCAGGTGTTTACCCGGCGCAACGCCGAGCCAGGCGTGCAGCCGCGCTTGAAACTCGGGTTTGGCAGCCATCAGACCTGGGAGCGCAGCCTCGGCCTCTCCGGCGGCGACGAACAAACGCGTTTCAACCTGGGGGCGAGCCTGGATGACACCGCCGGGATCAACTCGACGCACACCTCATTCCCCAGCGATGGCGACCATGATGCCTACCGCAACCAGTCCCTCAGCCTGAACCTCAGCCATTCCTTCAACGATGCGCTGGAGGCGGGTTTCAACCTGTTGGATAACCGTGGCAAATCGGAATACGACAACAGCTTCGGCCGCTACGACCTCGCCACCGGGCAAACAGCTGGGCAAAAGCCCTACACCGACTACGCCGTGAGCAGCGCCAGCGGCTATGTCGATGCCACGCTCAACGAGCACTGGCAATCGCGCCTGGAGCTGGGCCATAGCGAGAACCGCGATACCAAGCGCGACACCCTCAGCGATGACTTCAGCGTGTTCAACACCTACCGCGATTCGGTCAACTGGCAGAACGACCTGACGCTGAATGACCAGAACAGCCTGATACTTGGCGGCGACTGGTACGAAGATCGCTTCCACGGCTCCACCACCTTCACCGAAAACAGTCGCTGGAACCGCGCCGCCTTCGTACAGCATCGCTTCCATGGCGAGTGGTTTTCCACCGAGCTGGGGCTACGGCGCGACCAAAACCAGCAGTTCGGCGGGCAGAACAGCTGGAGCGGCACTGTGACAGTGCCGGTCAACCCGGACAACGACCTGCTGCTGACCTACAGTGAAGGCTTCCGCGCGCCGACCTTCAACGACCTGTACTACCCCGACACGCAGTACAGCAACCCCGACCTGCAGCCCGAAACCTCCAAAAGCTACGAGTTGCAATGGCGCAGTCAACTGAGCGACAGCACGCGCCTTGAAGCCTCGCTGTACCGCACCGACTTGAGCGATGCGATCATCCTCGACCGCTCCGGCAAGCCGCAGAACGTGGCGTCGGCGCGTATCAACGGCTTTGAGGCCGCACTCAAGCAGGAGCTGTTTGGCTGGCAAGGCAACCTTGGGTTGTCGCTCATCGACCCACGCGACCGCGACAGCGGCCACACGTTGGCCCGCCGGGCGCGGCAGACGTTGAACCTGGATCTGGATCGGCAATTCGACACGCTGGGGCTGGGCGCCAGCTGGCAGGCCATCAGCAGCAGCTATGACGATGAAGACAACACCCACCGCCTGGGCGGCTATGCCTTGCTTGGGTTGCGCAGCAGTTGGGCGTTGAATCGGCAAGTGGCGCTGTCGCTGAAGGTCGATAACCTGCTGGACAGGTCCTATGCGCGGGCGCGTTACAGCTATAACGACCCGGGCTTTTTAAACAATCAGGATTATCGCGAAGAGGGTCGGGTGTGGATGCTTGGGGTGACCTGGACGCCTGAGATCTGAGGTGCCTGCGATGGCGGTATCACAGGTTCGGCGCAATCACCTGACACAACCGCCCCACCGCCTCCAACATCTGCCCACTGGGCCTCTCCAGGCCTTTGTCCGGCACTAACCGCACCCGCGCCGCCATCGTCGGCCAGACCTTCCAGGCCTCCTGCTGAGCCTGATCACTCACCAGGATCATCTTGGGATTACGCTGCAGCACCGACTCGATATTGACCTGCGGCGCGGGCAGCTTGAGGTCATCGAACACATTGCGCGCACCGCACACCGTCAGCGCATCGCTGATGATCTGCCCACCGCCCACGGTGTACAGCGGCTGATTCCACACTTGGTAAAACACCCGCAGCGGCTCGGCACGCTGATAGCGCTGGCGCAGTTCGGCCAGGCGTTGGCGCAGTTGCGCGGCCAGTTGCCGTCCGGCCTCAGGGCGATCCAATTGCTCGGCGATGGCCTGGACCTGAGTGGTGAGTTGTTCAAGACTATGGGGTTCGGCGACGTACACCGGGATATTCAGGCGCTGCAACTGCTCACGCTGGGCGGGGCCGACACTGCCGGGCCAGAGCAGGATAAGGTCGGGCTTGAGGCTGAGCAGGCGCTCCATGTCCAACTGGCCGTAATGCCCTACCGACGGCACTTGCGCCAACGCCGCCGGGCGCTCGCCGCCGTCGAGCACGCCCACCAGCAGATCGGCGGCGCCCAGTTCGACCACGATTTCAGAAAGCGACGGCGCCAGGCTCACGACCCGTTCGACCGCCAGCGCCTGGGCACTGAATGCCAGCAGCACCACCGCCAGCCAGTGACACCTCATCCCAGTTGACGGGGAATGCGGTAGAGGTAGAACAGCACTACGGTCGACAGCGCCAGCAGGAACAGCGGCACCGCTTCCAGGCCGACGAACACCGACAACGCACCGATCCAGGCCGGCACGGCAGCGATCAGCAACGCCGTGCGCCGACGGGCCGCCAGGGTGATCCAGGCAGCCGGTTCTTCGGGAGTATCGAGGGCTTTGGAGGTGGCGATCAACGCATGTTTATAGCCGTTGAAATAACGCAGGCTGAGGAACATCGAGGCCACGCCGGCGATAAAGAAGGGCATGGCCAGCACGGGTAGCAGGGACTCGGCTTGGCCAAACACCAGGTTGATCACAAACAAGGGGAGCAACGCCAGGGCCAGGTACTGCCACCAATTGAAGGACAGCCGCCGTTTTACCTGGCCACGGGTCACGCGCGGTCGACCTCGCCTTGGTGCTCGTTACCCATCATGTGGTCGAGCTTGCTGGCCTTGGTGGCCAGGTAGAGTTTGTTGTGCGGATTGTGTCCGGTGTGCAGCGGCACGCGCTCGGCGACCGTGATGCCCATCTCGGTCAAGGCTTTGACCTTGCGAGGGTTGTTGGTCATCAGGCGCAGGGAGCTGACGCCCAGGTACTCCAGCATCGGCAGGCAGATCGCGTAGTCACGCTGGTCGGCGGCAAAGCCCAGGCGCTCGTTGGCCTCGACGGTATCGGCACCCCCATCTTGTAGCTCATAGGCGCGGATTTTGTTCATCAGGCCAATGCCCCGGCCTTCCTGACGCAAGTACAACAGCACGCCCCGGCCTTCACGGGCGATGGCCCGCATGGCCGCTTCCAGTTGCGAACCGCAGTCGCAACGCTGGCTGAACAGCGCATCGCCGGTCAGGCATTCGGAGTGCACCCGGCCCAGCACCGGCGCGCCATCAGCGATATCGCCCAGGCTAAGCACAACGTGCTCACGCCCGGTGGCTTCTTCGAGAAAGCCGTTCATGGTGAACGTGGCAAAAGGGGTAGGCAGCTTGGAAGCAGCGACGAAAACGACGGGCACCGTGTGCTCCTGATTTCAGTTTTTACAAAGGCGGCCATTGTAACAGCAGGTTCCTACAGACGCTTAAGCTGAATTATCGCTGATAAAGATCAATCGGTTCGATTGGCCTTCGTCCTGGTTCTATGCAGGTTAGAAGGGATAGGCCTGGTGCCAGCGCTCGAAAATCGGTCTCAGCTCGCCGCTTTTTACTAACGCGTCCATACGCTGGTCGAACACGCCCGCCAACACCCGCCCTCGCTCGCTGTCGGTAAACCCGACGTAGAGCGGCAACTCAACGACAGGGGTGAGCTTAAACTGTGTGGGGTCTTTCGCCTGGCTGAGTACGAATTTGGACTCGGTGAGGGAGTCGATATAAAAGTCCACTCTGCCGTGCTGGAGCATCGGCAGGATGCCATCGCGGCGTTCGATCTGGTTGAAGCGCTGTACATTCGGCAAGTACGCCTCGAACTTGTAGCCGCGCACCCACGCCAGGCGGTAGTTGGCCAGCGTGGTCAGGGTCGGCGTGGGTGTGGTCGCCAGCCCCAGCGCATAAATGTGGTCGGAATCGAAGCGCCAGTGCGGGTACACCACGCCTTCGACTTCGGCCGGATAGGAACCAACCCAGCCATCCACCTCGCCGCGTTGGGCCAGGCCGACCGAGCGGGTGTAGGGCACAGAGCGGGTTTGCAGCTTGAACCCGGCGGGCTCAAATACCTGTCGCAATAAGTCCCAGGCCAGGCCGCTGCCATCGGCATTGGTGTAGTCATCCCAGGCCTCACTGGCCAGCGACACTTTACCGGGAGCCACCGCGGCCTCCTGTGCCTGCGCCAAGGGGGCGACGCAGCACAGCAGAATCCTCAGCCAGCGGTGCACATCCATAATGATGACCTCCTACAGGTATTGCATCCGTATGAGGCTATAGGGTAGCGCAGGTCGCCCGGTTAAGGCGCCTCTCGAAAGTGTTGATAGCCACGAATGGCTGGGGTGATGTCGTGCCCGTGTGCGTCGAGTAAGGTTACGCCCTGCCCCGGCTCGACCCGGCCGATCACATGGATCGGCAACCCATCGGCCAGCAGTGGTGCCAGCTCGGCGGGCGGCAGGGTGAACGCCAGCACGTAGTCGTCCCCCCCGCTCAGGGCCGCTACTCGCGCTTCGTCATCACCGACGAAAGCCAGCAGCGCCGTGGACAACGGCAAACGCTGGCGCTCAATCAACAGGCTGACCTGTGATGCCGTGGCGATATGCCCGCAATCGGCCAGGAGCCCATCGGAAATATCCATCGCAGACGTGGCCTTGCCGCGCAGCGCCAGCCCCAGGGCCAACTGCGGTTGCGGCGACCAGTAATGAGCCAGTAACGGATCGGCGATCGCCGCATCGGCGCTGCGCTGGCCCAATACCAGCGGCAAGGCGCCGGCGGCGTTGCCCAGTTCGCCGCCGACACACAGCAGGTCTCCCGGTCGCGCGCCGCTGCGGGTCAAGGCTTGCCCGGCCGGCACACGACCCAACACGGTCAAGGTCAGGCTCAGGGGGCCACGCGTGGTATCGCCGCCCACTAACCCCACGCCGCAACGTTGCGCCATGGCATTCAACCCTTGGGCATAGCGTTGCAGCCAATCGGCATCGACCGTCGGTGTGGTAAGGGCAAGGGTAAACGCGAGGGGATGGGCGCCCATGGCGGCCAAGTCACTCACCGCCACGGCCAACGAGCGCTGGCCGAGCAGGAAGGGGTCGCAGGGGTCGGCAAAATGCACCCCGGCCACCAGTGTATCGGTGGAGATTGCCAACTGCTCCCCGGTGGGGAGCGCCAGCAAGGCGCAGTCATCGCCGATCCCCAGGGCAATCCCCTCGCCGCCTTGCGCACAAGGCGCGGCGGCGAAGTAGTTGCGGATCAGCTCAAACTCGCCCATTCAGGTTTCAAGCGCGATTCAGCGCTTGTACGCCTTCACTTCGGCTTCACGCAGGCGTGGTGCCAGCTTGTCGAGCACGCCGTTGACGAACTTGTGGCCGTCGGTCGAACCGTAGACTTTCGCCAGTTCGATACCTTCGTTGATCACCACGCGGTACGGCACGTCAACGCGATACAGCAGCTCCCAGGCAGACAGGCGCATCACGCACAGCTCAACCGGGTCCAGCTCGTCGATGGTCAGGTCCAGGCATGGCGCCAGGGCTGTATCGATCTCGGTCAGGTGGGCATGCACACCGTGCAGGATGTCGTGGAAGTACGGCAGGTCGGCGAGGGTGAAATCGTTGTCGACGCGAAACTGTGCCTCGATTTCGTTCAACGAAGCGCCCGCTATCTGACGCTGATACAGCGCCTGGGTCGCCAACTGCCGAGCAGCGCGACGCTTCTCGTTCTTGGATGGCTTGCCGGCATCGGCTGGGCGTGGGTCACGCGGGTTGAAGTTGTCGCTCTCGTCGGAAATCACTTGGCCTCCAACTGCGACAGCAGGCTGACCATTTCCAGCGCGGACAGGGCAGCTTCAGCGCCTTTGTTACCGGCCTTGGTGCCGGAGCGCTCGATGGCTTGCTCGATGGAATCAACGGTCAGTACGCCGAAAGCGACCGGTACGCCGAACTCCATGGACACCTGGGCCAGGCCCTTGGTGCATTCGCCGGCCACGTATTCGAAGTGCGGGGTACCGCCACGAATGACCGCGCCCAGGGCGATGATCGCCGCGTATTCACCCTGCTGGGCAACTTTTTGCGCAACCAGTGGAATTTCGAAGGCGCCAGGGGCACGGATGATGGTGATGTCGCTCTCGCTCACACCGTGGCGAACCAGGGCGTCCACGGCACCGCTTACCAGGCTTTCAACCACGAAGCTGTTGAAGCGGCCAACCACCAGGGCGTAGCGGCCTTTGGGGGCGATGAAGGTACCTTCGATGGTCTTCAGGGTCATTCGACAAATCTCTTAAAGAGCCGGGACGCGTGTATGACGCGTCCCTTAGTGATATTTGAACCGCGAACAAAGGGCGAAAACCGCCAGCCTTTATTCGGAGGGCACGTATTCTACTACTTCCAAGTCGAAACCGGATATCGCATTAAATTTCATCGGTGCGCTCATCAGGCGCATTTTGCGCACACCCAGGTCCCGCAGGATCTGCGAACCGGCACCGACGATGCTGTAGGTGGTCGGCTTTTTCACCGGCGCGTGGTCAGCCGTTTCGCGGATATGCGCCAGCAAGACGTCGCCATCCACCGGATTGCCGAGCAGCAGCACCACACCGCTGCCCGCCTCGGACACCGCGGACATCGCGGCGCGCAGGCTCCAGCGGCCCGGTTGCTTGACCATCAGCAGGTCACGCAGCGGGTCCATGTTGTGCACGCGTACCAGGGTCGGCTCTTCGGCGCAAATGGTGCCCAGGGTGAGGGCCATGTGCACGTCGCCTTCCACTGAATCACGGTAGGTAACCAAATTGAATTGGCCCAGTTCGCTGTCGAGTGGCTGCTCGGCAATCCGCTGAACGGTACGTTCGTGGATCATCCGGTAGTGAATCAGGTCGGCAATGGTGCCCACCTTGATGTTGTGTTCGGCGGCAAAGGCTTCAAGTTCGGCACGGCGAGCCATGGTGCCGTCGTCGTTCATCACTTCGCAGATCACGCCGCTTGGCTCGAAACCGGCCATGCGTGCCAGGTCGCAGGCGGCTTCGGTGTGGCCTGCGCGGGCCAGGGTGCCGCCCGGTTGGGCCATCAGCGGGAAGATGTGGCCTGGGCTGACGATGTCTTCGGCCTTGGCGTCTTTGGCGGCGGCGGCTTGCACCGTGCGCGCGCGGTCAGCGGCAGAAATACCGGTGGTCACGCCGGTAGTCGCTTCAATCGACACGGTGAACTTGGTACCAAAACCCGACCCATTGCGCGGCGCCATCAATGGCAGCTTGAGCAACTCGCAACGCTCGCGGCTCATGGGCATGCAGATCAGCCCACGGGCATGCTTGGCCATGAAGTTGATGTGCTCAGCCTGGCAGGCCTCGGCGGCCATGATGATGTCGCCTTCGTTCTCACGGTCTTCGTCATCCATCAGGATGACCATCTTGCCTTGGCGGATGTCTTCAACCAGTTCTTCGATACTATTGAGCGCCACAGGGCACCCCCTTGGTCAGGATTTCAGGTAGCCATTAGCGGCCAGAAAACTTTCGGTGATGTTCCCGGATGTTGGCTCTGCGGCCTTATCGCCCATCAACAGGCGCTCCAGGTAACGGGCAAGCAAGTCGACTTCCAGGTTCACCCGGCGACCCGGCTGGTACGAGGCCATGATCGTTTCGCTGAGGGTGTGGGGAATGATGGTCAGTTCGAATTCGGCGCCGTTCACGGCGTTCACGGTCAGGCTGGTGCCATCGACAGTGATCGAGCCTTTGTGGGCGATGTATTTGGCCAGCTCTTTGGGCGCGCGGATGCGAAATTCCACAGCCCGCGCATTTTCGCTGCGGGCGACCACTTCGCCGACGCCGTCGACGTGGCCGCTGACCAGGTGACCGCCCAGGCGGGTGGTCGGGGTCAGGGCTTTTTCCAGGTTGACCGGGCTGCCGGCCTTGAGATCGTTCATCGCGGTGCAGTCCAGGGTTTCCCGGCTGACGTCGGCGGCAAAACCGTTGCCCGGCAGTTCGATGACGGTCAGGCACACGCCGCTGACTGCAATGCTGTCGCCCAGTTTGACGTCGCCGAGGTCGAGCTTGCCGGTTTCAACCAGCAGGCGCACGTCGCCGCCTTTGGGGGTCATTGCACGGATGCTGCCGATGGATTCGATAATGCCGGTGAACATTTCGTTCTCCTGAAAACGAGGGGCTGACGCTCAAGCGCAGGCCGGGAATTATACGCTCGCTGCTGGCACAGGGATGGCAGTGACCCGCCAGTCGTCGCCTACAGCGCGCATTTCAGTGATCTTGAGTTGGGGGGCGTCGGCCAGTTTATCAAGCGGCCAATCCAGCAAAGGCCGGGCGGCGGAGCCGAGGAACTTGCCTGCGACGAATATCACGTATTCGTCTACCAGGCCTTGTTGGGCAAACGCACCCGCCAGGCTTGGGCCGGCCTCCACCAGCACGTCGTTGACGCCACGCGCAGCCAGCGCGACCAGTGCCGAGCGCAAGTCGACCTGGCCTTCGACACCCGGCACCACCAGGCACTCAGGGCCACGGGGGAACTGATTTTCGGCAGTCACGCAGGTGATGACCAACGCCGGGCCAGCCTTGAAGAACGGCGCGTTGAGCGGCACTCGCAGGCGGCCGTCGATCAGCACGCGCAATGGCGGGCGCGACATGGCCAGGGCGGTGGTGGCGTCATCCAGGCCGAGTTCGGCGGCGCGCACGGTCAGGCGCGCACCGTCGGCCAGCACCGTATCGGCGCCGGTCAGCACCACGCTGGCCTCGGCGCGCAGGCGCTGTACGGCAGCGCGGGCGGCGGGGCCGGTGATCCATTGGCTTTCGCCGCTGGCCATCGCGGTGCGGCCGTCCAGGCTCATCGCCAGCTTGACCCGCACAAACGGCAGGCCCTGCTCCATGCGCTTGAGGAACCCTCTGTTGAGGGCCCGCGCTTCACTTTCCAACACACCGCTGCGCACGTCGATCCCGGCCTGGGCCAGGCGCTGCATGCCGCGCCCGGCGACTTCCGGGTTAGGGTCCTGCATCGCCGCGACCACCCGCGCCAACCCGGCACTCACCAGCGCATCGGCGCACGGCGGGGTGTGCCCATAGTGGCTGCAAGGTTCGAGGGTCACATAGGCGGTGGCGCCGCGCGCCTTGTCACCGGCAGCGCGCAGGGCATGAACTTCGGCATGGGGCTCGCCGGTGCGCACGTGCCAGCCTTCGCCGACGACCTGCCCATCGCGCACAATCACGCAGCCCACCCGAGGGTTGGGGTGGGTGGTGTACAGACCCTTGCGCGCCAGTTCGAGGGCGCGGGCCATGTAATGGGCGTCGAGCACAGCTTGTTCGGCAGAGGGTGAATTCATTCTTTGGCAGGCTCACGGGCCAGGCGGTCGATCTCTTCGCGGAACTCATTGAGGTCCTGGAAGCGTCGATACACCGAGGCGAAACGGATATAGGCAACTTCGTCGAGCTTTTGCAGCTCGCCCATTACCAGTTCTCCAACCACCAGGCTCTTGACCTCGCGCTCGCCGGTCGCACGCAGCTTGTGCTTGATATGCACCAGCGCCGCCTCCAGCCGCTCGACACTCACCGGGCGTTTTTCCAGGGCGCGCTGCATACCGGCGCGCAGTTTTTCTTCGTCGAAGGGTTGGCGGCTGCCGTCGGACTTGATCAGCCGTGGCAACACCAGTTCGGCGGTTTCGAAGGTGGTGAAACGTTCACCGCAGCCAGAGGCCAGGCATTCGCGCCGGCGACGCACTTGATCGCCCTCGGCGACCAGACGCGAGTCAATGACCTTGGTGTCGTTGGCACCGCAGAAGGGACAGTGCATGGTGGGCAGGCAACAAATAAAGGGAGGGCCATGGTAGCGCATCCCTGTGGCAAGACAAGCCATAGCCTTTACGGTATATAGGCTGGCTATTATGTTTCATATTTTTCAAGCCACGGATTTTGTCCTTTCTGGAGCCGTACATGCAGTTACGACCACTTGTTTTGCTCACCCTGTTCAGTGTCCTGGTCGCCTGCAGCAGCGAAGCCCCCAAGCCTGCCGCCCCTCAACCGGCACCGGCGCAAGAGAAAAAAGTCCCCGGCATTGAAGACACCGGTCCCCTGCCCGCCTACCAGCGTGAAATCAGCGGCAGCCTGACCAACGTGCCGGCCGGCGCTGAAGTCGAGATGGCGTTGCTGGTGATCGACGACCGTTCGCGTCCGCAACAACTGCTGGCCAGCAGTGTGCTGACCGGCAATGGCCAGCCCCTGGCCTTCCGCCTGCGCTACAACCCCGAAGCCTTCCCCGCCGGTGCGCGGGTTGAACTGCGCGGCCGCGCCAGCCAGTCCGGCCAGTTGATCCTGCACCTGCCCGCCGTGCGCATCACCCAGGCGATCACCCAGAGCACCGGCCCCCTGCAACTCGTCAAGGCACCATGACGCCACCGTTGGACCTGCAAGCGGCGCTGAGCGAACTGATCGGCGACGCACAGCTGGTGCCCTGCCCGTTGCCGGGCACCGAGCTGTCGTTGTGGCTGCTGGATGCCGACAACATGGACCGCGCCTTCAGCCCCGAAGAAACCCGCCGCATTCTGCATGAACCGCCCTACTGGAGTTTTTGCTGGGCCAGCGGCCTGGCGCTGGCGCGCTACCTGGCGGCGAACCCTGAGTGGGTCGCGGGCAAACGCGTGCTGGACTTCGGCGCGGGCTCCGGCGTGGCCGCGATTGCAGCGGTCAAGGCTGGCGCACGGGAAGTGGTGGCCTGCGACCTGGACCCACTGGCCTTGGCGTCATGCCGGGCGAATGCCGAGCTTAACGATGTAGAACTGGGCTACTCCGCCGATTTTTTCGCCGAAGCCGACCGCTTCGACCTGATCCTGGTCGCCGATGTGCTCTACGACCGGGCGAACCTGCCGCTGCTGGACCAGTTCCTGACCCGAGGCCGCGAAGCGCTGGTGGCGGATTCACGCGTGCGTGACTTCCAGCACCCGGATTACCAGCGGCTGGAGATCCTTGATGCGCTGACATTGCCGGACTTGGCCGAGCCTTGGGAGTTTCGCAAGGTGAGTCTTTACCACTCGCGGCGCTCTTGAAAGCATCCCTCCTGTAGTGAGCGGGCTTGCCCCGCGCCGGGTGGCGGAGCCGCCCCAAAACAGGCGGCTGAATTCTGTCTGGAAGGTTGCGGTGACCGGATTGGGGCGGCTTCGCCACCCAGCGCGGGGCAAGCCCGCTCACTACAGTGGCAGGCATCACGCGTTTGAACTCCAAGCCGCTTCCGGTAGCCAGCGCCAGCCCTTATAGTTGCCCCATTCCCGCTTTATTCGAGACGCCCCATGAGTGAACCCACGCCGTATATCTTCGACGTCACCACCGCCAATTTCGACCAGGCCGTGATCCAGAACTCCTTCGAAAAACCCGTGCTGGTGGATTTCTGGGCCGAGTGGTGCGCGCCATGCAAGGCGTTGATGCCGATGCTGGCGAAGGTGGCCGAGAGTTATCAGGGCGAGTTGCTGCTGGCCAAGGTCGATTGCGAGGCCGAGCAGGACATCGTTGCGCGGTTTGGCATTCAGAGCCTGCCGACGGTGGTGCTGTTCAAGGATGGCCAGCCGGTGGATGGGTTCGCCGGAGCGCAGCCGGAGTCGGCGGTGCGGGCGATGCTCGAGCCGCATGTGCAGATGCCGCCACCGGCGGCGGCGGATCCGTTGGAGCAGGCCCAGGCACTGTTTGCCGAAGGTCGCATCAGCGATGCTGAAGCCGTGCTGGTGACGCTGCTGGGCGAAGACAACACTAACGCCGCGGCGTTGATCCTGTACGCCCGCTGCTTGGCCGAACGCGGTGAATTGGGTGAAGCCCAGACCGTGCTGGACGCGGTGAAGAGCGACGATCACAAAGCCGCCATCGCCGGGGCCAAGGCGCAGATCGCCTTCCTGCGCCAGGCTGCCGACCTGCCGGACGCCGCCGACTTGAAAAGCCGCCTGGCGCAAAACCCGCAGGACGACGAAGCGGCCTACCAGTTGGCGATCCAGCAACTGGCGCGCCAACAGTACGACGCGGCGCTGGAAGGTTTGCTCAAGCTGTTTATCCGCAACCGCAGCTACAGCGAAGGCCTGCCGCACAAGACCTTGCTGCAGGTGTTCGAACTGCTGGGCAACGACCACCCGCTGGTGACCGTGTATCGCCGCAAGTTGTTCGCCGCGCTGTACTAATCGCCGACCCAGCTGTACAGCGGTGTATCCCCGCCGCTGGCAACCTTCACCTGGGCGCTGTGGCGCAGGCGTACCAACAGGCGCTTGCCCGCCGAGGCGTCGCCGGCCAGGCCTTCCAACTGGTCAAGCAACTCCAGGCCACTGAGCTGTCCGGCCTTGCGCAACAGCGCCTGGGCGCCCTGCCACAGCTCATCATTGTGTTTGACCGGAGCCACGGGCGCAGCGGCCGGGCTGGCCACGGGCGTGGCCTGCAAGTGCGCGCCCAGCCGTGCCCAATCGCCGTCATCGAGCTCCAGGGTCAAGTCCACCGGCAGGTCGCCGACCGTTCCACGAATTCGCAACATCGTCCTTACTCCTGCATTTTTCCGACAAGCATGCTCCCATGCGGCTTGCGCAACGCCAAGCGGGCGGTCAAACTCTCGGGCAATTGTTATAAGATCACATAACAAAACTTTCATGTTCTGGAGTCTTCTCATGCGCCGTTTGTTGCTTGCTTTGCCGTTTGCCCTGCTGCCATTGGCGGTTGCCCATGCTCATGACGACCACGACCATGAACACGGCAGCCTCGGCGCCCACGAGCATGGCGTCGGCCGCCTCAACGCAGTGCTCGACGGCCAGGCCCTGGAGCTTGAGTTGGACAGCCCGGCAATGAACCTGGTGGGTTTCGAACACCTGGCCACCACCCCGGCGGACAAAGCCAAGGTCGCCGCCGCGCGCAAGCAACTGGAGAACCCCGTCGCCCTGTTCAACCTGCCTAAGGCTGCCGGTTGCGTGGTCAGCACACAGGAGCTCAACAGCCCGCTGTTCGGCGATAAACCCGAAGCCGACCATGACGACGATGATGACGACGCCAAAGACGGCGCCCACGAACACCCTCACGACCACAGCGAAATCCACGCCCACTACCAGTTCACCTGTGCCACACCGACGGCCCTGAGCACTCTTGACCTGACCCAGGTGTTCAAGACCTTCCCCGCCACCCAGAAAATTCAGGTACAACTGATCGGCCCGAGCGGCCAGCAAGGTGTTGAAGCGACGGCCACCGCAGCCACCCTGAAGTTCTGAGTCCCCATGACCCACGCATTGATCGAACTGTCTGACCTGGGCTTCAACTGGCCTGGGCACCCACAGTTGCTGGACATCCCCGCGTTCCGCCTGGAAGCGGGGGAAACCCTGTTTCTCAAAGGCCCGAGCGGCAGTGGCAAAACCACACTGCTGGGCCTGCTCGGCGGCGTGCAGAAACCCAGCCGAGGCAGCATCCGCCTGCTCGGCCAGGAGCTGACTGAGCTCTCGGCCGGTGCCCGCGACCGTTTCCGCGTCGACCACACCGGCTACATCTTCCAGCAGTTCAACCTGCTGCCGTTCCTGTCGGTGCGCGAGAACGTCGAATTGCCGTGCCACTTTTCCACGCTGCGCGCGCAACGAGCAAAACAGCGCCACGGCAGTGTCGACCAGGCCGCCGCTGCGTTGCTCGCGCACCTGGGTTTGAAAGACAAAGACCTGCTCGAAAGGCGTGCCGACTCGCTGTCCATCGGTCAGCAACAACGGGTGGCCGCCGCCCGTGCGTTGATCGGCCAGCCGGAACTGGTGATCGCCGACGAGCCTACCTCGGCCCTGGACTACGACGCCCGCGAAGCCTTCCTGCAACTGCTGTTCGCCGAATGCCGCGAAGCGGGTGCCAGCCTGTTGTTTGTCAGCCATGACCAGAGCCTGGCTTCGCTGTTCGACCGCAACCTGTCGCTGGCCGAGCTCAATCGCGCCGCCACGCCCGCAGAGGTTTGAGATGTATCTGTTCCGTCTAGCCATGGCCAGCCTGGCTAACCGCCGCTTTACCGCGATCCTCACTGCCTTCGCCATCGCGCTTTCAGTCTGCTTGTTGCTCGCGGTGGAGCGCGTGCGCGTTGAGGCGCGCAACAGTTTCGCCAGCACCATCAGCGGCACCGACCTGATCGTCGGCGCCCGCTCGGGCTCGGTCAACCTGCTGCTGTACTCGGTGTTCCGCATCGGCAACGCCACCAACAACATCCGTTGGGACAGTTTCGAACACTTTGCCGCCAGCCCCCAGGTGAAGTGGGCGATCCCGATGTCCCTCGGCGACTCCCATCGCGGCTACCGCGTGATGGGCACCAACGCGTCCTACTTCGAACACTACCAATACGGCCGCAAGCAAAACCTCGAACTGGCCAGCGGGCGCGCCTTCGCGACCGACCCGTTCGAAGTGGTGCTCGGTGCCGAAGTCGCCGACGCGTTGCATTACAAACTCGGCGACAAACTGGTGCTCGCCCACGGCGTGGCGGTGGTCAGCCTGGTCAAGCACGACGACAAACCGTTCACCGTGGTCGGCATTCTCAAGCGCACCGGCACGCCGGTGGACCGCACGTTGCACATCAGCCTCGGCGGCATGGAAGCGATCCATATCGACTGGCACAACGGCGTGCCCGCGCAGGGCAAAGGCCGTATCAGCGCCGACCAGGCACGTAACATGGACCTTACACCGCAGGCCATCACCGCGTTCATGCTCGGCCTGAACAACAAGATTTCCACCTTCGCCCTGCAACGGGAGATCAACGAATTCCGCGGTGAACCGATGCTGGCGATCCTGCCCGGCGTGGCACTGCAAGAGCTGTGGAGCATGATGGGCACCGCCGAAAAAGCCCTGTTCGTGATCTCGCTGTTCGTGGTGCTCACCGGCCTGATCGGCATGCTCACGGCGATCCTCACCAGCCTCAACGAACGCCGCCGCGAGATGGCGATCCTGCGTTCGGTGGGCGCACGCCCGTGGCATATCGCGACGCTGCTGATCTTCGAAGCCTTCGCCCTGGCGCTGTCTGGCGTGATCGCGGGCGTGGGTTTGCTGTACGTGTGCATGGCCGCGTCGCGCGGGTACCTTCAGGCCAACTACGGCCTGGACTTGCCGATGTCGTGGCCCAGCGAATATGAATGGACGTTGCTCGCCGGTATCCTGGCGGCAGCGCTGTTGATGGGCAGCGTGCCCGCGTGGCGCGCCTATCGACAATCCCTGGCCGATGGCCTGTCCATACGTTTATGAGGAAGGCTTTGATGCGTCGCGCGCTGCTTGCACTGTTTCTGCTGATTACCCTGCCCGCCTGGGCGGAAGATCAGCCCAAGGACTTGTCCTGGCAGGAAATGATCCCGCCGGACGCGCCGCCGGAAATTCCCAATATGAAACCGCTGCACGACCTGTCGAACATGGCCGATGCGTTGTCCGTCGAGGCGGCGCCGGCCGCCAAACAGGATTTGCCCAACGCGCCGGTGGTGCAGAGCCTCGACGGTCAGCACATCCGTTTGCCGGGTTATATCGTGCCGCTGGAAGTCAGCGAAGAAGGCCGTACCACCGAGTTTCTGCTGGTGCCGTATTTCGGCGCGTGCATCCATGTGCCGCCGCCACCGTCGAACCAGATCGTGCATGTCAAAAGCGAAATCGGCGTGAAGCTCGATGAGCTCTACCAGCCGTACTGGATCGAAGGCGCGATGCAAGTCAAGCCGTCCACCAGCGAACTCGCCGATGCCGGTTACCAGATGGATGCCGAGAAAATTTACATGTACGAGCTGCCGGAATAGCGCTGATCGCCCTTTCATTGAGCTGAGTCAAAAGACCGAACGGAACGATCTTTACCATTGGACGTACAACTTTTGAACGTCCTTTGGAGCTCCCATGAACAAGTCTCTGCTTGGCGCGTCCCTCTTCGCGCTCGCCCTCGCTGCCCCTGTTGCACACGCTCACGAAGCGGGCGACATTCTGATTCGCGCCGGTGCAATCACCGTGAACCCGAAGGCAGACAGCAGCAGCGTCAAGGTTGACCAAGGCCCACTGGCCGGCGCCAATCTAGGCGGCAAGGCGACCATGAGCAGCGACACTCAGTTGGGCTTGAACTTCGCCTACATGCTGACCAACCACGTCGGTATCGAACTGCTGGCGGCCACACCGTTCGAGCATGACGTGAAGATCAAGAACACCGCCCTAGGCGCCGCGAACGGCAAGCTCGGCACCCTGAAACACCTGCCGCCGACCCTGAGCGTCGTGTACTACCCACTGGACAACAAGTCGGCTTTCCAGCCGTACGTGGGCGCCGGTATCAACTACACCTGGATCTATGACGAACACGTCGGCAGCCGCGCATCGGACGCAGGCTTCAGCAACTTCAAGGCCGAAAACTCCTGGGGCTGGGCGGCGCAGATCGGTGCCGACTACATGATCAACGACAAGTGGATGATCAACGCCCAGGCGCGCTACATCGACATCAGCACCAAAGCGACGGTGGACAACAATGCCCTGGGCCAGGGCACGCGCGCCAAGGTCAATGTGGACGTGGACCCGATGGTCTACATGGTGGGTATCGGCTACAAGTTCTGACACCAACCTGAGCAACAACACAAAACCCAATATGGAAGGGGCTTGCCCCCTCCCACATTGGGTTTTCGCATTGGATCAGCTGTGACGGTAGAACCGGTCCAGCAATGCCGGCAGCCCCGCCCGCCACGCCCGTGGCTTGATGCCAAAGGTGTGAAGGATTTTCTTGCAAGCCAGCACCGCGTGTTGCGGCTCATCCGCCGCATCCGGCCGGGCCGCATGGGCCTGGGCGGTGGGGGATTCGATCGCCAGCGGGTGGAAGGTACGTGCTTCAGTCAAAATCGCCTGGCCCAGCGCCAACGGTGTGGTCGCCTCATGCCCGGCGTAGTGGTACGTGCCCCACAACGGCGCCGCGCAATCGAGTTGCTTGAGCACCGAGATGATCACCCGCGCCGCATCATCCACCGGCGTCGGGTTGCCGCGACGGTCGTCCGCCATCAGCAATTCATCCGGCTTCTCGGCCCGCGCCAGGAAGCGCCCGAGGGTACCGTCGACGCTGTCATCCAGCAGCCAGCCGAACCGCAACAGCACATGTTGTGGGCAGGTGGCGCGCACGCTCTGTTCGATTCGCCACAACGCCTGGCCGCGCAGGCCCAGGGGCACCGGCTCATCTTTTTCGCTGTAGGCGGTGGCGCGGGAGCCATCGAACACGCGGTAGCTGGACGGTTGCAGCAAGGTGATGTTGTGGTGCTGGCACAGTTCGGCCAGGCGCTCGATGGCGAATTCCTGGGCGGCCAAACGGGTTTCGCTGACCACCTCGGCCTGGAACCAGTCGAAATAGTAGGCGAGGTTGATCAACGCATCGGGACGGGTGTCGTCGAGCAGTTGGGTAAGGCTCGCGGCATCCCAGCCGTCTTTGGGCGGTTTGGGGGCGAGGAAACCGATGTCTTCCTCTGCACCGAGGCGAATCAGCGCCTGCCCGAGGGCATTCCCGCCGCCCAGTAACATAAGGCGCATTCGCATAGATTGAGCAGGCCCGGTCTGTGTGGAACGAAGGTTTTCAGGTATTTGTCAGAATCGTTGCATTTTGCGGGTTTGTAGCGCAACCGTCACGGATAAAGTGCGCGATTGCAACTTGTTGGAACAGGGGCTATCAATCACTCCATGAACCTTCCTGAATCCACCGACACCGCATTGACCGGCTTCCACCTCGCCGTCAGCACCTGGTTCCGCAGCACCTTCCCCTCGGTGACAGGCGCCCAGGCCCAGGCCTGGCCGCTGATCCGCCAACGCCAATCAACACTGATCGCCGCGCCCACCGGCTCCGGCAAGACGCTCACAGCGTTCCTGGCGGTGCTGGATGACTTGGTCCACCAAGGCCTGGCCAACGGCGGTGAACTGCCGGATGAAACCCTGGTGGTCTATGTGTCGCCACTCAAGGCGCTGTCCAACGACATCCAGATCAACCTGCAAAACCCGCTGGCCGGGATCACTGAGCACCTGCGGAACCTGGGCCTGCCGCCGCTGGCCATCCGCACCGCCGTGCGCACCGGTGACACCCCGCAAAAAGACCGCGCACTGATGCGCAAGCGCCCGCCGCATATCCTGGTGACCACCCCGGAATCGCTCTACGTGCTGCTGGGCTCGGACTCCGGCCGACAGATGCTCGCCAGCACGCGCACGGTGATCATCGATGAAATCCACGCCATCGCCGCCGGCAAACGTGGCAGCCACCTGGCCTTGAGCCTGGAACGCCTGCAAGGCTTGTGCGCCGAGCCACTGATGCGCATCGGCTTGTCAGCCACGCAAAAGCCCATCGACGCGGTGTCGCGGTTCCTCGTCGGCAGCGGCCGGGCGTGCGCGATTGTGGATATCGGCCACGCCCGCCCGCGCGACCTGGATATCGAGGTGCCGCCCGTGCCGCTCTCTGCGGTGATGGCCAACGATGTGTGGGAGCGGGTCTACGACCGCCTCGCCGAGTTGGCCCGCGAACACCGCACCACGCTGATTTTCGTCAACACCCGACGCCTGGCCGAGCGCCTGGCCCGGCATTTGAGCGAGCGCCTGGGCAAAACCGCCGTGGCCGCCCACCACGGCAGCCTGGCCAAGGAAATGCGCCTGGACGCCGAACAGCGCCTCAAGGGCGGCGAGCTGCAGGTGCTGATCGCCACCGCGTCCCTGGAGTTGGGGATTGATATCGGCGATGTCGATCTGGTTTGCCAGATTGGCTCGCCCGGCTCCATCAACGGCTTTCTGCAAAGAGTCGGTCGCTCCGGCCACCAGGTGGGTGGCACGCCCAAGGGACGCCTGTTCGCCACCACCCGCGACGACCTGATTGAATGCGCCGCCCTGCTCGACTGCGTGCGCAGGGGCGAACTCGACACGCTGCAGATTCCCGTGGCGCCCCTGGATGTACTGGCCCAGCAGATCATCGCCGAGGTCAGCGCCCAGGAATGGTCCGAGCAGGCCTTGCTGGCGCTCATCCACCGCGCCGCGCCCTACGCCACGCTGGATGAGCGCCACTACCAGGCACTGCTGCAAATGCTCTCCGACGGTTACAACGGTCGCCAGGGCATCCGCAGCGCCTACCTGCACCGCGATGCCCTGACTCGCACCCTGCGCGGTCGACGGGGCGCCAAGCTGACCGCCGTCACCAGTGGCGGCACCATCCCCGACAACGCCGACTACAGCGTGTTGCTCGAACCCCAGAGCCTGAACATCGGCAGCGTCAACGAAGACTTCGCGGTGGAAAGCATCGCCGGGGATATCTTCCAGCTGGGCAACACCTCGTATCGCATCTTGCGGGTCGAAGCCGGAAAAGTGCGCGTCGAGGACGCCCATGGCCAACCGCCGACCATCCCCTTCTGGCTCGGTGAGGCGCCGGGGCGCAGCCACGAATTGTCAGCGGCAGTGGCGCGCCTGCAAGGTCAGATGGACGCGCTGCTCAGCGCCACGCCGGGTGACCTGCACGCCGCACAGGATTGGCTTACCGACACCCTCGGCCTGAACCG
The DNA here is from genome assembly GCF_045037875.1 of Pseudomonas petroselini. Lineage (NCBI taxonomy): Bacteria > Pseudomonadati > Pseudomonadota > Gammaproteobacteria > Pseudomonadales > Pseudomonadaceae > Pseudomonas > Pseudomonas petroselini. The sequence continues at coordinate 6,873,839 of NZ_CP173614.1, forward strand.
CGCCAGCGCCGAGCAGATCCTCGATTACCTGGCCCGCGCTCGCCTGGCCCTGAGTGCGTTGCCGTCCCAGGACACGTTGATCATGGAGCGGTTTTTCGACGCGTCCGGTGGCACTCAACTGATCATCCACACGCCGTTCGGCAGCCGCGTCAACCGCGCCTGGGGCCTGGCCCTGCGCAAGCGTTTTTGCCGCACGTTCAATTTTGAATTGCAGGCGGCGGCCAGCGAAAACGCAATCGTGCTGTCGCTGTCCACCAGCCACAGTTTCGAGCTGGACGAGGTGTGGCGTTACCTCAATAGCCAGAGTGCCGAGCACATCCTGATACAAGCGGTGCTGGATGCGCCGCTGTTCGGCGTGCGCTGGCGCTGGAATGCCGGAGTGGCGCTGGCGTTGCCGCGCTATACCGGGGGGCGCAAAGTGGCGCCGCAGATTCAGCGCATGAAAAGCGAAGACCTGATCGCCAGCGTCTTCCCCGACCAGATCGCCTGCCTGGAAAACCTCGCCGGCGAGCGCGAGGTGCCTGAGCACCCGCTGGTGGAACAGACGCTCGACGACTGCCTGCACGAAGCCATGGACAGCGAGGGTTGGCTGGCGCTGTTGCGGCGCATGGAACGCGGCGAGGTGCGCCTGATCAGCCGCGACCTGCCCGCGCCCTCGCCCATGGCCGCAGAAATCCTCAGCGCCCGCCCCTACACCTTTCTCGACGATGCCCCCCTGGAAGAGCGCCGCACCCAGGCCGTGCTCAACCGGCGCTGGAGCGACCCGCAGAGCACCGACGACCTCGGCGCACTGGATGCGGATGCCATCGCCGGCGTGCGCGAAGAAGCCTGGCCGGCGCCCAACGGGCCGGACGAAATGCATGAGGCGTTGATGAGCCTGGCGTGCATCGCCGGTAACGAAGTCACGCCGCAATGGGCGACTTGGCTGCACGCATTGGCCCAGGGTGGCCGCGCCTATCAACTGCACACTCACTTAGACACCCGCCTGTGGGTCGCCGTCGAACGCCTGAGTTGTGTGCAGACGATCTACCCCGGCAACGTGCCGTTGCTGCCCGGCTTCGATGAGCCCTGGACCGTTGAGGAGGCCGTGACGGAAGTGCTGCGCGCGCGCCTCGGTGGGTTTGGCCCGCTGAGCCTGATCGAGATCGCCGCGCCCCTGGCCTTGCCGGTGGCGGATGTCACCCAGGCACTGGCCCGTCTGGAGCAGGAAGGCTACGTGCTACGCGGGCATTTCAGCCCCGGCGCCACCCAGGAGCAATGGTGCGAACGCCATCTGCTGGCGCGCATTCATCGTTACACGGTTAAGCGCCTACGCCGGGAAATCGAGCCGGTGGCGCTGCAGGACTTAATGCGTTTTCTGTTCGATTGGCAGCATTTGTCCGACGGCACACGTGGCCAGGGCAGCGCGATGTTGCCGCAGATCGTCGGGCAGTTCGAAGGGTACGCCGCCGCCACTTCCGCCTGGGACAGCGATTTGCTCAGTGCGCGGCTCAAGGATTACTCCTCGACCTGGCTCGATGAGTTATGCCGCAGCGGCAAACTGGTGTGGACGCGATTGAGCAACAAGACCAGCGCCATGGCATTGCGCAGCACTCCGGTGGTGTTGCTGCCACGCAACCAAGTGGGACTGTGGAGCGGACTGACCGAACCCACCGACGCCACCACGCTGTCGCCCAAGGCGCAGAAGGTGCATGAAGCCCTGCGCGACCACGGCGCGCTGTTTTTTGATGAGCTGGTGCATGAAGCCCACTTACTGCGCAGCGAACTGGAAACCGCTTTGCAGGAACTGGTCGGTGCCGGTTTGGTGAACGCCGACAGCTTTGCCGGGTTGCGTGCGCTGACCACCCCCGCGAGCAAACGCCAGGCGCGCAGCAGTCGGCGCGGGCGCGGCGCGTTTATCGGCGGCATGGACGATGCAGGGCGTTGGGCACTGATCCGACGCCCGTCGACTGCCGCAGGTCCGCCTTCCGCCGAGACCCTGGAGCATGTGGCGATGACCTTGCTGCGCCGCTATGGCGTGGTGTTCTGGCGCTTGTTGGAGCGCGAGGCGGAGTGGCTGCCGAGCTGGCGCGAGTTGCTGCGCACCTTTCACCGCCTGGAAGCGCGCGGGCAGATTCGAGGTGGGCGGTTTGTCAGTGGTTTGGCGGGGGAACAGTTTGCGTTGCCTGAGGCGATTCCGTTGCTGCGTGAAGTGCGGCGTCGACCCCATGATGGGAGTTTGATTGCGGTGTGTGGCACGGACCCGTTGAACCTGGTGGGCACGCTGTTACCAGGCACCAAGGTGCCGGCGGTGAGTGGCAATCGGATTGTGTACCGGGATGGGTTGCCCGCGGCGGTCATGGTGGCGGGCAAGCAGCAGGTGTTAGTAGAGATGGATCGGCAGGCGGTGCAGGAGAGGCTGATCAGGCATTGAGTGTTGGGGTGACTTCCAAGGGCCTCATCGGGGGCCCAGTCACCGCAGAATTACTGAGGCCTGGGCTGCTCGGTAAGCACCACCGATGCGGGCACCTCCTCATCCGGCTCATCCACCTGCGCCGCACGTTTAGGCAACAGCACCTGCTGTGGATAAGTCTGCGCGAAGTGCACCTCATCACAGTTATCCACAAGTTTTTTGAGGCGCTGATTGAACGCGCGACTCACCGCATACTGCCCGCCCGACACCGTGCGGAACTGCGCGGTAAGCACCACGCCATTGAGGTCCATCTTGTCGACGCCGAACACCTCCAGCGGCCCTTGCAGGTTGTACTTGAGGAACACGTCATCACGGATCGACTGCCCCGCTTCGCGAATCAGCTCCACCGCCTTGTCCACGTCGGTGTCGTAGGTGAACTGCACTGAGAAGAATGCATAGGCAAATTGCCGCGATTGGTTGGTGACCGCCTTGATCTGCCCGAACGGCACCGAGTGCACAAAGCCCTTGCCGTCGCGCAGGCGCAGGGTGCGAATGGTCAGGCCTTCGACGGTGCCGGCGTGACCGGAGTCAAGCACCACCCAGTCGCCGATGGACAGGGTATCTTCGATGATGATGAACAGGCCGGTGATCACATCCTGCACCAGTTGCTGCGACCCGAAGCCGATGGCCAGGCCGACCACCCCGGCCCCCGCCAGCAGCGGCGCGACGTTGATCCCGAGGTTGGCCATGGTGGTGATCGCGCAGATCACCACCAGGATGATTTTCACCGCATTGCGCAGCAGCGGCAGGATGGTTTTGACCCGCGTGCTGGGCTGGCGGCTGGAGCGTTTATTGACCGGTGGCTTGAGCGCTTCCTGGATCGCCGTGTCGAGTACCACCCAGAACAGCCAGGTCATCAGCAGGATCAGGCCGATGCTGCTGAGGGAGTCGCTGATCGCCCGGCCCACCGAGTTACGCTGGGCAAATTCGAACAGCGACACGCCCCAGATTCGTCCAAGAATCTCGATAAAGGCGATGGCCATGACGATACGCAGGATCGCGTGCAACAAGCTGAGGAAGCGTTCCTTGTAGGCGCTGCTGCGCTGGATCGCGACCTGGCTGCGGGATTTGAACAGGTGTTGCAGCACGGTGCTCAGGAACACTGTACCAATCAGCAAAATGGTGGTGAACAACGCACAGCGCAGGGCCTTCTGGTTATCGTCGCCGGCCCCGATCAAGTTGATCGCCGAGACCAGCACCATCAACAGGATCGGCCAGTACCACAACCCGGAAAACACCCGCAGCGATTGCTGCAACGCCGGGTGTTTAAGGCGTTGAGTCAACGGTCGATTGCGGATCAGGTGGGCCACCGGTCGACGCAGGCGCACCACCAGCACGCCGAAAATCACGGCGGCGAATAGCCCGGTAAACACCGCAATGCTGCTGGTGATATTGCCGCCGAACTGACGAGCGATTTGCGGGCTGGTCAGCGCGTCGCTGAGGGCGGCGAGAAAGCCGATCAGGAACAACGGCGTGGGGCAGTAGCTGCGGATGATCTGCACCGCCGGGCGCTTGTGGCCGACATTGAACATCACAATCACGCACAACAGCATCGACGTGGAAAAAATACCGCTGCTGGTGGCGTAGGCAAAACACAGCGCCAGCGCACGCCCTATCGATGTGGGTAAAAAGTGGCTGACGTACAGCGTCAGCGGCAGGCAGATCAGCGCGGGAATCGTGTAGGGCAGCACATACCCAAGCACCGCTTGCAGGCGCCCGCGCCGGGCGACAAATGGGCGCCGGCTCATGCGTTGGACGATAAAACGCCCCAGCAGCGTCAGCAGGGTAAAGGCGCCGATCCACACCCCCGACAACAGCAGGAAGTTCCCTGCGATGGTCCATGGCGAACGCTCGGACGTCTGGTCGACCAGCCGCCCGACTTCATCCGCCGCACGGTCGGCCCGTAGGCGCCAGGCGTCGATCAGGTTCTGGTTGAGGTCGAGCTTCTCTTGCACATCATCGATGCTGGAGCTGATCGCGCCGAGCAGGCCGCCCTCGACCAGCAATTCCGGCTTGGCCGGCGCTTCAGGTTCCGACGCGGAGGCCGCGGCTTGCAGTGCGGCACTGGGACAAAACAGCAGCGCGCCGAGCAGTAATGCAGTCTTTAGATTCAGCAAAACACCGGGCTCCTTCAGAAGGGTCTGTAAGGAACTGACGGGTTTGAGCCTTGATCGTTCCCCGTTTGCGGCATCTTTGACTTGCAGGCAACTATCAAATGCCAATCCCTGGCTTTTTCCGCAACAGCCAACACTCGACACTGCGCTCCTGATTGAAACCCACCGGAGTTGCAGCCATGCCCATTGCCTTTAACCTGAGGATCGCCGGTGGCGCCTGGGGCGGCGGGTTGATCGTGACGCATATGGGGCTGATCCACACGGCCTGGATCAGTTGGGGCCGGTGTACACAGAGCGTTCGACGCGGATAGTCGCCGGCACTGAATCAGCAGCCATACACATCCAATGTGGGAGGGGGCTTGCTCCCGATAGCGGTGGGGCAGTTGATGCAGGTGTCGACTGATCGACTGCTATCGGGAGCAAGCCCCCTCCCACATGGGTTCTATGCCGTCTGTAGGAAGGTGGAAACTTTCAGCCAAAAATCATAGTCAGCCATAAACGGGGGCCAGGCCCCCACTTTTTCACAGGAGCAATTATGGCTGCGATCCCTGACTGGGTGCCCGTAACCCCCAGCGTCGCCATCAGTCGCTTCACGGTGCTGACGGTCAATATCCACAAGGGTTTCACCGCCCTCAATCGACGCTTCATCCTGCCCGAGCTACGTGAGGCGGTGCGCAGTGTGGGCGCCGACATGGTGTTCCTGCAGGAAATTCACGGCACTCATGAGCGTCACCCCCAGCGCTTCAGCGAATGGCCGAACATGCCTCAGTATGAGTTCCTTGCCGACAGCATCTGGCCGCAGTTCGCCTACGGGCGCAATGCGGTCTACCCCCACGGCGACCACGGCAATGCACTGCTGTCGAAATTCCAGATCGTGCACTACGACAACCTCGATATCTCCCAAAGCGGGCATGAAAACCGTGGGCTGCTGCATTGCGTGCTGCGCTTGCCGGGCACCGGGCAGGAAGTGCACGCGATCTGCATCCACCTGGGCCTGCGTGAGGTGCATCGCCAGCAACAGTTGCGCTTGCTGGAGCAGCGCATCAGCGAGATCCCGGCCGATGCACCGCTGGTGGTCGCGGGCGACTTCAACGACTGGCGCCAGAAGGCCGACCTCAGTCAAAGCGGACTGCGGGAAGTCTTCATCGAAACCCACGGCAAACTCCCGCGCACCTTCCCGGCGCGCCTGCCCTTGCTGCCACTGGACCGCATTTATGTGCGCAATGTGAAAGTGCATAACCCTCGGGTGCTGACCTCACGGCCTTGGTCGCATTTGTCCGACCATGTGCCGCTGTCGGTGGAGATCGAACTATGAACGTTGCCGTAGAACATATTTCCACTGACCAGCCGCCGGACGAAGCCAAGGCCCGTGACCTGGATTACGGCTGGCAGAGCGGCAACCAAGTTGAGTTGCTCGAGAATGGCGAGGCGTACTTTCCCAAGGTGTTCGAGGCACTGCGCGCGGCGCGGCGGGAGATCCTGCTGGAGACCTTCATTCTCTTCGAAGACAAGGTCGGCCACGAGCTGCAGGGCATTCTCATCGAGGCCGCGCAGCGCGGCGTGAACGTGGTGGTCAGCCTCGACGGTTTTGGCTGCGGCGAGTTGAGCCCGGTGTTTCTCGGTGAGCTGGCCGAGGCGGGCGTGGCGGTGCAGATGTTCGACCCTGCGCCGAAAACCCTCGGCATTCGTACCAATTGGTTCCGCCGCCTGCACCGCAAGATTGTGGTGGTGGACGCCGAGGTGGCGTTCATCGGCGGGATCAATTTTTCCGCCGATCACTTGGGTGACTATGGGCCTGAGGCCAAGCAGGACTATGCGGTTCGGGTGACCGGCCCGGCGGTGGCGGACGTGCATCACTTCGCCCTTGCCCAAAGCGGTCGCCAGGTGCGCACGCGGCGCGGTTGGCGGCGGCGCCAGCAGCGACCGGCGTTGTGGTCCACCGACAAGAGCGACGGCCAGGTGCGCTTGATCTACCGCGACAACCTGCAGCACCGCGACGACATCGAAGAAGCGTATGTGTATGCATTGAGCAAGGCACAACATCGCGCGGTGATCGCCAACGCTTACTTCTTCCCCGGCTACCGCTTGCTGCGCGAAATCCGCAATGCAGCGCGCCGTGGCGTGCAGGTGCAACTGATCATGCAGGGCCAGCCCGATGTGCTGCTGGCCAAGCTGGCAGCGCGCATGCTCTACGACTATCTGCTCAAGGATGGCGTGGTGATTCACGAATATTGCCAGCGCCCGCTGCATGGCAAAGTCGCCTTGGTGGATGACGAATGGAGCACCGTCGGCTCGAGCAACCTGGACCCGTTGAGCCTGTCGCTGAACCTGGAAGCCAACGTGCTGATCCGCGACCGTGCGTTCAATCAGCAGCTGTATGAACGCCTGGAAACCCTGGCAAAAAATCATTGCCAGACGATGCCGGAAAACCGTAAGCCGCGCCTGTGGCTCTGGCGATTGACCGTGGGGTTCCTGGTGTTCCATGTGATGCGCCACTTTCCCGCGCTGACGGGTTGGTTGCCGGCGCACAAGCCCCGTTTGAAACCTTTCGAGAGCCCGTCCCATGACGTCTGAAACCAAAGGTTCGCGGTTCAAGCGCTGGAAGAAACCGCTGACCATCGCCTTCTTCCTGCTGCTGATCGTACTGTTCACCATGCTCGCCCGGCGTATCGACTGGAGCGAAGTGGTGCAGACCTTGGGCGATTTCAAACTGCGCACGCTGGTGATTGCAGGCACGCTGACGTTATGCAGTTTTCTGGTGTACGCCAGTTTCGACCTGATCGGCCGTACCTATATTCGCCAGCCCCTGGTGTGGAAGCAGATCCTGCCGGTGGGCATCATCAGCTATGCGTTCAACCTCAACCTGAGTGCGTGGGTCGGGGGCATCGCGATGCGCTATCGGCTGTATTCACGGCTGGGCGTGAGCAACAGCAATATCGCCAAGATCCTGGGCCTGAGCCTGGCCACTAACTGGTTTGGCTACATGGCGATAGCCGGGGTGATTTTCAGCAGCGGCCTGGTCACGATGCCGCCGGGGTGGAAGGTCAGTACCCTTGCATTACAAGGCATTGGTGCGGTGTTAGTGCTGGTCAGCCTCGGGTATCTGGCGGCTTGCCAATATTCGAAAAAGCGTGCGTGGACGATTCGCGGCATGGAAATCAACCTGCCGTCGCTGCGCATGGCGTGTTTGCAATTGATGTTGGGCGCGCTGAACTGGTCGCTGATGGCTGCGGTGATTTTCACCCTGCTGCCGGCCAAGTTGGACTATCCACTGGTGCTGGGCGTGTTGCTGATCAGCGCGATTGCCGGGGTGCTCACCCACATACCGGCCGGGCTTGGGGTGCTGGAGGCAGTGTTTATTGCGCTGTTGCAGCACGAGGCGTCGCGGGGCAGTTTGCTGGCGGGGTTGATCGCTTATCGGGCGATCTACTTTATTGTGCCGCTGCTGATTGCGCTGGTGATGTACCTCGGCGTGGAAGCCAAGGCCAAGGCATTGCGGGTGAAGAAAACACCGGCTTGAAAGAATGTGGGTCGATCAAACGCTATCGCAGGCCAGCCGGCGATAGCGATCTAAACTATTGAGCCTGGATGATGCTCAACCGCTCACCCACCACCATCTCCGTGATCCAGTCCACCAGGATGGAGGTGTAGGCCTGCTGGGACACCGGATCGCTGAGGGAATGGTCGGCCCCGTCGATGATGCGGTGAGTCAGTGAATGCGTCTGCTGGCACGCCGCACGGTAACTCATGATGGTGGCGTGGGGCACATGGTCGTCGGTTTCCGACTCGACGATCAGCACGTCGCCGGTAAACGCCGAGCACGCGTGCAAGGCGCGATTGGTCTCAGCGTGGACCAGGGTGCTGCGGTAATCCATCAAATCCATCTTGTCCAGATCGCGCTTGGGCTTAAGCCATTCGTCGTCGCGGTACAACGCAGGCACGCGCAACGCCAGCCAGCGCACCGGACGCAAGGCGGTGAGAATCGCCGCCAGGTATCCACCGTAACTGGTGCCAACGACGGCCACCGCCGAGGTGTCGATGGCCGGGTGTGACAACAGCCGGTCGTACGCCGCCAGCAAGTCGCGCAGGTTGTCTTCGCGGGTGACGCGGGCTAACGGAATGCCAGAGCCGGCGTGGCCTCGCAGGTCGAAGGTCAGGCACACGCACCCGAGGCCGGCGATGCCCTTGGCACGTTCAAGGTCGCGCTCCTGGCTCCCGCCCCAGCCGTGCACGAACAACACCCCCGGCACTTTGGATTTGGGGCTGAGGAAGGTGCCGCTCATCTGTTCGTCGTCGATATCAATCGCAATGCTTTCGCTTCTAGCCGTCATAAGATTTAACCGTCACGTACTTGAGAAGAAACCCGCTGTTTTCCGCCGGGCCGCGATACACCTCGATGGCATCAGCCGGCAATGGTTCGTCCATGTAGGTTTCCACCGAGGACACATGGATCGCGCGCAGGCCAGGGTTGTTGATAAAACTCTGCAACGCCGCGACTTCCGCACTGCTCGCCCCGCCCATACGCCAGGACTGCTCGAGCACGCCGCTGCGACGCTGGCCGTCACTGTCCAGGCCTTGGGCGATGTCGTAGTTGCGCCGTGAGGCATAAAAGCCAGGGTAGGCCTCATCGGCGGCATTGTCGAAAACCTGGGCTTGCTCAATGGCTTCACGCACGTCGTCGGGTAAGTCGAGCAGCAACAGGTCGGCGTAGCCTCCCGGCACCACCAGCAGGTCGGAGCCGCCGTAGACGTCTTCGCCCTGCCCGTCTTTCGTCAGGTATTGCTCGCCGCAATAACTGAACAGGTGCCCGCCGATAAAACTTTGGCCGACGCTGTGGGTGACCACATCGCGCAGGTCCTGCTCCAGCACCACGCCTTCGCTGAACAGCTTCGCAGCGTCAGGTCGCGCCAGCACAGCGTCGAATTCGTCGAGACTGTGGATAACTTCCTGCCCGCGCCCCGCACAGGCGTGCACAGGTTTTATGCGGATTGGCCCGCTGTAGAGCAAGCGCGTGGCGGCAGGCCGTGCGTCCTCAAGGGCAAAAACGCTCAAGCCATCCAGCACGACGTTTCGCACACGCTCGCAGAACAGCGCAGACCAACCTTCCGGCGCTTTGGCCTCGGGGCCAAGCAAGCCATGACTGATGGCCTTGGTGCAGATGAAGTCGTGGTCGACGTAGCCGCCCCACACATCCTCAGGCCCTTTGATATTGAGCGTTCGGGCCTGCGCCGGGCCGACCAGGGTTTGCGTGGGCAGCAGATACAGCGCTCGACCCGCATGCAGGTCGGGGTCATAGCTGCCGCCGAATTTGAGCCCCAGGATCTGCGCCAGCCAGCGCGCCAGGGCGCGGTTGGTCTCGACCTCATGCAGCGGCGCGCCCTCGCGTATGGAATGCGCGACTACCAGCTTCTTGCGTTGAATCGGGGTCATGCGTCCCCCTTGGCCATCCAGCCATGTGTGTGCAGAGAAGGCTGCAGGGATCAGGCCAAGGCTGTTTCAGGGGAGAAGGTTTTCAAATCAAGCAGTTGCCGAAAAACCGATGGCAGTTGGCCTGCCTCATTCTGCACGACAGTGCTTCAGCGCCGCGGCGTTCTGCACGATTCAGACGCCAAAGCGGCTGCGGTAATCGCTGGGCGCCATGCCGGTGATCTTCTTGAAGATAGCGCGAAAGGCACTGGGGTCCTGGTAACCCACGGTCCAGGCAATATGGTCGATAGTGCCGTTGGTGAACTCAAGCATCTGCCGTGCCTTGCCCACGCGCAGGTGCTGGCAGTATTCGGTGGGTTTCAAGCCGGTGGCGTTGCGAAAACGCCGCAGGAACGTACGCTCTTCCAGGCCCGCCTCCTGAGCCATCGCCGCCACGCACACATCCACCGCACCGCTGGCCTGCAGCCAATGCTGAACCTTGAGGATGGCTGCGTCACCGTGGCCGAGAATGGGCGCGAAGTTACTGCCGCACTGGCTGGCGCTGTCACTGTGCTCGATCACCAGGAAACGCGCTGTGTCGGCCGCGACGCTTGGGCCCATCAGGCGATCGACCAGGCGCAGGCCGAGTTCGGACCAGGCCATCAAACCGGCGGTGGTGATCAGGTCGCCGTCATCGACAATGGGTTTGTTCGCTTCCAGGCGTACGGCCGGGTAGCGGGCCGCGAAGGATTCGGCGGAAGACCAATGGGTGGTGGCGCTGCGCCCGTCGAGCAGTCCACTGCGCGCCAGCATGATCGAGCCCACGCACACGCCGCCCAACACCGTGCCGGCCGTGTGTTGCCGGCGAAGCCATTCCAGTAGCGCAGGGGGCGCCTGGTCTTCGGTGAACTCACCCATCGACGGCGGCACCAGTACGGCCATCAACGGTTGATCGGGGCCGGGGGCACTGCTGAATACGCGCACGGGTGTGCCGCTCGCCTCCACCTGCCAATGGCTGACCCGCAGCAACGTCAATTGCGCGGACTGGTGCTCGGCGGCGATGCGATTGGCCACGCCGAACAGGTCGGTCAGGCCATGCACGGCCGCCCATTGCGCGCCTTGGTAGATCAACACGCCCAGCTCAACAACGACCATTGTCAGTTTTCCCCCTGTTATTGTCGGTGCAGCCAATCCTAAGTGCAGGCGCCAGCTAACATACTGGGCCCATCAACCCATCACGAGGCAACACACATGGCCAAGCAAGCGCTCATCCTAATCGATATCCAGAACGACTACTTCCCCCAGGGCAAGTGGCCACTCGACGGCGTGGAGGCCGCGGCAGACAAAGCCGCGCAGGTGCTGCAGGCTTTCCGTCAGGCCGGCGATGCGGTGATTCATGTGCGTCATGAGTTCACGTCCGATGAAGCGCCGTTCTTCACGCCAGGCTCCGAGGGCGCGCACCTGCATAGCAAAGTGCTGAACGAGGGTAGTGAGCCGGTGGTGCTCAAGCATTTCGTGAATGCGTTTCGCGAGACCAACCTGCGTGCCTTACTGGAGCAACGCAGCATCACCGAAGTGGTGGTAGTCGGCAGCATGAGCCACATGTGTATTGACGGCGTGGTACGGGCGGCGGCGGACCTGGGTTACAAGGTCACGGTGATTCATGATGCGTGTGCGACGCGGGATCTGGAATTTAATGGCACGGTGATTCCAGCGGCGCAGGTGCATGGGGCTTATATGGCGTCGCTGGCGTTTGGTTATGCGGGCGTGGTGTCGGCGGATGAATACTTGAAGGCGCAAGCGGCGTCTTGACCACCGCTTGCTCAGGGCATATCAGCGAGTCGCGATGATGAACAAGCGCGGGAATGGCAGCAGTACGGTGCCGTCAGCCAGCGCTGGGTAAGCCTGGGTGATCCGCGCTTTGTATGCCTGAAGAAAAGCGGCTTTTTCGTCGTCACTCAACGGCGCCAGGAATGGACGTAGGGCTGAGGCCTTGAACCATTCCACCACGGCGCCGTGGTCCGCCAGCGGGTGCTGGTAGGTGGTGCGCCACACATCGACGGTGCTGCAATGTGTGCTCAGCAGCTCGTAGTAGTAACTCGCGGTGTGGCGCTCATTGTGTTTGACCGCGCCGATTTTGGCAGACCATGGGCCATCGGCCGCGACTTCGCGGGCGAGACGGTGGGCGGGTTCATCAAGGTTGTCCGGGGTTTGCACCGCCAACGTACCGCCTTGCGTCAGGTGCTTGATCAGGTGCGGATACAGCGTGGCATGGTCCGGCAGCCATTGCAGGGACGCGTTGGCCAGGATCACATCGAAGGCTTGCGCGGGGTTCCAGGCACCGATATCCGCCAGCTCGAAGTTCAGCGCGGGCAGGCGTTTACGGGCGTCGACCAGCATGTCGTCGGAGCTGTCCATGCCGGTGACGTGCGCGTGCGGGAAGCGCGCGGCCAGCACCTCCGTGGAGTTGCCGGGACCGCAGCCCAAGTCCACGGCATGGCGCACTTCAGCATTCGGAATGGCCGCGACCAAGTCACGGACAGGACGGGTGCGCTGCTGTTCGAACATCGTGTACTGCTGGGCTGACCAGGTCATCACGGCTTTCCTTGTTTTTGAGGGTGGGCGACAGCCTAATTCTTGTGACCTGCAATGCACAAACGCCAGTGCCTGTTCATGCCGGCGGAAAGAGCATCGTCGCCAATCAAAGGTGAGCAACCTCCAGACGCCGCCCCATCACCTCTCCACGATCAAAGGCCGCTATGGCCTGATCGATTTCCTCCTGGCACTCAGGGAAAAATTCAATCACCCACTCACGAATTCTCTCGAGTAAACCTTCGTCTCGCTTTATTTCATTCCTCAAAAACACCGCGTACCCATAGGAAAGGGTTAACACTTCATCTGACGCAAAAAAACGTAACCACTTAACCATCGCCTCCACATCACCACCAAAATTCAACATCAGATCAAGGCACCTGATGAGCTGCGCCGACGCGTTGTGCAACGTGTAATCACCCATCGTTAAGCACGCCTGACAGTGTTCGCCGGCAATCTCCTCAAGCAATGCGAAGCCACTCTCATCCAGTTCCTCGGACTCATCCAGACTAATCGCGCCATGGTTTGCCCGATTGCGCTCGGCCAGCAGAAACCTGATCGTGCCGCTCTCCACTTCAACCACGAAAAGGAAGACCGGCAGTGGCGAAATAGAAAGGTAGTTTTCAGTACTTTGCTTGAGTTTCAGGGCTCGTACCTTCTTTCTGGAGCCTTTGACTTGAACCTTGAAGATGATCCCAGTCGCATGACCACGCTCGCTGAATACTTCAACCTCGCCGTCGATGCCATAGTCTTTATCTTTTTCCAGACGGCGATAAATCCAGCCCCTGGCCGTGATAGCCCGTTCTACCAGAGACTCAGCCAGAGTCCCTATGACGTGAGAAGCTGGACGTTTAGGTAATGCCCTCATTGCTAGCTATCCCCCTCCAAAAGTGGCTTACATCATGCGGCCCCTGCTGAGGTCTACAGCGTGGCCAGCCATGTGATCTTTACTTTCTCGCAGGCAAAGAAAAAGCCCCGGAGGCTTATGCACCGGGGCTTTCAGGGTAAAACTCTACATCAAGTCTCTGAGCCGTATCCTAGAACGGGATATCGTCATCAAAACTGTCGAAATCCGGAGCCGGTTGCGGAGCGGCCTGTTGTGGCGCTGGACGCGACTCACGTTGTGGCTGCTGGCTTGGCTGTGGACGCGACTGCTGTGGACGCGGTGCCGAGTTGGTGCCGCCCTGGCCCTGTTGGTCGCCCTGTGGACGGCCGCCCAGCAGTTGCATGGTGCCTTGCATGTCGACCACGATTTCGGTGGTGTAACGCTTGATGCCGTCTTTTTCCCACTCGCGGGTTTGCAGTTTGCCTTCGATGTAGACCTGCGAACCTTTACGCAGGTATTCACCGGCGATCTCTGCAACCTTGCCGAACATCGACACACGGTGCCATTCGGTTTTCTCGACCTTCTGGCCGCTCTGCTTGTCGGTCCACTGCTCGCTGGTCGCCAGACTCAGGTTGGTCACGGCGTTACCGTTAGGCAAGTAGCGAACTTCGGGATCCTGGCCGCACGTACCGACCAATATGACTTTGTTAACCCCACGGGCCATAACGTTCTCCTAGGCTGGGCGCGCTGTCGGCACTGGGTTGACCAGTTGCTCGAGCGTCGCGCGATCCAATAATTCGGTGTCCAATTTGATGTAAATGGCCGCCTCTTCTGCGACCACAACTGCATCTGTTACCCCTACGACGGCCTTCAGGCGCTCTACCAGGCCGCTTTCACGGATCGCCTCAGGCGATAGCGGCAGACGCAGACTTGTGACGTAGGGAGGTTCGCGCATGGTAACAGCAAAGGCGAGCCAAAGTGCAGCCAGCCCGGCGCATCCGAGGAAGACAACCGACAAACCGCCATGCTGGAACATCCAGCCCCCCATGATGCCGCCCAGTGCCGAACCCAGGAACTGGCTGGTGGAGTACACCCCCATGGCCGTGCCTTTGCCGCCCGCCGGTGAAACCTTACTGATCAGCGAAGGCAATGACGCCTCCAGCAGGTTGAACGCGGTGAAGAACACCACCGTGCCGATTACCAGCGCCCGTAGGCTGTCGCCGAACTGCCAGAAGAATAGCTCAGTGAGCATCAGCGTCGCGACGGCGCCGAGCAGAACTCGTTTCATTTTGCGTTTTTTCTCGCCATAGATGATGAACGGGATCATGGCGAAGAACGAAATCAGCAGCGCTGTGAGGTAGACCCACCAGTGCTGTTCCTTGGGCAGGCCGGCTTTTTCCACCAGTGCCAGGGGCAGCGCGACAAAGCTGCACATCAGCATCGCGTGCAACACGAAGATACCTAAATCCAGGCGCAACAGGTCGGGATGCTTGAGCGTCGGCAACAGTACCTTGCGGGCCACACCCGACTCACGGTGCTGCAACGTCCCGGTGGAACGCGGCACCATAAAGGCCACGATCACAATACCGAACAGCGCCATGCCGCCGGTGGCCAGGAACAGCCCGTGCAGTCCGAACGCGCGGGTCAGCAAGGGGCCGACCACCATGGCTACGGCAAATGACAGGCCGATGGTCATGCCGATCATGGCCATGGCTTTGGTGCGGTGTTGTTCGCGAGTCAGGTCCGACAACAGCGCCATGACCGCCGCGGAGATCGCGCCGGCGCCTTGCAGGATACGACCGGCGATCACGCCCCAGATCGAATCTGATTGGGCTGCGAGCACACTGCCGAGGGCAAACACGATCAGCCCTAGGTAGATCACCGGGCGACGGCCAATGCGGTCGGAAATGATCCCGAACGGAATCTGAAAAATCGCCTGGGTCAGGCCATAGGCGCCAATCGCCAGGCCGATCAATGCGGGGGTCGCGCCTGCGAGATCCATTCCATAGGTCGCCAGCACCGGCAACACCATAAACATGCCCAGCATACGGAAGGCGAACACCAGGGCCAGACCGCTTGCCGCTCGGGTCTCGCCGCTACTCATGCGTTCGCTGTGGGGATCGTGCATGGAAAAACCTCGTGTGAACCGGCGGCGATTCTACCAGTCCCATCGATTGAGAGGGTATATGCGGCGCTTTGCCGCGCAGCTTTCATCTAAGGCTGCAAGCGGCCTTTTGACAGTGTATATTCATCCAGTCTTTAGCCGTATACTCCGGCATTATTTACGCCCGCCGTGCGAGGCCATCTTGGACAAGATCCTGATTCGTGGGGCTAGAACCCACAACCTGAAGAATATCGACCTGACCCTACCCCGGGACAAACTGATCGTCATCACCGGCTTGTCCGGCTCCGGCAAATCGTCCCTGGCGTTCGACACGCTGTATGCCGAAGGCCAACGTCGCTATGTGGAATCGCTGTCGGCCTACGCCCGCCAGTTCCTGTCGATGATGGAAAAACCCGACGTCGACACCATTGAAGGCCTGTCGCCGGCGATCTCCATCGAGCAGAAGTCGACTTCCCATAACCCGCGCTCCACCGTGGGCACCATTACCGAGATCTATGACTACCTGCGCCTGCTGTATGCGCGCGTAGGTATCCCGCGTTGCCCCGACCATGACATTCCCCTGGAAGCCCAGACCGTCAGCCAGATGGTGGACCTGGTGCTGGCCCAGCCGGAAGGCGCCAAGCTGATGCTGCTGGCACCGGTGATCCGTGAGCGCAAGGGCGAACACCTTTCCGTCTTCGAAGAGCTGCGTGCGCAAGGTTTTGTGCGCGCGCGGATCAACGGCAAGCTGTATGAGCTGGACGAAGCGCCGAAACTCGACAAACAGAAGAAACACTCGATTGATGTAGTCGTCGACCGCTTCAAAGTGCGCGCCGACCTGCAGCAGCGCCTGGCGGAATCTTTCGAAACCGCGTTGAAGCTGGCCGACGGCATTGCCCTGGTGGCGCCGATGGATGACGAGCCGGGCGAAGAGATCATCTTCTCCGCGCGCTTTGCCTGCCCTATCTGCGGCCACGCCATCAGCGAGCTGGAACCCAAGCTGTTTTCCTTCAACAACCCGGCTGGCGCCTGCCCGACCTGTGATGGCCTGGGGGTGAAGCAATTCTTTGACATCAAGCGCCTGGTCAACGGTGACCTGACGCTGGCGGAGGGGGCGATTCGCGGCTGGGACAGGCGCAACGTCTATTACTTCCAGATGCTCGGGTCGTTGGCGTCGCACTATAAATTCAGCCTGGAAGTGCCCTTCAACCAACTGCCGGCGGACCAGCAGAAGGTCATTCTCCACGGCAGCGGTTCACAGAATGTCGACTTCAAGTACCTGAACGACCGTGGCGATATCGTCAAGCGCTCACACCCGTTCGAAGGTATCGTGCCGAACCTCGAGCGTCGCTACCGTGAGACCGAGTCGGCGAGCGTACGCGAAGAGTTGGCGAAATTCCTCAGCACCCAGCCTTGCCCGGATTGCCGCGGTACTCGCCTGCGCCGTGAAGCCCGGCATGTTTGGGTGGGCGAGAAAACCTTGCCGGCGGTGACCAACCTGCCGATTGGTGATGCCTGCGAGTACTTCGGTGTGCTCAAGCTGACGGGCCGCCGTGGGGAAATCGCCGATAAGATTCTCAAGGAAATCCGTGAGCGGCTACAGTTCCTAGTCAACGTTGGCCTGGATTACCTGTCGCTGGATCGCAGTGCCGATACCTTGTCCGGCGGTGAAGCCCAGCGGATTCGCCTGGCCAGCCAGATTGGTGCCGGCCTTGTGGGCGTCTTGTACATCCTTGATGAACCGTCGATCGGCCTGCACCAGCGTGACAATGATCGCCTGCTGGGCACGCTGAAACACCTGCGGGATATCGGCAACACGGTAATTGTGGTCGAGCACGATGAAGACGCGATCCGCCTGGCGGATTACGTCGTCGACATTGGCCCGGGCGCTGGCGTGCATGGCGGGCATATTGTCGCCGAGGGCACGCCCGCCGAAGTCATGGCTCATCCGGATTCACTGACCGGCAAATACCTTTCCGGCCGTGTGAAGATCGCAGTGCCGGCAAAACGTACACCGCGCAACAAGAAGCTGGCGCTGCACCTCAAGGGCGCGCGTGGCAACAACTTGCGCAATGTCGACCTGGAGATTCCACTGGGTCTGCTGACCTGCGTGACCGGTGTTTCCGGCTCGGGCAAATCGACGCTGATCAATAACACGCTGTTCCCCTTGAGTGCCACCGCCCTGAATGGCGCGACCACCCTGGAAGCGGCTGCCCACGACAGCATCAAAGGCCTGGAACACCTGGATAAGGTGGTCGATATCGATCAGAGCCCGATTGGCCGCACGCCGCGCTCCAACCCGGCGACCTACACCGGGTTGTTCACGCCTATTCGTGAGCTGTTTGCTGGCGTGCCGGAGTCCCGCTCAAGGGGTTACGGGCCTGGCAGGTTCTCGTTCAACGTCAAAGGCGGTCGCTGTGAAGCCTGCCAGGGCGATGGCTTGATCAAGGTGGAGATGCACTTCCTGCCGGACATCTACGTGCCGTGCGATGTATGCAAGAGCAAGCGCTACAACCGCGAAACCCTGGAGATCAAGTACAAGGGCAAGAGCATCCACGAAACCTTGGAAATGACCATCGAGGAAGCACGGGTGTTCTTTGATGCGGTCCCGGCGTTGGCGCGCAAGCTGCAGACACTGATGGACGTGGGTTTGTCGTATATCAAGCTGGGCCAATCGGCGACTACGCTGTCAGGTGGTGAGGCGCAGCGGGTCAAGCTGTCTCGCGAGCTGTCCAAGCGCGATACCGGTAAGACCCTGTATATCCTCGATGAGCCGACCACCGGCCTGCACTTCGCGGATATCCAGCAACTGCTGGACGTGTTGCACCGCCTGCGCGACCACGGCAATACCGTGGTGGTGATCGAGCACAACCTTGATGTGATCAAGACCGCGGATTGGCTGGTCGACCTGGGGCCGGAAGGCGGCTCCAAGGGTGGCCAGATCATCGCCGTTGGCACACCGGAGCAGGTCTCCGAAATGCCGCAGTCGCACACCGGTTACTACTTGAAACCGTTGTTGGCACGCGACCGGGCCTGAGTTATTCAGGCCCAATAAAAAGCCCCTGTCACTTTGCAGTGACAGGGGCTTTTTTATAGCCGGAATCAGAACTGCGATTGCAGATAATTCTCCAGGCCCACCAGCTTGATCAGGCCCAGCTGCTTTTCAAGCCAGTAGGTATGATCTTCTTCGGTGTCATTCAACTGCACCCGCAGAATTTCCCGAGTGACATAGTCGTTGTGCTGCTCGCAGAGCTCGATACCCTTGCAGAGCGCGGCACGGACCTTGTACTCGAGGCGCAGGTCGGCAGCGAGCATGTCAGGTACCGTGGTGCCCACATCCAGATCATCGGGACGCATACGCGGCGTGCCTTCGAGCATGAGGATACGGCGCATCAGTGCGTCGGCGTGCTGTGCCTCTTCTTCCATCTCGTGGTTGATACGCTCGTAGAGCTCGGTAAAGCCCCAGTCTTCGTACATGCGCGAGTGGATGAAATATTGGTCACGAGCAGCCAGTTCGCCCGTCAGCAACGTGTTGAGGTAATCGATTACGTCGGGGTGACCTTGCATCGCCCTACATCTCCCTGCTTGAAAGTCTGTAGTTTGAACCATGATGACTTGAAGGTCACGGGACCAACGGCAGAAAAGTGAACATTTCCGGAGAAAAGTAGCTGAAATAACGCAAAAACCGCCCAAATGAGGGCGGTTCTGCTTATCGTTTAGAGTTAGTTAAGCGATACACCCAGTGCAGATGCGACCCCTTCTCCATAAGCAGGATCTGCCTTGAAGAAGTACTGCAACTGACGCTGAACAACGTCGCTGGAAACGCCCGCCATGGCGCCGGCAATGTTGCTGATCAGCAGGGCTTTCTGCTCATCATTCATCAGGCGGAACAACGCACCCGCGTGGCTGTAGTAATCGCTGTCTTCGCGATGATCATAACGATCCGCCGCGCCACTCAGTGCCAATGCCGGCTCGGCATACTGCGGAGCCTGCTTCGGTGCATCGGCGTAGCTATTTGGCTCGTAATTTGGAGCCGCACCGCCATTGCTGCCGAATGCCATCGAACCATCACGCTGGTAGCTGTTAACCGGGCTGCGTGGCGCGTTCACCGGCAGGTGCTGGTGGTTGGTGCCGACACGGTAGCGGTGGGCATCAGCGTAAGCGAACACACGACCTTGCAGCATGCGGTCCGGCGACAAACCAACGCCTGGAACCATGTTGCTTGGACCGAAAGCAGCCTGCTCAACCTCAGCGAAGTAGTTAAGCGGGTTACGGTTCAGCTCCAGCTCACCGACTTCGATCAATGGGAACTCTTTCTGCGACCAGGTCTTGGTCACGTCGAAAGGGTTCTCGTAGTGAGCGCCGGCCTGGGCTTCAGTCATGATCTGGATGCACACACGCCATTTCGGGAAATCACCGCGCTCGATAGCGCCAAACAGATCGCGTTGGGCGTAATCAGGGTCGGTACCGGCCAAGCGTGCAGCGTCAGCAGGCGACAGGTTCTTGATACCTTGCTTGGTCTTGTAGTGCCATTTGACCCAGTGACGCTCGCCCTTGGCGTTGATCAGGCTGTAGGTGTGGCTACCGAAGCCGTGCATGTGACGGTAGCCGTCCGGGATACCACGGTCCGAAAACAGGATGGTGACCTGGTGCAACGCCTCAGGGGAGTGCGACCAGAAGTCCCACATCATCTGCGCACTTTTCAGGTTGCTTTGCGGCAGGCGCTTTTGGGTGTGGATGAAGTCAGGAAACTTCAATGGGTCACGAATGAAGAACACAGGGGTGTTGTTACCCACGATGTCCCAGTTGCCCTCTTCGGTATAGAACTTCAGGGCGAAACCACGAGGGTCACGCTCGGTGTCAGCCGAACCGCGCTCACCGCCCACAGTGGAAAACCGCAGGAACGTCGGCGTTTGTTTGCCGATGGACTCAAACAGCTTGGCGCTGGTGTATTGCGTGATGTCTTGTGTGACCGTGAAGGTGCCATAGGCGCCCGAACCCTTGGCATGTACACGACGCTCAGGAATGTTTTCACGGTTGAAGTGGGCAAGCTTCTCGATCAGGTGAAAATCGTCGAGCAGCAACGGGCCACGCGGGCCGGCGGAACGGGAATTCTGATTGTCCGCAACGGGAGCTCCGCTGGCGGTAGTAAGGATTTTATTCTGGCTCATGCTCAATTTCCCTCAGGTCGGACTTGGAACTGCCGGCTAATCGGCTTGGAGGGAGTATTGATCATCAATATGACGCCTACAAATTCATTAAATTGTAGTCCCCGATAGAAAATAACTACCAATATACCCAAGCCTAATAGTGCCGAGCATAGCTCGAGTAAGCTTGTACAAATCGCGCTTTTATTACGCGCACAAAAAACCGGGCACTAGGCCCGGTTCTTCGTTACAGCTTGTCGTCTTACTCGGCGCTTACAGCTTCGCCGGCAGTAGCACGATCAACCAACTCGACGTACGCCATAGGCGCGTTGTCGCCAGCGCGGAAACCGCACTTGAGGATGCGCAGGTAGCCACCCTCACGGGTAGCGTAACGCTTGCCCAGGTCGTTGAAGAGCTTACCAACGATAGCTTTCGAACGAGTACGGTCGAAAGCCAGACGGCGGTTAGCCAGGCTGTCTGTCTTGGCCAAAGTGATCAGCGGCTCAGCAACGCGACGCAGTTCTTTAGCTTTCGGCAGTGTAGTTTTGATCAGCTCGTGCTCGAACAGCGACACCGCCATGTTTTGGAACATGGCCTTGCGGTGCGAGCTGGTACGGCTCAGGTGACGACCACTTTTACGATGACGCATGGTTCATTCCTTACCAAACTCACGTTCGGTGATTACGACGATCAGGCAGTCGCCTTGTCGTCCTTCTTAAGACTTGCAGGCGGCCAGTTGTCGAGGCGCATGCCGAGGGACAGACCGCGGGAGGCCAGAACGTCCTTGATTTCAGTCAAGGATTTCTTGCCCAGGTTCGGAGTCTTCAACAGTTCTACTTCGGTACGCTGAATCAGGTCACCGATGTAGTAAATGTTTTCCGCCTTAAGGCAGTTAGCCGAACGTACAGTCAGTTCCAGATCGTCAACCGGGCGAAGCAGGATCGGATCGATCTCGTCTTCCTGCTCGATTACCACTGGTTCGCTGTCACCTTTGAGGTCGACGAACGCAGCCAACTGCTGTTGCAGGATGGTTGCAGCGCGACGGATAGCCTCTTCAGGGTCCAGAGTACCGTTGGTTTCCAGATCAATAACCAGCTTGTCCAGGTTAGTACGCTGCTCGACACGGGCGTTTTCCACCACGTATGCGATACGGCGAACCGGGCTGAACGAAGAGTCAAGCTGCAAGCGACCAATGCTGCGGCTTTCGTCTTCATCGCTCTGACGCGAGTCGGCCGGTTCATAACCACGACCACGAGCTACGGTGAGCTTCATGTTCAGGGCGCCGTTAGACGCCAGGTTAGCGATTACGTGATCGGGGTTAACGATCTCGACATCATGATCCAGCTGAATATCGGCAGCGGTAACCACCCCCGAACCCTTCTTCGACAAGGTCAGCGTAACTTCGTCACGGCCGTGCAGCTTGATAGCCAGACCTTTAAGGTTCAACAGGATTTCAATTACGTCTTCCTGTACACCTTCGATGGCGCTGTACTCGTGGAGCACACCGTCAATCTCGGCCTCGACTACTGCACAGCCGGGCATTGAGGACAACAGGATGCGGCGCAGCGCGTTGCCCAGGGTGTGGCCAAAACCACGCTCGAGAGGCTCGAGAGTAATTTTGGCGCGGGTTGGACTGACAACCTGCACATCAATGTGGCGGGGTGTCAGGAACTCATTTACCGAAATCTGCATGGATGCACCTATTTTCTAGCCCTTACTTGGAGTAGAGCTCGACAATCAGGCTTTCGTTGATGTCGGCGGACAGATCACTGCGAGCAGGAACGTTCTTGAAAACGCCCGACTTCTTCTCAGTGTCTACTTCTACCCATTCTACGCGGCCACGTTGGGCACACAGATCGAGAGCTTGGACAATGCGAAGTTGGTTTTTTGCTTTCTCGCGGACTGCGACCACGTCACCAGCACGAACCTGGTAGGACGGAACGTTTACGGTCTGACCGTTAACGCTGATCGATTTGTGCGATACCAGCTGACGGGATTCGGCACGAGTCGAACCAAAGCCCATACGGTATACAACGTTGTCCAGACGGCATTCGAGCAGTTGCAGCAGGTTTTCACCGGTTGCACCTTTCTTGCCAGCAGCTTCTTTGTAGTAGCCGCTGAACTGACGCTCGAGAACGCCGTAGATACGACGGACCTTCTGCTTTTCACGCAGTTGGGTGCCGTAATCGGACTGGCGACCGCGGCGTTGGCCGTGGATACCAGGTGCTGCTTCAATGTTGCACTTCGATTCGATCGCGCGCACGCCGCTCTTCAAGAAGAGATCGGTGCCTTCACGACGAGCGAGTTTGCATTTTGGACCAATGTAACGAGCCATTCTTTACAATCTCCTGGATTACACGCGGCGCTTCTTCGGCGGACGGCACCCGTTGTGCGGGATTGGCGTCACGTCGGTGATGCTGGCGATCTTATAGCCACAGCCGTTCAAAGCACGGACAGCAGACTCACGACCTGGACCTGGACCTTTGACGTTAACGTCGAGGTTTTTCAGGCCGTATTCCAGCGCAGCTTGACCAGCACGTTCAGCAGCTACTTGAGCAGCAAACGGGGTGGACTTGCGGGAACCGCGGAAACCCGAACCACCGGAGGTAGCCCAAGAAAGCGCGTTACCTTGACGGTCGGTGATGGTCACGATGGTGTTGTTAAAAGATGCATGGATGTGGGCGATGCCATCAACCACTGTCTTTTTAACTTTTTTACGAGGACGAGCAGCAGGTTTTGCCATGATAATTTTCCTGTCGATTCGCGTGGGCGATTACTTGCGGATCGGCTTACGCGGACCTTTACGGGTACGCGCGTTAGTCTTGGTACGCTGACCGCGTACTGGAAGACCACGACGATGACGCAGACCACGGTAGCAACCGAGGTCCATCAAACGCTTGATTTTCATGTTGATTTCGCGACGCAGGTCACCTTCAGTGGTGAACTTCGCCACTTCGCCACGCAACAGCTCAATCTGCTCGTCGCTCAGATCTTTGATCTTTGCGGCTGGGTTTACCCCAGTATCTGCGCAAATTTTCTGCGCAGTAGTGCGACCAACACCATAGATGTAGGTCAGCGAGATAACAGTGTGCTTGTTATCTGGAATGTTAACGCCTGCAATACGGGCCATTCAGTGGGACTCCAATTGACAGCTACCTACGCCCCGGAAGCCAAGAAATAGGGCGCGAGATAATATCGCTGTAATAACAAATAATCAACCCGGCAGCGCACTAGCTGCCGGGCTTCAAGCGGATCACACTCAGCCTTGGCGCTGTTTGTGACGCGGTTCCGCGCTGCAAATTACTCGAACAACACCTTCGCGGCGAATAATCTTGCAGTTACGGCACAGCTTTTTCACCGATGCACGAACTTTCATCACCAACTCCTCGAACCTTATGGGGTACTCAGCGCAACATGCCGCTGCCGTAGCCCTTCAGGTTGGCTTTCTTCATCAGGGATTCGTACTGGTGCGAAACGAGGTGCGATTGTACTTGGGACATGAAGTCCATCACAACCACGACCACGATCAGCAACGAGGTCCCGCCAAGGTAGAACGGAACGTTTGCTGCAACCACCAGGAACTGGGGAAGCAAGCACACGGCCGTCATATATAGAGCACCGAACAGGGTCAAACGAGTCAGAACGCCATCAATGTAGCGCGCAGACTGCTCACCTGGACGGATGCCCGGAATAAAGGCACCGGACTTCTTCAGGTTTTCCGCTACGTCTTTCGGATTGAACATCAACGCCGTATAGAAGAAGCAGAAGAAAATAATCCCTGCACTAAACAGCAGAATATTCAACGGCTGACCAGGAGCGATCGACTGAGAGAGGTCCTGCAGCCAGCCCATATTTTCAGACTGACCAAACCAGGTACCCAACGAAGCCGGAAACAGCAAAATGCTGCTCGCGAAAATTGCCGGAATAACACCGGCCATATTCACTTTCAGCGGCAAGTGGCTGGTCTGCGCAGCAAAGACCTTACGGCCCTGCTGACGCTTGGCGTAGTGAACAGCAATACGACGCTGGCCACGCTCAATGAACACCACAAAACCGATAATCGCTACTGCCAGCAAACCGATGGCAACCAGGGCGAAAATATTGATATCACCCTGACGCGCAGACTCGAAAGACTGCCCGATTGCTCTCGGAAGACCGGCGACGATACCTGCGAAAATCAACATCGAGATACCGTTACCAACACCACGCTCAGTAATCTGCTCACCCAGCCACATCATGAACATCGCACCAGCCACAAACGTGGATACCGCGACGAAATGGAAGCCAAAGTCACCAGTGAACGCAACACCCTGCCCGGCCAAGCCAACGGACATGCCGATAGCTTGAACCAGGGCGAGGATGACAGTGCCGTAGCGGGTGTACTGGCTAATCTTGCGACGGCCAGCTTCACCTTCCTTCTTCAACTGCTCCAGCTGCGGGCTGACGGCGGTCATCAGTTGCATGATGATCGATGCCGAGATGTACGGCATGATCCCCAGTGCAAAGATGCTCATCCGTTCCAGCGCGCCGCCGGAAAACATGTTGAACAAGCTAAGAATGGTCCCCTCATTCTGTCGAAACAGGTCTGCGAGTCGGTCCGGGTTGATACCTGGAACCGGGATGTGTGCGCCTATTCGGTAGACGATAATCGCCAGGAACAGAAAACGCAGACGAGCCCAAAGTTCAGACATACCGCCTTTGCCGAGCGCTGAGAGAGCACCTTGCTTAGCCATTTATTCCTCGAACTTGCCGCCAGCTGCTTCGATAGCCGAACGCGCACCTTTGGTGGCGCCGATTCCCTTGCCGATAGTGACAGCGCGAGTCACTTCACCGGACAGCATGATTTTCACACGCTGTACGTTGACGTTGATCACGTTGGCATCTTTCAGGGTCTGCACAGTAAC
The DNA here is from genome assembly GCF_045037875.1 of Pseudomonas petroselini. Classification (NCBI taxonomy): domain Bacteria; kingdom Pseudomonadati; phylum Pseudomonadota; class Gammaproteobacteria; order Pseudomonadales; family Pseudomonadaceae; genus Pseudomonas; species Pseudomonas petroselini. The sequence continues at coordinate 6,899,384 of NZ_CP173614.1, forward strand.
GATGTCGCCTTCCACTTTAGCCAGCTCGGACAGACGCACTTCTGCGCGATCCATAGCTTTCAGGGATACGAAACCGAACTTAGGCAGGCGACGATGCAGCGGCTGTTGACCGCCTTCAAAGCCTGGAGCGATGGTGCCACCGGAGCGGGAGGTTTGACCTTTGTGGCCACGGCCACCAGTCTTACCCAAACCGCTACCGATACCACGGCCCGGACGATGCTTTTCGCGACGGGAACCCGGCGCTGGACTCAGATCATTGAGTTTCATCGATTAACCCTCTACACGCAGCATGTAGTAAGCCTTGTTGATCATCCCGCGATTCTCGGGAGTATCCTGGACTTCTACAGTGTGACCGATGCGACGCAGACCCAAACCTTTAACGCACAGTTTGTGGTTAGGGATGCGGCCGGTCATGCTTTTGATCAGCGTTACTTTAACGGTAGCCATGATCAGAAGATCTCCTTGACAGTCAGACCACGCTTGGCAGCGATGGACTCAGGAGATTGCATAGCTTTCAAACCTTTGAAAGTGGCGTGAACCACGTTTACCGGGTTAGTCGAGCCGTAGCACTTGGCCAGAACGTTCTGAACACCAGCCACTTCGAGGACAGCACGCATAGCGCCGCCAGCGATGATACCGGTACCTTCAGAAGCAGGCTGCATGTACACCTTGGAAGCGCCATGGGCGGATTTCATTGCGTACTGCAGAGTGGTGCCGTTCAGATCAACTTGGATCATGTTGCGACGAGCAGCTTCCATTGCCTTCTGGATCGCAGCAGGCACTTCACGTGACTTGCCACGGCCGAAGCCAACACGCCCTTTACCATCACCTACCACGGTCAACGCGGTGAAAGTGAAGATACGGCCGCCTTTAACGGTTTTGGCTACGCGGTTAACTTGAACCAGCTTCTCAATGTAGCCTTCGTCGCGCTTTTGGTCGTTATTTGACATAACTTAGAACTCCAGCCCAGCTTCACGAGCAGCATCAGCCAGCGCTTTCACGCGACCGTGGTACTTGAAGCCAGAGCGGTCGAAAGCCACTTGCGAGACGCCGGCGGCCTTAGCACGCGTAGCGACCAGCTGGCCAACCTTTGTGGCCGCGTCGATGTTGCCAGTGGCACCATCACGCAGTTCTTTATCCAAAGTCGAGGCGCTTGCCAGGACTTTGTTGCCGTCGGCCGAGATGACCTGGGCGTAGATGTGCTGCGACGAGCGATACACGCAGAGACGCACGACTTCGAGTTCGTGCATTTTCAGGCGTGCTTTGCGAGCGCGACGCAGTCGAGTAACTTTTTTGTCGGTCATTTGCTATGCCCTACTTCTTCTTGGCTTCTTTACGACGGACGACTTCGTCCGCGTAGCGCACACCTTTGCCTTTGTACGGCTCTGGTGGACGGAAGTCGCGGATCTCAGCGGCCACCTGACCTACCAGCTGCTTATCGATGCCCTTGATCAGGATATCGGTTTGGCTAGGGGTCTCAGCGGTGATGCCTTCCGGCAGTTCGTAATCCACTGGGTGCGAGAAGCCAAGGGCCAGGTTCAAAACCGTGCCTTTTGCTTGCGCTTTGTAACCAACACCGACCAGCTGGAGCTTACGCTCGAAGCCTTGGCTTACGCCTTGGACCATGTTGTTTACCAACGCACGCGTGGTACCGGCCATTGCGCGAGTTTGTTGATCGCCATTGCGAGCAGCGAAACGCAGCTCACCAGCTTCTTCAACGATCTCAACGGACGAATGGATGTTCAGTTCAAGAGTACCCTTGGCACCCTTCACCGAAAGCTGTTGGCCTGCGAATTTGACTTCGACACCGGCTGGCAGCTTAACGGGGTTCTTAGCGACGCGTGACATGCTTATCCCCCCTTAGAACACAGTGCAAAGAACTTCGCCGCCGACACCGGCAGCGCGCGCAGCACGATCCGTCATCACACCTTTGTTGGTGGAGACGATAGACACACCCAGACCGCCACGAACTTTCGGCAGATCTTCGGCGGACTTGTACTGACGCAGGCCTGGACGGCTAACGCGCTTCACTTCCTCGATGACCGAACGGCCTTCGAAGTACTTCAGCTCGATGGACAGCAGTGGCTTGGTTTCGCTGCTGATCTGATAACCCGCAATGTAGCCTTCGTCTTTCAGGACTTTGGCAACAGCTACCTTCAACTTGGAAGATGGCATGCTTACGACGGACTTTTCAGCCATCTGGGCATTACGGATACGAGTTAGCATGTCCGCTAACGGGTCCTGCATACTCATGGGCTAGACGCTCCTAATACAAAAAAATTAGCCTTGCGGCTACATATGTCGCCGAGAATCTCCGAGCGTAAAAAACACGGGCTCAGGCGAGCCGCGTATTTTAGACACACTACGGAAATGAAACAAGCCCCAAAAGGGGCTTGTTCCAGATTCAAGGTCACCGGCGGTCAGTATCTTGCGACTCAGACCACCCGGACGTTGAAAGTACTTACCAGCTGGCTTTAACCAGACCTGGTACGTCACCACGCATTGCCGCTTCACGCAGTTTGTTACGGCCGAGGCCGAACTTGCGGTAAACGCCGTGTGGACGACCGGTCAGGCGGCAGCGGTTACGCATGCGCGAAGCGCTTGCGTCACGTGGCTGCTTCTGCAGGGCAACTGTAGCTTCCCAACGCGCTTCTGGACTTGCGTTCAGATCAACGATGATTGCTTTCAGTGCTGCACGCTTCTTGGCGTACTTGGCAACCGTGAGCTGACGCTTCAGCTCGCGGTTTTTCATGCTCATCTTGGCCATGGTCCTACTCCAATCAGTTGCGGAACGGGAATTTGAAAGCACGCAGCAGGGCGCGACCTTCATCATCGTTCTTGGCAGTGGTGGTCAGGGTGATGTCCAGACCGCGGAGAGCATCGATCTTGTCGTAGTCGATTTCCGGGAAGATGATCTGCTCTTTCACGCCCATGCTGTAGTTACCACGACCATCGAAGGACTTGGCATTCAGGCCGCGGAAGTCGCGAACCCGAGGCAGGGAGATCGACAGCAGACGATCCAGGAATTCGTACATACGCTCACGGCGCAGAGTCACTTTGACGCCGATCGGCCAACCTTCACGGACTTTAAAGCCAGCGATGGATTTCCGAGCGTAAGTCACAACGACTTTTTGACCGGTGATCTTTTCCAGGTCAGCTACAGCGTGTTCGATGACTTTTTTGTCGCCGACCGCTTCGCCAAGACCCATGTTCAGGGTGATTTTGGTAACGCGTGGAACTTCCATCACGTTCGAAAGCTTAAGTTCTTCCTTAAGTTTCGGTGCGATTTCTTTCCAGTAAATCTCTTTTAGTCGTGCCATGGTCTTCTACCTAGCAGTGTTCAAGCATCAACCGCTTTTTGGGTCGACTTGAAGACACGAATTTTCTTGCCATCTTCTACTTTGAAACCAACGCGGTCAGCCTTGTTGGTTTCGCCGTTGAAAATGGCGACGTTAGAAGCGTCCAGTGGAGCTTCTTTTTCGACGATACCGCCTTGTACGCCCGACATCGGGTTAGGCTTGGTATGACGCTTAACCAGGTTCAGACCACCGATAACCAGACGGTTATTAGCGAGAACCTTAAGCACCTTACCGCGCTTACCTTTGTCTTTGCCGGCGATCACGATGATCTCGTCGTCACGACGAATCTTTTGCATGTCGGATCTCCTTACAGCACTTCTGGGGCGAGCGAGACGATCTTCATGAACTTCTCAGTACGAAGTTCACGGGTCACTGGCCCAAAGATACGGGTGCCGATCGGCTCTTGCTTGTTGTTCAGAAGAACAGCAGCGTTGCCATCAAAGCGGATAATGGAGCCATCAGCACGGCGTACACCGTGACGAGTGCGGACTACAACAGCAGTCATCACTTGGCCCTTTTTCACTTTACCGCGAGGAATTGCTTCCTTCACGGTAACTTTGATGATGTCACCGATACCAGCGTAACGACGATGGGAGCCACCCAGCACCTTGATGCACATAACGCGGCGAGCGCCGCTGTTATCGGCCACATCGAGCATGGATTGAGTCTGAATCATATAATTTCTCCGACCCCTAGTCCTTAGACTTCCACAGCGCGTTCGAGAACATCAACCAGCGCCCAAGACTTGGTCTTGGCCAGCGGACGAGTTTCACGAATAGTGACTTTGTCGCCGATGTGGCACTGGTTGGTTTCGTCGTGCGCGTGCAGCTTAGTCGAACGCTTAACATATTTACCGTAGATCGGGTGCTTAACGCGACGCTCGATCAAAACGGTGATGGTTTTGTCCATCTTGTCGCTGACAACACGGCCAGTCAGCGTACGGACAGTCTTTTCGGCTTCAGCCATGATCACTTACCTGCCTGCTGGTTGAGCACAGTCTTCACGCGAGCAATGTCACGCTTAACTTGCGAGAGCAGATGAGACTGCCCCAACTGGCCAGTTGCTTTCTGCATACGCAGATTGAACTGGTCGCGCAGCAGGCCGAGCAGTTGCTCGTTCAGCTGCTGTGCGGATTTTTCACGAAGTTCATTCGCTTTCATCACATCACCGTCCGTTTAACAAAGGAGGTGGCGAGCGGCAGCTTTGCAGCAGCCAGGGCGAAAGCCTCACGCGCCAGCTCTTCAGAAACACCCTCGATTTCATACAGGACTTTACCTGGCTGAATCTGGGCTACCCAGTATTCCACGTTACCCTTACCTTTACCCATCCGAACCTCGAGAGGTTTTTTGGAGATCGGCTTGTCCGGGAATACACGGATCCAGATCTTGCCGCCACGTTTTACGTGACGGGTCAGAGCACGACGCGCTGACTCGATCTGACGAGCGGTGAGACGACCACGAGCTACAGACTTCAGCGCGAACTCGCCGAAGCTGACTTTGCTACCGCGCTGAGCCAGACCACGGTTGTGGCCTGTCATCTGCTTGCGGAACTTCGTACGCTTAGGTTGCAACATTTGGCGTACCCCTTACTTAGCAGCTTTTTTACGAGGCGCTGGTGCTTGTGGTTTCAGTTCTTCTTGGCGACCACCAATTACTTCGCCTTTGAAGATCCAAACCTTTACACCGATCACACCGTAAGTGGTGTGAGCTTCGTAGTTGGCATAGTCGATGTCGGCACGCAGGGTGTGCAGTGGCACACGACCTTCGCGATACCATTCAGTACGTGCGATTTCAGCACCGCCGAGACGACCGCTCACTTGGATTTTGATGCCTTTGGCACCAATGCGCATGGCGTTCTGTACAGCGCGCTTCATAGCGCGACGGAACATTACGCGACGCTCCAGCTGCTGAGCTACGCTCTGCGCAACCAGCATACCGTCGAGCTCCGGCTTACGGATCTCTTCGATATTGATGTGCACAGGCACACCCATTTGCTTGGTCAGGTCCTGACGCAGTTTCTCAACATCTTCACCTTTCTTCCCGATAACGATACCTGGACGAGCGGTGTGGATGGTGATACGTGCAGTTTGCGCCGGACGATGGATATCGATACGGCTTACGGACGCGCTTTTTAGTTTGTCTTGGAGATACTCACGCACCTTCAGATCAGCGAACAAATAGTCCGCATAAGTCCGACCGTCTGCGTACCAGACGGAGGTGTGCTCCTTGACGATTCCCAGGCGAATGCCAATGGGATGTACTTTCTGACCCATCTCTTCGACTCCGTTACTTGTCAGCAACCTTGACAGTGATATGGCAAGACCGCTTGACGATGCGATCAGCACGGCCTTTGGCACGTGGCATGATGCGCTTCAGCGAACGCCCTTCGTTGACGAAAACGGTGCTGACCTTCAGGTCATCAACGTCTGCGCCTTCGTTATGCTCGGCGTTGGCTACGGCCGACTCCAGCACTTTCTTCATGATCTCGGCGGCTTTCTTACTGCTGAAAGCCAACAGGTTGAGCGCTTCGCCCACCTTCTTCCCGCGGATCTGGTCGGCGACCAAGCGGGCTTTCTGGGCGGAGATTCGAGCGCCCGACAACTTAGCGGCTACTTCCATTTCCTAACCCCTTAACGCTTGGCTTTCTTGTCTGCCACGTGCCCACGATAAGTGCGGGTACCGGCAAACTCGCCTAGTTTGTGGCCGACCATGTCTTCGTTCACGAGAACTGGGACGTGCAAGCGACCGTTGTGTACAGCGATGGTCAAACCGACCATTTGTGGCAGGATCATCGAACGACGCGACCAGGTCTTAACTGGTTTGCGATCGTTCTTTTCCGCCGCCACTTCGATCTTCTTCAGTAGGTGAAGATCAATAAAAGGACCTTTTTTCAGAGAACGTGGCACTGTCGTATCCCTCTATTTACTTGCGACGACGGACGATCATTTTGTCGGTACGCTTATTACCACGAGTCTTCGCGCCCTTAGTCGGGAAGCCCCATGGCGATACCGGATGACGACCACCAGAGGTACGACCTTCACCACCACCGTGTGGGTGGTCAACCGGGTTCATGGCAACACCACGAACGGTTGGGCGAACGCCACGCCAGCGTTTGGCACCAGCTTTACCCAGCGAACGCAGGCTGTGCTCGGAGTTCGAGACTTCGCCCAGGGTCGCGCGGCATTCAGCCAGCACTTTACGCATCTCACCAGAACGCAGACGCAGGGTCACGTAGACACCTTCACGAGCGATCAGCTGAGCCGAAGCACCAGCGGAACGAGCGATTTGCGCGCCTTTACCTGGCTTCAATTCGATGCCGTGTACGGTGCTACCAACTGGAATGTTGCGCAGTTGCAGAGCGTTGCCCGGCTTGATCGGTGCCAAGGCACCTGCGATCAGCTGGTCACCAGCACTCACGCCTTTAGGGGCGATGATGTAGCGACGCTCGCCATCTGCGTACAGCAGCAGTGCGATGTGAGCAGTACGGTTTGGATCGTATTCAATACGCTCGACAGTGGCGGAGATGCCATCTTTGTCGTTGCGACGGAAATCGACCAGACGATAATGCTGCTTATGGCCACCACCGATGTGACGAGTGGTAATACGACCATTGTTGTTACGACCACCAGTCTTCGATTTTTTCTCGAGCAGCGGTGCGTGAGGAGCGCCTTTATGCAGCTCCTGGTTGACCACCTTGACCACAAAACGGCGGCCAGGGGAAGTCGGTTTGCATTTAACGATTGCCATGATGCACCCCTTCCTTACTCAGCACTGCTGCTGAAATCGAGATCTTGGCCTGGCTGAAGGGAGATAACTGCCTTCTTCCAGTCATTACGCTTGCCCAGACCGCGAGCAGTGCGCTTGCTCTTACCCAGAACATTCAGGGTAGTAACACGCTCTACTTTCACGCTGAACAGGCTTTCGACGGCCTTCTTGATTTCCAGCTTGGTTGCGTCAGTTGCAACCTTGAAAACGAACTGGCCTTTCTTGTCAGCCAGAACCGTAGCCTTTTCGGAAACGTGCGGGCCAAGCAGAACTTTAAATACGCGTTCCTGGTTCATCCCAGCAGCTCCTCGAATTTCTTCACGGCCGACACGGTGATCAACACCTTGTCGTATGCGATCAGACTAACTGGATCGGAACCTTGCACGTCACGTACATCAACGTGTGGCAGGTTGCGAGCAGCCAGGTACAGGTTCTGATCAACAGCTTCCGACACGATCAAAACGTCGGTCAGGCTCATGTTGTTCAGTTTGCCCAGCAGATCTTTGGTTTTTGGACTTTCAACAGCGAAATCCTGAACCACGACCAGACGGTCAGTACGCACGAGCTCAGCAAGGATGGAGCGCAGAGCTGCGCGGTACATCTTCTTGTTGAGCTTCTGCGAGTGATCCTGTGGACGAGCTGCGAAAGTGGTACCGCCGCCACGCCAGATTGGGCTACGGATAGTACCGGCACGAGCACGGCCAGTACCTTTCTGACGCCAAGGGCGCTTACCGCCACCACGAACGTCGGAACGGGTCTTTTGCTGCTTGCTACCTTGACGGCCGCCGGCCATGTAGGCCACGACTGCTTGGTGAACCAGCGTCTCGTTGAACTCGCCGCCAAACGTCAGTTCGGAAACTTCGATCGCTTGAGCGTCATTTACATTTAATTGCATGTCAGCTTCCCCTTAACCGCGAGCCTTGGCCGCTGGACGTACAACCAGGTTGCCGCCAGTAGCGCCAGGAACAGCACCCTTGACCAACAACAGATTGCGTTCAGCGTCGACGCGCACTACTTCGAGGGACTGCACGGTCACGCGCTCAGCGCCCATATGACCGGACATTTTTTTGCCCTTGAATACACGACCAGGAGTCTGGCACTGGCCAATAGAGCCCGGGACGCGGTGGGAAACGGAGTTACCGTGAGTGTTGTCTTGGCCACGGAAATTCCAACGCTTGATCGTACCCTGGAAGCCTTTACCTTTGGACTGACCGGTTACATCAACCAGTTGGCCAGCGGCGAAGATTTCAGCGTTGATCAGATCGCCAGCCTGGTAGTCGCCGTCTTCGAGACGGAACTCCATAACAGTGCGACCAGCTGCAACGTTTGCTTTAGCGAAGTGACCTGCTTGAGCAGCAGTCACGCGCGAAGCACGACGCTCGCCGACAGTGACTTGCACTGCACGATAGCCATCGGTCTCTTCAGTTTTGAACTGGGTGACGCGATTCGGTTCGATCTCAATGACCGTGACCGGAATGGAGACACCTTCTTCGGTGAAAATACGGGTCATACCGCATTTACGACCGACTACACCAATAGTCATGTTGTAAACCTCATGAGTGTACGGGGCTTTCACCCGCTATGGCCGCCCATTTCAGAGCGTTACACGACTAAGACCCAAGTCTTAGCCGAGGCTGATCTGTACTTCCACACCGGCCGCCAGATCGAGCTTCATAAGTGCATCAACGGTTTTATCCGTTGGCTGGACGATGTCCAGTACGCGCTTATGAGTACGGATCTCGTACTGGTCACGCGCGTCTTTGTTGACGTGCGGGGAGACCAGAACGGTGAACCGCTCTTTACGGGTAGGCAGTGGAATTGGACCACGCACTTGAGCACCAGTACGTTTCGCGGTTTCCACGATTTCCTGGGTGGATTGGTCGATCAGGCGATGGTCAAAAGCCTTCAACCTGATACGGATTTGCTGATTTTGCATTGGATTTCAGACTCCGGCTGCTATTCCCAGCGAGCGCAATACGCCCGTTAAAAGGAGGCGCAATTCTATAGACGCCCCAGATAGGTGTCAACCCAATAAAAAAGGCCCCCGCTAAGCGGGGGCCTTCTCAAAAAAACCGAGCTATCTCAGAAGAGATAATTACTCGATGATTTTAGCTACAACACCAGCACCAACGGTACGGCCGCCTTCGCGAATAGCGAAACGCAGACCGTCTTCCATTGCGATGGTTTTGATCAGGGTAACAACCATTTTGATGTTGTCGCCTGGCATTACCATTTCAACGCCTTCCGGCAGCTCGCAGTTACCAGTCACGTCAGTAGTACGGAAGTAGAACTGTGGACGGTAGCCTTTGAAGAACGGAGTGTGGCGACCGCCTTCTTCTTTGCTCAGCACGTACACTTCAGCTTCGAACTTGGTGTGCGGCTTAACCGAACCTGGCTTGACCAGAACCTGGCCACGCTCAACGTCGTCACGCTTGGTACCACGCAGCAGAACGCCGCAGTTCTCGCCAGCACGACCTTCGTCGAGCAGCTTACGGAACATTTCAACACCGGTGCAGGTGGTGACGGTAGTGTCACGCAGACCAACGATTTCCAGCGGATCTTGAACCTTAACGATACCGCGCTCGATACGACCAGTCACAACAGTACCACGACCGGAGATCGAGAATACGTCTTCGATTGGCATCAGGAACGGCTTGTCGATAACACGGACTGGATCTGGGATGTAGCTGTCCAGAGTCTCAACCAGTTTACGAACGGACGTGGTGCCCATTTCGTTGTCGTCTTTGCCTTCCAGAGCCATACGAGCGGAACCGATGATGATCGGAGTGTCGTCGCCTGGGAAGTCGTAAGTGCTCAGCAGATCGCGCACTTCCATCTCAACCAGTTCCAGCAGCTCAGCGTCGTCTACCAGGTCAGCCTTGTTCAGGTAAACCACGATGTACGGAACGCCTACCTGACGGGACAGCAGGATGTGCTCACGGGTTTGTGGCATCGGACCATCAGCGGCCGAGCAAACCAGGATCGCGCCGTCCATCTGGGCAGCACCGGTGATCATGTTCTTCACATAGTCAGCGTGACCTGGGCAGTCAACGTGAGCGTAGTGACGGATCAGCGAGTTGTATTCAACGTGCGCGGTGTTGATGGTGATACCACGAGCTTTCTCTTCTGGTGCGCTGTCGATTTTATCGAAATCAACGATTGCAGAACCGAATACTTCGGAGCAAACGCGAGTCAGAGCAGCAGTCAGAGTGGTTTTACCGTGGTCAACGTGACCGATAGTGCCAACGTTGACGTGCGGTAGGGAACGATCAAATTTTTCTTTAGCCACGACAATTAACTCCTTGCCTAAAGGACTGAATCAGCCTTGTTTTTTGGATACAGTTTCAGCGATGTGCGCCGGAGCTGTGTTGTATTTTTTGAATTCCATAGAGTAGCTTGCGCGACCCTGGGACATGGAGCGAACGTCGGTCGCATAACCGAACATCTCACCCAACGGAACCTCGGCGCGAATCACTTTGCCGGAAACCGTGTCTTCCATACCCAAGATCATGCCGCGACGACGGTTAAGGTCGCCCATGACATCACCCATATAGTCTTCAGGTGTAACAACTTCTACCGCCATGATTGGCTCAAGCAACTCACCACCGCCCTTTTGGGCCAGTTGCTTGGTTGCCATGGAAGCAGCCACCTTAAACGCCATCTCGTTGGAGTCGACGTCGTGGTAAGAACCGTCAAAAACGGTTGCTTTCAGGCCGATCAGCGGATAGCCGGCAACAACACCGTTCTTCATCTGCTCTTCGATACCCTTCTGGATAGCAGGGATGTATTCCTTAGGAACAACACCACCTACTACTTCGTTCACGAATTGCAGACCTTCCTGACCTTCGTCAGCAGGAGCAAAACGGATCCAGCAGTGACCGAACTGACCACGACCGCCGGACTGACGAACGAACTTGCCTTCGATTTCACAGTTCTTCGTGATGCGCTCACGATAGGAAACCTGAGGCTTACCGATGTTGGCTTCGACGTTGAACTCACGGCGCATCCGGTCAACCAGGATGTCCAGGTGCAACTCGCCCATGCCGGAGATGATCGTTTGACCAGTCTCTTCATCAGTTTTGACGCGGAAAGATGGATCTTCCTGAGCAAGCTTGCCCAGAGCGATACCCATTTTTTCCTGGTCATCCTTGGTCTTAGGCTCTACGGCAACCGAAATAACCGGCTCCGGGAAGTCCATGCGAACCAGGATGATTGGCTTATCAGCGTTGCACAAAGTTTCACCAGTGGTGACGTCCTTCATGCCAATCAAGGCCGCGATGTCACCAGCGCGTACTTCCTTGATTTCTTCACGGGCGTTTGCGTGCATTTGCACCATACGACCCACGCGCTCTTTCTTGCCTTTAACCGAGTTGATCACGCCGTCGCCGGAGTTCAACACGCCCGAGTAAACACGGACGAAGGTCAAGGTACCCACGAATGGGTCAGTGGCAATTTTAAATGCCAGAGCGGAGAACGGTTCTGCGTCGTCTGCATGACGCTCCAGTTCGATAGTCTCGTCATCCGGGTCAGTACCCTTGATGGCAGGAATATCAACAGGTGCTGGCAGATAGTCAATCACAGCATCGAGAACCAGGGGAACACCCTTGTTCTTGAACGAGGAACCGCAAACAGCCAAGACGATCTCACCAGCAATAGTACGCTGACGCAGAGCAGCCTTGATTTCCACATTGGTGAGTTCTTCACCTTCGAGGTACTTGTTCATCAGCTCTTCGTTGGCTTCAGCCGCAGCTTCAACCATGTTGTTGCGCCACTCGTCAGCCAGTTCCTGCAACTCTGCAGGGATAGGCTTGCGAACAGGAACCATACCTTTGTCAGCGTCGTTCCAGTAAACCGCTTCCATGGTCAGCAGATCGATCTGGCCTTGGAAGTTGTCTTCGGAACCGATAGCCAACTGGATTGGCACCGGGGTGTGACCCAGACGCTGCTTGATCTGACCGATCACGCGCAGGAAGTTGGCACCAGCACGGTCCATCTTGTTTACGTAAACAAGACGTGGAACGCCGTATTTGTTGGCTTGACGCCATACGGTTTCCGACTGAGGCTCAACACCCGAGGTGCCGCAGAACACAACGACAGCGCCGTCGAGTACGCGCAGGGAACGTTCAACTTCAATGGTGAAGTCTACGTGGCCCGGGGTATCGATTACGTTGAAACGGTGCTCGTCTTTGTACTGTTTCTCGGAACCCTTCCAGAAGGCGGTAATAGCAGCAGAAGTAATGGTAATACCACGCTCCTGCTCCTGAACCATCCAGTCTGTGGTCGCGGCGCCGTCATGCACCTCGCCCATTTTGTGACTTTTGCCGGTGTAAAACAGTACGCGCTCAGTGGTGGTGGTTTTACCAGCATCCACGTGAGCAACGATACCGATGTTACGGTAGCGGCTAATCGGAGTAGTACGAGCCATAAAGCCCTCGCAAAATTAGTGAAGCTAAGATTAGAAGCGGTAGTGCGAGAAAGCTTTGTTAGCTTCAGCCATACGGTGCACGTCTTCACGCTTCTTAACAGCAGCACCTTTACCTTCAGCAGCGTCCAACAACTCGCCGGCCAAACGCAGAGCCATAGACTTCTCGCCACGCTTACGGGCGAAGTCTACCAACCAGCGCATTGCCAGGGCGTTACGACGGGACGGACGAACTTCAACCGGAACCTGGTAAGTAGCACCGCCTACACGGCGCGACTTCACTTCGACCAGCGGAGCGATGGCGTCGAGAGCTTTCTCGAAGATTTCCAGGGGGTCGCTGTTCTTGCGTTCTTTAACCTTTTCCAGCGCGCCATAAACGATACGCTCGGCAACGGCTTTCTTGCCGCTTTCCATCACGTGGTTCATGAACTTGGCCAGAATTTGGCTTCCGTATTTTGGATCGTCAAGCACTTCGCGCTTGGCTGCTACGCGTCTTCTTGGCATGGATAAGCCCTCAAACGGTCTTCAGGTTCGCTCGGAATCGGTGCCCTTTCGGGACGCCTCCGACCTTACTCTTATCGACTCAGAAAATAAGATGATTCAGTTTTGCAAAAAGCCGCTACTACTTAGGCTTCTTGGTACCGTACTTCGAACGACCCTGGTTACGACCTTTAACGCCGGAAGTATCCAAGGAGCCGCGTACGGTGTGGTAACGAACACCTGGCAAGTCTTTTACACGACCGCCGCGGATCAGTACCACGCTGTGCTCTTGCAGGTTGTGACCTTCACCACCGATGTACGAGGAAACCTCGAAACCGTTGGTCAGGCGCACACGGCATACTTTACGCAGTGCCGAGTTAGGTTTTTTCGGCGTAGTGGTATACACGCGAGTGCATACGCCACGACGTTGCGGGCAGTTCTGCAGCGCAGGCACGTCGGATTTCTCGACGATACGCTTACGCGGCTGACGTACCAGCTGGTTGATAGTTGCCATCTACTAGCTCCACTGTTGTCTTGCGACGCTATTGTCTTGCAAGAAAAGCAAAATGGCAGGAACGAATTCCCGCCAAATTTAGGGGTACAAGAGTCTAAAGAGGATCTTGCCCCCAGTCAAGGCAAGGCCCCGACCTCCCCTCTCGTCGAACCGGGGCAAATTTGCCTCGTTCCGACGAATGGGGCTGCCAGGGCCCGGACTTATCTAGTGCAGAACTCAGTTACCGCTTGAGTTCAGTGCTTCGGTCAGTGCAGCTTCCACTTCACTGGCGCTTACGCGCAACGGCTTGTCAGCATCACGGCGGCGCTTGCGCTCGCTGTGGTAAGCCAAACCGGTACCTGCCGGGATCAGACGACCCACGACCACGTTTTCTTTCAGGCCGCGCAGGTAATCGCGCTTGCCGGTTACCGCTGCTTCGGTCAGTACGCGAGTGGTCTCCTGGAAGGAGGCCGCCGAGATGAACGACTCAGTGGACAACGACGCCTTGGTGATACCCAGCAACACACGAGTGAACTTGGAGACAAACTTGTCTTCCGCGCCCAGACGTTCGTTCTCTACCAGTACGTGAGTCAGTTCCATCTGGTCGCCCTTGATGAAACTGGAATCGCCGGATTCAGCGATTTCAACTTTACGCAGCATCTGACGCAGGATGGTCTCGATGTGCTTATCGTTGATCTTCACGCCTTGCAGGCGGTAAACGTCTTGGATCTCGTTAACGATGTACTTGGCCAGCGCGCTCACACCCAGCAGACGCAGGATGTCGTGTGGATCGCTTGGGCCGTCGGAGATAACTTCGCCGCGGTTTACCTGTTCGCCTTCGAACACGTTCAGGTGACGCCACTTCGGAATCAGCTCTTCGTACGGATCGCTACCGTCGTTCGGGGTAATAACCAGACGGCGCTTGCCTTTGGTCTCTTTACCGAACGCGATGGTGCCGCTGACTTCAGCCAGAATCGACGCTTCTTTCGGACGACGAGCTTCGAACAAGTCGGCAACACGCGGCAGACCACCGGTGATGTCGCGGGTTTTCGAAGTTTCTTGCGGGATACGCGCGATAACATCACCGATCGCGATCTTCGCACCATCCGCCACACCGACCAAGGCGTTGGCTGGCAGGAAGTACTGAGCGATTACGTCAGTGCCTGGCAGCAACAGATCCTTGCCGTTGTCGTCGACCATCTTCACGGCAGGACGGATGTCTTTACCGGCAGCTGGACGATCTTTGGCGTCGAGTACTTCAATGTTGGTCATACCGGTCAATTCGTCAGTCTGACGCTTGATCGTGATGCCTTCTTCCATGCCCACGTAGGTCACGGTACCTTTCATTTCGGTAACGATTGGGTGAGTGTGCGGGTCCCACTTAGCCACGATTGCGCCAGCGTCGACCTTGTCACCTTCTTTAACCGAAATCACAGCACCGTACGGCAGCTTGTAGCGCTCACGCTCACGACCGTAGTCATCAGCGATCGCCAGCTCACCGGAACGGGACACAGCAACCAGGTGGCCATCCACTCGCTCAACGTGTTTCAGGTTGTGTAGACGGACGGTACCGCCATTCTTCACCTGAACGCTGTCGGCTGCAGAGGTCCGGCTTGCCGCACCACCGATGTGGAACGTACGCATGGTCAGCTGGGTACCCGGCTCACCGATGGACTGGGCAGCGATAACGCCGACCGCTTCACCGATGTTCACTTGGTGACCACGAGCCAAGTCACGACCGTAGCACTTGGCGCAAATGCCGTAGCGGGTTTCGCAGCTGATCGGCGAGCGAACGATCACTTCGTCGATGCTGTTGAGTTCGATGAACTCGACCCACTTCTCGTCTACCAGGGTGCCGGCAGGAACAATAATTTCCTCGGTACCTGGCTTGAATACGTCACGGGCGATTACTCGACCCAGTACGCGCTCACCCAACGGTTCTACAACGTCGCCGCCTTCGATGTGCGGAGTCATCAGCAGACCGTGCTCGGTACCGCAGTCGACTTCAGTCACAACCAAGTCTTGTGCAACGTCTACCAGACGGCGAGTCAGGTAACCGGAGTTAGCGGTTTTCAACGCGGTATCCGCCAGACCTTTACGAGCACCGTGAGTCGAGATGAAGTACTGAAGTACGCTCAAACCTTCACGGAAGTTCGCAGTGATCGGCGTTTCGATGATAGAACCGTCCGGCTTGGCCATCAGGCCACGCATACCGGCGAGCTGACGGATCTGCGCAGCAGAACCCCGTGCGCCCGAGTCGGCCATCATGTACATCGAGTTGAACGACTCTTGATCGACTTCAACACCATGACGGTCGATAACCTTCTCTTTCGAAAGGTTAGCCATCATCGCCTTCGACACTTCGTCGTTGGCCTTGGACCAAAGGTCGATCACTTTGTTGTACTTCTCGCCCTGGGTTACCAGGCCGGATGCGTACTGGCTTTCGATCTCTTTCACTTCATCGGTAGCAGCACCGATGATCTGGGCTTTTTCATCCGGGATAACGAAGTCGTTAACACCGATCGAAACGCCGGAAATGGTCGAATAAGCAAAACCTGTGTACATCAACTGGTCAGCGAAGATCACGGTCTCTTTCAAACCAACCACGCGGTAGCACTGGTTGATCAGCTTGGAGATCGCCTTTTTCTTCATCGGCAAGTTAACAACGTCGTACGACAGACCTTTTGGCACAACTTGATACAACAGCGCACGGCCGACAGTGGTGTCGACGATACGGGTGTTGGTCACGCTGCCGCCATCACGGTCATTGACGGTTTCGTTGATCCGCACTTTGACCTTGGCGTGCAGTGCGGCTTCGCCGGCACGGAACACACGGTCAACTTCCTGCAGATCAGCGAATACACGACCTTCGCCCTTGGCGTTGATCGCTTCACGCGTCATGTAGTACAGACCCAATACAACGTCCTGCGACGGAACGATGATTGGCTCACCGTTGGCTGGCGACAGAATGTTGTTGGTCGACATCATCAACGCACGCGCTTCCAACTGGGCTTCCAGTGTCAGCGGTACGTGCACGGCCATTTGGTCGCCGTCGAAGTCGGCGTTGTACGCAGCACAGACCAGAGGGTGCAGCTGGATAGCCTTACCTTCGATCAGTACCGGTTCAAACGCCTGGATACCCAGACGGTGAAGGGTCGGTGCACGGTTGAGGAGAACCGGGTGTTCGCGAATCACTTCAGCGAGAACGTCCCAAACCTCTGGCAATTCGCGCTCGACCATTTTCTTGGCCGCTTTGATGGTGGTCGCGAGACCGCGCATTTCCAGCTTGCCGAAGATGAATGGCTTGAACAGCTCAAGTGCCATCTTCTTAGGCAGACCGCACTGGTGCAGACGCAGGGTCGGGCCTACGGTAATTACCGAACGACCGGAGTAGTCAACACGCTTACCGAGCAAGTTCTGACGGAAACGACCTTGCTTACCCTTGATCATGTCAGCCAGGGATTTCAGAGGGCGCTTGTTGGAACCGGTGATAGCGCGGCCACGACGACCGTTGTCAAGCAAGGCATCGACAGCTTCCTGCAACATACGCTTTTCGTTGCGCACGATGATGTCCGGAGCGGACAGATCAAGCAGGCGCTTCAAGCGGTTGTTACGGTTGATCACGCGGCGGTACAGGTCGTTAAGGTCGGACGTCGCAAAACGACCACCGTCCAACGGCACCAGCGGACGCAGGTCTGGCGGCAGAACCGGCAGAACGGTCAGCACCATCCACTCTGGCAAGTTGCCGGAACCCTGGAAGGCTTCCATCAACTTCAGACGCTTGGACAGCTTCTTGATCTTGGTTTCCGAGTTGGTTTGCGGAATTTCTTCGCGCAGGCGGCCAATCTCGTGCTCCAGGTCGATAGCGTGCAGCAGTTCGCGGACAGCTTCGGCACCCATGCGGGCATCGAAATCGTCGCCAAACTCTTCCAGCGCTTCGAAGTACTGCTCGTCGTTCAGCAGCTGACCTTTTTCAAGGGTGGTCATGCCTGGATCGATAACGACATAGCTCTCGAAATAGAGAACGCGCTCGATATCACGCAGGGTCATGTCCATCAGCAAGCCGATACGGGACGGCAGCGATTTCAGGAACCAGATGTGGGCAACCGGCGAAGCCAGTTCGATGTGCGCCATGCGCTCACGACGAACCTTGGCCAGTGCAACTTCAACACCGCACTTCTCGCAGATAACGCCACGGTGCTTCAAGCGCTTGTACTTACCGCACAGGCACTCGTAATCCTTTACCGGGCCAAAGATCTTGGCGCAGAACAGGCCGTCACGCTCAGGTTTGAACGTACGGTAGTTGATGGTTTCCGGCTTTTTAACTTCACCGAACGACCACGAACGGATCATCTCAGGCGATGCCAATCCAATACGGATGGCGTCGAACTCTTCGACTTGACCCTGGTTTTTCAGCAAATTCAGTAGGTCTTTCAAGGCCTTTCCTCCTGGCGGAGCAGAGAGCGGGCTAAACAGCCCCGCTCTCGATTCGCGTCACGTGTTATTCGGTTTCCAGATCGATATCGATGCCGAGGGAACGAATTTCTTTGATCAACACGTTGAAAGACTCGGGCATGCCCGGCTCCATACGGTGATCGCCGTCCACGATGTTTTTGTACATCTTGGTCCGACCGTTCACATCGTCCGACTTCACTGTGAGCATTTCTTGCAGAGTGTAAGCAGCACCGTATGCTTCCAGTGCCCAGACCTCCATCTCCCCGAAACGCTGACCACCGAACTGAGCCTTACCACCCAGCGGCTGCTGGGTAACCAGGCTGTACGAACCGGTAGAACGAGCGTGCATCTTGTCGTCTACCAAGTGGTTCAGCTTCAGCATGTACATGTAGCCAACAGTAACCGGGCGCTCAAACTTGTTGCCGGTACGGCCGTCGAACAGCTGCATCTGGCCGCTTTCTGGCAGATCTGCCAGTTTCAGCATGGCCTTGATTTCGCTTTCCTTGGCACCGTCGAACACCGGGGTAGCCATTGGAACGCCGCCGCGCAGGTTCTTCGCCAGATCCAGGATTTCCTGGTCGGAGAAGGTATCCAGCTCTTCTTTGCGGCCGCCGATCTCGTTGTAGATCTCGTGCAGGAACTTGCGCAGGTCAGCGACCTTGCGCTGCTCTTCGATCATACGGTTGATCTTCTCGCCCAAACCTTTAGCCGCGAGGCCCAGGTGGGTTTCAAGGATCTGACCAACGTTCATACGCGAAGGTACGCCCAATGGGTTGAGGACGACGTCGACCGGGGTGCCATTGGCATCGTGCGGCATGTCTTCAACCGGCATGATCACGGAGACCACACCCTTGTTACCGTGACGACCGGCCATCTTGTCGCCCGGCTGGATGCGGCGACGGATTGCCAGGTAAACCTTGACGATTTTCAGCACGCCTGGAGCTAGGTCATCGCCCTGCTGCAGTTTGCGCTTCTTATCTTCGAACTTGTCGTCCAGCAGACGGCGGCGATCAACGATGTAGGCCTGGGCCTTCTCGAGCTGCTCGTTCAGAGCATCTTCAGCCATGCGCAGTTTGAACCACTGGCCGTGCTCAAGACCGTCGAGGATTTCGTCGGTGATGTCCTGACCTTTTTTCAGGCCTGCGCCGCCTTCGGCCTTGTGGCCTACCAGCGCGGAACGCAGACGTTCGAAGGTCGCGCCTTCAACGATACGGAACTCTTCGTTCAGGTCCTTGCGGATCTCGTCGAGTTGAGTCTTCTCGATGGACAGCGCACGAGCATCACGCTCAACACCGTCACGAGTGAAGACCTGTACGTCGATGACAGTGCCCTTGGTACCGGTAGGTACGCGCAGGGAGGTGTCTTTAACGTCGCTGGCTTTTTCACCAAAGATGGCACGCAGCAGTTTTTCTTCCGGCGTCAGTTGGGTCTCGCCTTTCGGAGTGACCTTACCAACCAGGATGTCGCCTGCGCCTACTTCAGCACCTACGTAAACGATACCGGCTTCGTCCAGCTTGTTCAGTGCAGCTTCACCCACGTTCGGGATGTCTGCAGTGATTTCTTCTGGCCCAAGCTTGGTGTCACGTGCCACACAGGTCAGTTCCTGAATGTGGATCGTGGTGAAACGGTCTTCTTGAACAACACGCTCGGACAGGCAGATGGAGTCTTCGAAGTTGAAGCCGTTCCATGCCATGAACGCGATGCGCATGTTCTGACCCAGTGCCAATTCACCCATGTCGGTGGACGGGCCGTCAGCCATGATGTCGCTGCGCTGAACGCGATCACCCTTACGTACCAGCGGACGCTGGTTGATGCAGGTGTTCTGGTTCGAGCGGGTGTATTTGGTCAGGTTGTAGATGTCGACACCGGCTTCGCCAGTTTCAACTTCGTCATCGGCAACACGAACCACGATACGGCTGGCATCAACGGAGTCGATCACGCCGCCACGACGAGCCACGACGCAAACGCCGGAGTCACGGGCTACGTTACGCTCCATGCCGGTACCTACCAGCGGCTTGTCAGCACGCAGGGTGGGTACAGCTTGACGCTGCATGTTGGAACCCATCAACGCACGGTTGGCGTCATCGTGCTCCAGGAACGGGATCAGCGACGCAGCAACCGAAACTACCTGCTTCGGCGATACGTCCATCAAGGTGACGTCTTCCGGCGCCTTGACGGTGAACTCGTTCAAGTGACGAACAGCTACCAGCTCGTCGATCAGGACTTTCTTGTCGTTCATCGTGGCCGAAGCCTGAGCGATCACGTGATCAGCTTCTTCGATGGCGGACAGGAATACGATCTCGTCGGTGACCAGAGCGTCTTTCACCACACGGTACGGGCTCTCAAGGAAGCCATACTGGTTGGTGCGCGCATAAGCGGCCAGGGAGTTGATCAGACCGATGTTCGGACCTTCCGGCGTTTCGATCGGGCATACACGACCATAGTGCGTCGGGTGTACGTCACGAACTTCAAAGCCTGCACGTTCACGCGTCAGACCGCCCGGGCCCAGTGCGGAAACACGGCGCTTGTGGGTGATCTCGGAGAGCGGGTTGTTCTGGTCCATGAACTGCGAGAGCTGGCTGGAACCGAAGAACTCTTTCACCGCCGCAGCCACTGGCTTGGCGTTGATCAGGTCTTGCGGCATCAGGCCTTCGCTTTCAGCCATCGACAGACGCTCTTTGACCGCACGCTCAACACGTACCAGGCCAACGCGGAACTGGTTCTCGGCCATTTCGCCTACGCAGCGAACACGACGGTTACCCAGGTGGTCGATGTCATCGACAATGCCTTTGCCGTTACGGATGTCGACCAGAGTCTTCAGGACCGCAACGATGTCTTCCTTGCACAGCACGCCTGAACCTTCGATCTCGGTACGACCGATACGACGGTTGAACTTCATCCGGCCGACCGCAGACAGGTCATAACGCTCAGGGCTGAAGAACAGGTTGTTGAACAGGGTTTCGGCAGCGTCTTTGGTTGGTGGCTCGCCAGGACGCATCATGCGATAGATCTCGACCAGCGCTTCCAATTGGTTGCTGGTGGAGTCGATCTTCAATGTGTCGGAGATGAACGGACCGCAGTCGATATCGTTGGTATACAGGGTCTCGATGCGAACGACCTGAGCCTTGGCGATTTTTGCCAGGATCTCGGTGTTCAGCTCGGTGTTGCACTCAGCCAGGATTTCACCTGTGGCCGGGTGAACAATAACCTTAGCGGTGGTGCGACCCAGGACGTAGTCCAGAGGCACGTCCAGCGACTTGATACCGGCTTTTTCGATCTGGTTGATGTGGCGCGCAGTAATACGACGGCCAGCTTCAACAATGACCTTGCCCTTTTCATCCTGGATGTCCAGTACGGCAATTTCACCACGCAGACGCGAAGCAATCAGCTCCAGGCTGAGGGTTTCATCCTTCAGGCTGAATACGTTGGTGGTGTAGAAAGCGTCCAGCACTTGCTCAGTGGTATAGCCGAGCGCACGCAGCAGTACCGAGGCCGGCAGCTTGCGACGACGGTCGATACGCACGAACACGCAGTCTTTCGGGTCGAACTCGAAGTCCAACCACGAACCGCGGTACGGAATGATCCGCGCGGAGTACAGGAGTTTGCCGGAGCTGTGCGTCTTGCCGCGGTCGTGGTCGAAGAACACGCCCGGGGAACGGTGCAGCTGGGAAACGATAACACGCTCGGTACCGTTGATAACGAAGGTACCGTTCTCAGTCATCAATGGGATTTCGCCCATGTAGACTTCTTGCTCTTTGATGTCCTTGATCGCTTTGTTCGACGATTCTTTGTCGAAAATGATCAGGCGGACTTTTACCCGCAAAGGTACGGCGTACGTGACACCGCGCAACACGCATTCTTTGACATCAAATGCCGGTTCGCCCAGGCGATAACCGACGTACTCCAGCGCAGCATTGCCGGAGTAGCTGATGATCGGGAAAACGGATTTGAAGGCCGCATGCAGGCCCACGTCGCGGAACTGATCTTTGGTCGCTCCCGCCTGCAAGAATTCACGATACGAATCCAGCTGGATAGCCAGAAGGTACGGGACATCCATGACGTCCGGCAACTTGCTAAAGTCCTTGCGGATACGTTTTTTCTCAGTATATGAGTAAGCCATCAGCGTTCCCCAGCTTGGTCACCTGCTTGTTTGGCCCTCCCGACGGGAGCAGCCAGAAAATCTCGCAAACCCCATGGTTTGCACCACCGCATCGGGTGGCTACAGCACGTTAATGGCGGCGACCGAGTCGACAGCCAAGAACGGAAAAAGGCCGGTGGCAAGAGCCACCAGCCATCAGCCTTCAGCTTAACGCTTGGGCTGGAGACGCAAGGTCGATGCTTACTTCAGCTCGACTTTAGCGCCTGCTTCTTCCAGAACAGCTTTGGCTTTGTCAGCGGCGTCTTTCGACACTGCTTCCAGAACCTGGGCTGGAGCGCCGTCAACTACAGCCTTGGCTTCTTTCAGGCCCAGACCGGTCAGTTCACGTACTGCCTTGATCACGTTTACTTTCTTCTCGCCAGCTTCCAGCAGCATGACGTTGAATTCGGTTTGCTCTTCAGCAGCGACAGCAGCAACAGCTGGGCCAGCGGAAGCAGCGGCAGCGGAAACGCCGAATTTTTCTTCGAAAGCTTTGATCAGCTCAACAACCTGCAGAACCGACATTTCAGCTACGGCGTTGAGGATATCGTCTTGGGAGATAGACATTGCTGTATTTCCTGAATTGGGGGACGGCCTACGCGGCCATCGAAATAAACAAAAATACGCGAGAGAAGTTGTTCAGCCTTAGGCTGCGGCAGCTTCTTTTTGCTCGCGAACTGCGGCCAGAGTACGAGCCAACTTGCTGGTAGCGCCTTGAATCACGCTCATCAGCTGAGAAATAGCTTCGTTACGGGTCGGCAGTGTTGCCAGTACGTCGATTTGGTTAGCTGCGAGGAACTTGCCCTCGAACGCAGCTGCCTTGATCTCGAACTTATCCTGACCCTTGGCGAATTCCTTGAACAAACGGGCAGCAGCGCCAGGATGGTCGGTGGAGAACGCAATCAGGGTCGGGCCGGTGAACACGTCGTTGAGGACACTGTATTCAGTGTCAGCAACAGCGCGCTTGAGCAGGGTGTTACGTACAACACGTACGTATACGCCAGCTTCACGAGCCTCTTTACGGAGTCCGGTCATAGCGCTTACTGTCACACCACGGGCATCAGCCACGACAGCGGACAGAGCAGCTTTGGCAGCCTCGTTGACTTCAGCGACGATGGCCTTCTTGTCTTCGAGATTAATTGCCACGGGTTTAACTCCTGCTTGTTACCGTTTCATCTGGCCGGAGCCGGATGTCGTTTTGGTGTCTGATTCGGTAAGGAACCGGGAGCACCATCTGCGTAGGCTTGAGGTTTAAGACTTACGTCGCCTACGGTCTTGGATAGCCCCCGCCAGGCAGGGACCCCAATTTTTTCAATTGACGCGATTTCTCGCGTCAACCTGTGTCTTATACGTCCAGCGAGCCTTGGTCGATGACCAGACCTGGGCCCATAGTGGTGCTCAGGGTAACGCGCTTGACGTAGATACCTTTCGAGGAAGCCGGCTTGATACGCTTCAGATCAGCGATCAGGGCTTCAACGTTTTCCTTCAGCTTGACGGCGTCGAAGCCGACTTTGCCAACGGAGGTGTGGATGATGCCGTTTTTGTCGGTGCGATAACGAACCTGACCAGCCTTGGCGTTTTTAACCGCGGTGGCTACGTCTGGGGTTACGGTGCCGACTTTAGGGTTAGGCATCAGACCACGTGGACCGAGGATCTGACCCAACTGACCCACAACGCGCATTGCATCCGGGGAAGCAATAACTACGTCATAGTTCAGGTCGCCGCCTTTCATTTCGGCAGCCAGGTCGTCCATGCCAACGCGGTCAGCGCCAGCGGCCAGAGCAGCTTCAGCTGCCGGGCCTTGGGTGAAGACAGCTACACGTACAGTCTTGCCAGTACCGTGTGGCAGCACAGTTGCGCTACGAACGACCTGGTCGGATTTACGTGGGTCAACACCCAGGTTTACAGCAACGTCAACGGACTCGCTGAACTTGACAGTCGACAGCTCGGTCAGCAGGGCAGCAGCGTCTACAAAGTTGTAGGCCTTGCCTGCTTCGATTTTGCCGGCGATAGCCTTTTGGCGCTTGGTCAGCTTAGCCATTACACACCCTCCACGTTAAGGCCCATGCTACGAGCAGAACCGGCGATGGTACGCACGGCTGCATCCATATCAGCTGCAGTCAGATCCGCGTTTTTGGTTTTCGCGATTTCTTCCAGCTGAGCACGAGTCACGGTGCCAACCTTAACGGTGTTCGGACGAGCGGAACCGCTAGTCAGACCAGCAGCTTTCTTCAACAGAACCGAAGCCGGGGTCGACTTGGTTTCGAAAGTGAAGCTACGGTCGCTGTATACAGTGATGATCACTGGAGTTGGCAGACCTGGCTCAAGACCCTGAGTACGGGCGTTGAAGGCCTTGCAGAACTCCATGATGTTCACGCCGTGCTGACCCAGAGCTGGACCAACGGGTGGGCTAGGGTTGGCCTGAGCGGCCTTCACTTGCAGCTTGATGTAAGCGGTAATCTTCTTGGCCATGAGGCACTCCAATTACGGGTTCAAACGCCTCGAAAGGCTCCCCGGTTACTTGCGCGTTTATCCCAGTGACGACAAAACCCCACAGCCCAGGGCTGCGGGGTTGGGATGCTTGCTCAGCTAGACCTTCTCGACCTGACTGAACTCCAACTCTACCGGGGTAGAGCGACCGAAAATGAGCACTGCCACTTGGATCCGGCTCTTTTCGTAGTTAACTTCTTCGACAGTACCGTTGAAATCAGCAAACGGACCATCTGTGACACGAACAACCTCACCCGGCTCGAAGAGCGTCTTCGGCTTAGGCTTGTCGCTACCATCAGCAACACGACGCAGAATTGCTTCCGCCTCTTTGTCGGTGATCGGAGCAGGCTTATCAGCGGTACCGCCAATGAAACCCATAACACGAGGAGTGTCCTTGACCAAGTGCCAAGTACCTTCGTTCATGTCCATCTGTACTAGCACGTAGCCAGGGAAGAACTTACGTTCACTTTTACGCTTCTGGCCATTCCGCATTTCAACCACTTCTTCAGTGGGAACCAGAATTTCGCCGAAGCCATCTTCCATGCCTGCCAGCTTTACGCGCTCCAGCAAAGAGCGCATAACATGCTTCTCGTAACCCGAGTAAGCATGCACAACGTACCAACGCTTAGCCACGGGACACCCTTAGCCAACAATCAAGGAAACAAGCCAGCCGAGCAGGGAATCAAGCCCCCACAACAGCAACGCCATAACCAGAACAACAGCCACAACAATCAACGTGGTCTGCGTGGTTTCTTGGCGAGTCGGCCAAACGACTTTACGGATTTCGGTGCGAGCTTCCTTTACCAGGACCGCGAAAGACTTGCCTTTGGCGGTCTGCAGGCCCACAAAGGCAGCTACAGCAGCAAGGGCAAGCAAAGCGAGCACACGGTACAGGATCGGCGAAGCAGAATAGTACTGATTGCCAACAACGCCTACGACCACCAAGGCGACTACAGCGAGCCACTTGACCAGATCGAAACGAGAGCTTTGAGCTTCAGCCTTAGGAGTCATCTATGAAGATCCTGTGAAAAGAAAGCCAGATACACCACGTGAATCTGGCAGGTCAGGAGGGAATCGAACCCCCAACCTACGGTTTTGGAGACCGTCGCTCTGCCAATTGAGCTACTGACCTAAAACAAAATCAGGCCGACCATTATGCAGGCCTGAAAAAGACTTTACAACAACCAACCCCTATAGACTTGAAATCACCTAGCAACAAAGCCAAGCACAACACCATCAAGCCGAGGCAGCTGTTAAAACAAAGGCAGATATTTTCATATCTGCCTTGTTATATGGAGCTCTTGAGCGGATTTGAACCGCTGACCTCACCCTTACCAAGGGTGTGCTCTACCAACTGAGCTACAAGAGCAAAACACCGTGCACAACCTGCAAACTTGGAGCGGGTAGCGGGAATCGAACCCGCATCATCAGCTTGGAAGGCTGAGGTTCTACCACTAAACTATACCCGCGGAGCTTGCAGCTCACGCTAAAATGGTGGAGGGGGAAGGATTCGAACCTTCGAAGTCGTAGACGTCAGATTTACAGTCTGATCCCTTTGGCCGCTCGGGAACCCCTCCTAAGCGAGCCGGCATTTTACATTACGCCGACCTTCTGTCAAGCATTTTCTCATTTAAAAATATGAGGTTAGCTGCATTGACCTTAGCTTCACGCTGTCGACCTTAAAGGTCTTCACTGCGAAGCGGGCGCCATTCTATGCAAACTATTCGAGAGTTGCAACGCCTTCGCACAACATTATTTTATGTTTTAACTCATTGAATTCCTTAGCAAGGTTTTCAAAGGGCAGATCGTCAGCCAGGCGTCGACTTTCAGGGGCCACACGCAGCCAGTAGCCAGATGCGTCCGCAGTATTCAGCAGCTGAACCTTGACCTTTATATCCAAGCTTAGGAGCCGCTGCTCAACAGACTGCGCTTGACGCTGGTCCGCAAACCCACCGATATACAGGCAAGTATTTTGCGCTTCAGATGCTTTTGCGCGCTCTCTACGCACCACAGCATCGGAGGACTCACTGAGCAGTCGAATATCCTGCTGCGAGCCCTTGTAAAGGCTCAGAGGCGTGACATCTTTAGCGCGCAAAGGGGCTTCTTGCTGATGCCAAATGTAATAGAAGGCATTGAGAACAAGTAAAAGCAAAAATAGCCAACGCATAATCACCTCAGGACAAAGGACAAGCCATCGCCAAACCGACAAATACCAGATCGGGCACGAGCTCCGCCTGCGGCACTGCATCCACCACCAAATCAGCATCCCCCCCGGTCAGAAATACGGTGAAGTCATCGCCCCAGTAGCTTCGCGCCAACTCTAACTGAGTCAGTACAAACCCTCTCAGCATCAGCGTACAACCGCGCTCCACGGCCTCCACCGTCGTACGACCGGGAGAAAGACGCTCCAGCGCCCTTTCCGCGGCGTCGTCGTCATACCGAATCTTGCGCGTATGCGTTCGCAGTTGGTTGCGCATGAGGGGCATACCTGGGCAAATGAAGCCACCCAAGTGCTCACCATCCGCCGCAACAAAATCTGCTGTGGCAGCCGTACCAAAATCAAGTACCAGGCAAGCGCCGCGCGCCAGCTTGAATCCACCCAGCATCGCCAGCCAACGATCGAGCCCCAGACGCTCGAAATCTTCGTAGCCGTTGCGTACTCCGGCCATTTCTCGTGCCGGGGCAGCGCAGGAAACGGTAACGCCAAAAGCCTCGTGCAAGGCGTCGACCAGCTTACTTGTTTCTTCCAGGGCCCGAACGCTGACCAATCGGCAGCGCGTCAGCAGCAATCGAGGCAGCGCTGACAGATTTTCAATCAATGCCAGATCAGAACGAACAACCCCCTCCGCAGAGGCACTTGCGGAACCCGAATCAAGCACACGCCACTTGATAAAGCTATTCCCACAGTCGAGCTCAAGAATCATCACGCAACCTCAGGCTTAACTCACCACCACTGTATATTTTCTCAACGCCCTCAACACTCAAACGCAACGCCCCCTGACGGTCTACACCCAGTACAACCCCATCGACCTGGTTGACACCCGCAATGAGAGACACCTGCCGCCCCTGCCAAGCGTGACTCTGCTCCCACTCCTCTTGAAGCGCGACAAAACCACCCTCCCGATGTCGGTCAAGGTAGCGCTGCAGCTGTACACCCAATTGCGCCACCAGAGCATTGCGATCAACAGAAGAGCCTGTCTCAAGCAGCACCGAAGTCCATTGCTGATCCACCTCGTCAGCCCTCTGCATGTTCACATTTATGCCTATTCCGAGGACAACGTGACAGATATCAGCCGGGTCTCCTACCAACTCCAGCAAAATCCCGGCGATCTTCTTCTGCCCTACCAGCACATCGTTTGGCCATTTCAGTGCCGCCCCACGTACGCCTGACTCGCGTAAAGCCTGCATCACCGCCAAGCCCACAACGAGACTTAGGCCCTCCAATTGCCGAAGGCCAGACTCAATGCGCAATACAAGGCTGTAATAAACATTTTGTGCGAACGGACTGACCCACTTTCGCCCTCTTCTGCCTCTTCCCGCGGTTTGCTGCTCGGCAAGCACCAGGAACGGCGCCGCACATCCAGCATCGACAAGGCGCAAAGCTTCGGCATTCGTGGAGTCAATGGAATCAGAGATATGAACGGGCCATGCCAAGACAGGCGCATTCATCGCGATACCTTCAGCACTCAAGAACACCAGCGGTGACGCCAACTGATATCCCTTGCCACGAACCTTATGAATGGACAGATTCAATTCAGCCTCAAGGTGCTGGAGCTGCTTCCAGACAGCACTACGGCTAACGCCCAGGGCAGCACCCAGTGCTTCTCCGGAGTGGAATCGTCCATCTTTCAGAAGTTTTAACAACGTCAGCATGCAAGTATCGCCTCACAAAGAGGCACGCATGATAGCCATGCGCAGGGTCATTGCATAGAAACGCCGGACTTTAGGACTGAAAGCAACCGTAGTGCACCTCTATGCA
>NZ_CP173613.1:0-8894 GCF_045037875.1 Pseudomonas petroselini
TCTGCTTCTTCTGCTCGCCGCAGCCGAACGCCCGAGCGGAGCGAGTCAGTGAGCGAGGAGAAACAGCATATATCCTGTATGGCATTTTCTCCTTACGCGCCTGAGCTTTTTCTGCACCTGCTTTATGTGGCAGTTATGTCTGGTGTGTCCGCGATGTTACATTTTAAGCCAGTATACACTCCGCTAGCGCTACGTGACTGGTTCAGGGCTGCGCCCCGAAACCCGCCAAAAACCGCTGACGCGCCTGCGGCTTGTCCAACCCCGTGCCGTCCGGGAAGCGTTTCCCGCCCGTCCCGGCGTTATCAGGAGACCGGTTTGTCAGAAAAACGGAACAAGATGCTCACCATGTGGGTGACGGAGGACGAGCACCGCCGGCTGCTCGAACGCTGCGACGGTAAGCAGCTGGCGTCCTGGATGCGGCAGACGTGTCTCGGTGAGAAGCCGGCCCGCGCCGGCAAACTTCCCTCGATCTCGCCGGCGCTGCTGCGCCAGCTTGCCGGCATGGGCAATAACCTCAACCAGATAGCCCGCCGGGTTAACGCCGGCGGCGGTACCGGCCAGGACCGGGTGCAGGTTGTGGCCGCGCTGATGGCGATCGATGCCGGCCTCGAGCAGCTGCGTCACGCGGTTCTGGCGAAAGGATCGGACGATGATCGTTAAATTCCATCCGCGCGGCCGGGGCGGTGGCGCCGGGCCGGTGGATTATCTGCTCGGGAAAGACCGGCAGCGCGAGGGTGCCAGCGTCCTGGAGGGACGGCCGGAAGAGGTCCGGGAGCTTATTGACGCCTCGCCGTACGCGAAGAAATACACTTCCGGGGTGCTGTCGTTCGCGGAGGCCGACCTGCAGCCCGGGCAACGGGAAAAACTGATGGCCAGCTTCGAGCGGGTTCTGATGCCCGGACTTGATAAGGACCAGTACAGCGTTCTGTGGGTGGAGCACACCGATAAAGGGCGTCTGGAGCTGAACTTCCTGATCCCCAACACCGAGCTGCTGACCGGCAAGCGCCTGCAGCCGTACTTTGACCGCGCCGACCGGCCGCGCATCGATGCCTGGCAGACGGTGGTCAACGGCCGGCTGGGGCTGCACGACCCGAACGCGCCGGAGAACCGACGGGCGCTGGTCACGGCGTCGGCCCTGCCGAAAACGAAGCAGGAGGCGGCAGAAGCGATCACCCGGGGGCTGATGGTCCTTGCCTCATCCGGGGAGCTGAAAACGCGGCAGGACGTCACTGTGGCGCTGGAGCAGTCAGGTTTTGAGGTGGTACGGACTACGAAAAGCAGTATCAGCATTGCCGACCCGGACGGGGGGCGAAATATCCGACTGAAGGGAGCCATCTATGAGCAGTCTTTTAACGCTGGCGAAGGACTTGGAGCTGAAATCGAAAGCGCAGCAGCAGAGTACCGGCGAGATGCTGAAAGCCGCATTCAGCGAGCACGAGCAGTCTGTCAGAGCGGAACTGAGCGCAAGCGCGAAGAGAATCAGCGACGCCATCCGCGCCCACGAGGAGGGCATGAGCGAGGCCATGGAGAAGAACCGGCGGAGCGTGCTGCGGTCGGCCGGCCGGACATGGCTCTCCGTCCTGATGACGGCGGGCCTGCTTACCGGGACATGCGGGGGCATTCTGTGGTGGCAGGGCCAGCAGATCCTCGACAATTACAAGGCCCTTCGCCAGCAGGAGGACGCCCTGAAGAAAATGAACACACGGACGTGGGGCGTGCGCTATCAGGAGGGGGACGACGGCCGGAGGTTCATTATCCTGCCCCCGGGAACGAAGCCCGAAACCATCCCTTACAAGGGAACGACCTGGATCCGCCTGACACAGGAGTAGCGGAAAATGACAGAGCTGGAAAAGCAGTTGCTGAGCGCATTAGAGCAGCTACAGCAGGACTACTCGCAAAGGCTGGACGAATGGGAGAACGCCTTCGCGGAATGGCGGAGGATGTCTGGGCTTATGCAACGGGAGAACGCGATGCTGAGCGAGCGCGTGTCGGACTTGAGCGAGCAGGTGCAGAGTTTGAGCGAGCAGCTGCGCCGCTTGTCCGGGAGCTGAATGCCATCGAGGAGAAGGCTGCACTGGAGTATCAGCGTCAGAACGAGCTGGAGCTGACGCTCCGTCAGAAGCAGAAGAGTTTTGATGGTCCGAAGATGAGGTGACAGCCCGCACGAAGAAGGGCTCATCGCGTTCCTGCTAAATAGGCTGACTACCGGAATGGTAGTGACTTATCCCGGAGGAAGTGATGAAAATTTTCAACGTTATTGAAGCCCTGCTGAACTGTTTTTACCTGGTGATGGAGCTGTGTGAGTTGCCGGAGAGGCATTTGCCGGTTTTTAAGGCGTTCGCGCTGATTTTAGTGTGACTTCAACCTCCATGCATCTAGCTGCATGACTATTCATCCGTGTAATATTCAGCGGCTGCGTTTCTGGTGTTTTTTCGTTATGTCTGTCGCCACTTTCTCGCGTCTGGCACCGGAAACGCAGCCAACCCCGTTTCAGCGGTGCGGGCAACGGATGTTATGGTAAATCTGACTGACTGGCGGGTATAAAAAAAGCCGCCTATGAAAGCGGCATTTTACGTTACTACCATTCAGCCTTCGTATCCGACATCACATAAGGTTTCCAATTTGGTGACCTGCAGGAGCTTTCCGGGTAATGAGGAGGAAATGTATTGTCTTTCGAGTGTGCATTGACGGTAACTTCGCGATCACACTTGGTGCACTTATAAATGCCTGAGTGTGGCACCTCATCCCCAGCTGTAAAACGTTTACCAAAAAAATCCGAGTTGGCATTGGTCGCCAGCTCATTCAAGGTCGCTTTTTGTACTAATGCCATTTTTATATATCCTAGAGGTTGAAGATTTGATACCCACCTTTAAGATGTGTCTTAAATTTGGCTTTTAAAGCGTATGTGAATAATTTTTATCCAAAAAATAAGCTGCGATTAAGCGTGTAGAGGCAGTTATAAACTTGGCTTACCTTCAGGATATTGTGTTCAATCAGAGTTCCCGGCTCGATTATTCTGAACCGGAGCGAAACAACCGCGACCAGAAGCCCCGCTTTTTTTCCTGTGCCAGCGCGTCCGTCAACCGGCTGATTTCCGACTGCAGCAGATCGCGTTCCTCTTCCCGCACCCGCTTTTCTGCTTCCCGTGCGATTTTATCCTCGAGCATCAGGGTGACGGTTTCCTGCAGTGCATCCAGCTTCTGCTGAATGGCCTCTAACTGCGTATTTCCCGCCTGAATATTGTCATTTTTTGACTGTCCCTCTTTGTGCCTTTTTGCTGTCTCAAGATCCTTGAGTTCACCGTAGACCCGGATCAGTTCGCTTGTCTCGAATTCACGCCTTTCATCTTTGCCTGTCCTGTAGCTGACGAGGCCTTTCGCCATGTCACGGTAGAGTTGTGAGCGCGAACGGCCAGTAAGTTTTAACGTGTCCTGTACAGTGTGCCATGCCATAAGTTGCGTCCGTCCCATACGTGTCCCGTAACCATATTGTAAGACATCTTCGCCATTACCAAAAACGGGTGACAATGCCTGACAGTGGTTGCGGATAAACTGCGTGGCCGTGAATTTGGGAGTTTTGATGCATTCCGTCGAGCCGTATGGAGTGAGGTTGGAAAAGAGTCAACTTTGACCAGTAAGTTCAATGGAAGCAACAAGAAGGCCCTTAGCAAAGGTTATTCTCCTTTCCCTCCTGAAGCAGAGCAAGTTGGTGGCCGTACTCGTTACGAACTCCACCACATAACTCCCATTAAAGATGGTGGGGCTGTTTATGATATTGACAATATTGGTATTTTAACGCCAAAAAGGCACATCGATCTTCATAAGAATGGTAAATAATATGGACAAGCAAAATATTACTGAATATACCGAAGCTGAATTTTTGGATCTTGTTAAGAAAATTTGCGATGCAGATTATGATACTGAAAACAAGCATACAGAAGCTGTGTTGCTGTTTAAGAAATTAACTGAACATCCTGATGGTTCTGATCTCATCTATTATCCAAAACCAGGTCAGGACGACAGCCCTGCAGGTATTGTTAAAACAGTGAAAGAGTGGCGTAAAGCTAACGGGAAATCTGGTTTCAAAGCTGTCTAATTTATAAGGGAGCCTTCATAGAGGGGGCTCCCTTCATCCTAATAAAAATAAAAATAAAAATAAAAATAAAAGGATCACAAATGAAAAAGTTACTTTTCGTTGGAGTTATTGTTTTTTCAATGGTGTTGGCAGCATGCCAGGTAAACAATGTTCGTGATACCGGAGGTGGTGCGGTGTCTCCGTCATCCACTATCACGCTTGATAGCGGTATTAACAGCAATCCATAAAGGATCTTCTTGAGATCCTTTGCAATGAGTCGTAATCTCTTGCTCTGTAAACGAAAAAACCACCCGGCAAGGTGGTTTTTCGAAGGTTCAGTAAACCGGCAAGTTTCTGAACCAGGTAACAGTCTAAGCAAGAGACATGTCACCAAAGCTGTCCTTCCAGTGTAGCCGCAGTTCGGCCACCACTTCAAGTACTCTCAACATATCTCTTGCTCATCTTGTTACCAGTGGCTGCTGCCAGTGGCGCTTTGTCGTGTCTTTCCGGCTTGGACTCAAGTCGATAGTTACCGGAAAGGCGCAGCAGTCGGACTGAACGGGGGGTTCGTGCATACAGTCCAGCTTGGAGCGAACTGCCTTCCCGGAGCCGAGTGTCAGGCGTGGAATGAGAAACCGCGGCCATAACAGCGGAATGACACCGGTAAACCGAAAGGCAGGAACAGGAGAGCGCACGAGGGAGCCACCAGGGGGAAACGCCTGGTATCTTTATAGTCCTGTCGGGTTTCGCCACCACTGATTTGAGCGTCAGATTTTGTGATGCTTGTCAGGGGGGCGGAGCCTATGGAAAACCGGCAACGCCGGGGGCCTTATTGCTGTCCCTTTCCTTCCCGCCTGCCCGTATATCGTACATCCTGTACTATCTGCTTCTTCTGCTCGCCGCAGCCGAACGCCCGAGCGGAGCGAGTCAGTGAGCGAGGAAGCAGCATATATCCTGTATGGCATTTTCTCCTTACGCGCCTGAGCTTTTTCTGCACCTGCTTTATGTGGCAGTTATGTCTGGTGTGTCCGCGATGTTACATTTTAAGCCAGTATACACTCCGCTAGCGCTACGTGACTGGTTCAGGGCTGCGCCCCGAAACCCGCCAAAAACCGCTGACGCGCCTGCGGCTTGTCCAACCCCGTGCCGTCCGGGAAGCGTTTCCCGCCCGTCCCGGCGTTATCAGGAGACCGGTTTGTCAGAAAAACGGAACAAGATGCTCACCATGTGGGTGACGGAGGACGAGCACCGCCGGCTGCTCGAACGCTGCGACGGTAAGCAGCTGGCGTCCTGGATGCGGCAGACGTGTCTCGGTGAGAAGCCGGCCCGCGCCGGCAAACTTCCCTCGATCTCGCCGGCGCTGCTGCGCCAGCTTGCCGGCATGGGCAATAACCTCAACCAGATAGCCCGCCGGGTTAACGCCGGCGGCGGTACCGGCCAGGACCGGGTGCAGGTTGTGGCCGCGCTGATGGCGATCGATGCCGGCCTCGAGCAGCTGCGTCACGCGGTTCTGGCGAAAGGATCGGACGATGATCGTTAAATTCCATCCGCGCGGCCGGGGCGGTGGCGCCGGGCCGGTGGATTATCTGCTCGGGAAAGACCGGCAGCGCGAGGGTGCCAGCGTCCTGGAGGGACGGCCGGAAGAGGTCCGGGAGCTTATTGACGCCTCGCCGTACGCGAAGAAATACACTTCCGGGGTGCTGTCGTTCGCGGAGGCCGACCTGCAGCCCGGGCAACGGGAAAAACTGATGGCCAGCTTCGAGCGGGTTCTGATGCCCGGACTTGATAAGGACCAGTACAGCGTTCTGTGGGTGGAGCACACCGATAAAGGGCGTCTGGAGCTGAACTTCCTGATCCCCAACACCGAGCTGCTGACCGGCAAGCGCCTGCAGCCGTACTTTGACCGCGCCGACCGGCCGCGCATCGATGCCTGGCAGACGGTGGTCAACGGCCGGCTGGGGCTGCACGACCCGAACGCGCCGGAGAACCGACGGGCGCTGGTCACGGCGTCGGCCCTGCCGAAAACGAAGCAGGAGGCGGCAGAAGCGATCACCCGGGGGCTGATGGTCCTTGCCTCATCCGGGGAGCTGAAAACGCGGCAGGACGTCACTGTGGCGCTGGAGCAGTCAGGTTTTGAGGTGGTACGGACTACGAAAAGCAGTATCAGCATTGCCGACCCGGACGGGGGGCGAAATATCCGACTGAAGGGAGCCATCTATGAGCAGTCTTTTAACGCTGGCGAAGGACTTGGAGCTGAAATCGAAAGCGCAGCAGCAGAGTACCGGCGAGATGCTGAAAGCCGCATTCAGCGAGCACGAGCAGTCTGTCAGAGCGGAACTGAGCGCAAGCGCGAAGAGAATCAGCGACGCCATCCGCGCCCACGAGGAGGGCATGAGCGAGGCCATGGAGAAGAACCGGCGGAGCGTGCTGCGGTCGGCCGGCCGGACATGGCTCTCCGTCCTGATGACGGCGGGCCTGCTTACCGGGACATGCGGGGGCATTCTGTGGTGGCAGGGCCAGCAGATCCTCGACAATTACAAGGCCCTTCGCCAGCAGGAGGACGCCCTGAAGAAAATGAACACACGGACGTGGGGCGTGCGCTATCAGGAGGGGGACGACGGCCGGAGGTTCATTATCCTGCCCCCGGGAACGAAGCCCGAAACCATCCCTTACAAGGGAACGACCTGGATCCGCCTGACACAGGAGTAGCGGAAAATGACAGAGCTGGAAAAGCAGTTGCTGAGCGCATTAGAGCAGCTACAGCAGGACTACTCGCAAAGGCTGGACGAATGGGAGAACGCCTTCGCGGAATGGCGGAGGATGTCTGGGCTTATGCAACGGGAGAACGCGATGCTGAGCGAGCGCGTGTCGGACTTGAGCGAGCAGGTGCAGAGTTTGAGCGAGCAGCTGCGCCGCTTGTCCGGGAGCTGAATGCCATCGAGGAGAAGGCTGCACTGGAGTATCAGCGTCAGAACGAGCTGGAGCTGACGCTCCGTCAGAAGCAGAAGAGTTTTGATGGTCCGAAGATGAGGTGACAGCCCGCACGAAGAAGGGCTCATCGCGTTCCTGCTAAATAGGCTGACTACCGGAATGGTAGTGACTTATCCCGGAGGAAGTGATGAAAATTTTCAACGTTATTGAAGCCCTGCTGAACTGTTTTTACCTGGTGATGGAGCTGTGTGAGTTGCCGGAGAGGCATTTGCCGGTTTTTAAGGCGTTCGCGCTGATTTTAGTGTGACTTCAACCTCCATGCATCTAGCTGCATGACTATTCATCCGTGTAATATTCAGCGGCTGCGTTTCTGGTGTTTTTTCGTTATGTCTGTCGCCACTTTCTCGCGTCTGGCACCGGAAACGCAGCCAACCCCGTTTCAGCGGTGCGGGCAACGGATGTTATGGTAAATCTGACTGACTGGCGGGTATAAAAAAAGCCGCCTATGAAAGCGGCATTTTACGTTACTACCATTCAGCCTTCGTATCCGACATCACATAAGGTTTCCAATTTGGTGACCTGCAGGAGCTTTCCGGGTAATGAGGAGGAAATGTATTGTCTTTCGAGTGTGCATTGACGGTAACTTCGCGATCACACTTGGTGCACTTATAAATGCCTGAGTGTGGCACCTCATCCCCAGCTGTAAAACGTTTACCAAAAAAATCCGAGTTGGCATTGGTCGCCAGCTCATTCAAGGTCGCTTTTTGTACTAATGCCATTTTTATATATCCTAGAGGTTGAAGATTTGATACCCACCTTTAAGATGTGTCTTAAATTTGGCTTTTAAAGCGTATGTGAATAATTTTTATCCAAAAAATAAGCTGCGATTAAGCGTGTAGAGGCAGTTATAAACTTGGCTTACCTTCAGGATATTGTGTTCAATCAGAGTTCCCGGCTCGATTATTCTGAACCGGAGCGAAACAACCGCGACCAGAAGCCCCGCTTTTTTTCCTGTGCCAGCGCGTCCGTCAACCGGCTGATTTCCGACTGCAGCAGATCGCGTTCCTCTTCCCGCACCCGCTTTTCTGCTTCCCGTGCGATTTTATCCTCGAGCATCAGGGTGACGGTTTCCTGCAGTGCATCCAGCTTCTGCTGAATGGCCTCTAACTGCGTATTTCCCGCCTGAATATTGTCATTTTTTGACTGTCCCTCTTTGTGCCTTTTTGCTGTCTCAAGATCCTTGAGTTCACCGTAGACCCGGATCAGTTCGCTTGTCTCGAATTCACGCCTTTCATCTTTGCCTGTCCTGTAGCTGACGAGGCCTTTCGCCATGTCACGGTAGAGTTGTGAGCGCGAACGGCCAGTAAGTTTTAACGTGTCCTGTACAGTGTGCCATGCCATAAGTTGCGTCCGTCCCATACGTGTCCCGTAACCATATTGTAAGACATCTTCGCCATTACCAAAAACGGGTGACAATGCCTGACAGTGGTTGCGGATAAACTGCGTGGCCGTGAATTTGGGAGTTTTGATGCATTCCGTCGAGCCGTATGGAGTGAGGTTGGAAAAGAGTCAACTTTGACCAGTAAGTTCAATGGAAGCAACAAGAAGGCCCTTAGCAAAGGTTATTCTCCTTTCCCTCCTGAAGCAGAGCAAGTTGGTGGCCGTACTCGTTACGAACTCCACCACATAACTCCCATTAAAGATGGTGGGGCTGTTTATGATATTGACAATATTGGTATTTTAACGCCAAAAAGGCACATCGATCTTCATAAGAATGGTAAATAATATGGACAAGCAAAATATTACTGAATATACCGAAGCTGAATTTTTGGATCTTGTTAAGAAAATTTGCGATGCAGATCATGATACTGAAAACAAGCATACAGAAG